>NZ_BBOL01000026.1:0-507 GCF_020884815.1 Micromonospora sp. NBRC 110038 | reverse complement strand
GACGGTCACCGCCACGGAAGTCCCGGCCCTCGCCGCGCGGCGGGCCCTGGTGGCCGCCGTCCCGGCCTCCGCCGGTCGACCGCGAGTCGTCGTGGGTGCGGAAACCGCCCTCCCGGCGGTCACCGTAACCGCCGCGCTGATCGCGCGAACGGTCGTCCCGATCACGGTACGGCGGGCGGTCATCCCGTCGGGGCGCGCCACCACGTCGGTCGGAACGGTCTTCATAACGTCGAGGACGGTCGCCGTCCTGCGGTCCTGAACTCACAGGTACATCCTTCCTGATTGCGCCGCACTCGACGCTACGCAGTTGAGGGCCGACCCACATTGGGGCGGCCCTCGACTGGAAAGAATGTCCGGCGGTGTCCTACTCTCCCACACCCTCCCGAGTGCAGTACCATCGGCGCTGGAGGGCTTAGCTTCCGGGTTCGGAATGTAACCGGGCGTTTCCCCTCCGCCATGACCGCCGTAACTCTATGAACATATCAAACAACCCACAACCCCTCACAG
>NZ_BBOL01000025.1:0-1014 GCF_020884815.1 Micromonospora sp. NBRC 110038 | reverse complement strand
GCGCCAGCTGTCCCTGCCCGAACAGCAGAAAGAGCGATCGATGTTCAGACACAGGTTCTTCTCCGGCCCTATCGCGCTGGCGGCCCTACTCGTCGTGACGGCGGGTGGCGTGACGCTGAACGGTGGCCTCGGCGCCGCGGAGCCGGTTGCCGATGTGGGTGCCGCCGCGGCGACCGCCGGCTGCGGTAAGGCCCCGACGCTGCGCAGCGGCACCCACACGATCCAGAGCAACGGCAAGAGCCGGAGCTTCATCCTGCGGATGCCCAACAACTACAACAACAACAACCAGTACCGGTTGATCTTCGCTTTCCACTGGCGGGGCGGCACCGCCACCGAGATCGACAACGGCGGCACCAGCGGGGCCGCCTGGTCCTACTACGGCCAGCTGGAACAGTCGAACAACACGGCGATCCTGGTCGCGCCCCAGGGCCTCGGCAACGGGTGGGGCAACGCCGGTGGCGAGGACGTCACCTTCGTCGACGACATGCTCCGCCGCATCGAGGGCGACCTCTGCGTCGACACCACCCAGCGCTTCGCCCTCGGCTTCAGCTGGGGCGGCGGCATGAGCTACGCCCTCGCCTGCGCCCGTGCCACCGTCTTCCGGGCGGTCGCGGTCATCAGCGGCGCGCAGATCAGCGGATGCAGCGGCGGCACCCAGCCGATCGCGTACTTCGGGCTGCACGGCATCAGCGACAGCGTGCTCAACATCTCCCAGGGCCGGGCGCTGCGTGACACGTTCGTGCGCAACAACGGCTGCACCGCCCAGAGCCCGCGCGAGCCGGCCGCGGGCAGCAAGACGCACATCACCACCGCGTACTCGGGCTGCCGGGCCGGGTACCCGGTGCAGTGGGCCGCGTTCGACAACGGCCACATGCCGGGCCCCGTCGACGGCACCTACGCCGAGAGCGGTATCACCACCTGGACCAAGGGCGAGATCTGGCGGTTCTTCGCCCAGTTCCAGGGCACCCCGAACCCGACGACTCCGCCGCCGAACCCGACCACGCCTCCGCCGAG
>NZ_BBOL01000024.1:0-1338 GCF_020884815.1 Micromonospora sp. NBRC 110038 | reverse complement strand
ACCTCGACTCGGCGTACGGCGGCCGGCCCTCGCCAGTCAGAAGGAACTCGCGGTGGCCGTTGATGCCTTCGATGATGGGAGCAGGGCCAGTCATGGCTCAAGCCTATTGGCGGCGCGCGCCCACGATGTCACCGGTGGCCACGGCTGGCTGATCGGCATGCTCGCGCTCACCCGACTGCGCCTGCAAACCTCCGCCGACCCCAACCAGCCCGCGACAGCGGACGGAAGCGCGGTCAAAACTCGCGGAGATTGATCACGACCGAACCGATCAATGGAGTCAGAACTCACGAGTCGCTGGTGTCGCAACTCGCGAGCAGAGCCACCGCCGTCATCGTCGTCAACGGGCTCGCGGTACCGGCGACAACCTGGCCGTCATCGTGCTCCTGGCCGTCGTCGCCGGGTTATGCCTGGCCGGATGGTCGCGCCTGCTCTACAGCCTCATCGACAACGGGAACCGGTGGATCGGCCCGCTGGTCCCGCTGCGGCCTGGCCTGCCAGATACTTCATTGTTTCGTCATGTAACAAGTAGTCGGGAGTCCTGCTCACTCCGACCATCGGCTGATTCTCCACAGTGCCCGCTGACTGCTATAGGATTGCGGCATGAGCACCCATGCTAAGCATGGGTGCCGCGAACATGTGTACGAATCCCCCCTCGGACACCGGTATGTATCATCTGTGCACCGTATGACGTAGCGGTGGTTGAGGGTGCTTGACAACCGCAGAAGCTCGTACGATGCAGGCGGAATCGCTGCCCCTCGTGGCAGGCCTCCCGGAGCGAGAGCTGCGACAACACACGCCGGCTCGGCTGTCGTCCCCGCCGTGGCTCTGCCCGGTCAGCAGACCAGCGCACGTGGTGCTCCTGGGTCTCCTGCCACAGCGATGAGGCGACCTCCGTTACCGCTTCCAACCCTCGCAACTTCCGGATGAGGCCGTCCGACCCTGGGTTCAGCATGATCGCTACGGAGGCGGAGCGACGACGGCCTGCTGGTCGGAGCCGCGTACGGAGGACCGTACCTGCCGGTACCTGGTGGTCGCGCTTGGACCAGGAGCCGCCATCGGAGATCCGCGACGTCGAGAAGCTCGCGGCGCTGGAGCGGATGGTGCACCCGGGCCGGAGAAAGTCCGGAACCGGCACCGAGTTACCTGGCGCTTACGCGGGCGTCGCGGCCAGGGCGAGGAACTCGGCGATCAAAGGGTTGGGGTCGGAGGCGCGGGTGACCAGGACGACCCGGGACGGGGCGATGTCCTTGATCGGCACCGTGGTGAGGTCGGAGCGCAGCGTCGGCCGGCGGTCGCTCTCAGCCAGCACAAGAACGGCCCTCCCCTCGGCGACCATGT
>NZ_BBOL01000023.1:0-1418 GCF_020884815.1 Micromonospora sp. NBRC 110038 | reverse complement strand
AGAGGGTGGTTCGGTAGCTTCCGTCCATTGTGGGCTTGGGCCGGCATGTGAATGTGAGGCGTGGTCGTAACTGGTAGGGCCCCGGCCGCGTTGGGCCGATCATGGGTGAGCGTGCGGCGTATCCGAGCGACCTGAACGATGATCAGTGGGCGGTGGTCGGGCCGTTCCTGCAGGCGTGGAAGGACCGGCACCCGTCGGTGTCGGGGCATCAGGGTCGGTACGAGTTGCGGGAGATCGTGAACGCGATCTTCTACCAGAACCGGACCGGGTGTCAGTGGGCGTACCTGCCGCACGACCTGCCGCCGAAGTCGGCCACCTACTACTACTTTGCCCTGTGGCGTGATGACGGCACCGACCAGGTGATTCATGATCTGCTGCGGTGTCAGGCGCGGGAGAAGGCCGGCCGTCGGGAGGATCCGACCGCGGTGGTGTTGGATACCCAGTCGATCCGGGCGGCGAACCACGTCCCGGCCGCGACGACCGGCAAGGACGCCGCGAAGAAGGTCCCAGGCCGGAAGCGGGGCCTCGCGGTCGACGCCCTCGGGTTGATCATCGCCGTGGTGGTCACGGCGGCGTCGGTCACCGACAACGCGATCGGCATCCGGCTGCTGGACAACGTCCTCGCGCACACCCCGACGGTGACCAAGGCGTGGGTCGACGCCGGGTTCAAGGACGACGTGCAGATCCACGGCGCGATTAACGGTATCGACGTCGAGCAGGTCCTTCGGTCCGACACGACCGCCGGGTTCGTGCCGGTGAAGCGCCGGTGGGTGGTCGAGCAGACCCACGGCACGCTGATGCTGCACCGCCGCCTGGTCCGCGAGTACGAAAGCCGACCGGCCTCGGCGGTGTCCCGCACCTGGTGGGCCTCGACGGCGAACCTGGTGCGTCGGTTGACCGGCACCGCCACCACGTCTTGGCGTTACCAACGGTGACCCAGCCGACGCTGCTGACCTTGCTCACCGAACGCGAAACCGCCGCCGTCCTCGCCGTTGAGCGGCTCCGCACCCAGATCGCCTCCCTCGACGAGCAACTCACCGCAGCCGAGACCGAGGTCGCCGAACTCGCCATCACCCGCAAGACGCTCCTGAGCCTGGGCGGCCCACTCGACACGACGGCACCTGCTGATCCGACCGTCGCCAGCCCCGCCTACCAACAGATCCTTGCCGTATTCCACGCCGGGACCGCGCCGATGCGCGCCAAGGACATCTGCCAGGCCCTCGGCACCGGCGCCACCGCCAAGGACACCGAGAATCTCCGCGCCAAGCTCAAACGCCTCGTCGCCCGCCAGATCCTCACCGAACCCGAGGCCGGACTGTTCACCCTGGCCCCGCCGACGACCTCGGCGTAACCCCACCAGCAGGGCCTCCAACGAACCGCCAAGCCCACACCAGACAAAGCCTCCCGAACCACCCTCT
>NZ_BBOL01000022.1:0-700 GCF_020884815.1 Micromonospora sp. NBRC 110038 | reverse complement strand
GAGCCGTTCCCTGACGCTGCGTCCATCGAGACCGTGCTGAACGCCCGCCGCAACATGGACGACTGGCAGGAGCAGTACAAAACCGCGCGTACCGCGAACAACCTGGCGGCGGTCCACATCTGCACCGGCGATCTCGAGGCAGCGTTGGCGGCCTGCCAGGAGGCAGAGTCAAAACTGATCGGCATGCTCCAGGAAGGCAACCCGCACCCCGAGCCGCTGACGTTCGCTGGGTTGGCGATGGTGAAATACAACGCGGCTGTCCTGTTCTGGGCGGCGGGCGACTCTGAGAGGGCGGTTCGAGGATCTTTGAGTTGATCTGTGCTGTGCGTTCGGTTGGGGGTCTTTGATCGGGTCCGCCGTTGATAGCCGCCCCTCGATGCCGTGGAATGTGAATCGGGGTCGTGACCTTCGGGTCACGGCGGCGTTAGCCCGGTCATGGGTGATCGGAAGCCGTACCCCAGTGATGTCACCGACGCGCAGTGGGCGCTGATCGGGCCGTTCCTGTGGGCGTGGAGGGCCAGGCGGGTCTCGGTCTCGGGCCATCAGGGCGACTACGACCTACGGGAGATCGTGAACGCGATCTTCTACCAGAACCGGACGGGTTGTCAGTGGGCGTACCTGCCGCACGACCTGCCGCCGAAGTCCGCGACCTACTACTACTTTGCCCTGTGGCGGGACGACGGCACCGACCAGGCGATCC
>NZ_BBOL01000021.1:0-1786 GCF_020884815.1 Micromonospora sp. NBRC 110038 | reverse complement strand
GTCAGCTGGCGGTGCAGGTGGGGGTCTGGGTCGGCGCGGTGCCGTTGCCCTGGAACCCGAACTCCGTCACCTGACCGGCCGCGAGCTGACCGTTGTAGTCGACGTTGGCGAACCGCACCGTCCCCGAACTACCACTGGCCGTCGCCGACCACGTACCCGTGACACTCGTGCCACCCGGCAACGTCACACTCACGTTCCAACCCCGGGTACCACCAGAACCCGCAGTCACCTTCACCGTCGCCACGAAACCACCCGTCCACGAATTCGCCGACACCGTCGCCGAACAACCCGCCCCATCCGGCGGCGGAGTCGTCGGCGGCGGCGTGGTCGGGGGCGGCGTGGTGGGGGGCGGCGTGGTGGGGGGCGGCGTGGTGGGGGGCGGAGTCGTCGGGGGCGGCGTGGTGGGGCTGGCCGCGTCGAAGCCGAGGAAGCGGATGGCCTGCGCGGCGTCGAAGGGGATGGAGTGGCCGTACCCCTGGAAGCTGATCGCCTCGACCGGCGCGGTGCCGCCGGTGCCGCCGTAGCGGGTACGGGTGGCGCTGGTCTGCGGGTAGTCGGTGTAGGCCGGCGTCTGGGACACGCCGAGTACGTTGGTCCACTGCTTGATCTGCTCGCCGAAGTTGACGTAGCTCAGCGTGGTGTCCGTGGTGCCGTGCCAGATCTGCATGCGGGGACGCTTGCCGGTGTAGCCGGGATACGCGTTGCGCACCAGGTCGCCCCACTGCTGCGGGGTCTTGACGATCCGTCCGCCGGAGCACTCGCTGTTCCACTCCGAGCCGTTCGTGGTGGCGAAACAGCCGAACGGCACGCCCGAGGAGCTCACCCCGGCGTGGAACACGTCCGGGTAGAGGCCGGCCATCACGTTGGTCATCATGGCTCCGGACGAGAAGCCGATGACCCCGATGCGGTTCGCGTCGACCGGGTAGCGGCCGCGGACGTAGTCGATCATGGACTTGAGGCCGACCGGGTCGCTGCCGCCGTCGCGCCGCAGGGCCTGCGGGGAGGAGACGTCCCAGCACTTGCTGCTGCGGGTCACCGACGGGTAGATCACGATGTAGCCGTAGCGGTCGGCGAGGGAGCTGAGCTGAAAGCCGGTGTGCACCGCCGGCCCGCTGCCGGTGCAGTAGTGCAGGGCCAGCAGCAGTGCGGGCCGGGCCGCCACCCGGTCCGGCACGTACAGGTGCATCTGGAGGTTGGTCGGGTTGGTGCCGAAGTTGGTCACCTGGGTGAGCGTCGCGGCCGACGCCGGGGTGGCGGCGGTGATCACGGCCGTCGTCGTCGCCAGGGCCGTCGCCAGCGCGGCCGCCAGCAGGGCGATCCTTCGTTTCATCGGCGGTTCCTTCGTGGTGGTGGGTGCGGCGGCAGGGCAGGGCAGGGCCCGGCCTGGTCGGGCCGGGCACCGGTCGCCGGGCCGGCCCGACCAGGGGCGTCGGCCCGACCCGGAGCACCCCGGGTCGGGCCGACGGTGGATCAGCTGGCGGTGCAGGTGGGGGTCTGGGTCGGCGCGGTGCCGTTGCCCTGGAACCCGAACTCCGTCACCTGACCGGCCGCGAGCTGACCGTTGTAGTCGACGTTGGCGAACCGCACCGTCCCCGAACTACCACTGGCCGTCGCCGACCACGTACCCGTGACACTCGTGCCACCCGGCAACGTCACACTCACGTTCCAACCCCGGGTACCACCAGAACCCGCAGTCACCTTCACCGTCGCCACGAAACCACCCGTCCACGAATTCGCCGACACCGTCGCCGAACAACCCGCCCCACCCGGCGGCGGAGTCGTCGGG
>NZ_BBOL01000020.1:0-3051 GCF_020884815.1 Micromonospora sp. NBRC 110038 | reverse complement strand
ACCTCAAACTCAACGAGATCGGCCGGATCCGCATCCGCACCACCGTTCCGCTGCTCGTCGACGACTACCACCGCAACCGCACGACGGGAGGCTTCGTGATCATCGACGAGGCCACCAACCGCACGGTGGGCGCGGGCATGGTCGTGCAGCGCGACTGACGTCGCGCCGCGAAGAGGATCGGGGGTCGGCGTTCGCCGGCCCCCGATCGTCGTGTGCGCCGGCGGCATCGTCGGGCACGCCACCGCGATCGTCGGGCACGCCGCCGGCAGGTTCGTGCACGTCGCGCCGCGATCGTGGGCGCAGCGGCCAGCTAGGCCCCGCGCCCCGGCGGGTCGACCCGGGCCGCCCAGCGGCGCAGCAGGTCGATGCCCTCGTCGAGCTGCCCGCGCTCGGTCAGCAGCGTGATCAGCAGCGGCAGGGACCGCCGGTTGCCCTGCTCGACGGAGCGGCGCAGCAGGTCGATCGCCTCGTCCGGACGACCACCTGCGGCCAGCAGGGCCGCCAACTCGTCGTGCGCCCCGGGATCGCCGAGGTCGGCGGCCACGCGCCAGTAGCGTTCGGCCTCCTCGGCCTGGCCCCGCTCGGCCAGCAGCGCCGCCAACCGGGCGGCGGCGTGCCCGTCGCCGTGGTCGGCGCGCAGCCGCAGCTCGTCGGTGTGCCCACGGTCGGCCAGCAGGTCGACCAGGACGCTGCCCGCCCCCCGCGCCCCGGAGGCCCCCGAGTCGGCGAGGTCGCGCAGGTAGCCGGTCGGGTCGGGCACCGGGGTCAGCCCGGTCGCCTCCGACCCGAAGAACCGGCTGCCGCCGAACTCCAGGCGCAGCCGGTCGTCGAGGTCGTCGGCCAGGGCGATCATTCCGCGTACGGCCAGCAGCAGGTGGGTGGGGACGAAGTCCTGCCCGAAGACGGGGATGGAGGCCCAGACCGTGCCGCCGGTGCAGTAGACCCGGCCGACGACCAGCCCGTTGGTCAGGTCGGAGAGGCGCTGGTAGAGCGTCTCGGTCGGCTCGACGCCGGTGAGCAGCGGCGAGAAGACGTCCACCAGGGGCGGGTCGTCCTGGACGCGTACGAAGATCATGGCGGAGCCGGCGCGGATGCCCACGTCGCCGTCGGCGTCGACCCGCAGCTGGTCGGCGGTCACGCCCAGGACGGCGGCCAGGATCCCCTTCACCCGCTCGGTGAGCTTGCCGCCCTCGGCGTGCGCGTCCCCGAACGCGGACGGCGGCGGGCGGCGCGGGCCGGCGACCGGCCGCGCGGCCAGCGCGGCGGCCAACCTGGTGCGCCCGGGAACGGGCGCGGCGGTCGTGGTCGTCGCCGGCCGGGCGGCCAGCGCGGCGACCCACCGCTGCCACCGGCTGTCACGCGCCGTCATCGTGGTCACCGTCCGGTGTGTCGGCGGGCGGTTCGGCCGGCGGTTCCACCCGGACCTGGTCGAACATCTTGGCGATCACCAGCGGCGCGGCCACCCCGAAGGTGAAGCTGGCGAACGCCGTGTCGGCCAGGCCACCCGCGCCGGCCGCGGCGGCCAGGCCGGTCCCCGCCGCCGCCCGCAGCAGGACGGCGAAGACGACGATCGGCCGGTCCCGCCGGTCCCGCCACGGCCACTGCCACCGGCCCCCGGACTCGCTGGTCGGGCGCATCATGGCGGAGAGATTCAGTGCCTCCGCGACGGCGCTGCCGACCATTCCCCACATCGCGGCCATCCATAGAGACACGTCCCAACCCTAGCGATCGAGGGAGCCGCCACCGGCACCGCCCCACGCGTGGGTGGCGACGCCACTGCCCACGGTAGCCGGGCGCCACAACGGACCGTCCGGCCCGGACCGTCCGTTGTGGTGGGCCGCGAAAGCGCGGTCAGGAGGCCGCCGGCACGGTCAGCAGGTAGTCGTCGGCGTCGGCGCTCCACCGCAGGTCGACGACCCCGCTGGTCGCGGCGGCCTTGCAGAACTGGAGGAAGCTGCGGTAGCCGAGCTTCTTCTCGCTGAAGTCCGGGCGCGCCCGGCGCAGCTGGTTCTTCAGCCCCGACAGGGCGACGTCGCCCTCGCCGCGAGCCAGGTCGGCGACGACGGACCGGAGCAGCCCGAAGGCCACCTCCCGGTCGCCGTGCTCGGGCAGGGACACCTCGGGGTCGCCCTTCGCCGGCCCCTCGGCCAGCTCGATCACCGTCCGGCCGGCGAGGTGCCGCAGCAGCTCGCCGAAGGTGCGGAAGCCGTAGTCGGACTCGCTGAACGTCGGGTCCTTGCGCAACAGGGTGCGCTTGAGCGTCGAGGCGGTGACCTCCCCGCTGGAGCTGCCCTGGAGGCCGGCCACGGTCTGGGCCACCAGCACGCTGAGCGTGTCGACGTCGCGGGCCGGCTCCGCGCCCACCGGCTGCGCCTCGGGCTCCGCCGCCTCCACCGGCTCCGCCTGCTCGACCTGCTCGGGCTCCGGGCTGGGCAGCCGGGCGGGCCGGCCGCGCCGGGCCCGCGCCGGCGGGACGTCGACGCCCTCGAGACGGTCGTAGTAGAGGAACTCGTCGCACGCCGGTGGCAGCAGCGCCGAGGTGGACTTCTCCACGCCCACGCCGATGACCCGCTTGTTGAGCTCCCGCAGCTTGTGGACCAGCGGGGTGAAGTCGCTGTCGCCGGTGCAGATCACGAACGTCGAGACGTACGCGCGCTCGAAGGCCAGCTCCACGGCGTCGACGGCCATCTTGATGTCGGCGGCGTTCTTGCGCGAGGCGCCCATGCGCTGGGGCATCTCGATCAGCTCGACGTGGGAGCGGGTGAGCATCCGCCGGTCCTCGTCGAAGTAGGACCAGTCGGCGTACGCCCGGCGCACCACCACCCGCCCCCGCTCGGCGAGGGCGTCGGCGATCGGACGCAGGTCGAAGACCATGCCGCCGAGGTGCTCGCGCGCCCCCAGCGCGAGGTTCTCGTAGTCGAGGAACAGGGCGATGCGGTCTTCGTGATCCACGGACGCCAGCGTACGCCCGGTGCCGGCCACCTGCGGCGTACGCGCCGCGCGGCACGGCTGTCGGGGGTGGCGGCGCGGCGCGACTGTCGGAGGTGGCGG
>NZ_BBOL01000019.1:4316-5882 GCF_020884815.1 Micromonospora sp. NBRC 110038 | reverse complement strand
GCGGGCGTCTGTTTGTTCAGAGTTGCACAGTGGACGCGTAGCAGCTTTGTAGTCAAGTCCTCGGCCTATTAGTACCGGTCAACTCAACCCGTTACCGAGCTTACATCTCCGGCCTATCAACCCAGTCGTCTAGCTGGGGGCCTTACCCCACCAAAGGTGGGTGGGATACCTCATCTTGAAGCAGGCTTCCCGCTTAGATGCTTTCAGCGGTTATCCCTTCCGAACGTAGCCAACCAGCCGTGCCCCTGGCGGGACAACTGGCACACCAGAGGTTCGTCCGTCCCGGTCCTCTCGTACTAGGGACAGCCCTTCTCAAGTATCCTACGCGCACGGCGGATAGGGACCGAACTGTCTCACGACGTTCTAAACCCAGCTCGCGTACCGCTTTAATGGGCGAACAGCCCAACCCTTGGGACCTGCTACAGCCCCAGGATGCGACGAGCCGACATCGAGGTGCCAAACCATCCCGTCGATATGGACTCTTGGGGAAGATCAGCCTGTTATCCCCGGGGTACCTTTTATCCGTTGAGCGACACCGCTTCCACACGCAAGTGCCGGATCACTAGTCCCGACTTTCGTCCCTGCTCGACCTGTCAGTCTCACAGTCAAGCCCCCTTGTGCACTTGCACTCAACACCTGATTGCCAACCAGGCTGAGGGAACCTTTGGGCGCCTCCGTTACCCTTTAGGAGGCAACCGCCCCAGTTAAACTACCCACCAGACACTGTCCCTGAACCGGATAACGGCCCGAAGTTAGATACCCGAATCAACCAGAGTGGTATTTCAAGATTGCCTCCACCCATACTGGCGTATGGACTTCACCGGCTCCCACCTATCCTACACAAGCTAACTCAAGTACCAATGTCAAGCTATAGTAAAGGTCCCGGGGTCTTTCCGTCCTGCCGCGCGTAACGAGCATCTTTACTCGTAATGCAATTTCGCCGGGCCTGTGGTTGAGACAGTGGGGAAGTCGTTACGCCATTCGTGCAGGTCGGAACTTACCCGACAAGGAATTTCGCTACCTTAGGATGGTTATAGTTACCACCGCCGTTTACTGGCGCTTAAGTTCTCCGCTTCGCCCCGAAGAGCTAACAGGTCCCCTTAACGTTCCAGCACCGGGCAGGCGTCAGTCCATATACATCGAATTACTTCTTCGCATGGACCTGTGTTTTTAGTAAACAGTCGCTTCCCCCTGCTCTCTGCGGCCATACAACGCTCCACCCGCAAGGGGCTTCACGTCTCCGGCCCCCCTTCTCCCTAAGTTACGGGGGCAATTTGCCGAGTTCCTTAACCACAGTTCGCCCGATCGCCTCGGTATTCTCTACCTGACCACCTGTGTCGGTTTGGGGTACGGGCCGCTCAGAACTCGCTAGAGGCTTTTCTCGGCAGCATAGGATCACTGACTTCACCTGAATCGGCTCGGCATCACGTCTCAGCCACATGTGTTGCGGATTTGCCTACAACACGGCCTACACGCTTACCCCGGCACAACCACCGGCCGGGATCAGCTACCTTCCTGCGTCACCCCATCGCTTGACTACTACCCGCCAGGTTCCCACGCTCCCCA
>NZ_BBOL01000019.1:2297-3673 GCF_020884815.1 Micromonospora sp. NBRC 110038 | reverse complement strand
TGTGAGTGCCACAGCTTCGGCGGTGTGCTTGAGCCCCGCTACATTGTCGGCGCGGAACCACTTGACCAGTGAGCTATTACGCACTCTTTAAAGGGTGGCTGCTTCTAAGCCAACCTCCTGGTTGTCTATGCGACCCCACATCCTTTTCCACTTAGCACACGCTTAGGGGCCTTAGCTGGTGATCTGGGCTGTTTCCCTCTCGACTACGAAGCTTATCCCCCGCAGTCTCACTGCCGCGCTCTCACTTACCGGCATTCGGAGTTTGGCTGATTTCGGTAAGCTTGTGGGCCCCCTAGACCATCCAGTGCTCTACCTCCGGCAAGAAACACACGACGCTGCACCTAAATGCATTTCGGGGAGAACCAGCTATCACGGAGTTTGATTGGCCTTTCACCCCTAACCACAGGTCATCCCCCAACTTTTCAACGTTGGTGGGTTCGGCCCTCCACGTAGTCTTACCCACGCTTCAGCCTGCCCATGGCTAGATCACTCCGCTTCGGGTCTAGAGCATGCGACTCAAACGCCCTATTCAGACTCGCTTTCGCTACGGCTCCCCCACACGGGTTAACCTCGCCACATGCCACTAACTCGCAGGCTCATTCTTCAAAAGGCACGCCGTCACCCCGCAAGGCTCCGACGGATTGTAGGCGAACGGTTTCAGGTACTATTTCACTCCCCTCCCGGGGTACTTTTCACCATTCCCTCACGGTACTCGTCCGCTATCGGTCACCAGGAAGTATTTAGGCTTACCAGGTGGTCCTGGCAGATTCACGGCAGATTACAGGAGTCCGCCGCTACTCGGGAACACCCACAGAAGACCAGCCACTTTCACCTACCGGACTCTCACCGTCTACGGTCAGCCATTCCAGACCATTCGGCTAGCAACTGGCTTTATCACTCCTCACACGAGTGTCAGCTCGTGTAGCAGGGTCCCACAACCCCGACCACGCAACCCCTGACAGGTATCACACGCAACCGGTTTAGCCTCAATCCGCTTTCGCTCGCCACTACTCACGGAATCACTATTGTTTTCTCTTCCTACGGGTACTGAGATGTTTCACTTCCCCGCGTTCCCCCCACACACCCTATGAATTCAGGTGCAGGTGACTGGACATGACTCCAGCCAGGTTTCCCCATTCGGACACCCTGGGATCACAGCTTGGTTGACAGCTCCCCCAGGCCTATCGCGGCCTCCCACGTCCTTCATCGGCTCCTGGTGCCAAGGCATCCACCGTTCGCCCTTGACAACTTGACCACAAAGATGCTCGCGTCCACTGTGCAATTCTCAACAAACAACCAACCCACAACCCACAGCCCCACACCAGAACCCGACAACCGCCGGCGGTATGCGAGACCAGGCCGCGCCTGGCAACCAA
>NZ_BBOL01000018.1:0-5114 GCF_020884815.1 Micromonospora sp. NBRC 110038 | reverse complement strand
GACGAGTGAGTGCCATCCGCTTGCGTGAGCGGGCTGGAGTGGGCTCTAACGGCGACGTTGGGGCCCGCTCGGATCCCTGCAGTGAGACATTGCCGAGGTGCTGCGCGGTGACCTCTTCGGCTGCGCCGAAGAGGCCCACGTCTGCCAGCAGAGGTACGCAGGTCCAGCTATCTGCCAGTCAGGTGATCGGCGGTCTTCGCCGGGGCGCCTTCATCGGTGTCCGAGCCACCAGGCGATCGACGACACGACGGCGCCGCCCACCGCCGTGGCCATCCCCTTGACCAGGCCCAGCGCAACGGTGCGACCGATCAGCCGATGGAAGGGATGGCCCCGGGCCGGGCGGCTCGGCGTGGAGACGGGCGATGGTCTGTCGTTCAGGGGCATCCAGCAGATCCTTCAGGTCGTGAATGACTGGGCTGCTCCAGGATGGTCGAAGGACCCGGTGCTGCGTCGAGTGCAACGCGTTGCAAAACCATGCGCAACAGATGCGCACCTGGCTGGCTCACCGGTATCACTAATGAGTGCGCGGCGGTCATAGCAGTTTGCGGGCGGTTTCAACGGACATCTCTGCCACCAGGCGAGAGCTTGTCGTGGAGCTTCGGCTCTGGTTCGGGCTCCTCAAAGCGTCGGTTCGGGCGTACGCGCGGAAGCAAGGGCTGACGCCCAGCTCGGTCACCCGATACCTCAACGGCCAGAACCTTCCGCCCGATGAGTTCTTAGCCGACCTGATCTACGAAGTGAGCCAGAGTCCGAACAGCGGGACCAGGCCGGACCCACAGCGGCTCTGGAGGCTTCATCGCAAGGCGCAGGACGCGCAGCCGGGCACCTGGGGACATACCAAGCAGTTGAAGCGAAAGATCCGTGAGGCTAGGGCTGAGGCGCGCGCCGCGCAGCACGAGCGGGATCTCGCCAGGAAAGAACGGGACCAAGCTCGACGGAGTCTCCTGCAAACCGGACAGGTTCTGGATTCCCTGCGCTCACCGTCGAGCCGTATCGATGAGGTCTACGTGCAGAGCTGGAGTCAGCTGATCGAGCAGCTGCAGCAGGCGCAGACAGAGCTCAGCGAAACGAAGCTCCTGTTGGCGCAGGCCCACAGCAAGATTTCAGAGCTGACGCTTGAGCGCGTTCTGCCTGACAGCAGCGCGACAGACCGTGCCAGCTCGGTCGCTGGTCCCGAACCGACGAACTGGTTCGAATCGGCGACGCAGGTCCGCATGCCCCACTGGGGCACCTTCCGGCAGATGCTGCTAGCTCACAGGGGCTGGACGCCCTCACAGGTCGCCCGTCTTGATGAGGTCTCCGACGCCGTCGTCAGCAAACTGTCCGATCCCCGAGCCGGTCGTCCCATCCAGCGCAGGGGCATGGTCCTTGGCTATCCACAGGCTGGCATGACTTCGGACATGACGGCTGTCGTCGCGAAGGCGATCGACGCCGGATACCGGCTAGTTGTTGTACTCAGTGCTCCGCTCAACTCGATCCGCACACAACTCCAGGCCCGGCTGGACGAGGGCCTTCCGGCACCGTCCGGCACGGACGAAATCCATCGCCTCACCGGCACAGACTTTGACTACAAGATTCTGGCCGCCGGCCTCGAGGGCCTTCAGTTCGAGAAGACCGTGCCCGACGCGCCGTTCAACGACGGCAGGAACCTGGGCCGCGCGGCGACCCGCCTCATAGTCGTTAAGAAAAACCTGATGACCATCAGGCGACTAGTCAACGACCTGCGAAAGGTGCCTACCCCCCTGGACGAGATCCCGGCGCTCATCATCGACGCGGCCGTCGATTCCACATTGACCTCCAAACGGGACGCGCTCGGGTCGGCGCTGGCGGAACTGTTGGCCATCCTGCCCCGCGCCCAGCACGTCGGATTTGCTACCACACCGTTGGCGTCCGCCTTCCTCGACCCAGACGCTGCCGCGCTTTTCCCCTGGGACTTCGTTGTGTCGCTTCCTCGCCCGGAGGGCTACTTTGGATTGCCCGAAATCAACGCTGCGGCTGCCCGCCCCGGCGGGCTCGGGCCAGCTCACATCCGCACTGCGGAAGGCGGCGATCGGGGCCTGCGAGAAGCTTTGGACATGTTCGTTCTCACCGCAGCCGTCAAGATGTACCGGGACTCGTTCGCTGGACGCCATTGGTCGCAGCACGGGATGCTGGTGCTTGGGCCAGCCCGGGCAAGCGAGTTGCAGGCACTGCGCACCCGAGTCGCTGAGCTGTGGGCGGCGAGCGACTATGAGTCGCCGGTCGGCCGGGGAAGGTTGCAGGCTCTCTTCGAGTCGGATCTATTGCCTGTTTCCCGGCAAAAGGGAGCCCTCGTCCCACTCTCGTTCGCTGAGCTGGTGCCAAGCTTGGAAAAGGCCTTGGACCAGTTCGGCGGCCAGCAGGTCCCTAGTGGTGCCGATCCAGACCTGCTGACGCTCGGGATCGTGGTATCCGGTCCGCAGGGCGTCAGGGAATTTAGCAGCACTGGCATCACTGTCATCTACCTGAGCGTCCCCACGGGCCCGTCGATGCTGCCCGCCATTACCAGCGGGCTCGGCTTTCACGCTGGCTACCAAGATCTGATGCGCCTCTACATCCCGCAGGCACGCGACCAGGACGGCTCGACCTTCCTCAGCTATCTCGAGGCATACCGGCAGGTGGATGAGGAGATACGGGCACAGATGGCCGCGCTGCCTTCGCTGGAGCCGATCGAGATTCCTCCGCTGATTGCAACGCTTGCCAAGGGAAGGGCTCTACCAGGGCCGTTTGCGTTCCGTGCCTCCGGGTGCGCCGAGGAAGCCGAGCGTGCAGGGAGTCGCCCCGGTATGGCAGTTGCGCCAGCGTCGTTTGGGACCGGTGTCGGCGGAGACAGTGTCGAGGTAGGTGAGATGGACTCGGACGTCGACGCACGTGACCACGATGACTGAGTTTCGGCAGGTCGGTCGGGTAGGACTTGGCGGAGCGGCACCCGTCCCTGGTGGGGGACGATGCCATTGCACGGGCAGCATCGGCTGTTTTCGACGCGCGCCGCGATTCAGCTGACGGGCGAAGAGAGGCGTCCCCCAGGTGAGGGCTTTGGCGCTTGGGTCGGGGTAGGGACCCGCCATACAGGGGATGGCCATCCGTGACGAGGCTTCCGTCGTCCATGTGGATACCTGGACTCAGTTCCTACTTCAGCGTCCTCCCACCCGCGAAGCGCCGTGTCGACATCACCGCCGCACAGTAGCCCGGTTCCTCGTGCGTTCCTGTTCCGTTTGCGGCCGGTCGGCACCAGCAGGACCGGGGCGGCGTCGAACGACAACTAACCCTTCCCGGGTGCCGCCTAGCTTGCCTTGGTTGCTGAAGATTTGACCGTTTAGGCCGCTCGTCACATTTCCAGCCAATAATCTGGTTCAGCAGAGTATGAACACGCCGACAGAGGAGACTCTGACCAGCAACTTTGCCGGTCGGCCGGCAGAAACCGTCGTACCCCTGTGCGATCGTAGAGATGTCGGAGGAGGGAGGTGACGACGTGACGGCCATTGAGCACCGCGTACGCCACCCTGAGGCGCCGGAACCCAACTCTTGCCGTTGGTGCGGCATCCCCGAACGTGAACACGGTCAGCGTTGGACACCGTCCAAGAGATGGCACACATGGGAAGCTCCGACGCTCGCGCAGCGGCGGGCACGGATGCTGAGCCGCCGTGCCTCACGTATCCAGAGTGGCTAGCTTCTCCAGCTGAAGAAATGCATCGCGCAGCTCTGAGGGAACTTCGGCAGCGGTCTTGAGGCTCCGCGCCATCTCGTACATCATCTCCGCTTTGGAAGATGGCCCGCTGTTACTTCCTTCCCGGAGCAGGTTCAGCAAGGCTGAGCTGAACTTGCCGGATCGCAGCGCGTCCACGTCGTTGGGTTCCCAGCTCCGGGTGTCGTTGCGAGGCCACACCGTGTTCGCCACCGCGCACCACTGTTCGTTGGTGAAAATGAACTCCAGTTCCTTGTCCGGGGTGCCGATGAAGCGGGTCTGACTTAGGATGTCGATGCCCTCTTTCGCCAGGTTCGCGTCGCTGAACATCTTGTTCGTCTTTCGACTGTCGGCGTCGACAACAAGCATTACCTGCCGCTGCGAGCGGGCGAGGTATCCGATGAACTTCAGGGCGCCTTCGTTGTTGTGGCAGCCGACTATCACGACTCCCGCCGCATGTACCGGCCGCCCGGTGCACAGACGGAAGAAGAGCGGGAAGGACTGCTGCTCGGTGGCACCTTCAACGCCGACGAAGCACCGTTCATGCAGCAGGACGGTGTTGCGGAGTCCCAGGGCTGTGGCGATGTCCGAGAGGAACTGGCCGTTCGCATGGTCGTCGAGGTCGGACAGCAGCAGATTCGCCCGGGTGCGTTTCCCGTCCAGTCGTAGGTGAACGATGTCTTCGATGGCAGCGCCATCAATAAGGTTCATCGAGTGGGTTGCGATGACCATCGACACCCCGGGGATCGCGCACTGTTCTCGGATCAGCGCCATCACCCGACGTTGTTGTATGTAGTCAAGGTGTGTGTCGGGCTCGTCGTAGGCGAGCACGATCTGCTGTTCGTCCGAGGCGGCGTGGCTGCCGGCGTCCCTCCGCAGGAGTTCGCTCGTCCATTCCCAGATAGCGAGACTGATGCGACGGGAACGGCCAGCTCCGACGGCGCTGAGGCTGACGGTCTCACCGTCGGTGCGGGCCAGCAGAATCTTGGTGGCTCTCAGAGGGCGGTTCGAGGATCTTTGAGTTGATCTGTGCTGTGCGTTCGGTTGGGGGTCTTTGATCGGGTCCGCCGTTGATAGCCGCCCCTCGATGCCGTGGAATGTGAATCGGGGTCGTGACCTTCGGGTCACGGCGGCGTTAGCCCGGTCATGGGTGATCGGAAGCCGTACCCCAGTGATGTCACCGACGCGCAGTGGGCGCTGATCGGGCCGTTCCTGTGGGCGTGGAGGGCCAGGCGGGTCTCGGTCTCGGGCCATCAGGGCGACTACGACCTACGGGAGATCGTGAACGCGATCTTCTACCAGAACCGGACGGGTTGTCAGTGGGCGTACCTGCCGCACGACCTGCCGCCGAAGTCCGCGACCTACTACTACTTTGCCCTGTGGCGGGACGACGGCACCGACCAGGCGATCT
>NZ_BBOL01000017.1:0-10410 GCF_020884815.1 Micromonospora sp. NBRC 110038 | reverse complement strand
ATGACCTGCTGCGCTGCCAGGCCCGGGAGAAGGCCGGCCGGACCGAGGATCCGACCGCGGTCGTGTTGGACAGCCAGTCGGTCCGGGCGGCGAACCACGTCCCGGCCGCCACGACCGGCAAGGACGTCGGCAAGAAGGTGTCCGGCCGCAAGCGTGGCCTGGCCGTGGACACCCTCGGTCTGGTCATCGCGGTCGTGGTGACCGCCGCGTCGGTCACCGACAACGCCATCGGCATCCGGCTGCTCGACAAGGTCGTCGAACACACCCCGACGGTGACCCGGGCCTTCGTCGACGCCGGGTTCAAGCAGGACTTCGCGCTGCACGGCGCCGTCCTCGGGGTCGACGTCGAAGCCGTCAAGCGATCCGACTCCCGCCCCGGGTTCGTGCCGGTACGCAAGCGGTGGATCGTGGAACAGACCTACGGCACGCTGATGCTGCACCGTCGTCTCGTCCGCGAGTACGAGAGCCGACCAGAATCGGCGGTGTCCCGGACATTGTGGGCGTCCATGGCGATCATCGTGCGTCGGCTGACCGGCACCAGCACCCCGTCCTGGCGGCACGGGTGAACCTCACCGTGATCCTCGACCTGATCACCGCACGTGAAGCCACCGCCGGTCAGACGGCCGACCGGCTGCGCGAGCAGATCACCGCCCTCACCACGGACCTCGCCCGCGTTGAGGGCGAACTGGCCGCCCTGGCGACCACCCGCACCACCCTGAGCGCCCTCACCGCCGCCGAGTTCACCGCCGACGACCCGACGATCGCCAGCGCCCCCTACCAGCAGATCCTGGACGTCCTCACCACCGCGTCCGCCGGCATGCGTGCCAAAGCCATCTGCGTCGCACTCGACGTCGAGCCCTCACCGAACCACGTCGAGAGCATCCGCGCGAAGCTGAAACGCATGGTCCACCGCAATGTCCTGACCGAAGACGAACCCGGCGTATTCACCCTCGCATCGAAACGGACCTAAACCTTCGAACCACCCTCTCAGGCCGGAGGTGAAAGACACGTCCGGCTGGACCTCCACGGACACCAAGTCCGGGCATCGCTGCTTGATGTGGTCAACGAGACCTTGGGCGTCCTCCCGTACTCGCCGGCCGAGCTCGTCTTCGAGACTTCGGACTTGCTGTTTGAGGTCTTCGTCCTCGAGATGAGACCTGTAGCGGCTGTTCAGGGCAACCCGGACTGCGGCTTCCGCCGATTCGGCGTCACCGAAACGCAGAAATTTCGGCAGGGCCGCGGCTACCTCTTTGCGCGCCGGGACCCACGCTCGAGTGAATGGTTGGGTCTCAGCGAATTGCTGGAGTGCCGCAACCCAGTTGCTCTTGGCTCTCGCGTCGGACGTGACCGTGACCCCGAGGGTGGCCGCTGTGGCACGCAAGTCGGACAGAGGCTTCGCGTCGAGGTCCCGAAGGCTCTCGTCTACGGGCGCGTCTACCAGCAGCTCCAAGCGCGGCCCGAGCTCATGACTGCTGAGGCGACGCATCAAGATGGTGCCGGGCAGGGCGAGGTCTGCCTGCTCTTGGTCCGAAAGGCGGAACTCGCCCTCGACCCATGTGGCTTCGACCCGTCGCACGGGTTCAGGGGCATCGCTGGCGAGCGCGGGCTCGCCACCCCCGGTCCGGGTCGCCTCGAAAGTTCGGTCCTCTTCGGCAAGAGGAGAGGCGCCCAGCAGGAAGGCGAGCGCGTCGATGGTGGCTGACTTCCCGCTGTCGTTGTGCCCTGTCAGGAGTGTTGGGCGCCGGATCGGGATCGGGCCGACGTCCTGCAAACTGCGGAAGCCGTGGACCGAAATCGACACGAGTTGCATGAAGGTCCTTCCCGTCGCCGATCTGTCGAGGCCACACAGGCGCAAGTCCGCCTCGCGTGGACGTCGGTGCATCCCGCGGCAGACAGGTTACTACTCGCCCACGACGTGCCGCGTCAGCTCCTCGGGGACCAGCGACTACCTGCTCCCTGTGTCGTCAGAACAATCGGTGAAGCCGAAGGTCACGCGTGGTGCGGTCGAAGTCGTTCGGGTTGGTCGACTGTCGAGCGGTAGTGGCCAGTGCCTCGAACTGCAGGTGACTCAGCGGCCGGCGACTCGGCCGGTACCGTCGGCCGGCGGACGTAGTCGGCCGGCGAAGCAGCCAATCACAGGACCATGTAGTTACCAGGTGACGAGGTCGGCGGCATCGAAGCCGGCGTTCTCTGCGATCCGCACAAGAGCCTTTCGCACTACATCGCGGGCTTCGTGTTGGGGCAGCGGACCTCGACCGAGCACCGCGAGATCAAGCCGGGAGAGGTATTTCTTCGGACTGGTACCGAATGGGCGGAGATCGACGAGGTCCGTGAGATGGAAGGTCCGGTCACTTTCCGCGTTCTGCGATCGCTCGTTGGTGATGTATAGGCCGACACGTTGCCGGCCGCCAGAATTGACATTGCAGGTGGGCTCGTCTAGGGCCAAGGGAAGAACGTCGAACGCGATCCTCCAAGCCCTGACAAAGAAATCGACGACCTCCGTGAGGGACAGTCGTCGGGCAACCGGACTGTTGGGCTGGCAGGGCTCGCTCTGGCAACTGTCGAAGTCGAGCTGGACGTCGACGATGCTCGTGATGTCGGAACTCATGAGGTGGGGCATGAGATAATGCAGCCTGCCGTGGATCGCGTGCCGGCCGTCGGGTGTGTTGATCAGGCAGTCGTAGGACGTGCCCCAACTGTCGTTTCGAGCGTATTGGTCTTCTGTCGGCCGCCACTGCAGTCCGGGGGGCACGGCGATGCGATCGGCGGCCAACGCGCTCACGATCGCCGCCATCCCGGGCTTGGCAAGTTCGGCTGCCAGACGACGTCGGCCCGCTGCGGATACACGATGGTCGTCCCGGTTGTTCGGCATCCGGGCCACCAGCCGCAGACGCAGATCGAGCCGCGGCTGTGAGCCGGTGGCGGTGTCAGCGTCGCCGCCGGAGTTCGAGTCGAACCCGAGATCGGGAACCCAGGTCCACCGCCCGTCGGCGTTGACCATGGACCCGCGCCCCCAGGCGCCGCCGACGGTCGGGACGCGTGCGACGGTCGGCGCGATGTATCGGTGGTCCCCGCCGGCCGAGCTGGCGGGGAATCCCACACCACGCACACCGCTGTCGGCCATGCCGTCACCGGTGCAGGACATCGCATTCCACAGGTCTGCGGTGACGACCAGGGCTGGTCTGCCGTTGAGTGCGCAGATCACGGCAGGATGGCCACAACGGCCACCTCGTAGATGCTGGACGAAGCCGGGCCCGAGTTCATAGGCGTCAGCGCTGGGTATGCCCAGAAACGAGGCACCGCCTGCGGCGTCGTACGCCTCCTCGAACGCCTCCTTGATGCCCGGTACGCCATCGCCGACGGCTGGTCCGGCGTTGCTGCCGCGGGCCAGCGCCACGTGAAGCAGCTGCGCGGTCTCGTGCGCCAGGTACCCGGCCGCTTCCAACTTGTCGATGGTCGCCCCGAGATCGGCGGTCGCGTCACGGAACGCATCGACGAGCAGTTCGGGCAACCGGGACGGTAGGGCGCGTAGCCGCGTGAGTTCGGCTCGAGTCGCGGTATCGAACTCAGCCTCATGTTGAGCCTTCCATTCGCGCAGGACCTCGACCGGGTACCGACCCCTCGTACGAGGATTGTCCACGATCTTGTGATGGCGTCCGCAAAGGATGAGGAGATTCTCAAACGCCTCGCGATCCCCGACAGCCGCCGCGCCCCGCGGCCCGGACTCCACGGCCCCAACGATGTGCGCGACCTCGCCGACGAACACCGGCTCCCCGCCATCGACGAGCACTACCGGCTCGTCACACTCGGGTGCGTAGCAGCGCCCGCGACTCAGTGTGTACAGGGCACGTCGGACTCGTTCGGGTATCGCACCGCGAGATTCAGCCACGCACGCAGACTAGCCGCAGGCGGAGCGCCCGGACGGTGAGCAGGCCCTCGGTGAAAACGCCACCGCTGGCGTAGAGAACCTGTATCCGACCGGGCATGCCACCGAACCAAACCAGTGAACCTGTGGCCCCTCCGTCCGGTGGCGGGCAACAGGCGTACTCGAACCGCCGAGGTTCACGGTTTGGCTGCCCGGATCGCCGACACCGAGGCTTGGCCGCGGAGCAGTATGGGGAAGGGACATCTTTTCACCCAACGGCTGATGACGGTCAGATGACGGTCCTTCCACCGGTGAGCTGATCACGATGGTTTGTCTCGGCGAGCAATCTGCCGTCTACCCTGCCGACGTGGCGACGAAGTGTGGTGGACTTCTACATCAAGCGGAGGCGGCGCGACCGAAAGCGGCGCCGGTTGTCAATTCCGGCACCGCTTCCTGCGCGTCATCACACGTCGTAGACCTTCAGAACCTCGTCGCCGTAGTGGTTGATGACCTTGACCGCGATCTTGCCTGACTCGGGGCGCGGGAAGGGGCGGGAACGGGTCGAGTACAGCGACGCCCAGGCGGCCTCGTCAATCTCGCTCCGCAGCGCCTTGCGCAGCCGGGTGTACGGGTCGAGCGCGTCGGGCTTGCCCTCCGTGCCGGCGAAGTAGATATGCCGGACGAAGAACTCCTCCTCGTCGTACTCGGTGTCGAGCATCCACATGGCGATGTCGTCGGTGCCCTCCTCGCCCCGAAGCTCACCCGTGGTCGGGTTGTAGACATCGACCCCTCGAATGTCGATCACGAGGCCGTCCGCAGTGGAGTCGATCACGATGTCGGGTTCACCGAAGACGGTGAACAGGTTGGCCGTGCCGGTCTTCTTGAGCAGCGTGTCACCCATGGCGAGGTCGGCATTCATCCGCACCATGAGGATCGGGAGCCGGCCGAGTTGACGCTGCTCCGCGACGGTGGCGAAGTCACCCGGTTCCGGCGCGAACTCGGCGGCCACTGCACTGGCCCGGGCGTCGAAGCTGAACGCGCAGACCAGCAGCAGGTCGAAGCCCACTCCACGCAGCGCTTCCCGCGCGGCATCCTTTATCCAGTCGGCGTCTACCGTGCCGTACTGCGGTCCAACGCTGACGGCGATCCGCTGCGATGAGCCGTTGCCGTTCTCGCGCTGTGCGCCCTCAGCATGTAGGAACCGCCCGGGGTAGGGCGTGAGGGACGCGAACTCCAAGCGCTCCTTGCGGCGACCGTTCTGCACGCCCGCCTTGGCAAGGTTGTCGAGGATCGTCCTAAGGAAGCTGTCGGCATCGGCAGTCGACGGCTGCTCCTCGCTGATCTCGAACGAGGTGGACCGGTGTGGCGACAGGCTCTCCACGGTGAACCGCCCGGCCACCCGGATCTTCTTCTTGTCCTCGTAGGGGCGGTCGTAGAGTAGTTCGGTGTCGGCGTGCCGCTTGATCGCAGCGTCGATCTCTGCCCGGCTCATGCCCTCCTTGATGTCCGGGTTGTTGGCGATCGACTTGAGCGTCACGTGCGGCACCCGCTCGTAGACGAAACCCTGTCGGATGTTGCCGGTGGGCTCGGAAGCCGGCCCCAGGCTGCCGGACAGCTCAAGCTCCTTGGCCCGGCCCTCGATCGAGTCGGCCAGCAAGTAGGCCGGGAACTTGGCGCCGATGATGCGTTGCCGCGCCAGTGCGATGGCCACGCGGGAGGTATCGATGGTGATCCACCGCCGCCCCCACTGCTCCGCTACATATGCAGTCGTCCCTGAGCCGCAGGTTGGGTCGAGTACGAGATCGCCAGGGTCGGTGGCCATCAACATGCACCGCTCCGGCACTTTGGTGCCGGTCTGAACAACATAGACCTTCTCGCCGGGTCGGCCCGCCACTCCGGTGTCAGACCAAATGGTGTTGATCGTGACGGCCGGGAAATCATCCATGAAGCGCAAGTACCCGAGAGAGTTGGCACGTGCGACTACACGTCCAGCCTGGATCAGCCTCCGCATACCTTCCTTGTGCGTCTTCCATTCACCGGCACCAGGCATGAACGTTCTTCCGTCGACCTCGACAGGGTAGTAGCCTGTCCTGTTTTCCCTGACGCGAGGGGAAGTCATGTTATCCAGGCGAAACGGTCGACCGTCCGGAGAGGTGCCAGCGGGAGCAACTGAACCGTCGGGCAACAGTTCATGTCGATACTCCCCACCCCCCACCCCGTTGAGGGACTTAATTTCGTAGAGCCTATTGAATTTCAGATGATCTCGCTCACGGGCAAACCATAGAATGTAATCCGAGGTACCAGGAAGGAATTGCGCGGTCGCTCCGGAGGTTTTTGCAAAAGTGATCTGGGAGACGAAGTTCTCGGGGCCGAAGACCTCGTCCAGGAGTGACCTGACCAGGTGGACGTTCTCGTCGCCGATCTGGACGAAGATGCTGCCCGAGTCGGTGAGCAGGTCGCGGGCTACGACCAGCCGGTCCCGCAGATACGCCAGGTAGGAGTTGATTCCCAGTTCCCAGGTGTCGCGGAACGCCTTGATCTGCTCGACCTCGCGGGTCACGTCTGCCAGGTTGCCGTCCCGGACGTCCCGCTTCTTCATCGAGTTTTGCCAGTTGGAGCCGAACTTGATGCCGTACGGCGGGTCCAGGTAGATCATCTGGACCTTGCCGCGCATCCCCTCCTTCTCCGCCAGCGAGGCCATCACCCGCAGCGAGTCGCCGAGCACCATCCGGTTCGACCAGTTGGCGTCGTGCTGGTAATACTCGACCGACTCCCAGGTGTCGAGCCCGTCGAAGTCGGTGTAGTCGTCGGCGAACAGGGCCATCTGCTCGTGTTGCGGCTCCGCCTCCTGAGGGCGGTTGGCCTGGCGTAGCTCCTCGATGAGGGCCCGTGGGGCGACCTTCTCCTGGATGTAGATCGGCGGAGCGTCCACCACCAGGTCCTCGGCGTCCTGCGCCTCCTTGCCCGTCCAGACGAGCTGAGGGTCCAGGCTCGGATCACGCTCGGCAATGTACGTCTCGATCTTGGCGGCCTCCGGCGACACCAGCGCGTGGCCGTCGGCGGTCGGGATGTTCAACCGCTTGTCGCCGTGCTTGATGGCCTGCACCGGCACCCCGGCGCCCGCAGTCGCCTTGCTCTTCGGTGGCATCAGGCCAACTCCTCCTCGTTCAGCATCGCGTCGGTGAGGGCGGCCACTCCCCGCCCGGCATAGAGCGCCTCGATGGCCGGCGTGAGATCTGCCTTCGCCCGGGTGGGGTCACGCAGTTCGCAGAAGCTCCACCGGCCGTAGCGGCCGGAGTTGTTCACCGCCGGCACCCAGAGATTGCGGGCGGTCCAGGACTTTTGTCCGGTCTGCGAGGCCGGCTTGCGGCCGCCGGAGACCTCGATGACGAGCGTACGGATCACGCCGTCGCCAGGGTCGACTAGCCGGGCGAGGAAGTCCGGATAGAACCGGCCCGCCCGGCCGCCGTGCTCGTACGGGATGGCGAAGTCCAGGTGGTCGTTCTTCACGTACGACGCGACGCTGCCGAGCGACTCCAAAGCTTGCGCGACCGAGCGTTCCCAGGCGTTGCCGCCGGCGCCGTCCAGCGTCACGAAGTTGACCGGGCAGCGGTCCTCGCGGGTGGCGTAGACCTCGCGGGTGGTGTGGAAGTCGACGATATCCGTGGAGCCGACCGGTTCTGCCGCTCGCAGCACCGGCAGCACGTACCGGGATCGCTCGCCCTCCTGCCACGAGACGGCCTGCCAGATTTTGTCGACCGCCTCGGCCTCGCGCAGCAGCAGCATGCCGTACGTCGCGTCGTCGTGCAGGTCAACGCAGTGCCGCATCCAGTCTCGCGCGATCGTTACGAGTTGCGGGAAGTACCACGGCCGCAGCTCGCCGTCGGTGCCGTGCAGCAGATGACGTCGCAGGACTTGGTCGGCGAGCCGGTAGGCGATGTGCTGCTCCCGCACGGTGCGGAGGTCGAGCCGGTGGGTGTCGGTCTCGCCGGTGCTTCCCGCCATGATGGTCTCGGTGGGGATGTCTGCCTTCGAGATGATCATCCGCGCCTCGGGCAGGTCAAGGTCCGCGAACAGCGGTGCGTCGGGCATCTCGACGTGGTAGCCCACCACTCGGGGGAACTCGATGGCGAGGTGGGCCCGGTCCGGCTCGGCACGCACGTGCCGGGTCGGCTTCATCTTGAGGTCGCGGGTGGCGGCGACGGTCGGGATGAACTGGAACGGGACCCCGTAGACGTCCGCGTACTCCGGTGGGAACATGCCGTTCTCGTCGGCGACGTACGACCGGCGCCGCAGGCCGCGTCCCACCACCTGCTCGCAGAGGAGCTGGGTGCCGAACGCCCGGACGCCGAGGATGTGGGTGACGGTGTTGGCGTCCCAGCCCTCGGTGAGCATCGAGACACTCACCACGCAGCGGACCTGTTCGCCCAGCTTGCCCGGCTTGCCGACGGTGTTCATCACCTCGCGCAGCAGCTCAACGTCACCGATGTCGTCCGTCGAGCGGCCCGGGAAGCGCTGCGCATACTCCCGTTTGAACTCCTCGATCTCGTGCCGTGCGGCGTGCCGGAACTCGTCGGAGAGCTTGCCTGCCTCGAACTCGGCGGCGTCCACCAGGATCGACCGCGGCCGGTGCAGCCATCGCCCGGCTTCGACGTTGGAGAAGAGGGCCAACCGGCCCGGCACCGGGATGTTGCCGTCGGGTGTCTCGCGGTCGAAGCCGCTGATCCAGTCGTGGATCGCCTTGGAGACGGTGGTGTTGCTGCATACGACGATGAACACCGGTGGCGGTTGGCCGTTCGCTGCGGCGTCCGATTCCTGCCAGGCGCGGAAGGACTTCTCGTACGAGCCATAGAGGCTGTGGAGCGCGGCTGTGAGGGTGGGGGGTAGGTCGTCGGGGGTGAACTCCACGCCAGATCGCCGCCCGCCCTTTGGTAGGTGATCGCGGATGTTCTCCCAGAGGTTGAGGTAGGTGACGTTTCGGGAGACCCGGTTGTCGTCTACCGGTACGCGGGGGATCTTGACGATGCCCGATTCGATGGCGTCGATCAGCGAGAAGTCGCTGACCACCCAGGGGAACAGCGTCCCCTCTCGGTAGCCCGAGCCGGAGAGGAAAAACGGCGTGGCCGACAGGTCGTAGACCCGTTTGATGCCGATCTTTGCCCGGATAGCCTCCAGGCCGGCGAACCAGATCCGAGCCTCCTCCTCCCGCTGCTGAGCGCTCTTGCGCTCGTCACCCTTGAGCGTATCGATCGTGTCGGCTTCCGCCTCAGGTTGGCCGCTCCGGCCTCGATAGCAGTGGTGCGATTCGTCGTTGAGCACGACGATCTCCGACGAGCCGCCGAGACTGCGCAGCACCCGGCTGACCATCTGCCCCGGAGTCTCCCGGAACGGGTTCGGCCGGTTCGGGGCGAGGAAGGCCTTGGTGTTGCTGGTCAGCCCTCGGCCCTCGCGCGTTTCCCGCTGCTGGAAGGCGTGGAAGTTGGTGATCACGATCTTCGCCTGGCCAAGGTCGGGCAGGAACTCCGCCGGCACCAGGTCACGTTGGCGGTAGTAGTTTTCCGGATCTTCGGGAAGCAGCACCCTCAGCCGGTCGCGGATGGTCAGCCCCGGCGCAATCACCAGGAAGCGTTTGGCGAATAGGCGCTTGTAGGGCTCGTTAACTTTGTTGATCGTCTGCCAGGCAATCAACATCGCCATGACCACGGTCTTGCCCGTGCCGGTCGCCATCTTCAGCGCAACGCGGGGCAGGCCTCCGTTGTACTCGGCATTTTGTTCATCCAGCGCGTTGAGAGCCCAGCCGCCTCCCCACTTGGTAGCCGCCTCGGCGAGGAAGATCGCCGTCTCGACCGCCTCCCGCTGGCAAAAGAGGATCTTGTTGTCGCGCTGTGGGTCGGCCCAGTATTCAAGCAGTCGCTTGGTCACCGGTGTGACGTCCGGCCATCCGGCCTGCCTCCAGGCGTCGACCCTCGACCGGATCTCGTTGACCTGGCGATTTTGGGTGATGTCGTCCTGGGTGAAGACGGCCAGCTCCATCTGAGTGCCGCGCTTGCGCGGGCGGGGCACGGGGATGAAGAAGCTCGACGGGCGGCGGCCGTCCACGATCCGGTCGGTGATGCCGTCCCGGTCGAAGGCGAAATGCCGGCTCGGTGCCGCGTACGGCGAGTTGATGATGGGATTCTCGATCACCCGGTCGCCCACGCCGCCTCCGTTGCCGCTGTCGAAACGTGGAGCTTACCGGCTCGCCGCGGTGCTGGCGGATACCAGCTCGGAGTAGGACCAGGGCGATCGCGTGCGGGCCCTCTGAGCCACGAAGGTGACCAGAGTCGTCGTGGCTGATCATGCCCGCAGCCGGCCCTCATTTGCGCCCTCGCGCCCGCAGCCAAGCTCGACCAGCCGACCTCGAGGCGGTGTGGCGGTCATCACCAGGCGGATAGCGAGCCAGTAGCCACGTCCATGCGGCTGTCTTGCGGCTTTGCGCTGTCGAGTCTCGTGATGAGAGGGTGGTTCGGTAGCTTCCGTCCATTGTGGGCTTGGGCCGGCATGTG
>NZ_BBOL01000016.1:15633-17346 GCF_020884815.1 Micromonospora sp. NBRC 110038 | reverse complement strand
CGGTGGCGGTTTCGTCGCGGTGCAGGGAGTTGATGTCGAGGCGGTAGTGCAGGCCCCGCACGATGGCCCGCGCGCTGCGGGTGGTGTGCTTGATGGCGTAGCGGCCGCCGACGGTCAACGGTCGGGTCTCGTCCATCCAGCAGACCATCGCCTCGATGTCCTGCGCTACCGCGGGGGCGTTGTGCGGGCGGCAGATCATGTCCCCGCGGGAGATGTCGATCTCGTCTTCCAGGCGCACGGTGACCGACATCGGGGGGAACGCCTCCTCGACCGGCCCGTCGGCGGTCTCCACCGCCGCGATACGCGAGGTGAACCCCGACGGCAACACCATCACCTCGTCGCCGGCCTTCAACACGCCCGAGGCGACCTGACCGGCATACCCCCGGTAGTCGGTCACCGTGGTGGACTGCGGCCGGATCACGTACTGCACCGGGAACCGGACGTCCTGCAGGTTCCGGTCCGAGGCGATGTGCACCCGCTCCAGATGGTGCAGCAACGACGGACCCTCGTACCACGGCATGTTCTCCGACCGGGACACGATGTTGTCACCCTGCAACGCCGACACCGGCACCACCGTCAGGTCCGGCACGTCCAGCTTCGCCGCGAACGCCGTGAACTCGTCCGCGATCGCCTCGAACACCTCCCGGTCGAAGTCGACCAGGTCCATCTTGTTCACACACAACACCAGATGCGGCACCCGCAACAACGAACACAGGAACGCGTGCCGCCGCGACTGCTCCACCAGGCCCTTACGCGCGTCCACCAGGATCAACGCCAGGTCCGCCGTCGACGCCCCCGTCACCATGTTCCGCGTGTACTGGATGTGCCCCGGCGTGTCCGCGATGATGAACTTCCGCCGCGGCGTCGCGAAGTACCGGTACGCCACGTCGATCGTGATGCCCTGCTCCCGCTCCGCCCGCAACCCGTCGGTCAACAACGCCAGGTTCGTGTACTCGTCCCCCCGCGCCGCACTGACGGCCTCCACCGCCGCCAACTGATCGGTGAACAACGACTTCGTGTCATACAACAACCGGCCGATCAACGTCGACTTACCGTCGTCCACACTCCCGGCCGTGGCGAACCGCAACAGATCCATCGGCCGCGTCTCCACCTCGACCGGCGCCATGTCGATGCTCATCAGAAGTAGCCCTCCCGCTTACGGTCCTCCATCGCGGCCTCGCTGACCCGGTCGTCGCCCCGCGTCGCGCCCCGCTCGGTGATCCGCGTCGCGGCCACCTCCTCGATCACCGCCGCCACCGTGTCGGCGTCCGAACGCACCGCCGCCGTGCAGGAGGCGTCACCCACCGTCCGGTACCGCACCACCTCCACGAACCGTTCCTCACCCGCCCTCGGGGTGAAGAACTCGTTCACCGCGTACAACATCCCGTCCCGCTGCACCACCTCACGCTCGTGCGCGAAATAGATCGACGGCAACGGAATCCGCTCCCGGGCGATGTAGTGCCACACATCCAACTCGGTCCAGTTCGACAACGGGAACACCCGGATCGACTCACCCGGATGATGCCGACCGTTGTACAACGACCACAACTCCGGCCGCTGGTTCTTCGGATCCCACTGCCCGAACTCGTCCCGGAACGAGAACACCCGCTCCTTCGCCCGCGCCTTCTCCTCATCCCGACGCGCCCCACCGAACAGGGCATCGAACCGGTGCTTCTCCACCGCGTCCAACAACACCGGCGTCTGGATCCGGTT
>NZ_BBOL01000016.1:0-15341 GCF_020884815.1 Micromonospora sp. NBRC 110038 | reverse complement strand
TATCCACATGCATCACCGGAAACGGCACACTCGCCGGCGCAAACGCCTTCTGCGCCAACCGCAACATCACGATCGAATCCTTACCACCCGAGAAGAGCAGCACCGGCCGCTCCATCTCCGCAACCACCTCACGCATCACGAAGATGCTCTCCGCCTCCAACTCGTCGAGCTGGGAGACCTGGTACGCAGCCGATCCGCTGCTCATCGCGTGTCCTTTCCGGTCGAGGGGACGCCTCCGGTCGAGGGGACGCCGGAGCCGGGGGCCGCCGCGCCGGAGAGCTGCCGCGCGAGGGCGGCGAGCAGCGGCGCGGCGAGCTCCTGACGGCACACCAGCAGGTCGGGCAGGCGCGGGTCAGCCTGGTTGTAGGTCAGCGGGGAACCGTCGACGCGCGACGCGTGGAACCCGGCGGCGGTGGCCACGGCCACCGGGGCGGCGGAGTCCCACTCGTACTGGCCGCCCGCGTGGACGTACGCGTCGACCTCACCCGTCACCACAGCGGCGATCTTCGCCCCCGCCGAGCCCATCGGCACCAGCTCGGCGCCGATCTCGGCGGCCAGTTCCGCCAGGAAGGCCGGGGGACGGCTGCGGCTGGCCGCCAGCCGCAGCGGCGCGCCGGGGCCGGCGGACGGTGCCGGCGGGGCCGGCGGGTCGTCGGTCACCAGCACCCGCCCCTGCGCGGGCAGGCCGACGGCCCCCGCCACCAGGCGGTGCGGCGTCGACGCCGTACGCGCCCACAGCGCCACGTGCACCGCCCAGTCCGAACGGCCCTCCTCGGAGAACTCCCGGGTCCCGTCCAACGGGTCGATGATCCACACCCGGTCGGCGGTGAGCCGGCCGCCGGCATCGACGCTTCCGACGACGCGGGAGTCCTTGTCCTCCTCGGACAGGACCGCGTCGTCCGGGCGGTGGGTCGCCAGCTCGGCGAGCAGGAGGTCGTGGGAGGCCCGGTCACCGGCGGCCTTCAGCGCGGCCGGGTCACCGTGGCCGTGCGCGGAGCGTACCCGCAGCAGCAGCTCGCCGGCGTGGGCCGCGAGCCGGCGGGCGAGGCCCGCGTCGGTTTCCGGAGGGGTCAGGGGCGGCATGGCAGCTCCTCGCAGGGGCCGGTGGGAAACGCCCGGGCGGTCATTGGACCGCCCGTCGACTGAAGCAGCGGACGCTGAGCCAGGTCAGCGCCACGGCCACCCCGGTGAGCACGCTCAGGCACACCCACGCCGGGATGTGCGGCACCTCGGGCAGCAGCGCGCCGCGCACCCCCTCCGAGACGTACGTCATCGGGTTGAGCGCGGTGACCACCTGGTACCAGGGCAGCGACAGCCTCGGCCAGGGGTAGTGGATGCAGCCGGTCCAGATGATCGGGGTGAGGATCACCGAGAAGGTGACGTTGATCCGCTGCACCGGCAGGGTGGTGGCCAGGCTCATCCCGATGGCCCCGCCGATCCACGCGCCGAGCAGCGCCACCACGAACGCCAGGGGCAGCCCTTCCGGCCGCCACGGGGCCGAGCCGACCACCAGGGCGCCGAGCGGATAGATCAGCAGGGCGGCGAGCAGCCCCCGGACGGTGGCGATGACCAGCTTGCCGATCGCGACGAGGCTGGTCGGCAGCGGGGCCATCAGCCGGTCCTCGATCTCCATGGTGAAGCCGAACTCCTTCACCAGCGGCAGGGCCACGCTCTGCAGCGCGGTGGTGAGGGCGGCCAGCGCGATGATGCCGGGCAGGAAGAGGTCGGCGAAGTTGCGCCCGACGATGCCCTGCCCGCCGAGGATCGTGTCGAACACGAAGAGCATGAACAGCGGCGTCAGCCCGACCTGCACCAGGATGACCCACAGTTCGCGGCCGGTGACCATGAGGTCGCGGCGCAGCACGGCGGCGAACACCCGGCCGGCGCCGGGCCGGGCGCGCGGGGTGACCGCCGGTCGCAGCGGGGTCGGCGTGTCTACAGCGGTCACCGTGGTTCCCTTCCGGTCAGTTCGATGAAGACGTCCTCCAGGCTCGGCTCCCCGATGTCGATGGCGTTGAGCGCCGCCGACCGCGCGGTGAGCACGGTGACCGCCGCGCCGAGCAGCGCGGCGGGGTCGGTGGCCAGGTGCAGGCGCACGCGCAGCCGGCCACGACCGGCCGGGCCCCCGCCGTTGCGGCCCGCCGCGCCGCCGCGCCCGAGCAGGCCCGCGCCGGCCAGGGCGGCCAGGCCGCCGCCACCGGGCCGCGCCCCGCCGCCGGCCCGCGCGGCCAGGGCGGCCAGCGCCGCGCCGCCGCCGGCCCCGCCGGGCAGCCCCGCGCCGGGCCGCAGACCGGCCGGCACGGTGGGCGACGCGAGCCGCTCCGCCTTGCGTACGCCGTCCAGCTCGCCCAGCGCGGCGCACAGCGCCTCCGGGTCGTCGCCGGGGGCCGGGGTGAGCGTGAGGTCGAGCAGCGCGTCGCCGGCCAGGCCCCGGACCAGGTTGTCCGGGGTGTCGAGGGTGAGCAGCCGGCCGTGGTCGACGATGCCGACCCGGTCGACGATCCGGGCCGCCTCGTTCATCGCGTGGGTGGTGAGCACGATCGCGACGCCGCGCTCGCGCAGTTGGCGGATCTGGCCCCAGATCAGCAGCCGGGTCTGCGGGTCGAGGGCGTTGGTCGGCTCGTCGAGGAAGAGCACCATCGGGTCGTGGGTGAGCGCCCGGGCGATCATCAGCCGCTGGGCCATCCCGCCGGAGTACGCCTCGATGCGCCGGTCGGCCCGCTCGGTGAGACCGAAGCGTTCCAGCAGCTCCCCGGCCCGGCTCTCGGCCTCCCGCCGGGGCAGCCCGTGGTAGGTCGCGTGGTAGACCAGGTTCTGCCGGGGGGTCAGGGCGCGGTCCAGGTTGTTGTGCTGGGGCACGACGGCCAGTTGGGCGCGGGCGGCCGCCGGGTCGCGCCCGACGTCGACGCCGCCGACCATCACCCGGCCGCCGGTGGCCCGCAGCCGGGTGGTGAGGATGCCGACGGTGGTGGACTTGCCGGCGCCGTTGGGCCCGAACAGCCCGAAGATCTCGCCCGGCGCGACGGTGAACGACAGCCCGTCCACGGCGTTGGTGTCGCTGCGGGGGTAGCGCTTGACGAGGTCGGCGACCTCGACCACGGCCGGCCCGTCTCTGCTGGGCATCTGCTCTCCTGTCTGGGGGTGCGGGGTGCCGCCGTCCGCCGCCGGCACGAGGGGTGCCGGCGGCGGACGGCGCGGTGCGGCGGTCAGCCGCCGGCGGGCTTGGGGTGGGCGCTGAAGAACTGCCAGATGGTCTCGGTGGCGTTCAGCGCGGTGGAGGGCGGGTCGAGGTTGAGCAGCCGCTGCGCGCGGGGCGGGTTGGGCTTGCCGCCGGGCCACTGGTGGCCGGCGTCGGTGATGGTGATCAGCTCGACGCCGCGCCCCTCGGGGCAGGTCGCGGCGGTGCGCACGACCGGGCCCTCAGTGGTGGTCTTCGGCTCGCCGCAGTCGTCGACGGCGCGCCACCGGGCGGCCAGCTCGGGGGCGGGCGGGCCGTCGATCTTCACCGGGTTGCGGCCGGTGCCGCCGTTGTCGCGCCGGCCGGGGCCGCCGCCGTAGGGCATGGTCTTGTCGAGCTTGCCCTGGATGTGCAGCACCGACACCGGCTTCGGGTCGGCGCACTGCCCGGTGAGCGTGGTCGCCACCGCGCCGACGGCGGCGAAGACCGTGGTGTCGCAGACCAGCCGGAACGCGAGCAGCCCGCCGTTGGAGATCCCGGAGACGTACGTGCGGGCGGGGTCGACCGGGACGGTCTCGCCGACGGTGCGGACCAGCTCCGTGATGAACTTGACGTCGTCGACGCCCTCGCGGGCGGGCGCGCCGCAGCACTCGGGCCCGACCGCCCAGGCACGGTTGATGCCGTCGGGGAAGACGACCACGAAGCCCTTGCGGTCGGCCTCCTCCGTCCAGCCGTACGCCTCCTCGGCCTGTTCGCCGGTGCCGGCCGCGCCGTGCAGCATGACCACGAGCGGGACCGGGTCGGTCAGCTTCGCCGAGGCGGGCCGGTAGAGCCGGTAGGTGCGGTCCCGCCCGTCGACGGTCAGGGTGCGCTCGGAGGAGCCGACGGGCACGTCCGCCGCCGACGCGCCGTCGGAGGCGGGGCCGGCGCCCGGCCCGCCGTCGTCGGCCCCGCCGCCGCCCCGGGTGCAGCCGGCGAGCAGGGTCAGCCCGACGAGGAGCGCGAGCGCCCCGGCGAGGCGGGTGGCGGCGGGGGAGGGCGACCGGCGTGACCGACCGCCGGGAGCCCCGACGGCAGGGCGAAAATCGGAAAAAGTCATCATATGAACACTTTCGCCCGCGAATGTTCGAGGAATGTCAGGAACGGGCCAGGGTTCGGCAAGGGCTGCCGGCCGCCGGCCCGGCGCAGGAGGGGACGCCGGGCCGGCGGCACGGAGATCAGCAGCCGGCCTTGAGCTTGATCAGCTCCCAACCGCCCTCGGGAACGTCGTCGTTCGGGTCGGTACGCAGGTTCATCGGGTTCGCCATGCCCAGGTAGATGGTCGAACCGTCGACCACCATGTTGCGCACCCCGTAGTTCAGGTAGTTGCCCACCCCGGTGTCGCTGATCGTCGTCGCCGCCTTCTTCGTCGACGGGAACGCGTACAGGTCACCGCCGTACACCGCCTCGGGGATCTCGGCGGTGGCCCGCGCTCCGGCCGGCGCCGCCGCCACGGCCGGGGCCTTGGCCAGCACGTCACCCATCTGCGGCGACAGGCCGAGCTGGGCGGCGGTCTGCTGGCCGAACTCCTTGGCCAGGTAGCTCCAGTCCATGGTGCCGACGTAGAGCTTGCCGCCGGCGACCGCCATCTTCCAGGTGTAGTTGTTGTACGGGTTGCCGAAGCCGGCGGGGCCGTACTTCGGCGTGTAGTTGGTCGACTTCGTCGTCCACGCCCCGACCCCGCCGTTGGCCTCCGGGTCGAACGCGGGCAGCTCGGTCGAGCCGTAGAGCAGGTCCACCTTCTGCTTCGACGAGCCGAAGCCCTTGCCCCGGTAGATGCTGATCGCCCGCTGGGTGTTCTGGGCCGTCGCGGTGATCCCGGCCTCGTCCACCGGCGGGTAGATGCTCAGGTGCAGGCTGGTGGCCTTCATCGGCACGTGCATGGTGCCCCAGTACAGGTAGCCGCCGTAGGAGGCCAGGCCGCCCAGGCCGTAGCTGCGGGCGACCACCGCGTCCGGCTCGTAGCTGGCCACGTTCCACACCTGCTGCCAGGCGGCGTCGTCGTCCGGGGTGAGCCCCGGCTCGCCGTCGGAGAGCTTCGGGCTCATCCACACCGAGGCGATGCTCGCCGGCACCGGGGCCGGCGCGGCCTCGCCGCCGAGCTCGTTGTCCGAGCCCGGCCAGGTGGTGACGAAGATCCGGCCCTCGTGGACGGTCAGGTCGGCGGCCTGCGCCGGCAGGGTCGCCACCTGGGCGAAGTTGAACGGGTCGGTCTTGCTGCCCATCCACCGCAGCACGTGGCCGCGGTTGCCGCCGTTGTTGCCCACGCCCACGCCCGCGTACAGCGCGCCGTCGGCCACGGTGAAGTGCCGGATGTTGCCGTACGAGGTGAAGTTGTGCGAGCCCAGGTAGGCGCCGGTGTCGGTGTCGAAGGCGAAGAGGTTGATGCTCTCGCCCAGCGCCGGTCCGCCCAGCAGGGCCACGCCGCCGTAGTTGCCGGCGGCCCGGATGCCGACAGTGTTCTGCAGCCGGGTCGCGTCGTCGGGCGAGGCGGCCTTCACCACGTCGGTCTTCTCGGTGAGCTGGTTCGACTTGGTGTCGTAGGTGTACAGCCGCGGGATGCGGTGGTCGCCCAGCTTGACCGGCAACTGGGGGTTGCGCTTGGCGATCTGGCTCTCGCCGTACTCGCAGACCCAGTCGGCGTTCTGCGTGGGCACGGTGTTCTCCAGCGTCCGACCGCTGGTCAGGCAGTTGACGTTCGCCCCGGTGCCGAAGAACAGCGTCCGGCCGGCGCGGGTCATCCCCCACAGGTACGCCTGGTTGACCTTCGCCTGCCCCGTGGCGCAGGGCGGGCCCGCCGGGTACGGCTGCCCGATCCCGGCGAAGCACTCGTCCGGCGGAGCCTTGGCGAGGAGCTGCGTGGTCGGCGGCTGGCCGCCGGCCGCCCCGGCGGCGTCGAGCGGCGCGGCGAGCGCCGCCGAGGGAACCGCCAGCACGGGCCCGAGCCCGAGCACGGCAACGGCGGCTAACAGCCGCCGAGTGGAGATCCGGAGTGGATTCACCAACTGCCTCTCTTTCCAGCAAAAAGGGTGGGACACCGGCGGCCGGGCCCGGCGGTCCGGGCCGCGGCGCGCAGGAGAACGGGGTGCGGTGTGGGGTGGGGCGGGTCAGGCGGCGGCGGGCGCGGGCTTGCGGGCCGGGGCGACGACCCGCCCGGCGACCCGCTCGGCCCACTGCGCGGCCTCGGGGAACTCCAGGTACTCGCCGAGCTGCGTCAGCTCGCCGACCGGGTCGGCGACCAGGTCCTCGTAGCGCATCCGCAGCAGGTGCTCCGGCGGCACGTCGGCCAGCGCCTGGTCGGCCTGGCTGGTCATGAACGCGCACAACCCGAGGTAGCGGCGCATGTCCTCGCCGCGCTCGCGCAGCGCCTCGGCGGTCAGCCGGTGCGGCAGGAACGGCTGGAGGTCCGCCGGCACGTCGTCGGCGTCGGTGACCCGGAACGGGTCCAGGCCGCAGCGGCCCAGGAACTCCACCCGCAGCTGGATGAGCTGGAACGACGAGTGCCGGCTCATCGACTTCGCCGTGTCCTCCCGGTTCCGGGTCAGGTAGACGATCTTGCAGTCCGGGAAGCCCTTGAGCAGGTGCGGCGCCAGGTGGCTGGAGCCGCCGGAGCGCTCCACCCAGCGCGTCTTGCCGGTGAGCGTGGCCAGCAGGTCCAGGAAGTCGCTGTGGTGGCGGGCCACCGACTGGGTGCCGAAGTTCGGGACCCGCTCGGCGAGCTGGTCGAACAGGGTGTCCGGGTCGTCGGTGAGCTTCGACAGGGTGATCGCCAGGATCCGGGGCAGCTCCGTCATCCGGCCGGCCCAGCGGCCCGTGGCCGGGTACCGGACCTCCTTGGGCGGCAGCCCGATCCGGAACAGCGTGGCCAGCTCCGGCTTGGGGCTGGCCAGCACCGCCCAGTACTCCGCGCCGGTGATCACCTCGGCGCTGCGCGCCCACGGCGTCACCGACATGAAGAACTCCTGGGCCGACAGCGTGTCGGGCTCCTCGTGGATCAGGTCGGACAGCAGCGTCGAGCCGCAGCGTCCGTTGCTGATGATGATCGACCGACCCGTGATCGGGGTGTCCATCGGGATTCCTCCTGGAAGTCGCGCTGTCATGTGGTGACGGGTGGGGCCACGTCGAGCCCGCACTCCTCGCCCAGCCAGGCGAGGACGTGCCGGCGTACCGAGTCGGGCCGGTCGATCAGGACGGAGTGCTTCTCGTCGGGCAGGACGACGACCCGGGTCTGCGGCAGCAGCCCGCGTACGGCCGGGGCCAGCTCGCCCACCGCCGAGTCGCCGCCGTAGAGGCACAGCACCGGGCAGGCGATCGCGGCGAGCGCGTCGCGCGCCGGCAGCCGGCTGGCCGGCAGCTCCGCCGTCATGGTGGTCTCGGCGAGCATCCGGCCGGTGTCGGCGGCCCGGCGGGCGGCGATGCGCCCCCGGGCCGCGCCGATCTCGGCCAGCGCCCCCTCGCGGGGCAGCCGGGCGGCGACCCGCTCCAGCCGCATCCGCACCCGGCCCATCCACTCCGGCGTCGGCGGGGACGACTCCACGGCCACGATGCCGGCCACCCGGTCCGGGTGGCGCGCGGCGTAACCGAAGGCGATCGTCCCGCCGAAGGAGTTGCCGAACAGCAGCAGCGGCCCCGTGACGTCCAGCTCGACCAGCAGCGCCGCCAGGTCGTCGACGAAGTCGTCGAGGGCGTACCCGGTGGCCGGGCGGTCGCTGCGGCCGTGGCCGCGCAGGTCGTACAGGACGGTCGGGAAGCCGGCCCGGGTCAGCGGCTCGGCCATGGTGAAGTACCAGCTCGCCATGGTGTCCGAGGCCATGCCGTGGATCAGCACCGCCGTCGGCGTCGGCCCGGTCCGGCCCGCGGGGGCCGGACCGGCGGGATCGAGCCGCTGCACGTGCAGCGTGATCCCGTTCGCCTTGACCATCGTCACCGGCTGCCCGCCGGGACCCCGTCGCCCTCCAGGGAGGTGGCGATGTGGTCGACGAGCTGACCGACCCGCAGCTCGCCCACCGTCTCCAGGTCCAGCTTCGCCACGAAGTGGGCGAAGTTGACGGTGTCGCCGTAGCGGGCCTGCAGCCGGCCGGCGAGCGAGACGACGTCGATGCTCTCCATGCCCAGGTCGTCGCGGAACGTGGTGTCCATGGTGATGACCTGGTCGGTCGCGAAGTCGCCCAGTACGGCGTTGATCATCTCGGTGAGGTCGGCGAGGATGCTGTCCTGGGCCGCGGCCATGATGGTTGCTCCTTCTACTGTTCCGGTGGGGTGACCTGCTGTCGGGGTGGGCCGGCCGGTCGGCCGGCCCGGTCGGTCGTTCACGGTCGGGACACCCCGGGCGGGGTGGCGGGGGCCGGCTCCGGGCCCCAGGTCCAGGCGACGACGTAGCGCCGGGGCGGCAGGTCCTCGGGGTTGTCGACCTCCCGGTAGCCGACCCGGTAGCCGCGTCCGGCGACCTCGACGGTCAGCACGGCGTCGGCGGCCTCGCGCACCTGGAACATGCGCGGCTTGCCGTCCAGCCCCGTGCCCTCCGCCTTGCCGACGGCCTCCTTCGCCGCCCAGAACCGGGTGAACCACAGCCGGCGTGCGGCGGCGTCCCCGCCGGCCAGCGACGCCAGCAGCGACGCCTCGCCGTCGGTGAGGGCGAAGCCGAACGTGCTGTCCGGGTGGTCGGTGACCTCGGCGACGTCGATGCCGACGCCCGGCGTCGCGGCCGGCGAACCGGCGGGACGCAACCGGGCGATCGCCACCCCGATCTCGGCGCAGTGCGCCAGCGATACGTCGCAGTCGTCGAGGCCGCGGCCGGGCCGACCGCGCACCCACGGCCGCCCGTCGGGGTCGTTGCCGACGGTCAGCTCGATCGGGTAGATGTCGGTGTGGCCCTGCTCCCACAGCCGGGACCGCACCGCGTCCTTGGCCGCGATCCGGCCGAGCATCCACTGCTTGCGGGTCTTGGCCGGGTGCCGCTCGTACTCGGCGTAGGCCGCGCCGCCGAGGATGCCCCGGGCCGCCATGCCCCGGGTGACCAGGTCGGTCCAGCAGTCGAAGGCCATCGTCCAGCCCTCCGGCTGGAAGTGCGACATCGGGTACCGCTCGGGGAAGCGCTCCGCGACGCGGGCCTGCGGGTGGCTGTCGAACCGGCGGTCGACGGCCCCCTCGATCTGCGCCCACACCCGCCCCTGGTAGCTGAGCTGGGTGTCGGCGACGAGCTTGCCGTCGTCGATGGACTGCACCCGGGCGACGCAGACGAACGCCCGGCCGGCCGGCGGGGGCGGCCCGAAGAACCGCACCCGGCCCAGCCCCACTGGCAGGGCCACCGTCCGGAACGGCTGGGTGGTGATCAGCCAGTTGCCGATGAGCTGCAACGCGTTGTCCAGCAGCGCGCCGGGCGGCACCGGGGCGGTGACGATGCCCCGCACGTGCATGTCGCCGAGCGCGTGGACCTCGGTCACGCCCTGGAACTGCGGCCCGTGGAACATCAGCCGCTCCGCGTACATCTCGGCGGCGCCGAGGGTGGGCGGGCGCTCGGTGGCCGGGTCGTGCGTCCAGACCTCCGGCGGTGCCGGGTACGCGGTGCCGACCTCGATCGTGGCCCGGGCGTAGCCGGCGAAGACGACCGAGTACAGGTTCGGCCCGGCGGCCTTCACCACGATCTCGACGTCCGTGGCCGGCTCGGCGATCAGCCACTTGTTGAACTTGGCGTCGTGCACCTGGACCACCCGGGTGCCGGGCAGCAGCTGCTCCACCGCGTCCATCATGTGCGCGACCAGGGCGGTCGCGGGCACCACCGGCCACCGGTCCTCCGGGTCCGGCCAGTCGTCCGGCTGCACGAAGAAGCAGTGGTCCAGCAGGTACGGCATGGTCTCCAGGGAGACCCGCAGGGTGATCCGGCCGATCTCGCCGGGATTGACGCCGGGGCGCACGACCGGGGTGGGGGGCGTGCGGGGCGCGACCGGGGCCGTGCTGCGGGGCGCGGCCGGCGCGACGGTGGGTCGCGGCGGCTGGGACCGGACCGGTCCGCCGGCCGGCGCCGGGCGGGCCGGGGCCAGGGTGCCGCCGGTCGCGGCCAGCACGCTGGCCGCGCTCTGCGCGGTGTCCTGGAGCAGGGCCGCGAGCTCGGCCGCCGCGCTGGACCGCCCGGCGAGCCGGCTCACCGCGGTCACCGCGGCGCTGGCCTCCTTGGACAGCGCGGCGCCGGCCTGCTGCGCGGCGCTGGCCTGGGGTACGACCGGCTGCGGTGCCGCCGGGGCGGCGGCGCGGGCGGGCGTGGCCGCCGGTGCGCCGCTGCCTGTTGCGGGACGGGCGACCGGTGCCGCCGGTGCCGCCGGGGCGCCGGTGCCGGTGCCGGTGGCGCGGGCCGGCGCGGCGACCGGGGCGGCCGGCATGCCGTTGCCGGCGGCCGGGCGTGGGCCCGTGCCGTTGCCCAGCGCCGGCCGGGCGGCGGACGCCCCGTTGCCGGCGGGCCGCACCGGTGCCGGCGCGGCGGTCGCGCCCGGCATGGCGTCCAGCCCGAGCAGGCCGGCCGCGTCCGCGCCGAGGCGGACCAGGGGACCGCCGAGGTCGAGCTTCATCCGGGGACCACGCCGACCGGTGGTGCTGCTGGCGGGCTTCGCCGGGGCGGTGCTCGCCGGGGCGGCCGGCGCGGGACGCGCCGGGGTCGTCAGGGCCCGCAGGTCCGGGGCGGCCCCCTCCACCCACAGTGCGGTGGCGACGCGGCGGAGCTGGTTCAGCCCGGTGCGGTGCGCCGTGTTCACCGGCATCGCGAGGTGGTCGCGCCCGCGCAGGTTGTCGCCGATCAGCGAGGCGAGCTGCCCCGCGCCGACCTGGAGGAAGACCCGGAACCCGTCGGCGTACATGGCCTCGACGGTCTGCCGGAACCAGACCGGCTCCATCATGTGCCGGACGAAGATGTGGTTGACCTGGTCCTCGTCGGGCGGGAACGGCGCGTGCAGGGTCGCCGACCACACCGGCATCCGGGTCGGGTGCACCTGCCACCGGCCCAGCGCCGCGCCGATCGAGGTCAGCCCCTCGGCGAACGCGGGGGTGTGGAACGCCGAGCGGAACGGCAGCTTCTGGCACAGGATGTTGCGGCCCCGCAGCGCCTCCACCAGGCGGTCCACCTGGGTCTCCGGCCCGTTCACCACCGACTGGGCCGGTGCGTTGTCGTGCGAGAGCACCACCCCCGGGAAGTCACCGAGCAGCGGGGTGACCCGGTCGGCGCCCGCGCCGACGGCCGCGAAGACGTACCCGGAGACCTCCACCGAGTCGGCGTTGAACAGCTCCAGGAACTCGTCCATCGCGGCGGTGCTGATCTGGCCGCTGACGGCGGCGGCGGTCCACTCGCCGATGCTGTGCCCGGCGACCGCGTCCGGGCGCACGTTGATGCGCTCCAGCGCCTCGTTGAACAGCTTGCCGACCTCGATCAGGCCGGCGCCGTGCCGGCCCAGGTCGGCGGCGGACCACTCCCGGTCGGGGAGCCCGAAGTGGGCGGCCAGGTCGGTGGTGCGCGGCGAGAACTCCGCCTCCAGGCCGGGGAAGACGAACGCGAGCTTGCCCGCCCCGTCGGCCAGCAGCGGCTGCGGGCTGAACCAGATGTCCCGCCCGCCCCGCCACGCCTGCCCCCGGGCCACCGTCTTGCGGGCCACGGCGAGCAGCTTGTCGGTGGGGTTGACGATGCCGAGGCGGGCCCGCCCCGGCGCGTCGCCGCCCGAGCGTGCGGCCAGGTCGGCGCCGAGGCGGCGTACCGTCTCGTCGTCGCGGTCCAGCAGCTCGGCGAGCCCGGCCGGGCTCGACGCGGCCAGCCACAGCACCTGGTCGGCCTCGTCGACGGTGACCGCCCCGGTGCCGGCGGCCGGCGCGGTGAACCCGACGAGCGGCTCGCCGGCCGACGCGGGCGCCTGCTCGATGACCAGGTGGGCGTTGATCCCGCCGAAGCCGAACGCGTTGACCCCGGCCCGGCGCGGCCCGTCGCTCTCCCAGGGCTGCGCGGTGGCGATCGGGGCGAACCGGGTCGCCGCCATCTCCGCCCGGGGGGACTCGCAGTGCAGGGTGGGCGGCAGCACGCCCCGGTACACCGCCATCGCGGCCTTGATCAGGCCGGCGACGCCGGCGGCCGGCATGGTGTGCCCGATCATCGACTTGACCGACCCGATGACCGGGCGGGGGCCGCCGGCGTACGGGCCGAACACCTGGGCCACGGTGGTCAGCTCGGCGGCGTCCCCGGTCGGGGTGCCGGTGCCGTGCGCCTCCAGCAGCCCCAGCGCGTCCGGGGCGGTCGGGTCGAGCCCGGCGGCCTCCCAGGCCCGCCTGATGGCCAGCACCTGCCCGGAGACCGCCGGGTTGAACATGCTGGCGGACTTGCCGTCGCTGGAGACCCCGCTGCCCCGGATCACCGCGTAGATCCGGTCGCCGTCGCGGACCGCGTCGGCGTACCGCTTGAGCACCACCACGCCGGTGCCCTCGCCGATCAGCAGCCCGTCGGCGGCGGCGTCGAACGGCCGGATCTCGCCCTGCCGCGACAACGCCCGGAGCTGGTTGAACACCGACCAGAAGCTGATGTCGTGCACGTGGTGCACGCCGCCGGCGAGCACCGCGTCGAGCCGGCCGTTGAGCAGCTCCGTGATGCCCTGGTCCACGGCGATCAGCGAGGAGGCGCAGGCCGCGTCGATGGTGTACGCGGGGCCGCGCAGGTTGAGCCGGTTGGCCACCCGGGAGGCGGCCAGGTTCGGCACCAGGCCGATGGTCCCCTCCGGCTGGTACGGCCCGAGCCGCTCGTCGAACTTCTTGCGCAGCAGCTCCAGCCGGGCCGGGTCGACGTCCGGGATCAGCTCCCGCAGGATCCCGATGACCTGGCTGGACATCCGCACCCGCTGGGCGTAGCGGGCCTGGGCGGGGCTGAGGATGCCGCCCCGGCCCAGGATGACGCCGACGCGCTCGCCGTCGGGCAGCTTGTCGGTGCCGCCCGCGTCGTCGATCGCGGCGGCGGCCACCTCCAGCGTGATGAGCTGGTCCGGCTCGATGTCGCCGATGGAGGCGGGCATCACCCCGAACCGCAGCGGCTCGAACGTGGCGAACTCGTCGACGAAGCCGCCGCGCTTGCAGTACATCCGGTCCGGCCGGTGTGCCTGCTCCGGGTCGTAGAACTCCTCGTCCCACCGGTGCGGCGGCACGTCGGTGATCGCGTCGACCCCGTTGATCAGGTTGCGCCAGTAGCTCTCCAGGTCACCGGCGGAGGGCATCAGGGCGGCCATCCCGACGATCGCGATCTGGCCGGGCGCGGGTGCGCCGTTGCTCATCGGTTCCTCCGTCGTGCGGTGTGGGCGGGGGCGTTGCGGGGCATCGGCGCGCTCACCAGCCCGAGGCGGTGTAGACGACCGAGGTGACCGCCGCGTCGGCCCAGGCCAGCTCGCGCAGCAGGGCCAGCGCGCCCTCCTCCGGGTCGATCAGGCCGATGCCGCGCCGGGCGTACTCCCGGCTCAGCTCGGCGGTGACCATGCCGCCGTGGCCGGCACCGGGCGCCCACGGCCCCCAGTGGACGGTCACGGTGCGCACCCCGGTCCGGGCCGCGTAGCGGGTGCCGATCGTGTCCAGGGCGTCGTTGGCCGCCGCGTAGTCGGCCTGCCCCCGGTTGCCGTAGGCGGCGGCGATGCTGCCGAAGAAGACCACGAAGCGCGGCTTGGCGGGCAGCTCGTCCAGGGCGGTCAGCAGCCCCCGCGCCCCGTCGACCTTCGTGTCGAAGACCCGGGTGAACGACGCCGGGTCCTTCTCGGCGATCAGCTTGTCCTCGATGATCCCGGCGGCGTACACCAGGCCGTCGAGGCGGCCGTGCTCGGCGTGGATGCGGCCCAGCAGGTGCCGGGTCGCCGCCGTGTCGCGGACGTCGAGGGTGTGGTAGCGGACCTCGCCGCCGAGCTCGGTCAGCTCGGCGATGGTCGCGTTGACCTCCCGGGCGGCCAGGATGCGCTGGGCGGTGCGGTCGATCTCGGCGGGGTTGCGCAGGCCCTGCCGGGCCAGCGCCGCGACCAGGGCCTGCTTGTCGCCGGCCGCGGCCAGCGCCGGGTCCTCCGGGCCCTCCGGCAGCGGGGTACGGCCGACCAGCTCGATGCGGCACCGGCTGGCCGAGGCGAGCGTCCGGGCGAACCACGGGGTGATGCCCCGCGCCCCGCCGATCAGGACGATCACCGAGTCCGGCTCCAGGCCGATCGCGGCAGCCTCGGCCACCCCGTCGCCGGCCGGGCCGGCTCCGCCGGCGGCCAGCGCGCCCAGCTCCACCGGCACCAGGTCGGCGACGTAGCGGTCGTCGCCCCGGCGGTACACCACCGGCGCGTCGCTGCTGGTGAGCACCTCGTCGAGCAGCTGCCGGGCGAGCACGTCCGCCGCGGCGGCCGGGTCCACCTCGACGAAGCGGGCGGTCAGCTGCGGGTACTCGCGGGCGATGGTGCGGAACAGGCCGGGCATGCCGTCGGCGGCACCGGCGGCGTCGCGGGCCCCGGCGGCCAGCAGCCAGCGCGGGCCGGTCGCGAGCGCCCGCTGCAGCAGCGGGAACACGTCGGGCAGCAGCGGCTCGTCGAGGTTGGTGAGCCCGTCGAGGACGAGCACCCCGTCGAAGCCCTCGCCGGCCTGCTGGCTGTCGAGCACGCCGAGCTGGCCGCTGGCGCCGTACTCGCCGAGCAGCTCCGCCAGGTACGCCGCGATCGCGCCGCCGCCGGTGATCAGGAACCGGGTGCCGGCGAGCACGGTGGCCGGGTCGCCGACCGGCTCGGTGCGGACGCTCTCCTGCGCCACCAGCCGCTTCGGGGCGATCCCGACGCCGACCCCGGCGTCGGCCGGCCCCGGCGCGGCCGGGGCCACGGCGGGGGCGGCCTGGACGGGGGCGGGCGGGGCGGCGATGCTCGCCGTGGCGGTCAGGGTCGCCGTCGCGGTGACCGCGCCGTTGAGCTTCTCGTCGAGCCAGGTGACCATGGCGCGGACGGTGCGGGCCTTGACGAGGTCTTCCAGCTCGGACTCGTCGCCTTCGACGGCGAGTTCGAGGCGTTGGGCGACTTCGCCGGCGACTTCGGCGCGCTTGATGGAGTCGATGGAGAGGTCGGCTTCGAGGTCGAGGTCGAGTTCGATGAGGTCGACGGGGTAGCCG
>NZ_BBOL01000015.1:0-28482 GCF_020884815.1 Micromonospora sp. NBRC 110038 | reverse complement strand
GAAGGAGTCTTCGTTCGTTCTGTAGCCTGGTGAGCGGTGTCTCGCGTGTCCGGAGGGCCCGTGTGGACAGTCAGCGCAGGTCCTTGCCGATGGTGGCATGAGTCAGCCGGGCGCTGGGGTCGGCGCCCAGGGTCAGCGGTGACGGGGGGATGCCGGCGCGCACGAGAAGACCGCCGATGGCGGCGATCATGGCGCCGTTGTCGGTGCAGAGTCGCGGCGCGGGGACGCGCAGGGTGATACCGACGGCAGCGCAGCGCTGTTCGGCGAGGGCGCGTACGCGACTGTTGGCGGCGACGCCGCCGACGAGCAGAAGCGTGTCGACGTGGTGGTCGCGGCACGCGGCGACGGCCTTGCGGGTAAGTATGTCGGCGACGGCTTCCTGGAACGACGCGGCGATGTCGGCCACAGGTAGCGGCCCGCAGTGGCGTTCGGTCCAGCGGGCGACGGCGGTCTTCAGGCCGGAGAACGAGAATCGGTACGGCGGGTCCTGCGGTCCGGTCATCGGGCGCGGAAAGGCGATTGCCGTGGGGTCACCTTCGCGGGCGGCCCGGTCGATGGCGGGGCCACCGGGGTAGGGCAGGCCGAGCAGGCGGGCGACCTTGTCGAAGGCTTCGCCGGCGGCGTCGTCGGCGGTGTCGCCGAGGTGGATGACGGGGTCGCGGGCGAGGTCACCGAGGATCAGGAGCGAGGTGTGCCCGCCGGAGACGATGAGGGCGATGCTGCGCTGGGGGAGGGGGCCGTGGTCGAGGATGTCGACGGCGGCGTGGCCGGCGAGGTGGTGCACGCCGTAGAGGGGGACGCCGAGGGTGAGGGCGTAGGCCTTGCCGGCGGCGAGGCCCACCTGAACGGCGGTGGCGAGGCCGGGGCCGGCGGTGGCGGCGACGGCGTCGATGTCGGCGAAGCCGATTCCGGCCTGCTGCAGGGCGTGTTCGACCATGGGGGTGATGGCGTGCAGGTGGGCGCGGGCGGCGATCTCGGGGACGACGCCGCCGAAGCGGGCGTGTTCGTCCATGCTGGTGGCGAGGGCGTCGCCGAGCAGGACGCCGTCGGCGACGATGCCGACGCCGGTCTCGTCGCAGGACGTTTCGATGCCGAGGACGACCGGCATGTTTCAGTTCTGTCCGGTGCCGACGCCGACGCCGGGGTGTTCGGCGGCGGCGGCGAGCAGTTGTTTGCGGAGCTTGGCGGGTAGCCGGTCGACGTAGGCGAGGCCGTCGAGGTGGTCGACCTCGTGTTGCAGGCAGCGGGCGAGGGTGCCGGTGCCGTCGATGCGCACGGGCCGGCCGTGCAGGTCGACGCCGGTGACGGTGGCGGTGGCCGGGCGGGTGACCTCGGCGTACTGGCCGGGCACGGACAGGCAGCCCTCGCTGTCGGTGACGAGATTCCGCTGGTCGGGTAGCTGCAGGACCGGGTTGATCACGTGGGCGATCGTGTGGGCGCCGGTGGCGTCGGGGCAGTCGAGGACGAAGATCCGGGCGTCGACGCCGATCTGGTTGGCGGCGAGGCCGACGCCGTGCGCCGTGTACATGCTGGCGAACATGTCCGCCACGAGGTGGGCGAGAGCGTCGTCGAAGACGGTCACCTCGGCGCAGCGGTGGTGCAGCACCGGGGTGCCGTAGCGGGTGATGGGTCGTGGGCTGCCGGTCGGTGTCTGCACAGTCGCCCATACTATGCAATTGCCAAAGACTTGCAGTAAGGGGTGGGGCGGTATGCGGACGGCGGAGATCAAGTGGCGGTTCCTCGCCCACTTCGAGGCGAACGGTCACGTCGTGGTGCCGTCGGCTCCGCTGCCCGCCATCAGCGACCCGAACCTGCTGTTCGTCAACGCGGGCATGGTGCAGTTCGTGCCCTACTTCCTGGGGCAGCAGACCCCGCCGTACGCGCGGGCGACGAGTGTGCAGAAGTGCATCCGTACGCCGGACATCGACGAGGTCGGCAAGACCAGCCGGCACGGCACGTTCTTCCAGATGAACGGAAACTTCTCCTTCGGTGACTACCTCAAGTCCGGGGCGATCCCGCTGGCCTGGGACCTGGCCACCAAGTCGGTGGAGGCGGGCGGCTTCGGGCTGGACCCGGAGCGGATCTGGGCCACCGTCTACCTGGACGACGACGAGGCGTACGACATCTGGCGGGCCACCGGCGTGCCGGCCGAGCGGATCGTGCGTCGGGGCAAGGCCGACAACTTCTGGTCGATGGGCATCCCCGGCCCGTGCGGCCCCTGCTCGGAGCTGTACTACGACCGCGGCCCGGCCTACGGCCGCGAGGGCGGCCCGGAGGTCGACGAGGACCGCTACCTGGAGTTCTGGAACCTCGTCTTCATGCAGTCCGAGCGCGGCCCGGGCACCGGTAAGGAGGACTTCCCGATCCTCGGTGACCTGCCGGCGAAGAACATCGACACCGGCATGGGCCTGGAGCGGATGGCCTCGCTGCTGCAGGGCGTGGACAACCTCTACGAGATCGACGAGGTCAAGCCGATCCTCGACAGGGCCGCCGAGCTGACCGGCAAGCGCTACGGCGTGCACTCCGGTCACGCGGCCAACGAGTCGCACCCGGACGACGTGCGGCTGCGGGTCGTCGCCGACCACGTGCGCACTGCGCTGATGCTCATCGGCGACGGCGTGACCCCGTCGAACGAGGGCCGCGGCTACGTCCTGCGGCGGATCATGCGCCGGGCGATCCGGGCGGTGCGGCTGCTCGGCTACGCCGACCGGGCGCTGCCGGAGCTGCTGCCGGTGGCCCGCGACTGCATGGCGCCGTCGTACCCGGAGCTGGCCGAGGACTTCGGCCGCATCTCGCAGTACGCGTACGCCGAGGAGGACGCGTTCCTGGCCACGCTGCGCGCCGGCACCACGATCCTGGACACCGCCATCGCCGAGACGAAGTCGGCCGGCAAGGCGGCGCTGCCCGGTGACAAGGCGTTCCAGCTGCACGACACGTACGGCTTCCCGATCGACCTGACCCTGGAGATCGCCGCCGAGCAGGGCCTGCAGGTCGACGCGGACGGCTTCCGCCGGCTGATGGCCGACCAGCGCAGCCGGGCCAAGGCCGACGCGCAAGCCCGCAAGACCGGGCACACCGACGTGTCGGCGTACCGACGGATCGTCGACACGACGGGCCTGACGGACTGGCGTGCCTACACCGACCTGACGACCGAATCGACGATCGTGGCGATCCTGACCGACGGCGAACCTGTGCCCGCCGCGACCGAGGGGCAGATCGTCACCGTGGTCCTCGACGTCACCCCGTTCTACGCCGAGTCCGGCGGGCAGGCCGCCGACGCCGGGCACCTCACCGGCACCGACGGCGCGGGCGAGGTGATCGACGTGCAGCGCCCCGTCAAGGGCCTCGTCGCCCACCAGGTCCGCGTCACCGCCGGACACCTGACGGTCGGCGCCCGCCTCACCGCGAACGTCGACGCGAGCTGGCGCCTCGGCGCCCGACAGGCCCACTCCGGCACCCACGTGCTGCACGCCGCGCTGCGGCAGGTCCTCGGCCCGACCGCGTTGCAGTCCGGCTCCTACAACCGGCCCGGCTACCTGCGGCTGGACTTCGCCTGGCCCGGCGGCCTGTCCCCGGCCACCCGCAGCGAGATCGAAGACGTCGCCAACCAGGCGCTGCGTGACGACCTCCCGGTCACCGCGCAGGTCATGCCGCTGACCCGGGCCCGGGAACTCGGCGCCCTGGCCCTGTTCGGGGAGACCTACGACGAGCAGGTCCGGGTCGTCGAGATCGGCGGGGCCTGGTCCCGGGAACTGTGCGGCGGCACCCACGTAACCCACTCCAGCCAGATCGGCCTGCTCGCGCTGACCGGCGAGTCGTCCGTCGGCGCCGGTCACCGCCGCGTCGAGGCCGTTGTCGGCCTCGACGGGCTGCGCTACCTCGCCCGGGAACGCGACCTCGTCACCCAACTCGCCGCGCGGCTGCAGGCCCCGCGCGAGGACCTACCCGAACGCATCGTCGCGCTCCTCGGCCGCGCCAAGGCCGCCGAGCGCCGCGCCGACCAACTCGCCCGGGAGCTCACCGCGCAGCGGGCCCGCCGCCTCGCCGCCGAGGCGCCGGCCGTCGGTGTCACCCGCTATGTCGGGGTCGTCGCCGACGGCGAGGAGGACCCCCGGCAACTCGCCGAACTGGTGCGGGCCGCGCTACCGCAGGACCGGCCGGGCGTGGTCGCCGTCGCCGCACCGGCCGAGCGCGGCACCCGCCTGGTCGTCGCCACCACGGCGACGACGTCGGACGCGTTCGGCGCCGTACACCTGGTGAGGTCCGCGCTCGGCGGACGTGGCGGCGGCACCGCCCGCCTCGCGCAGGGCGGCGCCCCGGGTCTTACCGCCGATGCCGCGCTGGCCACCGTCGCCGGCCTGGTCCGGGCCGGCTGATCAGCGGGTGACCGTCCGTCGCCGGCTGCGGTGTGCCCGCACGTGGGCGCGGGTGGCGCAGCGCGGGGAGCAGAACCGGCGGCGGCGGTTGGTGGTCCCGTCCAGGAACACGGTGCCGCAACCGGGTTCCGCGCAGGTCTTGAACCGGTCGATGCCCTGTTCGCACAGGAACACCGCGAGTGCCCACACCGCTGCGGCCACGTGCTCGGCCGCCGGTGTGGCGCCGGGCGCGGCGACGTGCAGGTGGCGGTCCGCCGGGCCGGTGCCGGCGATGACGGGCCGTAGCCGGTGCCGGGCCAGGAGCCGGTTGAGCACGTGCACCGCCTCGCGGTCACGGCGTGCGCCGGCGTGGGCGAAGACCTCGCGGAGCTGCCGGCCCGCCTGGTGCAGCAGCGGCAGATCAGCCGGCGTCGCGACCTCGCGCGGGCGCGGCCACCCGACCGTGACGGCTGCCTTCGCGGGGGTGTTCCCCGGCGGCGCGTTGGCCAGCTGCACCGCCAGCGCCACCAACTCGGGGCTGTCGGTGAAGGCCTGCGGGCGCCGCGCCGCCGCACGGGGGACCGGCTCCGGCTCCGCGTTCGGATCGGCCGCCGGTCGGGTACGCGCGGCCGGCGCGCTCAGGTGGTCGTGGCGCGGCACGCCGGGCACCGCCCGTACACGACGACCCCGCCGCTGCCGCCGTCCATCTCGACGCCGACCTCCCGGGCCGCCGCGACACTGGCCGCCACCGCCGGCACCGGCAGCTGACGCATGCCGCCGCAGCCCTCGCACACCGCGTGATGGTGCGGGTGGTCGGCCAACCCGAACGTGGCCGCCCCACCCACCGGCACGGCATGCGCCACGCCGAGGTCGACCAACTGCCCCAGGACGCGGTGCACCGTCGACAGCTCCACCGCCAGCCCTCGGCCGGTGAGCCGCCGGTGCACCTCGCCGGCGTTGAGGTGTCGCCGCTCGACCGCGGCGTCGCCGAGCGCGTCCAGCACCGCACGCCGGGCCAGGGTCGTGCGCAGGCCGGCGCGGCGCAGCCGCTCCAGCGCCGCGTCCACCCGATCGGCCCGCGATGTGATCAATCTCTGGCTCCTCCCACCACCCGCCGTCTTGTTGCAAGATACTGGCAACAACGAAACTGCGGCAGCATCACCGAAAGAGGGATCCTGATGGCGGTCTACACCCTGCCCGACCTGACCTACGACTACGGCGCGCTGGAGCCGGCGATGTCGGGGCAGATCCTCGAGCTGCACCACGACAAGCACCACGCCGCGTACGTCAAGGGCGCCAACGACGGCCTGGAGCAGCTTGCCGAGGCCCGCGACAAGGGCGACTTCAGCAAGCTCGTCGGCCTGGAGAAGACGTACGCGTTCAACCTGTCCGGGCACGTCCTGCACACCATCTTCTGGAACAACCTGTCCCCGGACGGCGGCGACCGACCGGACGGCGAACTGGCCGCCGCCATCGACGAGCACTTCGGCTCCTTCGACGCCTTCGCCGGCCAGCTGTCCGCCGCCACCAAGAGCGTGCAGGGCTCCGGCTGGGGCGTGCTGGCGTGGGAGCCGCTGTCGAAGCGGCTGATCGTGGAACAGGTCTACGACCACCATGGCAACGTCGGCCAGGGCACCACCCCGCTGCTGGTCTTTGACGCCTGGGAGCACGCCTACTACCTGCAGTACAAGAACGTCCGCCCCGACTACGTCGACCGGCTGTGGAACCTCGTCAACTGGTCCGACGTGATCGCCCGCTTCGACGCCGCCCGCGCCACGAGCCCGAAGATCTGACCGGGTGAGCGCAGCCACTCCCGCCGCTGCGGAGCTGCTCCAACGCGCCGCCGGGGTCATCGCCGCCAAACACCGCGGTGACCCCGCCGGCGCCGAGGAACTGCTCGCCGCGTTCCCCAGCGAGCAGGCCCGCACCCTTGGCTTCTACCTGCTCGCCGACCTCGCGCTGGGCCTGGTCCGGGCCCAGAGCGGCCAGAGCATGGACGAACTGGTCCGTGAGCTGTCCCTGCTCGTGGCCACGACGGCGGGGAGTCCCCCGGTCACCCCGTGACCGTACCCCCGCACCCCACCGAGACAGCCTTGTTGCAAACACTTGGCAATTGCCGAAGTATGGTCACAGGTAGTGCCCGCGAGTGGGCGTACCTCGCAGGCGGTCCCCCCGGCACGCGATGATCCGTAACACCGCCGGGGGTGACCACCGCCCACATGCCTCCGGCGCGTCGGTCGGCGTACCAGTCGAGGTGTTCGACGCCACGCCCTGTCCGACCCGCCCAACGGGGAACTGACCCGCGCTGGGGCCGCCACGACCAACGCTGGCGGCCCAGAGGCGGTCTGCTTGGCTCGCCCCGGATGGGTGCCGGACCTGGCCGAGCTGTTTGGGTGGCCCGGGCCACGGTTCACCGGGCGGTGGGAAGGCGCGGCGTCGAAGTCGGCCTGAAGGGCTTGCATCCTGTACCTGGGTACAGGCTTACCGTCGTGGCATGACCACGAACGACGATGTAACCGGTCCGTCATGGGTGCCCGAGGCATGCACCCTGCCCACCGCGCAGCGGCCGCCGCGGCTGGCCGAGTTCGATGACCTGTTCGCCACCGCGCTTGTCGGGCAGCAGCGGCCGGCGCCGACGCGGCTGCGGTGCAGCTCGCCCCCGGCAGCCGAGGCCACCGCACGGACCTGACCGGGCGGGAGGGCGTGTGCTGCTGGCATGGTCGTAGACAAGTTCCGTCCGGACCGGTGGGACGTCATCGGTGCGCTGATCTGCCTGGCCGGCGTCGCGGTCATCATGTACGCGCCCCGCCCGACCGGCTGACGCCGATCCTCCGGCGGGGCCGCCGCGTACCCGAAGCCTCGCGGCGGCGCATGATGGTACGTGGACGTGCAACTGCTGGTAGTCGCCGACTGTCCGAACGAAGGGCCCGCCGCCGTGCTGCTACGCCGGGCGCTCGACGACGTCGGCTTGTCCACGGTGCGGTTCACCACCCGCATCGTCAGCGACCAGGCCGAGGCCGAGCAGCTCGGCTTCACCGGCTCGTCCAGCGTCTTCACCGACGGGCGCGATTCGTTTGCGCAGCCCGGCCAGCGCCCGGCGCTGGCGTGCCGGCTGTACCGCGACGCCGCGGCGACCTCCGGCGTGCCACCGCTCGCCGGGCTGCGACAGACGCTCAAGCAGGCCGCTGACCGACAGCCCTGAGCCGGCGCCCTCGCCTCCCTCGATCGCCGTCGCCCTGATCATCGGCACCATCGAACTGATCGGCGTCCTCGCCGGCCAGGCCAACATCACCTCCGGTCCGCCGGCGGCGATCGCCGACATCCCCTCGACTACGCCGGCTACGGCATCACGGGCCTGTTCGTCGTCGCCTGGCTCGTCGCCATCGCGGTCTGGCGCGCGCCCGGATCGGGGAACGCTGGTCGGCCAACCTGGCCCCCACGGCCACAGAGTGACGGTGCACCTGACACGCGCGGCCACCGCCCCAGACCAGAGCCCCATATCGTGGTCGCCTTGCCGGCCCCGGTGATACCACGCGAAGCCGTACTGATCGGTCGCCGCGAGCCCGGTACGCGTGGAATCAGGCCCGGTCGCGAAACGGCGGCCGGCGACCAGCCGGCCTGGGCACCATGCCGTACGCCCGCCCTGCGCTCGGTGATGCCCTGATGCTGCGCAGGTCCCGCACATCGTGTTCTCCTTCCGGGGCGCCCCGGTCTTCTTCAAGCACCTGAGGGCTGGAGCGTGTCGGTGATGTACTCAGGCACGTCGGCGGGAGTAGAAGGCAGCATCACAGTGGGGCCTCTCACGGAGCGGAGTCGGTGGTCGCCACCGAGCGTGCCGAGCGGCTCGGCCCTGGGAGCCGTCCTACCGTCGTTCGGTCCGCCTGATGGCAACCGCAACGAACGACGCTCGACTCTGCGACGCGAACAAGTCGCCGGGCTGGCGGGCCATCGCTTACTCAGGTGGTACAGCGGTGGGTGCCATCGGTTCGACGTGGTGGCTGTCCCACACCCACTGGTCGTCGCCGTGGTCGGCCAGGGTGCTGCACCGGTAACGCAGCAGGTCCACGTCCGTGCACGGGTCCGGACCGCCGGGATGCGGAGGCGTCGGGTCCATGGCGGCGTCTGCGTTGTAGACGAGCCGGTCGGCCAGCCGGTAGTCACGGCGGAAGGCGGTGCGCCACTGCGAGTTGCCGCCCCAGCCGTGCGACAGGTCGACCACCTGCCGGTAGCGCCGCCGCCACGCCCAGTACAACGTCGAGGTCGAGGCCAGCGCGGGATCCAGGTGGCGGGCACCGGCGCGGACGCTCACGCCGCCGCGCATGAGTAGCAGCGACCCGACCAGACAGCCCGGCCACCACTGCCCGACCAGCACCGGCGGCGCCTGCGGATCGTCCGCCGGCTCGACCTCGACGATCTCGTGCAGGAACGGATGGAACCCTTCCCCCTCCGGGAACGTGCCGCCGATCGCCGCGACGAACCGCCCGTACGCCGAGGACGCAAGCCAGTCCGCAGGCTCGCCGGGATCGGTAGCCGGCGGCTGGCCGGGCAGGATCAGCAACTCCATCACCCTGCTCAACGCGTACAACGCCCACAGATCCTCACGAGCCAACGCGACGGCGGACATCCTCGCCTCCCCGACCTGCCGCAACGCGGCCAAGACCGACGAGTGGGAAGCAACCCACGGATCGAGGACATCCTGGCCCCACGCGCTGCCGCCGTAATCGAGGGTCGGCACGAACAGGCTGAACCTGACCTCCTGCCACGCACCGTTTGGGAACACCATTGCGGCTGTCACGACCGCCAGTCTCCCGACCGATGGGCAGAGCGTCGAGCGAGATCCGACCACCTCCGGCCGGCCCGCTGCAGCGGGAGCCCTCTAGATGATCTTCGATGATGTGCGCGACGTGTGCTCGCCAGCGGATGCCAGCCAGGGTCAACCGGTGCCAACACGGGTCACCGCAGCCGATCGTGGTCGCAAACGGGGGGTCGTGTGCTCGAGCTGTGGTCCTGGGCTGGGCAAACGGGGGTCCGGGTGCTGTGGGTGAACGTGGGCCACTCCCTGCCACCCCAGGTGAACCCGCAGGTCGCTAGACTAGGCCCTCGCGCCCCCGTAGCTCAGGGGATAGAGCATCGGTTTCCTAAACCGTGTGTCGCAGGTTCGAATCCTGCCGGGGGCACCTCGAAGATCAGCAGAAACGCCACCTGAGCAGCGGATACGTTCCCGCATCGATTGATCATCCTGTGCAGCCGGATGCCACCCTGAGCCGCCGTTTGTAGCCGTCCGTGCAGAGTACGTGCAATGATCTTGACGGCTCTGGAGTGCCAGTTTCCGCAGGTCAAAGCCGCGAACAGCAGAGAGGCCGCAGCGTCCGCCACGGCCTCTCCCACGCTACCGGTGATCATCAGCGCAACGCTGCCTCGATCCGCTCGTTCATCCGGCTACGGTCCCCGTCGAGGCACTTGGCGTACACCTTGAGCAGCACGTCCACCGAGTGACCGGCCCGCTGTGCGACCTCCGGCGCGGGCAGCCCGGCGTTGAGCCAGAGCGACACCCCGGCGTGCCGCAGGTCGTACGGGCGACCGGCCAGAGGAGAGGCCACCCGGTCAGGGGTCAGGCTCAACCGCCGCGCCGCCTCCCAGACCCGCGAGTACGTCGACGACGCCACCACGTTGCCCCGGTCGCTGCGGAACAGCCGCCCGTCAGGACCCGCCCCGAACCGGTCGACGTGCGCCCGCAGGATCGCCACCAGCTCCGGCGGGATCGGCACCTCCCGCGCTTCCGTCTCGCCCCGGTGCTTCAACCCCCGGTCGTCGTGGACCTCGCCGCTGTCGGTGTACCGCTTCCCCGCCGCCGGACGGGACTTTTCCACCGTCAGCAGCCCCCAGCCCCTTGCCGGGAGATGGCAGTCCCGCTCCCGTAGGCCCAGCGCCTCGCTCGGCCGCAGCGCCGCGAAGTACAGGCAGGCGTAGAAGGCGACCAGGCGCTCACCACGCCGGCCGTTCTTCCCCCGCTGGCCGACGTACGTCACGCCGATCAGCAGCTCCCGCGCCTGGCGGATGTTCACCACGACGCGCCGGTCCACCTCACCGGCCACCTTCCGCCGGCTCGACCGCACTCGCAGCTTGTCGACCGGGTTGAACTCCAACAGCTCCAGCTCTACCGCGTACTGAAGGACGTTGTAGAAGACCGAGCGTCGCCGCCTGGTCGTCGACGCCGCCGCCGGCCGCCCGTCCAACGTCAGTCCGAGCGCGTCCAACGCCGGCCGCACGATCGCAGCTTCCGCCAACGCCGACAGCGGCAGCGAAGCCCGGTCCAACCACCGCAGCGCCGCAGCGACATCGGCCGGCCGGTCGAGTTGCCGGGAAGCAGGCGGGAACTCCCACTCCCGCAACGCCCGCCGCAGCACGCCCGGATCAGGACGCCCGGCCACCTCGCCGACCAGCGCGGCCGTCACGGTCGCCAGTGCGTCCGTCGTGCTCTCCCGGGACTTGGCCGCCGCGCCCGGCCATTTCATGTCGACGTAGCGGCGGACGAACCCGAGCCAGCTCACCGACTCCTTCGGCGCCATCATCGACTCCGGCAACCCGGAGTCACCGTCGAACGCCTCGCCCCGGTTCGCCGCCTGCATCAGGTCAGACCGGAAGTTGTCCGCCAGCGCCCGGGTGGCGAACGTCCGCGACTTCGGCCCCGTCCCCACCAACCACCGGACGGTGTACGACTTCTTGCGACCCGCCAGCGCGTTGACCTGAATGCCGCGGATCCGCACCTCACGCGACTTCACGCCGCCTCCCGGTGCTGTTCCAGCCAGGCCCGCAGATTGCGCCGCTCGATCCGCAGTTCCCCGTTGGGGAGCTTGATGCAGTCCGGGGCGACGCCCAGCTCACGCCAGCGGTAGAAGGTCCGCCGCGACACGCCGTTGAGCACGGCGAGGACTTCCGGAACGGTCAACAACTCGCTTTCCATGAGGGGTCCTTTCTCCAGAGATCAAGCGGCAGGGGAGAGGGGAACGGCGGTTGCCGGCGCGACGGCGGCTGTTCGCAGGCGTGCGGTGTCGAGGTCTGCGCGCCAGCGGATGCGTGCCGATATCGCCCGTAGGAGGCGGTGTTCTAGGGGTGGCACGTCGGGGTCTTCGGGGCGGGCGAGTTCGAACCGGTACCGCTTTGACCCGTCCGCGTCGTCGACCGCCTGGTCGTGCTCCTCCGCGTCGGCCATGCCCCCGGCGAGGATGGCGCGTACCCAGGCGCGGTTGTCGGCGCGGTGGTCGGCGAGGGTTTTGCCGGACCACTGTCGGGAGACGAGGACCCGGCGGCCGGTGAAGCCGAGGGTGGAGCGTTGGTGGACCTTCCCGGTGCACCGGCCGGGGGTCAAGCCCGCCTTGACGCCGTCGGGCTGAACCCCGTAGAGCAGCCAGTTGGCGCAGGTTGGGGAGCACGGCAGGATCGACAGTTCCGCGTGGAGCCGGTCGAAGTGTGCTTTCTGTGCGTCGGATCGGGACTTGGCCTGGTCGGTCAGGTCCTTCGTGACGTACTTCGTCACGTACCGGATCGACCTCTCCGCGTCGCGGGTGCCCTGCTCGATGCCCCGAGCGTCGATCCGCCCCAGCCGCGCCACGTAGGCGGGTCGGCTGTCGGGTTCTTCCAGGGCGTCGAGGGCCTCGCCCCAGGTGGGCAGCGGGTCGCGCGTCTTGGGGTCGACGTATGCCTGTCGGTCGACGTCCCACACCGGCGGCTTCTCCACCGAGTAGGCCAGTTCATCGAAGCGTGGCCACCACACCTGGTGATACGTGGCGGCGGCGATCTGCTTGAGCAGCCGGCGCGGGAGGGTGCCCCGGATGGCGAAGTGCGCGTGTGGGGCGAGCCGCCGTTGCAGCTCCACCGCGCCCGCGTACTGGACGTTCCAGCCGGCGGCCCGGCGGACGTTCTGCCACCACCGGTCGAGGACCCGGGCGAAGTGGATCGCGTCCAAGGCGGCCCGCCGGTAGTCGTAGCTGGTGGGGTCGACGGGGGTGCCGAGGACGTCGTCATGCGGACCGTGTCGCTGCCCGCACTCACACGGTGCGACGTAGGCTCCGCGCCGCAGATGGGAGTGCACGGGGCCGTGTGAGCCGAGGGTCAGCGTGACCAGCATCGACGGCCGGTACGTCTTGCCCGCCCTGCCGGAGTAGGCGCGGCCGACGGTGCGCGGGTCGACGGGCAGCCGGGGCAGGTCGGGGGTGTCCTGCCGCCGCCGGGTGGACCGTTTGCGACGGGGCCGCTCGTCGCGGTCCTTTGGAGTGAGGTGGCCGCGCAGGCTGGTCTCGCCGAGCGCTTCGTCCAGCTCCGCGATCGCGGCGTCGATCTCGGCCACCTGCGCGGCCCGCTCGTCCGGGGTCATCGGCTGGTACTGGAGTGCTTCGCGTTCGAACTCCAGATGCGCCCGCACCCGGACGAGGGCGAGCACGTCTTCACCGGGCTTGTCGGGGCGGATGGCGGGTTCGTCGGCTAGGTGCCAGCCCTCCCGGATCTGCTGGATGCGCAGCCGCCGGCCCTTCTCGGCGCACGGCTTGCACTTCGCCGCCAGGGTGGCCCCGCAGGGGACTTCGACGACCTCGGTCAGTCCGGTGGTGGTGTCGGTGCGGCGTAGGGCGAGGGGGCGGACGCAGACGCCGTGTTGCTCGGCGAGCTGCTTGAGCGCGTCCTTCGCGAGGGGTTTGCGCATCCGGTCGGCCCGCGACCCCGGCCGGGGCCGCTGCACCTCGGCCGGCGTCGCGGTGGGTAGGAGTTGCTGTTGGCTCACTGGTCACGCTCCGAGCCGTGCAGGGTGCCGTTGCGGGGTGCGAACGCCGCCGCAGGGACGGGAACCAGCCCCGGCCGCTGCACCGACACCGACGGCGGTGGGACCGGTTCGACGGTCGCCGCCTGGTCGTCGACGAGGCGCAGGGACGGCCGGTCATCAGTTCCGGCGTCATCGGGTGCCCACTGGCCCCAGTCAGCGGCATCGGTCGGCTGGTCGACGAGGGGCACCGCCGGGGCGGTCGAGAAGACGAGCTTGGACAGGCCGAGGAACGCCAGGGCGGGAACGGCCGACAGCAGCCAGCCCGACAGACTCGGCTTTGCCACCGCCAGTTGCGCCGCGAGGGACAGGGCGACGGCGCAGACGAGCAGGAACAGCGGGTATCCGACCGGGCCGCCGGTGCGGCGGCGACGGCGGATGGTCAGCAGCGCGGCCAGGGGTAGGAGTTCGGAGATGGCGGCGTTGGCCCAACCGAACCAGTCCCCGGTGCCGGTGGGGGAGTTGGCCATGGTCCAGTCGTGGACGTGGGTGAACGACGCCGCGCCGGCCAGTCCGCCCACGGTGAGGACGATGAGCACCAGGACCACGCCCTCCACCCGGTCTGCATTGGTCTTCACCGGTTCACCCCCTGGTCGGTGTCGGTGAGGTGGCGGTAGTCGTGGCCGAGTTGCCGGATGTCGTCGTCGGTGAGGTAGGCGAAGCGGACCCGGACGGGTTCGCGGACGCCGTCGAGGACCACGAACCCCACCCCGGGCGACGATTCGGGGATGCGGTCGCAGAGGGCTCCCCGGTCGCGGGCGGCGTCGCCGAGGACCATGTCCACCTGCTCGGGCTCGGTCAGCCGCAGGCCGATGCGGGTGGGGAACAGGTCCCGGAACGGCAGTACGTCCTTGCGCGGATCCTGGAGCGCGGCGACGACATGGACGCCGACTGCCCGGCCTTGGGAGAGGAGGAGGCCGAGGGCTTCCTTGATCCGGTCGCGGACCTTCCGATCGGTGATGTACGCCGTCAACGCCGCCAGCTCGTCGACGACCAGGACGAGCAACGGGTCCTCCGGGGTCGGCACGTGCTGGCGGGTCACTCCGCGCAGCCGGGCCGCCCGCACCCGCATGCGCTTCACGGCTTCTTCCAGGACGCCGGCCATGCTGTCGGGGTCGTCGTAGGCGAACCGGGCGAACAGCGGCACCCCGGCCGCCAACTCCATCCCGCCCTTCGGATCGAACGCCCACAACTCCACCAGGCCCGACCGGATACCGGCGGCCAAGGAGCGGATCAGCGACCACAACACCGACCCCTTGCCCGACCCCGTCGCCCCCGCGATCAGCACATGCGACCCGGCCAGCCGCAGCCGATACGGTTGCCCGTCTTCGTCGACGCCGAGGGCGAGCCCGTCGAAGTCCGGCACCTCAGCCACCGGCAACGGCCCCACGACCTCGGCGAGGGGATCGCGGCGCACGAGGCGCAGCACCACCCGATCCGGCCGGTTAGTGGAGCGGGCTTGGCCGGTGCGCAGGCGGAAGGCGTAGGCGAGGCGTTCCGCGGCCTGCCCCCAGTCATCCGGAATCTGCCCCGGCAACAGCCGGACGGTCAACTCATCGCCGTAACGGTCGCAGCGCACCCGCAGGAGTTGCGGCACGTACCGGTCACCGGCGAACGCCGTCGCCAGCCCACAGGTGGCCATCACCGACGCCCACCGCCGCCGATACACCACCAACGCCCGAACCCGGGCGACCAGGGGGTACCAGCCGAAGCGCAGCCATGACGACGGATGCCACCGCCACCAACCCACACAACCGGCCGCAACGGCAAAGGCGACGCCGGTCAGGATCAGGCCCCCGAACTCGACGCGGATCCACAGCGCGAGCGCGGCCGGGGCGGTGAGCCACCAGTACCGGATGGCGAGGACGGTGAGGCGGAACAGGCCCCGGGCGAGCCACCAGAACACCAGCAGCCAACCCGGAACCCGCCACGCCGGAAGGCGCACGTTCATCGGCGCCATGGGGATCTTGTCCCCCGGGATGACGTTGATCAGAGGCACAGGTCACCACCCCGCCCCGGACGCGCCAACGTCGAGATGCACGAGCGGCACGACATGCGGCGCAGGTCGAACCGACGCGGCTTCACCCACTGGCAGCACCAGGGGCAGCGGATCGCGCACACCCGCCCCGAGGCCGGCGGCAACCGCAACACCGACCGAAGAACGGCTTCCGTCTCCCGGTAGGCGTGCCGCAGCCCAGCCAGCCGAAAGCGGAAGTGGATCAGGATGAGGGCCGCGCCGACGAGCAGGGGCACAGCAGCGATCAGGGCAGGGGGAACTACGGTGGGCATCACGCCCTCCTTCACCAGATGAGGGATGGGAGAGCGCGGGACGGGTCGGGACTCTTGGCGGGGAAACGACCCGCCCCGCGCGCACGATCAGGGGCGGTCAGGCCGCCACCGCGCCGGGAACCGCCGACGCCGGGCGGATCGCCGTCGCCCGCAGCGAATACGCCATCCGCGAGCGGCAGTCACCCGACGAGCGGCCCGGCTTGCACCGCTGCGAATCCACGTAGGGGGTGAGGGTCAGGCCCTCGAACTCCACCGCCGGCGGATACCCCGGCACCGCCGACGGCGGCGGCACCGGCTGCTGCCCGGCGACCACCTTGACCTTCACCTCCGTCGACCGGCCGAACTTCCCCGCCTCCGGGTCCAGGTCCATCACCCGCACCACCCAGACCCGCTCACCGGTGTCCTTGTCCCGCGCCTGGTTGTCCGCCTCACCCCGCCGCTCGAAATCGATCTGCGGCGAGACGCCCAGGCAGAGCGCCCCGGCGGGGAAGACGTACTCGGACGGGACCGGCACCTTCAACGTCATCGGAACCACGACGAGACCTCCAGTTCCACAAGGCAACTCGACTAGTTGACTTGTTAAGTTGGGATCGAAGGTAGCGAGTGTCAACTTGACTTGTCAAGTGGCTAATCCACTTTGGTCAGTCGAGCGGGTAGACGTCTTCCAGGTCGTGCCGCGAGGCGGGAAGGAGCACGTCCACCGCGAGCAGCGGCGTGGCGCTGCGGTCGCAGATGACCAGGAGCGCCGTCAACACCGGATCGCTCTCGCGCACCTGCAACAGCTTGGCTTCTTCCGCGCTGGGCAGCCGCGCCGAGATGCGTTCGGTCACGTGGTCGAACTTGAGCCGCTTGCGGGAGGCCACATGCCGAAGCAGCCCTTCCGGCATCGCGTCCTCGGCACCCACGCCAGTTCCTTCGGCCAGCTCGACGGACAGGAACGCCGTGCCCAGCTCCACCGGGCCGACTCCGTCAACGGTGATGAGGCGTCGACGCGCCACGACCGGTGTCCCCGGTTCCACGCCCAGGGCGACGGCCGCTCGCGGCGGGGCGGGTACGGTGCCGGCCGCCAGCAGCGTCGATCCGGCCCGTTCGTCGTCGTCGAGCAGGCCGTACCGGCGTCCCTGCGAGCGTTGCTCGGTGCCGCCCGGAGGGCCGAGCACGAAGCGGCCCTTGCCCTGGCGACTCTCGATCCAGCCACCCTGCCGCAGCAGGTCCAACGCGCGGACCACGACGGGCCGGGACGCGCGGAACTCGCGGATGAGTTCGGTTTCGCTGGGCAGCATGGCACCTAGCGGGTAGGTGCCGTCCTCGATGCGCTGTTGCACCGCGTTGACGATCACCACGTACTTCGGCGGCGCAACCTCGATCGGCACCGTTTCACCCCAGACGGCAACTTGGCTTGTCAACAGGCTATCTGCGCTGCTGATCTCCTGTCCATGCGCTGTCGCCGTCCCGACCCGGCCTCGGCGTGAACTGGCTTTGCCAGTCCCGAAGAGCGTTCTTCAGCCGGACGTTCTCCTCCCGGAGGCTGGCCTCAGCGGCGTCCCTGGCGATCAGCTCGTCGACGACGCGGCGCAGGAACGCGTAGACGTGTTCCTCGGCCAGGCCGCGCCGCCCGAACCCGGAGCGCCGGAACCGCAGCCGGCGCACCTGCTCGGGGACCATCGGAGCCAGCCGTGAGGCCGCTCGAAAGACTCCCACCGCCATCGAACCCTCCCATCGGGCCGCCGGCCGTGCTCACTTCCGCACGGCGTTCCTGGCCGTCGTACGTGCCGCTGGTTTCCGGTCGGGTTGGCGGACCGCAGCGGCCGGCGGGGTGGCCCGTTGAAGGCCCGCCTTCTGGACGTAGATCTCCCGGCGATCCAGGGCGTTGCCCTTGGGATCGAGGACGTAGCCGGTCAGCCAGATCCACCCGTAGTAGGTGGGCTGGTCGGGAACCTTGATGACTCGGAAGATCAACGCCCTGTCGCCGCCGAACTGCACCGACGCCTGCCGGTTGACGTACAGCACGTCTCCCGGCTTCGGGACCACGACCGCCTGCCTTCCCTACCTTGGATTGGTCGGGGCACCGAGGCGGGCGGGCTTCCGCTACGGCCGACACCGCGCCTCCACCAGCACCCGCCCCGGGCCAACTCACGACACGGCGCAACGCCGCGTGATCTCGGAGGGCTGGCGGTTGTCACCGGTCAGGCGACGACCGCCAGCCCCGCCCACTGCCCCTGCGCGCCGGTGCCTGCGCAGTCGAGACAGTCGCGCCGCTGCAACCGGTTCGGGTCACCCGGTGCCCGCAGGGAGCGCCGAGGGCTGGCCACCTTCCAGCCCCGCCCCTCGCACGCGGGACACGCAGCCGGCGCGGACGGCGAGGACCGATGCGGTCCCCGCTGTGGGCGCGACCCCTCCACACACCGCACGACGCGAACCCCGGTTTGCTCAGCGCCCCTCCTCGCTGAGCTCACCTCCCGGTGTGCGCGCCGACGCGGCTGCCCATGTGCATCAGCGGGATGCACATGCACAATTGCGGTGGGTGAGCCGTCCATGTAGGAGAGACTGCCCGGGACCTACGGGACCGATCGAGGACCCGTACGTACACCTCTGGCGGACATCGAGCGGACACCACGAGGACCTGCATTGCCGTAAGGACCTCACCCGGGCGAGCGTGGAGACAGCCCATCAGGAAGGCGCAGACGGATGGCACGAGAACGCCGCGAACCTCGCTCGATGCTGGAGTACCTGATCCAGCAGAGCGACCGCACGTACGAGGAACTGGCCGACGAGTTCTCCCGGATGGACTCCCGGGCGGCGATCAGCGCCCGGCACCTCGGGCGACTGGCACGCGGCGAACGCGACCTGGCCTCATCGACCCCCGCCACCCGGCGGGCACTACAGGCCATGTTCAACAAGTCCATCGACGAACTACAGCGCCCCTGGGCTCCCCACCAGATGACCCCTGCGCCGGAGCGACACCTTGTTGTCGACCCCACCGGCGCCGGCCCGGAAAGGAACCTCCTCGCCATGGCCGCACAACGCGCCCGTCAGTACGCCATGCTCGCCGCCGAGTCCACCAGCCCCGCCGCCATCGAACAACTCGCCGAGGACGTGCAGCGCCTCGCCCTGGCCTACCCGCAACGCCCCGTCAGCCACGTGCTGCCCGACCTGGTCGAGACACAGGACACCCTGTTCACCCTCCTGGAGCGCCGCCAGGCCCCGAACCAGTCCAGGGACCTGCACTTCCTCGCCGGCATCACCAGTGGCCTGCTCGCCAAGGTCTCCCACGACATGGCCGACCCCCACTCGGCGATGCTCCAGGCCCGTACCGCCGTGCTCTGCGCCGAGCAGGCCGGGCACCCCGGGCTACAGGCGTGGCTGCGCGGCCTGCAATCCCTTGTCGCCTACTGGGCCGGCCGCTACGCCGAGGCGGTCCGCTACGCCGAAGCCGGCCGGGAGCACGCCACACAGGCCGGCGGCACCTCCGCCGTGTGGCTGCCTGCCAGCGCCGCCCGCGCCTACGCCGCCCTTGGCAACGCCGAGCAGGCCAAGGCCGCCATCACCGAGGCCGAGGACGCCTGGTCCCGCGTACGCCCTGACGAGATGGACGAGATGGGCGGCATCTGCACCTTCAACCAGCCCCGCACCCTCTACTACGCCAGCGACGCCCTCGCCTGGCTCCCCGGCGAAGCCACCGCCACCGAGCGATACGCCCTGCGCGCCACCCAGGCGTACGCCGACCCCAACGACCCCGCATGGGCCTTCGGCGACCAGGCCGGATCACACGCCAACCTCGCCATCGCCCGCGTCGCCAGCGGCGACCTGGACGCCGCCGCCGACGCCCTCGCCCCCGTGCTCGACCTGCCCGCCGACCAGCGCATCAACGGCATCATCCACTCCGTGCGCCGCGTTCACCAGGCCATCACCCGCGCCGGCCACGCAGCCGACGCCCGCGACCTCATCGACGGCATCGAGCACTTCACCCACACCCCGGCCAACGCCCTGCCTCGATAGGGCACGATCGGGGCATGGACCCGATCACCATCCCCGGCCGCGTCATCACCCTGCGCGATATGCGCTCCGATGACGCGGCCGACGCGTGGGCAATCGTCGGAGACGACCGCGTCACCCAATGGCTCTCCTTCGACAGCCGGGACCAGGCCGCCGCCGTCGCCATGGTCGAAGGCACCATCCAACGCGCCCAGCACACCCCCCGCACCGAGTACTACCTAGCCGTTGCCGACGCGAACGACCGGATGATCGGTTTCGCACGGCTCGGCCTCACCGGCCACCAGGCCGCCAAACTCGGGTATGCCATCAGCGCCGACCACTGGGGCCACGGCTACGCCACCGATGCCGCCAGCACCATCGTCGACTACGGCTTCCAGACGCTGAAGCTCCACCGCATCACCGCCGCCATCGGCCCCGATAACGCCGCCTCCATCACCGTTGCCGAAAGACTCGGCATGCAGTACGAGGGCCGGCTACGCGATCACGTCCACACCAACGGCGCATGGCGCGACTCCCTGCTCTACTCCATCCTCGCCCAGGAATGGGCCCCCGCCGCCGACTGACGTGACGTCCGGGGCGCGGAGATGTCCGACAGCCCGCCGGTACGATCGCGCCATGCGCGACGCCGACACGCCGCCGCAAGAACCCACCGACGACAGACCGCATCCCGCAGCACTCACACCCCAGCAACGGGCCGACCTGATCCGCGCAGCCGCCGCCGAGGTACGCGACCGCGTGCAGGAATGGCGCGACAACCCGAACTGGCGCAACACCCCGGCCAACAGCCACCGCTACGAGACAACCGTTGGCGCGATCGATGCCCTCGGCCAGCTACCCGACCCGGACACCGAGGAAGCCGTAGCCAGCCTAGCCGACGCCGTCCGGCCGGTCATCGTGGAATGGCGCCCCAGCCGGCCAGGCCCCGAACAGTCGATCTACGCAGCAGTAGAACGCCTCCGCCGGACACTCGACGCCAGCATGTAGGAGCCGGTCGCACTGGAGGACACAGTACTGCTGGGGCAATTGGTTCAGACTCCCTCTACGTGTTCATGGTGGCCCCCCGGCGGGCCGCCCGTGTCGGCCGACACGGGCGCGCGGCCGGTCGCTCCGCGTGTGCTCCACACCGGCCGCGCCCGGTGGCCCGTCGACGGGCACGAGATGGGTTGCCTTGTACGGGCACGATTGCGCAGTGTGATGAGACGGTTGAGTGTCGCCTTGATGGCGGTCGGCGGGTTGGTTCTGCTGTCGGTCGTGCTGGTGTTGGTTCCCCGGTCGTGGTGGGGGGTCCTGGCGTCCGGCTGGCCGGTGCTGATACCAGTGGCGGGAGGTGTGGCGGCGCTGGCCGCAGGGGTCGTGTTGTGGCGGCGGGACGGCGTGGAGCATGAGGTGTCTGCCGCGCCGACGCCGCCGGACCGGCAGGTGCAGCCCCTACGGTCGTGGGTAGTCCCGGTCGGGGTGGCCGTGGTGGGAGCGGTCACCTGGGCTGCGGTCACCTGGCTGCAAGACTCTGTGCCGGTGATGGGCGATGGGGTGCAGCGGGCGCAGTTGCGGGTGGAGTCCATCCGGACCGGGCTGACCATCGGCGCGGCGGTGACCGCCGCGTTCGCGTTGCTGCTGGCGTTTCGCCGGCAGCAGTTGGCCGAGCGCACCCAGCAGGCCACCGAGTACGACGCCGGGGAGAAACGCGTCACCGAGCTGTATGTCAAGGCCGCCGAGCAGCTCGGCTCGGACAAGGCCCCGGTCCGCCTCGCGGGCCTGTACGCCCTGGAACGCCTTGCCCAGGACAACCCCGCCCACCGGCAGAGCATCGTCGAGGTGATCTGTGCCTACCTGCGCATGCCTTATACCCCACCCGACGACGACTCCGCCCCGGAAACCGGCGATCAACCACCTGCGGACGGCCCGGCTCCAGCCGCACCGACGGCCACCACTAGTGACAGCGGTGAACCGGCCATGGACCCTCGGGAAGAACGCCAGGTTCGCCTCGCCGCCCAACGCATCCTCGCCCGCCACCTGCGACCAACAACCCCAGAAGGAAAGTCCCACCCCTCGTATTGGGGCCCAAAGGTGGTGCTCGACCTCACCGAAGCTGCCCTCATCGACCTCGACTTCTCCGGCTGCCACCTCCACAACGCCACCTTCACCAAGACCCACTTCACCGGCACCACCCAGTTCTACAAGGCGACGTTCGGCGGCGGCGCCTGGTTCGGCGGGGCGACGTTTGGTGGCGGCGCCTGGTTCGGCGGGGCGACGTTTGGTGGCGGCGCCTGGTTCGGCGGGGCGACGTTCGGCGGCGGCGCCTGGTTCGACGAGTCGACGTTCGGCGGTGTCGCCCGGTTCGGCGGGGCGACGTTCAGCGGCTACACCGGCTTCGTCGAGGCGACGTTCAGCGGCGTCGCCGGGTTCGGCGGGGCGACGTTCGGCGGCGTCGCCGAGTTCGACAAGGTGACGTTCGGCGGCGTCGCCGGGTTCGTCGAGGCGACGTTCGGCGGCGACGCCCGGTTCGGCGGAGTGACGTTCGGCGGCGACGCCTGGTTCGTCGAGGCGACGTTCAGCGGCGTCGCCGGGTTCGTCGAGGCGACGTTCGGCGGTGTCGCCCGGTTTGACGGGGCCACCCTTGCCGGGGTGCGGTACGACGGACCGAAGCCAGCTGCCGAATAGCGTTTGCCGAATTGGCCTCTACGGGATCAAGCGCGCTCCGCGCGGCGCGGGCCGGGCGCGGTAACCGGCTCCTGCGGAGCCGCCGCCCCGCCCGCCTTCGGCGGTGGGGCGGAAAGTCAGCCGGCCCGAAGCCCACGCCCGCCCCGCGCGTCACCCACTGGTTTCGTGAAGGAACCGGTGACGAGTCCCGGAGACGACCAGGACCAGGACGACAACCCCGATCCTCCGACCGTCTCCCACCTCGTGACAGCCCACCTCGGACCGGTCGACGGCCTGGCGGGGCGAAGTTGCCGAACGGAATGCATCAGGCCGCTCACGGGTCCGAGGTAGGGAAGGAGTGAGGGTGGGGAGGGGGCGGTGGGTGGTAGCGGGGTTGGGGTTAGGGCTGTGCCTCCGGCGGGGGCCAGACGACTCCGGGATGGAGTTGCCGAACGTTGCGGTGGGTAGGTGGTGGGGGTGGGATGCCATCCCGCCAGCCACCGACCCAGGCAGAGCCGAGCGGATCAGGGCCAGGGTGACAAGGTCGTTCGTCCGGTGGGGCGCTCCACCTTGTCACCCTGGCCCTGATCCGCTCCACGGTGTGTGGGTCGGCGGCAGACGGGATGGCGGTGATCGAGCTGGTCAGCTCACCGGACAGCACGGAGTTGGGGAGGGCCTGAGGGGACAGGGGGAGCGCTGGTGGGCGCTGCCGACATGCCTGCGCCTACCGACGTGACAGTGAGACCAAGGAACGCCTCGGTAAAGTCCCGTCGGGGGATTCCCAACTCCTTCGATATGCGTTCAGTCCGCCAACCGTCTTCTCGGGCCAGAGCTAGTACCTGACGGAGCAGAGCAGACTGCTCACGGGGTATCCCATTCGGCTCGCTGGTTCGAAAGCCTCGCTCGCTGAGGTCGATCATCCAAGTACGGTACTGCCAATCACTAATACGCCTGAGTTGATGTAGCCGGCGGACCATTGCCGTAGCCGATACCTTCCAATACGCCTTCAGTTCCATTACGTCAGGAAGGGAAGGGTTTCCCACTAGCTGAGGAATAAGTCCGTCCGAAGGCATTAGAAGGGTGCTGGCGAAGGTGTTGGCGTCCAACTCGTACTGGCGGTTTCTATTCGTCCGGACGTCCCGATGAATGCATAGATGGCCAAGTTCATGCGCTAGATCGAACCGCAATCTCTCAGCACTCTTCGACGCGTTCAGAAAGACAAACGGGCGATTTTCATGCCAGAAGGAGAACGCATCAACCTCTCTGTCGTCAGAAGGCAGCCCGAGAACCCTAACGCCTCTGCTCTCTAGCAGAGCTAGCATGTCGGGGATCGGACGGGCGCCCAAGCTCCACATGCGGCGCAGCGAGTTGGCGGCGTCTACGGGCGACGGCTCAGCATCTTCAAAGGATGCGATCAGTTCCTCGAAGGAGGGGACGTCCACGTCGGGCGTTGCATATCGGCCATCAATCCAAGACGAGAATGCCCGCAGCATGGATGCATGCGACAGGACGCGGCTTACCTGCCTCGACGTCATGTTGGATAGCGCGCGAAAGCTCACTGCGTCTACCCTAACCTCGTCGAGATCTTCCCCGAAGAAGAACGATTCTGGAAACTCTAAGGCGTGAGAGATGCGAGCGACGGGAGGGTTTTCTACCTTGCCCGATTCCCAGTCCGTAACAGCCCGGCGGGTAACATCACAAAGCTTGGCCAGGGCCTCTTTGGTCAGACCCCGCCTCTCTCTTGCCAGCCGGAGCCTATTGGGGTTGAACTCCGGCTGGAACTTACTTTCGCCCAACATTGACGCGAGGAGGCTCAGTCTCGTCCGGCTCCATCGGGGTCACGACGGCGCCCCGGAGCGGGATGTAGGGCATGATAATCCGCTCTCTCCATAGGCCGAATTTGCTGTCTGGGCCGAGGGAGGTCGCCAACGAAAGCTCAAGGTACATGCGGTTGTCCCTGGCATTCAGCATCAAAAACCAGGTGTCACAACGTTCGTCATCCTGCGGCGGATCCTTGAACTCGGGTAGATCGAACATTTGCTGTCCGAGAAGGTTCTTGCGGATTCTCTTGGCGGTCACTGGGCCGCGCTTACGCGAAGCCTTGGGCGCACTAAAGGTTCGCTCACCGCAGTTGACGTCTCCACCGACTACAGCGATCGCGATGCCCCGACCCGAGTGGAATGAGGTCTCGTAGTTGTCAGTCTGGCCGATGTCCCACCCCTGGTTTACGTCCAGGAGCTGCGTACGGATCTCGGCTACGGTCTCGGCCCACATCACCTGGCCCTTGTAAGTCCGGGGGTGTACGCGAGACACCCGGGAAGACCGGTCATGCCCCTTCCGGACCGCTGCGTCGAAGTAGGCAACGCGCAACCCCATGGTGGCGAGCCTCGCTACCGCCGCCTCACCCTCATGTGTGACGCACTCTACGTACTTCTGGCCAGGCTGCGCCACGGTTCCTCCTCCGGGGGCCAACTTCCTCAGAACGTACCACAACTGAGGCGACATCTGAGGAAGGTCAACTGCCGGCGGGTAGCGCACCAGGCCGACCTCCACGTTGTCCTGGCAGATCGCACGTTTGACGGTCTGCGCTAGAAACTCCTGTATGGATCCAGGGATAGCAGGGGCGATAGGCGGCGCGGTCGCGGGCGGCGTCGTCACAGGCGCGTTTGCTCTGATCACTCAACGTATGCAACGGTGGCAGGCCGTAGAGGCCGACAGCAGGAAGCGATCAGAGGCAGCAGCTGGTGAGTGCCGGAAGTTGCTGCATCAGATCGCCGAGGTGCCGGATAAAGATCATCAGTACGGCTTCGATGGCTTCACGCTGAGCGGGCTAGCCGATGAGTATATCGGGGAGCTCGCAGCCCAGCTCTACCGTGAGGTTGAGCTGATATCGGATCGGCCGACCAGGGAGGACCTTCTTGCCGTTCACGGCGGGATCCTGCACCACTACCCGGTAGGCAAGGCTCTCGGCATGTCGCAGGTTGACGTTCTGTGGGCGCTCACGACGTACGGCTTGGAGGTGGCGTCCTCCTACCTGCGTGGTGAACCCTCGCCGTCTCGCTCTGAGGAGATCGTCAGGATCATGCAGGCCAGCTAACGATACTGGTGGGAGTGGCTTTGGTGTGCAGCCATCAGTGCAGCCAAGCCGGCCGATGGGCAGGGGGCGACCCGACGGTGGGCGACACGGCGAGCAGGGCGGCGACGGCGGTCGAAGTGGACAATTCAGACTTAAAGTGCCCGCAGCTGGTGGTCCTGCGACCGGGCGCGCTCCGTGTACCTTGCAGTGATGCAGATCCGCCTTGGCCAGGTAGCGGACGAGGGCCTCCTTAAGACGGTATGGAGGAAGGAGGTCCGGCCGGCCCTGCGCTCTATGACCTTCGGCAACATAAACCTTGCCCCCGATCCGTTGCACTATGCGGGCTACGAATGGGGATTGGAGACGCTGGTAGCTGCCTTGGCCAGGGATTTGCGGCTGGGTCGATATGCACCAGAGCGAGGCGAGATTGTCAGGGCAGCCAAGGCGAAGGGACTTTCGCGTCCCCTCTGCTTTCTAGCAACCCGCGATGCCCTCGTCTACTCCGCCATCACCTGGCTCGCTCGCGCTGAGCTCATGACAGATGCACAGGCATGGGTAGGGGTTGCGCATTCAGATAAGGGTAGTCCAGGGGCGAAGATCGACGATGAGGCGGGAGACAGCTTCGACTGGTTTCGTTTCTGGCTGGCAAGGCAGGGCCATATCCTGCAAATGGTTGATGATGATTCGGTCAACTTCTTTGTGGAATCCGACATCGCCAACTTCTATCCATCGATTCGCTTGGAGGCGATTCGTGAGCACCTCCACTCTCGGACGTCGCTTGAGAAGGAAGTTGTCCGGCTCTGTGTCCAGATCATTGACGGGGTGATGCCACGTCGGGACTACTCTGAGGTTTCGCTCATGGGATTACCTCAAGAACAAATCGGTTCCTCCCGGGATATAGCTCACAGTTTGCTCCTGCACGTCGACAAGGCGTTCGAGACTGAAGGAGCGCAAGGCCGGTACACGCGGTTCATGGACGACATCCTGGTTGGGGTGAAGACACCTCAGGATGGGTTCGCCTGCATCTCCCGCCTGCAGCGAAGCCTTGAAGCGCTCGGGCTCTACCCGAATGCCGCTAAGACAACCGTCACCAAGGTTGGCGATTACCTGACAGAATCAATGGTGGCCACCAATGCTGCGATTGATCGGGTAGGGCACGAGCTAGAAAAGCACAGCCAGGGGATCCCGCACGTTATATCGGCACCGCCCGAGCTCGTTGCAGACTTGGAGAAGCTGTCGCGGGAGCATCGCGATGCAGAGCCCCGGCCTAAGCGCTGGAGCCGGGTGACGCGACGGATCTATACCCTTCATCGAAAGGCGGATGTTCGGGATTGGTGGGCCTATTGGCGGGACGATATCTCTACTGACCCTGGATCGGCCAAGTCAATCCTGGAATTTGTTCGCTCGTGGCCGCTCGACCATAGGACTGCGGTGGATCTAGCGAACCTCAGCGTGACTTACGGTGACTTGTATGCGGATGTATCACTTCTGGCTGCTGAAACCATGGTTTCGGCGCCTGTGGGGCGCGATGAGGAACTGTGGTCCGCGATTTTTGATATCTGCAAGAACGAACTCGGGCGACTGGTCGTCGATGCTCCGCGAATCCCTGAACGAGAGCGCTTGGCGGCTGCCTGGCTGCTTGCGGCGTGGAAGTACGCCAATGAGGCTCAGCGGCGGAGCGTTCTTTCGAAGATTCCATCTGAATCGGACGCTGTTTCAGCAGTCCGGGTCCAGGCATTGCCTCTACTTGTGGCGGCGGGTCAGTCGCTCTCCGAATGGGTTTCGGCTAAGCCTGGCCTGGCTTGGGAGAATGCTCTCGCGGCCGAGTATCTCCGTAGCCTACAAGATGGTGAGGACCGCGCGGTCGGTGTTGCTCTCAACCTGCTGAACCCTGAACTGCGCCTTGCGCCTCAGCGTTATGTGATTCTGCCGCGATCCTTACCGCTCATCGATATTGTTGGAAGGTCTGCTTCGACGAGATTGGGCGACGCTGCACCTCGCATCCTTGCCAAGCTGCAGAAGAATCCGGAGCGCCTCCGGGATCATCGATCAGAGGCGATCATTTCCCGATGGTGTCTCTAGCATTCACATCGACGTCGGCGCATCAGCTACGGGAGGCCCCCGAACCGATGGATCGGGAGGGGCGGACCAGCGAGTCCGAGGCCGAGTTGGCGGCTAGTTCCGGATGTGGACGCTAGGGGGATCTAGGTTGCGCACAAACGCGCTTACTCCGGAGAGCGGCAGCCACGAGCTGTAGTCAGTCGCGAGGCGTCGCACGTCCTCACTCGTGAGGTCGGCTGGTGGTGGGTACTCGATAGCAGAGTCGTGCGATATTGGTGAAAGGAGCGTCCAGTTCATAACCGACATCGGCGGAGCTTCATGACGGCGCGACGACGGAATGTAAGCCATGAGGAGCAGGCTGCGAAAAGCGAGGCCCGACAAGATGCCAGCTCTGTCCTCATGCCGTGGGTCCGGTATGCGGGTATTTCCGATCATGAGGCGAGCTTGGATTCCCATCATTTCCTTGTTCTCGGGAAATCGCCCTACCCACACGTAAGCCGGCACGAGTGGCGAATCCTCATCCTTGAGGCGCTGCCTAAGGTTGGCGGGCATTAGCGATGGAAGGCCCATAGTCAGATCGGTCACCAATGCGGTTTTTTGCATCCACCGAGCCAGCATGGCAGCCTCATTAAAGGTAAATCGGCAAGCATGGTTAGAGCGAGCTGCGTCGAGTAGTCGCAGGAACAGTGGCTCCGCCTTGGTTTCAAGTATGCTCATCCAGCCGTTGTTGCAATGCTTGCAGACCTCTCTGGTTTGGGTAGTGAGGATGGAACTCTTGTGTAGCCGTGTGACGGTCGGAGCCTCAACAAACGCTCTCTTCTCATCATCCAGCCCGAAACCGATGGCGTGGTCGAAGTGTCCGGGAGCGAAATCTGTCGCGTGCTTCCTAATCCACTGTGGCCAAACGTGTTCTTTCGAACGCGGGACGACGGACCATGACCGGCCGCAGAATGCGCATGCCAGCGTCCCACTCTTACCTTGCTTGGACACTCGGCTTCCACCTCCTGGTCAATGATCTCCTGTTACGTCTTCGATGTCATCACCGATTCGTCCAGACCGCGGGCGCTAGGAGCGATGGGCGGCAAGAAGGCATCGAGATAGCCGGTACCGACCGCACCACTCAACATCGGCCAGCGTTGAGGACGTGTTGGACCGCCCAACGACACTAGCCGATAGCTGACCGTAATGCCTGCTGGCGTTCGGGACGAGGTGGTGGCTCCGACCGTGCCGCCTGACACCTTGAGCGGGGACTC
>NZ_BBOL01000014.1:0-76359 GCF_020884815.1 Micromonospora sp. NBRC 110038 | reverse complement strand
CACCGCGAGGATGGCGTTCTGGAAGTCGGCGACGCTCGGCCCGGTGGCCACCGGCACCGCGGCCGGCACCGGAGCGGGTGCGGGGGCCGGCGCGGGGATGATGGGCCCGACGGCGGGCGAGACCGGGACGACGGCCGGGGCCACCGGCCGCGCCGGCGCGATGGTCGTGGCCAGGGCCGACCCGCCGTTGGTCGCCAGCGCCACGGCCGGCACGGGGGCCGCGGTGGGCGCGGTCGCCGGGGGCCGCGGGGCGGCGGGCACGGGGGCGGCGGCCGGCGGGGCGACGGCGGGCGCCGCCGACGCCTGCGGCAGCGCGGCCGGCGTGTGGCCCTCGACCCGGTACGCCTCGGCGGGCTGCCAGACGAGCCGGCCGGCGCCGCCCGGGCCGCCGCTGCCGGGGTCACCGAGGAACGCGAGCATCACGTCGCGCTGGGAGGCGATCATGTCCCGGGTGGCGCGCAGGTACTCGTTGAGCAGCTCGCCACGGATGTCCTGGCCGCCGGCGTCGGGGCCGGTGCCGGTGGGGGTACCGGTGACGGCACCGTTCGCTGGGGTCATCGACAACTCCTTGATCCGTCGGGGAGGGGTCATGCCACCGGGAAGACAGTTGCCGTGCTGGTCCCGGACGAGCAGCCCGTCGACCGTCCAGATCGGACGACGGGTCGGTGCGGTGGCGGGCGCGTCGGCGGCGACCCGGCCGTGGAAGAGCCAGTCGGGGCGCACCGGCACGCCGGCGCAGGCGAGCTCCCCGACCGAGATCAGGAAGCCGCGCAGCCCCTCCTCGGGACCGCGCTCGCAGGCGACCGCCCGGTGCGGCCGGTCGCCGAGCACGGCCTTGACCAGGCGGGTGAGCACCTGGCCGGGGCCCACCTCGACGAACACGCGGGCGCCGGCGGCGTACATCGCCTCGACCTGCTCGACGAAGCGGACCGGGGCGCCGATCTGCTCGGCGAGGTGGTGGCGCACCTGGTCGGCGTCGCCGGAGTAGCGCGCGGCGGTCAGGTTGGACCAGACCGGGATGCGCGGCTCGGCGATCCGGTGGGCGGCGAGCACGTCGGCGAAGGTCTCCACCGCGCCGGCCACCACGGGGCTGTGGAAGGCGCAGGCGACCGAGAGGGCCTTGGCCGACAGCCCGGCCTCCTTGAGCGCGACCACCGCCGACTGCACCTTCGCGGTCGGCCCGGAGACCACCACCTGCGTCGGGGAGTTGCGGTTGGCCAGCACGACCTCGCTGGTCAGCCCGGCGCTGGCGAGGACACCGGCGACGTCGTCGGCGGAGGCGTTGACGGCCGCCATGGTGCCCGGGTCCTCCCCGCAGGCGCCCAGGATCGACGCCGCCCGTTCCCGGCTCAGCGCCATGAGCGTGGGCGCGTCGAAGGCGCCGGCCACGCAGAGCCCGACCAGCTCGCCGTAGCTGTGGCCGGCGGTCATGTCCGGGCGTACGCCGAGGCGGCGCAGCAGGTGGTCGACGGCCAGCCCGCCGATGCCCAGCACGGGCTGGGCGACCCGGGTGTCGCGGACCCGCTCCTCCTGCTCGCGCCGCGACGACTGGTCGAAGGCGGCGGCGGGGAAGAGCAGCTCGGCCGCGTCGCGGTCGAGTTCGAGGTAGTGCCGCAGCTCCGGGAAGGCGACGAAGATCTCCGCGAGGGCGCCGGGGCGCTGGCTGCCCTGCCCGGGGAAGAGGAACGCCACCTGGCCCGGCCCGACCGGCTCGACCTCGTCCGGCTGCACCAGGCCCCGCGCCGGGTCGTGCTCGCCGGCCAGCGCCCGGTGCAGCAGCGTCTCCAGCTCGGTCAGGTCCCGGGCGACGATCGCCACCCGGGTGGGGCCGGAGCGGCCGGCGGACTTCGCGGCCACCGAGGCGGCCAGCTCGGCGAGGCGTCCCCGGCGGTCCCGCCCGGCGTCGCCGGCGAGGCCGTCGAGCAGCTGCCGGACCGACTGGTGGGCCGCGGCCCGGTCGAGGCCCCGGAAGCAGAACAGCTCCGCCGGCCAGATCCGCCGGCCGTGCCGGGGCTCCGGGGCTCCGGCGTGGGCGCTGAGCACGACGTGGAAGTTGGTGCCGCCGAAGCCGAAGGCGCTCACCCCGGCGATCCGCTCGTCGGCGGGGGCCGGCCAGGGGCGTGCCTCGGTGTAGAAGGCGAACGGGCTCTGCTGCGGGTGCCAGGCCGGGTTGGGGCGCTTCAGGTGGATCGTCGGCGGCCGGACGCCGTGGTACAGCGACAGGGCCGCCTTGATCACGCCGGCCAGCCCGGCGGCGCACTTGGTGTGCCCGATCTGCGACTTCACCGACCCGAGCGCGCAGCCGCCCGGCTCCGCGCCGGCATCGACGAACATCCGGGTCAGGGTCTCCAGCTCGGTGCGGTCGCCGACGACGGTGCCCGTGCCGTGCGCCTCCACCAGGCCGACGTCGCGCGGGGAGACGCCGCTGCGGCGGTACGCCCGGTCCAGCGCCCGGCGCTGGCCGTCGGGTCGGGGGGCGGTCAGGCCGAGGGCGCGGCCGTCGCTGGCCCCGCCGAGTCCCTTGATCACGCCGTAGATCCGGTCGCCGTCGCGCTCGGCGTCGGCCAGCCGCTTGAGGACGACGCAGGCCACGCCCTCGCCGAGGGCGATGCCGTCGCCGGTGCTGTCGAAGGGCCGCGACCGGCCGGTCGGGGACAGCGCGTGCGCCGAGGTGAACATCAGGTAGTCGTTGACGCCGTTGTGCAGGTCGGCGCCGCCGCAGATCATCATGTCGCTGTCGCCGCTGACCAGTTCCTTGCAGGCGGCGTCCATGGCGGCCAGCGAGGAGGCGCAGGCGGCGTCGATGGTGTAGTTCGGCCCGCCCAGGTCGAGGCGGTTGGCGACCCGACCGGCGATGACGTTGGCCAGCACGCCGGGGAAGCTGTCCTCGGTGACCGTGGGCAGCAGGTCCTGCATCTCGTCGGGCACCTCGCCGAGGTACGCCGGCAGCATGGTGCGCAGGGTCTGCGCGTGGCCCATGTCGCTGCCGGCCTCCGCGCCGAAGACGACGCCGGTGCGGGAGTGGTCGACCCCGGCGGCGTCGTGCGGGTAGCCGGCGTCGAGCAGGGCCCGGTGCGAGACCTCCAGGGCGAGCAGCTGGGTCGGGTCGATGCTGCCCAGCGCCGTCGGCGGGATGCCGTAGCCGATGGCGTCGAAGGGCACCGGCTCGATGAAGCCGCCCCACTTGGAGACGCTGATCCGGCCGGTCTGGCCCGGCCCGACCTCCGGGGCGTAGTAGAGGTCGGTGTCCCAGCGCTCCGCGGGGACCTCGGTGACCGCGTCGGCGCCGGTGAGCACGGTGCGCCAGAAGCTGTCCAGGTCGGGGGAGCCGGGCAGCATGCAGGCCATCCCGACGATGGCGATGTCCAGCGGCGCGGGGCGCTCCTCGATCTCGGCGGGCGGGGCGAACCGGGCGCGCAGCGCGTCGAGCCGGGCGGCGTGCAGGTCGCGGGCCTCGGTGCTGACGGCGTCGTGCAGGCCCGCCACGGTGGTGGCGGCGTCGCGCAGCACGGCGACCTGCCCGGCCATGAACAGCCCCTCGGCGGCCTGGACGCCCTCGTCCACCGTCTCGATGGTCTCGCCGTTGCGCTTGAGGCCCTTGCTGGCGATCCGCAGCCGGCCGACGTTGAGCAGTTCGAGCTGCTCCCACACCTCGCGGTTCTCCGCGCCGGCCTGCTCCAGCTGGGCGCGCAGCGCGTGGAAGTCGTCGACGAACGGGGTGTGCAGGCAGCGCGTGACGTGGCCCGGAGCGGTCTCCAGCAGGGCGGTCCGCTCGGCGGTGAGCGCCTCCCGCTGGAAGAGCGGCTGGACCGCGCCGTGCTCGACCGCCTCGGCGGTGAACAGGTACGCGGTGCCCATGAGCACGCCGATGCGGGCCCCCCGGCGCGCCAGCGGCGCGGCCATCGCGGCGACCATCGCCGCCGAGCGGGCGTCGTGGACGCCACCGGCGAAGAAGACCTGGAGCTGCGCGGCGGCGCCCGGTTCGGCGTCGAGGTACTCCTCGAGCACCAGCAGCTGCGCCTCCCACAGCGGGAAGCTGAACCGGGGGCCGATGTGCCCGCCGCACTCGGCGCCCTCGAAGATGAACTTCCTCGCCCCGGAGCGCAGGAACTGCCGCAGCAGGCCGGGGGAGGGCACGTGCAGGAACGTGCTGATCCCCTGCTCCTCCAGCGCCTTGGCCTGCGGCGGCCGGCCGCCCGCGATGATCGCGAAGCCGGGGCGGATCTCCTGGATGACCGCCAGCTGCGCGGCGCGCAGCTCCTCGGGGGCGAAGCCGAGCACGCCGACCCCCCAGGGCCGGTCGCCGAGCCGCGCGGCGGTCTCGGTGAGCATCCGGCGGCACTGGTCCGCGGAGTTCAGGGCGAGTGCGATGAAGGGCAGGGCGCCGCCGTCGGCGACCGCGGCGGCGAAGCCCGCCTCGTCGCTGACCCGGGTCATCGGGCCCTGGGCTACGGGCACCCGCACGCCGAGCGCCTCGGCCAGCGGGGCGCCGGGCAGCAGCAGCGTGCCCGCCTCGGGGTCGTCGGCGGCGTCGAGCATGATGGCCCGCATGGCCCGCACCGCGCTGGCGGTGTCGGCCCAGCGGTCGGCGAAGACGGCGGCGAGCCAGCCGTCCTGACCGATGGGCAGCAGCTCCGACCGTACGTCGTGCTGGCCGCCCCGGCGCATCCCCCGGGCCCCGTCGGCGAGCACCGTCTCCGAGCCGTCCATGCGCCGGATCGCGGCCTTGACGTCGGCCGGCAGTTCGGACTCGGGCATCAAGGCGAGCTGGGTATCCAGGACGATGCCGGCGGCCCCGCCGACGAGGCAGGCCCCGGCGGTGCGCGGGCCGATGCCGCCGGCCACCCAGACCGGCAGGTCGACGGTGTCGTCGGCGACGAGCTGCTGGAGCAGGACGAAGGAGCTGAGGTCGCTGACCCGGCCCCCGCCCTCCAGGCCCCGGGCGATCAGCCCGTGCGCCCCGCCCGCCGCGGCGGCGCGGGCCTCCTCCCGGCTCGTGACCTCCACGATCACCCGGTACCTCGGGGTGATCTCGGCCAGGGACCAGGGGCTGTCGGAGGTGACCACCACCAGGTCGACCCGCCCGCGTGCGGCGTGGTCGACCTCGTCCGGTGTGGCCAGGCAGCCGGCCGGCACCCGGACGCCGATCGGCCCGGGGGACCAGGAGGCGGCCTGGGTCAGCGCGCGCAGCGACCAGTCGTCGCCGCCGGCCAGGTCGAGCACGCCCAGCCCGCCACCGGCGCAGGCGGCGGCGGTGATCCGTGGGCCGGGCTCCAGTGCGCCGGCAGGGTTGACAACCATGATCAGGTCGCGCGTGTGCGGTGCAGTACTCATCAGGCTCCCACTTCGGTCGCGAGAAGATCGCGGGGCGACGGGCTGGACCGGCCGGCCGTACCACCGGCGCTCGGGCCCTAATTTGCGGCAGTCAATGTCGCGCTGGGTCATAACGTAGCGTCGCCCAGTTACGGCCCGGTTAAATCTGACCAACCTGATCGGGGAGGTGAAGATTTCCTACTAAGGCGGCGGGATTTGCCGCCGAGGTGGCCAGGCAAAATGGCCGCGAGGTGGGGCGGCGGGGGGCGCGAACGGTGCCGCCCGCCGCAGTGCGGCGATTGTCGAGTTCATTACGAAATTGTTTTACGTGCTCCGAGCATTCCCTGGCTGTGGGTGATTTTAGTCGTTCTGTCTCACGATGTGGAACGGGTCTTGCCAGGGGTTGCGCGCTGCCTCAACGATCCCTGTCAATGTCGTCATCGCTATTACCCATCGATTAAGTTCGACATTCACCGAAAGTGAGGTGAGCTTCGCCGGGCGATCAGCGAACGCCCTGGTGGGTGACCTGTTGTGACCCGCGTCACCCTGACTGCGGTAACCGACGCGGACCGCATCGAGTGCGGTCGGCCACAGGAGGCGAGTTCAGCGACGGCCTTGCCGGCGGTCGCGCTGGGCGAGCCGATACCGCGACCGGGCGGCGGCATCACAGCTCCGCTTAACGAGCGTTTTACCCAATCTGTCGGAATGATTAGCGCGGAGTTGCCCGTCAATGGGGCAGCCGCCGTCGCCTACGACAATCCATGTACCTGCACAGACTCGGCTCGCCGGGACGGTGCGGTCCGCCTCGACCGTCGTCACCGCCCGGCACTGCCAGACCCCCTTTTGTCTTTCGGATCGGCGGTTATTGTGCGTAAACTCCTTCTCCTCGCCCTTGTGGGACTCGGTGCGCAACTGGTAGACGGCAGCCTCGGCATGGCCTACGGCGTGACGTCGACAACACTGCTCCTCGCCATCAACACCAGCGCCGCGAGCGCTTCCGCAACTGTTCACCTGGCCGAGATCGGCACCACCCTCGTCTCCGGCGCCGCGCACTGGCGCTTCGGCAACGTCGACTGGACGGTGGTCCGCAGGGTCGGCGTGCCGGGGGCACTCGGCGCCTTCGCCGGCGCCACGTTCCTGTCCAGCCTCTCCACCGCGACCGCGGCCCCGATCATGTCGCTGATCCTGCTCACCCTCGGGGTCTACGTGCTGGTCCGGTTCACCGTCTCCGGGCTGCCCCGCGACCGGGTCGGGCTGCCCCTGCGCAAGCGCTTCCTCGGCCCGCTGGGCCTCGTGGCCGGCTTCGTCGACGCCACCGGCGGCGGCGGTTGGGGCCCGGTCGGCACCCCTGCCATCCTGGCCAGCGGCCGGATGGAGCCGCGTCGCGTGATCGGCTCCATCGACACCAGCGAGTTCCTGGTGGCGATCGCCGCCAGCGCCGGGTTCCTGGTCGGGATCGGCTCGGAGAACATCAACTTCGGCTGGGTGGGCGCGCTGCTGCTCGGTGGCATGATCGCCGCGCCGATCGCCGCCTGGCTGGTGCGGATGGTGCCGCCGCGGGTCCTCGGCTCCGCCGTCGGCGGCGTCATCATCCTCACTAACGTGCGGACCCTGCTGCTCAGCGACTGGATCGACGCCTCCACCGGCATCCGGTACGCCAGCTACCTCGTCATCGTGGCCACCTGGGCGGCGGCGGTGGCCTGGTCGGTGCGCCAGCACCTGGCGGACCGGACCGTCGAGCCGGTCGTGGCCGGGGACGGCCCTGGGGAGCCCGCCACCGCGACGAGCTGACCGCCCACCGGGCCTGCCGCAGCCGGCGGGCGGGCCGGTGCGGGTCGCCGGCACGGGGAGCCGTACCCGGACCCCCCGTGCCGGCGACCGGCGTTCCGGGATCGTGACGAGGGCGCGCACCGGCAGCGGCGCGCGCCCTCGCAGGCGATGGTGGCGGAGTGCCCCGCCGCCGGTGAGATCAGGAGACCGAGCAGGCCACCCCGTTGAGGGTGAACGAGGCCGGCTTCGCGGTGTTGCCGGTGTGGTTGGCCTGGAAGCCGATGCTGACCGACGTGTTCGGCGCGATCGCGCCGTTGTACGAGACGTTACGGGCGGTCACCGCGCCGCTGGTGGGGGAGTAGGTGGCGTTCCAGCCGCTGGTGATGGTCTGCCCGCCCGGCAGCGTGAACGCCAGACTCCAGCCGTTGACCGTCGCGCCGCTGGTGTTGGTGATCGTGACGGCGGCGGTCAGGCCGGTGTTCCAGGCGTTGACGGCGTACCCGACGGCGCAGCCCTCGCCGGCCGGCGGGGTGGTCGGCGGCGGAGTCGTGGGCGGCGGGGTGGTCGGCGGCGGGGTGGTGGGCGGCGGCGTCGTCGGCGGGGCCGTGGTGGGCGGCGGCGTGGTGGGCGGGGTGGCGCTGTCCAGTCCGAAGAACCGGATGGCCTGGGCGGCGTCGACGGGCAGGTTGTGCGAGACCCCGGCCATGCTGATCGCCTCGACCGGCGCCATGGTGCCGCTGCCGCCGTAGCGGGTGCGGGTGTAGCCGGACTGCGGAGTGTCGGTGTAGGTCGGGGTCTGGCTCAGCCCGTGCACGTTCGTCCACTGCTTGACCTCTTCGCCGAAGTTCGGGTAGCGCAGGGTCTCGTCGTTCGTGCCGTGCCACAGCTGCATCCGGGGCCGCTTGCCCGTGTAGCCCGGGTAGGCGTTGCGGACCAGGTCGCCCCACTGCTGGGCGGTCTTGGTGATCTGCCCGTTGGCGCACTCGCTGTTCCACTCCGAGCCGTTCGTGGTGGCGAAGCAGCCGAACGGGACGCCGGCGAAGGCCGCGCCGGCGGCGAACACGTCGGGGTAGAGCCCGAGCAGGACGTTGGTCATCATCGCGCCGGAGGAGACGCCGGTGGCGAAGATCCGGTCCGCGTCGACGGGGTACCGCGCCCGGACGTAGTCGATCATCGACTTGATGCCCACCGGGTCGCTGCCGCCGTCACGGCGCAGCGCCTGCGGGGAGGAGACGTCGAAGCACTGGCTGCTGCGGGTCACCGACGGGTAGATGACGATGTAGCCGTACTGGTTGGCCAGCTCGTCGAACTGGGCGCCGTTGAAGAACGCCGGGCCGGTGCCGGTGCAGTAGTGGACGGCGACCAGCAGGCCCGGCCGGGGCGCGACCCGGTCCGGCACGTACAGGTACATGCGCAGGTTGCTGGGGTTCGCGCCGAAGTTGGTGACCTCGGTCAGCGCCGCCGCCGAGGCGGGCGCGGGCACCGTGACGGCCGCCAGCGCGGCCACCGCGGCGGCCACCAGGGCGGCGCCCAGCAGCTTCATCCTTGATCTCATGGGGCAGGTTCCTCCGGAGAGTGCCGATGGGGCGAGGTTCCGATCGGGGCTGCCCGGCGTCCGATCATGTCCGGCTCAGGAACGTCCATCAGTATGTATATATGTCGTGAGGGTGGCAACCAGCGGAAGTTTCGAGGGCCGCAAGCGGCTAGGGTAGGGCTTCGGTGTGCCGGGAAGTCTGGTCGGCGACGAGACGATGCTGCCCTGCCGACGAGGAGTTCCCCGTGACCGACGCCCCCCGGCGCCGCCCCAGCCTGTTCGCCCGACGCTCGTGGGGCGAGACCAGCCGCATCTTCGGCATCCTGCGCAAGGAGACCGTGGGCGGGGCGCTCCTGCTGGTCGGCGCGTTGCTGGCCCTGATCTGGTCCAACTCCCCCTGGGCCGACGGATACCAGGCGCTGCGGGATCTCCGGGTGGGCCCGGCGGCGCTGCACCTGGACCTCAGCCTGGCCACCTGGGCCGCCGACGGCCTGCTGGCGATCTTCTTCTTCGTCGCCGGGCTGGAGCTCAAGCGCGAGTTCGTCGCCGGGGACCTGCGGGACCCGCGCCGCGCGGCGGTGCCGGTGGCCGCCGCCATGGGCGGCGTGCTCGTGCCCGCCCTCCTCTACGTCCTCATCGCCGGCGGTGACGCCGCGCAGGGCTGGGCGATCCCCACCGCGACCGACATCGCCTTCGCCCTGGCCGTGCTCGCCGTCGTCGGCCGCTTCCTGCCCTCCGCGCTGCGCACCTTCCTGCTCACCCTCGCGGTGGTCGACGACCTGCTCGCCATCGTGATCATCGCCGTCTTCTACACCTCCGACCTGGCCGTCGGGCCGCTGCTGGGCGCGCTGGTCCCGCTGGCGGTCTTCGGCCTGCTGGTGCAGCGCCGGGTCCGGTCCTGGTGGCTGCTGCTGCCGCTGGCCGTCGTGACCTGGGTGCTGATGCATGCCTCCGGGGTGCACGCCACCGTCGCCGGCGTGCTGCTGGCGTTCACCGTCCCGGTGGTCCGCAGCCGGGCCGCGGGCGGCCCGGACGCCGGGCCCGGCCTGGCCGAGCACTTCGAGCACCGGTTCCGGCCCGTCTCCGCCGGGGTCGCGGTGCCGGTCTTCGCGTTCCTCTCCGCCGGTGTCACCGTCGGCGGCCTCACCGGCCTCGCCACCGCCCTGACCGACCGGGTCGCCGTCGGGATCGTCGTCGGCCTGGTGCTCGGCAAGCCGATCGGCATCATGGCGGCGACCTGGCTGGTGTCCCGGTTCACCCGCGCCGACCTCGACGAGGGGCTGAACTGGCTCGACGTGTTCGGCCTGGCGCTGCTGGGCGGCATCGGGTTCACCGTCTCCCTGCTCATCGGCGAACTCGCCTTCGGCCTGGGCAGCGAGCGCGACGACCACGTCAAGGTCGCCGTGCTCACCGGGTCCGTGCTCGCCGCCGGCCTGGCCAGCGTCATCCTGCGCATCCGCAGCCGGGCCTACCGGCGGGTGCACGAGGTCGAGACCGTCGACCGCGACCGCGACGGGGTGCCCGACGTCTACCAGGCGCAGCCCGACCGGTCGGCCTGAGCCGACCCGCCCCGCGCCGGGTCAGCGGGCCGGCGCGGGGTCGGCCGCCGGCAGGGCGGGTCCGGCCGCCGCCAGGGCCTCCTGCTGGGTCGCGAAGGTCGGGAAGAGCCCGTCGAGGCGCATGGTGTGCAGGACGGTGCGGACGAACCGGGACGGGGCGGCGAGGCACAGGACGACACCCCGCTGCCGGGCCTCCTGGTGGGCCCGCACCAGCAGCCCCAGCCCGGCCGGGTCGATCTGGTCCACGCCGTGCAGGTCCACCACGGCCCGCCCGTCGAACTCGACCGCGTCGCGCAGGGCGGCGCGCAGCCGGCCCTCGCCGTGGCCGGGCGCGTCGTCGCAGCCGTCGACCTGGTCGAGCCCGAGGAGTTGGCCCGGCGCCGGTCCGGCGATGCTGCACGGCGGGCACCGGTGGGGGCCGACGGCGAACGGCGAGCCGCTCCAGCCGTGCTCGGACACCAGCGTCCAGACGACCTCGGCGTCGGGCAGCACGCACGCGTTGCCGGTGGTCGTGTCGCCGCAGTCGTCGCAGATCAGCGTCATCAGGCGATCGTCCGGTACGACCGTCATCCGGCCTCCTCTCCTCGGCGGCGGCAGCCCCCACCCTGGTACGCGGGTTTGGAGGGCACCTCCCGGTTCCATGACGGTTGTGTGACGAAACCGCTCTCACCTGGACCGGTGCCGTCGTGGCCGCGCCCGGCGGCGGGCCGGGACGGCGGGGCAGGTTTCGCCTTCGGGACGCTGCGGGCAAGGAGGGCAGGAGGCGGGATCACTCCCGCGCTTCGGTGACGGAGGGGGACCGGGTCCATGACCAGATCCAGGATGGTCGGTGCCGTGCTCGCGATCGCGCTCGCCGGCGCCGCCGGCTGCGGTGCCGGCGACAGCGTCGACGTGGACGGGGCCGGCGACACCGGCGGCAAGGGATCCGGCGGCACGCTGAACGCCGCCATCGGCGGGGAACCGGACCAGCTCGACCCCCACCGGACCTCCGCCTACTACAGCTTCCAGGTGCTGGAGAACGTCTACGACACCCTCGTCGAGCCGGGCCCCGACCTGCGGATGGGCCCCTCGCTGGCGACGAAGTGGACCACCAGCGCCGACCAGCTCACCTGGACCTTCACCCTCCGCGAGGGCGTGCGCTTCTCCGACGGGTCACCGCTGACCTCCGAGGACGTCGTCTACTCCTACGAGCGGATCATCTCCGAGAAGCTGAACCAGGCGTACCGGTTCGAGACCGTGAAGTCCGTGACCGCCCCCGACCCGACCACCGTGGTCGTCGCGCTCACCAAGCCCACCCCGAACCTGCTGGCCAGCCTCGGCGGGTTCAAGGGCGTCGCGATCGTCGACAAGGCCAACGTGGAGTCCGGGGCGATCAAGACCAAACCGGTGGGCAGCGGGCCGTTCGCCGTCGCCGGCTACACCTCCGGCGACAGCATCCAGCTCACCCGCAACGACAACTACTGGGGCGCGAAGCCGAAGCTCGACGGGGTCCGGTTCACCTTCGTCAAGGACCCCACGGTCGCCCTGCAGAACCTGCGCGGCGGCGAGGTCCAGTGGACCGACAACCTGCCGCCCCAGCAGGTCGCGGCGCTGAAGGAGAACGGCGGCGACGTGACCGTCGAGTCGCGGTCGTCGACCGACTACTGGTACCTCGCCCTCAACGAGGGCCGCAAGCCGTACGACGACGTGAACGTGCGCCGCGCGATCGCGTTCGCCCTGGACCGGGACGCGATCGCGAAGGCGGCCAAGTTCGGCCAGGCCACGGTCAACCAGACCGCGATCCCGAAGGGCAGCTCCTGGCACTTCGAGTACGCGCCGTACCGGCACGACCCCGCGCAGGCCCGGCAACTGCTCGGCCAGGCCGGCGTCAGCGGGCTGAGGCTGGACCTGATGGTGACCACCGAGTACCCCGAGACGGTCAGCGCGGCCCAGGTCATCGCCGCCCAGCTCAAAGACGTCGGGATCACCGTGAAGATCCGCACCCTCGACTTCGCCCAGTGGCTCGACGAGCAGGGCCGGGGCGCCTTCGACGCGTTCCTGCTCGGCTGGCTCGGCAACATCGACCCGGACGAGTTCTACTACGCCCAGCACCGCACCGGCGCGACGTTCAACTTCCACAAGTACAGCAACCCCACCGTCGACAGCCTCCTCGACGCCGGCCGCACCGAGACCGACCCGGCGGCCCGCAAGCGGACGTACGACCAGGCGGCGAAGCAGATCGTCGACGACGCCAGCTACGTCTACCTCTACAACCCCGACGTGGTGCAGGGCTGGTCGAAGCAGGTGACCGGATACCAGGTCCGCTCCGACCGGGCCATCCGGTTCCGCGACGTCGGCCTCGACAGGTGAGCTGACGGGGGCCGCCATGACACGCTTCGTCCTGCGCCGGCTGCTCCAGTCGGTCGTCGTCCTGTTCGGGGTGACGCTTGTCGTCTTCCTGCTGCTCCAGCTCGTCCCCGGCGACCCCGTCCGGGTCGCCCTCGGCACCCGCTTCGACCAGCAGACCTACGACGCGCTGCGGGAACGCTCCGGCCTCGACCGGCCGCTGGTCGCGCAGTACGTCAGCTACGTCGGCCACGCGCTCACCGGCGACCTCGGGGTGAGCTTCCGCAGCGGCCAGCCGGTCACCACGATCGTGCTGGAGCGGCTGCCGGCGACGCTGTCGCTGGCGGTGACCGCCGTGCTGCTCGCCCTGCTCGTGGCGTTCCCGCTGGGCGTGCTCTCCGCCGTGCGCAGCGGATCGGCCCTCGACCACGCCGCACGGGTGTTCAGCCAGTTCGGCGTGTCGGTGCCCGACTTCTGGATGGGCATCATGGGCATCCTGCTCTTCGCCGGGGTGCTCGGCTGGCTGCCGCCGTCGGGCTACGTGGCCCTCACCGAGGACCCGGCGCGGTGGGCGTCGCACGTGATCCTGCCGGCGACGGCCGTGGGGCTCGTCACCGCGTCGATCCTCACCCGGTTCATCCGCTCCTCCGTGCTGGAGGTGCTCTCCGAGGACTACGTGCGCACCGCCGAGGCCAAGGGGCTGCGCGCCCGGGTCGTGGTCGTCCGGCACGTGCTGCGCAACGCGCTGATCCCCGTGGTCACCGTCGTGGCGGTGCAGTTGGCCAGCCTCGTCGGCGGGGTGATCGTGATCGAGGTGCTGTTCGCCTGGCCGGGGGTCGGCCGGCTCACCTACGACGCCGTCCAGGCCCGCGACTACCCGGTGCTGCAGGGCGCGGTGCTCTTCGTCGCCGCCCTGTTCCTGCTGATGAACCTGCTGGTGGACGTCCTCTACGCCCGCCTCGACCCGCGGATCGGGCTGCGGTGAGCGGCGGAGAGGACCGGGCTGCGGTGAGCGGCGGGTCCGACGGCACGCTGCGCCGCACCCTGTCCGCGCTGCGCCACGACCCGCCGGCCGTCGCCGGCACCGTCGTGCTGCTCCTGCTGCTCGTCGTCGGGGTGGCCGGCCGGTGGCTGGCGCCGGCCGGGGTCAACGACGTCGACGTCGATCAGATGCTGCGCCCGCCCAGCCTCGACCACCCGTTCGGCACCGACGAACTGGGCCGCGACGTGCTCAGCCGCGTCCTCGTCGCCGCCCGGGTCTCCCTGGAGGTGGGCCTGGTCAGCGTCGGCATCGCGCTGCTGGTCGGGGTCACCGTCGGCCTGCTCGCCGGCTGGTACCGGGGCTGGGTGGACAACGTCCTCATGCGCGGCATGGACGTGCTGTTCGCGTTCCCGGTGTTGCTGCTGGCCGTCGCGATCGTGGCCGTGCTCGGGCCGGGCCTGGTCACCGCGATGGTCGCGATCGGGGTGGTCTACACGCCGATCTTCGCCCGGGTCACCCGCGCGGGCGTGCTCTCCGTACGCGAGCAGGTCTTCGTGCGCGCGGCCGTGTCCATCGGCGCGTCGGACGCGCGGATCATCCGCCGCCACGTGCTGCCCAACATCGCGGCCCCGCTGATCGTGCAGACGTCGCTGTCGCTGGCGTTCGCCATCCTCTCCGAGGCGGCCCTGTCCTTCCTGGGCCTCGGCGTGCAGCCGCCGGACCCCGCCTGGGGCCGGATGCTCTACGACGGGCGCGGGTTCGTCACCGAGGCGTGGTGGCTCGGCGTCTTCCCCGGCGCAGCGATCTTCCTCACCGTGCTCGCCTTCAACCTCGTCGGCGACGCGCTGCGCGACGTGCTGGACCCGCGTCAGCTCACCGTCAGCGAGGCGAACAGGAGCAGGGCATGAGCACACCACCACCTGCCGCCGGCGCGGCCGGTACGGGCCCCGCCGCGGGCGGCGGCGACGCACCGGTGCTGGCCATCGAGGACCTGACGGTGACGATCGGCACCCGCCGCGGCCCGGCCCGCGCCGTCGCCGGCGTCGACTGGTCGGTGCGGGCCGGGCAGACCCTCGCCCTGGTCGGCGAGTCCGGCAGCGGCAAGAGCATGACCGTGCTCGCCGCCACCGGCCTGGCCCCCCGGGCGGCCCGGGTCACCGGACGGGTCCGGCTGCTCGGCGAGGAGCTGACCGCGCTGCCCGAGCCGCGCCGCCGGCAGTTGCGCGGCCGGCACGTCGGCTTCGTCTTCCAGGACCCGATGACCTCGCTCAACCCGGTGCTCACCGTGGGCCGGCAGGTGTCCGAGGCCTGCGAGGAGCACCTGGGCATGACCCGCCGGCAGGCCCGGGACCGGGCCGTCGAGCTGCTCGACCTGGTCGGCATCCCGTCGCCGGGCCGGCGCGTCGAGGAGTACCCGCACCAGTTCTCCGGCGGGATGCGCCAGCGGGTCGTCATCGCGATGGCCCTGGCCTGCGAGCCGGCCCTGCTCATCGCCGACGAGCCGACCACCGCCCTCGACGTCACCACCCAGGCGCAGATCGTCGAGTTGGTCGCCGACCTGCGCCGCCGGCTCGGCACCGCCGTCGTCTGGATCACCCACGACCTCGGCGTGGTCGCCGGGGTCGCCGACACGGTGGCCGTCATGTACGGCGGCCGGATCGTCGAGCGGGGCGACGTCGACGCGGTGTTCGACGCGCCCGCGCACCCGTACACCCGGGCCCTGCTGGCGGCCCGCCCGGACCCGCAGCGCTCCGGCGGCGACCTCCCGGCGATCGCCGGTGCGCCGCCGAGCCCCCTGGACCTGCCGCCCGGCTGCGCGTTCTGGCCCCGCTGCCCGGTCCGCGGCGACGCCCGGTGCGAACACGAGCTGCCGCCGCTGGTCCCGGTGGCCCCCGGCCACGAGGTACGCACCTTCTATCCCGGCGGGGAGGACGCATGAGCACCGACACCGCCCCGGCCGCACCGACGCCGGACGCCGGGCCGCCGGAGCCCCTCGCCGAGCTCGACGACCTGCGGGTGTGGTTCCCGGCCGGGGGCGGCGCGCAGGTGCGGGCCGTCGACGGGGTGTCGCTGACCGTCCGGCGGGGCGAGACGCTCGGGCTGGTCGGCGAGTCGGGCAGCGGAAAGTCCACCACCGGCCTGGCGCTGCTGCGCCTGGTCGATCCGACCTCCGGCCACGTGCGGGTCGGCGGCCGGGACGTGACCCGATGGTCCCGCCGTCGGCTGCGGGGCCTGCGCCGACGGGTGGCCATGGTGTTCCAGGACCCGCAGGCGTCGCTGGACCCTCGGCGCACGATCGGGGCCAGCGTCGCCGAGCCGCTGGTGGTGCACCGCCTCGTCGACTCCGCCCAGGCCCGTGGCCGCCGGGTCGCCGAGCTGCTGGAGCTGGTCGGCCTGCGCGCCGACCTCGCCGGCCGGCACCCGCACGAGCTCTCCGGCGGGCAACGCCAGCGGGTCGGCATCGCCCGCGCGCTGGCCGGGGAGCCCGACCTGATCGTCCTCGACGAACCCATCGCCTCGCTCGACCTGAGCGTGCAGGCGCAGATCATGAACCTGCTGCGGGCGCTGCAACGGGACCTGGGACTGACGTACCTGTTCATCGCGCACGACCTGGCGGCCGTCGAGCACATGAGCGACCGGATCGCCGTGATGTACCTGGGCCGGATCGTGGAGACCGGCACCCCGGCGCAGCTCTACCGGCAGCCGGCGCACCCGTACACCGCCGCGCTGCTGTCGGCCGTCCCGGTGGCCGATCCGAAGGTGGAGCGGCACCGGCGGCGGATCATCCTGCGCGGCGACGTGCCGAGCCCGGTGGACCCGCCCGGCGGCTGCCGGTTCCGGACCCGCTGTCCGCAGGCCCGGCCGGACTGCGCCGAGGTCGACCCGGCGCTGGTGGAGGTGGCCGCCGGCCAGCGGGCCGCCTGCCTGTACGCGGGCGAGGCGGTACGCGCCATGCGCGGCGGGCCGGTCTGACCGGCGTCGCCCCGTCCATCGTGGACGGGGCGACGCCGGGCGGTGCGAGCGGTCAGCTCGTGGGGAAGTTGTCCGGGGTGCGGATGCGGTTGCGCATGTAGTTGCCCGAGTCGGTCAGCACCGACGTGCCGGTGTACGTGCCGCCGTAGCAGGTGCCGGGGCGGAACGCGGCGCTGCCCTCGTCGGCGTCCGAGAACGTCCAGTTGGCGTAGCTGATCTTCAGCCGGTCCAGCAGGTCCATCCAGGTGTTGCTGCTGGCCACGTCCACGGCGCCGCCGCCGGTGTAGGTGACCGTGCCGAACTCGGTGACGAACATGGGAATCCGGGCGGCGGCGCGCTCCAGCTCGGCCCGGTAGTTGTCCTTGTGGGACGCGGCGTAGAAGTGGAACGCGTACATGATGTTGCTGGCGTTCACCGGGTTGTTGATCACCTCGGTGGAGTTGCCGCCCTCGGATACGCCGAGCGAGGACCAGCCGCGGGTGCCGACGATGACGATCGCGTCCGGGTCGTTGGCGCGGATGATCGGGATGACCTGCTCGGCGTAGTTCTTGATCGTCGACCAGCTCACCCCGTTGGGCTCGTTGGTGACCTCGTAGATCACGTTGTTCTTGTTGGCGTGCCGGGCGGACACGGCGGCGAAGAACGTCTTGGCCCGCTCCAGGTTGAACATCGGGTCGCCCGGCGTCAGGGTGTGGAAGTCGATCAGCGCGTACATGCCGCGCTCGGTGGCCTCGTCCACGAGGGTGTTGACCCGGTTGGTGAAGCCGGCCGGGTCGGTCTCGTAGCCGTCCTCCTGCACGTACATGGAGACGCGGAGCAGGTCGGCCAGCCAGTCCTTGGACAGCGCGTCGAGGGACGCGTCGTTGTAGCACTGGGCGAACCACTGCAGGCCGTGGGTGCTCATGCCGCGCAGCTGGATCGGCTTGCCGTACCGGTTGCACAGGTTGACCCCGCACACCCGCAGCTGACCGTTGATCGCCACCGGCGTCGTGCCGGTCGGCGGGGCGGTGGTGGGCGGGGGAGTGGTCGGCGGCGGCGTGGTGGGCGGCGGCGTCGTCGGGGTCGACGTGGTCGGCGTCGTGCCACCGGTGCACACCGTGCCGTTGAGCGTGAACGACGTCGGCGTCGGGTTGCCGCCGGTGAAGGTGCCGTTGAAGCCGATGCTCGTCGCCGCGCCCGTGGCCAACGAGCCGTTGTAGCTCAGGCTCTGCGCCGTGACGGCGCTGCCGCTCTGCTGGTACGTCGCCGACCAGCCCTGGGTGAGCTTCTGCCCCTGGTCCGGGAAGGTGAAGCCGAGGGTCCAACCGTTGATCGGGTCACCGAGGTTCTTGACGCTGATCGACGCGGTGAACCCCCCGGACCAGCTGTTGGTCGTGTAGGTGACGGCGCAACCGGTGGCGGCCATGGCGTTGGTGGCCGGTAGGATCGCCGTCGCACCGAGGGTCAGCGCGCCGACGGCGCCGGCCACGACCAGCTGTCGTCGGGACGGGCGGGGAGCTCTCTTCATCGGCTGTCTCATTCCGTCGGGGGTGGTGGGGTGGCGCGCGGGCGGGGGCCCGGGAGCGCTCCCACGGCAGCTTAGGGGCGTGCGTAACACCTCCGCAACATGTCGATGCGTCGAAGTGTGCCGCGCCGACCGACGCCGCGCCACGGGCCGGCGGCGCGGTCAGCAGGGTCGGGTGCTGTGCCGGACGACCAGCGGGGTGGCCAGTTCGATGCGGTCACTGGCCAGCTCCTCGCCGTTGACCAGGCTGAGCAGCATGCGGGTGGCCATCGCCGCCATCTCCGTCAGCGGCTGCCGGACGGTGGTCAGCGGCGGCACGGCCCACCGGGCGGCGTCCAGATCGTCGAAACCGACGACGCTCATGTCGTCCGGCACCCGCAGTCCCCGCTCGTAGAGCGCCTCGTAGGCGCCCAGGGCCATCTCGTCGGAGCAGGCGAAGAGCGCCGTCGGTGGCCGGGCCAGGTCGAGCAGGGCGTGCGTCTCCCGGTAGCCCGAGGGGGCCAGGAAGTCGCCGGTGCGGACGTGGCCGGTGGGGACCCGCTGGCCGGCGGCGTCCATGGCGGCCCGGTAGCCGTCGACACGGGCGCGGCTGCACGGCACGGTGGGGGGACCGCCGATGACGGCGATGCGGTGGTGGCCGAGGTCGAGCAGATGCTCGGTGGCCGCCCGCCCGCCGGCCCAGTTGGTCGCCCCGACGGAGGGAATGTCCGCGGGGGGCTGCCCGGCCGGATCGATGATCACCGCCGGGATGCCCAGCTCCTCGAGGTGGCCGCGCTGGGCGGGCGAGAGGTCGGAGAGGACGAGCAGCACCCCGTTGCAGCGTCGGGCGGCCAGCTGCTCGGTCCAGCGCCGGTCGGGGCGGGTGCGGTGCCGGCCGTGGACGGCGGAGACGACGACGCCGAAGCCGGCCTGGTAGGCCAGCTCCTCCACGCCGTCGATGATCTGCATGGCCCACGGGCTGCCCAGGTCCCGCAGCACCAGGTCGATCAGGCCCGCCCGGTTCGCCGGGCGGGCCGTGCCCCGGGCCGTGTACCCCCGTGCGTCGAGCAGTGTCTGCACCCGGTGCCGGGTCGCGGGTGCGACGTCCGGCCGGCCGTTGAGGACCTTCGAGACGGTGGGGATGGACACCCCGGCCGCCTGCGCGATCTCCGCCAGCGTCGCCCGCTGTTGTTCCATGGCATCTCCCTCGCTCCCGGCCCGCCGCAGCATATCCCGAAACTTTCGACGCTTGGGGGCGGGGCGGGCGGAAACCGGGGCCGACCTCGACGCATCGACGGGTGACGCTTGACGCGCCATCGCGCGGGCGCTTAGTCTGCTCGCGTCCGAAACAAGCTCGAAACTTTCGGGCGCGGCCTGCCTCCGCGTCCGCTGTCGGCCGGGTCGGCGCCGCCGGACGGGGCGGCGTCGACCCGGTTGCCCGACACGGGGCGCCGGGCCGGGATCGCGGGCCGGGGGTGCGGTTTCGGCGGGGCCCGCGGGCTCAGGTGGTGCCGTCGCGCTCCGTGACGAAGGGGAGCTGTCCACATCGGGCCGATCGTTCTTACTCCGCGTTGCCATCCTTTGGGGTCCGCCTCGGTCCTGTCGCGCGCTTTGCTCTGCACCCACGGGCGCAGCACCCTGGTGGAGCTGCGGATACGTGGCATCGCCGGGAATCGCGAAGGTTCGTGCGCGGCGGCGGAGCGTGAGCGTTGCGTCCCTGGGTGCAGAGCAAAGCGGGTGGGCGGGATGGGGTGCCGCTGGGTCGAGAACATTCACTCCCCGTCACGGCCGGGCGGCGGGCGGGCGCGCCGGCCGCAGCCGGCGCGCGGCGGCGGGGCGTGCCCTGCCTCACGCGGCCGAAGCGCCCACTTCCTTGTGAACGCACACATCCCTGATCCAGGGCCGTCTCCGTCGTGGGTCGCGTCCCGTGACCGGATCGTTGCCGACGTCGTCATCTGGAGAGATTCCAGGCAGCGGGCCGTGTCGTGGACCGGACTGAAAGATCTTGGCGGGAAGCATCTTGACGCCACTACATGTGAGCGCTAACACTGTTGCCAGCAAGTGAGCGGAGGATGTCATGAGCGTTTCGGCAGGGCCGGGCGACCGGTACGTTGTCGGCGTCGACTACGGCACGTTGTCGGGTCGAGCGCTGGTGGTACGGGTCGGTGACGGTGCCGAACTGGGCACGGCGGTGCACGAGTACCGACACGCCGTGATGGACACGGTACTCGCCGTCGACGGCCAGGCGCTACCCGCCGACTGGGCCCTGCAGGACCCGGACGACTACCGCGAGGTGCTGCGGCAGGCGGTGCCGGCGGCCCTGGCCGCCAGCGGCGTCGACCCGCAGCAGGTCGTCGGCATCGGCATCGACTTCACCGCCTGCACCGTGCTGCCCACCCTCGCCGATGGCACGCCGCTGTGCGAGCTGCCCGACCTGCGTACCCGGCCGCACGCCTGGGTGAAGCTCTGGAAGCACCACGCGGCCCAGCCCCAGGCGGACCGGATCAACGAGCTGGCCCACGCCCGCAACGAGCCGTGGATCGGCCGCTACGGCGGCAAGATCTCCGCCGAGTGGCAGTACGCCAAGGGCCTGCAGCTGCTGGAGGAGGACCCGGAGGTCTACGACCGGGCCGAGCGGTGGATCGAGGCCGCCGACTGGATCGTCTGGCAGCTCTGCGGCGTCGAGACCCGCAACGTGTGCACCGCCGGCTACAAGGGCATCCGCCAGGACGGGCGGTACCCGTCGCGGGAGTACCTGGCCGCGCTGAACCCGGGCTTCGCCGACTTCGTCGCCAAGATCGACGGTCCGCTCGCGCCGCTGGGCGCCCGGGCCGGCGGGCTGACCGCCGAGGCCGCGGCCTGGACCGGCCTGCCGGAGGGGATCGCGGTGGCGGTCGGCAACGTCGACGCCCACGTCACCTCCGCCGCCGCCCAGGCCCTCGAGCCGGGCCGGCTGGTCGCCATCATGGGCACCTCCACCTGCCACGTCGTCAACGGCACCGAGCTGGCCGAGGTGGCCGGCATGTGCGGCGTCGTGGACGGCGGGATCAGCTCCGGGCACTGGGGCTACGAGGCGGGCCAGAGCGGCGTCGGCGACATCTTCGGCTGGTACGTCCAGCACGCCGCCCCCGCCGGCTACGCCTCGCACGAGGCGCTCACGGCTGCCGCCGCCGCCCAGCCGGTCGGCGCGCACGGCCTGGTGGCGCTGGACTGGTGGAACGGCAACCGCTCCCTGCTGGTCAACCACGACCTCAGCGGGGTGATCGTCGGGCTGACCCTGGCCACCCGGCCGCCGGACGTCTACCGCGCGCTGCTGGAGTCCACCGCGTTCGGCACCCGCATGATCATCGAGGCGTTCGCCGACGCCGGGGTGCCGGTCGACGAGATCATCGTCGCGGGCGGGCTGACCAACAACGCGCTGCTCATGCAGATCTACGCCGACGTCACGCAGCGCCCGCTGGGCATCATCGGCTCGGCGCAGGGTCCGGCGCTCGGCTCGGCGATCCACGCGGCGGTCGCCGCGGGCGCGTACCCCGACGTGCCGGCCGCCTCGGCGGTGATGGGCCGGGTCGACCGCGACGTCTACCGGCCCGACCCGCAGCGGGCGCTCGCCTACGACGCGCTCTACGCGGAGTACCGGCGTCTGCACGACCACTTCGGCCGGGGCGGCGACGACGTCCTGCTGCGGCTGCGCACCATCCGCAACGCCGCCCGCCGGGCGGCCGACCACTTCCCGGCCGGCGAGGCCGCAGTCCCCCTGGAGGTGTTGGCATGAGCCCCGACCTGGGCGCCGAGGTGACGCGCCTGCGTGAGCAGGTCGCGACCCTGCACGGCGAGCTGGTCCGGTACGGCCTGGTGGCCTGGACGGCCGGCAACGTCTCCGCCCGGGTGCCGGGCGTGGACCTGATGGTCATCAAGCCCAGCGGCGTCTCCTACGACGACCTGCGACCCGACAACATGATCGTCTGCGACCTCGACGGGGCCGTCGTGGAGGGCGACCTGTCGCCGTCGAGCGACACCGCCGCGCACGCCTACGTCTACCGGGCGATGCCGGAGGTCGGGGGAGTGGTGCACACGCACAGCTCCTACGCCACCGCCTGGGCGGCCTGCGGCGAGTCGATCCCGTGCCACCTCACCGCCCAGGCCGACGAGTTCGGCGGCGAGATCCCGGTCGGCCCGTTCGCGCTCATCGGCGGCGACGACATCGGCAAGGGCATCGTGGCCACCCTGTCCGGGCACCGCTCGCCGGCGGTGCTCATGCGCAACCACGGCGTCTTCACCATCGGCAAGGACGCCCGCGCGGCGGTCAAGGCGGCGGTGATGTGCGAGGACGTCGCCCGCACCGCCCACCTGGCCCGCACGCTCGGCCGGCCGGTGCCGATGGCCCGCGAGGACATCGACTCCCTCTACGACCGCTACCAGAACGTCTACGGGCAGCCCGGGGTCTCGTCCGCGGCCCCCTGACCGCCGCCCGCACCGTCCAGGCCGGTCCGCACCCCGAGGGCCCGGCCCGTTCCACCGCACCTCACCACAGCACCACCGGTTGGCCGTGCCGTCCCGGCACGCCGAGGCGGCCCCGGCCCATGTAGGTACCCCACCCACCCCCGCAAGGAGTCATCACATGCGCAAGTCCGGCACGACCATCACCCGCCGCGGGTTCGGCGCGATCCTGGCCGCCGGCCTGATGGCCACCAGCCTGGCCGCGTGCGGCAACAGCGACACCGGCTCGGACGCTGGCGACGGCAAGGGCGACGGCAACGGCCAGATCGTCCTCGGCTTCTCGCAGGTCGGCGCGGAGAGCGGCTGGCGGACGGCGAACACCAACTCCATCAAGGAGTCCGCCGAGAAGGCCGGGATCAAGCTGCAGTTCGACGACGCGCAGCAGAAGCAGGAGAACCAGATCAAGGCGATCCGCAACTTCATCCAGCAGAAGGTCGACGTGATCGCCTTCTCGCCGGTGGTGGAGTCGGGCTGGGACACCGTGCTCAAGGAGGCCAAGGACGCCAAGATCCCGGTCATCCTGACCGACCGCGCCGTCGACTCGGCCGACAAGAGCCTCTACAAGACCTTCATCGGCTCCGACTTCGTGAAGGAGGGCCGGCTCGCCGGCGAGTGGCTGGTCGAGCAGAAGAAGTCGGCCACCGGTCCGGTGAACATCGTCGAGCTGCAGGGCACCACCGGCTCGGCGCCGGCCAACGACCGCAAGAAGGGCTTCGCGGAGGCGATCGCCGCCAACCCCAACCTGAAGGTCGTCGCGTCGCAGAGCGGTGACTTCACCCGGGCCGGCGGCAAGCAGGTCATGGAGCAGTTCCTCAAGGCCAACCCGAAGATCGACGTGCTGTTCGCCCACAACGACGACATGGGCCTCGGCGCGCTGGAGGCGATCACCGCGGCCGGCAAGGTGCCGGGCAAGGACATCACCATCATCACCATCGACGCGGTCAAGGACGGCATGCAGGCCCTGGCCGACGGCAAGTTCAACTTCATCGCCGAGTGCAGCCCGCTGCTGGGCGACCAGCTGATGGAGCTGGTGAAGAAGGTCAAGGCCGGCGAGGAGGTCCCCGCCCGGGTCGAGACCCAGGAGACCACCTTCACCCAGGAGCAGGCCAAGGCCGCTCTGCCGACCCGGAAGTACTGACCGGAGGGGGCCGCCGCGCCACGCGCGGCGGCCCCGCCGCTCGCTTCCGCGACACACGAAAGGCCTGGTCAGATGTCGCAGAGGCATCCGGTCCTGACGATGACCGCGATCAGCAAGATCTTCCCGGGAGTACGCGCCCTCGACGGCGTCGACTTCCGCCTCTTCCCCGGTGAGGTCCACGCCCTGATGGGCGAGAACGGCGCCGGCAAGTCCACCCTCATCAAGGTGCTGACCGGCGTCTACGGCACGGACGCCGGCACGATCACCCTCGACGGTCAGCAGGTCTCCTTCGCCGGGCCGATGCAGGCCACCGCGGCCGGGGTGAGCACCGTCTACCAGGAGGTCAACCTCCTGCCGAACCTGTCGGTGGCGGAGAACATCTTCATCGGCCGCGAGCCGCGCCGCCTCGGGTCCGTCAACTGGCGTGAGATGCGCCGCCGGGCCCAGGAGCTGCTGGCCCGCATCGACCTGCACATCGACGTCACCGAGCTGCTCGGCAGCTACTCCCTCGCGGTGCAGCAGATGGTCGCCATCGCCCGCGCCATCGACGTGAACGCCCGGGTGCTGATCCTCGACGAGCCCACCTCCAGCCTTGACGCCGACGAGGTGGCCCAGCTGATGCGGATCATGCGCCAGCTGCGCGACGACGGCATCGCGATCGTCTTCGTCACCCACTTCCTCGACCAGGTGTACGGCATCGCCGACCGGATCACCGTGCTGCGCAACGGCCGCCTCGTCGGCGAGTACCCGACGGCCGAGCTGCCCCAGATCGCCCTCGTGGAGAAGATGATCGGCCATGAGCTCGACGCGCTGGAGCGCCTCGACTCCGAGACCGACCGGGACCGCGCGGCGATCGCGGCGGGGGAGCCCTTCGTGGCGGCGGACGGGCTGGGCCGCAGCGGCTCGGTCGCGCCGTTCAGCCTCACCATCCACGCCGGCGAGGTCGTCGGGCTGGCCGGGCTGCTCGGGTCGGGGCGTACCGAGGTCGCCCGGCTGTTCTTCGGCGCGGACCGCGCCGACCAGGGCCGGCTCACCGTCGACGGCGCGCCCGCCGCGATCCGCAACCCGGTGGCCGCGATCGACCGCGGCGTCGCCTTCTGCTCCGAGAACCGCCGCACCGAGGGACTGGTGGGCGAGCTGTCGGTGCGGGAGAACATCATCCTCGCCATGCAGGCCGCCCGCGGCTGGCTGCGGCCGGTGCCCCGGCGCAAGCAGGACGAGCTGGTCGAGCGCTACATCAAGGCGCTGAGCATCCGGCCCGCCGACCCCGACATGCCGGTGCGCAACCTCTCCGGCGGCAACCAGCAGAAGGTGCTGCTCGCCCGGTGGCTGATCACCGAGCCGCGGCTGCTGATCCTGGACGAGCCGACCCGGGGCATCGACATCGGCGCGAAGACCGAGATCCAGCGCCTGGTGGCGCAGCTCTCCGACGGCGGCATGGCGGTGCTGTTCATCTCCGCCGAGCTGGAGGAGGTGCTGCGGCTCAGCCACAAGGTCGTCGTGATGCGCGACCGGCGGCTGGTCGCCCAGCTCGACAACGACGACACCCTCGACGCCGACCGCGTGATGCGGGCCATCGCCAGCGGTGCGGCGCAGGAAGGGTTGGAGAAGGTATGAGCACAGCCCGTACCCGCCTCGCGGGCGTCACCGGCCACCGGCTGTTCTGGCCCCTGGTCATGCTGGTGGTGCTGCTGGCGGCGAACACCATCTACCGGCCGAGCTTCCTGTCGGTCGAGCTGAAGAACGGCCACCTCTACGGCAGCCTGATCGACATCGTCCGGCTCAGCGCCCCGCTGATCCTGGTCGCGCTGGGCATGTCCCTGGTGATCGCCACCGGCGGCATCGACCTGTCCGTGGGCTCCGTGGCCGCTGTCAGCGGCGCGATAGCCTGCCTCTACATCAGCGAGCAGCCCGACCAGAACAGCCTCGGCGCGGTGCTCACCGCGGTGGCGATCGCGTCCGGCATCGCTCTGGTGCTCGGCGCGTGGAACGGGATCCTGGTCGCCGGGATAGGCATCCAACCGATCATCGCCACGCTGATCCTGATGGTCGCCGGCCGAGGGCTGGCCCAGCTGGTCACCTCCGGGCAGATCATCACGATCAACAGCGAGCCGTACAAGACGATCGGGGTCGGGCACCTGCTCACGCTGCCGTTCGCGATCATCATCGCCCTCGCGGTGACCCTGGTCGTGGCGGTGCTGACCCGCCGCACCGCCCTCGGTATGATCATCGAGGCGGTCGGCGGCAACGCCGAGGCCAGCCGCCTGGCGGGCGTGCGCTCGCGGCGGATCACCTTCCTTGTGTACGTGGTGAGCGCCGCCTGCGCGGCCGTCGCCGGGTTCATGATGACCGCGAACGTCTCCAGCGCCGACGGCAACGCCGTGGGCCTCTGGGTCGAGCTCGACGCGATCCTCGCCGTGGTCATCGGCGGCACGTCGCTGGTCGGTGGCCGGTTCTACCTCAGCGGCACCATCGTCGGCGCGCTGATCATCCAGACCCTGACCACCTCGGTGTACGCCATGAACATCGACCCGCAGACGGCCCTGCTGTTCAAGGCGGTCGTGGTGATCGCGGTCTGCCTCATCCAGGCGCCGGCGTTCCGCGCCCGGTTCCGGCGTCGGCAGGCACCGGGGGCGCCCCCGGTGGCCCCGGTCGAGAAGCAGAAGGAGCAGGTTCCGGCATGACCACGACCCCACTGGCCGCGCGAGGCCCCCGGGCCTGGTGGCGGGTGCCGCAGCGGCAGGTGCCGGTGCTGGCCACCCTGGCCCTGCTGCTGGTGATGTACGGCATCGGCGTCTCGCAGTACCGCGCCTTCTCCAACATCCAGGTCGTCTTCAACATCTTCATCGACAACGGCTTCCTGCTCGTCGTCGCGGTCGGCATGACCTTCGTGATCCTGACCGGCGGCATCGACCTGTCGGTCGGCTCGGTGGTGGCGATGACCGCGATGGTGTCGGCGTCGCTGCTCGGCGACGGCGTGCACCCCGCGCTGGTGCTGCTGATCGCGCTGCTCATCGGCCCCGCCCTCGGGTTCGCGATGGGCTGCGTCATCCACTTCTTCGACATCCAGCCGTTCATCGTCACCCTGGCCGGCATGTTCTTCGCCCGGGGCATGTGCACCTGGATCAGCTCGACGTCCATCCCGATCACCGACGGGTTCTGGACCTCGGCGGCGCAGGAGCGCATCCGCATCGGCGAGAACTTCGTGACCGTGAGCGTCCTGGTCGCCCTCGCCGTGGTGGCGGTCGCGGCGTACACGCTGGCGTACACCCGGCTGGGCCGCAACGTGTACGCCATCGGCGGCAACCAGCAGTCGGCGCTGCTCATGGGCCTGCCCGTGGGGCGCACGAAGATCGCCGTCTACACGATCAGCGGGCTCTGCTCGGCGATCGGCGGCATCCTGCTGTCGTTCTACACGCTGTCCGGCGCCCCGCTGATCGCCATCGGCATGGAGCTGGACACGATCGCCGCCGTCGTCATCGGCGGGACCCTGCTCACGGGCGGCTCCGGCTACGTGTTCGGCACCGTGCTGGGTGTCCTCGTGCTGGGGGTGATCCAGACGCTGATCACCTTCGACGGCAGCCTCAGCTCCTGGTGGACCAAGATCGTGATCGGTGGCCTGCTGTTCGCGTTCATCCTCCTCCAGCGCCTCGTCGGCATCCGCAAGAAGTGACCACCCCAGTACACCGGAAGGCAACCCCATGACCAACCCATCCCCGGCCGCCGAGGTCTGGTTCCTCACCGGCAGCCAGGGCCTGTACGGCCCGGAGACCCTGCGTCAGGTGGCCGACCAGTCCCGGCAGATCGCGGCGCAGCTCGACGCCGACCCGGCCATCCCCGCCCGGGTGGTCTGGAAGCCGGTGCTCACCTCCAGCGCCGACATCCTGGCCGTCTGCCGTGACGCCGCCGTCCAGGGCGCGGTCGGGGTGATCGCCTGGATGCACACCTTCTCCCCGGCCAAGATGTGGATCTCCGGCCTGGACGCGCTGCGCACCCCGCTGCTGCACCTGCACACGCAGGCCAACGTGGCGCTGCCCTGGTCGGACATCGACATGGACTTCATGAACCTCAACCAGGCCGCCCACGGCGACCGGGAGTTCGGGTTCGTCCAGACCCGGCTGGGGGTGGCCCGCAAGACCGTCGCGGGGCACGTGAGCAACCCGAGCGTCACCGCCCGCATCGCGGCGTGGACCCGGGCGGCGATCGGGCACGCGGAGATGCGGTCGCTGCGGCTGGCGCGCTTCGGCGACAACATGCGCAACGTGGCGGTGACCGAGGGCGACAAGGTCGAGGCGGAGCTGCGCTTCGGCGTGTCGGTCAACACGTACGGCGTGAACGACCTGGTGGCGGCCGTGGACGCGGTGGCGGACTCGCGCATCGACGAGCTGGTCAAGGAGTACGACGACAGCTACCGGCTCGTCGCCGAGCTGCGGGCCGGCGGCGAGCGGCACGACTCGCTGCGCTACGCCGCCCGGATCGAGGCGGGCCTGCGCGACTTCCTCGACGCGGGCGGGTTCCGCGCGTTCACCACGAACTTCGAGGACCTCGGCGGGCTGCGGCAGCTGCCGGGGATCGCGGTGCAGCGGCTGATGGCCGACGGCTACGGCTTCGGCGGCGAGGGCGACTGGAAGACCTCGGTGCTGGTGCGCACGCTCAAGGCGATGTCGGTGGGCACCACGGGCGGCACGTCCTTCATGGAGGACTACACCTACGACCTCACGCCGGGGCAGGAGGTGGTCCTCGGCGCGCACATGCTGGAGGTCTGCCCGACCATCGCCGCCGACACGCCCGCCGTGGAGATCCACCCGCTGGGCATCGGCGGCCGCGAGGACCCCGTGCGCCTGGTGTTCGACGCCCAGGCGGGGCCCGCCGTGGTGCTGGGGCTGGCCGACATGGGGGAGCGGTTCCGGCTGGTCGCCAACGAGATCGATGTGATCGTCCCGCCGCAGCCGCTGCCGAAGCTGCCCGTGGCCCGCGCGGTGTGGCGGCCCCGGCCGGACCTGGCCGGCTCGGCGGAGGCGTGGCTCACGGCCGGCGCGCCGCACCACACGGTGCTGTCGCAGGCCGTCGGGGTCGAGGAACTGCACGACCTGGCCGAGATGGTCGCCACCGAGCTGGTCGTCATCGACGCGGAGACGAACACCCGTGGGCTGACGAACGAGTTGCGGTGGAACCAGGCCTACTACCGGTTGGCCAGGGGCTTCTGAGGCCCGACCGGTCGACCGTACGACCGGGTGTCCGGCGTGGTCCCGGAGGCGGGAGCACGCCGGACACACCGTCCGCGCAGCGAGCCTGACCGCCCGTCTTGTTGATCACGACGGGCTACGATGGCCACGAGGGGAGTTGCCATGGGTCAGCAGCCGGCCGCACGCGCGGCGGTGATGAACGACGTCGCCCGGCTCGCCGGTGTCTCGCACCAGACGGTGTCGCGGGTGCTCAACAACCACCCGAGCGTCCGGCAGGAGACCCGCGAGCGGGTGATGCGCGCGGTGCACCAGCTCAACTACCGGCCCAACGCCCTGGCCCGGGGGCTGGCCGGGCGGCGCTCCCGGGTCATCGGCGTGGTCAGCTTCGACACCATCCTCTACGGCCCGGCGGCGACCCTGCTCGGCATCGAGCGCGCCGCCCGCGCGGCGGGGTACGGCATCAGCATCGTCACCCTGGAGCAGCTCGACCGGGCCGGGATGCGGTCGGCGATCGACGCCCTCACCGAGCAGTCGGTGGCGGGGGTGGTCGTCATCGCCCCGATGATGACGGCGGCGGTGGCCGTGCACGGACTGCCCACCGGCGTGCCCGCCGTGGTGGTCGAGTCGAGCGGCGGCGCCCGGGAGCTGCCGAGCATCTCCGTCGACCAGGTCGCCGGGGCCCGGCTGGCCGTGGAGCACCTGCTGTCCCTCGGGCACGAGACGGTGTGGCACATCGCCGGCCCCCGGGACTGGCTGGAGGCCCGCGACCGCGTCGACGGGTGGCGGTTGGCGCTGGAGCAGGCCGGGCGGTCCGTCCCGCCGGTCCTCGTCGGTGACTGGAGCCCGCGCGCGGGCTACGAGATCGGGCAGTCGCTGGTCGACCGCCCGGACGTGACGGCCGTGTTCTGCGCCAACGACCACCAGGCGCTCGGCCTGCTGCGGGCGCTGCACCAGCGCGGCGTGCGGGTTCCGGAGGACGTCAGCGTGGTCGGGTTCGACGACATCCCCGAGGCCGAATACCTCTCGCCGCCGCTGACCACGGTGCGGCAGGACTTCGACGAGGTGGGCCGCCGGTGCGTGGCGGCCCTGCTCGAGCTGTTCGACGCCGACGGCCCGGCGGGGCGCTTCCCGCATCCGCAGGTCGAGCCGCAGCTCGTCGTACGCGCGAGCAGCGGCGGTCGGAAGGGCTGACCGCACGTCGGGATCCGGTGCGCCGCAAGGGCCGCGCCGGTCTTCGCCGTGTCGGCCGACCGTGAGGGTCCGCCCGCTGCCGGCCGGTGGCCGTCCCGCCCCGGATTGCAGTGACCCCTGTTAGCGCGCACATACCCAGCGTTGTACCTGGTGGGGCCCTTGACTTCGGGGTTTTGTAGCGCCGAGAATTCGGGATTGTTAACGCTCACACCCCCGCCACCACGAGGGAACCCCATGCGCGAAGCTCCCCCGGAACCGCGATCCTCCTTCCCGTCCCGCTCCCGGCGCCGGGCCCGGCCCCTCGTCGCCGGGGCGCTCCTCGCCCTGGTCGCCGGTCTGCTGCCCGCCACCGCCGCGCCGGCCGCCGCCGCCGACGTGACCGACGGCCTGCTGGTGCGCTATGACCTGACGCAGACCACCGGCACGACCGTCACCGACAGCTCCGGCCGGGGCAACGACGGCACGCTCACCGGCGGCGGCACCTGGACCGGCCAGGGCGGTCTCGTCCTCGACGGCGTCGACGACCACGTCAAGCTGCCCAACAACATCATGGCCGGGCTGTCGTCGATCACCGTCGCCGTCGACGTGCTCGTCGACCCCACGCAGCAGACCCCGTACTTCATCTGGGGCCTCGGCAACCCGGCGACCTCGAACTCCGGCACCGGCTACCTGTTCACCAGCGGCGACGCCTTCCGCACCGCCATCACCACCACCAACTGGTCCGGCGAGAAGGTGACCGGCAAGGGCGCGAACCTCACCCGGGGCGTGTGGAAGTCCGTCACCTACACGCAGACCGGCACCACCGGCACCCTCTACGAGGACGGCGTGCAGGTCGCGCAGAACACCGGCGTCACCGTGCTGCCCAGCGCCATCGGCAACGGCACGACGACCAACAACAACCTCGGCCGGTCCAACTACGCCGCGGACCGCTACCTCAAGGGCCGGGTGGCCAACTTCCGCATCTACGACCGCGCGCTGCCCGCCGACGAGGTGGCCGCCATCGCGCTGCCCGACGCCACCCGCGTCGCCGGCGACACCGCCGCCCTCGACCTGGGCGACCTCTCGGCCGTGACCGGGAAGCTCACCCTGCCCACCACCGGCACGTACGGGTCGGCGATCGCCTGGTCCTCCAGCGCCCCCGGCACCATCAGCGCGACCGGCCAGGTGACCCGCCCCGCCCCCGCCGACGGGCCCGCCACGGTCACCCTCACCGCGACCGTCAGCCGGGGCGGCAGCAGCGACACCAAGGCGTTCACCGCCACCGTCCTGCCCAACGAGACCGACCAGACGCGGGCCGACGCGGCCGCCGCCGCCCTCTCGCTCGTGAACGCCGGCGACGTGCGCGGCAACCTCACCATGCCGAGCACCGGGATCAACGGCGCGACCGTCGCCTGGCGCTCCGCCAGCCCGGACGTCGTCAGCCCCGACGGCATCGTCAAGCGCCCCGCGCACGGGGCGGGCGACGTCAAGGTCACCGTGACCGCGACCGTCACCGTCGGCACGGCCACCGCCGAGCGGGCCATCGACCTGACCGTCCGCGAGCTGCCCGAGGCCGCCCCCTACGCCGGCTACGCCTTCAGCTACTTCACCGGCAACTCCATCGCCGGGGAGAAGATCTACTTCGCGGCCAGCCAGGGCAACAACGCGCTGCGGTGGACCGAGGTCAACGGCGGCCAGCCGAAGCTGGAGTCGAAGTTCGGCACCCTGGGCCTGCGGGACCCGTTCCTGATCCGCAGCCCCGAGGGGGACCGGTTCTTCCTCATCGCCACCGACCTGTCCATCGGCCGCAACGGCAACTGGGACGTCGCGCAGCGCCAGGGCAGCCGGTACCTGGAGGTCTGGGAGTCCACCGACCTGGTGAACTGGTCGGAGCAGCGGCACATCCTGATCTCCCCGCCCACCGCCGGCAACACCTGGGCGCCGGAGGCGTACTGGGACGCCGCCCGGGGCGAGTACCTCGTCTTCTGGGCCTCGAAGCTCTACGCGGAGAACGACCCGAACCATACCGGCAACACGTACAACCGGATGCTCGCCGCGACGACCCGTGACTTCGTCACGTTCAGCCAGCCGACGATCTGGCAGGACCCGGGCGACTCGCGCATCGACTCCACCGTGATCCGGGAGGGCGACACCTACTACCGGTTCACCAAGGACGAGGGCGGCGGCGGCACCGGCTGCTCCGACATCATCCAGGAGAAGTCGCCCTCGCTGACCGCCGTCGACCTGCCCGGCAAGCCCTCCTGGACGGTGCTCGACTCCTGCATCGGCCGCGACGCCGGCACCTCCGCCGTCGAGGGCCCCACGGTCTTCAAGGCCAACCCGGGCGACACCTCCGGCTCGAAGTACTACCTGTTCGTCGACGAGTACGGCGGCCGGGGCTACATCCCGCTGGGCACCGACGACCTGGAGAACCCGAACTGGAAGGTGCCGGCCTCCTACGACCTGCCCGCCAGCCCCCGGCACGGCACCGTCATCCCCGTCACCAAGGCCGAACTCGACGCCCTCAACGACGCGCCGCCGCCGGTGCGCGCCAACGCCGACGGCGTCGTCGCCCACTACGCGCTCGACCAGGCCAGCGGCACCACCGTCACCGACGACTCCGGCAACGGCTACGACGCGAAGCTGACCGGCGACGCGACCTGGGGCGACGGCAGCCTCGCCCTCGGCGGGACCAACGGCCACGTGGCCCTGCCCGACAACATCATGGCCGGCCTCGACGAGATCACCGTGTCGATGGACGTGAAGATGGCCACCGACCAGGCCACCCCGTACTTCATCTGGGGCCTGGGCAACACCGACTCCGACGGCGTCGGCAACGGCTACCTGTTCACCACCGGCAACAACTACCGGACCTCGATCAGCCTCGGCAACTGGACCGGCGAGCAGACCGTCAACGGCGGCAGCGCCGTCCCCCGGGGCGTGTGGAAGACCCTCACGTACACCCTGAACTCGGCCGGCACCGCCCGGATCTACCTCGACGGCGTGCGGGTCGCCGAGAAGACCGGGCTGACCCACCGCCCCGGCGACATCGGCGGCGGCCGGACCACGGCCAACTACATCGGCCGCTCCCAGTACGCCTCGGACAAGTACCTCAAGGGCCGGGTGCGCGACTTCTCCCTCTACAACCGGGCGCTCACCGACGGCGAGGTCGCCGCGCTGGGCTCCAACGGCACCAGCGTCGTGGCGGTCGAACTCGACAGCCTCAAGGTCCCCGCGATCATCGACGCCGCCAGCAGCACCATCACGCTGCCGGTCAAGCCGGGCACCGACGTGACCGCCCTCGCCCCGACGTACGTGGTCGCGCCGACCTCGACCGTCACGCCCGGCGGCGCGCGGGACTACTCGCAGCCGGTGACGCTGACCGTGACCAGCGCGGCCGGGGCGACCCGCGAGTGGACCGTGCGGGCGGTGCAGATGCGCTCGCCGGTGCTGCCCGGCTTCAACGCCGACCCGAACATCGTCCGGTTCGGCGACACCTACTACATCTACGCGACCACCGACGGCTTCCCCGGCTGGGGCAGCTCGAAGTTCACCGTCTGGTCGAGCCGGAACCTGGTCGACTGGACCGAGCACGACACGATCCTCGACCTCGGGCCGGACATCACCTGGGCCGACAGCAACGCGTGGGCGCCCGCCGCGATCGAGAAGAACGGCAAGTACTACTTCTACTTCTCGGCGCAGCAGAACATCGGCGTCGCCGTCGCCGACTCGCCGCTCGGGCCGTTCGTCGACCCCATCGGCAAGCCGCTGGTGAGCAAGGCCGACTACAACAACGCCCAGCAGATCGACCCGGCGGTCTTCACCGACGACGACGGGCAGAGCTACCTCTACTGGGGCAACGGCACCCCGTACGTGGTCCCGCTCAACGACGACATGGTCTCCTACGACGTCGCCAAGCGGGTGCGGCTGACCGGCCTCACGGACTTCCGCGAGGGCCTGTTCATGCACAAGCGCGCCGGGACCTACTACCTGTCCTGGTCGATCGACGACACCGGCAGCGAGAACTACCGCGTCGGCTACGGCACCGGCACCAGCCCGCTGGGGCCCTTCAGCGCCAAGGGGGAGATCCTCACCAAGGATCCGAGCCAGGGCATCCTCGGCACCGGCCACCACTCGATCCTGCAGGTGCCGGGCACCGACGACTGGTACATCGCGTACCACCGGTTCGGGATCCCCGGCGGCGACGGCACGCACCGGGAGACCACGATCGACCGGCTGTACTTCGACGCGGACGGCGCCATCAGGAAGGTCGTCCCGACGCTGGGCAGCGTCGACCCGCTGCGCTACGAGGGCGGGCAGCCGACGGCGACGGTCACCGACGCGGGGGCCGACGGATGGTACGGCGCGGACGCCGCCCTGACCATCACCGCCGGTGACAAGGTGAAGCTGGTCGAGTACCAGATCGACGGCGGCGGCTGGTTCCCGTACCGCGAACCGGTGGACCTGCCGGCGGGCAGCCACCGCGTCGACTACCGGGCCCAGGGCGTCAACCTCTTCTGGAGCGACGTGTGGTCGCTGCAGGTCAAGGTGGACGAGACCGCCCCGACCGTGCAGGCGTACCTGGTGGAGCGCAAGTTCGTGGTCAACGCCAGCGACGTCGACTCCGGCGTGGCCCGCATCGAGTACCGGATCGACAAGGGCGCCTGGCAGCCGTACCTGGCCCCGGCCCGGATCGACAGCTGCGCCCACGTGATCCGCTACCGGGCGTACGACGTGGCCGGCAACGTCAGCCGTGAGCGGGCCCTCAACGTGCCCGCGCTGGGCGACCCCGCCGAGGCCACCAAGCTCCCGTCGGTCAGCGGGACGGCCAAGGTCGGCAAGACCCTCACCGCCGACCCGGGCACGTGGGACGAGAAGAAGCTCACCTTCTCCTACCAGTGGCTGCGCGGCGGCAAGGTCATCGCCGGGGCCACCGGCAAGTCGTACGTGCCCAAGGCCGCCGACGTCGGGTACCGGCTCTCCGTGCGGGTGACGGCCACCCGTTCGGACCTGCAGCCCGGCACGGCCACGTCGAAGGAGACCGCGAAGGTCGTCAAGTAGGTAACCGGGTTCCATCGCCCACGGCCGAAGGCCACCTCCCCCGGGACGGGAGGTGGCCTTCGGCGCGCGTGCTACCGGTGGCGGCCGAGGCCCGCCAGGGCCCGGGCCAGCCGGCGTACGCCCTCGTCGAGCTGCGCCGCGCCGGCGGCGGCGTAGGTCAGGCGCAGGAACGCGGCCGGCGGCTCGGCGGCGTGCCAGGGCTGTCCGGGGAAGACGACGACCTGTTCGGCGGCCGCGGCGGCGACCAGGTCGGCCTCGCCGACGTGGTCGGGCAGCCGGACCCACAGGTGCAGGCCGCCGCGCGGCACGGCGTCGGGCCGCAGGTCGGGCGCGTACCGGCGCAGCGCCGACAGCAGCGCGTCGCGGCGCTCCCGCAGGGCGGACCGCACGGCGCGGCGGTGCCGGGCCCAGGCCGGCGAGGTGACGAACTCCAGGGCGGCGTGTTGCAGGGGGCCGGCGACGAAGAAGTCGTCGAGGAGGCGGGCGGAGCGCAGCCGCGCCCCGGCCGGTCCACGGGCGCCGAGCGCGGCCACCCGTAGCCCCGGCGCGACCGACTTGGTCAGCGAGCGCAGGTACACGACGTGGCCGTCGACGTCGTCCGCCGCCAGCGGCGGCGGCGGATCGCCGTCGATGCCCAGGTCCCGGGCGTAGTCGTCCTCGAGCAGGAACGCGCCCGCGTCCCGCACGGCGGCCAGCACGGCGGCGCGCCGGTCCGGGCGCAGGACGCCGCCGTGCGGGTTGGCGTACAGCGGCTGGCAGTAGAACAGCCGCGCGCCGGTGCGCCGCAGGGCCGTGGCCAGCAGGTCCGGCCGTACGCCGTCGGCGTCGGCCGGGACGGGCACCACCTGCCGCCCGGCCGCCCGGGCCGCCGCGAGCACGCCGAGGTAGGTCGGGGACTCCACCAGCACGGCCTCGCCCGGGGCGGTGAGCGCCCGGATCGCGGTGGAGAGCGCGGCCTGCCCGCCCGGGCAGACGGTCATGTCGTCGGCGTGCCACACCCCGCCGCACTCCCGCGCGAACCAGGCCCGCAGCTCCGCGCTGCCGGCCACGGGTCCCCGGTGCCACGCCTCGGGGCGGCGCGCGGCCCGGTTGAGCGCCGCGCCCAGCGCCGCGATGGGTTGCAGCGCGGGGTCGAGATAGCCGCCCGACAGCGGGACCGCCCCGGGCGGCGGGACGGCGAGCAACGCCTGCATCGCCTCCTCGCCCGCTGGCCGGGCCCCGAGCGCGACGGCCTGCCAGGACAGGTCCGGTGCGACCGGCGGGCCGCCGGGCGGGTCGACGACGAAGACGCCGCGGCCGGGGACGGCCTCCACCAGCCCCTCGGCCACCAGCCGGCGGGTCGCCCGCGCGACGGTCGCCGGTGACGCGCGGTGCCGGGCGGTCAACTCCCGCACGGACGGCAGCCGGGTGCCCGCGCCGGCGGCGATCACCCGACGCAGATCTTGGATAACGCGATCGACAGCGTTATCGTCGTTCATGAGAGCTGAGAGTAACACTTCCCGCCGTGGTGCGATAACGGGTAGCGCGCTGGGCGCGGTGGGCGTGCTGGCCTTCAGCATGTCCCTGCCCGCCACCCGCGTCGCCGTCGGCGACCTCGACCCGTGGGTGGTGGCCTTCGGGCGCGCCGTCGGCGCCGCCGGCCTGGCCGCGCTCTACCTGCGGGCCCGGCGGGTGCCCTGGCCGTCCGCCGGGCAGTGCCGAAGGCTGCTGGTCGTCGCCGCCGGGGTCGTGGTGGGCTTCCCCCTGTTCACCTCGCTGGCGCTGACCGCCAGCACGGCCGCCCACGGCGCGGTGGTGATCGCGGTGCTGCCGGGCCTGACGGCGGTCTTCGCCGTGCTGCGCGCCCGGGAACGCCCTCCGACGTCGTTCTGGGTCGCCAGCGGTGCGGGCGTCGTCGCGGTCCTGATCTTCACGACGGTCGGCTCGGGCGCGTCCGCCGCCCCGGCGGTCGCGGACCTGTTCCTGCTCGCGGCCGTCGTCCTCTGCGCGCTCGGCTACGCGGAGGGCGGCGCGCTGGCGCGAAAGCTCGGCGGGGCGAACACCATCTGCTGGGCGCTCGTGCTGTCGGCGCCCGCCACGGTCGCCATCACCGCCGTCGCCGCCGTGCGTACCCCGCCGCACGCGGGACCCGTCGCGTGGCTCGGGTTCGCCTACCTCACCGCCGTGTCGATGTTCCTCGGCTTCTTCGCCTGGTACGCGGGCCTGGCCCGGGGCGGCGTCGCCCGGGTCGGCCAGCTCCAGCTCGCCCAGCCCCTGCTCACCCTGGGCTGGTCGGCCCTCCTGCTCGGCGAGGGCGTCACGCCCGCCGCCGTCGTCGCCGCGCTGCTGGTCCTGCTCTGCGTCGCCCTCACCCAGCGCATCCGCGCCGCGCGGGTCGTTCCCCTTGCGGGCGGGAACCGGGGGCCGTCGCACGTGCCGACGGCCCCCGGCCCCGATTCCCGCCGATCAGCGGCGCGGCGCTAGCCGGCGTACGTCTCGAACTCGGCGACCCGCGGCGTGCCGTTCGCGCCGGTGATCTCCAGGTTGATCTTCTTCAGCGAGGTCGGGCTGAAGGACGCGACGCCCACTCCGTTGCTGCCCGAGGCGAGCACGGCGCCGGTGTCGTTGTTGACCAGTCGCCAGGAGCGGATGACGCCGGTGGCGCCGGAGGCCTCGCGGATGTTCACCGAGCCGACCCGGACGGCGGCGTCCCACTTGACCGAGATCCGGCCGGTGGAGCCGGAGGGCGACCAGAAGGTGCTCAGGTTGCCGTCCAGCACGTTGCCGTAGCTGCTGCCGTCGGCCTTGCTGGAGCCGTCGGCGCCGGCCCCGAGGCTGAGGTTGGTGCCGCCCGGGTTGGTCGGGCCCGGCGTCGGGGTGGTCGGCCCGGGGGTCGGGTTGGTCGGCGCGGGCGTGGTCGGTGCCGGGGTCTGCGGCGTGCAGCTGCCGTCGGACACCTGCAGGCCCTTGTTGGCGCCGGCCGTCTGGCGCACCAGGTTGGGCACGCAGCTGGCCCCGTCGAGGCGGTAGGAGTAGGGGATGCTGACGGTGGTGGTGGAGGTCGGGTTCGGCCCCGCCGGGTAGTTCTCGTTGCCGGGGCTGGACCAGGTCACGTTGTCGAAGATGTTGCCGGCGACCTGCCACGAGCCGCGCTCGTTGGTGTAGAAGGTGCCCAGGACGTCCTTGGAGTCCTTGAAGTAGTTGTTCTCCACCTTGGCCTTGGCGCCGGCCCGCGAGTTGATGCCGGACTCGCGCAGGTTCACGTACGAGTTGTTGTACATGTGTGCCGTGGCGCCGCGCAGCAGCGGCGCGCGCGAGTCGAGGTTCTCGTACAGGTTGTGGTGGAACGTGATGTAGTTGTTCCCCAGGTCGCTCTCGCTGGAGCCGACCAGGCCGCCCCGGCCCGAGTTGCGCAGGATGCTGTAGGACAGCGTCACGTACTGCACGTTGTCCTTCATGTCGAACAGGCCGTCGAAGCCCTCCGCCTCACCGCCGGAGGCCTCCAGGGTGACGTGGTCGACCCAGACGTTGCGGACGGTGCTCTCCATGCCGATGGCGTCGCCGCCGTTGGAGGTGGGCGAGCCCGACTTCTTGACGTTCCGGACGGTCACGTTCTGGATGATGATGTTGCTGGAGTCGCGGATGTGGATGCCGAGCTGGTCGAAGACCGCCCCGCTGCCGACGCCGACGATCGTGACGTTGCTGATCTGCTTGAGCTCGATCAGGCCGGCGTTGGTGTTGCAGCTGTCGCCCGACACCTTGGCGGTGTTGCCGTGGTTGATGGTCCCTTCGACCTGGATGATGATCGGGGTGCTGCTGCTGGCCCGGGTGCACAGCGCCGTGTGGATCGCGGTCCCGGTGGTGGCGCGCACCGTCTGCCCGCCCGCGCCGCCGGTGGTCCCGCCGTTCTGGGTCGCGTAGCCGGTCACGCCGCCGGTCGCCGCCGACGCCTGGGGCGTCGGCAGTGCCACGCAGATCGCGGCCCCGATGACCGTCGCGGCCACCGCCGCGTGGAGTCGCAGTGGGACTGGTCGTCTCATCCTTGCCTCGCCTTCGATGTGTTCCTGGAGGTGGTACGCCCGGCGACTGCCGGAGGCGACGAGGAGGCCCCCGCCCTGGGACGTGGTCTACGGGAGCCCGTCGCCGTCGACATGTCGACGGGCGGCGTGCTGCGTCTTCGTCATGGCGTCCACCCTCGTTCCGGTGCGTCGGCGTCCGGTATGGGACCCGGCCGCGCCGGACCGGTGGCGGTGGCAACATGCGCAGGAGATCGCACCGGACCGCGGCGATGATCGCCGCCGACCGACCGGACCCGCGTCGCCTGGAAAGCGCTTTCCGACACCGAGAATAGGGATCGGTGAATGGGTATGGCAAGGAGGTGTCCGCTTTGTGCACTAAAGCCCTCGGTGCCCACCGCCACCACGTCGCCCGTCGTCGAACGTGGACACTTCGTGTCACCGGCCGACCACGACCGTCCAAGATCGCGTCGGGGTGGGCCCGGTAGGGTGGGGGGATGCTCGATGCGCCTCCGCCGGTGGCCGGCGGGGGGTCGTCGTCCCGAGGGGGCCGCGGGCCCGGTGGGGGGCCGTCGTCCCGAGGGGGTGGCGCGCCCGGTGGGCGGCCGGCGGCGGGACGGGGCGCGGCGGGGCTGGCCGGGCGGTGCGCGCGGGTCACCCGGTCCCGGCCCTTCGAGATCGCCATCGTCGTGCTCATCCTGGCCAACGGGGCGGTGCTCGGCGTCGAGACGTACCCGGACCTGGGGTCGGCGCGGCCGGTGCTGCGCGGCCTGGAGTGGGCCTTCCGGCTCGCCTTCGTCGCCGAGATCGGCGTGCGGGTGCTGGCCTACGGCCGTCGTCCGCAGGACTTCTTCCGCCACGGCTGGAACGTCTTCGACTTCCTGGTGACCGCCGCGATCTTCGTGCCCGGCCTGCACGGCGACTCCGCGCTGCTGCGCGTCGTCCGGGTCGCCCGGATGCTACGACTGGTGCGCTTCTCGCCCGGCCTGCGCACGATCGTGGCGGCGTTGTGGCGCAGCCTGCCGGGCGTCGCCGGCTTCCTCGCGCTCGCCGGCGTGACGCTCTACGTGTACGGCATGGCCGGCTGGCTGATCTTCGGTCGCTCCCAGCCGGAGGAGTACGGCGACATCGGACGGTCGCTGCTGACCCTCTTCGTGCTGCTGTCGCTGGAGACCCTGCCCGACCTCGTGGCGCAGGGCATGGCCCTGTCGCCGTGGACGCTGGTCTACTACGTCAGCTACGTGATGATCACCGTCAACCTGCTGCTCAACATCCTGATCGCGGTCATCGTCAACTCCATGGAGGAGGCCCGCCGGCTGGAGATGACCGAGCGGCTGGCCCCGGACTACGACGCCGACGGCGACGGCGTGCCCGACGAGGTGGACCGGATCGCGCTCACCCAGCGGCTCGACGACCTGCGGGCCGTCATCGCCGAACTGGAGCGGGAGCTGCGCATCGACCGCGACGACAGGCCGTAGGACCCGGCGGCCCGGCGGGCGAAGACGCGGCGGCGCGCGCCGGCCGGTGGGTCGACGCGCGCCGCCGCCGGGGGCGTCACTGCTGGATCGGCTGCCCGTCGTTGCCGCAGATGTAGCCGTCGACGATGCAGGTCTTCACCCGCCGGGCGAGCTCCGCCTCGTCCCAGGCGTTGAAGAAGTCGCCGTGGAACGTGTAGCCGGGGGCGGTGGTCACGTTGGCCCCGTTGCGGATGCCGGCCAGGCTGAGCCCGGTGCCGCGCACGTCGTACGTGATGAGGAACTCCAGCCGGGGCACGGGCACCGGGTGGCTGGCCGGGCAGGTGCCGCCCACGCCGCCCAGGCCGAACGCCATGTGGCTCTTGTGGTCGGGGCTGTCCAGGTTCTTCCCGTCCCAGCAGGTCGGGAAGTCCAGGTACGTCTCCAGCTTGGACCCGGCCGGGCAGACCGGGAAGTCGCCGCTGGCGGCCGGGATGCCGACGCAGTTCCACCGGGCGGCGGGGTTCTGGCCCGCGCTGGTGGCAAGCGGGTTGCCCACCACGATCCGCAGGCCCTGGGGGTGGGGCTTGACGTTCGCCCGGTCGGTGAGGCCCTGGTAGTAGATCCGGACGCTCTGCGGCTTTTGCGCCACACCGTTCTGGTAGAGCGTCGGCACCCAGTACGCGGACTTGTCGGCCACCGGGTTGCAGGTCGTCCCGCCGGCCCGCAGCGAGGCCAGGTCGGTGTACGCGTTGGTCGTCGTGTTGCCGAAGAACTCGTGCGTGTGCGAGGCGCCCGGGCGGCCCGACATGACGATCGGGTCGTCGTTGGCCCGGCCCTTGCTCGGGCAGTCGGCCCGGAACTCGGAGCCGCGCACCGGCGCGAGCTGGAGTTCCAGGGCGGCGGCCTCCTGCTCGGGGCTGAGCGCGTACGCGTGACCGGCGTGGGTGCCGGCGGCGGCCGGACCGCCGGTCGCCGCCTGCGCGTCGACGGCGTCCCGGTCGGCCAGCACCCCGCCCGCGACCAGGGTCAGCAGCGCCACGGTCAGCGCGCCGACGCGGCGCAGGGGCGGGCGGGGGATCGGGCCGGCGTCGCGGCGCCCTCGGATGAACCGCATGCTTCCTCCTCGCCCGGCGCACCGGGCACCGGCCCGGGATCGCCGGGCCGTAGACGGGATGGGTGGGAGAGCGCTCTCTGCGTCATTGATAACCGAACGCAGTTATGCCTGTCAATCTCAGTGACGGTACGGCAGGTCCACTCCGGACGGTCCGGCCCCGGGGCGGCCCGGCGGGCGGGCGGAGCGGGGCGGCCCGCGCCCGCGCAGGTCAGAGGGCATAGACCCGCGTGGGTTCATCGCGTCGAGATCAACTCGACACGCCGGCGACACGGCCCGGTCCGACAGTGGGCGCATCATCTCCCACCCCAGGAGGAGCACCCCTTGGCGCCAACCCCACCGACCGACGCCGAACTGGACGTCCTCATCCGCGCCCGGCTCGCGTCCCTCGGCATCGACCTCGACCAGCTCCCGCCCGGCACCACCGCCGACCCCCAGACCGGTTCCCCCGGCCGCGACACCGTACTGGCGTCCCTGCGGTCCTTCGTGCGTGGCACCGTCGGCACGCTCGCCGCGTACCAGCTGCCCGCCCCGGCCGGCACCGACCCCGTCGTCGCCATGGCGCTGTCCCAGCAGCCCGCGCCGATGCTCTACCCCTCGATCAGCACGGAATGGCGGAAGTGATGACCGCAGCCCCCGTCGACCGTGGCGTCGACCGCCGAGCCTTCCTCGCCCGCACCGCCGCCTTGGCCGCCGCGTCGGCGGTCGGTGGCGCCGTCGGGCTGCCCGCCGTGGCCTCGGCGGCCGGTCCGGCCCGAACACCCCTGCTCACGGCGGCGAAGTGGAACCCGGCGCTGGACGTGCCCAACGCCTACGTCAAGCCCCGCCCGGAGGCCGTGGCCGACCCCACCGAACTCACCGTCGCCGAGGCGGCCTGGCTGATCCGCGCCGGCAAGCTCACCCCCGCCAGGCTGGTCGAGGCGTACCTGGCCCGCATCTCCACGTACGACGGCACGTACCAGGCGTTCAACCTGGTGCTCGCCGAGGCGGCGGCCAAGGCGGCGGCCGCCCTGGCGAAGAAGCCCCGGCGGGGCGCGCTGCACGGCATCCCGCTGGCGATCAAGGACAACTACTACACCGCGGGGGTGCCTACCACGGCCAACTCCTACCTGTTCGCCGACTTCCGGCCGCCGTACGACGCCACGGCCGTGTCCCGGCTGCTCGCCGGCGGGGCGATCGTGCTCGGCAAGACCCAGATGGGGCCGCTGGCCACCACCCGGGCGACCACCCCCAGCGGGGTGGTCACCACCGTCAACGCGTGGACCCCGGCCGACAGCCGCACCGACCCCGGCGGCTCGTCCACCGGCACCGCCACCGCCGTCGCCGGGCGGCTCGCCGCCTCCGGCACCGGCACCCAGACCGGCGGCTCGATCACCGCGCCGTCCAACGCGCAGAACCTCACCGGCCTCAAGCCGACGATGGGCCGGGTCTCGCTGCACGGCATCATCCCGCTCAGCTACACCCGCGACCACCCCGGCCCGCTGGCCCGCGACGCCAAGGACGCGGCCATCATGCTCACCGCGATGGCCGGCGAGGACCCCGCCGACCCGCGCACGCAGGGCCTGCCCGGGGTGCCGAAGCTGATCGACGCGGCCACCCCGGCGTACTCCGGCGGCAAGCTGAAGCTGCGCTGGAAGACCCGCATCGGCGTGCTGCCGGGCTTCACCGCCGGCACCACCGAGACGGCGGCGGCGCGGGCCGCGTACCTGGCGACGCTCGCCGCGATTCCCGGCGCGACCGTGGTGGACGTGCCGCTGCCCGACGAGTGGGACCTGCTCACCGGCAGCGCGTTCAACAACGTCCGGCTGCCCGAGCGCAGCGAGCCGTTCATGCCGTACCTGCGCACCGACCTGCGCGGTTTCGGCGTGTCGGTGACGGGCTGGCTGCAGGGCGCGCTGCTGGGCGCCGACGAGTTCATCACCGGCCAGCGGGCCAAGCTGCTGCTCATGGAGCGGGTGCTCGACCAGCTCTTCGCCTCCTGCGACGTGGTGGTGCAGACCAGCCCGGTGCCGTTCGACATCCTCGGCCTGCCGGAGATCGCCTTCCCGATCGGGTTCACCGCCGCGGGCGTGCCGATCGGCACCATCCTCGGCGGCCTGCCGTACGGCGAGGACCGGCTGTTGTCGGTGGCGGCGGCGTACCAGGCGGTCACCGACTGGCACCGGCGGCGTCCCGCCGACCCGCCGGCGGCCCCGCCCGCCCCGGCCGCCGCGGCGCGCGGCCTGGCGTCGCCCGCGGCCCCCGCCGCCCTGCGGCTGACCGCCGAGGAGGTCGCCGAGCTGGCTCAGTGAACCCCGCCGTCGCCGGCCCGCCGCCTTCGGGCGGGCCGGCGACGACGGCATGCGGCCCCCGTCGCGTCCGGATTGACCTCAACCCTGGTTGAAGTCGTACGGTCGGCGGGTGGTCGTCGAGGGACGGCCCGTTGTCCCCTCTGGAGGATGCGTTGTCCGAGTCCCCGTACCGGTTGGCCGTCATCGTCGGAAGCGTCCGCGACGGCCGGTTCGGCCCCGTCGTGGCCGACTGGTTCTGCCGCCAGGCGGGCCAGCGCGCCGACCTCGTCGTCGATCTGGTCGACCTCGCGCACGTCCCGGCGGCGCTCGGCGGTGTGCCGGGTGCCGTGGCCCCGGACGAGGCACCCTTCGCGGAGCGGATCGCGGCGGCCGACGCCGTCGTGGTGGTGACGCCGGAATACAACCACAGCTACCCGGGGCCGCTGAAGGCCGCGATCGACTCGGTGGGCGGCCAGTGGCACGCCAAGCCCGTCGGCTTCGTCTCGTACGGCGGCATCTCCGGCGGCCTGCGGGCGGTGGAGCCGCTGCGAGGGGTCTTCGCCGAGCTGCACACCGTCACCATCCGCGAAACGGTCAGCTTCGCCGGCGCCCACGGGTGCTTCGACGCGGCCGGGGAGCCGGTCGACGCGGGACCGGTCAACCGCGCGGCCACCGCCATGCTCGACCAACTGGGCTGGTGGGCCGAGGCGCTGCGCACGGCGCGGGCGGCCCGGCCGTACGGAGGGTGAGAAGGGAGCCCTTCTCTACCGGATGCGTCAACAGGGGGCCCTTCCTTGCGCCGTCAGCGGTCGAGGGCGTCGGCGGGGGCCATCACCCGCAGCGCGTTGGCGGCCAGCCCGATCCGGATCGGGGTCTGGCCGCACAGCTCGCCGTCCACCTCGACCCGCGCCGGTCGGTCGGTCTCCAGCCACAGCTCGCCGACGGCGAGGAACGGCGTCTCGGCGAGGGTGCGCCGGGCCCCCGTGGCGGCGTTGCGGGCGGTGTCCCGCAGCAGGCCGCGCCGGGTCGGCCCGCCGACCGGGTACGCCACCAGCAGCCGGTCGTCGGCGTCGGTGTCGGCGGTGATCGGGCGGCCGGCGTGGAAGCCGCCGTTGGCCACGTACAACTGGTGGGTGTGGAACTCGTGCGTCGCGTCCCCGGCCCGCACGGTGGCCCGCAGCGCCCGGTGCCGGGCCAGCAGCGCCAGCGCGGTCGCCGGGTACGCGAGCCGGCCGGTGACCCGCTTGAGCGCGGGCGGCGTGCGCAGCATGATGTCGGCCGACATCCCCACCCCGACGTGGTTGGCGAACGGCACGTCCCCGGCCAGCCCCAGGTCGACGTCGATCACCTTGCCGTCGGCGAGGACCGCCACCGCGGAGGCCAGGTCCAGCGGGAGGCCGAGGGTGCGGGCGAAGTTGTTGGTGGTGCCCAGCGGCAGCAGGCCCAGCGCCACGTCGCGGTGCGCGAGCAGCCGGGCGGCGGCGCTCTGCGTGCCGTCGCCGCCGCCCGCGACGAGCAGGTCGGGCCCGAGCGCCAGGGCGTCGTCGAGGCTGCGCTCCAGCTCACCGGGGCGGTCGGCCGGGTACGCCCCGAGCAGCTCGAAGCCCGCGCGGGTCAGCAGGGCCCGGGCGTGCTCGTAGAGGCGGCGACCCCGGCGGGAGCGGGCGTTGACCACCAGCGCCGCCCGCCGATCGCGCCGGATGGCCGCGCCCAACTCATGCTTCGTCCGCATGGCTGCCGACCCTATCTCCGCCGGCCGGGGATTCCGGTGGCCAGGCCGCCGCGTGGCGCGGGAACGGCCGACGGCCGGTGAAGGATCGGCGAACAGTGGCGGGCGGGGCAGCGGGCGAGACGGTGAAGACGGTAGATACGTGAGGCATGACGAACACCATCGACCGTCGTACCCTCCTGCGGCTGGCCGGCGCATCCGCCGGCACGGCCGTGCTCGCCGGCGCCACCCTGACCGGCGCGGCACCCGCCGGCGCGGCCGGCGGCGCGTTCCGGCACGGCGTGGCCTCCGGCGACCCGCTGCCCGACGGGGTCCTGCTCTGGACCCGGCTCACCCCCACCGACGAGGCGCAGCCCGGCTCCGGCGTCGGCCCGGAGGCGGAGGTGACCTGGCAGGTCGCCGCCGACCCCGACTTCGCGACCGTGGTGGCCCAGGGTGCCCTGACCACCGGCCCCGCCCGCGACCACACCGTCAAGGTGGCGGTCACCGGCCTGGCCCCGGCCACCACCTGGTGGTACAGGTTCGGCTACGCGGGGGCGTGGTCGGCGACCGGGCGCACCATGACCGCGCCGCCCGCCGACGCCGACATCGACCGGCTCCGCCTCGGCGTGGTCTCCTGCGCCAACTGGGAGGCGGGCTACTTCTCGGCGTACCGCAACCTGGCCGACCGCGGCGAGGTCAACCTCGTCGTGCACCTCGGCGACTACCTCTACGAGTACGGCACCGGCGAGTTCGACGCCGGCGGGTCGGTGGTGCGGCCGGTGCTCCCGGCGCACGAGGTGCTGACGCTGGCCGACTACCGGATCCGGCACGCGCTGTACAAGACCGACCCCGACCTGCAGGCCCTGCACGCCTCCGTGCCGTGGGTGATCACCTGGGACGACCACGAGGTGGCCAACGACCAGTGGTCCGGCGGCGCGGAGAACCACACCCCGGCCACCGAGGGCGACTTCGCCGACCGGGTCGCCGCCGCCCGGCAGGCGTACGCCGAGTGGATGCCGGTGCGCACGGGCGCGGACGGGGCGATCTACCGCCGGCTGCGGTTCGGGCGGCTGGCCGAGCTGTCCATGCTGGACCTGCGCAGCTACCGGTCGCAGCAGGCGTCGGGCTCCGCCGTCGACGACCCGGCCCGGACGATCACGGGCGACGCGCAGATGTCCTGGCTCAAGAGCGGCCTGGCGGCCTCCACCGCCCGGTGGAAGCTCGTCGGCAACCCCGTGATGATCGCCCGGGTCGACCTCGCCACGCTGCCCGCCTGGCTGCTCGGCCCGATCGGCCGGCTGCTGGGCGTCCCCGAGAACGGCGTGGTGCTCAACCCCGACCAGTGGGACGGCTACAACGCCGACCGCAACGAACTGGTCGACCACCTGCGCGCCACCGGCACCCGCGACGTCGTCTTCCTGACCGGCGACATCCACACCTCGTGGGCCAACGAGGTCACCACCCGGGCCACCGGCACCGCCACCCCGGCCGCCGTCGAGTTCGTGGTGCCCTCGGTGACCAGCGACAACGTCAACGACTTCCTCGGCCTGCGGGAGGGCAACGCGCTCAGCGTCCTCGGCGCGGACCTGCTCCGCGCGACCAACACCCACGTGCGGTGGACGGAGCTGGACGGCCACGGCTACGGAGTGCTGGAGGTGACCCGGCAGGCGTGCCGGATGGACTGGTACCACCTGGCCGACCGGACCCGTCCGGGCAGCGCCAGCCGGTGGGTGGCCGGCTGGTCCGTGGCCGCCGGGTCGTCGACGCTGCGCCGGGAGGCCGCGCCGCAGGCGTGACCCGGCTGCGGCGGGACGGGCGGGCAGCGGACCGCCCGTCCCGCCCCGGGGGCCGTCCCGCCCGGCCCCGGCGTCACCGCCCGCTCAGGGCGCGGTGGAGGTTGCCGCCGAACACGTCGGCCGCCTCGGCGGCGGAGAGCCCGTCGAGCCCGACCGGGCGCAGGGTCTGGGCGAACGACACGTGGTCCAGGCTGGGGGAGAAGTCCGAACCCCAGTAGAGCCGCCGCGCGCCGAACCGGTGCAGCAGCAGGTCGACGAAGGGCCGGGCGGCGTCGTGCGGGTACGCCTCGGCGGGGTCGCTCACGGCGTACAGGCCGGAGACCTTGACCCCGACGTGCGGTAGGTGGGCCAGGTCCGTCAGCGGGGCGAGCCGGTCGGCGGCGGCCTGGTCGGCCGGCACGGCGCGCTGCCGGCCGGGCAGGCCGAGGTGGCTGAACAGCACCGGGCAGCCGTCGAGCGAGGCCAGTGCCCGCCCGAGCCGGCCGGTCGCCTCGGGCGTGGCGTTGAGGCTGACCACCGCGCGGGCGTCGTTGAGCGGGCCGGCGACGGTCAGGGCCCAGCCGGCGAACGCGTCGGCCGCGTCCGGGTCCGGCAGGTACGCGGCGACGCCCGCGAACCCCGCCGCCCAGAGGCGGTCCAGGCCGGCCCGGTCGGTGCCGGTGACCGGAACGTACGCCACCGGCGCGATCCAGTCGTGGGTGGCCGCGAGCGCGGCGAGGTGCCCGTTGTTGCCGGCGAACTCCGGCGCGCCCTCGTAGCCGACGACGAGCGCCCGGCCGATGCCGTGTTCGTGGCGCAAAGTCCGGTAGACGGCGAGTTCGTCGCCCCCGGCCGGGGACCTTCCGTAGCGGCCCGGATACCCGTCGGCGAAGAGGTGCAGGTGTGCGTCGGCGCGTTCCATGGCCGGACCCTAACCGATTCCGAGCTGCCCATTGACGTGGGAGGACCCCTCGCTTAGGTTCTTGTCTCAATTAGGTCCGGATTATCGGACGCAGGCGAGGGGTGGTCCGCGTGGTGCAGGCGTACGAGGGTGTTGATGATCTGGTGCGGCTGCGACGGCAGCTTCACCAGCACCCTGAGCTGCGGTTCACCGAGAAGCAGACGGCGGCGGTCCTCGCCGACCGGCTCGCCCCGATCGCCCGGGTTCGCTCCGGTGTCGCCGGCACCGGTCTCGTCGCCGAGATCGAAGGGCGTGCGCCGGGCCCCTCGGTCTTGCTTCGGGCCGATATGGACGCCTATCCGGTCCAGGACGCCAAGGAGGTGCCCTGGGCGTCGGGCAACCCGGGGGTCTGCCACGCCTGCGGGCACGACGTGCACATGAGCGTCGTCGCCGGCGTCGCGGCCCGGCTCGCGGCCGACCCGCCCGCGCGGGGCACGGTGACCGTGCTGTTCCAGCCGGCCGAGGAGATCCCCTTCGGCGAGGACTCCGGCGCCGCCGCCGTGCTCGCCGACGCCGCCCTGCGCGGCCGGCGCTTCGACGCCGTCCTCGGCCTGCACTGCTGGCCCGACCTGCCCGTCGGCGCGGTCGGCGTCGACCGGGAGACCGCGATGGCGGCCAAGGACGCCTTCCGGGTCGAGGTGCTCGGCCGCGCCGCGCACGCCGCCACCCCCGCCCTGGGCCGGGACGCCATCCTCGGCCTGGCCGGCATCGTCAACCTCCTGCACGCCGGGGTCGCCCGCTCCCGCAACCCGCACGAGCTGGTCGCCTTCAACATCGGCACGATCGCGGGCGGGGCCAGCCAGAGCCAGGTCGCCGAGCGGGCGGAGGCGACCGGCACCCTGCGCACCCACGACGAGGCCACCCGCGCGCGGCTCAAGGAGGTCATCGAGCGCATCGCCCGGCAGCAGGCCGCCGCGCTCGACCTGGGCCTGCGGTTCACCTGGGCCAACGAGATGCCGCCGGTGCGCAACGCCGCGCCGCTGGTGGCCCTCGCCCACGCCGAGCTGCCCGCCGTGGTCACCGTCGCGGACCTGACCGCGCCGCCGCTGACCACCGACGACTTCGCCCTGCTGGGCGCGCTCGGCCCCAGCCTGTACGTCAAGCTCGGGGTGACCGGCGAGCGCGGCGGCGCGCCGCTGCACTCCGGCGCCTTCGACGTCGACGAGCGGTGCATCGGGGTGGGCGTGGCCGCCCTGGACCGCCTCACCCGGGCCGTCCTCGCCGGCCGCCTCGCCGAGGCGGAGACCGCCGACGTCCCCGGCGCGCGGGCCGCCGACGCCGCCCCCGCCCCCGCCGCCGCCTCCGAGGCGGTCGGGGCATGAGCCGCCCGTCCGTGGCCGTGGTCGGCGCCGGGGCGTTCGGCGTACGGCACCTGGCCGCGTACCGGTCGCTCGGCGTGCCCGTGCACGCCCTGGTGGAGCCGGACGCCGAGACCCGGGCGCGGGTGGCCGCGGAGCACGACGTGCCGCGGACGTACGCCACCGTGGCCGAGCTGCTGGCCGCCGCCGGGCCGGACGCCGCGTCGGTGTGCGTCCCCGGCCCGGCGCACCGCGCGGTCGCCGTGGACCTGCTCGCCGCCGGGGTGCCCGTGCTGGTGGAGAAGCCGCTCGCCGCGACCGCCGCCGACGCCGCCGCCATCGTGGCCGCCGCCGAACGCGCCGGTGTGCTCTGCCAGCCGGGGCACATCCTGCGGCACAGCGCCCCGCACCGGGCCCTGCACGACGCGGTCCGCGCCGGCCGGATCGGCGAGGTGCTCGCCGTGTCGTCGCGCCGCGACCGGCCCCGCACCCTCAGCCGGCTCTTCCCGCGCGAACACCCCGCGCTGCTCACCGCCGTGCACGACATCGACCTCGCCCTCTGGTACGCCGGAGCGCCCGTGGTCGAGGTCCGCGCGGCGGCCCGGACCCGACCCGGATCGGCCACCCCGGTCCTGGTGTGGGCGGAGCTGCGGCACGCCAACGACGTCGTGTCGTCGATCCGCAACAGCTACCTGCTGCCCGAACACACCCCGAACCACACCTCGGACCTGGTCGAGGTGTACGGCACCGACGGGGTCGCGCACGTCGACCTCGGCCACCCCACGCTGCTCGTCCAGGGCGAGCCGACCGAGGCGCCGGACTGGCTCCTCTCCCCGGTCGACGGCGGCGGAGCGCTCGCCGCCGAGCTGCGGCACTTCCTCGGCCGGATCGACGGCACCGAGCCGACGGCGGTCGTCCCGCTCGCCGACGGCCTGCACGTCGTCCGGGTCGCCGAGGCCGTGGTCGACAGCGCCTCCGCCGGCGGGTCGGCCCGCCGCGTCCCTCAGAGCCCCCACTTGTGACAGGAGCTACCCGATGTTTCGACGGAGTTTGGCCGGCGCCCTCGCCGCCGGCATGGCGGCCGCCGCGCTGCTGACCGGATGCGGCGGCGGCGGTGACGACGCCAGCGACGGCCCGGTCACCCTGAAGGTGCTGACCTGGGAGCCCGGCGGCACCGAGTACTGGAAGCAGGTCAAGAGCACCTTCGAGGCCGGGCACCCGAACATCAAGCTGGAGATGCAGTCCGTCCCCTTCGACAAGTACCCCGAGGTGCAGGGCCCCTACATCACCTCGCAGTCCGGGCCGGACGTGATGGCCAACAACGCCGGCCTGGAGCTGTTCGACCGGCGCGGCGCGTACGTGCCGCTGGGCGACAAGGCCGCCGAGATCACCAAGGACCTGGTCACCTACAGCGGCGCCTGCGAGGGCTTCGACACCAGCAAGACCTGCTACGGCGTGCCGTTCTCCTATCAGGGCAACGTCCTCTACTACAACAAGGCCGTCCTGACCGCCGCCGGCCTGGACCCGGAGAAGCCCCCGGCGACCTGGGACGAGTTCGGCGCGGCCTGCGACGCGGTGAAGAAGGCCGGCAAGACCTGCCTCGCGCTCGGCCTCTCCGGCACCTTCCCGGCGTACTGGGACTTCCCGGAGATCGCCCGCAACTATCTCACCGAGGACGACATCCGGGACCTGCTCGCCGGCAAGCTGTCCTGGAAGGACCCGAAGCTCGTCGCGGTGCTGGAGAAGCTCGCGGAGATCACCACCAAGGGCTGGGCGAACAAGAACGCCCCGTCGATCACCATGCTCCCCGACGGCGCGGACATCTTCCAGCGCGGTGACGCCGCGTTCGCCGGCACCATCATCTCCGACGCGGTGAACTGGGAGGCGTTCGGCAAGGCCCTCGGCGACGACAAGCTCGGCGTCACCCGGTGGCCGGCGATCGACCCGGCGGCCCCGCTGGCCCAGAAGTTCTCCGGCATCGAGGGCGCCGTCTACGGCGTCACCCAGTGGAGCCAGAAGAAGCAGGCCGGCCTGGAGTTCATCACCTGGCTCGCCGGCAAGGAGAACGGCGAGCTGTGGGTCAAGTACGGCAAGGGCCAGCCGCTGAACAAGAACGTCGACAAGGCGCTGCTGCCCTCGTCGCCGGCCTTCCTGAAGATCCAGGAGCTGGTGGCCCAGCCGACCCTGCACGCCGGGGTGATGCTCTCCGGCCCCGAGGCCGACGCCCTGGCCCGCGGCTGGCAGCAGGTCACCCTCGGCCAGCTCACCGTCGACAAGTGGGCCGAGCAGATGCAGCAGGCGCTGGAGCGAAGCCCCACGAAGAAGCAGACCAAGTAGCCACCCCGGGCGGGGCGACCCTCGTCGCCCCGCCCGGCCAGCCCCGGGGGAGGAACCCTGATGACGATCTCCACGGCGCCGGTGTCGGAGCCGGTGGCCGCCGACGCCCCGCCCGCGCCCGGCCGCCGCCGGGCCCACCGGCCGGGACAGGCCCGGGAATGGTGGCTCGGCGCCGCGCTGGTGCTGCCCGCGCTCGCCCTGGCCGTGCTGTTCAAGCTGGTGCCCCTCGCGCGGGGCGTGCTCACCAGCTTCGAGTCGTCCAGCGGGTTCGGCGGCAGCGAGTTCGCCGGGGCCGACAACTACACCCGGATGTTCGACGACCCGATGGTGCGCACCAGCTTCCGCAACGCCCTGCTGGTGGTGGCCACCCTGCCGGTGTGGATCGTGGTCCCGCTGGTGCTGGCGCTGCTCATCCACCAGCGCTCGCCGGGCTGGAAGTTCTTCCGCGCCGTCTACTTCGTGCCGTACACCATCGCGCCCATCGTCGTCGGCATCATGTTCCGGCAGATCCTCGCCCCCGACGGGCCGCTCAACGCCCTGCTGCGCGGCGTCGGCCTGCAGCCGCTGGCGATCGAGTGGCTCAACGGCCGGCACAGCGCGCTGTTCTCGCTGGTCGCGGTCGCCCTGTGGAGCTTCTTCGGCCTCGGCGTGATGACCTACCTCGCCGGCCTGGCCACCATCCCCGAGGAGACGCTGGAGGCGGCGTACCTCGACGGGGCGGGCTTCTGGCGGCGGCTGTTCTCGGTGGTCGTGCCGATGCTGCGCCCGACCGTGGCGTACTGGAGCGTGCTCTGCGCCTCCGGCGTGCTGATCTGGCTGTTCCCGCTGATCTACGCGCTGACCCAGGGCGGGCCGGGCGACGCCACCATGCTCCCCGAGTACCTGGTCTTCCTCACCACCTTCCAGTTCCTCGACCGCGGCTACGGCTCGGCCATCGGCATCGCCCTGTTCGTCTTCGTCGCCGTGCTGTCGATCTTCAGCGTGCGGCACATGTTCACAGAGGGGACCCGTAAGCCGCGATGAACGCGCGCCATTCCGCCCGCATCGGGCGCTACCTGCTGACGTTCGCGTTGGTCGTCGTCGCCGTCGCAGCGATCTACCCGCTGCTGTTCACCGTGGTCAGCTCGCTGAAGACGCAGGCCGGCTTCGCCGAGGACCCGCTGGGCCTGCCCGCCGGGATCACCCTGGACAACTACCTCGAGGCGTTCCGCCGGATGAACATGCCCCGGCTGCTGCTCAACTCGCTGATCACCACCGTCGGAGGGCTGGTGCTGTCGGTGCTCGCCGCGCTGCTGGTCGCGTACGCGGTGACGAAGCTGCGCTTCCGCGGTCGCAAGGTCGTCTTCCTGCTGATCATCGTGACCCTGACCATCCCCAGCCAGGCGATCATCTACCCGCTCTACCAGACCGTGCTGGACCTGGGCATGTCCGGCGAATACCAGGGCCTGATCCTGGCGTACGCGGCGTTCGGGCTGCCGCTGGGCACATACCAGCTTGCCGGCTACTTCCAGCAGGTGCCCGACGAGCTGATCGAGGCGGCCCGGGTCGACGGCGCGGGGCACCTGACCATCCTGTTCCGGCTGCTCGCCCCGATCGCCACCCCGGCCCTCGCGGCGCTGGCCATCTTCAACTTCGTCTGGATGTGGAACGACCTGCTGCTGCCCCTGGTCATCATGGGCGGCTCGGACAGCAAGACGCTGATGGTCGGCGTCTCCCTGCTCAGCGGCCAGTACGACGTGTCGGTGCCGCTGGTCAGCGCCGGCCTGATCGTCGCCCTGCTGCCGGTGCTGGTCATCTACCTGGTCTTCCAGCGGCAGCTCGTCTCCGGCGCGCTGGCCGGCTCCGGCAAGTGAGCGCCCCGGCGGGTGCCGGCCCCGGTCGTCCGCCGGCCGGCGGCGCCGGCCCGGGGCGGCGCGCGGCGGGCGCGACGGCCGGGCCGGGGGAGCAGGTGTGCCACCTGTACCGGCTGCGTCCCGGCGCCGAGGCCGAGTACGAGCGCCGGCACGCCGAGGTGTGGCCGGAGCTGTCCGCGTTGCTCGACGAGGCGGGGATCTACGAGTACGCCATCTACCGGCGCGACCTGCTGCTGATCTGCGTGCTGCGGACCCGCTCGGGCTTCGCCCACGCCGGCGCGGTCACCGCCGCCTCGCCGGTGCAGGCCCGGTGGACGGCGTCGCTGGCGCACCTGTTCGCCGAGATCGCCGACGCCGACGGCGAGCCGCTGTGGGCGCACCAGGTGTTCCACCACCCCGGCCACCCGGCACCCGCCTAGCGGGGCGGTGTGCGCCGCCCCCACCGCACCCGCGTCGCCCACCCCACCGCACCCCACCCCGCGCACCCCGCGCCGCCTGCGCCTGCGGTGAGAAGGGTTCCCTTCTCTACCGCAGGCGTTGACAGGGGCCCTTTCTTACACCGCGTACGCGACGGAGCCGTCGGCGCGCAGCGGGATGCGGGTCAGCGGACGGCCGGTCAGGTCCAGCGGCGTCGGGTCGGACAGGTCGAGGGTGACGCCCAGCCCGGGGTCCTGCGGCACGGGCAGGAACCCGCCCTCGCGGCGCACGCAGGCCCGCGCCGGGCCGTCGGCGAGCGCATCGTCCAGCGGCGAGTACTCCTGGGTGACGAAGTTCGGGATGACCGTGTCCAGGTGCACGGAGGCCATGGTCAGCAGCGGGCCGAGGCAGTTGTGGGTGACCACGGCCGCGTGGTGCGCCTCGGCCAGCGCGGCGATCTTGCGGGCGTGGCTGAGGCCGCCGGCGAGCCCGACGTCGGGCCGCACGTACTGCGCGCCGCCCTGGGCGAGCAACTCCTTGAACTCCCAGATGGTGTGCAGCCGCTCCCCGTTGGCCATCGGCACGCCCGGCGCCCGCCGGAGCACCCCGGCCTGGCTGCTCACGCTGTCGATCTGGATCGCGTCCTCCACCATCAGCGGGTGGTGCCGGGCCAGCGCCGGCACGACCGCCTCGGCCTGCAACGGGGTGAGCTTGCGGTGCAGCTCGATCAGCAGGTCGACGTCCGCGCCGACGGTGTCGCGCACCGCCGCCGTGGTGGCCTCGGTCTCGGCCACGAGGCGGGCCTGCGACAGGTCGCCGTAGTTCGCCGGCAGCGGGTCGAACTTCACGGCGGTGAAGCCGTCGGCGACGGCGGCGGCAGCCTCGGCGGCGAGGGCCTGTGCGCCGGTGCCGCCCAGCAACAGGTGCAGCCGGATCCTCTCGCGCACCCGGCCGCCGAGCAGCTGCCACACCGGCACGCCGAGCCGCTTGCCGAGCAGGTCCCACAGGGCCAGGTCGACGGCGGAGACGGCGGCGGTGAGCACCGAGCCGCGGAACGGGCCCATCCGGTAGAGGTGGTGCCAGTGGTGCTCGATCCGGCCGGCGTCCGCCCCGATCAGGTAGGGCCGGAACGCCTCCACCACGGCGTGCACCGCCGTCGGGTAGCCCCAGCAGGCGGACTGGCCGACCCCGGTCAGCCCGTCCGCCGTGTGCACCTGGACGAAGTGCGCGTCGCCGCGCACCGCCGACTCGACCTCGACGATCTCCATGCCCGCTCCCAAATTAGAGACCAATAACGGCCACAAACTTGCTTCAGCACTCTTCCATAGCCTTGGACTGCTGGTCTAGGCTCCACAACCAACGAGCCGGAATAAGGCTCAATTATCTCTGGGGGGTGTGATGGGGCTGCCGGACGACTATCGGCTCATGGCCCGGATCCGCCGGTTCGAGGAGCGGCTGACCGCCCTCAAGGACGCCGGCGAGATCCCGGGCTCGATCCACCTGTGCAACGGCCAGGAGGCCATCCCGGTCGGCGCCTGCCGGGCGCTGCGCGACGGGGACCACGTCACCGCGACCTACCGGGGGCACGGCTGGGCGATCGCCCGGGGCGTCGACCTCACCGGCCTGTTCGCCGAGATGATGGGCCGCGACTCGGCGCTGTGCGGTGGGCGCGCCGCCTCGCCGTACCTGTCGGACCCGGGCCGCTGGTTCGTCGGCGAGAACTCCATCGTGGGCGCCGGGGTGCCGATCGCGACGGGTGCGGCGCTCACCGCGCAGCGCACCGGCAGCGGCGCGGTGTCGGTGGTCAGCATCGGCGACGGCGCGATGAACCAGGGCAACGTGCACGAGGCGCTCAACCTCGCCGCCGTGCTCGACCTGCCCCTGGTGCTGGTGGTGGAGAACAACGTCTACTCCGAGATGTCGCGCATCTCGGACATGGTGCGGGTCAAGCAGCTCGCCGAGCGGGCCGCCGGCTACGGCCTGCCCGGCCGGGTGGTCGACGGCAACGACCCCGACGCCGTCGCCGAGGCGGTCGCCGAGGCCGTGGACCGGGCCCGCGAGGGCTCCGGACCGTCCATCGTGGAGGCCATGACCGAGCGCCTCGTCGGCCACTACAGCGGCGACGCGCAGCACTACCGCCCGGCCGGCGAGATCACCGCCGCCCGGCAACGCGAGCCGCTGGCCCGCATCCGGGCCGCCGCCGACGCCGACCTGACCGCCCGGCTCGACGCGATCGACGCCGAGGTCGACGCCGAGATCGAGGCCGCCGTCACCGCCGCCCGCGCCGTGCCCCACCCGGACCCGGCGACCGCGAGGGAGCACGTCTATGTCTGAGTCGCTGCGCTACATCCAGGCCGTCAACGCGGCCCTCACCTGGGCCCTGGACAGCCGGACCGACACCGTCTACTTCGGCGAGGACGTGGCCCTGCCCGGCGGGCCGTTCGGCGCCACGAAGGGGTTGCACAAGAGGTTCGGCTCCGACCGGATCTTCGACACCCCGATCTCCGAGACCGGCTTCCTCGGCATGGCCCTCGGCGCGGCCATGACCGGCCTGCGGCCGATCGCCGAGATCATGTACGCCGACTTCTCGTTCGTGGCGATGGACCAGATCGTCAACCAGATCGCCACCATCCGCTACTCCAGCGCCGGGCGCTGGAAGGCCCCGCTGGTGATCCGGATGCAGCAGGGCTACTCGCCCGGGGCGTGCGCCCAGCACTCGCACTCGCCGGAGGCGTACTTCGCGCACACCCCCGGCCTGCGGGTCGCGCTGCCGGCCACCCCCGACGACGCGTACCAGATGCTGCGCACCGCCGTCGTCAGCGACGACCCGGTGGTCGTCGCCGAGGCCCGGATGCTCTACCCGACCCGGGGCCCGGTGCGCACCGACGCCCCGGTGGAACCGGTCGGCGGGGCCCGGGTCGTCCGGTCCGGCACCGACGTCACCGTCGTCGCCTGGTCCCGGATGGTGTCGGCGGCCCTCGACGCCGCCACCACCCTGGCCGGGGAGGGCATCGACGCCGAGGTGGTCGACCTGCGCTGGCTCAACCCCCTCGACTTCGACACGGTCGCCGCGTCGGTGGCCCGCACCGGCCGGCTGGTCGTCGCGCACGAGGCCAACCTCACCGGCGGGTTCGGCGCGGAGATCGCCGCCCGGGCCGCCGCCGAGTGCTTCGCCGACCTGCGCGCGCCGATCGCCCGGGTGGCCGCCCCGGACGTGCCGATGCCCGCCGCGCCCGCCCTGCAGGCCGTCGTGGTGCCCGAGGCCGCGACCGTGGCCGACGCGGTACGCCGGACGGTGCGGGCGTGAGCGACGGGGTCCCGCCGTCCGGTGCGGGCACCGGCGGCGGGGCCGCCGCCGGCCTGCTCGCCGGCCGGCGGGTGGTCGTCGTCGGCGGAGCGTCCGGCATCGGCCTGGCCACCGTGGTCGCCGCCGCCGACGCCGGGGCGGCCGTCGCCGTGCTCGACGCCGACTCCGCCGGCGCGGACCGCGCCGCCGCGCGGGCCCGCGCGGCCGGGGCGACGGCCTGCTCCCGCGGCGCGGACGTCACCGTCGAGGACGAGGTGGCCGCCGCGTTCGACGCCGTGGCCGCCGACCTGGGCGGGGTCGACGCCGTGCTGCACGTCGCGGGCGTGATGCGCGGCCAGGGCCTGGACGTGCGCGACGTGCCGGTCGAGCTGTGGGCGCGGGTCATCGCCGTCAACCTCACCGGCCCGTTCCTGGTCGCCAAGCACTCCGCGCGGCACCTGAGCAGGGGCGACGGGGTGCTCGTGCTGGTCGGGTCGAAGGCGGGCGTGCAGACCGGCTCCGGCTCGGTACCCTACGGCGCGAGTAAGGGAGGGTTGCACGGTCTGGCGCTCACGCTGGCCCGCCAGCTCGGTCCACAGGGGATCCGCGTGCACGCGCTCTGCCCGGGGGACATCGACACGCCGCTGATGCGACGGTCGCTGGACGAGGCGCGGGCCAACGGCACCGACGGCGGGCGGATCGCCGCGGTCGAGGCCGCGCTGGGTCGCCCCGAGGACGTCGCCTCGGTGCTGGTCCTGCTGGCGTCGCCGGTCAGTGCCGGCCTCGTCGGCACGGTCTGCGCCGGCTGATCAGCCCACCCACCCCAGGCCAGCGGCGCACCACATGGAGGCAGCATCGTGATCGGGATCATCGGCCCGGAGGACTCGATCCGGCTCGTGCAGGAGGTGGCGGCCGGGGAGGGGCGCGCGGACACCGTCACCGCGCGCGCCTACACCCGGCCCGAACAGGCCCCCGACCTCGCCCGTGAGCTGGACGAGGTGTGCCAGGTGCTGCTGTTCACCGGCCGCATCCCGTACGCGTTCGCCAGCGCGGCCGGCGACCTGCGGGCGGAGATCGACTACGTCCCGCACGCCGGCATCGACCTCTACCGGACCCTGTCGCGGATGCTGCTGGCCAGCGGTGGAAAGCTGCCCCGGGTCAGCGTGGACACCATCGAGGCCGAGATCGTCCGCGAGACGTACCACGACATCGAGGTGGCCCCGCCGACCGAGATCCTGCCGATCGCCGACTCCTCCGGGCTGCTCTTCTCCGGGCTCGACGAGATCACCGCCTACCACCGCGAGCGCTACGCCTCCGGCGCGGTCGAGGCGTGCCTGACCTGCCTCGGCGCGGTGCACCGCGACCTGGCCGACAGCGGGGTGCCGGTGTGGCGCGTCGAGCACACCCGCGCCTCGGTGCGCGACGCGTTGCGCCGGGCCTGGCTCGCCGCCGAGGTACGCCAGTCCCGGGCGACCCAGATCGCCGTGATGATGGTCGACCTCGGCGCGTCGACGCACCGGGCGCAGGACCCGTACCAGGCCGAGCGGCAGCGGCTGCGGGTGCGGGAGGCGCTGCTGGAGCACGCCGAGCGGATGCGCGGCCGGCTCGCCACCGTCGACGACCGGACCATGCTGATCACCACCACCCGAGGCACCGTGGAGAGCGCCATCGCCCGGCACCGCGACGGGCACGCCTCCCTGCTCACCCTGCGCGGGGTCGACGTCGAACACGCCGTCGGCTTCGGCGCGGGCACCACCATCGCCGCAGCCGAGGACAACGCCCGCAAGGCCCTCGCGCTGGGCCGGCACAGCGGCGACACCCACGTGGTCTTCCCCGACGGCGAGGTCTACTCCAGCCGGGAGACCACCGTGCGCCCCCGGCTGCGGGAGACCGCCCCGGGCGTGCTGCGCGTCTCCGAGCAGCTGCGCATCGGGCCGCTGTCGACGCGCCGGCTGCTGGAGGCCCTGCACCAGATGGACCCCGACCAGGTCACCGCCCGCGGGCTGGCCGACGCGTACGGGGTGGAGGCGCGCTCGGCCCGCCGCCTGCTCAAGGCCCTGCGGGCGGCCGGCTTCGCCGAGGAGGTCGGCGTGCACGTGAGCACCGGCGCGGGCCGCCCGCAGGCCGTGTACCGGGTCGCCATGCGGCGGCTGCTCGGCGCGATCGGGGCCGAGGCGTGAGCGGGGCCGGGGCGTGAGCGGCATCAGCGGGGCGGGCGTGGGCGGCCCGGCCCGCCCCGAGGACGCGGGCGCGCCGCTGCGCTTCGAGCCGACGTATCTCGTCACCGCCGCCTTCGCCGCCGACGCCGCCGCCCGGCGCGAACCCCACCGGGCCGCGCACCTGGCGCACGTGCGCGCCCTGCTCGCCGACGGCACCGCCCTGGTCGCCGGGGCGCGCGCCGACCTGACCGCCTCCGTGCTGGTGCTGCGGGCCGCCGACGCGACCGCCGCCCGCGCCCTCGTCGAACAGGACCCCTACTGGCGGCACGGGGTGTGGACCACGCTCGACGTGGCCGACTACCTCGCCGCCACCAGCCACACCCTCGGGAGGACATGATGTCGTCGTACCGCCAGGTTGCCGGCGTGCGGGTGCTCGGGGCCGAGCACGCGCCGTACGCCGCCGGGCTGCTGCGTGAGGCGTGGGGCGACGGCGGCCCCGACGCCGTGCCGGTGCGCCTCGCCGTCGACCCGGCGCTGCCCGAGGGCGGCCACCGCGTCGAGGTGCCGGAGGCCGGCGAGATCCGGCTCACCGGCGACCCGTTCGCCGGCCTGGTGTACGCCGCCCGCGACCTCGTCGACCGCGCCACCGGAGCCGGCCTGCCCGTCGGCGCGTCCGCCGCCGCACCCGGGCTGCCGCTGCGCACCCTGTGGACCTGGGACCACTCGACCAACTGGGACACCCGGCAGCTCGGCCAGCAGGAGATCGGCGCGCTCAACCCGTACGCGAAGTCCGCCGACGCGTTCGGCGCCGACTACCGGCGGCTCGTCGACTTCTGCAGCCGCGAGCGGATCGGCGGCATCGTCGTGTACGGGCTGCTGCGCGACGCCCACGGCGGCGTCGAGGCGGCCCGCGACCTGTGCGAGTACGCCAACGCCCGGGGCGTGCGGATCATCGCCGGGGTCGGCATCAACGCCTACGGCGGCATCTACTTCGACGGCCGGCACCGCTACAACCTGGCCACCTGGCTGCGGCAGCGCCCCGACCTGGCCGCCGAGCTGCCGAAGAAGGTCGGCTTCGACATCGACGAGTTCGGCGACCTGCACTTCCCGGCCAGCGAGTACATGATGGCCGCCTGCCCGTCGCAGCCGGACAACCTGGCCTGGCACCGCGACGCCATCGACTGGCTGCTGGACACCCTGCCCGTCGGCGGGATCAACTTCGAGACCGGCGACTACGGCAGCTGCGCCTGCGCCCGCTGCGCCCGGCGCACCGGCGGCGAGCGCACCTCCTGGTCGTACGAGGCGATGCGCGCGGTCTACCCGACCCTGCTGGAGACCGCCCGCCGCCCCGGCCCGGCCGGGGTGCCGCTGCGCCACCTCGTCGAGGTCTACTGGGACAACATCTTCGACCTCGACGCGCAGCGGCCCCTCGCCGACCTGCCCGACGACGTGGCCTACCAGTACTGCGTGAACCGGGGCTTCTGGTACGACCAGCGCGACCGGCTCACCGCCGCCCACGTCGACCGGCTGCCGCACACCACGAACGTGCTGCGCACCCACGCCGGGTCGCAGTGGAACCGGCAGCGCCACTCCTGGGTGCCCGAGATGTACGCCGACATGGCCACCCGCTGCGGGGCGGCCGGGCTGCGCGGGCTGACCATCTTCGCCGAGGCGGCGGCCTACCACCCGACCAACGAGATCAGCTACCTGGCGTACGCCCGGTTCTCCTGGAACCCGGAGCTGGCCTGGGCGGACTTCTGGCGCGACGAGGTCGCCCCCCGCTTCGGCGGGTCGGCCGAGGCCGAGGCGTTCCGCGACGGCGCGGCCGTGCTCGACGACCCGGCGGCCGACGCGGCGGCCCTGACCGCCGTGCGCGGCGAGGCCCTCGCCATGGTCGCAGCGACCGGCGGGGAGGTGCAGCGCCGCTGGCTGTGGCTCGCCGAGCGGGCCGCCCGGTACGCCCACTCGGCCGGCTGACCGCGCCCGGCCGGCGGCATGACGGTTGCCGCGCGGGACCGTGACAGTCGTGTGAAGAATCCGCCGGTCAGGTGGCGGCGGGTTTGCCGCCCCGGCCACCGGGGGCACGGTGGAGGTGCACGCGACAACCCCTTGAGAGGAACGGCCCAGTGGAAGTCACCGGTTTCTTCACCGCCATCATCATCGGTCTGATCATCGGCGCGCTGGGTCGGCTGGTCGTGCCCGGCAAGCAGAGCATCCCGATCTGGCTCACCCTGCTGATCGGCGTGGTGGCCGCAATCCTCGGCACCCTCGTCGCCGGGGCGCTCGGGGTCGACGAGACGGCGGGCGTCGACTGGATCGAGCTGTTCATCCAGGTCGTCTTCGCCGCGATCGGCGTGTCGATCGTCGCGGGGGCCTACGGCCGCCGCCGCTGACCGCCCGCGCCGACCGCCGGCCCGCCCCCGCACCGGGGCGGGCCGGCGGCGGGTCAGGGTGCCGCCGGGTCGCGCCGCGCCGCGCGGTCGGCCCCGGTCCGGTGCGGTCGGTCGGCCGCACCCGGGCCGCCGGCCGCCGCCCACGCCGTGGTGAGCAGCAGCAGCGCGGCGAGGTAGGTGCCCATCACCAGCAGGCCGTGGCCGGGCAGGGCGGTACCGGCCGCGTCCACGCCGATCAGCAGGTCGGACACGAGGAAGAGCGCCCCGCCGGCCGCCGCGCGCGCCGAGACGCCGGCCGCCGCGGCTGCCATCAGGCACAGCGCGAGGCTGTAGCCGAGCACGGGCAGCCGCAGCGCCCCGAGCGGGCCCCACAGGACGGCGTTGGCCAGCGCCCACAGGGCCAGGTAGCCGGCGACCGCCGCCACGGGCGGCCGCCGGTGCCGGGTGAACGCCACGACGAGGCTGACCTGGGTGCCGAGGAAGAAGCCCATGCCGACCAGGAACGCGGGTTCGCCGGGCAGCAGCAGCGCCACGTCGCCGGCCGTGGCGAAGACCAGCCCGAGCGCGAACGCGTCGAAGCGCCGCCGCCCGCCCGTGCGCGCCGCGCCGGCGGGGGCCCGCCCGGCACCGGGACCGCCGGGGCCGGGCCGCAGCAGCCAGAGCAGCAGCAGCGGGGCCAGCAGCGGCTTGGCCAGCCACTGGAGCACCAGGTTGTCGAGCGCCACGCCGACCAGCTCGACGGCGGCGACCAGCCCGAACGGCGCGAGCCGCCTCACCGGGTGCCCCCGGCGGCCCGGACCGCCCCCGCCGGATCCGGCAGCGGCCGCCAGCCGGGCCGGCGGAACAGGTGGCCCAGCCGGTGCCGCCAGGACGCCGCCGCGCGCACGTCGGCCCAGATCGCCGCGTACTCGTGGGTGGCCACCCGCAGCGGGTTGTAGGTGCCGATGTTCGTGGTCAGCCCGTACCGGGCGGGGGCGCGTTCCGGCTCGAAGGTGCCGAACAGGCGGTCCCAGACGATCAGGATGCCGCCGTAGTTGCGGTCCAGGTACTCGGCGTTCACGCCGTGGTGGACGCGGTGGTGCGACGGGGTGTTGAAGACCCACTCGATCGGCCGGGGCAGCACCCGGATCCGCTCGGTGTGCAGGAAGAACTGGTACAGCAGGCTGACCGACTGCTGGAGGAAGATCATCCACGGCGGGATGCCGAGCAGGGCCAGCGGCAGCCAGAACGGCAGCGACGTCATCGGCGTCCAGCTCTGCCGCAGCGCGGTCGACAGGTTGTAGAACCTGCTGGAGTGGTGCACCACGTGGCTGGCCCAGAACAGCCGCACCTCGTGGTGGGTGCGGTGGAACCAGTAGTAGGCCAGGTCGTCGGCGAGGAACAGCAGCACCCAGGTCCAGACGCTGGTGGGGGAGAGCTGCACCGGCGCGACGGTCCACAGGCCGGCGTACAGGCCGATGGTGAGCAGCTTCCACGGGAAGCCGATCACCTGGCTGCCCGCCCCCATGGTGAGGCTCGTGGCGGTGTCGCGCAGCTCGTAGCCCCGTTCGTCGTCGTCGGGAGCGAACCGGTAGGACAGCGCCTCCACGACGATGAGCAGCAGGAACGCGGGCACGGCGTAGAGCACGGCGGGGATCATGCGCGGCACTCCTGTCCCGGCGCGGCGGGGGCGGCGAGGGCGGCGGTGAGCAGGGACCGGGCCTGCCGCGCGGCGTCGTCGCCCCGGCCGGCGGCGATCGCGGCGGCGAGCCGCCGGTGCCCGGCGACGTCGAGCAGCTCGGCGGCGCGCCGCTGCGGCGGCACCTCGCCGACGGCGAGCGCGCCGGCCACGAGGCTGTTGAAACCCAGCAGGTACGCGGTGTTGCCGCAGCCGCGCACGACGTGCCGCCACAGGGTGATGTTGGCCTCGGCCATCCGGGGCAGGTCGGGCGCGAGCGCGGCGTACTCCTCGACGGCGCGGGTGACGGTGTCCCGCGTCGCCGCGTCGGCCCGTTCGGCGCAGAGCCGGGCGGCGTCGACGCCGATGCAGGCGCGCATCTCCAGCATGTCCCGCACCAGCGTGTCGACCGGCAGGACGTCGCCGGAGCGGACCAGGGACAGGGCGAGGTCGAGCCCGGCGTGCACCCGCCAGTCGAGCACCCGGGTCGCGCCGCCCTGGCTGACCCGGACCAGGCCGAGCTGTTGCAGGCGGCGCAGCGCCTCGCGCACGGCGTGCCGGTTCACCGCGAACGCGGCGGCCAGCTCCCGCTCGCCGGGCAGGGTGTCCCCGGGCCGGTACGCGCCGCTGACGACGGCGTCGCGGAGCTGGGCGAAGACGTGGTCGGAGACGGAACCCCGGGGGACAGGGACGAAGGTCATGCGGTGCAGTGTGGCCCCGCCCACATCAACCCGTCAACTGGTTGGACCACTCGGGTTCGCCGTCGGCGACGCCGGCAACCGCATTTGCGGCGGGGAACGACAATCGGCGGGGTGTGACCAACCGCCTGCCCGGGGCGGGTTTAGCGGGCCGGAATGCCGGTCAACCTGTTCGGGTAGCGACGACGAGAGGGGTTTCCGCGTGTCCGGCACAACGCACCACCGGTCCAGTCACGACACGGCTCCGCCGAGCGACGTGACGGACACGCTGCTGTGGCGGCTGGCGTACGACGTCGCCGAGGCCCACCAGCCCGACGCCACCGGCCGCTGCCAGAACCTGCTCTGCGGCGGCCGGCAGGCCCCGTGCGACCCGCTGCTGAACGCCGAGCGCGCCATGCGGCTGGCCCGGGGCGACGCCGCAACGGGAGCGCAGGCCCCCGCGCCCCGTCCCCGACCCGCCGCGCCGGCCCGGCCCGAACACCCCCGCTCCGGGCGGGAGGCGGCCTGACCGCCCCCGGCGCCACAGCGGCCTGACCGGCCCGAACGGCACCGCGGTCAGCGCGGCGCGGCGGCCGGCGGCGCCCCGGGGTCGGGCTGGGACCCGAACGTCGTGAGGAAGCGGTCCCGGAAGGTGTCCATCCGCCACACCGGCGCGCCCGGACCGGGCCGCAGCCCGTCCTGCCACTGCCAGCCGTCGATCCGGTCGACCACCTTCGGGTCGCGGGCCACGACGGTGACCGGCACGTCCCGGCTGGCGTCCTCGCCGGTGACGACCGGGGAGGGCTGGTGGTCGCCGAGGAAGACCAGCACCAGGTCGTCGTCGCCGTAGGTCTCCACGTAGGAGATCAGCGACTTCAGCGTGTACTCGACGGTGCGCCGGTAGTCCGCGCGGATCTGGGCGGCGGTGCGGCGCACCGGCTTGCCGCCGACGTCGGCCACCGCCGAGTTGCGGTGGTAGACCGAGCCGTCGCCCACGTCGTCCCAGTCGATGACCCGGGGGAACGACGTCCACGGTGAGTGGCTGGACGTCAGCGGGATCTCGGCCATCACCGGCGGGTGGCCGGGGGCCGACCGCTCGCGGCGCTGCAGCTCCGACAGGGCGTACTGGTCCGGCATGAGGAAGTAGCCCAGCTTCGGCCCCCGGTAGCCCAGCTCCCGGGCCGGGTAGAACTGGTCGTAGCCGTAGAACTTCCCCTCCGGCCAGTCGGCCAGCGCGCCGGGCATCACCCCGACGGTCCGCCAGCCCGCCCGCTGGAACGCCCCGCCTAGGGTGAGCCGGTCGGTGGCGAGCAGACTGCGGTGCCGCTGCTGGCTGTCGATCCACAGCCCGGACAGCAGCGTGGCGTGGGCCAGCCAGCTTCCGCCGCCCGCCGTCGGGGACGTCAGGTACGCGCTGCGGGAGGTGAACCCGGCCGCCCGCAGCCGCCGGGTGCCCTCGTCGAGCACCGTGCCGACCTGCGCGAACTCCGGCTCCTCCACCGCGTCGCGGCCGTAGCTCTCGACGAACGCGACGACGACGTCCTTGCCGCGCAGCGCCGTCAGCAGCTGGTCACCCGGCGTGTCCCGGAACCGGTCGGCGGCGACCTCGGCGGCGAACACGTCGCCGTCGGACAGCCCGCCGCGCACCTGGTCCGCGTGGTAGCGGACCAGGGCGGTCGCGCCGCTGTCGGCCACCGGCACCCCGGGGACGATCCGCACCCCGAGGGCGGCGCAGGCGACCCAGCCGACGGTCAGCGCCGCGACGGCCCTTCTCGCCCCGGTGTCGTGGCGGGCGAGCAGCGTGGCCAGGCGCAGCGCGGCCAGCGCCAGCGCCACGAGCAGGCCCACGGCGAGCAGCACGACGCCCACGGCGGCGCCGACCGCGCCGGCCCGGCCGACCGAGCCGGCGAGGAACGCGTACGCGTCGTCGAACAGCACCCAGTCCGACACCAGGTCGAAGGGGCGGTCCCAGGCGACCTGGAAGCCCAGGTCGATGAGCCTGACCACGGTGACCAGCCCCAGGGCGGCCCCGGTCAGGGCGGCGACCACCCGGCGGGGGCGCGGCGGCAGGGCGAGCAGGGCGGCGGCGACGATCAGCGCCTCGACCGGCAGCCGCAGGAACGCGGCCGGGCTCAGCTCCCGCAACTGGTCCGGCGCGGTGAGGGCGGCGGCCACGAGCAGCGCGGCCAAGGGGCCGCCGACCGCCCGGCGGACCCGTCGACCCCGCCCCGGCACCTCGGCCGGCCGGCCCGCGTCGTCCGCCGCGCGCCGACCCTCGTCGCCGCCCGTGCCGTCGCCGGTGGCGTCGGTGGGGCCCTCGCCCGTCGGATCGTCGCCCGTGGCGCGGGGCGGGTCGTCGCCGGCCGCGTCGGTCGGGTCGCCCGTGTGGTTCGTCACGTCGTCTTCTCTCCCGTGCAGGGGGTGGGCGGTCAGGCCGGCAGGTGGGCCGGCACCCGGACCGGCTCGTCCCGGCGCAGGGCCGCGCCGTCGGTCGCGGCGACCGGGCGATGCCGCCACAGCCACCCCACGTCGCGCCCGAAGGACTCGACGAGCAGCGCGAACGCCCCGGCCAGCAGCACCGTCGCCCCGACCGGCGGCAGGACCCCGGCCGCGGCGACGACCAGGACGATGCCCTGGAGCGCGGCGACGACCTTACGCCACTGCCGCGGCGGCAGCGTCCCGCGCAGCCACGGCGACGTCCAGCCGGCCACCACGAAGGCGTACCGCATCGCGCCCAGGGTGAGCACCCACCCCCCGGCCGTGGGCGCGAGGTGCACGCCCAGCAGCAGGATGAGGTACGCGTCGACCTCCATGTCGAACCGGGCCCCGAGGTCGCTCTCGGTGCCGGTGCGCCGCGCCACCTGCCCGTCGACGGCGTCCAGCAGCAGCGCCACGGCGGCGAGGCCGACCAGCAACGGCACCGGCGCGGCCCGGGTGAACCCGTCGGCCACCAGCGCCGTCACCCCGCCGATCAGCACCGCCCGGCCCAACGTCACCACGTCCGCCGGCCCCAGGCCGGAGCCGCCCGCCCCGCGCAGCGCCCGGGCGAGCAGCCCGCACAGGACCATCCCGTACGCCGTGCCGGCGAGCCAGCCCGCCGGGCCGAGGCCGACGGTCGCGCCGATCCCCGCCAGCAGGACGAACAGGCTGACCAGTCCTGCCAGCGGACCGTGTTGAACCCTGCGCACCGTGCCTCCGTGTTTGATGATCGAGAGACTGCTGTTCGACGGGCTGTCGACAGACAACACGGATCTGCCGGCCAAATGGTTCGGCGGGCGAGGAGGACGACGGTGGCGACGAGGACATTCCGGTGACCGGCGAGGCGTACGCGTTCTGGCTGCGTGAGCCCGGGGTGGGGGAGATCCGCCCCGCGGTGCTGCCCGCCCCCGCCCCCGACGAGGTGCTGGTGCGCGCCCGCTACTCGGGGGTCAGCCGCGGCACCGAGACCCTCGTCTTCGCCGGCCGGGTCCCCGTCGACCAGCACACCGCGATGCGCGCCCCGTTCCAGGAGGGCGACTTCCCGGCCCCCGTGAAGTACGGCTACCTCAGCGTCGGCGTCGTCGAGCAGGGCCCGGCCGAGCTGCGCGGGCGGACCGTGTTCTGCCTGCACCCGCACCAGAGCGCGTACGTCGTGCCCGCCTCGGCCGTGGTGCCGGTGCCCGACGGGGTGCCGGCGGCCCGCGCGGTGCTCGCCGGCACCGTGGAGACCGCCGTGAACGCCCTGTGGGACGCCCCGCCGCTGATCGGCGACCGGGTGAGCGTCGTCGGCGCGGGCATGGTCGGCTGCGGGGTCGCCGCGCTGCTCGCCCGCTTCCCCGGGGTACGGGTCGAACTGGTCGACGCCGACCCCGCCCGGGCCGCCGTCGCCGCCGCGCTCGGCGTCGACTTCGCCACCCCCGAGCGGGCCACCGGCGGGCGCGACCTGGTGGTGCACGCCAGCGCCACGTCCGAGGGGCTCCAGCGGTCGCTGGAGCTGCTCGCCCCGGAAGGCACGGCGTTGGAGCTGAGCTGGTACGGCGACCGCGCGGTGCGGCTGTCGCTGGGCGGGGCGTTCCACTCCGGCCGGTTGACCGTGCGCAGCAGCCAGGTGGGCATGGTCGCCCCGGCCCGCCGGGGCAGCCGCACGTACGCCGACCGGCTCGCCCTCGCCCTCGAACTGCTCGCCGACCCCGCGTTCGACGCGCTGATCACCGGCAGCTCGCCGTTCGCGGAACTGCCCGACGTGCTCGCCGGCCTCACCGACGGCAGCCTGCCCGCCCTGTGCCACCTCATCACCTACCAGGAGAGTGACCCGTGTTCAGCGTGACCGTCCGCGATCACATGATGATCGCCCACAGCTTCCGCGGCGACGTCTTCGGCCCGGCGCAGCGCCTGCACGGGGCCACGTTCGTCGTCGACGCCACGTTCCGCCGCCCCGACCTGGACGCCGACGGCATCGTCGTCGACATCGGCCTGGCCACCGAGCAGCTGCGCGCCGTCCTCGGCGAGCTGACCTACCGCAACCTCGACGACGAGCCCGCGTTCGCCGGGGTGAACACGACCACGGAGGTGCTGGCCCGCACGGTCGCCGACCGGCTCGCCGACCGGGTGCACGCCGGCGATCTCGGCGCGGGCGCGCGGGGACTGGCCGGGATCACCGTCACCCTGCACGAGTCGCACGTCGCCTGGGCCAGCTACGAGCGGCCCCTGTGACAGCCCCGGCCCCGGCCGGCGGGGGCGTCCCGGCCGGCGGGGCGGCTCCCGCCGGCGCCCGTCCCGAGGTGCACGTGGTGCTCCCCGGAGACATCGACGACCCGGCCACGCCCAGCGGTGGCAACCACTACGACCGGCGGGTCTGCGCCGGGCTGGCCGACGCCGGCTGGCGGGTCCACGAGCATCCGGTGCCCGGTGACTGGCCGACGCCCGGCCCGGCCGCGCGGGCCGACCTCGCCGCCCGGCTCGCCGCCCTGCCCGACGGCGCGGTGGTGCTGCTCGACGGCCTCGTCGTCTCGGTCACGCCGCAGGAGCTGGAGGCGCAGGCCGACCGGCTGCGGCTCGTCGTGCTGGTCCACATGCCGCGCGACGACGCCGCCGAGGCCCGCGCCCTGGCCGCCGCCACGGCCGTCGTCGCCACCAGCGAGTGGACCCGCCGCCGACTGCTCGACCGGTACGGGCTGCCCGCCGACCGGGTCCACGTCGCCGTGCCGGGGGTCGACCCCGCGCCACCGGTCGCCGGCACGGCCGCCGGCACGGCGCTGCTCTGCGTCGCGGCCCTCGCCCCGCACAAGGGGCACGACGTGCTGCTGGCGGCCCTGGCGGCGGTGGCGGACCTGCCGTGGCGGTGCGCCTGCGTCGGCACGCTGACCCGCGACCCCGCCTACGTGCGGCGGCTGCGCCGGCAGGCCGACGGGTCCGGCCTGACCGGGCGGGTGGAACTGCTCGGCCCGCGCACCGGCCCCGCCCTCGCCGCCGCGTACGCCGCCGCCGACCTGCTGGTGCTGGCCTCGCGCGGCGAGACGTACGGGATGGTCGTCACCGAGGCCCTCGCGCGGGGCATCCCGGTGCTGGCCACGGACGTCGGCGGCGTGCCCGAGGCGTTGGGCCACGCCCCCGACGGCGTACGTCCCGGCCTGCTGGTGCCGCCCGACGACCCGGCGGCGCTGGCCGGCGCGCTGCGCGCCTGGCTGGGCGACGCCGGCCTGCGGGAGCGGCTGCGCCGCGCCGCCCGCGCCCGCCGGCCGGCCCTGACCGACTGGTCGACCACCTCCACCATCCTCGCGGCGGTCCTGAAGGGAGCGGCGACATGAGCGACGCCCATGGCGGCGGGGGCCCGACGGCCCACCCGCGCGACGGCCACGGCACCGGGAACCCGACGGTCCGCACGCGCGACGACGGCCACGACGGTGCGGCGGGGCACATGAGCGACGGCGACGACACCGCCGCCTTCGCCGGCTGGCTGCGACTGCGGGAGCCCGCCGACGCGGCGGCCCGCGCGGTGGACCTGCTGGCACCGGTGCGCCGACGCCTCGCCGGCGACCGGCCGGTCGTGATCCACGACCTGGGCGCCGGCACCGGGTCGATGGGGCGCTGGCTGGCCCCCCGGCTGCCCGGCCCGCAGCACTGGGTGCTCCACGACCGCGACCCCGGCCTGCTGGAGCGGGCCCGGGCCGCCCTGGCGGGCCTCGCCGCCTCCGGCGGCGGCGAGGTCACCGTGGAGACCCGGCAGGGTGACATCACCCGGCTGTCCGCCGCCGACCTCGCCGACGCGTCCCTGGTCACCGCGTCGGCGCTGCTGGACATGCTCACCGCCGAGGAGGTCGAGCGGATCGTGGCGGCCTGCGCCGGCCGGCCCACGCTGTTCACCCTCACCGTGGTCGGCCGGGTGCGGCTGACCCCCGCCGACCCGCTGGACGCCGAGGTCGCCGCCGCGTTCGACGACCACCAGCGGCGCGTCGCCCTCGGCCGGGGCGCGCTGCTCGGCCCCGACGCCGTCGCCGCCTGCGTGGCCGCGTTCGCCCGCCGGGGCGTCGACGTGCTGACCCGGCCCAGCCCGTGGCGGCTCGGCCCGGACCGCGCCGAGCTGACCGCCGAGTGGTTCACCGGCTGGCTGGGCGCCGCCCGCGAGCAGCGGCCCGAGCTGACCGGGCGAACCACGGCGTACGGCCGAACCCGGCGGGCCGCCGCCCACGCCGGTACGCTCGACGTCCTGGTCGACCACGCCGACCTGCTCGCCGGCTGCGGGTGAACCATCCGGGCGTGCCACACGTGAACCCGGAGGAAAGATGATCGTGCAGGGAGGTCCGGGTTTGCCAGCGAGCACGGAACCGGCGGCGTCGCCCGCCACACGCGTCGGCCGGCTGCCCCGGTCGTTCTGGGGGTGGGCGCGCACCCTTGCCGGGGTCGCGGTGCTGGCGGCCCTGCTCTGGCGGCTGGGCAGCGGCCCGTTCGTCGCCGGGCTGCGCCTGATCGACGGCGCGGCCGTCGCGGCGGCGCTCGGCATCGGCCTGGTCACCACCGTCTGCGCCGCGTGGCGGTGGAGCCTGGTCGCCGCCGGGCTGGGCGTCCGGCTGCCGCTGCGCGAGGCGGTGGCGCACTGCTACCGGGCCGTGTTCCTCAACTCCACCCTGCCCGGCGGGGTGCTCGGCGACGTCGACCGCGCGGTGCGTCACGGCCGCGACTGCGGGGACGTCGGCCGGGGCGTGCGGGCCGTGGTCTGGGAGCGCACGGCCGGCCAGGCGGTCACGGTGGTCCTCGCGGTGGGCGTGCTGGCCGCGTTCCCCTCGCCGGTGCGGCAGCACCTGCCGGCGGCGGCGGGGCTGGTCGTCGCCGCCGGCCTGGGCGCGGTGCTGCTGGGTCGCGTCGCGCCCCGGTCGGGGGCGTCGCGGTGGGCGCGGGCGCTGCGCACCGCCGTGGCCGACGTCCGCTCCGGCGTGCTGGGCCGGCGGACCTGGGCCGGCGTGCTGGTCGCCTCCGCCGTGGTGCTGGCGGGCCACCTGGCCACGTTCGTCGTCGCGGCCCGCACGGCGGGCGTCGACGCGCCGCTGTCCCGGCTGCTGCCGCTGACGCTGCTCGCGCTGCTCGCGATGATCCTGCCGCTGAACGTGGGCGGGTTCGGGCCGCGCGAGGGGGTGGCCGCGTGGGCGTTCGCCGCCGCCGGCCTGACCGCCGCCGAGGGCGTTGCCGCCGCCACCGTGTACGGGGCGTTGGCGCTGGTGGCGAGCCTGCCCGGGGGCGTGGTGCTGCTGGCCCGCCGGCTTCCGCCGCCTGCGGCGACCGGCGTCGTGTCCCCGGCCCCCGTCGCCACCGCCCGCGCCGCCCGGTGGGTGTCGCGTCCGGCGCGCACCGGCGTGCACGGTTGACCGTCCGACGAAGGAGACCGATGTCCGAAGCACTGCCCGTCGCGACCATCCGGACCCAGGTGACGGTCCCGCTGCGCTTCCCCGACGGCTACGCCACCACCGCCCGGGTGTTCTCGTTCCACGGCCTCGTCGATGGCCGGGAGCACCTCGCGTTCGGGCTCGGTGACTGGTCGGTCGCGGTGGACCGGGCCGCCGCCGGCGGGTCGCCGCCGCTGGTCCGCCCGCACAGCGAGTGCCTGACCGGGGACGTGTTCGGCAGCCAGCGGTGCGACTGCGGGCCGCAGTTGCGCGAGGCGGTCGAGCGGATCGCCGCCGCCGGTGGGCTCCTGCTCTACCTGCGCCAGGAGGGGCGCGGCATCGGCCTGTACGCCAAGCTCGACGCGTACGCCCTGCAGGACGCCGGGCTGGACACCTACGAGGCGAACCTGGCCCTGGGGCGGGGCGCGGACGAACGGGACTACACGGTCGCCGCGCAGATGCTGGCGGCCCTCGGCGCCGAGCGGGTGGCCCTGCTCAGCAACAACCCGGACAAGGCCGACCAGCTGCGCCGGCTCGGCATCGAGGTGGCCGAGCGGGTGCCCACCGGGCTGCACCTGTCCGACGCCAACGCCGGCTACCTCGCGGCCAAGGTGGACCGCGCCGCCCACACCATCGACCTCCCGTTCGTCCGGTGACCGCCGCCGCGCCGACTCCGCAGGACGCCGCGCCGGCCGCCGGCGCGCCCGCGACGCCCCGGCCGTACGTGCTGCTCAGCTGCGCCATGTCGATCGACGGCTACATCGACGACGCCAGCGACCAGCGGCTGCTGCTGTCCAACGAGGCGGACCTGGACCGGGTCGACGCCGTGCGGGCCGGGTGCGACGCGATCCTCGTCGGCGCGGCCACCGTCCGGGCCGACGATCCGCGCCTGGTGATCCGCTCGCCGCAGCGGCGCACCGAGCGGGCCGCGCGCGGCCTGCCGCCGTCGCCGACGAAGGTGACCGTCACCGCGAGCGGCGACCTCGACCCGGCGGCCCGGTTCTTCACCGTCGGGGACGCCGAACGGGTCGTCTACTGTGCCACGTCCGTGCTGGCGCGGACCCGGCACCGGCTCGGCGGCCTGGCCACCGTCGCCGACGGCGGTGACCCGGTCGACCCCTGCCGGGTGCTGGCCGACCTGGCCGCCCGGGGGGTGCGCCGGCTCATGGTGGAGGGCGGCGCGGCCGTGCACGCCCTGTTCCTCGGTGCCGGCCTCGCCGACGAGCTGCACCTGGTGGTCGCCCCGTTCTTCGTCGGCGACCGCCGCGCGCCGCGCTTCCCCGGCGAGGGCCGGTTCCCGTGGCACCCCGGCCGCCGCGCGGGCTTGGCGGAGGTCCGCCAGATCGGCGACGTCGTCCTGCTGCGCTACGCCCTGTCCGGGCGCTGCCCCGGCGCGTGACCGGCCCGGTCGCCGCGCGGGGTGCCTGCTGCGGTCGCCCGCGCAGGCTGCGGGGGCTGGCCCGCCGCGCGGGTCAGTCGTCCGGCGGGGACAGGTGCTCCGCGAGTCGGACGGCGGCGGTGAGCATGGCGCGGCCCCGGTCGGTGAGCCGCCGCCGCCAGTTCTCCAGGGACTCGGCCAGCGGCTCGGTGCCGGCCGCGTCGCGGACCTGCCGCACGACCGTGGCGATGTGGTCCAGCCGGTAGCCGCCGCGCCGCAGCAGGTGGGCCAGTTCGGCGTCGCGCACGTCGTCGGCCGAGTAGAGGCGGTAGCCGGTGGCCCGACCCCGGCTCGGCGCGAGGATGCCGGCCCGTTCCCACTTGCGCAGGGCCGCCGGGGTCACGCCGACCCGGCGGGCGAGACCACCGATCGCCAGGGGTCGCTCGGGTCGGCCCGGAGGGGACAGGTCGGGACGGGCCGTCGGGGGCCGGTCGGGTCGGCTCGCCGCCGGTGGCCGCGTGAGCAGGCCCACGGCCACCTCGACGGCGTCCAGCGTCTCCCGGTCGCGCAGCAACTGGGCGTGGCTGCGGTCGATCGCCCGCAGGGCGGCGTCCATGTCACCGGCGTTGACGGCGCGCATGATCTCGCCACTGGTGGCGTACCCGTGCGCCGGGATCAGCGCCAGGTAGGCGCGCAGCGCCCGGACGTGCACGGCCGTGTAGGCGCGGTAGCCGCTGGGCGTGCGCCGGGCCGGGGGCAGCACCCCGTCGCGCTCGTAGTTGCGGACCGTCTGCGTCGAGATGCCGTGCTCGCGCGCGAGGTCGGCTGGCCGGTAGGAACTCCTGCGCACCTGACCTCCCGTTTGATGCTTATCCCCGGCTCCGCTGCCTGATTCTCGGCCCCAGCTTCACAAGGGAGTTCAACGATACGGTAGAGGTCATGAGCCAGCCTTCCCCGAGCGTCCCCGCCGCCGGCGTCCCGACCGAGGCCGAACTCGCCCAGCGGATCCTCGCGCTGCCCGGCGTCACGCAGGTGCGGGCCGACGCGGCGTCGGGCGCGCCCCCGGCCAGTTGGGGCGAGCGGTTCTTCTTCGTCGGCCCGGACCGCCGCCGGCCGTTCGCCACGATCGTCGCGCACGACACGCCCGGGTTCGACGAGGACTCGCGCCTCGACCGGCCCGACGTCCACCGTCTCAACGTCGAACTGGGCCGCGCCGAGTTCCAGCGCCGGTTCGGCTACCCGCCCGCGCGCTTTCCCGACCACCGGGCCGGCATCGACTTCACCCGGCAGGGCGAGATCATGCCCCACCCCGCGTACGGCCTGCACGGCTGGGCGTGCGTCCTGCGTCCCGGCACCGACCTGCTCCCGGAGGTGGACCGGCTGCTCGCCCACGCGCACGCCCGGGCGGTCGACCGGCACCGGCGGGCCGGCGGCCGCCCGGGGCTGGACGGGGGCGGGGCCCTCAGCGCGCCGGGCCGGTGACCTGGGGGCCCGCTTCGAGGAAGCGCAGCATGTGAGCGCCCAGCTCCTCGGCGAGGGCGAACGGCAGCAGGTCGGTGCGGATCGTGATGCGCAGCAGGGCGTCGGCGTGGCGGGGGATCGCCTCGACGGTGAGCCCGCTCATCACCTCCCGGGCGTACGGTTCGACGACCTCCTCGGTGCGGCAGCCGGGCAGGTCCAGCGGGAGCACCACGTTGTCCTGGTACGCGAAGCCGGGCAGGCCGGCGACGACCTCGCTGGGCAGCCCGACGGCCGGGTCGGCGGCGCTCTCCGAGAACGGCACGTCCTGGGCGGCCATCAGCTCGTCGACGGTCTGCTGGACGTGCCGGATCAGGTCCTGACCGGGCTCGAACCGGACCCGCACGCAGTTGGAGTTGATCCGGGTGGTGAACGCGGAGTCGAGGACGCGGCTGCCGCGCTTGGCCACGATCATGAGCAGGCCGATGTCGTCCTGGTGGTGGACGGCGCGCAGGGCGGTGGCGAAGGCGGCGACGAAGTAGCTGGAGCGGCTGAACCGGTGCTCCCGGGCCGCCTGGTCCCAGCGCTGCAGGACCTGCGGGCTGACGGTGAGGATGTGCCCGGCCTTCGGGCCCCAGGCGAGGGCCTGCTCCAGCGGCACCTTGAGCTCGCCGTCGCCCTGGCGGGGGAGGCCGTGGAGTTGGGTGCGCCAGTATGCGCGTTGGGTGGGCAGGTCGGCGGCGTCGTGGAGCCGGGCGTACTCGTCGTAGGTCTGGCGGAGGGTGGGCGCGGGGCGGTCCCATTCGGGGGCCTTGCCGGCGAGGCGGGCGGTGTAGGCGTGGGTGAGGTCGTGGACGAGGAGGGTGTGGGACCAGCCGTCGAAGGCGATGTGGTGGATGCCGATGCCGAGGAGGGTGCGGTTGGTGGAGCGGTCGCGGATGATGGCGGTGCGCCAGTTGCGGCCTTGGGTGTAGTCGAGGGGTTGTTGGACGGCGTCGGCGAGTTGGTCGAGGGCGTCCTGGGTGGTGGTGGCGTCGGTGAGCAGGAGCAGTTGGGGCATGCCGGGGTTGGGCGGGATGATCGCGACGGGTGGGTCGACGCGTCGGTAGCGGGCGTGCAGTGCCTCGTGCCGGCGGTGCACGTCGCCGAGCGCGGCCATCAACGCCCGCAGATTGAGCTCACCCTCCACCCACCAGGTGGTCGGGCAGACCAGCTCGAAGGGGAGCCAGACGCACTTGGCGACCGACAGCGTCAGCGGCACCGGTTTCGCCGGCCCGGAGCGGGCGGCACCCGACGGTTTTCCGCCTCGACCCGGA
>NZ_BBOL01000013.1:0-141248 GCF_020884815.1 Micromonospora sp. NBRC 110038 | reverse complement strand
CACAGCGTCGGGACACGGTGCTCTCTCCTTCGTGGTAGCCCTAACGATAACGACAATGATTTTCAGTTCTACACCAGCCGCCCGGCCACATCCACACCGGGCCACTGGCGTCGACTCACCACCAGGCGAGGGTCCGGAGCGGACGCCGGGCGAGGGTCCGGCGCGGACGCCGGGCGGCGGGCCTCACCCCGGCTCGACCCCGACCACCCGACCCACAGGCCGTCGTTCACCCGACCGCGCCGTGTGCTTAGAATGACAATCGTTTTCAACTAGGTCGAGAGGAGTCCGATGTCGTCGTCACCACAGGCCCCGTCCCACGCCGCGACAACCGACGTCGATACCCGCCCGTCGCTGACCGTCCTGTCCGGGTTCTGGCCGGCGGCAACCTTCGCCGTCGCCCGCACGCTGCTCGCCGCCGACGAGTCGCTGCTGCTCGTGCGGCACGACCTCGCCCGGATCCGCGACGGCGTCGTCCGTCGGGTGGTCCGCTCCGACGCCGGCATCGTCGAGGACGAACAGATCACCCTGCGGCACGGCTGCATCTCCTGCACGCTGCGCGAGGACGTGCTGCCCACCATCGCCCGTCTCGCCCGCACCCGTCCCGGCCGGGACCTGGTGCTGATGCTGCCGGAGGTGGTGGAGCCCGAGGCCGTCGCCGCCGCCTGCGCCCACTGCCTCGTCGACGGCGCGCCGATCACCGACCTCGTCCGCGTCGACTCCTACGTGACCGTCCTCGACGCCGAACATCTGCTCGACGGCCTGGCCAGCACCGAGGACCTCCGCGCCCTCGGCATCCAGGCCGCCGAGGACGACCACCGCGCGCTCGCCGACGTCGTGGTCCGGCAGATCGAGTACGCCGACACGCTGGTGCTCTGGGGGCGGTCGCGCGAAGGCGCGTTCGACACGAGCAGGCTGTCGGTGCTGCTACGGAGGATGGCCCCGTGGGCGGCCCACCTCCGCGTCGACGGCGACGTCGTCGACGCCGGCGCGTTGACCCGCCAGCTACGCCACACCCGTCGGCACCGTCCGGGAACCCCGGGGATCTTCGCCCGCGGCCTGCAGGGCTACGCCCTCGGCGCACACGAGCCGGAACCCGACTGCGGAGTGGTCTCCGCCGTCTTCCGCGCCCGCCGGCCGTTTCACCCCCAGCGCCTGCACGACGTGCTGGAGGACGTGAACGCCGAGATCATCCGCTCCCGCGGGCACCTCTGGCTGGCCAGCCAACCCGACACCGTGGTGGCCTGGGAGTTCGCCGGCGGCGGCCTGGCCATGGGATCCCTCGGGCACTGGCTGGTCAGCCTGCCCGAGGACCGCTGGGAACACGTCGACGACCAGCGGCGCATCGCCGCCGCCCTGGACTGGGACCCCTACTACGGCGACCGGCACCAGCACCTCGTCTTCATCGGCGTCGACATCGACCCCGTCGACCTGCACCGCACCCTCGCCGGCTGCCTGCTCACCGACGCCGAACTCGCCGACGGCGAAGACACCTGGTGCACCTACCCCGACCCGTTCGCCGGCTGCTTCCCCCTCGGCACGGCGGAACCGGCCGGATCCGACACCGACACCGACACCGACACCGAAGGAGCACGACCCGCATGAAGCCCGGCATCCACCCCGTGTACCGGCCCGTCGTCTACCGCGACAGGGGCGCCGACTTCGCCTTCCTCACCCGCTCCACCGCCACCAGCGACCAGACGGTCGAGTGGAGCGACGGCAACACCTATCCCGTCATCGACGTGCAGATCTCGTCGGCCAGCCACCCGTTCTGGACCGGCAGGCAGCGCCTGCTCGACACCGCCGGCCGGGTGGAGAAGTTCCGCCAGAAGTACGCCCGCCGCGGGCCCCGGGGCGGGTGAACACCGGGCCGCCCGCCTCCCGGTGGCGGCGCGAGTGGGCGCACCATTCGCGCCGCCACCGGGCGACGTCCCCGGCTGCCAGGGGCGGCCCTCGTCAGGCCGGGACCGGGTCCGCGTGGTCGTGCAGGTCGCCGAGGTCCCAGGCGGGGAACGGGTCGGGCAACGCCCGCCACACGTCCTCCCCGGCGGCGATCTCGGTGTCGGTGAGCAGGCAGGCCGCGAGGGCCGCCCGCAGGCCGCCACCGTCGAGGTGCACGCCGATGAGGACGAGTTCCTGCTGCCGGTCACCGAAGACCGGATGCCAGCGGGACTCCAACTCGGCCCGCTCGTCGGGGTCCTGCGGCCACTCCCCCGACGCCACCACCGGGACCCCGACCGGGTCGCACCGCCCCGTCGGGCCGGCCTGCGACCACAACGCCTGGACACCGGGGCGGCTGGCCAGCCACAGGAAGCCCTTCGACCGCACGACCCCGTAGCCGTCCACGCCACCGGCGAGCAGGTCCCAGAGTCGCTGCGGATGAAACGGCCGGTGGTCACGGAACACGATGCTGGAGATGCCATACTCCTCCGTCTCCGGCACGTGCCCGCCGTTGAGCTCGGCGACCCAGCCGGGCGCGGTCTCCGCCCGCTCCAGGTCGAACCGGCCGGTGTCGAGGACCTCCGCCGGCGGGACCCGACCGTGCACGGCACGCACCTGCCGGGCGGCCGGGTTCAGCCGGGTCAGCAGCGCCTCGGCCACCACCAGGTCCTCCGCGCCGACCAGGTCGGTCTTGTTGACCACCAGCACGTCGGCGAACTCGATCTGGTCGACCAGCAGATCCGCGATGCCACGGTCGTCACCCTCGTACGCGGCCAGCCCTCGCGCTTCCAGGCTCTCCCCCGCCTCGATCATGGCCAGCAGGCCCGCCGTGTCGACCACCGTGACCGTGGTGTCCAGGCGGGCCAGATCGTCGAGCACCTGCCCGCCCTCCACGCCGAAGGCGAACGTCGCGGCGACCGGCATCGGCTCGGAGATGCCGCTGGACTCGATCAGCAGGTAGTCGAAACGGCCCTGCCGGGCCAGCCGGGCCACCTCGGCGAGCAGGTCGTCGCGCAGCGTGCAGCAGATACAGCCGTTGGTCAGCTCGACCAGCCGCTCCTGCGTCCGCGACAGCGCGCCGCCGCCACGGACCAGCGCGGCGTCGACGTTCACCTCGCTCATGTCGTTGACGATCACCGCCACCCGCAGCCCGTCCCGGTTGGCCAGCACGTGGTTGAGCAGGCTCGTCTTGCCGGCACCGAGAAACCCGGACAGCACCGTCACCGGGAGCCGTCCGGTCACGGCTGCTCCACCACCTGACGCCCCTTGTACAGCCCGCAGTGCGCGCAGGCCCGGTGCGGCACCACCATCTCCTTGCGCGGGCACGGGCAGGGGGTCAGCTGCGGCACCGCCGCCTTCCACTGCGCCCGCCGGTGCCGGGTGTTCGACCGCGACATCTTCCGCTTCGGTACGGCCATGGGTTCTCCTTCGTCGAGAGGTCGACGCCAGCTTAACGGAAGTGGTTTTCGTTTCGCATAACCCCTCGGTCGTCGGCCGGATGGGCCGGCGCATTCCACAGCTGCACCTCCGTGGCCGCGCGGAGAACGTCGCGGGCGGCGGCGGCCGCCGGGCAGCCCGCCGTGCGGCAGATCGGGCAGCGGCCGTCGGGGGCGGGTCGGTGGTCGCGTAGGACCCAGCGGGCGGTGAGGATGAGCCGGTTGCGGATCTGCGCCAGGGACAGGAACGGCGCGGTCATCGGATCAGGCCGATCGCCGTGGCCAGGTGGGCGACGCCGGCCGGTGCAACTCGCCCGTCGACCCCACCGGCCGCACATCGGGCCCGACCGGGCGGATGTCATAGCAGGCGAGGGCCGCCCGGACCCCCTCCACGCCCTCGGTCCCGGTGGTTCCCGCCGGCCGCACGTCACCGCCCAGCAGGATTGTCGCATCCACCCGCAGCACCTCGGCGACGTCCCGGATGACGGAGAACCGGTCCAAGGCGCGAACGCCACGTTCGACCTTGTCCACCCAGCTCTTGGACTTGCCCAGCCGGTCGGCGAGCATCTGCTGCGTCATCCGCCGCCGCGCCCGCCACTGCGCCACCCGCCGACCTATCGCCGGCTCACCGCTGCCCACGACGCCACCGCCGGTCCGGCACCGCCCGGGTCGTCTCCTCGACCGGTATCCGTTCGGCCTCGGCCTGCGCGAGGATCCGCTGCCTCGCCGCCTCCCGCTCCTCCGCGTCCGCCTGCTCGCCCCAGCTCGACCCTGGATCGTGTTGCGCGTCGCCCACCTGCAACCCCTTCGGGAAGGGGCGCGGCGGTGGGCTCCGGGAAGGACCGCCACCACCGCGCCGGCTCAAGGGCACGGCGGCAGTCAGACGCGGGCAGCCGCACCCGTGATCAGGACGCTACGGAAGACGCACACGGTCGCTGGAACGACTACGCACCACTACCGGGCGACTACTGTGCGGCCATGCTCATCCGCTCGCACAGGCCGCGCAACTCCGGCGAGGCGACACCCCGGCGCAGCAACGACCGGGCCGTCTCCCGCGCCGACGTCGACGAACGCGCGTGCTGTGGGCCGACCCGTTCCGCCGCGAGCAGCATCCGCACCGCGTCCCGGTCCCGCCCGACCGCCTCGGCGGCCCGGCTCATGTCCAGCCAGAAGTACACCTGCCGCACCGCCGGCAGGCCGCTCACGTCCACACCGGCGGCCGTCCGCATCGCCGCCTCCGGGCGGCCCGTGTCGAGCTGGAACGCCATCCGCCACAGGGCCACGTTCCGTGGTCCCCAGGCAAGATCCCAGCTCTCGGTCTCTCCTGTGTGCGCGACGATCCGCGCCGCCTCGGCGAGATGGTCCTCCGCGCCCGCGCGGTCACGCAGACCGGCAAGGTGATGGGCCCGCGCGAGATGCAGAAACCCGAGCACGTCCAGGGCCGCGTCCGCCCCGCTGCCCGCCAGGTCGGCGCCCGCCGCGTCGCACCACGCCCGCGCAGGCCCGTACGCGCCCGAGTAGGCCGACACCCGGGCCCGGTTGGCCGCCGCCACCCCCGCAGCCACCGAATCGTCCAGCAACCCCGCCGCCTCTGCGCAGCGCTCCGCCGCGAACCACGCGTGAGCCGGATAGCCGACGTTGAGCAGGGAGCCCATCGCCACGCCGTAGACGGGCACCATCTCCGCCAACGCCGCCCGCCGATCGGTCAGGCCATGCATCGCCGGCACCAGGTCGACAAGCCTGCGCAGGGCACCCGCATAGTCACACCGCCCGTACAGGGCACGCACCAGCCCCGCCTCACGGCGCACCTGCTCGACGGTGGCCGGCGCCTCCCGCCCGCCGGCCATCGGCGTGTCCATCATGATCCGCCATACTCGTTCGGCATCGATCCGCGCAGCATCGAGCTGCCGATCGGCCGGCGTGTACGCCTGCCCGGTCAGATCGACCACCGAGCACTCCAGGGCCGCCGCCAGATCCACCACCATGTACCGGTCGGTGCGCTGCTGGCCACGCTCGATCCGGGACCACGACGTGTGGGAGATGCCGGCACGGCTGGCGGCGTACCGGATGCTCCAGCCCCGCAGCTCCCGACGGACGCGGATGCGGTCACCGATCGACGGATCGACGGGTATGGGGCGACGAGGCATCGGGGACACTCCCAGGTCGAGAGCTCAACTGGCATCATCCAGGCCATTTCGGACGGTACACGCGAACGCACCGATCGCAGCGTTGCTCCGCCGAGCCTCACGTCGGCGGCCCGCCGCCGTCGCTCCCGTCGGGGAGGCGGCGCCGGGCGGGGCGGCGCTCATGGCGCGGGGTGGCGGAGACCGGCGAGGACGAGGGTGACGACCTGGCCCGCGTTGACGCGGAAGTCCGGGTGGTCGTACGCCGCGCAGATGCCCTGGAGGGCGATCATGACGGCGCCGGCGCTCACGTCGTCGCGGACGGTTCCCGCCTCGGCGGCGGAGGCCAGCAGGTCGGCGACGACCTGTTGCAGGGCCTGGGCGCCCTCGGCCATCGCGTCCGGGCGGGTGGCCATGAGCGCCGCGAGGGTGCGGGCGAGACCCTGGTGGGCGTGCAGGTGGGCGACGAGGCCACGCAGGAAGGACTCCAGCGCCTCGTCGGCGGGGAGGGTGGCGTGCAGTGTGCGGGCGCGGTCGCACAGTGCGGTGAGTTCTTCGCGGTAGACCGCCTCGGCCAAGGCCTCCCGGGTCGGGAAGTGCCGGTAGAGCGTGCCGGTGCCCACGCCGGCCAGCTTGGCGAAGTCGTCGAAGCGCAGGTCGAAGCAGTTGTTGGCGAAGAGTTCGCGCGCCTTGGCGAGCAGGGCGTCGCGGTTGCGGCGGGCGTCGGCGCGCAGCGGCTTGGCGTCGGTCACGTGAGATCCCATGTTGACAAGTGGAGACCGTCTCCATATGTTGGAAGTGGAGATGGTCTCCAATTATAGCCTACGGGGCGGCGCGTGAAGATCTTGATGTTCGGCCGGGGCGTGATCGGCGCGGTCTACGGGTGGGCCCTGGAACGGGCCGGACACCACGTCGAGTTCTACGTCCGGCCGGGGCGGGCGGCGGCGTACGGGGATGCGATCGACCTCGACCTGCTCGACGCGCGACGGCTGCCGTGGGGAAAGCGCGTCACCGAGAAGTGGCCGGTGCGCTACCGCGAGTCGCTGGAGCCGGACCACGACTTCGACCTGATCGTGCTGAGCGTGCAGCACTACAGCTTCGCGGAGGCCACGGCCTTCCTCGGGCCCCGGGTGGGCGGGGCCACGGTGCTCGTCTTCAACAACCTGTGGGTCGATCCGCTGGCCGCGATCGACCATCTCCCCACGGAGCAGGTGGCCTGGGGCTTCCCCGGGGCCGGTGGCGGTTTCGGCGACGACGGTGTGCTGCGCGCGGCGCTGCTGCCCGCCGTCTTCCTCGGCACGCTCGACCGGCCGCCGACCGCACGCGAGCAGGCCGTACGCGGGCTGTTCCGCGGGGCCGGGCTCAGGGTCCGGGAGAACTCCGACTTCCGGGGGTGGCTGGCGATCCACTTCGTCCAGAACGCGGGTCTGCACACGCAGAGCCTGCGGCTTGGTTCCCTGTCCACGATGACGCGCGGCGACGTACGCGAGGCGATCCTCGCCGTCCGCGAGCTGCTGCCGCTGGTCGAGGCGCGCGGCGTCGAGCTGCGGCGGCATCGGGCCGACCTGCTGCCGTTCACCGTGCCCGTCTGGCTGGCCGCGCCGACCCTCTCCTGGCTGCTCGCCCGGTTCCCGCCGATGCGCCGGGTGACGGCGGCGCACGCCAACCCCGAGGAGCTGCGCGCCATCTGCCGCGACACCCTGGCGGAAGCGCGCAGGCTGGGGGTGAAGGTGCCCCGGCTGGAGGCGGCCGAGCCCTACTTCACCGACGGTCATCTGGCGTTGAAGTAGCTCGCCTCCGGGTGGTGCACCACGATCGCGTCGGTCGCCTGCTCCGGCACGAGCTGGAACTCCTCCGACAACTGCACCCCGATCCGCTCCGCGCCCAGCAGGTCCACGATCTTCGCCCGGTCCTCCAGGTCCGGGCAGGCCGGGTAGCCGAACGCGTACCGGCAGCCCCGGTAGTCGGTGCGCAGCAGGCCCGCCAGGTCTGCCGGGTCGTCGTCGGCCACCGTGCGCCCGCCCGGCAGCGTCAGCTCCGCGCGGATCCGCCGGTGCCAGTACTCCGCCAGTGCCTCGGTGAGCTGCACCGACAGGCCGTGCACCTCCAGATAGTCCCGGTAGGAGTTCCCGGCGAACATCTTCGCCGTGTAGTCGCTGATCGGCTGCCCCACGGTCACGAGCTGCAACGCCACCACGTCCAGGCCGTCGCCGCGCGGCCGGAAGAAGTCGGCCAGGCACAGCCGCCGCTCCTGCCGCTGCCTCGGGAACGAGAACCGGGTCCGCTCGGTGCGCCCGTCCTCGTCGAGCACCACCAGGTCGTTGCCCTCCGAGTACGCCGGGAAGTATCCGTACACCACGGCCGCCTCGAGGACCTTGTCGGCGGTCAGCCGGTCCAGCCAGTACCGCAGCCGGGGCCGCCCCTCGGTCTCGACCAGCTCCTCGTACGACGGGCCCTTGCCGCCCCGCGCCCCCCGCAGCCCCCACTGCCCCAGGAACGTCGCCCGCTCGTCCAGCAGCGCCGCATAATCCGCCAGCGGCACCCCCCGCACCACCCGCGTGCCGAGGAACGGCGGCGTCGGCACCTCCACGTCGACCGCCACGTCCGAGCGCACCGACGCGTCGTCCAGCCCCGGCAGCGCCTGCCCGACCGTCGCCCGCTGCCGCTCCCGACGCTGCCGCCGCGCCGCCAGGGCCGCCTCCCGCTGCGGATCCACCACCGGCGCGCCGCCCCGCTTGGCCGTCATCACCCGGTCCATCAGCGACAGCCCCTCGAACGCGTCCCGGGCGTAGTGCACCTGGCCGGGGAACGCCGCCCGCAGGTCGTCCTCCACGTACGCCCGGGTCAGCGCCGCCCCGCCGAGCAGCACCGGCCAGCGCTGCGCCACCCCGCGCTCGGCCATCTCGGCCAGGTTCTCCTTCATGATCACCGTGCTCTTGACCAGCAGCCCCGACATCCCGATCGCGTCGGCCCGGTGCTGCTCGGCCGCGTCGAGGATCGCCGAGATCGGCTGCTTGATGCCGATGTTGACCACCTCGTAGCCGTTGTTGGACAGGATGATGTCCACCAGGTTCTTGCCGATGTCGTGCACGTCGCCCTTGACGGTGGCCAGCACGATCCGGCCCTTGCCGCCGTCGTCGGCCTTCTCCATGTGCGGCTCCAGGTAGGCCACCGCCGTCTTCATCACCTCGGCCGACTGCAGCACGAACGGAAGCTGCATCTGGCCCGAGCCGAACAGCTCCCCGACCACCCGCATGCCGTCCAGCAGCAGGTCGTTGATGATCGACAACGGCGACCGGCCCCCGGCCATCGCCGCGTCGAGGTCGGCCTCCAGGCCGTTGCGCTCGCCGTCGACGATCCGCCGCCGCAGCCGCTCCTCCAGCGGCAGCGCCGCCAGCTCCTGCGCCCGGGTGGCCCGCGCCGACGAGGCGTCCACCCCCTCGAAGATCTCGATGAACCGCTGCACCGGGTCGTGGCCGGCGCGCCGCCGGTCGTACACCAGGTCCAGCGCGGCCTCCCGCTGCTCGTCGGGGATCTTCGACATCGGCAGGATCTTGCTGGCGTGCACGATCGCCGACGTCAGCCCCGCCCGCACGCACTCGTGCAGGAAGACCGAGTTGAGCACCTGCCGGGCAGCCGGGTTCAGCCCGAACGACACGTTCGACACACCGAGGGTGAAGTTGACCCCCGGCCAGCGCCGCGCGATCTCCCGGATCGCCTCGATCGTCTCGACGCCGTCGCGGCGGGTCTCCTCCTGGCCGGTGGCGATCGGGAAGGTCAACGCGTCGATCAGGATGTCGGACCGGCGCAGCCCCCACCGGCCGGTCAGGTCCTCGATCAGCCGCTGCGCGACCCGCACCTTCCACTCGGCCGTGCGGGCCTGCCCCTCCTCGTCGATGAGCAGCGCCACCACCGCCGCCCCGTGCTCGACGACGACCGGCATCACCCGGGCGTAGCGGGAACCCGGCCCGTCGCCGTCCTCGAAGTTGACCGAGTTGACCACGCACCGCCCGCCGAGCATCTCCAGCCCGGCCTCGATCACCGCCGGCTCGGTCGAGTCCAGCATGACCGGCAGCGTGGACGCGGTGGCGAACCGCCCGGCCAGCTCCCGCATGTCCCGGGTGCCGTCGCGGCCCACGTAGTCCACGCACAGGTCCAGCAGGTGCGAGCCGTCCCGGGCCTGGCTGCGGGCGATCTCCACGCACGCCTGCCAGTCGCCGGCGAGCATCGCCTCCCGGAACGCCTTCGACCCGTTGGCGTTGGTGCGCTCCCCCACCATCAGGACGCTGGCGTCCTGGGCGAACGGCACGTGGTGGTAGATCGAGGAGACCCCGGCCTCGGGGCGCGGCTCGCGGGCGCCCGGCCGCGCCCCGCGCAGCCGCTCGGCGACCAGCCGGATGTGCTCCGGCGTCGTCCCGCAGCAGCCGCCGACCACCGCCACCCCGTACTCGGCGACGAACCGCTCCAGCGCGTCGGCCAGCTCCACCGGGGTCAGCGGGTAGACCGCGCCGTCGGCGGTGAGCTGCGGCAGGCCGGCGTTCGGCATCACCGACAGCGGCACCCGGGCGTGCCGGGACAGGTAGCGCAGGTGCTCGGTCATCTCCGCCGGGCCCGTCGCGCAGTTCAGCCCGATCAGGTCGATGCCCAACGGCTCCAGTGCGGTCAGCGCCGCGCCGATCTCGCTGCCCAGCAGCATCGTGCCGGTGGTCTCCACCGTGACGTGGCAGATCAGCGGCACGCGCCGCCCGGCCTCGGCCATCGCCCGGTGGGACCCGACCACCGCCGCCTTCACCTGCAGCAGGTCCTGGCAGGTCTCGACGATCAGCGCGTCCACGCCACCGGCGAGCAGGCCCGCCGCGTTCTGCTGGTACGCGTCGCGCAGCGTCGCGTACGCGGCGTGCCCCAGGGTGGGCAGCTTCGTGCCGGGGCCGATCGCACCGAGCACGAACCGGGGCCGCTCGGCGGTGCCCCACGCGTCGGCGGCCTCCCGGGCGATCCGCGCGCCGGCCTCGGACAGCTCCCCGATCCGGTGCTCGATGCCGTATTCGCCGAGGTTGGCCAGGTTGGCGCCGAAGGTGTTCGTCTCGACGCAGTCCGCGCCCGCCGCGAGGTAGGCGTCGTGCACCCCGCGGACGACGTCCGGGCGGGTGACGTTGAGGATCTCGTTGCAACCCTCGTGCCCCTCGAAGTCGTCCAGGGTCAGCTCGGCCGCCTGGAGCATCGTCCCCATCGCGCCGTCGGCGACGAGAACCCGCTCCGCCAGCACGTCCAGCAGCGAAGTCCCCACCCCACTCAGGGTAGTGCGAGGATCCGACGGTGGGGGCGGGCCGCGACGCACCGGGGGCCCGCGGGCCGGACCGGCGCGGCCGACGGGCCGCATCCGGCCCCGACACGTAGGCTGACGGACGTGAAGGACATCAGGGACGTCACCGGGCCCGGCAGGCGGACGACCGGGCCGCAGCCCGGGACCGCCCGCCGACGACAGGGTGAGGTGACGGCATGACCGAGTTCGACGGACTGCCGGTGCTGCGGTCCCCCGTGGCCATCGCCGCTTTCGAGGGCTGGAACGACGCCGCGGACGCCTCCACCGCGGCGGTCGAGCACCTGGAACAGGTCTGGCAGGCGCGGCAGGTCACCGAGCTGGACCCGGAAGACTTCTACGACTTCCAGGTCAGCCGGCCGACGATCACGATGGCCGACGGCGAGACCCGCCGCGTCGAGTGGCCCACCACCCGGTTCATGGTGGCCAGCCCGGAGGGCACCGAGCGGGACGTGGTGCTGATCCGGGGCATCGAGCCGAGCATGCGCTGGCGCACGTTCTGCGAGCAGGTGCTGGAGATCTGCCACAGCCTGGAGGTCGAACGGGTGGTGCTGCTCGGCGCGCTGCTGGCCGACGTGCCGTACACCCGGCCGTTGCCGATCAGCGGCAGCGCCTCCGACGCGGAGGCCGCGCGACGCTACCAGCTCACCCCCACCCGCTACGACGGTCCCACGGGCATCGTCGGGGTGCTGCACGACGCCTGCACGCGCGCCGAGGTCGACGCGGTGTCGTTCTGGGTGCACGTGCCGCACTACGCCAACAACCCGCCCTGCCCCAAGGCCACCCTCGCGCTGCTGCACCGGGTCGAGGAGGTGCTCGACCTGCCGGTGCCGATGGCCGACCTGGCGGAGGAGGCGGCGGAGTGGGAGCAGCGGGTGCGCGGGGCCGCCGAGCAGGACGCCGAGCTGGGGGAATACGTGCGTGAGCTGGAGGAACGCGTCGGCGACGCGGGCATCACCCCGCTGACCGGCGACGAGATCGCCCAGGAGTTCGAGAAGTATCTGCGCCGGCGCGGCGGCTCCGCCGGCCCGACGGCCGGCTCCTGGTAGCCGGGTTTCTTCCGAAAGCCCCTGGATCGCCTGGTCCGGGGGCTTTCGCGTGTCCGGGGTGGCGCGCTCACATCCCCTAGGGCATCCTAGGAACCTAGCTGTGATCTCCAGGAGGAGCCATGCAGATCAACCCGGGTGCGGCCGAGTTCCCGCACCGGCAGATCGCCGCGCAGCTCAAGGCCCAGGTGCGCCGCGGCGACTGGGGGCCGGGCGAGCGCCTGCCGTCCATCCCGGCCATCGCCGAGATGTTCGGCGTCGCCAAGCAGACCGTGCAGCGCGCCGTCGACCAGCTGCGGGTCGAGGGCATCCTGATCACCAAACCCGGCTCCGGTACGTACGTCAGAGGCACCCGACGCCGGCTCAACCGCCTCTCCCGGGGCCGGTACGGCGGCTTCCGCGGCTACCACACCGACCTGGCCGCCCGGTACCGTCAGCAGCTCGTCTCGGTCGGCCGCGCCCCCGCCCCGCCGGAGGTGGCCGACGCGTTCGGCGTCGCCGACGGCACCGAGCTGCTCTGCCGCCGCCACCTCGTGCGCACCGAGGACTCCCCCGTCGAGGTGGGTGCCTCCTGGTTCCTGCCGGCCGACACCGCCGGCACCACCCTGGAGCGGGGCGAGGCGTTCGGCCGGCCCCTCTACCAGGAGGCGGAGGAGGCCACCGGCCGGCAGTACGTCACCGCCACCGACACCATCACCGCCCGCCAGCCCAGCCGGGAGGAGGCGGAGACCCTCCAGATCCGCCCCGACACCCCCGTGCTGCACCTGCTGCACGTCGCCTACGACGCCCGGCGCAAGCCCATCGAGGTCGCCCAGGCCACCTGGCCCGGCCCGATGACGACGCTCACCGAGGAATACAAGATCCCGGCCCCCACCCCGGACCCCGACCCGGACCCGGGCCTGATCCTGGGCTGACCCCACCCTGCCCCCGCCCCGCGCCCCCTGCTCCCCCCGCGCCCCGCCCCCGCCCCGGTGATCAAGAGGTTTGCGTCATCGTCGAGATCAACTTTGACGCTTTTCTCTTGATCACCGACCAGAGCGGGGGCGGGGTGGGGCGGGGTGGGGGTGGGGGTGGGGGTGGGGTTAGAGGCGGAGGCCGAGGAGGGCGTCGACGGTCGTGGCGAAGAGGGCCGGGGCCTCGGGGTCCGTGCCCGTGCCGGCGAGGGCACGCTCTGCCCAGTCGTCGGCGAGCGCGAGCGCGCCCGGGGTGTCCAGGTCGTCGCCGAGGCGCTCGCGTACCCCCGCCAGGAAGTCGTCGCCGGACGGCCCGGACGGCGCGGTGGCGGCCCGCCGCCAGCGGGCCAGGCGCTCCTGCGCGGCCGCGAGCAGCTCGTCGGTCCAGGTGCGGTCGGCGCGGTAGTGGCCGGCCATCAGCCCGAGCCGCACCGCCATCGGATCCACCCGGTCGGCGCGCAGCCGGGAGACGAAGACCAGGTTGCCCTTGGACTTCGACATCTTCTCGCCGTTCAGGCCGATCATGCCGGCGTGCACGTAGTGGGTCGCGAACGGCGACCGGCCGGTGAGCCGCTCGGCGTGCGCGGCGGAACACTCGTGGTGCGGGAAGAGCAGGTCGTTGCCGCCGCCCTGCACGTCGATCGACTCGCCGAGCAGGTTCAGCGCGATCACCGCGCACTCGATGTGCCAGCCGGGCCGGCCCGGGCCGAGGTCGCCGCCGGGCCAGGACGGCTCGCCCTCGCGGGCGCCGCGCCACAGCAGCGGATCGAGGGGGTCGCGCTTGCCGGCCCGCTCCGGGTCGCCCCCGCGCTCCGGGAAGATCTCCAGCATCTCGGCCCGGGACAGGTTGGACTCGTAGCCGAACTCGGGCGCGGCGGCGATGTCGAAGTAGACGTCCCCGGTGCCGTCGTCGAGCCGGTACGCGGCCCCGTCCTTGAGCAGGGTGAGAACCTTGTCGGCGATGTCGGGGATCGACTCGACCGCGCCGACGTAGTGCGCCGGCGGGATCATCCGCAGCGCCTCCATGTCCTCGCGGAACAGCGCGGTCTCCCGCATGGCCAGGACCTTCCAGTCCTCGCCGTCGCGCTCGGCCCGCTCCAGCAGCGGATCGTCGATGTCGGTGACGTTCTGCACGTAGCGCACCGTCAGGCCGGCGTCGAGCCACATCCGCTGCACCAGGTCAAAGGTGATCATGGTGGCGGCGTGGCCGAGGTGCGTGGCGTCGTACGGGGTGATGCCGCAGACGTACATGGTGGCCACGTCGCCAGGTCGACTGGGATGGGCACCGCGTCGCGCCGAGTCGAACAATGTCAGCGGGCCGCCCCTGCCGGGCAGCCGTGGCACCTCATGTCCCGTCCAAGACTCCATGACCGTCAGCCTAGCCAGCCGCCCCGCGCGCCGGACCCACCCCACGGGTGACCAACGCGACAACCGCTCACGCCCCTGGTGGGCGGCGCGGTCGGGCCTGCCGGACGGTCGGACCGACGGCTACATCGGCGGCCAGGGCATCGCCGGCCAGTCTTGCGGCGGCTGGGGGAACCGGCCACCGTCGCGCAGCCGGCCCACCCGGGCCGTCAGCTCGGCGACCTCGCGGATCGTCAGGTGCTCGGCCAGCTCCTCGCCCAGCTCCCCGCCGAGCCGGACGGTCAGGTCGGCGAGCATCTCCAGGGCGTCCGGCGGCAGCTCCCGGCCGGCCCAACCCCAGAGCACGGTGCGCAGCTTGTCCTCCACGTGGAAGCTCACCCCGTGGTCGACGCCGTAGAGCCGGTCGTCCGCGCCGAGCAGCACGTGGCCGCCCTTGCGGTCCGCGTTGTTGATGACCGCGTCGAGCACCGCCAGCCGGGCCAGGCGCGGATCGTCGGCGTGGGCCAGTGCGTACGCGGCACCGTCGTCGTCCCGGGCCGCCGCGACCGGGAACCAGCGCGGCGGCACCGCCTCCGCCGGCACGAAGCCGACCAGCGGCTCGGCGTCGTCGGGCTCGTCGATCCACAGTTGACAGGAGCCCGGCCCGAACGGGCCGTCGCGCAGCACCGTCGGCGGGACCAGGTCCCAGCCGGTGGCGCGGGAGACCAGGTACGCCGAGACCTCCCGGCCGGCGAGGGTGCCGTCCGGGAAGTCCCAGAGGGGACGCTCGCCGCGCACCGGCTTGTAGACGCAGCGGGCACTCACCCCGTCGAGGGTGAGCGCACCGAGCAGCGTCGCGTTCGACGCGTCGACCAGGCGGCCTTCGACGGTCAGCTCACCGTCGCGGAGCAGCCGTAGCGTCGCCACGTCGTCCTGCCGACGGTCGAGGTCCGACGAGGTCACCGGTGATAACCGTTGTGCCGCGGGCAGAGGTGCCCGGCGGGATCCAGCGGCTGGCCGCAGAGCGGGCAGGGCGGGCGGCCGGCGTTGACCACCCGGCGGGCCCGCTCGATGAACTCGCGGGTCGCCTCGGGGGTCAACCGGACGCGCAGCCGGTCCAGGTCCTCGTCCGGCTCCTCGTCGTCCTCATCGTCGTCCTCGTCCTCGTCGCCGCCCAGCTCGACCTCGGTCTCCGCCTCGCCGGCGGCGATCGCCTCGATCACGACGGTCGCGGTGTCGACGTCGAAGGCCAGGCCGAGGGTGCCGACGCGGAACTCCTCGTCGACCGGCGTGTCCAGCGGGTCGTTGTCGCCCACCGACGTCACCGCCTCGGGCAACTGCACGCCGAAACGGCGCTGCGCCTCGGTGAGCAACTCCTCCAGCTTCTCGGCGAGCAACGACACCTGGACCTTCTCCAGCGCGACGCTGACCAGCCGGCCTCCGCCGCGGGCCTGCAAGAAGAACGTGCGCTCCCCGGGCGGCCCGACGGTCCCGGCGACGAACCGCTCCGGCGGCTCGAAGGCGTGCACCTGGTGGGTCATACCCACGACCCTATCCGGCGTGCCACAGCGTCGCGCACCCCACCGACCCGGAATCGCGCGCCCGCGCCGCACCCGTCCTGCCACCCGGGCCGACGGACCGGGAGGACGCCCGCCGCCGGCCTCACCGCGTGGCCCCCGCTCCCCCGCCGACCGCCGCGTCGGACTCCGCCGGCCGCGTGGCCCGCCGTCGGCGCCGGCGCGGCGGCGGCACCAGCCCGGCCAGGTCACCGCCGGTGTCGTTGAGCCGCAGCAGGAAGGGCCGCAGCGGCGTGTACCGGATCGCCGTGACCGACGCCGGGTCCGCGACGATGCGCTGAAAAAGATCAAGGTGTACGCCGAGCGCGTCCGCGACGATGGCCTTGATCACATCGCCGTGGCTGCACGCCAACCAGACCGCCTCGGGCCCGTGCTCGGCGGTGATCCGGGCGTCCCAGGAACGCACCGTGGCGACAGCTCGGGCCGCCATCGCCGCCATGGCCTCCCCGTCGGGAAAGACGACGGCGCTCGGGTGCTGCTGGACCACCGGCCAGAGCGGTTCCTTGGCGAGCTTCTTGAGCGGCTGTCCCTCCCAACTGCCGTACCCGCACTCGATCAGCCCCTCGTCCACCGTCGGCGCGGCCTGCGGCAGGGCCAGTTCCAGGGTCTGCCGGCACCGGACCAGCGGGCTGGTCACCACCGCTGCGAGGGGCAGCCCGCGCAGCCGCTCACCCACCGCCGTCGCCTGGGCCCGGCCCGTGTCGTCCAGCTCGACGGGCTGCCGTCCGGCGAGACCGCCGTCGGCGTTCGCGGTGGTGCGGCCGTGCCGCAGGAGGAGAAGAGTCGCCACGCTGCCCACCCTAGGCGGTACGGACCGGGCCGCGGCGAGAGGTTGATCGACTCCGTGTCGGTGACATGGCGGCATCAACGCGCCGGGATACCCCCACCTGCCCGGCATCCCACCACGCGACCGCCCGATTGGGTGGTTTGTCCGACCCGGCGCGGTGGCGTGGGACGGGTCCGGCGTGGGCGCGACGTGGGGCGGGGCGGGGCCGGGGTGACCGACGGACCCCGGGGCGGGCGGGCCGGCGGGGCGTGGCTGGGTTGATCGACTTCATGTCGGGGAGGTGGGGGTATCCCGCGTCGTTGATACCGCCACCTGCCCGGCATCCCGTCACCCCTCCGCCGGAATGGGCGGATTGTCCGCCCCGGTGGGGCGGCGAGGGGGCGGGCGGGGTGACCGGCGGCACCCCGCGGCCGGAATCCTGGCCGGGGCGGGGGCGTTACACCTGACGGACGACCGCAGCAGCACCCCGGATCCCCCGATCCGGCAGGCCCCGGGCCGCTCGCGTGCTGGCTCACCCGACGCGCCTGCCCCACCGACGCCCGGTCCGCCCCGCGGCGTGCCGGCCGCCTCGGCATCAGGCCCCGGGGAATGGGGACGGGTCGCCGGTCGTTACACCCGGACCCGGCGCGGTACCTCACGGCAGCCGCCCCGGCCCTCCCTCATCTTTTTCTTTCCCCCTTTGTTCGTTGTTCGGGCGCCTCGACGTGGTGCTCACACCCGCCCACCCCTACGGGCCGGTGTCGACCCCCCCGATAGGAGACACCCCTCATGAACACGACCATCCTGCGTAAGAGCGTCCTCGGCATCGCCGGACTCGCGTTCGCCGGTGGCCTCGCCGCCGGCCCCCTCCACCACGCCACCACCACCGACACCGGCACTGTTGACGCGCGGCCCGTCGCCGCCGTACAGGCCGACACGACCGCCGCCGTGGACACGGCCAAGCTGATCCCGCACGGCGTGCAGGGCACGCAGTCGCGCATCGACCTCGACGCCGAACAGACCGCCAACGCCAAGGCCATCATCGCCGCCACCAAGAAGACCGGCCTCGACGAACGCGCCGCGGTCATCTCCATCGGCACCGCCCTGCAGGAATCGAAGCTGCAGAACCTCGGCCACCTCGGCGACCGCAACGACCACGACTCCCTCGGCCTGTTCCAGCAACGCCCCTCCAGCGGCTGGGGTTCGCCGGAGCAGATCACCGACCCGCAGTACGCCACCACCGCGTTCCTCAAGGGCCTGCGACAGGTCGACGGCTGGCACGACATGCCCCTGACCGACGCCGCCCAGACCGTCCAGGTCTCCGCCTACCCCGACGCCTACGCGCAGTGGGAGCAGCAGGCCGCCGACCTCGTCACCCAGCACTGGAACAACAGCTGACCCAGCGAACACACGCCGCCGGCCGGGCCCCGATCACCGGGGCCCGGCCGGCGGCGTCTCCACCTCACCCAGCCGAGCGCAGGGAAAGGGCTCCGTTAGAAGATGCCCTTCCTTGCAAGCGCTCCTAGGTGGCGGCGATGGTGCCCGTCATCAGGAGGGCGAGCACGAGGGTGCCCAGGGCCACCCGGTACAGCACGAAGACGTAGAGGGTGTGGTGGGCGACGTAGCGCAGCAGCCAGGCGATGGCCGCGTAGCCGATGACGAAGGCGATGAGCGTGGCCACCACCATCTGCGCCCCGCTCGGCGTGGACGTCCCCGGCGCGGACGGCTCGAAGACGTCCCCGACGCTGAAGATGCCGGACATCACGACCGCCGGGATGGCGAGCAGGAACGAGTACCGGGCCGCCGCCTCCCGGGTGAGGTTGAGCAGCAGTCCGGCGGTGAGCGTGCCGCCGGAGCGGGACACCCCGGGGATCAGCGCCATCGCCTGGGCGAAGCCCATGACGATGCCGTCGCGCATCCGGAAGTTCTCCAGGGTGCGGTGCTGGCGCCCCCAGTACTCGGCGAAGGCCAGCACGAACGCGAAGACGATCAGGGTGGTGGCGACCAGCCACAGGTTGCGCCCGGCGGTGCGGATCTGGTCCTTGAACAGGAAGCCGAACAGCCCGATCGGGATCGAGCCGACGATGACGTACCAGCCCATCCGGTAGTCGAGGCTGGCACGCACCGAGCGGTCCCAGAGCCCGACGATCCAGGTTCGGGTGATCCGCCAGATGTCCTTGGCGAAGTAGATGAGCACCGCCGCCTCGGTGCCGAGCTGGGTGACGGCGGTGAACGACGCGCCGGCGTCCCGGCCGAAGAAGATCGCCGAGGTGATGCGCAGGTGCCCCGACGAGCTGACCGGCAGAAACTCCGTGAGCCCCTGGACGACGCCCAGGACGATGGCCTCGATCCAGGTCACTCGCCGACCCCGGACATCTCGAGGGCCTCGGCGACGGTGCGCAGCGTCTGCACGCCGCTGTCGCGGTCGGCGACGAAGAGGGTCACCGACAGGGTGGTGACGCCGGCGGCGGCGTACTCGCGCAGGCGCTCGGCGATGCGCTCCTTGGGCCCGAGCAGCGAGGTGCGGTCGATGAACTCCATCGGCACGGCGGCGGCCGCGTCGCGCTGCCGCTTGGCCAGGTAGAGGTCCTGCACCTCGCGGGCGGCGTCGCCGTAGCCCATCCGGGTGGCGAGCTGGTTGTAGAAGTTTTGCTGCCGGCTGCCCATGCCGCCGACGTAGAGGGCGGCGTACCAGCGGACCAGCTCGGCGCAGGTCGCGACGTCGTCGCCGACGACCACCGGCACCGACGGCACGACGTCGAAGCCGGCCAGCTCCTTGCCGGCCTTCGCCCGGCCGGCGGCCACGGCGGCGAGCTGCTCGTCGGCGAACTCCGGGGCGTAGAAGACGGCCAGCCAGCCGTCGGCGATCTCGCCGGCCAGCTCCAGGTTCTTCGGGCCGACGGCGGCGAGGTAGATCGGGACCTGCTCGCGCGGCGGGTGGAAGCCCAGCCGCAGCGCCTTGCCGGGGCCGTCGGGCAGCGGCAGGGTGTAGAACTCGCCGTCGTACGCGACCTCCTTGCGGGCGATGGCGAGCTTGACGATGTCGACGTACTCGCGGGTGCGGGCGAGGGGCTTGGCGAAGCGCACCCCGTGCCAGCCCTCGGAGACCTGGGGGCCGGAGACGCCCAGGCCGAGCCGGAACCGGCCGCCGGAGAGCGTGTCGATGGTCGCCGCCGTCATGGCGGTCATGGCCGGGGTCCGGGCGGGGATCTGCATCACCGCGCTGCCGACGTCGATCCGTTCGGTCTGGCCGGCGATCCAGGCCAGCATGCTCGGCGAGTCGGAGCCGTACGCCTCCGCCGCCCACACCACCGAGTAGCCGAGCCGGTCGGCCTCCTGGGCGAGCGCCAAATGGTCGGCGGGTGTGCTCCACGCCGTCTGGTATCCGAGACTGAGCCCGAGTCGCACTGGTCCTCCCCCATCGGCGCACCACAGGTCGCATCAGGTTACGCAATGCGGGCGGCCCGGCCGATCACCGGCTCACCCCCGAACCCGCCGCCCGGCCGGGTGCAGGGTGTCGCCCGGAGGGCGAGCAGGAACTTGACGGGAGCGAGGATATCCGTGGCGGCGGGTTCGAAATAAGGTTCACCCATGCAACAGCGACCGCTCGGCCGAAGCGGGCTGGCGGTTTCCCGGCTCGCGCTCGGCACCATGACCTGGGGCCGGGACACCGACGCCGACGACGCGGCCGCCCAGCTCAAGAGCTTTCTCGACGCGGGCGGCAACCTGGTGGACACCGCCGACGTGTACGGCGACGGGGACGCGGAGTCGGTCATCGGGTCGCTGCTGGGCAGCCTGGTTCCCCGCGACGAGCTGCTGATCGCGACGAAGGCGGGGCTGCGGCCGGGCAGCGGCCGGCGCCGAGACGGCTCCCGGGGTCACCTGCTGCGCACCCTGGACGCCTCGCTGCGCCGGCTCGGCACGGACCACGTCGACCTGTGGCAGGTCCACGGGTACGACCCGGACACGCCCCTGGAGGAGACCCTCGCGGCGCTGGACCACGCGGTGGCCAGCGGCCGGGTCCGCTACGTCGGGGTGTCGAACTTCTCGGGCTGGCAGACGGCCCGGGCGGCGGCCTGGCAGGCGGCCTGGCCGGGGCGCGCGCCGGTGGTGGCCGCCCAGGTGGAGTACTCGCTGCTGGAGCGGGGCGTCGAGCGGGAGGTGCTGCCGGCGTGCGCGGCGCTGGGGCTGGGGGTGCTGCCCTGGTCGCCGCTGGGGCGGGGGGTGCTCACCGGCAAGTACCGGCACGGCCGGCCGGCGGACTCGCGGGCGGCGTCGCCGCACTTCGAGCCGTTCGTGGCGACGTACCTGGAGCCGCGCTGCTCCAGCATCGTGGAGGCGGTGGCCACGGCGGCCGGGGGGTTGGGCGTGTCGCCGCTGGAGGTGGCGCTCGCGTGGATCCGGGACCGGCCGGGCGTGACGGCGCCGATCCTCGGCGCGCGGACGGTCGGGCAGTTGCTCGGCGCGCTCCAGGTGGAGCGGATGACGCTGCCGGCGGAGATCATCGTCGCGCTCGACGACGTGTCGGCGGTGCCGGTGGGCTATCCCGAGCGGGACGGCTGAGCGGATCCGGCCAGGCCCCCGCGCTGCCGGGCGGGGCGCGGAGGGTGGCGGACGGCCGCCGGGCTGGGCAGCATGGAACGCATGGACTACGAATACGCGCCGCTGCGGCTGCCCTCGAACGTCGACCGGCTGACCGCCGCGGCGCAGTTGGCGATCCAGGCGGAGTTCTCCGGGTGGGAGCTGGCCCGGGTGCGGTTGTACCGGGACGGCACGCGGCAGGTGGTGCTGCGGCGCCGTGTGGTGAACCAGCCGCAGCCCGGCCTGTCGTACTGACCCGGGCGGCACGAGCCCGGCGTCCCGGGGCCCGGCCGGCTGGCCGGGCCCCGGGACGAGCCCGGCCTAGTGGTGGTGCCCCGCGTGGTCGTGGCCCGCGTGGTCGTGCTCCTCGTCGGTCACGTCGAGGAACGGGTGCTCGTCGAGGCGGCCCACGAGGCGGTCGTCGGCGGCCGGCTGGAACGGGCCCACCGGATCGTCGTCGTCGAAGGACTCCAGGTCGACGGGGGTGCCGACCTCGCTGACCATCACGACCCCGTCGAGCGGCTCCAGCTCCGGCACGTCCAGCGCGGACAGCGAGCCGTCGCCGCTCTGCAGCAGCTCCAGCACCGCCTCGCCGACGCCCTCGACGGGTGCGGCCTCGTCCTCCTCGGGGGTGCCCTCGCGGCGGGCGGCCTCGGCGGCCCGGATCAGCGCGGCGACGCTGGGCACCCGGTAGTCGCGGCGCTGGCGCACCGAGATGACCCGGGGGTGCGGGTCGGTCGCCTCGACGCCCTCGGCCGTGCCGAAGCGCTCGTCGGCCTCGTCGGGGTCGATGGACTCGACATCCCAGGGTGTGACCTCGCCGAACGCGTCGAGCAACTGCTCGTCGTAGGCGAACGAGGCGTTGTTCAGGGCGACGTACGCCTGCCAGACGTCGTCGTCGTCGATGCGGCCCTGTGCGGCGCGGACGGCGGCCAGGTGGTGGCGGGCGGCGTCGATCACCCGCTCCAGGGCGGCGTCCAGCTCACCGTGCTGGTCGGTCATGTGCGTTCCCTTCGCGATGGGGGACGATCCGTGCCGGGCGGGATGGGGCGGCGGACACGGTCAGCAATTCCGGAGGAAGCGGTCGAGAACCCGCACGCCGAACTGTAGTCCGTCCACCGGCACCCGCTCGTCGATGCCGTGGAACAGGCCGGAGAAGTTGAGGTCGGGCGGCAGCCGCAGCGGGGCGAAGCCGAAGCAGCGGATGCCGAGCTGCGAGAACGCCTTGGCGTCGGTGCCGCCGGAGAGCATGTAGGGCACGGGCCGGGCGCCCGGGTCCTCCGCCCGCAGCGCCGCCGACATGGCCTCGACGAGGTCGCCGTCGAAGGTGGTCTCCAGGGCGGGCTGGCGGTGGACGTACTCGATGGCGATGTCGGGGCCGACCAGCTCGCGCAGTTGCTGTTCGAGGAGCTCGGACTGGCCGGGCAGGCTGCGGCAGTCGATGGTGGCGGTGGCCCGGCCGGGGATGACGTTGTCCTTGTAGCCGGCGGCGAGCCGGGTCGGGTTGGCGGTGTTGCGGATGGTCGCGCCGATGATGTTGGCGATGGGGCCGAGCTTGGCGATGGCCGCCTCCGGGTCCTCGGGGTCGAGTTCGACGCCGAGCAGGTCGGAGACCTCCTCCAGGAAGGCCCGCACGGTGTCGGTGACGACCACGGGGAAGCGGTGCCGGCCGATGCGGGCGACGGCCTCGGCGAGCGCGGTGACGGCGTTGTCGTCGTGCACCATCGAGCCGTGGCCGGGGCGGCCCTTGGCGTGCAGCCGCAGCCAGTCGATGCCCTTCTCGGCGGTCTCGATGAGGTAGAGCCGCTGCGACGCGTCGACGGTGTAGGAGAAGCCGCCGACCTCGCCGATGGCCTCGGTGCAGCCGTCGAAGGCGTCGCGGTGGTGCTGGACGAGGTAGTGCGCCCCGTAGTCGCTGCCGGCCTCCTCGTCGGCGGTGAACGCCAGCACGATGTCGCGGGCGGGCCGGACGCCGGTGCGTTGCCAGTTCCGCACCACGGCCAGCACCATGGCGTCGAAGTCCTTCATGTCGATCGCGCCCCGACCCCACAGGTAGCCGTCGCGCAGCTCGCCGGAGAACGGGTGCACCGACCACTCGTCGGCGTCGGCGGGGACGACGTCGAGGTGGCCGTGGACGAGCAGGGCGTCCCGGCCGGGGTCGGCGCCGGGGATGCGGGCGACGAGGCTGGCCCGGCCGGGGGCGGACTCGTGGATGCGGGACTCGACGCCCACCTCGGCGAGCTTCTCCGCGACGTACTCCGCGGCGAAGCGCTCGCCCGCGCTGGTGGCGTTGTCCCCGGTGTTGGTGGTGTCGATGCGCAGCAGGTCGCGGCAGAGGTCGACGACCTCGGCGGTGGGGTCGGGCGGGGCGGAGGCGGCGTCGCTCGTCATCGGTTCTTCATACCAGCCGCGCCGGTCGGGCAGCTCCCCCGGCCGCCCGACACCGCCGCCGGCGCCCCGGGCGGCCTGGTCGCGCGGGCCCGCCGTTTCGGCGGTACGCGGTCTGGGTACCGCCGCTGCCGTCCCGCACCGCTCACCGGGCCGCCTCCTCCTCGCAGCGCGCGCCCGCCCGCCGAGGAGGGCACCATGACCGTTCCCCTGCCGCCGCTGCCGCCCGTGCCCGAGGAGGGCTACCGACCCGGCGGCCCGAGCGTGGTCGACCTCGTCGGCCGCGAGCACCGGCAGCTGCTCGACCTGGTCGACCGGGTCACCGGCCCGGACGCCGCGCCGCAGCGGCTCGCCGAGGTCGTCGAGGTGCTGACCGCCGTGGTGTCGCGGCACCTGTCGGCGGAGGAGCAGTACCTGTTCCCCGCCGTCCGGGCGGCGGTGCCCGGGGCGGCCGCGGCGGTCGACCGGGAGGTCGGGGCGGCGGCCGAGCTGCTGGCCGCCCTGAAGTCGCTGGCCGGGCCGGCGGATCCGGCGTTGGCCGACGTTGCCGACCGGGTGCGCCGGCACGTCGCCGGGACGGCGGCGCTGCTGGCGTCGCTGCGCGAGGTGGCCACCGCCGCCGAGTTGATCCGGCTGGGCAACCGGTGGGAGATCGCCGAGGAGGCCGCGCCGACCCGGCCGCACCCGGGGACGCCGGCGAGCCCGCCGTGGAACCGGATCGTCGAGCCGGCGGTGGGGGTGGTGGACAAGGTCCGCGACGCCGTGACGGGGCGGCCCACGTACGCGTCGGACCTGCTTCCACCCGGCGACTGACCGGATACCGGACGGTTACGACGGGGTCACCGACCGGATACCGGGCGGTCACCAATAGACATTGGCCAACTCCTATCCGCCAGAGCCCTTCCATCGATCCTTCCGTGGTCATACCGTCACCGTATGAATCTGGAGCTGAGACACCTGCGGGTGGTCTGCGCCATCGCGGAGACGGGGAGCGTGACGAAGGCGGCGTCCACGCTCGGCCTGGCCCAGCCGGCGCTGACCGCCCAGCTCCAACGCATCGAGCGGGCACTCGGTGGGCCGCTGTTCGAACGGGACCGCCGGGGCGCCCGGCCCACCGCGCTCGGCGAGCTGGTGCTGGCCCGGGCCCGGGTGCTGCTGCCGGCCATGCAGGGCCTCCAGGACGAGGCGGCCCGGCTGGCCGGCGCGGGCCCGACCCCCGCCCGGTACCGCTTCGGCGGGGTGAACAGCCCCATCCTCGGCCGCCTGGTGCACCGGCTCGCCGCCGCGCACCCACAGGCCCAGATCACCACGTACGCCTCCTGGTCCGCCGACGAGCTGGCCCAGCTCGTCGGCGGCGGCCGGCTGGACTACGCGCTGGTCGGGGTCTGCGGCGACGCCGTTCCGCCGGCCGGGTACGGGCTGACCTGGCGGGAGGTGGCGTTGGAGCCGGTGCAGGTGCTGCTGCCCGAGCAGCACCCGATGGCCGACCACGACGAGGTGCGGCTGGTGGACCTGCGCGCCGAGCAGTGGGTCGCCGCACCCGGCGACGGCTGCTTCGGCGACTGCTTTGCCGCCGCCTGCGCCCGCGCCGGCTTCACCCCCCGCAAGGTGTACGAGGCCGACGTGCGCGGCTGCATCGACCTGGTGGAGGCCGGCGCGGCGGTGGCCCTGTGCCAGGCCACCTTCCGCCCGGTCCCCGGCCTGGTGACCCGCCGGCTGGCCGGGGCGCCGCTGCGCTGGCGGCTGCTGCTGGGCTGGCACCCCGACTCGGCCGGCGCGAGCTTCGCCGAGGAGGTGCTGGAGGCGGCGGTGGCCGTGTACGACGACTCGCTCGCCACGCACCCCGACTACCTGGCCTGGCTGCTGCGGCACCCCGACTTCGGGGTACGCCGGTCGGCACCGGCCGGGCCGCTCGCCGGGGGCGCCGGTTCCGGGGTGCGAACCGCCTGACGGTGGGTATCACGGGCCCATGACCGATGCCCAACCGACCGCCGACGACCGGGAGACCCTGCGCGTGGCGGCCGCCGCGCACAGCGCCGCCGCCCGGGACGTGGAGGCGTTCCTGCGCCGCCTGCCCGAGGTCCCCGGCCCCGCCGACGTGACCGAGTACGCCACCCTGCTCAGCCGGGAGGAGCGGGCGCGCGGGGAACGCCAGGCCGCCGCCGACGCCTTCGGCCTGCAGATCGGCAGCATGGAATCGGAGTGAGCCCGGCCCGGCCGAGGCCCCGCCGCCGTCGCCGGGCAGCGGGGCCTTCACCGGTCGGGCCGTCGCACGCGGGCCCGGCGGGCCGACGGGCGGGAGGTCAGCGTTCCACGAGGGCGTCGTGGCCCAGGTCGAGCAGGGCACGCCGCCACTCGTCGTCGGCGACGCCGTCGGCCGGGCGGGCGGCGGTCAGGGACCGGATCCGGTCGACCGCCTCCCGCATCACCTCGATGTCCTCGCGGGTGAGGTCGACCTTGCGCTTGCGCAGCACGGCCAGGATCTGCCGGCCCGGCTCGGGCAGGTCGAGGTCGGGCCCCGCCCCGAACGACTCCGTGCCGGAGCCGCGGGTCAGCAGCCAGCTGCGCAGCTGCTCGGAGGTCACGTTCACCTCGGCGTGGAAGTCCTCCCAGAGCACCTCGACCTCGGGATCGAGTCGCGCCTCGCGTACCATCACGCCTCCTCTCCGGGCGGCGGCCCGGACGGCTCCGGATCGCCGGTGTGGGAACCCAGGCCCTCCGGCGGCACCCGCACCCGCGCGGGGTTGGCCGTCGGCGGTGCCTCGATCGGCTCGCTGCGGTCCGGGTCGGTCCCGGCCTCCTCGGCGGCCTCCTCGGGCTCGGTCATCTGCGGCCTCCGCCCTTCACCGGGGGTGGGACGTCGTGGCGGCGGTGTAGCCCCGGTCGCCGGCGCCCACCTCGAAGGCCAGCGCGCCGTCGCGGGCGTCCACGGTGACCCGCTGCCCGGGCGAGACGGCGCTCTCCAGCAGCATCCGGGACAGCCGGTTGTCCACCTCGCGCTGGATCACCCGGCGCAGCGGGCGGGCACCGAACTCCGGCTGGTAGCCGTGCTCGGCGAGCCAGTCGATCCCGGCGACGGTGAACGCGACGTCAATGTCCTGGGCGTGCAGGCGGCGGCGGGTCTCCTCCAGCAGCAGCTCGGTGATCTGGCGCAGCTGCTGCTGCTCCAGCCGCCGGAAGATGATCACCTCGTCGATGCGGTTGAGGAACTCCGGGCGGAAGTTCTCCTGGAGCCGGCGCATCAGCCGCTCGCGCAGCTCGTCGCTCTCCCGCTCGGAGCCGGGCTCGCCCGCGCCGAAGCCCACGGCGCGCTGGGTGCCGGTGATCAGCTCCGAACCGAGGTTGCTCGTCATGATCAGTACGGTGTTCTTGAAGTTCACCGTCCGGCCCTGGCTGTCGGTGAGCCGGCCGTCGTCGAGCACCTGGAGCAGGATGTTGAACACGTCGGGGTGGGCCTTCTCGATCTCGTCGAGCAGCACCACCGCGTACGGGCGGCGGCGCACCGCCTCGGTGAGCTGGCCGGCCTCCTCGTAGCCGACGTAGCCGGGGGGCGCGCCGACGAGCCGGGCGACGGTGTGCCGCTCCTGGAACTCGCTCATGTCCAGCCGGATCATCCGGTCGGCCTCGCCGAACAGCGCCTCCGCCAGGGCCCGGCCCAGCTCCGTCTTGCCCACGCCCGTGGGGCCGAGGAAGAGGAAGCTACCCATCGGCCGGTTCGGGTCGGCCAGCCCGGTGCGGGAGCGGCGCACCGCCTCGGCGACCGCGCCGACCGCGTCGTCCTGGCCGACGACCTTCTGGTGCAGGTGCCCCTCCAGGCGCAGCAGCCGGTCGCGTTCCTCCTCGGTGAGCTGGGCGACCGGGATGCCGGTGGCCCGGGACACCACCTCGGCGATCTCCTGCGGGCCGACGGCCGGGACCTGGGAGCCGCTGCCGTCGTCGCCCTTGGCCCGGCTGATCTGCGCCTCCAGCTCGGCGAGCCGGTCGCGCAGGGCCGACGCCCGCTCGTACTGCTCGTCGGCGACCGCCTGCTCCTTGTCCCGGCGTACCTCGTCGAGCTGCTGCTCCAGCTCCCGCACGTCGGAGGCGGGGGTGCGGTTGCGCAGCCGCACCCGGGCCCCGGCCTGGTCGATCAGGTCGATGGCCTTGTCGGGCAGGTACCGGTCGGTGACGTACCGGTCGGACAGCTCGGCGGCGGCGACCAGCGCCTCGTCGGTGAACCGGACCTGGTGGTGTGCCTCGTAGCGGTCCCGCAGGCCGCGCAGGATGGCGACGGTGTCCTCGACGGTGGGCTCGGGCACCAGCACCGGCTGGAACCGGCGGGCGAGCGCGGCGTCCTTCTCGATGCTGCGGCGGTGCTCGTCCAGGGTGGTCGCGCCGATCACCCGCAGTTCACCGCGGGCCAGCGCCGGCTTGAGCATGTTGGACGCGTCCATGCCGCCCTCGCTGCCCGCCCCGCCCGCGCCGACCAGGGTGTGGATCTCGTCGAGGAAGATGATCAGCTCGTCGCGGTGGGCGCGGATCTCCTCGATGACCTTCTTGAGCCGCTCCTCGAAGTCGCCCCGGTAACGGGTGCCGGCGACCAGGCCCGCCAGGTCGAGCTGCACCACCCGCTTGCCGATCAGCGTCTGCGGCACGTCGCCGTCGCAGATCCGCTCGGCCAGGCCCTCCACGATCGCGGTCTTGCCGACGCCGGCCTCGCCGATGAGCACCGGGTTGTTCTTCGTCCGCCGGGACAGGATCTCCACGGCCTGCTCGATCTCGGCGGCCCGCCCGATCACCGGGTCGATCTGGTCGTTGCGCGCCAGCTCGGTGAGGTCCTGGCCGTACTGGTCGAGGGTCGGGGTGCCGTGGTCGGGCTTCGGGCCGGACATCGGGCCGCGCTCGGCGCTGGCCGCCTGCAACGACTCGGGCTGGATCCGGCCGGCGGCCAGCATCCGGCCCGCCGGCGACTCCGGGTTCAGCGGCAGCGCCATCAGGATGTGCTCGGGGCCGATGTAGTTGGCGCCCATCGCGCGGGAGAGCTGGTGGGCGTCGAGCAGCGCCCGCTTCGCGGCCGGGGTCAGGGACAGGTTCGGCGGCACCTCTCCCCCGGGCTTGCCCTCGCCGCGCCCGCCGAGGGCGTTGACCAGGGCGTCCGGGTCGGCGCCGGCCCGGCGTACCAGGTCGCGCAGCGCGTCGCGCTGCAACGCCGCCCAGAGCAGGTGGTCGGTGTCGAGGTCGTTGCTGTGCCGCTGCGCCGCCCGGCGGGCCGCGTCGGCGAGCATCTCCCGGGCGTCGGCGGTCATCAGCCGGGTGATGTCGACCCGGTGCGCCGGCCGGCGTCCCCCCTCGCCCCGGCCGAAGTACCGGGCCAGGAACTCGTCCCACGGGTCGGAGCCGAGGTCGCCGGGTCCCATCATCGTTGTCCTCCCGCGGGTCGGGCACGCTCGCCGGTGCGGTCGCCGCCGGCACGGTCGGCGGTGGCTACCCGGCGGCCGGCGCGACAAACGCGGCCGGAGGCGGGGACGGGCCGGGCGGGCCGGGCGGGAGCAGAGCGGGAGGAGGCGCAGGGCACGGGGCGGCACGGGGAGGAGGCGTGGGGCACGGGGCGGCGGGCCGGCGCCGGGGCGGCGACGCGGGCGGGTGACCCGGCGGGCCGGGCGGGGACGACCGCACGGCGGTGGCAGGCTGGGGGCATGGAGCCGACGCCGCTGCTGATCGTGGACGCCGCCAACGTGGTGGGCTCGCGCCCCGACGGGTGGTGGCGGGACCGGGCCGGGGCCACCGCCCGGCTGCGCGACGCCCTCGTCCCGCTGGCCGAGTCCGGGGTCCCGCCGCACCTGCCCGGGCCGGCGGAGGTGGTGCTGGTGGTGGAGGGCGCCGCGCGGGGCGTCCCGGCCGTGCCGGGCGTGCGGGTGGTCGCCGCCCCGGGGTCGGGCGACGACACCATCGTCGGCCTCGTCGGGGCCGCCCCGGGCCGCCGCCGCCTCGTGGTCACCGCCGACCGTGAGCTGCGCTCCCGGGTGGGCGCGCTGGGCGCCGAGGTCCAGGGCCCCCGCTGGCTCCCCACCTGACCCCCACCCCACCCCACCCCACCCACCCCGGCCGGTGATCAAGAGAAGAGTGTCAGGGTTGATCTCGACGGTGACGCAAACCTCTTGATCACCGGACGCCCGGCCGAGGGGGGTGAGTCCTGTGGGTGGGATCGGGTGACGCGCGGACGAGACATTCGGGCGGGGTTTGCGCACGTCAGTGACGTAATCGGACAGCCGGGCAGCAACACCGACAGGGCGGATGTTCTCTCCCCACGGGGGATGGGTTGTAATGGAGATCTCCCCGCCCCCAGGAGGTCCCCGTGGCGAGCGTCGCCGAGCTGAAGGCAGCCATCGATGTCGCCCTCCAACAGATCGGCGACGGGCAGACCGCGGTGCAGGCGGCCGGTGAGAAGCTGGCCGAGGCGCAGCAGACACTGGCCGGGGCGCTGGAGGGCAGCGGGCACGAGACCGTCGAGGCGGCGCAGGCGTCACTGACCCAGGCCAGCCAGGAGCTGGAGGAATGCCTCGCGGCGACCCTCGTCGCGGTGGAGCAGGCGCAACTCTACGTCTCGACCCTGTAAGGGGCGGGCGTGTCCATCATCGAGGACGTCGGGGCCCAGGTGCGGGCCGCCGCGGAGGAGTTCCCGCTGGCCCAGCTCGCCCTCGCGCTGGAGAAGTTCGGTCAGGCCACCGAGCGGCTGCGCTGGGTGCGGCAGGAGTCGGCCAACCCGATGGGGGTGCCGGAGCTGTCCGCGGCCGTCGAGCACGCCGAGTCCGCCGGGCACGCGCTGCGGGTGGCCCAGGAGCAACTGTCGACGTACCTCTCGGCCATCGGCCTGGCCCCCGACGGCGCGCCGCCGGCCCGCCCGGCCGGCGACCGGCAGGTGCACGACGCCCCGCGCGACGCGCCGCCCGCCGCCGGCGACGGACCGCCCCCGGCCCGCGACGACAACCCGGTGCTGCGCCGCTGGTGGGCGGTGCGGGTAGCGGAGCTGACCGGCGGCCGGGAGGGCGCGCCGGACGAGCCGGACGAGCGGATCGGCGATTCCCGGGAGCTGCTGCGCCGGGTCGCCGACGGGGTCCGTGGCGGCGACCGGGACCGGCTGCACCGCGAGCTGCGCGCCGCACACGCCGACGTCGGCCTCGGCCTGGCCGCGCTCGCCCCGCCGCTGCTGCGCGAGCTGGCCGGGGAGCTGCTCGGGCACCCGCCCCGCGCCGACGACCTGCCCCGGCTGCGTCGGGAGCTGGACGGCCGGGTGCGCGACCTGCTGCCCGGGCTGCCCCCGCCGGTGCTGGAGACGCTGCTGACCCGGGTCTGCCGGATGCCCCCGCCGCCGCGCGGCAGCGGCGAGGAGCAGCCGCACGCCGCCGACGCGGCCGTCACCGCCGGCGTGGTCACCGCCGTGCTGCTGGCCCGCCTCGGCAAGGACCTGCCCCACGACGAGGGGCAGGCCGACAAGGAGAGCGGGCCCGCGCAGCAGAAGCGTCGCGAGGCCGAACGCGACGCCTGGGACGAGGCGACGCGGCAGCGGGCGGACCGCGAGCGCGCCGCCCGGGAGCGGGCCGCGCAGGGCCTGCCCCCCGTGCGGCCCGCGCCGCCCACCGGGCGCGCCGGCCGGGGGTCCGATGGCTGACCGCCGCGCCCAGCTGGTGACCCGGGTGCGGGGCATGCTCTCCGAGGCGCTGGGCGCCACCCGGCACCGGCTCGCCGTCGCCGACGCCGAGCTGGCCGCCGCCCGGGACCGGCTGGCCAGGGTGCAGCACGCCGCGGCGGCCGTGCCGGAGAAGGTGGGGGCGCAGAGGGACCGGCGGCTCGCCGAGATCGACGCCCGGCACACCGCCCGGATCGCCGAGCTGGCCCGCCGGGCCGTCGACGCCGCCCGCCGCGAGGCGCCCGGCGCGGCCAGCGCCGACTGGGCGCAGTGGACCGCGACGCCGGCCGGTCGCGGCGAGACCCCCGGCGCCGTACGCGTCGGCACCGTGCGCATCCCCGGCGCGGAGCCGGTGCCGGCGCTGGTGCCGCTGCTCGACGCCGGGCACGTGCACCTGAGCGGGGCCGGGGCCGACGGCGGGGCTGCCGTGGTGCCGGCGCTGCTGCTGCGCAGCCTGGGTCGGGCCGACCCGGGCGCGGTGCGGCTGTTCGGCTACGACCCGGAGCACCTCGGCGGGGGGCTGGCCGGTTTCGCCCCGCTGGGCACCGCCGGGCTGCTCACCTTCGTCGGCCCGGGCGGGCTGGGCCGGCTGCTCGACGACCTGGTGGAGCAGATCCGCCGGATCAACGAGACCGTGCTCGCCGGGGAATACCGCTCGCTGCGGGAGCTGGCCGCCGCGACGGGCCGCCGCCCCGAGCCGTGGCGGGTGGCGGTGCTGCTCGGCGGCGACGAGCTGTCCCGGCACGAGCGCGGCCAGCTCGACCGGGTCGTACGCACCGGCGCGGCGTGCGGGGTGCACCTGGTCGTACGCGGCGTGCCGGTGCCGGACGACCCGACGGTGACCCGGGTCGTGGTGGGCCCCGACGGCGCCCGGGTGGGCGGCCCGCCCGGCCTGCCGGTGACCCTGGACCCGCCGCCGCCGGCCACGCTGGTCACCGAGACGTGCCGGCAGGTCGCCGCCCGGGTCAACGCCGGCCCCCCGCCAGCCCCGTTCACCGACCTGCTGCCGCCGCCGGAGCAGATGTGGCGGGAGGATTCCTCGACGGGGCTGACCGCGCCCATCGGCGAGGGCCCGCACGGCCGCCCGGTGCTGCTCAATCTCGGCGACTACCCGCCGCACGCGCTGATCGGCGGGCCGTCCGGCACCGGCAAGACCAACCTGATCTTCGCCTGGATCGGGGCGCTGGCCTCCCGCTACTCCCCCGCCGAGCTGGAGTTCTACCTGCTCGACTTCAAGGAGGGGGTGTCCTTCGCCCGGTTCGCCCAGGGCCGGCGGGACCCGAGCTGGCTGCCGCACATGCGGCTCGTCGGGATCAACGTCAACACCGACCGGGAGTTCGGGCTGGCGCTGCTGCGGTTCCTCGCCGAGGAGCTGCGTCGGCGCGCCGACGCGGCGAAGAAGCACGAGGTCACCAAGCTCGCCGAGCTGCGGGCGGTCGACCCGACCGGGCACTGGCCCCGCATCGTCGCGGTGGTCGACGAGTTCCAGGCGCTGCTGGCCGGCCGGGACGTGGTCGCCCGGGAGGCCGCCGACCTGCTCGAAGACCTGGCCCGCCGGGGCCGTTCCCAGGGCATCCACCTGGTGCTGGCCTCGCAGGACGTGCGCGGCATCGAGGCGCTGTGGGGGCGGCCGGCGCTGGTCGCCCAGTTCACCCTGCGCATCGCGCTGCCCAAGGCGCTGCGCATCCTCGCCGAACGCAACGACGCCGCCCAGTCCCTGCCCCGCCACCACGCGGTGGTCAACGCCGAGTCGGGCCTGGTCGAGGGCAACGAGGTGGCGCGCATCCCGTCGGCCAGCGACTGGGACGCGTGGAGCGAGCTGCAGCACCGGCTGTGGCGGATGCGCCCCGCCGACGCGAAGCCGGCCCGGCTCTTCGACGGCGACGCGATCCCCCGGCTCGCCGACGCCCCGGACTTCCGGGCGCTCACCCCGCCCGAGGGCGACGGGGTGCCGCGCAGCCCGGTGGCCCTGCTCGGGGAGATCATCGACGTGCAGGCCCGCTCGGCGGCGCTGCGGCTGCCCCGGGCGCCCGGGCGTAACCTCGCCGTGCTGGGCACCCGCGTCGACGAGGCGTGCGCCGTGCTGGACGCCGCCGCCCGGTCGCTGGCCCGCCAGCACCGCCCCGGCACCGCCCGGTACTCCATCGCCTGCCTCGACCCCGACGCCGACCCGGCCGCCCGGGAGCTCTACGCCGACCTGGCCGACGACGCCGCCTGGTACGACGACGAGACCGTACCGGAGCTGATGGCCGAGACGGCGGCGGCCCTGGACCGGCCGGGCACCCCCGCCACCCCGCACTACCTGCTGCTGTACGCGGTCGACGCGGCGGCGGGGCGGCTGGCCGCACGGGTCGGCGGGCGCACCGGGCTGGAGCACCTGCGGCGCATCCTGCACGACGGCCCGGAGCGGCGCACCCACGTGCTGGCCTGGTGGCGCGGCGTGGCCCGGATGCGGGTCGACCTCGGCGGGCCGGCCGCCCGCACCGACCAGATCGGCGCGTGGGTGGCCCTCGACGTGCAGGGCGGCGAGCTGGGCTCGTCGCTGTATCCGGGCAGCGGCGGCCCCGACTGGTATCCCCGGCCGTGGCGGGGGCTCTTCTTCGACCGGGCGGCGCACCGCACCGGGCAGGTCATCATCCCCTACGGACCGTCGGCGTGAACGAACCGGTGACCAGTGAGACGTACGCGGCGCAGGTGCGGCGGCTGGCCGAGCTGACCGACCGGGTGCGCACCCAGCGCGCCGAGGCCCACGCCTGGCACGAGCAGCAGTGCGCCGCCGCCGAGCGGGCCGTCGCCGAGGCCGCCGAGCAGTTGCGCGAGGCCGAGCGGGAGGCGGCCGACGCCCGCGAGCTGGTGGAGCGGGTGGACGCCGAGGCGGCCCACCTGTGGCAGCAGTTGCGGGCCCGGTTGGGCGCGGGTGCCCGCCGGCTCGGCGACCCGCCCGGCCCGGCCCGGGACGCCTCGGGCGACCCGCTGCTGCTGTTGCACGGGGTGCGCGGGCTGCTGGACCGCACCCGGCAGCCCGGCGAGCTGCCCGCCTCGGCGAACCCGCTGCTGGCGCTGTGCGGGGTGGTGGGCGCGGCGCTGATGTTCGCGCTCGGCCTCGGTGCCCGGGCGCTGGGGGCCCGCAACGGCGGGGACCTGGCGGTGGGCCTGCCGGTGTTGGCGCTGGTGGTGACCCTGCTCGGCCCGCTGGTCGGGTTGGCCCTGGCCAAGCGGCTCGCGGACCGTCGGCACGCGGTGCTGTCGCCCCGGCCGGTCACGGTCGTCCTGGTGGCGGGCCTGGTGACGACCGGGGTGCTGCTGGTCCTCGCCCGCTGAGAAGGTGCCCTTCCTCACCCCTCGGCCGGGACGGCGATCGCCTCGCGCAGCAGGCGGCGGGCGAGGACGACCCGGTCGGCGTCGTCGTCGAGACCGGGCAGGTCGCCGACCCGGCTCACCGCGCCCGTGAGCAGCGCGCGCAGCGCCGGCTCGCAGCCGGCGGGCAGGGTGAGCACCCGGTCGAACAGGCGCAGCGCGACCTTGTCGTCCCCGGTCGGGTCGAGCCGCCAGCGCAGTCCCGGCCGGGGCGCGAGCCGGGTGTCGGCGGCGACGGCGGCGAGCGCGGCGGCCTGGGCCAGGGGCCGGATCGGGGCGGGCCGGGCGGCCGGCCAGGCGCGTTGGCGCAGCCGCGCGGCCACGGCCGCCGGGTCGGCGCGCAGCAGCCAGTTCCGCAGCGCCTCGACGGTCTCGGTCAGCTCCGGCTCGATCGCGTCGGGGTCGGCCACGTCGGTGCCGAACGGCAGGCCGGCGCGCAGCCGGGCATCGGCGGCGGCGAGGGCCAGCAGCTCCTCGACGATGGCGTACCGGGTCAGGGCCCGGATGCCGACGGTCAGGTGCAGGGAGCTGGTCTCCTGGGCCTGGGCGCTGTGCAGCCAGCCGCGCGGCAGGTAGAGCGCGTCGCCCGGTTCGAGGACCACGTCGAGCGCGGCGGGCCCCTGGGCGGTCGCGGAGACCTCGTCGGCCCGGCCGCCCCAGGGCTGCCGTTCGAGGGGGTCGGGCAGCACCGGCGGGTGGATGCGCCAGTGCTTGCGCCCGTCGACCTGGAGCACGAAGACGTCGTGGGTGTCGTAGTGGGTGGCGAAGCCCTGGCTGCCGGCCGGGGTCAGGTAGGCGTTGACCTGCAGCGGCTGCGCGAGGGCGGTGCCGAGGTCGCGGGCGAAGTCGATGAGGGCGGGCCAGGTGCGGTGCAGGCCCTGGAGCACGAGGGTCGCGCCGGAGGCGTACAGCTCCAGGACCCGCTCGTCGAGGACCTGGTCGCCGATCTCGGCGCCCGCGCCGCCGCCGCCGGTCCAGCGCGCCGCCGGCACGAGCTGGCCGTCCTTGGCGATGCGCAGGAAGGGGGTACGCAGCCCGCGCCGGCTGAGCAGCTCGTCGGCGTCGGCGGGGCCGAGCAGGTCGGTGAAGCCGTCGGCGTTGGGCAGCTCGGCGGCGCGGGACAGCAGCGGCGCCCGGCCCCAGTGGGCGGCGGCGAACTTGCCCGGCTCGACGGCGACGCAGCGCGCGAGGGCGCGGGCGGCGGCAGCCGGGACCGCCGGGCGGCCGTGGCCGCCCGGCGGGTCGGTGATCGTCATCGCGAGGCGTCAGACGGCGCTGCCGTCGGCGCCGCCGTCCCGGTGGCCCGGGGTGGCACCGCCGTCAGCCGGACCCTCCGCGCCACCGTCGGCACCGCCGTCCTGCTGACCCGGGGTCGCGCCGCCGTCGGCCGGGCCCTCGGCACCGCCGTCGGCACCGCCGTCCTGCTGACCCGGGGTGGCCCCGCCGTCAGCCGGACCCTCCGCGCCGCCGTCGGCACCGCCGTCCTGCTGACCGGGGGTGGCACCGCCGTCGGCCGGGCCCTCCAGGCCGCCGCCGCTGGTCGTCTGGATGTCGTCGTCGTTGAGTGCCATGCGGTGCTCCCTCGCCAAGTTCCCGCCCCGCCGCGCGGCGGGGGTTCGTCGTGCGACGGGTGGTACCCCCGGCACGATCTTCTCTAACCCCACCGTAGACGGCGCGTCCCGCCGGCACGTCCGGTTCGCCCGGTGTGCCGGCGGGACGCGGGCGGTCAGCCGTTGGCGCAGACCTTGCCGTTGAACGTGAAGCTGGTGGGCGACGGGTTGGACCCGGTGTGGGTGCCCTGGAAGCCGAAGCTCACCGTGCCGCCGACGGCCACGGCACCGTTGTAGCTGGCGTTGCGGGCCAGCACCTGGGTGCCGGACTGGCTGACGGTGGCGTTCCAGGCGTTGGTGACCTGCTGCCCGGCGGTGAAGTAGAAGCCGAAGCTCCAGGCGTTGACGGGGTCGGGGCCGTCGTTGCGGATCCGGATCTCGGCGGTGAAGCCGTTGCCCCAGGAGTTCGGCACGTACGTCACCGTGCAGCTGCCGTTCGGGGCGGGCGTCGTCGGGGCCGGCGTGGTGGGCGCGGGCGTGGTGGGCACGGGGGTGGTCGGGACCGGCGTGGTCGGTGCGGGCGTGGTCGGGGTGGTGCCGCTGCCGAGGGCCTCGGCGACCGCCTGGTACGCGGGCTTCGGCGCGTAGTTGTCGTCCCAGATCAGCGCGGCGCCCTCACCGGGGAAGGTCCCCGGGATCCAGGAGTACTTGTCGGTGATGCCCCAGACGGTGACGCCCTGGCACCGGGCCACGGCGAGGCAGATGTTCATGACCTTCTTGTAGTCGGCGGCCTGCGTGGCCAGCTTCGAGGAGTTCGCCGGGGTGGACATCCGGATGTCCAGCTCGGTGACCCGCACGTCGACGCCGAGGTCGGTGAAGCGCTGAAGGTTGGCCTGCATGTCGCCGGGGACCTGCCCGATGATCAGGTGCGCCTGGAAGCCGACGCAGTCGATCGGCACGCCCCGGGCCTTGAAGTCCTTCACCAGGTTGTAGATCGCGGTGCTCTTGGCGTTGATGCCGTCGGTGCTGTAGTCGTTGATGCACAGCTTCGCGTCCGGGTCGGCGGCGCGGGCGGCGCGGAACGCCTCCTCGATCCAGCTGTTGCCGATGCGCTGCTGGAGGATGCTGTCGCGGCGTCCACCGGAGCCGCCGTCGGCGAACGCCTCGTTGACGACGTCCCAGGCGAAGACCTTGCCCTTGTAGTGGCCGGCGACCCCGGCGATGTGGTTCTTCATCGCCGCGAGCAGGTCGGAGCCGGAGAGGTTCGACGTCCAGCCGGGCATCTGGTTGTGCCAGACGAGGGTGTGGCCGTACACCTTCTTGTTGCTGCCCACGGCGTAGTTGACGACCGCGTCGCCCTGCCCGAAGGAGAACTGGTTGCGGTTGGGCTCGGTGACTTCCCACTTCATCGCGTTCTCGGCGACGACGAGGTTGAACTCGGCGTCGGCGATCTGCTTGTACGGGCTCTCGGAGAGCCGGTTGGGGTCCAGGGCGAAGCCGATGTCGCGGCCCTTGGCGTCGGCGAGGCTCCTCAGGCTGGCGGCGGCCTCGGCGGTGCCGGGTTGGGCGACGGCGATGCCCATGGCGAGCGCGCTCGTGGCGGCGAGCAGGCCAGCCAGCAGGCCCGACCTGGTGCGCCGACCGATGTGGTGGTGGATGCGCATGCGTTCCCTGTCCTTCGTTACGGGTCGCCAGCCACGGCGACGACGAGACGATGGGAGCGCTCCCGACATCCTGTCAGCATCGACACCCGTCGTCAACCGACCGGCCCGCCGCATGCGGCGCCCGGCGAAGGGCCACTGCCGAGCCCGGACCGGCTTCCCAGATAGCAAGATAATCGTCTCTCATATCGGGATGGCAGCTAGCCTCTGGCCATGGCCGACTCCCGCCGGTGGGTCATGCTCGGCATCGGCACCGCCGCGCAGACCGCAGGCACCCTCTACCTGTACGGGCTGCCGTTCCTGCTGCCCGCGCTACGCCGCACCACCGACCTGCCGCTGTGGGAGCTGGGCCTGCTGGTGGCCTGCCCCAGCCTCGGCATGGTGCTCGCCCTCATCGGCTGGGGCGTCCTGGCCGACCGGCGGGGCGAGCGCTTCGTCATCGGCCTGGGCCTGACCGGCGGGGCCGCGTTCCTGGCCGGGGCCGCCTCCGCCGCCGGGCCGGCCCTGTTCGTGCTCCTGGCCCTCGCCGGGGCCGCCGGTTCCGCCGTGTACGCCGCCAGCGGCCGGGTGGTGACCGGCTGGTTCGCGCCCGGCGAGCGGGGCCTGGCGATGGGCATCCGGCAGACGTCGCAGCCGCTGGGCGTGGCGGCGGCCTCGGCGGTCCTGCCGGTGCTGGCCGACTCCGGCGGCCCCCGGCTGGCGCTGCTGGTCGCCGCCGCGGTCTCCGCGCTGACCGGGATCGTGGCCGCCCTGCTGCTGGTCGACGGGCCGAGGCCCACCGCCGGCCGGACCGCCGCCGCCTCGCCCGCCAGCGGCTCGCCCACCACCGCAGAGCCCGCCGCCTCGCCAGGCTCCGGTGCCGGCGCGACCCACGCGCGGTCGCCGTACCGGTCGCCGACGCTGTGGCGGGTGCACGGGGCGAGCGCCCTGCTGGTCGTGGCGCAGTTCGTCGTCGGCGCGTACGCGCTGGACTACCTCGTCACCGAACGCGGCTGGCCGGTGCGTACCGCCGGGCCGTTGATCGCGGGGGCGCAGCTCGTCGCGGCGGCGGCGCGGGTGCTCGCCGGCCGCTGGTCGGACCGGTCCGCCCAGCGGCTCCGGCCGCTGCGGGTCATCGCCGCCGGCACCGCCGCCGCCCTCGGGGCCCTCGCCGTGGCCGAGACGCTGCACGCCCCGCCGGCGGCCCCGCTGCTGCTGGTCGCCCTCGTCGCCACGGTCAGCTGGCACGGCGTCGCGTACGCGGCCGTCGCGGACGTGGCCCCGGCGAGCTGGGCGGGCCGGGCCACCAGCGCACAGACCGTGCTGCAGAACGTGGCCGCCACGGCCACCCCGCCGCTGTTCGGGCTGGCCGTGGCGGGGCTGGGCTTCGGGCCGGGGTTCGCCGTCGCCGCCCTGTTCCCGCTCGCCGCCGTGGCGGTGCTGCACGGCCTCACCGTCGACGGTCGCCCGTCCACCCGCCCACCCGACCCGGGCACCGCCGCCGGAGCCGACGGGGCCGGCCGACCCCTGTCGGGATCGGCCGGCCGGCGTCCGGGCGTCAGGGAATGAGCTGGGCCAGGTCGCGGGGCATGGTGGAGCGGACGTCCTCCCACTCCCCCTGGGTGACGTGCCGGCGCAGGGTGTCCAGCACCACCTGGACCACGCGCTCCGGGCCGCCCTCGACGTCGTACGGGAAGCCCTGGCGGACCTCGTAGAGGAAGTCGTCCCGGTTCAGCTTGATCGGCACGTCCGACGGCTGCCAGCCGTCGAAGTAGATGCCCCGCAGCAGCACCGGCAACTGCGCGGCGAACTCCACGCTCTCCTGCACCGGCATCCGGTCGCGCAGCAGGTGCAGCACCGTGCGCAGGGCCCCGTACGACTGGTTGCGCTGCTCCTTCGGCCAGCCGTACGCCGCCTCGATGTCCTTCAGGATCAGGTTGGTCTTGTCCAGCGAACTCTCGAACGCCGAGATCAGCTGCTCAGCCATCTGCCCACCCCCGTAGGTCGGTCGTGTCCGGTGTCGGTGACCCTCACCGTCGGTCGTCTTCGCGGCGCGGCGGCCCGGCCGGGCCGCGCCACTGCCGAACGGGGCTGACCCGACCGGGCCGCGCCACCGCGCGGGGGCGGTCCCCGGCCGACCCGACCACGTGCAACACGCCGCCGCGCCGTCGATCCGGCACGTCCCGAACCGTCATCGTGCGCACCCCCTACCCAGCTCGGGTGGCCCACCGACGGGCCACGCACACCGCCCACCCTGCGCCCCGCCCGGGTGAGGCCGCCTCACCCCGTGGGGATGAGACCGGCCGCCGGCAGCTCGCAGGGCACGGGCAACGGTCAGCCGCCGGAGCCCTCCGCCGCGCCGTCGGGGGCGAAGGCGTCGTCGCCCGGACCGGCGTCCAGGTGGACGTGCTGGTGGCCCTGGCCGGTGTCGATGTTGACCTGATCGAGCTGGGTGGCCGCGACCGACCAAGCGGCCACCGCCTGCGCCGCCTGTCGTTTCGCCAGCTCCGTCAGAGCGCCCCGCTGGGTCGGCGGCCCGGTGACAGCGAGGAGATACGACTCGACAGCCAGGGACGCCTGCTCCACAGCGCCCTGCAGCCCTGCGCGCGCCACGTTGGTGGCGGTGGTGCCCGACGGAGGGTTGGCGAACGGCTCCGCGGCCCGAAGCAGGGTCTGTCGCCACTGGCGGGCCTGCTCCGGGCCCGGCTGCCCACCGTCCGACGGAGCCGCCCGGATGGCGCCGAGAATGGGAGAGATCTCGTCACGAAGGCGTCGGGCCGTCGTCGTCAGCTCGGCCACCTGCTGGGTGTCACGCTCCACCTCGGCCCTGCGCATGTCCGCCACAGCCGATTCGACGCCGTCCGGTCGGCTGGCCGTGTAGCCGGTGGCACCGCCCACGAGAACGCCCGTGAGCCCGATCGCCGCCACGACGGCGGCCAGACGGGCCTTGCTGCGGCGGCGCGTGTCAGACGCCGCCAGCAGGTAGGAGGGCTTGCCGGTACGGCGCGACACGACTTCTCCTCGGGCCGACGAAAGTTCGGTCGCAGCGTAGCTTTCTCCGCTGGCCCTAGTCGATAGTCCGCTGCCGGGCTGATGCCGCCCACGTCGGCCCGGGACCCTAGGGGTAGCCGGCCAGGAAGTTCAGGGATCCACCCGGGACGGGCCGCCGGCCACAGGCGACCCCCGGTCCCTACGCTGTACGGCGTGACACTCATCGCGACCGAGTCGCTGACCAAGACGTACGGGGGCGGGGTCACGGCGTTGGCCGACCTGACCGTCGCGGTCGAACCGGGCATCGTCGGGCTGGTCGGCGCCAACGGCGCCGGCAAGTCCACCCTGATCAAGATCCTGCTCGGCCTCCTCACCCCGACCAGCGGCCGGGCCCGGGTGCTCGGCCTCGACCCGACCACCGACTCCGCCCGGGTGCGCGCCCGGGTCGGCTACATGCCCGAGCACGACGCCCTGCCGCCGGACCTCTCCGCCGCGGAACTGGTCACCCACCTCGGCCGGATCAGCGGCCTGCCGCGCACGGTCGCCCGGGAACGGGCCTCGGAGGCGCTGCGGCACGTCGGGCTCTACGAGGAGCGCTACCGCCCCGTCGGCGGCTACTCCACCGGCATGAAGCAGCGGGTCAAGCTCGCCCAGGCCCTCGTGCACGACCCCGACCTGCTGCTGCTCGACGAGCCGACCAACGGCCTCGACCCCGCCGGCCGGGACGCGATGCTGACGCTGGTGCACCGCATCGGCACCGAGTTCGGCATCTCCGTGCTGGTCTGCTCGCACCTGCTCGGCGAGGTGGAACGGATCTGCGACACCCTCGTCGCCATCGACGGCGGGCGGCTGCTGCGCGCCGACCACATCTCCGCCATGACCTCCGCGACCGACGTGCTCGCCGTGGAGGTCAGCGAGGGCACCGAGGAGCTGGCCGCTCGGCTGGGCGCGCTCGGCCTGCCGGTGCGCCGGGACGGCCGGCTGCTGCTCGTCGAACTCGTCGACGACGCCACCTACGACCTGATCCTCGGCGCGGTCGCCGAGCTGGACCTGCCGCTGCACCGGCTGGACCAGCGCCGGCACCGAGTGGCCGAACTCTTCGCCACGAGGGAGCCCAGCCATGCCTGAGCCGACCGGCGTCATCCACGACATCGGCTACCAGCGGTACACCGGCCCCCGGCTGGGCCGCCGGGCCGTCTTCGGCGCGCTCTACCTGCACGGCCTGCGGACGGCGTTCGGCCTGGGGCGCAGCGCGAAGGCCAAGATCTTCCCGTGGCTGGTGGTCGGCATCGTCACGGCGGTCGCCGCCGCCCTCACCGCCATCCGCGCCCAGATCGGCGAGGCGGTGATGACGTACGCCCAGTTCGCCGACAACATGAGCTGGCTGGTCATCTTCTTCGTCGCGGTGGCCGCGCCCGAACTGGTCTCCCGTGACCTGCGCAGCGGGGTGCTGCCGCTCTACTTCTCCCGGCCGCTGCCGCGCGCGGACTACCCGCTGGCCAAGCTGCTGGCGCTGGCGACCGCGCTCTGGCTGCTGCTCGGCGGGCCGCAGTTCGTGATGTTCCTTGGCGCCGCGTTCAGCACCGGCGACGGCATGAGCGGCGTCGCCGAGGAGCTGCTCGACCTGCTGCCGAGCCTGCTCTACGCCGGGCTGTGGGCGGCGGTCTTCGCCTCGGTCGGGCTGCTGGTCGCCTCCCTCACCGGCAAGCGGGCGTTCGCGGCCGGTGGGATCGTCGCCGTGTTCCTGATGACCACGCCGATCGTCGGCACCCTGTCGGTCATGCCGTCGCGGACGGTCAACGAGCTGGCCTTCCTCGCCTCGCCGTCGACGCTGGTGGGCGGCGTGGGCTCCTGGGCGCTCGGCGACCTGCTGACGTTCGAGGGCCAGAGCGGAGTCCCCATCGGCGGCTTCGGCCCCGTCTACGCGGTCGCCGCCGTGCTGCTCGTGGCCGGCTGCGTCGCCCTGCTGCTGCGTCGATACCGGAAGGTGGCCGCCCGATGACCACGACCAGCGCCGCCCCGGCGACGGGGACGCCCACGGCCGCCACCCGCGCCCTCGACCTCGCGGGCGTCTCCCGCTGGTACGGCAACGTGGTGGCCGTCAACGACGTCAGCATGAGCCTCGGCCCCGGGGTCACCGGGCTGCTCGGCCCCAACGGCGCGGGCAAGACGACCCTGCTGCACATGATGGCGGGCTTCCTGGCCCCGTCGCGCGGGGTGGTGACCCTCGGCGGGCGGCCCACCTGGCGCAACCCCGAGGTCTACCGCCGGCTCGGCCTGGTCAGCGAGCGCGAGGCGGTGCAGACCTACCTCACGGCGTACGAGTTCGTGCTGGCCAGCGCGAAGCTGCACCGGCTGGCGGAGCCGGCCGCGGCGGCCCGCCGGGCGATCGCCCTGGTGGAGTTGGAGGGCGCGCAGAACCGCCGGATCGGCACGTACTCCAAGGGCATGCGGCAGCGGGCCCGGGTGGCCGCCGCGCTGGTGCACGAGCCCCAGGTGCTGCTGCTCGACGAGCCGTTCAACGGGATGGACCCGCGGCAGCGGCTGCACATGATGGAGCTGCTGCACCGCCTCGGCGACGCCGGCCGCACCATCCTGTTCAGCTCGCACATCCTGGAGGAGGTCGAGCAGGTCTCCGGCACCGTCCAGGTGATGGTCGCCGGCCGGCTGGCCGCCTCCGGTGACTTCCGCACCATCCGCCGGCTGATGACCAACCGGCCGCACGTGTTCACCGTGCGCTCCACCGACGACCGGGCGCTCGCCGTGGCGCTGATGGCCGAGGCGTCGGTGACGGGCGTCGAGCTGGGCCGCGCCGGGTTGACGGTGCGCGCCGGCGACTACGGCGCGTTCACCCGCGTGCTGCCGAAGATCGCCCTGCGGGAGGGTGTCCGGGTGCGCCAGCTGGTGCCCGAGGACGAGTCCCTGGAGAGCGTCTTCTCCTACCTGGTGGAGGCCTGAACCCCATGTCTACCGTTTCCTGGCTCACCCTGCGCGGGCTGTTCGGGCGTCGCCGCTTCCTCCTCCTGCTGCCGCTGCCCATGGTGCTGGTCGGCCTGGCGGTGCTCTCCCGGTGGCTCGGGGTCACCCCGCGCGACTGGGGGCCGCCGGTGCTGGTCGGCCTCGGCCTGGCCGTGGTGCTCCCGGTTGTCGCCCTGATCGTCGGCACCGGCGTGCTCGGCGCCGAGATCGACGACGGCACGGTCGTGCACATCCTGACCAAGCCGCTGCCCCGCTGGCAGATCGTGCTGCCCAAGCTGGCGGTGGCCACCGCCGTCACCGGCGTCACCGTCGCCCTGCCGCTCTACGCCGCCGGCCTGCTGGCCGACTCCGCACGGCTCGGCCTGGCGCTGGCCGCCGCGTCGGCGGTCGGTGCGTTGGCGTACTCGGCGCTGTTCCTGGCGCTCAGCCTGCTCACCCGCCGGCCGGTGCTGCTCGGCCTGGTCTACGTGCTGATCTGGGAGGGGTTGCTCGGCAGCGTCGTGAGCGGCACGCGGGTGCTCTCCATCCAGCAGTACGTGATCACCCTCGCCGACCGGATCGCCCCCACGGACCTGCTGCTGGCTGACGTGTCGGTGCCGGTGGCGGCGGTGATGAGCGCGCTGATCAGCGTGGGCTTCACCGTGCTGGCGATCGACCGGCTCCGCTCGTTCAGCATGGCCGGCGAGACGAGCTGACCCCTCCCCTGCCCGGTCAGGGGCAGCCGCGCCGGTTGCGGGGGCGGACCCCGGGGCCGGCGCGGCGGGCGTGGGTGGCGGCGGCCAGGTCGAGCAGGCGGCGGAGCCGGTAGGACAGGACCCGCCCCTGGTCGAGGGTGAACATCAGCTCGCCGGGCTCGGCCCCACCCACGGCGACCACGAGCACCGGGCCAGCGCCGGGCACGAGCGCCTGCGCCAGCGCCACGTCGGCGGCGACTTCGGTTCGGGCTCTAGCGGCCAGGCCTTCGGCGGCCGGGTCGTCGGCGGCCAGGGGGCCGGCGGGCGGCTCCGGCGAGCGCGGCGTCAGCGGGAGCCGCGTGGAGCGGTGCCGTCGTCTCGCGGCGCAGCCGTCCCGGTCGCACCAGCGGGGATGGGCGTCGCCGGGCGGGTCGGCCAACCCGCCGGTCGGGTACCGGTAGACGTGCCCGCAGGGCCGGCCCGACTCGGGGACGCGCGGCACCGGACAAGCGGACCACCCGGCGGCCTCGATCGTGGCGACGATCGGGGCCGCGTGCCCGGCGCACGCGTACGCGGCGGCGTCGAGGCCGCCTGCCCCGTACACCTCGATCCGGACGGTGGCCAACTCCCCGCACCCGGCCAACGGCGGCAACACACTCACGACCCGAACCTCCCCTGTCGAACCCAACCCCTCAATGCCAACACCATACCGCCTAACTGGCCAACATAAAGATAGTTTGCTGGCCAGTTTCTCGACCGAGAAATGGCCAAGATCGCCGGTGTGACAGTGTGACGGCGTGGCACAGGATCTGGCTTCGGCGACGGCGGCCTACCGGTCTGCCCAGAACGCCGTGGACACCGCCAAGGCTCAGGTGCGCACAAGCCAGGACGCGCTGCGTCAAGCGCGGCGAGACCTCGGCGAAGCGATCGTGGCGGAAGCACGGGCCGGCACCCGCATGCGGGACCTCGTCGCTGCCACGGGCCTGTCCCGCGAGTGGATCCGCACCCTCCTCCGCCAGGCCGGCGTCGAGCCCGACTAGGACCCTTGCCGGGGCGGGAAGAGACACAGCGTTTCCCCGCGGCTGCAAGCGCACCGCCTACGGCGACGAGCCGTGACCGGGGCAGATCTTGGAAGATTTCGGCCCCTGGAGGGGCCGTCCGCTTCCAAGATCTCCTATTCGCGGCGTGGCCGGCGACGTCGAGGCGGGGCAGCGCGGGAGAGATCGTGCTCGATCGCGGAAAGAGTGGCCTCCTGGCCCTTGGGGATGCCACTCCTTCCCTGATTGAGCGCGATCTCGAACCCGGTCGCCCGCGCGAGGGACCAGGCCCGCGTCAGGGGCCGGCGTCCAGGAGGGACTGGAGGCGCTGGCCGTTGCGCTGGGCGTAGTCCCGGTAGCAGTTGTTCATGAGCACGTGGGTCTCGCCCGCGTCGTCGGCGAGCGTGCGCAGCTTCGGGGCCCAGTCGCGCAGTTCCCGGTCGGAATAGTCGTAGCCGAACTTCTCGTGGATGTCCTTGCTGGCCCACTTGGCACTGTGGCCGTGGAAGCGGACCACGGCCAGGTCGGCGGTGGCCGCCAGCACCGGCGGCACCGAGGACCGGTGGCCCTGCGGCATGTCCACGCAGACGTACGCCAGCTCGTGCTCGCGCAGGAAGCCGAGCGTCTCGTCGCGGTTGTCCCCGGCGAACCAGGAGGCGTGCCGGAACTCGAACACCGGCCGCAGGGGTGCGCACCGGCGGGTCACCTCCAGCAGATACTGCTTGTTGTCCCGCTTGATGGTGAACCACGGCGGGAACTGGAACAGCAGCGCGCCGAGCCGGCCCCCCTCGACGAGCGGGTCGAGGGCGGACAGGAAACGGGTCCACACCTCCTCGTACGCCTGCGCGGGCAGGTCGCCGGGGTAGACGTTGCGCTTGTCGGTGTCCGGCCGCAGGTCCTTGTAGAGCGCGGAGACCCGTGTCGGGTGCCCGGTCAGCAGGCTGAACGCCTTGACGTTGAAGGTGAACCCGGCCGGGGTGCGCTCGGCCCACAGCCGCGCCGTGCGTTCGGCCGGCGGCGAGTAGTAGGTGGCGTCGACCTCGACCAGCGGGAACTGCTTCGCGTAGTACGACAGCCGCTTCTCCGGGGTGTCCGCCGTCTGCGGATACCACCCGGAGTCGAGCAGGGTCCGGTCGGTCCAGGACGCGGTGCCCACCTTGATCTCACCCATGGGTGGAGTGCACCGCGTCCGCTACCGACCGGCGACCGGAGGGGGCCGCCTCAGGCGGCCCGCCGCTCCCGGCTCTGCTTGCAGGTGACGCAGGCGGTGGCGGAGGGGAAGATTTCCAGCCGCTCCACCGGGATCGGGGCCGAGCAGCCCTCGCAGAAGCCGTACGTGCCCTCGTCGAGCCGGCCCAGGGCCCGCTCGAACTGGGCGCGGCGGTCGAGGATGGTGCGCAGCAGCGACTGCGCGGTGTCCCGCTCGGCCGTCTTGGTGCCGCTGTCGGCCTGGTCGTCGCCGGCGGTGTCGCCGACCTCCACCAGGCGCAGCACCTGGCTCTGCAGCACCGCCTGCTCGTACTCGGCGGAGAGCTCCTCGTAGCGAGCCCGCAGGGACGCCCGGATCTGGTCGGTGTCCGCCTGCGATCGGCCGGTGGCTACCGTGTCGTGGACGAGCATCGCTGCCTGCCTTTCCTGGCTGGTGCGCCGGGGTGGTGCCCGGCCCGGTCGCTGCGTGACGCGGGTGGAGATCACTCGCGCTCTGTGAGCCGGGCGATTACCCCGGGTGCAGCCGCGCCAAACCACCGAATTCTGGAATCTCCAGCCCGCCTCCCGGGGCGGCGCCCCAGGGGGCGTGCGGCCCGGGGTCACCGGGCGGCGTCGGGCTCCACGAGGGCGGGGCGGCGGGGGTCGTCGACGCGCACCACCACGTCGGCGAAGCTGGCCGGGGCGACCTCCTCGGCATAGCGGGCGAAGGCAGGCAGCGTCCAGCGCAGCGCGGGGTCGGTGCGCCGGGCCAGGGCGGCCGGGGAGAGTTCCAGGTGCACGGCGAGGTCGACGGGGAGCCCGCCGCCGAGCAGGAGCGCCCCGCTGACGAGGACGACGCCGTGGGGCGGCAGCGTGACGTAGCCGGCCCGGCTGGCCCGGTCGGTGCGGGGGTCCCAGAGGGACGGCAGGATCCGGCCCGAGCCGCCGGGCCCCGCCGGGTCGAGGACCTCGCGGCGCAGGCCGGGCTCGTCGACCCACCCCTCGTAGTAGGCGTCGGGATTGGTCCGGCCGAACTCCAGCCGCACGGAGGCCGGACGGAGGAAGTCCGCGGCCCGCACGTGCAGCACGGGGCGGCCGAGAGCGCGCAGCGGGTCGACCAGCGCGGCGGCCAGTTCGTCGGGACCCGCCGCCGGGGCGCCGTCCACCGCGACGCGGAGCCGGCCGGGCGGGTCGGCGGCGACGAGCCGCTCGGTCAGCTCGGTGACGAGCCGCTCGGGGGTGATGGGGCGCACGCGCATCCGACCATCGTGCCCGGTCGTCGGGCGCGCGACGCGGGCCGGGCGGCGGGGCCGGCGCTGACGGGCCCGGCCGGTGGGGTCGTCAGCCGCTGCGGTCGATGGTCACCCGGGCGTCGTCGGCGAGCCGGTAGCCGACGCCGTAGACGGTGGTGACCAGCGGCACGTCCACGCCGACCTTGCCGCGCAGCCGGCGCACGTGCACGTCGACGGTGCGGACCCCGGCGTGTTCGTAGCCCCAGACGGCGTTGAGCAGTTGCAGCCGGGTGAACACCCGCCGGGGGTGGGCGACCAGGTGCAGCAGGAGGTCGAACTCCAGCCGGGTCAGGGGCAGCGGCTCGTTGTCGCGCAGCACCGACCGGGACGACGCAAGGATGTGCAGCGCCGGGATGGTCGGGGCCAGGGGGCGGGGCGGCGTGCGCCCGGCGGGCACCTGGTCGGGCCGCCGTTCGGGGGCGGGGCCGGCGGTGACGACCCCCTCGCCCCGCTCCAGCATCTCGCGGGCGGCGTCGAGCAGGCGGCGGGCCGCCGGGGTCAGGGTCTCCTCGGCCACGAGCGGGATGCTGAGGGTCACGGTGAGCACGGGCGTGGTGCCGTTGACGGGACGGCGCTGACCGCCGGGGGGCCGACCGGGAACCGCGGGTTGGGACGTATGCCATCCGGCGCGCGGCGATGCGGGGCTGACCGACATGGTCCTCCTTGGCTGGTCCGGGTATCTCCCCACGGCCCGGGACGCCGCTGCATCGATGCTTCCCGGCGCCCACCTGGCGGTCAAGGGGCGGCTACGTTGCATGAATGTGACAATTGACGAACACATCGGAGCCGGATGCTCGCTCTGCGTACGAGGCCTGATGATTACAGCAGAGTCACCATGATCGTGGGATACGGGGGGGTACCCGCGCGGCCCGCCGTTCGCGGTCGGGCCGCAGGGTGACCGGCCAGGCGGCGCGGACGTCCGACACGCGGACGCGGCGCACCCCGGTTCCGGGGTGCGCCGCGTCGCCGGCTGCGCGGCGGACGTCTCAGCGATGCGGGTCGACGCTGACCCGCGCCTCGTCGGCGAGCCGGTAGCCGACCCCGTAGACCGTGGTGACCAACGGGGTGGCGGCGCCGAGCTTCGCGCGCAGCCGTCGGACGTGGACGTCGACGGTGCGGGCGATGGCGTGCTCGTAGCCCCAGACGTTGCTGAGCAGCTGCAACCGGGTGAAGACCCGGCGGGGGTTCTCGGCCAGGAAGTGCAGCAGGTCGAATTCGATGCGGGTCAGCGGGATGACCCGGGGGCCCTGCCGCACCACCCGCGAGGCGGCCAGGATGCGTACCTCCTCGGGGTCCTCGGGGGGCGGCGGGGCGGCGGCGGAGACCCGGGGCACGAGCGGTCGCGGCCCCGCCGGGTCGGCCTGCGCCGACCGGAACTCGACCGGGCGGGGCCGGCGCTCCGCCGGGGCCCACGGCTCCGGTGCGCGGCGGCCCTGTTCCGTGGAGCCCGCCAGCAGCGTGCCCTCGCCGGACTCGGCCAGCTCCCCCAGCAGCTCGACCAGCCGGGCGAGGCGGGGCGTCAGCTGGCCGGGGGCGAGTTCGACGGTGACGGTCAGTGTCGGCACGGACCGGGCGTGTCCCGGCGACGGGACCCGGTCGACCCGGCCTGCCGGCGCACGGTCGGGGCGGCACTGGGGGGCCCGCTCGGCCCGGCCCGGCGGGTGGGGGCGCGAGGAGATGGCGACGACGGACATGGTGCCTCCTCAGATGGCGGTGCCGACCGCCGCGTCCGGTGGGGCGCGGCGGTCAGTGGTGCGCCCGGCCGGCGGTCACCGGCGGCGCGACGGACGGGGAACGGGGCGGGGGCGTGGGGCCGAGCGTGGGCAGGCCGGCGATGCGCCAGGCCGCGAAGCCGCCGACGACGTCGGTGGCGCGGTGCAGGCCGATGTCCTGGAGCGCGGCGGCGGCGAGCGAGGAGGTGTAGCCCTCCTGGCACAGCACCACCACGGGCACGTCGTAGCCGACGGCCTGGGGCAGCCGGGCCGCGCACCGGGGGTCGAAGCGCCACTCGAGCACGTTGCGCTCGATCGCCAGGGCGCCGGGCACAGTGCCGTGCGCGGCGCGTTGCGCGGCCGGCCGGATGTCGACCAGCAGGGCGCCCTCGCGGTACGCCAGGTGCGCCTGCTCGGGGTCGAGCCGCCGCAGCCGGGAGCGCGCCTCGGCGAGGATCTCGTCGATGCCCCGGGAGCCGGGGGGTGGCACGGGACGTGGACAGCTCTCGGCGCGGGCGGGGTGGTGCGGCATGGTCGGGTCCTTCCAGGGAGTCGAGGTGGTCAACGATGTCACCACGCGACGCCGGCCTCGGCGACCTCGGCCACCCGCAGCAGGCCGTCGACGAGGCGGTAGCGGGTCATCCGGGTCAACGCGGGACGGTAGACGTGCACGCTGACCGCCGGCTGGTCGTCGCGGTTGGTGACCACGTGCACGTGGCGGGCGCCGAAGCGGCGGCCGGCCCCGGCGGCGAGGCGGTGCGGGCGCAGCCGGCCGCCGCTGACGGTCTCCTCGGTGAGGACGCCGTCCACGACCAGGAAGGCCCCGGAGGAGCCGCCGTGGTCGTGCAGGTCGGTGCCCTGGCCGGGAAGCCAGCTCAGCGCCCAGACCTCGTGGTCGGCGGCGACCGCGAGGCGCGCGTACCACCGGTGTTCGGGATGGAAGCGCAGCGGCACCGGCCAGCCGGCCGGGTCGGCGGCGTACCGGGCGGCGACGGCGAGCAGGTCGGGCTCGGGACGGCGGCTGACTACCATGCGGGACCTCACGGGATCGGTGCGGAGCGTGCGACCACCAGCATAGGAGGTAAAGCCTATAGGTTTAGTAGGTAATACCACATGATGGGAAGCCGCGTGGGCTTGGCGCGCGCCTCAGCGGCGCACCGGTGGCTCCACCCGGTAGCCCGGTACCGACGGCCAACGCACGGTCAGCAGCACCGACTCGCGCTCGGCGTACCAGGAGTGGTCCACGCCCCGCCCCCACACCACGTAGTCACCCGGCTCGGCGAGCAGCACCGTGCGGTCCGGCAGCTCGACCCGGAACCGGCCGCCGCTGACCAGCACCAGCAGCGCCGTACGCCGTTCGCCGGTGGCCCACCGCGAGCGGGCCTCCCCCGCCGCGTGCACGCCCCACTTCACCTCCACGTCGCCGCTGCGCCGCGGGTCGCCCTCCGGCATGAAGTGGCCCAGCAGCCAGCCGCCCTCCCGGGGGCCGTCCACGTCCGCCTTGCCCACGTACACCCTGTCGTCGCCCATCGCCCCTCCCGCGCCGGCCCGGCAAGCTACCAGGCGGCGCGCCGGCCCCGCTCGCGGCGCGCTGGCCGCGCCCGGCCGGGTATACAGGGTCGGTGGACGATCCCCTACCCGAACAGATGCGCGCGGCCGGCACCACGTTGCTCGGCGCGCTGGACGACTCGGCGCGGACCCGCGCCACGCACCGGTTCGACGACGACGCGGCCCGGCGGTGGCTGGAGTACCGTCCCCGGCCGCGCCCCGGGGTGTGCCTGGCCGACCTGGACCGGGCCGGCCGCAAGGCCGCGCACCGGCTGCTGGCCACGGCCCTGAGCCCGGCGGCGTACGCGCAGGCGATGGCCGTCGTCGCGCTGGAGGAGGTGCTCGATCGGGCCGAGGGCTGGCGGCGCGGGCGGCACAGCGGCGACTACTGGGTCGCGGTCTTCGGCGACCCGGCCCGCGACGACCGGTGGGCCTGGCGGTTCGAGGGGCACCACCTGTCGGTGAGCATGACCGTGGTCGACGACCAGGTCTCCCCCGCGCCCGTCTTCCTCGGCGCGAACCCGGCCGCCGTCCGGCACGCCGGGCACCCGGTGTCCCGGCCGCTCGGGGTCGAGGAGGACCTGGGCCGGGCCCTGCTCGACGCCATCGGCCCGGCGGGACGGGCGGCGGCGATCGTCGCCGACGACGCCCCCGCCGACATCGTCAGCGCCACCCGTCCCCGCGTCGCCGGGCAGATCGCGCCGCTGGGGGTGCCGGCCGACCGGCTCGGCCCCACCGGCCGGGCCCTGCTGGACCAGCTCGTCGCCGTGTACCTGGACCGGTTGCCGCCGCAGCTGGCCGCCCGGGAGGCCCGCCGGCTCGCCGGTGGGCCTCTGCACTTCGCCTGGGCCGGCCCCACCGGGCCCGGGCAGCGCCACTACTACCGGGTGCAGGGCGACGACCTGCTCATCGAGTACGACAACACCGCCGACGACGGCAACCACGCCCACACCGTGCTGCGCCGCCCGGCCAGCGACTTCGGCGCGGACGTGCTCGCCGCGCACCACGCCGAGGCGCACGGCTGACCGGAGCCACGCCGACCGCGGGCAGGGGCACGGCGGCGGTCCCCGCGGCCGGCGCGGGCGACGCCGGCCGCGGGTCGGTCCAGGCCGGCTCAGGCGGGCCGGACCGCCTCGATCAGGAAGCGCCGGGCGTGGGCCACGAACGGGCCGTCGGCCTCGATCCGGTCGTGCAGGCGGGCGAGCTGGGGTCGGTAACGCTCGACGGTGAACCCGGGGACCGTCCAGACCACCTTGCGCAGGAAGTAGACCACCGCCGCGACGTCGTGGAACACGGTGCGCAGGGTCGCCTCGCGCAGGTCGAGCACCGTCAGCCCGGCCGCCTCGGCGGCGGCGACGGCCTGGCCGGGGAGCTGCCGCTGCGGCGGGGGCAGCGGACCCAGCATCGCCTCGCTCAGCTCCCGCATGGTGCCGCCGCGGATCTGCTGGGACAGGAACGTCCCGCCGGGCCGCAGCACGCGGGCGATCTCGTCCCAGGGGGTGTGCACGGGGTGTCGGCTCACCACGAGGTCCAGGGCGGCGTCGGCCACCGGCAGGCCGCCGCCCTCGGCGACCTGGAGCACCGTCGCGCCGACCGCGCGCAGGTTGCGCCGGGCCACCTCCACGTTGGGCGGCCACGCCTCGGTGGCCAGCAGGACCCGGGGCGGGCGGGGCACCTCGGCGAGGACCTCCCCGCCGCCGGTGTCGACGTCCAGCGCCGCGTCAGCCCGGGCCATCCGGTCGGCCACGAGCCGGGCGTAGCCCCACGGCGGTCGTTCCTCGCTGGCCCGCCCGCGCAGCCAGGAGAAGTCCCAGCCCTGCACGGGCACGGACGCGCCCTCGGCGATCAGCTCCTCGAATCCCCGCTTTCCGCTCATGGGCGGAAGCATCGTCGCACCCACCGCGCCGGGACAACCGGGTTTCAGACGCGGGGCCGGACGATCTCCACGGTGGAGCCCGCCACCGGGCCCAGCGCGTCGAGGGTGCCCGTCTCGGCGCGCCCGGCCTCGAACTGACGCATCAGGCGGGCGCCGAGCCACACGCCGGCCCCGCCCAGCCCGAGCGCGACCAGTTCGGCGGCGAGCATGACGCCGGTCGCGCCCCGCTGCGGCGAGTGCGCCCGGATGAGGCAGGTCAGCAGGAACAGCGCGGCCATCGCCGCGTTGACCAGGTTGAAGGTGATCTTGGTGCGGCGGGTCCGCTCGCCCGCGGCGTCCCACAGGTCGACCATCCCCGCGACGGTGGACAGCGCGGCCGCCACCAGGGCGGCGACCGAGGTCCAGTAGCCGACCTCGCCGAGGAACGCGGGACCGCCCGCGACGTCGGCCAGGTCGAAGACGGTGGCGCTGACGAAGAGCCCGAACGGGAACGTCACCAGCATCGGTTGGATGGGATGCCCGTGCACCCGCAGTCGGCTCTCCATCGCGCCCTCCCCTGGTCGCTTCAGCTCACCAGTCCAGGGTGCTACCCGCAGGTCGCCATGGGGAAACGGCCGGCCGTCGGATCGCCGACAGACTGGTGGCCGGCGGTGCCGGCGGCCCGGCCCGCAGCTAGCCCTCCCGGGGGCGGGCGACCGTGGCCACCAGGCGTTCGGCGACCTCGCGCAGCGGGATGTCCAGCGACGTCGCCGCGCTGCGCAGCACCTCCAGGGCCTCCGGGGCGGGGCAGCCACGCTGGGTCATGATGACGCCGATCGCCTGCCCGACCACCCCCTCGCCGAGCAGCGCGGCGTCCCGCTCGGTGGCCTCGGCGGCCCGCCGCTCCCGGCCCCGGACGGCGGCCAGCAGCAGCCCGGCGTGCTCGGCGAGGAGCATCGCCGTGAGCTGGTGACGGGTGGTCAGCGCGTCCGGCGTCGAAGCGTACAGGTTGATCGCCCCGATGACCTGCTCGTCGACGTCGACCGGCGCGGAGATGACGCCACGCACCCCCGCCTGCCGGGCCCGGGCCGTCCAGCCCGGCCAGCGCGACTCCCGCCCGAGGTCCTCGGCGATGATCATCTCGCGGCGGTGGATGGCGCTCATCGCCGGCGTGTCGGGGCCGTCGCTGAGGTCGTCCAGGCCGGCGAGTGCCGGGTCGGAGGCGGCCACCCCGGCCGGCTCGCCGGCCCGCAGCGCCGTGAAACCGCACCAGGCGACCCCGGCGACAGCCGCCTGGGCGAGCCCGACCAACTGGACGAGCGCCGCGTCGAAATCCGTCACCTCGATCAGGCCGGCGGTGAGCTCCCGCAGCAGCGCCGCCGTCTCCAGCACGCTCAGGGTCTCGGTGCCGGCGACCTGCGCCTCCAGGTTCACCGGGCCACTGCCCCCGCCGGGAACGCCGGCCACCGGCGCCCCGTACCGCCCCTGCGCTGTCTCATCGTCTTGCTCTCCCGATTCTTTCGACGCGCGCTAGTACCCCCGGCAAGCCGGGTCGAAACGGCCGAAAAGTCGCGCCTCAGCGCGGGGCGGCGCTGAGCCGACGCCCCACCGAGGCGATGAGCCGGTCCAGCTCCGAGCCGAACGGGTTGTCGTGGACGAGGTACGTCCACGTCGCCGACGGCCGCACCAGCGTCGAGGCGTCCGGCTCCCAGTCCTCGTCGAACTCGGTCTCGGTGAACGTGGCGATGGTGCGGGCCTCGATCTCCGGCACCAGCGCGTTGAACGCCGGCACGGCCGCCCGGTGGAACTCGTCGAGCGGGTCGAGCCGGCCCAGGGCGCGCAGGTGCACGCCCTCGCGCACCTCGGACAGCTCGGCGAGGTGCTCGGCCCACAGCCGGTCGAGATGGAAGAGGGCGATCGACCGGGCCGCCCGGGCGAGCAGGTCCTCGTCCATCTCCTCGGCCTTCTCCGGCACCCGCTCCAGCAGCATCAGCGCGGCGATGTCGCTGGTCAGCAGCCGCTCCCGCCGCTCGGCGAGGGCCTTGCGCTGCTGCTCGATCACCACGCTGTAGCGCCAGGTGTTGCGGTGGATCTCGTGGTTGACGCCCTCGGCGACCCGCTGGGCGTGCTCCACGGCGTAGTCGACCTGCGGGTCGGTGACCAGGCCGTCGGCGTTCATCCGGGGCGAGGCGGGGACCGCGTCGCCGGCGTGCCGGACCACGAGGTCGTCCTCCAGGCTGACGAAGAACACCGACCCGCCCGGGTCGCCCTGCCGGCCGGCCCGGCCGCGCAGCTGGTCGTCGACGCGGCGGCTGTCGTGCCGGCCGCTGCCGATGACGTAGAGGCCGCCCAGCTCGGCGACCCGGTCCCGGTCGGCGGAGTCGCTGCCGCCGAGCCGGATGTCGACGCCCCGCCCGGCCATCTGGGTGGAGACGGTGACCGCGCCGTACGCGCCGGCCTCGGCGATGATCGCCGCCTCGTCGTCGTCGTTCTTGGCGTTGAGCACCACGCAGGGCACCCCGGCGGCCTCCAGCCCGACGGCGAGCTGCTCGGACTCCTTGACGTCGAGGGTGCCGACCAGCACCGGCCGACCCTTGTCGTGGCAGCGCCTGATCTCGTCGACCAGCGCCTCGTCCTTCTCGGCCCGGGTGGCGTAGATGCGGTCCGGCTCGTCCTCGCGCACGCAGGGGGTGTTCGGCGGGATCACCGCCACCTCCAGGCCGAAGAACTCGCGCAGCTGGTCGCCGACCAGCACCGCCGTGGCGGTCATGCCGCACACCTTCGGGTAGAGCGCGATGTACGCCTGCACGGCGATGGTGCCCAGCACCTCACCCTCGGCGGTGGCGTCGAGCCCCTCCTTCGCCTCCACGGCGGCCTGGAGGCCGTCGGGCCAGCGGCGGCGCTGGGCCACCCGGCCGCGCATCTCGTCGATCAGCTCCACCGAGCCGTCCCGCACGATGTAGTCGACGTCGCGGTGCAGCAGGGCGTGCGCGTGCAGGGCCACGTTGACGGCCGAGAGCTGCCCCACGTGCTCGGTGTCGTACAGGTCGATGCCGCCCAGCTTGGCCTCCACGGCGGCCAGGCCGGCGGAGGTGAAGGCGACGCTGCGGCCGTCCTCGGCGACGGTGTAGTGCTTGCCCTTGCGCAGGCCGCGCACCAGGGCCGCGGCGGCGTGCACCGGGTCCTGCTCGCCGCCGACCGCGCCCGCGAGGACCATCGGCACCCGGGCCTCGTCGATCAGGATGGAGTCGGCCTCGTCGACGATCGCCGTGCGCAGCGCCGGCTGGACCCGGTCGTCGAGGTCGGTGACGAGCTGGTCGCGCAGGTAGTCGAAACCGGCCTCGCTGACCGAGACGTACGTGACGTCGCACGCGTACGCGTCGCGGCGCTCCTGCGGGGTGGACGCCTCGCTGACCGAGCCGACGGTCAGCCCGAGCAGGGCGTAGACCGGCTCCATCCAGCGGGCGTCGCGGCGGGCCAGGTAGTCGTTGACGGTGAGCACGTGCACCGGGCCGTTGCCGAGCCGGACGTGCCCGTACGCGGCGATCGTGGCGGTCAGGGTCTTGCCCTCACCGGTGGCCATCTCGGCGACCTTGCCGGAGAGCAGGGCCATCGCGCCGAGCAGCTGCACGTCGTACGGCCGCTGGTCCAGCCCGCGCCGGGCGGCCTCGCGGCCGATCGCGCAGATCTCCTCGTAGCCCGTGGCGGAGCCGGCGGCCTCGGTGAGCTCGGCGTCGGTCAGCGCCGACAGCTCCTCCTCACGGCCCTCGATGGCCGGCAGCAGCTTCTCCAGCGGGCCCAGGTCGACCGTGGTGCCCGGGCGCTGGAGGAACCGACGGAACCTGCTCTTCAACCGTTGCGACACACCCATGAGCCGCAACGGTACGCGACCCGGGCCGGATCGTGCGGCCCGGTCAGCCGGTCAACACCACCTGCAACTCCTGTCGGCGGCGTTCGGCCAGGTCGGTGAGCAGCTCCGGAGCCTGATCGAAGGGCACCACCGCCGACACGAGATGCGTGCGGATCCGATCACCGTACGCCCGCAGCAGGTCGACGGTCTCGGCCGACAGCCGCTCCCGGTCCCAGGTCGGGGCGAGCCCGCGCGGCACCCGCCCGATCTGGGCGCAGCGCAGCGACAGCCCGTTGTGGTGGAACTCCTCGCCGAAGCGGACCGCGTCCGCGCCCGCCTGGTAGAAGGCCAGGTCGATCACGGTGCCGTGGGGGCGCAGCAGGCGCAGCGCGAGCTGCAACGCCCACGCCTGCCCCCGGCACTGGAAGACGACGTCGGCGCCCCGGTCGCCCGCGGCGTGGTTCCACCGGGTCTTCAGCACCACCGCCGGGTCGTCGGCGCCCGGGTCGAGGGTCTGCAGGCCGAGCGCCTCGGCGACCGCCCGCCGCTGCGGGGTCGGGTCGAGCACCACCACCGACGCCGCGCCGTGGTGCCGGGCGAACAGGGCCGTGAGCAGGGCCACCACGCCGCTGCCGACCACCGCGACCCGGCGGCCGGCCACCCCGTCGCCGAGGGAGCGCACGTCGGTGCCGCGCAGGTCGGCGGCGGCGTGCAGCAGCCCGTTGGCGCAGATCGGGCCCATGTGCGCGACGTAGACGCCGAGCAGGGGGTCGAGGTCGTCGGGCAGCGGGACGAACCGCTCGGCGAGCGGGTCGGCGACGTGGCCGGTGCGGTGGCCGTACGTCATCGCGCCGACCGTGCCGACGGCGACGGCCGGGGTGCGGCTCTCGACCACCCGCCCCACCTGCATGTAGCCCAGCCGGGCCACCGGGTACGGGGTGCTCGCCTCGCCCGGCTGGAACAGCCCCAGCACCGAGTTCCAGGTGACGTTGAGGTACGGGTTGGTGCCCTTGACGAAGCTCAGCTCGGTGCCGGCGGAGACCCCGCTGTAGAGGGTCCGCACCCGGAACGTGCCGTCGCGCAGCTCGTCGGCGTCCTGCTCGACCAGTTCGACCCGCCCCGGGCCGCTCACCACCACCACCCGGTCACGCATCGACGCCCACCCGCGTCGCGGTCGGCACGGCGGCGTGGGGGGACGCGGCGGGACCGGTCGGCAGGGACACCGGCCGCCCCGTGCGGGCGGACTCGGCGATCGCGAGGGCCAGCCGCTGGGTGCGCAGCGCCTCGGCGTACGGGACCCGCACGTCGTCGCCCACGCGCCGGACCGCGTCGACGAAGGCCCGGTCGACGGCGGTGCGGGCGGCGTCGGGATCGGCCGCCAGGTGGCGCTCGCCGTCGGCGTCGCGGACGGTCAGGCCGTCCTCGGTCAGGCTCAGGGCGAGGCCGTCGGCCAGGATCTCCAGCCCGGCCCGGTGTTTCCAGCCCAGGACGCAGGCGGCGGAGACGGTGCCGACCGCGCCGGCCGCGAAGCGCAGGGCGGCGGTGGTCACCGAGTCGACGTCGGCGCCGTCGACCGGCGGCGGGGTGCCGTCGCCGTACGCGGTCACCTCCGTCACCTCCCCGACGAGCACCCGCATCAGGTCCAGCACGTGCGCGGCCTGCTCGACCACGGGGCCGCCGGAGCGGTCCCGCCGCGCCCACCAGGCGACCGGGGGCACCTTGTCCAGCCACGCGCCGCCGACCATCCGCACCGGCCGGTCGGCGAGCAGCTCGCGGGCGTGCCGGACCACGTGCAGGTACCGCCAGTGGTGGCCGACGCCGGTGAGCAGCCCGCGCCGGGCGACCAGGTCGGCGATCCGCTCGGCGGTGTCCAGGTCCACCGCGACGGGCTTCTCCACGAACATCGGCACCCCGGCGGCGATCACCGCCTCCTCCACCGGCCCGTGCGCGAACGGCGGCACGCACACGTACACCGCGTCGGGGCCGGCGGCGAGCAGCTCGTCGACGTCGGCGAAGGTCCGCGCCCCGTGCGCGTCGGCCAGGGCGGTCGCGGCGTCGCGCGCCACGTCGGTCACGCCGAGGATCTCAACGTCGTCGAAGCCGTCCAGCACCCGGGCGTGGCGCTGCGCCACCCCGCCGGCCCCGACCAGTCCCACCCGGCACCCGCGCATCGGCACACCCTTTCGCCACGCTTTCGCATTCGCGCGATGCACACTCCCCGGTGGGGCGCGCAATCAAACGTTCACCTGCCGAAAACCGGTGGGGGCGCGGCCCGTGATCAAGCTGTTAGCGACAATCCGGTTAGCGTGCGGGCGGAATTGGGAATTCCGTACTCCGCGTTTTCCACCACGATCTGGGGGTGCGTCAGTGCGGGATGCAGAGGCGAGTGTGACACCGGTGGTGGAGGCATGGGCGACATATCGGACCAGTTCGGCGGCCGAGTGGACGTCGCGGCGGCTGCTGCGCGCCAAGGGCGACAGCCGGGTCAGCGTGGTCCTGCCGGCGCGTAACGAGGAGGCGACGGTCGGCGCGATCGTGTCGACCATCCGCGAGCACCTGATGGACCGGGTGCCCCTGGTCGACGAGCTGATCGTGGTCGACTCCCGGTCGACGGACCGGACCGCGCAGGTGGCCCGGGCCGCCGGCGCGGAGGTGGTCGGCCAGGACGAGATGACGCGGGGGCTGCCCCGGCTGACCGGCAAGGGCGACGCGCTGTGGGCCGGGCTGGCGGCGGCCGAGGGCGACGTGGTCGCGTTCGTCGACGCCGACCTGCACGAGTTCCGCCCGCACTTCGTCACCGGCCTGATCGGGCCGCTGCTGACCGACCCGTCGGTCGACTTCGTCAAGGGGTTCTACCACCGGCCGCTGGTGGGGGCGGCCAGCGTGGAGGCCGACGGGGGCGGCCGGGTCACCGAGCTGATGGCCCGTCCCCTGCTCAACCTGTTCTGGCCGGAGCTGGCCGGCTTCGTCCAGCCCCTCGCCGGTGAGTACGCCGGCCGCCGCGACGTGCTGGAACGGGTGCCGTTCGTCTCCGGGTACGGGGTGGAGACGGCGATGCTGATCGACCTGCTCGACCTGGTCGGCCTGGACGCGCTGGCCCAGGTGGACCTGGGTGAGCGCCGGCACCGCCACCAGGACACGGCGGCGCTGGGCCGGATGTCGGCGCAGATCATGCTGACCGCCTGGTCGCGGTTGCAGCGCCGGGGCTGGGCCAACCCCGGCGCCGTGCCGGCCGCCCTGCTGACCCAGTTCCGGCGGGGCGGCTCCGACGCGCTGCCGAACCTCGACCGGGAGATCGTCGTCAGCGACGTCTCGGTCGAGGAGCGCCCGCCCCTGGCGGAGCTGCGGCACCGGGTGCCCCGGCGCCGGGTGCCCGCGTGACGAAGCCGCCGGAAACCGGCGTGCCGAAGCCGGATGCCGGTACGACGACACGGACGGGGTGGCGGCGCGACGCAGCGTCCGCCGGCGCGACCCGACGGCCCGCCGAGGGAAGGAATCCCGCATGAGCCTCACCGTCCTGATGAACGCCGGCCCGTGGCTGTCCGTGCCGCCGCCCGGCTACGGGGGGATCGAGAACGTCATCGCCACCCTCGTGCCGGAGCTGCGCAGGCTGGGCGTGCGGGTGGTCCTCGCCTCCGTGGACAGCAGCACCCTGCCCGTCGACGAGAAGATCACCGTCTTCGGCGACGGCCAGTTCCACGCCCTGCAGCGGCCGTACAACCAGGTCTGCGGCATCTCCCAGGCGCACCTGGGCGGCGTGGTGCGCGCGCTGCACGCCCGCGACGACATCGACCTGGTGCACGACCACGTGGAGGCCGTCGGCCTGGCCACCCTCGCGGCGATGGGCCCGCAGGCCCCGCCGGTGCTGCACACCCTGCACTGGGACCTGGCCAAGCACCCCGACCTGTACGGCAACCTCGACGGCGGCGACCGGGTCCGGGTCAACGGCGTGTCCGCCGCGCAGCTGGCCCGTGCCCCCCGGGCGCTGCGGGAACACTCCGTCGGCCACGTGCACCTGTCCACTCCGCTCGCCGTCGACGCCGACCGGCGGCCCCGGCCGGACAAGGGCGACTACCTGATCATCCTGGGCCGGATCAACCCGGGCAAGGGCCAGGACGTCGGCGCCCGGCTGGCGCGGCGGGTCGGCGTGCCGCTGGTGCTCGCCGGGCCGGTCGGGCCCTACCACCGGCCGCAGGACCTGGCCGCGGCGGGCGACGAGGCCCGGCAGAACCCGGACGTGCGGTTCTTCTACGACGAGGTGGCCCCGCACGTCGACGGCGACCTGGTCCGCTGGGTGGGCACGGTCGCCGGGCAGGAGCGCGACGACCTGCTGGCCGGGGCCCGCGCCTCGCTGTTCCCGCTGCGCTGGGAGGAGCCCGGCGGCACGGCCGTGGTCGAGTCCCTGGCGCTGGGCACCCCGGTCGTGGCGACGGCCCGGGGCTGCCTGCCGGAGCTGATCGAGCACGGCCGCACCGGGCTGCTCACCGCCGACGAGGACGAGCTGGCCGACCTGCTGCTGGCCGCGAGCGTGCTCGACGGCGACGAGTGCCGCCGGGAGGCCGCCAGGCGGTTCACCCCGGCGGTGATGGCGCGCGCGTACGTCGGGCTGTACGAGCAGGTCCGGCAGACCGCCTCCCGCCCCCTGCAACCCGCCTGACGGCGGCGCACGGAGGGGCACCTGTCAACGCCGCCGGGCCCCTGCTGAGACCGCCCGCGCGGACCGCCCGCGTTTGCGCGGGGCGGTGGCGGGAACGCGTCGCCCGGCCGGGGGGCTCCCGCCCGGCGGTCAGACAGTGGCGGTGAGGAGGTCGTGGTGGCCGGTCCGATGGCCCACGCGCGGGCCCGACGCAACCCGGCCGACGGCCGGGCGCCGGTGCGGCGTGCCGCAGCCACCGTCGGTGTGGTCTTCCTCCTGGTCGGTCTGCTCGGCTTCGTCCCGGGGATCACCACCGACTTCGGCGACCTGCGCTTCGCCGGCCACGGCTCCGGGGCGAAGCTGCTCGGGGTGTTCCAGGTCTCGGTCCTGCACAACGCCGTACACCTGGCCTTCGGGCTGGCCGGCCTGGCGCTGTCGCGCACGTGGGACGGGGCGCGGACGTTCCTGATCGGCGGCGGGGCGATCTACCTCGTGCTGTGGCTCTACGGCCTGGTCGTCGACCACGGCAGCGGCGCCAACTTCATCCCGGTCAACAACGCCGACAACTGGCTGCACCTGGTCCTCGGCGCCGGCATGATCGCGCTGGGCGTGCTCACGACGCGTGACCGTCGTCCCCGCTGAGCGCGCCCGTCGTTCCGTTTCACCCGGCACCGCGCCGGGTACGTCGGGGTCACCCCGAGACGGAAACGAGGACCACGCATGCCGAGCCGGATCACCTGCGAGGTCCGCGACGAGTCGCCCGTGACCGTCGTACGCATCGCCGGCGCGCTCGACCTGGCGACCATGCGGACGGTGCACCGGGTGCTCGACCGCTGCCTCACCGCCCAGCCGGACGCGCTGGTGGTCGACCTCCACGACCTCACCGTCCGTGACGGGCTCGCGCTGTCGGTCTTCGCCGCCGCCGCCCGCCAGGCGGCCGGTTGGCCGGCGGTGCCCGTCGTGCTCTGCGCGCCACCGGCGCGAACGGCCAGCTGGCTGACCCAGTCGAGGGTGTGCCGGGGGCTGCCGGTGCAGCGGGACTGCGCCGAGGCGGCCCGGACGGCGGGGGCCGCCGCCGCGCCCCGGCTGCGGGTCCGCCTGGAACCGGTGGCGGGCGCGTGCCGACGGGCCCGGGAGCTGGTCGCCGACGCCTGCGGCCGGTGGCACCTGCCGGAGCTGGTCGGCCCGGCCTCGGTGGTGCTCAGCGAGCTGGTCGGCAACGTGGTGCGGCACGCCGGCACCCCGATGCAGGTCACGCTGACCCTGCGCCGGCCGTACCTGCAGCTGGCCGTTGCCGACGGCAGCCGCGCCGCGGCCCGCGCGGCGACCCGGACGGACCTGCGGGCCGAGGGCGGCCGGGGCCTGCTGCTGGTGCGGGAGCTGACCCAGCGCTGGGGCAGCGCGCCGGTGGTCGACGGCAAGGTGGTCTGGGCGATGCTGCCCGCCACCTGACCCCGCCGTGTCGCCCGGCTGTCGGTGAACGCGGTCGTGTTCACGGTGGCGGAGACCCGCCCACCCGCGAATTGACCGAAATTACCGCTCTCGCCTGGTTACATAGGGAGAGGGGCGGGTAGGCACGCCCGTCCCTTTCTGTCGCCACGACGGGGTGAGAAGCATGCCCAAGCGGGTAACCACGGAGCCTGCCCGAGACCGGGGGCCCGCGATCCTCGCGCCGGCCCGCTTCGGCGGCTTTCCCGGCCCGGTCCGCCCGGCCCTGCCCGGGGCCAAGCTGATCAAGCTGATCGGGACCACCGACGCCAAGCAGATCGGCCTGCTCTACCTGGTCACCTCGTTCGTCTTCTTCCTCATCGGCGGGGTGCTGGCCCTGCTGCTGCGGGCCGAGCTGGCCCGGCCGCGCCTGCAGTTCCTCTCCCCGGAGCAGTACAACCAGGCGTTCACCATGCACGGCACGATCATGCTGCTGCTGTTCGCGACGCCACTGGTGTTCGCGTTCGGCAACTACATCGTCCCGTTGCAGATCGGCGCGCCGGACGTGGCGTTCCCCCGGCTCAACGCCTTCGCGTACTGGCTCTACCTGTTCGGCGGGACCCTGGTCGTCGGCGGCTACGCCACCCCGGGCGGGGCCGCCGACTTCGGCTGGACGGCGTACACGCCGCTGAGCCGGATGGAGCACTCCCCCGGCATCGGTGGGAACCTGTGGATCGTCGGCCTGGCCATCTCCGGCCTCGGCACCATCCTCGGTGCGGTCAACCTGATCACCACCACGCTGACCCTGCGCGCCCCCGGCATGACCATGTTCCGGATGCCGATCTTTACCTGGAACATGCTGCTGACCAGCGTCCTGGTGATCCTGGTCTTCCCGCTGCTGGCCGCCGCCCTGTTCGCCCTGGCCGCCGACCGGCTGCTCGACGCGCACGTGTTCGACCCCGCCACCGGCGGGATGATGCTGTGGCAGCACCTGTTCTGGTTCTTCGGCCATCCCGAGGTCTACATCGTGGCGTTGCCGTTCTTCGGCATCATCACCGAGATCATCCCGGTCTTCTCCCGCAAGCCGATCTTCGGCTACACCGGGCTGGTGCTGGCCACCGTCGCGATCACCGTGCTGTCGATGAGCGTCTGGGCGCACCACATGTTCGCCACCGGCCAGGTGCTGCTGCCGTTCTTCAGCATCCTGAGCTACCTGATCGCCGTGCCCACCGGGGTGAAGTTCTTCAACTGGATCGGCACCATGTGGAAGGGGCAGCTCACCTTCGAGACGCCGATGCTGTTCGCCGTCGGCTTCCTGGTCACCTTCCTGCTCGGCGGGCTCACCGGGGTCCTGCTGGCCAGCCCGCCGGTCGACTTCCACGTCACCGACACGTACTTCGTGGTGGCGCACTTCCACTACGTGCTGTTCGGCACCATCGTCTTCGCCGCGTTCGGCGGGGTCTACTTCTGGTTCCCGAAGATGACCGGGCGGCTGCTCGACGAGCGGCTGGGCAAGCTGCACTTCTGGACGATGTTCGTCGGCTTCCACGCCACCTTCCTGGTGCAGCACTGGCTCGGCAACGAGGGCATGCCCCGCCGGTACGCCGACTACCTGCCCGGCGACGGCTTCACCACGCTCAACATGATCTCCACGGTCGGGTCGTTCGTGCTCGGCGCGTCCACGTTGTTCTTCATCTACAACGTGTGGAAGTCCTGGCGGTACGGGGCGATGGTGTCGGTCGACGACCCGTGGGGCTTCGGCAACTCGCTGGAGTGGGCGACGACCTGCCCGCCCCCGCTGCGCAACTTCGACCGGATGCCCCGGATCCGCTCCGAGCGCCCCGCCTTCGACGCCAAGTACGGCCACCTCGTCTCCGACCTGGGCCGGGACCTGCCCCAGCGCACCACGAAGCCGCCGCAGAGCTTCGCCTCGGAGATGCACCACGAGCGGCACGCGCCCGAGTCACCGGCGGCGGAGGGCGCGCACGGCGCCCGGGAGGCCGTCGAGTACCAGCCGGCGCCGCAGTCGGGCGCCCGGCCGGTGGACGTGCCGGAGCCGGAGGAGGTCCGCCGGCCCAGCTTCGACGAGTCCGACGCCCCGGAGCCGGGCGGGCCGGACGCGGGGCGGCGGGCCCCGCAGGAGAACGAGCGGTGGCGGCACCCGCACAGCCGTGGCAACTCGACGGAGCACTGAGCCCGCCCACGTGACGGGCTCCGGGGTGTGAGAAGGGCACCCCTCTCTGCCTCAGGCGTCGACAGGGGGCCCTTCCTTGCGCCTCACCGGCGCTTCGTCGCCGGTTCCGTCTCGGCCGGGCCGTTCTGCCACGGCGGCGGGGCGTCGGCCAGCATCGCCTGCCGCAGCCAGGTCAGCGCCCGCGACAGCAGCCGGGACACGTGCATCTGGGAGATGCCGAACCGGGCGGCGATCTCGGCCTGGGTCTGGTTGCCGTAGAAGCGCATGGCCAGGATCCGCCGCTCCCGCCAGGGCAGCCGGTGCAGCAGCCCGCTGACGGTCACCCGGTCGTCGACCGACTCCAACGCGTTGTCGCTCTCGCCGACCAGGTCGCCGAACTCGGCGGAGCTCTCCCCGCCGACGGGCGCGTTGAGCGAGGCCGGGCTGTAGCCGGCCGCCGACTCCAGGGCCGCGAGGATCTCCTCCTGCGGCGTCTCCAGCCGCTCGGCCAGCTCGGCGACGGTGGGGGCCCGGGACAGCTCGCTGGTCAGCGCGGCGGTCGCCTGCCCCACCTCCAGGATCAGGTCGCGCAGCCGGCGGGGCACGTGCACCCCCCAGGTGCGGTCCCGGAAGTGGCGTTTGATCTCCCCGACGATGGTGATCGCCGCGTACGCGGTGAACGAGCCCCGCTCCGGGTCGTACCGGTCGACCGCGTTGACCAGCCCGAGCCGGGCCACCTGCTCCAGGTCCTCCAGCGGCTCGCCCCGACCCCGGTAGCGGCGGGCGAGCCGCCCGGCGAACGGCAACGCGAAGCGCACCAGGTCGTCGCGGGCCTCCTGCCGCCGCTCGGGGGGCAGGCCCTCGATCCGCGCCGCGTACGCCAGCGCCGCCGCGTCGAGATCCTCCAGCCCCCGGTCGGTGGGGGGTGGTGCCGTGGTCGTGCTGGGCTGTCCGAACATCCGCGCCTCCCTCAGGAAGGTCCCCCGCCCGGGTCGGGAAACCGGACGTGCGCGTGGTCGAGCCACGCACCGGGCCGGAAGTGGGTCACATGACGGGATCCGTCGAGGAGCGGCGACAGCGGGCTGCGCAGCCTTGCCCGGCCGTCGCAGCCAGCGGTGTTCCCGCTCCGTAGGTACTCAATCACGCCGGCCCGGGTTCGCGAGGATGTTTCGGCCGGTCGGTACGACCGACTGCGGCACGCCGCCCGGGACGCCCGGCGGCACGGCGGACGAACCGGTCAGCCGACCACCAGGCCGTGCCGGGCGCCGCCGGCCCGGAACGCCTCGACGGCGGTCGCGGCGGGCAGCGGCGGCGGCGCCGGCAGGTCGTACGGCTGGGCGCGGAGCACCTCGGTGGCCCGGCGGGTCGGCACCGGCGCGACCGGGTAACCCCGGGCGGCGGTGCGGTCCAGGGCCCGGCGGCGGCGGCCGAAGGCGGCGACGGCCAGCCACTGCGGCAGGCCCGCGAGAGCCGGCGAGCGCATCCCCGGCGACTCCGGGAGCACGTCCACGGAGCTGAACGGCTCGCTGCCGGCCAGCCACCACTCGGCGGCGTCGACGGTGCGCCGGGTGGCGTTCTCGCACCAGTACGGCACCAGTCCCGCCCGCACCACCTGCCACGGGTCGAGCAGCCGCCCGCACTCCACGACGAGGCGGTCGCCGGTCTTGCCGGCCCGCCGCAGCCACCCCCGGTACAGGTCGGCGACGGCGGCGCTGAGCGCCTCCGGCCGAGGGAAGAGCACCCGGTGCACGTCGTTGCCCCGCCGCCCGGCCCAGTCCCGGACGGCGAGTTCGAAACCGGGCTCCACGCCGTGCTCGGCGTAGCCCTGGGGGCAGGAGACCTCCGGGGGCTGCCAACGGGCCCCGTCGCCGCCGACGCAGCGGAGCACCTGGCGCAGGACGTGCGAGTCCGGGTGGAAGTCCACCGGGTCCAGGCCGCTGGCCGGGGAGCCGGCCTGGAAGCTGTGCCCCCGTCCGGCGTCGTAGACCGGCCAGGTGCGGGCGTCGCGCAGCAGCAGCACCGGGGCGCCGGGCGCGAGGCGGTCGGCGAGGAACCGGGCGTACGCCGTCGGCAGCGACTGCCAGCGCACCGTGAGGGAGACGGTCGCCCCGGACAGCGGGCCCCGGCTCGCCGGGCAGTGCACCTGGCGCACGTGCACGTCCGGGTTGCCGGCCAGCAGCCGGCCGGCGAGCGCCGCGCCGTGGTCGAGGGCGGCGCCGGGCCGGTCCACCGCGCCGCCGCCCCAGTGCACCGTCGTCTCGAAGGCGGCGGGCAGCCAGGGCACCCCGAGGGCGACCGCCAGGTGCACGGCCGCGCCGTGCGGCGAGCCGAGCACCACGCCCGGGTAGCACCGGCGCGGGTACTGGTCGACGATCCACCGGGCGACCCGGTCGGCGTCGACCTCGGCCGCCTGGTCGGGGGTGAGGGCGACCCGCCCGGCCGCCCGCACGGCCGCGCCCCGGCGCACCGGCTCGGGGGCGCCCGGGAAACGGGACGGCACGCCCGGGTTCCGCAGGTCGGCGCAGTCCTCCCCGCGCAGGGCGCGCACCGCGGCGGCGACCATGATCCGGGCCGTGCTGCCTGCCGTCATCACCCGGTCGCCGGCAAGTCCGGCCCCGTCCGCCGTGAGGTCCGGGCGCACCGTGTGCGCCGGTCCGGACCCGCCTCGTTCGCTCACCACGCGGCCCGGCTTCCCGTCCCGATGGGGTCTAAACGGGGCGTCCGCCCTCGCGCGTGCCCGCTGGGCGGGTCGTCCGGAGCCGGACCGCGAGCCGGACCGGGGCGTACGCGCGGGCGGCGTGGCGGCCCCCGGAATCCCGAGACCGCCACGCCGCCCGGCGTGCCGTAGGTGGGTCACGCGCCCTGGCCCGGGGCGGGCTACACGAGGTCCTCCGCCTCGACGGCGACCCGGTTGTCGAGCATCCGCCCGCGGACCTGCCGGGCCGCGTCGCCGCCGGCGAACAGGCCGCGCAGGTCCGCCAGGGCCGGTTCCGGGGGGCGCAGCGCGACGGTCGGGTCGACCACGGCCTCCAGCACGCTCGGCCGGTCCGCCGCGAGGACCTCGTCCCACGCCGCGCCGACCAGCTCCGGCCGGTCCACCCGGACCCCGTGCAGGCCCAGCAGGCGGGCCCAACCGGCGTACGGGACGTCGGGGCGCCGGCCGGCCACGCCGGCCGGCGGGCGGCCGTCGCCCACCCCGGAGTTGTCCCGGTTGTTGAGCACGAGCACGACCAGCCGGGGGTCCGGCCACTCCCGCCAGTGGTGGGCCACCGTGATCAGCTCGGCCAGCCCGTTGAGCTGCATCGCGCCGTCGCCGGCGAGGGCGAGCACCGGCCGGTCGGGGCGGGCGAGCTTCGCCGCCACCGCGTACGGCAGGGCGCAGCCGGTCGACCCGAGGGTGCCGCAGAGGTGGGCGGTGACGCCGGGTGGCAGCTCCAGATGCCGGGCGTACCAGTAGACGACCGAGCCGACGTCGACGGCGACGGCCGCCTCCCGTGGCAGCCGGGCGGACAGCTCGTGCAGCACGAGCTGCGGGTTGACCGGCCCGGCGGGCTCGGCGGCGCGGGCCGCCGCCGCCTGCCGCCACCGGTCCACCGACGCCTCCACCGTCTCCCGCCACGCCCGCCGGGGCCGGTCCGCAACGCGGGTCAGCAGGGCCCGCAGCGTCTCGGTGGCGTCGCCGACCAGCGGCACGTCCACCGGGTAACGGTTGCCGATCCGCCGGCCGTCGATGTCGATCTGGACGGTGCGGACCTGGCCGGGCAGCGGATAGTAGTCGGTCCACGGGTCGTTGGTGCCGACCAGCAGCAGGGTGTCGCAGCCGCCCATGAGCTGGGCCGCGGCGGTGGTGCCCACCTCGCCGAGCACCCCGGCGTGGAAGGGTAGCCGCTCGTCGAGCACCGGCTTGCCGAGCAGGCTGGCGGCCACCCCCGCGCCGAGCCGGTCGGCCAGCGCCACGATCTCGTCGCCCGCGCCGTGGCCGCCCTGCCCGACCAGGATCGCCACCCGGTCGCCGATGCCGAGCACCGACGCGGCGGCGGCCAGGTCGGCGTCGTGCGGCAGCACCCGCGCCAGGGGCTCCCCCGGCGTCGCCGACATCACCCCGGCGAACTGCGGGACCAGGTCGGGCACCCGGGCCACCTGCAACTCGCGGGGCAGCACCACGCAGGTGGGGCTGCGGGTGGCGGCGGCGGTGCGGAACGCCTGGTCCAGCACGGCGGGCACCTGACCGGGGGTGCGCCCGTAGCGGACGAACTGGTTGCAGACGTCGCCGAAGAGGCGGCTCAGGCCGATCTCCTCGTGGGCGCCGCCGAGCGGGCCGCCGATGTCCTCGCCGACGATCGCCACCACCGGCTTGCTGTCCAGCTTGGCGTCGTACAGGCCGTTGAGCAGGTGCACGGCGCTGGGGCCCTGGGTGGCCAGGCAGACCCCGATCTCGCCGGTGAACTTGGCGTGCCCGCTGGCCATGAACGAGGCCGTCTCCTCGTGCCGGGCGGGGACGAACGCCGGGTCCCCGCCCGCACGGTCCAGGGCGGCGACGAGCGGGGCTACGGCGGCGCCCGGGCACCCGAAGGCGCGCGGCACCCGCCACGCCCGTAGCCGCTCCACCACCAGGTCGGCGACCGTACGCTCAGCCATGTGACCGGCCGGGGGTGGCGGCGTCGACGTAGCGCAGCACCGCGCCCACCCCGTCGGTCAGCTCGGGCGCCTCGTCCGGCGCGAGCACGGTCAGCTCGGCGTCGGTGCCGACGAGCGCCCGGACCAGGGCCGCGTCGGCGCGTACCCGCCGGGGGTCGGCCACCGACACGGCGGTGAGCTGGCCCGGGTCGGTGGCGATGTCGGTCGGCTCGGGGCCGACCCACAGCTGCGCCGTCGACGACGGGTCGTCCACGATCAGCATCGTGTCGACCTGGTTGCGGCGCAGCGCCGACACGACCGCGTCGAGGCCCGCCCCGACGTCCTCCTGCACGCCGAAGCGGTCCAGCGTCGCGGTGACCCGCTGGTCGGCCACCTCGGCGATGGTCTGCACGGTGACGTCGTCCATCAGCGCCGGGTCCGCCCCGGCGTGCCGCGACCCGGCGTCGGTACGCACCAGCACGTCCTGCCAGCGCTCCGGCAGCTGGGCGGCGATCATGCCGGTGGCCCGCACGTCGCCGGCGACCACCACCACCTCCGCGCCGACCTTCTCGGCCAGCTCCACGGTGGCCGCCGCCGCGTCGCCGGCGTTGTGGTGCCAGGCCTCCATGGCGGCCCGCTGGTAGCGCGACTGCGACCAGCCGCCCGGGCTGACGCGGCGCAGCGGGAAGTCCTCCCGGCCGGTGACGTGGGCGCGGCGGGGCACCCCGCCGGCGCTGACGGCCACGGCGTCCGCGCCCCTGCGGTCGGCCAGCACCCGCACCCAGGCGACCTGTTCGCCGCGCTGGGCGAGCAGCGGCATGGTGTGCGGCAGCTCCGACACGGTCGCCAGGTCCCGCAGCGGCGGGGCGGACAGGTACTCGGTGAGCACCGCGCGGCCCCGGGTGGCGAACACGGCGATGCCGTAGTCGCCCGCCATCGGGTCGTGGCCGCGGACGACCCGTTCGACGGCGTCCACGGTCGGCGCGTCGGCGCCCTGCTCCAGCAGTCGCCCCTTGAGGGCCCGCCAGCGCAGGTCCAGCGCGGGTCGGGCGTCGTGGGTGTCCCGGGAGGCGTCCAGGTAGACCGAGCACCACGGCCCGGGACGGTCGTAGAGCGGGCGCAGGAAGGACAGCTGCATGCTCGACCCCTTTCCGGCTCGGCCCCCCGCTTACCCGCGCCGGTCGCCTTGTCACCTCACCCGGCGGTCCCGTACGCAAGCGCGCCACGAACATGACTCGCGTTCATTCATGTCGTTCGGCCGCGCCGCCGGATACGATCGGTGCAGCGAATCGGACTCTCCGTGGTGAACGACTCTCGGTGGTGGACAATGGACGGCGACCTCGACTACCGGCGGATCGCTCGCCCGACGCAGCGGATCGTCACCGGCCGCGTCGTCCGGTTGCTCGACGGCTATCCGCGTGAGCTGAAGATCGGCCAGCCCGTGCTCGTCGCCGTGGTCACGGCCGCCAGCGTGATGGGGCTGCTGCTGCTGGCGTTCCGTTCGCTGCTGTCCAGCGGCGGTGGCGGCGCCCGGCGCACCTGGAAGGAACTGCGCAAGGGGCCGGAGTTCCTGGTCACCCCGCTGCGGCTGCGCGACTCCAACGATCAGCTGTGCGAGGTGGAGCTGCACGGGCACCTGGCGCAGAGCGCGCTGCACCCGGCCGACTGGGTGCAGATCACGCTCAAGCCGCAGGATCCGGACCTGCCGCCCCGGGTCGAGCAGATCGTCAACCTCACCACCGGGCAACTGCTGCGCCCCCGCCACGCCACCCTGTGGAGCCACCTCGGGCCGCCGCTGCTGCTCCAGGCCATCCTGGGCGCACTGCTGGTCCTCGTGGTCGCCGCGGCGGTCCTGCTCATCTGAGGCTTTGCGGCACCCGGCACCCGACACGGGGCACGCCGGGCGGTCAGCCGACCGGGGTGAGGGGGCGGTCGGGGTCGGGCGCGGTGCGCAGCATGCCCCGGCGGGCCGCCCAGCGCTCGAAGACCAGGGTGGCGAACGGCGGCACGGAACAGGCCAGCGCCACGAGGGTCGGCCACGTCCGCCACCGGTGCAGCCGGGCGACGGCCAGCACGAGCACGCCGTACGCGACGAACAGGCCGCCGTGGATCGGGCCGAAGATCTTCACGCCGATCTCGTTGCCCGGCGGCCCGTACTTGACGGCCATGCCGATCAGCAGGGCCAGCCAGGAGCACGCCTCGGCGATCGCCGCCGCGACGAACAGCTTCGTGATCTTCTCGCGCATCGTCTCCCCCACCGGTTGCCGGCCATGCTAGCCAGCCCGTCCGACACCTCGACGGCGCGGGAGGCGGAGGCGACGGGGATCACGCGGGCCGCAGGTGGGTACGTAGAGGGACCTTCGGGTCTTCCCCCGGGTCGCCGAGGCGTGCGAGGTTGGGGGAACCAACGGTGACAGGGCGGTGACCATGGGCGAGGAAGTCGGGGCGCGCACCTTCAGTCGGGAGGACCGGGCGCGCTATCGGGAAAAGGTGCACCGGTGCCTGGACGTCTTCGCCGAGATGCTCCGGGAGTCCCGCTTCGACGTCGAACGGCCGATGACGGGCGTGGAGATCGAGCTCAACCTGGTCGACGACGAGTCCATGCCGGCGATGCGCAACGCCGACGTGCTCGCCGCGATCGCCGACCCCAGTTTCCAGACCGAGCTGGGGCAGTTCAACGTGGAGATCAACGTCGCGCCGCGCCGGCTGGCCGGCACGGGCACCGCCGCGTTCGAGGAACACGTACGGGCCAGCCTCAACGCCGCCGAGACCAAGGCCCGGGGCGTCGGCGCGCACATGGTCATGATCGGCATCCTGCCGACGCTGCGCCCCGAGCACCTGACCGCCGAGACGCTGTCGGCCAACCCGCGCTACCAACTGCTCAACGAGCAGATCTTCGCCGCCCGCGGCGAGGACCTGCGGATCTCCATCAGCGGGGTGGAGCGGCTCGCGACCACCGCCGACACCATCACCCCGGAGGCGGCCTGCACCAGCACCCAGTTCCACCTCCAGGTCAGCCCCGCGCAGTTCGCCGACCACTGGAACGCCGCCCAGGCCGTCGCCGGCATCCAGGTCGCCCTCGGCGCGAACTCGCCGCTGCTCTTCGGCCGGGAACTGTGGCGCGAGACCCGCATCCCCCTGTTCCAGCAGGCCACCGACACCCGGGCGGAGGAGATCAAGGCCCAGGGGGTACGCCCCCGGGTGTGGTTCGGCGAGCGCTGGATCACCAGCGTGTTCGACCTGTTCGAGGAGAACGTGCGCTACTTTCCCGCGCTGCTGCCGGTGTGCGACCCGGAGGACCCGGCCGAGGCCCTGGCCCGGGGCGACGTGCCGAAGCTCGCCGAGCTGCGGCTGCACAACGGCACCGTCTACCGCTGGAACCGGCCGGTCTACGACGTGTACAAGGGCCGCCCCCACCTGCGGGTGGAGAACCGGGTGCTGCCCGCCGGCCCGACCGTGCTCGACACCGTCGCCAACGGCGCGTTCTACTTCGGGCTGGTCCGGGCCCTCGCCGAGTCGGACCGGCCACTGTGGTCGCAGATGTCGTTCAGCGCCGCCGAGGAGAACTTCAACGCCTGCGCCCGGCACGGCATCGACGCCCAGGTGTTCTGGCCCGGCCTCGGCTACCTGCCGGTCACCGAGCTGGTCCTGCGCCGGCTGCTGCCGCTGGCCCACCACGGCCTCGACCGCTGGGGGCTCGACCCGGCCGAGCGGGACCGACTGCTCGGGATCATCGAGCAGCGCTGCCTCACCGGCCGCAACGGCGCGACCTGGCAGGTGGAGACCCTGCACCGGCTGGAGTCCGCCGACCACCTGGACCGGCCCGAGGCGCTGCGCGAGGTCGTCCGCCACTACGTGGAGCTGATGCACAGCAACCGCCCCGTCCACGAGTGGCCGATCCCCTAGACCGGGCCCGGGACCGACCCGGGAGTCCCGGGCCGACGGGCCTGCGCCCAAGGCTAGGGTGGGCCGGTGCCGACCACCGACGCGGAGATCGACGCCGCCCTCGCCCGGTTGCGCTCCCTCGGGGAGCAGCTTCCCTACCCCGGGGACTGGCTCCCGGCCGCCCGCGCCGACTCGACCGGGGTCGTCCTCGCCGAGGACGAAGGGCTGTCCCGCCTCGTCGTCGACCCGGCCACGGGTGCGGTGTCCCTCGTCGACGCCGACGGCGCAGAGCCGGTGAACTCCACGCTGGACGCGCTCGTCGCCTGCGCGGAGGCGTACCTGGCGGCCCGCGCCGAGGCCGACGCGCTGCCCGACGACGCCGACGACGACCTCGAGGCGGTCGGCGAGCGGCTCACCGACCGGTTCCGACGGCTCGACCCGGCGGCGGTCGGCCACGAGAACCGCTTCTGGTCGGTGGCCGCCGAGGAACTCGGCTACGGGATGACCTGACGGGTCGACCTTCCCGGGTGGCGACGGGCTGGCCTGATGGTCGGCGCTTCGACGGCCTGACCGCGCGGGGAATTCGACGGGTCGGCACCCTCCGGTGGCTACGCCCCGGGTGCGTCGACCATCGCCTCGTACCGGTCACCGGCGTCGCTGACCGGGCGGTAGTCCTCGTCGGCCGCCAGGCGGTGCAGCGCCTCCAGCAGCCCGTCGGCCTCCGGCAGGTCGAGCGCCTGCCGCAGCCGCGCCCGTTCCGCGTCCAGCTCCGGCCAGTCCTCGCGGATCTCCTCGTCGGCGCGGGCCAGCCACTCCCGCAGCCGCGCGCCGCCGTCGCCGCCGTACGGGACCGACGTCGCGTCGTGGACGCTGGAGAGCCCGACGACGAGGGCGAGCGCGGCGCGCAGGTCGGTCGCGATCAGCCCGCCCTCCCCCTCCGAGCCGACGTACAGCACGGGACGGGTGTCGCCGGTGCCCACCAGCAGGTAGGCCCCGCCCGTGGCGTCCCCGGCGATCATCTCCAGGGGCTCGCCGTTGGGCAGGTGCACCGCCTCCGGCGGCCCGTCGGCCACCCGGTCCAGGTCGAAGTCGAACCGGCGCAGCAGGTCGACGATCCACGGGTCGCCGAAGATCCGCCCCAACAACAGCCCCTCGGCCCTCTCGTCCTTCACGCCGCGACGATACCCACCCCCGCTCCGCCCGGCCGGGCCGGGCAGGGCCGCGATCTTGCACTTGCGGCCCTCGGTTCGCCCGTTATCACCGTTATGCGGGGGCCGAAACTGCAAGATCGCGAAGAACGGGGGTCGGGGCGGGGGTCAGGACGGGGTGGGGAGGTCGTGGGTGGCGTGGAAGACGACCGCGCCGAGGACCTCCGCCGGGGCGCGGAACCTGTCGAGGCGTGCCCCGGCGAAGGTGACGTCGCCGTGGAACGAGGCGCGCCCCTCGGAGCCGCCGAGCCGGAACGCGGCCCCCTCGAACGTTGACCCGTCGAACCGGGTGACGCCGTGGAACTGGGCGGCCGTGAAGTCGGCGTAGTCCACCGCGCAGCCGCTGAGGTCGAGGTCGACGAGGGTCGCGCCGCACAGCGACAGGCTCAAGCCCGCCCAGTGCACCGCCCCGGAAACCGGCCCGCCCTGCTCGCCTAGCCCGCCCGACCTGCCCGGCTCCTCCGGTGCCCCGGGCCCCGGGCGCAGGCGTGCGGCGAGGAGTCGCTGGGCGGCGCGGCGCAGTTCCACCTCGCCGGCCTGCGCGGCGGTCAACTCGCCGGTCACGGGGAACGGCAACGGGGCGCGCAGGTAGCCGCAGACGGCGTCCACGACCCGCTGGCGCAGCTCCGGTCGCGCGTCGCCCAACTCGCCGAGGACCCGCAGGCCGACCCGGCGCACGTCGGGGTCGGGGTCGGCGAGCTGGCGGGCGTACGGCGCGACGGAGCCGTCGGGCAGCAGCATCGCCCCGCCGCCCCGGGCGGCCGAACCCTCCGGACCGGCCGGCGCGGCGGCCAGTTCCTCCGCCCCGGCCAGGCCGTTCGCGCCGTCCGGGGCGGGGCCCTGGGTCCAGCCGAGGGGCCAGCACACCGGCTCGTCGTCGGCCGAGCCGGCCCACCGCGCGTCGGTGAGGTCCACGGCCGGCTGGTCCAGGTGCACCGGCCCGCCGAACCACGCCCCGCCGAAGGTCGCCTCCGCGCCGAAGCGCGCCTTGTAGAACCAGGCCGGGCCGGCGAGGCGGGCCCGGCGGAACGACACCGGGCCGACGAAGCGGGCCCCGTCGCCGCCCTCGGTCCACTCCTGGTAGTCGCCCATCAGCACCGCCACGGGCCAGCCGGGGTCGTCCTCGTTCGGCTCGTCCCACTCGGCGGGCCGGACCTCCTCGATGGTGTCCCAGGCCGGGTCGTCCTCCCAGAGCTCCTCCTCGCCGCGCCCGAACCAGGCCATCCCGCCGAAGACCGCGCCCGCGAAGCTGGCCGGCCCCCGGAACCGGGCCCGCCCGAACACGGCGTCGGCCGCAAAGTGCGCCTCATCGAAGCGGGCCGCTCCGTGGAAGAACGCGCGGGCGAAGATCGCCTCGCCGGCGAACCGGGCCCCGGCGAACGAGGTCGTCCCGAGGAACCGGGCGTCGTCGAACCGGGCCCCGGCCAGCGCACAGCCGCCGAGGTCGGCGTCGACGAGGGTCGCCCCTGCCAGGTCGACGCCGACCGCCGACGCGCCGGGGTCTCCGCCGAAGCGCAGTAGCCCGGCGAGCACCCGCACCGCCTCCCGCCGACCGTCGGCGTCCGGCCCGTCGGAGCCGTCCACCGGGGTACGCAGGTAGGCGCACACCGCGTCGGCGGCGTCCTGCCGCAGCGCGGGATCGGCCGCGCCGAGCTGCGACAGCCGCCGCAGGGCGGCGTCCCGCTGGGCACTCGCCACCGCCAGCATCTGCCGGCCGACCGCCCGGCACTCCTCGACGCCTGCCGCATCGACCATTACGCGCCCCCTCCCGTACCCCGGTGGCTGCCACCCGGCCCCGACGCCGGCCGACCCCGACGCGCCGGCGCAGGATAACCGCAACGACCGACCTCGGCGGAGGCCAGGGAAACGGGACCTGTGCCGCGTTCGTCGGCACGCGGTCGGGTCGAGCGCCGGTGTCGGGAAAAGGCCACACTCGATCAGGGAAAGAGTGGCCTCACTCCGCTTGAGATGCCACCCGCCCCGTGATCGAGCACGATCTTGCAGGCCGCAGCCGGTCGGCAGCCCTCTTTCCGGGGCATCACCGCGTGCTGGCCCGGCTACCGGTCGGCCTGGTGTCACGCAGGTGACGCGCCGTGGGCCGCAGGGCGGTCACGGCCGGGCCCAGCGAGGGCGGCGCTCGGCGTGCGCGGAGGCCACCGGGCCTCAGCGGTCAACAGGACAGGCCGACCAGCGCCGCCAGGCGCGCCACGCCGGCCGGTGCCAAGCGTGCCGACGCGACCTCGGCGAGCACGGTACGCGCCACCGGCCGGCACCGGACCTCGTCCGGCGCGACGCCGTCCGCGTCGACCAGCACCCGCCCGGCCCCGCCCGGGTCGCCAGCCCGGAGGTACGCCCGCGCGGCGTCCACCAGGTACGCCGCGCGGTGCTCAGCGGGCAGCAGCCGCCACGCGTCCCGCCGTACCACCTGCTCGTGCCGGACCACGGCCGCCGAGGCGTCGCCCAGCTCGACCGCCGCCACCACCTCGGCCAGTTCAACGGCGACCGGCCCGAAGCCGGTGCGGTGCGGGTCGTCGGCGACGACCCGGGCGGCAACCTCGGCGGCCCGGCCGGTCAGCTCCCCGGCGCGGTGGGCGTCGCCGCAGCCGGCGGCGGCGAGCGCGGCCTGGAGCAGCAGCGCCCCGTGCACCGCCGTCGCTGCCGGCGGCACCGCCTCCGACACCCCTGACGTCTGCGGCTCGGCGGCGGACGTGGGCGCGGACACAGGCGCGGGCGCGATGCGGTGGGCGGCGGCCAGCGCCGCCACCAGCGCCAGCCGGTCGTAGCCCAGCGCGCGCAGCGCCTGGGCGGCCGAGATGGTCGCCGCCCCGGCCAGCACGGGATCGCCGCCGGCCACGGCCACCGCCCGGTCGGCGGCCAGCCAGCCGAGGTCGGCCTCGCCGAGCTTCACCAGCACCGACGACGTGATCCGGTACGCCTGCACCAGCAGCTCCGGCTGCGCCTCCCGCACGCTCTGAGCGGCGTGCAGCAGCCTAGGCAGCAGGCGCACCACCTGGGCGTACCGCGCGTGCTGGTACGTCAACCAGGCGTTCGCCACGTGTCGCCCCACCTCCGCCACCGACGCCGTTGGATGGGGCACGTCATAGCGGGCCAGGGCCGCCCGGATCCCGTCCACCCCGTCCAGCCGGCCGGCCCCGGTCGATGACGACTTACGGCGCTCGCCGAGCAGCACCAGCGGGTCGACCCGCAGCACCTCGGCGACCTGCTGGATCACCGCGTACCGGTCGAGCGCGCGCACGCCCCGCTCGACCTTGTCCACCCAGCTCTTCGACCGGCCGAGCCGGTCGGCGAACATCTGCTGGGTCAGCCGCCGCCGCGCCCGCCACCGGGCGACCCGGCGACCAATCGGCTCTTCACCGCTGGTCACGCCGCCACCGCCGGTCGGGGACCGCCCGCGTGGTGTCCTCCACGGGTACGCGCTCCGCTTCGGCCAAGGCGAGCAGCCGCTGCCTGGCCGCCTCCCGCTCAACCTCCTCGGCCTGCTCGCCCCGGCTCACCATAGGTTCGTCACCGCGCATGGGTGCCTCCGTCAGGGCGGCGCATCAGGGGATTCGATGGCGGCAGATCCCGCTGCGGGGCTTCCGCCCCGAACGATGACCCTGGTCGCCTCTGCGGAGGCGCCACGGCCCACCTCTGGTTGCGGCCCTCACGTGCCCGTCCCAGCGGCAAGGGCTGGTCCCGCCGCGCCCGTCGGGGGTCGCCCGACTGCCTTTCGCCGCTCGGTTCACCTGCCACGTAGTCAACGGGCCTACCGGGGCGCTGGTACCACTTCCATCTGGGCATACCGCTCCTTGCTGAGGATCCATCCTGGCGCAGCCCACTCTACTGACAGAGTTGACAGAGTGAGCACTGTTGAAAGAAGTGACATACTGGACATGGTCATCGGTGCAGACTGATCTACTAGAGCGATGAGCGGCTACATCCCGACCTTCCGAGTCGTCATCAACGACATCAGGAAGTCGATAGCCTCGGGGCAACTCAAGGAGGGAGACAAGCTCCCCTCCCTGCCGGAACTCGCGGAAAAGTACGATTGCTCCATCGGAACGGTAAGACGCGCGATCGAACATCTTCAAATAACCGGGGAGCTTCAGGGCCGACAGGGCAAAGGAACCTACGTGACCGGAAAACTGGCAGAGGGATCCTGACTTCCTCGTTCGAGCCCGAATGCGCGATCCGATGGTCCACCGATGGAGTCGGATCTGCAACGCCGCCCACGTTAAGGTCCGACACATGGTTGACGAGATGTCCCCGGTGGCGTTCTACGTACAGCTCGCAGGGCTTCTGACCAAGGAGATGGAGGCAGGCAAACTCAAGCCGCGCCAGCCTCTGCCCAGCGAGAGCCACCTTCAACAGCAGTACGGAGTCAGCCGGGGAACCGTCCGGGCCGCCATCCGACTGCTTCGCGACCGCGGACTGGTCGTGACCTCCACCGGGCGCGGCACCTATGTCGTTGACCGCTCATGAACCGACATTGGTGTGTCCGTCGCCGCCTGGTCCCGTCAGGCACAACGCGGTGATCAGGAGAAAAGCGTCAGAGTCGATCTCGACGATGACGCATTTCTCTTGATCACGAGGGCGGGCGGCCCCGGTTGCCGAGGAGGCGCAGGCTGACATGATCGTCTGCTGGTTATGGAGAAATTGTCCGGCGTGTCGTCTCATTAATCAGCAGACGATCATGCCAGCCAGCCCCGCTCCCCCTCACAGGGCGACCACCGCTGCCGATTCCGGCGGGAGTTCGATACGGTCACGGGTGACCGAGACGCCCTCCTCCGTGGTCAGCAGCACCCGCCGCGCCACTCCCGGCAGGGTGATCCGCTGCGCCCGGCCGGCCAGGTTCGCCACCACCATCCGCTCGCCCCGGTGCATCACCAGGAACTGGTCGCCGTGCCGGACGTCGACGGCGTCGAGCCGGGGATCGGACAGGTCGGGGTCGCTCTTGCGCAGGGCGATGAGCCGCCGGTAGAAGTCGTACATCCGGCGGTGTTCGGGCTTGTCCAGCTCGGCCCAGTCGAGCCGGGAGCGCAGGAACGTCTGCCGGTCCTGCGGGTCCGGCACGTCGCCGGGCGGCCAGCCGTGCGCGGCGAACTCGCGCCTGCGCCCGGTGGCCACGGCGGTGGCCAGCTCCGGCTCCGGGTGGCTGGTGAAGAACTGCCACGGGGTGCTGGCCGCCCACTCCTCCCCCATGAACAGCATCGGGGTGAACGGGCCGGTGAGCAGCAGCGTCGCGCCGACGCGCAGCAGCGCCGGGGAGAGCGTCGCGGAGATCCGGTCGCCGGTGGCCCGGTTGCCGATCTGGTCGTGGTTCTGCAGGTACGCCACGAAGCGGTGCCCCGGCACGCGCTGCCGGTCGACGGGCCGGCCGTGGCTGCGCTGGCGGAAGCTGGACCAGGTGCCGGCGTGGAAGAACCCGCCGGTCAGCACCTGCGCCAGGCACTCCAGCGAGCCGAAGTCGGCGTAGTAGCCCTGCCGTTCCCCGGTGAGCAGGGTGTGCAGGGCGTGGTGGGCGTCGTCGTTCCACTGGGCGTGCAGGCCGTACCCGCCGGCCTCGCGGGGCGTGACCAGCCGCGGGTCGTTGAGGTCGGACTCGGCGATCAGCGACAGCGGCCGGCCCAGCCGGGTCGACAGGGCCTCCACCGCGACCGCGATCTCCTCCAGCAGGTGGGTGGCGCGGGTGTCGGGCATGGCGTGCACGGCGTCGAGGCGCAGGCCGTCGACGTGGTAGTCGCGCAGCCACATCACGATGCTGTCGACGATGTAGCGGCGTACCTCGTCGGAGTGGGGGCCGTCGAGGTTGACGGTGCGGCCCCAGGTGTTGCTCCGCTCGGTCAGGTACGGCGCGAACATCGGCGCGTAGGCCCCGGAGGGCCCGAAATGGTTGTAGACGACGTCGAGGATCACCCCCAGACCCTTGGCGTGGGCGGCGTCGACGAACCGTTTCAGCCCGTCGGGGCCGCCGTAGGGTTCGTGCGGGGCGAACCAGCAGACCCCGTCGTACCCCCAGTTGTGCTCGCCGTTGAAGGCGTTGACCGGCAGCAGCTCGACCAGGTCGACGCCGAGGTCGACGAGGTGGTCGAGGCGCTCGATCGCCGCGTCGAAGGTGCCCTCGGGGGTGAACGTGCCGATGTGCAGCTCGTAGAGGATGCTGCCGGGCAGTTGGCGGCCGGTCCAGCCGGCGTCGCCCCAGCGGTAGGCGGCGTGGTCGTAGCGCCGGCTCGGCCCGTGCACCCCGGCGGGCTGCCAGGACGAGCGGGGGTCGGGCAGGGCCCGGCCGTCGTCGCCGAGGACGAACGCGTAGTCGGTGCCGGGGCCCGCGCCGGGCACCTCGGCCCGCCACCAGCCGCCCGGCTCGGGGCGCATCTCGTGGTCGTCGTCACCGGCCAGCCGCAGCCGGACCCGGGCGGCCTGGGGCGCCCACACGGTGAACTCGGTCATGCGGCAGCCTCCACGGAGTCGGTGGGTGCGAGGAGGGCGACGGGGAGAGTGGCGAGCAGATCGTCCAACAGCAGCTCAGCCCCACTGTAGACCCGTCCGGTGAACACGTCGGTAACACTGTTGCCGCCCAGCGACAGCCGGGTGCCCCGCCAGCCGCCGGCGCGGGCCAGCCGCAGCGGCAGCCGGGTGGCCACGGCGACCGCCCCGGCCGGGCGGAACCCGCCACCGCCGGCCGCGCCCGCAGCGGAGCCGCCCCGGTCGGCGGCTCCCCGGTCGAAGGCGACGACGTGGGCGGCGGCGGGGCCGTGCGCCGGCACCGGGCGGTAGCCGGCGAACAGCTCCGGGTGGTCGCGGCGTAGCCGCAGCGTCCGCGACACCACGAGCAGCTTCGCCGCGCCGGACGCGTCCACCGCCGGGGGCAGGCCGGCGTCGAGCCGGGCCAGCTTCTCCCGGCGTACGCCGAAGTCGACCGGGCGGCGGTTGTCGGGGTCGACGAGGGAGTTGTCCCACAGCTCGGTGCCCTGGTAGGTGTCGGGGACCCCGGGCATGGCGAGCTGGACGAGCTTCTGCCCCAGCGAGTTGGACCAGCCGGCGGGGGTGATCTCGGTGGCGAACGCGGTCAGCTCGGCGTGCAGCTCCGGGTCGTCGTACATGCGGTCGACCAGGGCGTGCATGGCGCGCTCGAAGCCGGGGTCGGGGTCGGCCCAGCTGGTGGCCACCGACGCCTCCCGGGCGGCCTTCTCCGCGTACGCGTGCAGCCGCTCGCGCTCGATGGGCCACGCGCCGACGGCGGTCTGCCAGAGCAGGTGGGCGAACGCCGGGTCGGGCAGCGGCGCGGCGGCCGTCCACCGGGTGACGCGCTCGGCCCAGCGGTCGGGCAGCTCGGAGAGCACCGCGAGGCGGGCCCGGACGTCCTCGCCGCGCTTGGTGTCGTGGGTGGAGAGGGTGGTCATGGCCGCCGGCCAGCGGACCTGCCGGGCGGCGGCGAACCGGTGGAACTCGGCCGGCGGGGTGCCGAAGTGGGCGGGGCTGCCGCCGACCTCGTTGAGGGCGACGAACCGGCTCCACCGGTAGTAGGCGGTGTCCTCGACGCCCTTGGCCATCACCGCGCCGCTCAGCTGCGGGAAGCGTACGCCCAGCTCGTCGTCGGGGTCGCGCAGCCGGCGGGTGACCGCGTCGAGGGCGGGGGCCAGGTCGGGGCGGCGGCGGCCGGCCTCGGCGCGGGCGGCGGCTAGGTGGCGGGCCCCGTGCGGCGGGTAGCCCCGGTAGACGGGGAAGCAGGCGGCCAGCTCCGCCAGGGCGGCGCGGGCGGAGTCGGGGGCCAGCTCGGGGGCGAGCGCGGCGAGGCGGGTCAGCTCGGCGGCGAGCAGCCGGGTGGCGGCGGCCAGCTTGGTGTCGTGGGTGAGGTCCTGCCAGGAGGTGTGCCGGCCGGTGAGCCGGGCGTCGAGGGCGGTGAAGTCGGCCTCGGCGGCGCCGTCGATGAACAGGCCGCCCACGGCGGCGAGGGCGTCGTAGCCGGTGGTGCCGTCGACCGGCCAGTCGGGCAGCTCCTCGCCGTACTCCAGGATCTTCTCCACCAGCAGCCACGCCTGCGGCGCGGCGGCGCGCAGCCGGGCCAGGTAGCCGGCGGGGTCGCGCAGCCCGTCGGGGTGGTCGACGCGGATGCCGTCGACCTCGCCGGCCGCCGCCCACCGCAGGACCTCGGCGTGGGTCGCGGCGAAGACCTCCGGGTCCTCCACGCGCAGGCCGGCGAGGTCGGCGACGGCGAAGAACCGGCGGTACGTCAGCTCGCGGTCGCCGCGCCGCCAGGAGACCAGCTCGTAGTGCTGCCGGTCGTGCACCTGCCGGGGGCTGCCGTCGCCGGTGCCGTCGGCGATCGGGAAGCGGTGCTCGTGGTAGCGCAGCTCCCCGTCGGCGATCTTGAGGTCGTCGAGGGCGTCGGGGGTGTCGGCGAGCACGGGCAGCAGCAGCCGGCCCCGGTCCCAGTCGATGTCGAACCAGCGCGCGTACGCCGAGTCGCGGCCCCGGCGCAGCACGTCCCACCAGGCGGGGTTGGCCGCCGGCCGGGCCACCCCGGCGTGGTTGGGCACGATGTCGACGACGAGGCCGAGCCCGGCGGCGCGCAGCGCCCGCACCAGCCGCACCCGGGCGGCCTCGCCGCCCAGTTCGGGGTTGACCGCCCGGTGGTCCACGACGTCGTAGCCGTGTTGCGAGCCGGGGGTCGCGGTGAGCAGCGGGGCGCTGTAGAGGTGGGTGACGCCGAGGTCGGCCAGGTAGCCGGCGAGGCCGGCGGTGGTGTCGAGGTCGAAGCCGGGGCGGACCTGCACCCGGTAGGTCGAGCCGACCCGGCGGGTAGGGGTGTCGGGGGTGTCGGGCATCGACTCAAACCATCCTCTCCAGGACCACGAGGCAGCGGTCGGGCACGCAGATGGTGCCGCCCGCCTCGACGAGGGTCGGCTTCTCCGGGTCCGGGTCGGCGGTGCTGATCACCTGTTCCCAGCGCTGGCCGAACTCCTCGCCGGGCAGGGTGAAGTCGAGCGGGGCGTCGTGGGCGTTGAAGCAGAGGACGAAGGACGAGTCGTGGTGGCGCTGGCCGTACTGGCCGCGTTCGCGGATGCCGTCGCCGTTGACGAACAGGGCCACCGAGCGGCCGAAGTCGTTGCCCCAGTCCTCGCCGCTCATCTCCCGGCCGTCGGGGGTGTACCAGGCCAGGTCGGGCAGCCCGGAGCCGGCGGCCCGACCGCCGACGGGCAGGCCGGTGAAGAAGCGGCGGCGGCGGAACACCTGGTGGCGGCGGCGGAAGTCGACCAGCCGCCGGACGAAGTCCAGCAGCGGCTCGTCGGCGTCGTCCCAGTCGACCCAGGCCAGCTCGCTGTCCTGGCAGTAGGCGTTGTTGTTGCCGCGCTGGGTGCGGCCCAGCTCGTCGCCGTGGCCGAGCATCGGCACGCCCTGCGACAGGATCAGGGTGGCCAGGAAGTTGCGCCGCTGCCGCTGGCGCAGGGCCAGCACGCCGGGGTCGTCGGTCTCCCCCTCGACGCCGCAGTTCCAGGACCGGTTGTGGCCCTCGCCGTCGCGGTTGTCCTCGCCGTTGGCCTCGTTGTGCTTGTCGTTGTACGACACCAGGTCGTTGAGGGTGAACCCGTCGTGGCAGGTGACGAAGTTGATGCTGTGGAACGGGCGGCGGCCGTCGTCCTGGTAGAGGTCGGCGGAGCCGGAGATGCGGGAGGCGAACTCGGCGAGGGTGGCGGGCTCGCCGCGCCAGAAGTCGCGCACCGTGTCGCGGTACTTTCCGTTCCACTCGGTCCACAGCGGCGGGAAGTTGCCCACCTGGTAGCCGCCGGGGCCGACGTCCCACGGCTCGGCGATGAGCTTGACCTGGCTGACCACCGGGTCCTGCTGGACCACCTCGAAGAACGTCGACAGCCGGTCGACCTCGTAGAACTCGCGGGCCAGGGTCGCGGCGAGGTCGAACCGGAAGCCGTCGACGTGCATCTCGGTGACCCAGTAGCGCAGCGAGTCCATGATCAGTTGGAGGGAGTGGGGGCTGCGGACGTTGAGGCTGTTGCCGGTGCCGGTGTAGTCGACGAAGTAGCGCCGGTCCTCCTCGGACAGCCGGTAGTAGCTGGGGTTGTCGACGCCCTTGAAGCTCAGCGTCGGGCCGAGGTGGTTGCCCTCGGCGGTGTGGTTGTAGACCACGTCGAGGATGACCTCGATGCCGGCGGCGTGCAGCGTCTTGACCATGCCCCGGAACTCCTGCACCTGCTGGCCGAGGCCGCCGAGGGCCGCGTACCCGTGGTGGGGGGCGAAGAAGCCGATCGTGTTGTAGCCCCAGTAGTTGCGCAGCCCCAGGTCGGCCAGCCGGTGGTCGTGCACGAACTGGTGCACCGGCATCAGCTCCACGGCGGTGACCCCGAGCCGCTGGAAGTATTCGATCATGACCGGGGAGGCGATGGCCGCGTACGTGCCGCGCAGCTCCTCCGGGATGCCGGGGTGGCGCATGGTCAGCCCGCGCACGTGCGCCTCGTAGATCACCGAGTGGTGGTACGGGGTGCGCGGCGGCCGGTCGTTGCCCCAGTCGAAGTACGGGTTCACCACCACCGACTTCGGCATGAACGGGGCCGAGTCGGTCTCCGACATCCGGTTCTCGTCGCCGCCCACCTCGTAGTCGTAGACGGCCGGATTCCACTCGACGTCACCGTCGACGGCCTTCGCGTACGGGTCGAGCAGCAGCTTGTGGGGGTTGCAGCGGACGCCGTTCGCCGGGTCCCACGGGCCGTGCACCCGGTAGCCGTAGCGCTGCCCCGGCTCGATGCCCGGGATGTAGCAGTGCCAGACGTACGCGTCGACCTCGCGCAGCTCGACGCGGCGTTCCGCGCCGGTGTCCCACTCGTCGAACAAGCAGAGCTCGACGCGCTCGGCCACCTCGGAGAAGATCGCGAAGTTCGTTCCCATCCCGTCGTGGGTGGCTCCCAGCGGGTACCGCTCGCCCGGCCAGACCTGCATGTCGCTCCTCAGCCCATGATGATGAGCGCCCCGGACGGGGCCGTGCCCGCCGGGTGCGCACGCCGCTAATGCCCCGCCGTCGGTCGGCCCAATCCACCCGTTGGTGCCGTAACCATTTCCACCCACCTGATACCGACTAGACCTTTGGGTGGTGTCCGTCACCTTGGGCCCTCTCAGGATGCGGTTCGGGCCCGGATGCCCTTTCCTTGATGCGGGGGCGTGCGGAAGCGCGCGTTCCCGCTCGGCCCTCGGCCACCCCACCATGTCCTGTCACGCCGCCATCGTTGCCGGCGCGTTCCACCCTGCACGGACGGAGTTCGATGTGACGACCCTGCGGGCCGGCGAGCAGACCGCCACCGCCACGGACCGGCTCTGCCGGCCCAGCACCACCTCACGGTCCCAGACCCCGCAGCCCGCGCTCCCGCAGCCCCACGGCTGCGGGGTGCCCCCGCAGACCCGCCGCATCCTCATGCTCTCCTGGGAGTACCCGCCGGTGCTCGTCGGCGGCCTCGGCCGCCACGTGCACGCCCTCTCCGTCGCCCTCGCCGCCGCCGGCCACGAGGTCACCGTCGTCACCCGCCACGCCGACGGCGCACCCCTGGAGGAGTACGCCGACGGCGTCCGCGTCCTGCGCGCCGCCGAGGACCCCGTCGCCTTCCCCCTGGCCACCGGCAGCCTCCTCGCCTGGACCATGGCCTTCAACCACACCCTCACCCGCGCCGCCCTGCGCGCCACCGAGAGCGGCTCCTACGACGTCATCCACGCCCACGACTGGCTCGTCGCGCACACCGCGATGACCCTGCGGGACCACCTCGACATCCCGCTGGTCAGCACGATCCACGCGACGGAGGCGGGTCGGCACCAGGGCTGGCTGCCGCAGGAGATGAACCGCACCATCCACGGCGTCGAGCAGTGGCTCAGCGGCGAGTCCAACCGGGTGATCGTCTGCTCGGCGTACATGCGCGACGAGGTCGGCGCGCTGTTCGACGTGCCGGCCGCCCGGGTCGACGTGGTGCCCAACGGGGTGGAGCCGCACCGCTGGAAGGTGCCGACGTCGGCGGTCGCCTCGGCGCGGGCCCGGTTCGCCGGGGACGGCCCGCTGGTCACCTTCGCCGGCCGGCTGGTCTACGAGAAGGGCGTTCAGCACCTGCTGGCCGGGCTGCCCCGGCTGCGGGAGCGGCACCCGGGGCTGCGCGCGGTGATCGTCGGCGACGGGCCGTACAAGCCGGCGCTGGAGGCCGAGGTGCACCGGCTCGGCCTCGGCGGCACGGTCAGCATGCCGGGCTTCCTCGGCGGCACCGACCTGCCCGCGGTGATGGCCGCCTCGGACTGCTTCGCGGTGCCGAGCATCTACGAGCCGTTCGGCATGGTCGCCCTGGAGGGGGCGGCGGCCGGCGCGCCCCTCGCGGTCGCCTCGACGGGCGGCCTGGCCGAGATCGTCGAGCCGGGCGTGACCGGGATGACGTTCGCCCCGCAGGACCCGGCGGGGCTGACCGAGGCGGTGCACGCCCTGCTGTCGGACACCGAGCGCGCCCGGGCGCTGGCCCGCCGGGCCCGGAGGATGGTCCACGAGCAGTACGGCTGGGCCGCCATCGCGCGCCGCACGGCCGACGCGTACGCCTCGGCGATCGCCAAGGCCCCGGCGTTCACCGCCGAGCGCGCCGAGCGGCGGATGAGCGGCGGGGGCGCCCCGCTGCGGGTCACCGAGGGCAACCTGCTGGCCGCCGCCGGCCTGCGCTGAGGCACAAGGAAGGGCCCCCTGCTCACGCGTTGCGCACAGCAGGGGGCCCTTGTTAACAGCGCACAGACAGCGTCAGCGGTCGGCGGGCCGCTCGTACGCGCGCTCCGGGGAGCCGATGTAGATCTGCCGCGGGCGGCCGATCTTGGTCTCCGCGTCGCCGAGCATCTCGCGGTACTGGGCGATCCAGCCGGGGAGCCGGCCGAGGGCGAACAGCACGGTGAACATCTTCGTCGGGAAGCCCATGGCCTTGTAGATCAGGCCGGTGTAGAAGTCCACGTTCGGGTAGAGCCGGCGGGAGACGAAGAAGTCGTCCGCGAGGGCGATCTCCTCCAACTGCATCGCGATGTCCAGCAGCGGGTCCGGCTTGGCCATCCGGCCGAGGACGTCCTGCGCGGCCTTCTTCACGATCGCGGCCCGGGGGTCGTAGTTCTTGTAGACCCGGTGGCCGAAGCCCATCAGCTTCACGCCGTCCTGCTTGTCCTTGACCTTGCGGACGAAGGACTGCACGTCGCCGCCGTCGAGCTGGATCTTCTCCAGCATCTCCAGCACGGCCTGGTTGGCGCCGCCGTGCAACGGGCCGAACAGGGCGTTCACCCCGGCCGAGACCGAGGCGAAGAGGTTGGCGTTGCTGGAGCCGACCAGCCGCACGGTCGACGTGGAGCAGTTCTGCTCGTGGTCGGCGTGCAGGATGAACAGCATGTCCAGCACCTTGGCCATGACCGGGTCGACCTCGTACGGCTCCGCCGGCACGCCGAACGTCATCCGCAGGAAGTTCTCCACGTAGCCCAGGGAGTTGTCCGGGTACAGCAGCGGCTGGCCGATCGACTTCTTGTACGCGTACGAGGCGATGGTGGGGACCTTCGCCATCAGCCGGACCGTGGACATCTCGACGTGGTCGGAGTCGAACGGGTCCAGGCTGTCCTGGTAGAAGGTCGAGATGGCGCTGACGGCCGAGGAGAGCACGGCCATCGGGTGCGCGTCGCGCGGGAAGCCGTCGAAGAAGCGACGCATCTCCTCGTGCAGCAGGGAGTGCCGCCGGATCCGCTCGCTGAACTCGTCGAGTTGCTGCTGGCCGGGCAGCTCACCGTAGATGAGCAGGTACGAGACCTCCAGGAAGGAGGACTTCTCGGCCAGCTGCTCGATCGGGTAGCCCCGGTACCGCAGGATGCCCGCGTCGCCGTCGATGTAGGTGATCGCGGAGGAGCAGGCCGCGGTGTTCACGAAACCGGGATCGTACGTTGTCATCCCGGTTTCCTTGAGGAGCTTGCTCACGCCGATGCCGGCGGGGCCCTCGACCGCCGACTGCACCGGCATCGACAGCTGCCCACCGGGGTGATCGAGCTTGACTTCCGTCATGTGTTCCTCGCTTCGCCGGCAGATCTACGTTGAAATTGCCTTCGCTTTTACCGTAAACACGGTTGCGGGGACACCGCCCGTCGTGGTTCCGCAGGTGAGGTATGCGTCACCCGATTCCCGGGAGGTGGGCGCGGAAACCCGGGGGCCGGGGACCGACCTCGAACGGGGCCAATGTGACAAAAGGCCCCCGATCGCGCACGAAGCGTGACCGGGGGCCCGGTGGGCAGCGGGAACGAAACTCTCAGGAAATACTCAGGTGACGCAGCTCGCCGCCCGGGCCGATCTGGTACAGGTCCACGCGGTTGTCCCCGGCGCGGAACAACCGGTCGTCGGTGAGGAAGGCCGCGAACCGGCGACCGCCGACATCCGGCGGCACCACCGGGACGACCGCCCCGATCCGCCCGTTGACGGCGACGGCGAGCAGCGTGCCGTCGCGTACCGAGGCCGGGACCGTGCCCCAGACCAGGGCCGGCAGCTCGCCGGTGTCCGGGTCGACGGCGCGGAACGCGGCGAGGTCGGCGACCCGCGCCGACCCGCCGGCCGGCCGCTGGCCCACGGTCGTGCCGACCAGCGGGTGCGGCTTCGGCAGCGCCGGCGGCGCGGGCACCCCGCCGGAGATCGTGACCGGCTCCGCCGGCTGGTCGTAGAAGCGCTTGTCGGCGCGCTCGCGCGGGGCCTGCCGGGCCGAGCGCCCGTCGACCTGCCAGGGGATCCGCACGTGTGCGTAGTCGGCGACGGTGGGCAGCAGGTCGACGTGCTCCCAGTTGCGGTCGTCGACCCGGCCGGCGCGCTGCCCGGGCTCCTTGACGAACATCGGCACCCAGGCCACCTGCCCGGCCGCCGCGCGGATCGCGTCCATCCCCCGCCCCTGGGCGCCGTTGTCGAAGCTGACCCCGTGGTCGGCGGTGACCATCACCAGGGCCCGGTCGTACAGGCCGGTGGCGCGCAGCGTACGCAGCGTCTCGCCGATCAGCCGGTCGGTGTACTCCAGTTGGGCCAAGTGCCGCCGCCGGGCCAGGTCGACCCAGCCCGCGCCGTCGTTGGGCAGGTCCTCCGGGGCGGCGTAGCGGGCCCCCGAGGGCAGGAACTGCCACGGCGCGTGCGGCATCAGCAGGTGCAGGAAGTGCAGGGTGGGCCGGTCGCCGGGGCGCAGCCCGGCCAGGAAGCTGGCGAACCGGGCCGGCTGGTTGGCGTTCAGCCGGTCCCAGCGGAACTTCGGGTCGGCGGGGACGGGCTCGGCGGCGTCCAGGCCCGCCTCGGCGGCGGTCTGCTCGCGGTAGGACTCCTCCGGGTCGACGTGGCTGTCGACCGGGGCGGTGACCTGACGCAGCAGCTTCCCGCTCTCCCGGACCAGGGTGCCGAGCCCCTGCCGGGGGCTGACCGGCTGGTCGCACCGGCTGGGCGGGCAGAGCCGCGTGATGCTCTCCTCGGCCCGGATGTCGTACAGGCCGCCGAGGGCGGTGAACAGGTTGTCCGGGTACTGCGAGTAGTGCGGGGCGACCGGCCTCGCCGGGTAGCGGCCGGTGAGCATGGCCGGCAGCGCGTACGGCGTCCAGCCGCTGACCCCGGTGGCGTTGCGGTACCAGGTGGAGCCGCCGGCCAGCTCGGCGAAGTGCGGGTAGCGGGCGGCGTCGATCCGCCCGTCGGGGCCGAGCAGGGAGACCAGGGGCAGCTCGTCGAGGATCAGCATGACCACCGGCGGGTGCCCGCCCGGGGCGGCCACCCCGGCCGCGCCGGCGTCGCCACGCGGCAGCACCACCGCCGAGGCCGGCGAGGCGAACAGGAACAGCGCCACGAAGGCCGCCGGCCCGGCCGCGGCCACCCGCAGCGCCAGGCCCGGCCCGCGCCACCGCCGGTGCGCCGCCACCCCGGCCGCGCCGGCCAGCACGGCGACCACCAGCAGCGGTACGCCCCGCAGCGGCGTGACGTGCCGGCCCACCTGCACGGCGAGGGCGGCCAGCAGCAGGCCGACGAGCACCGTGTGCACGGCCGTGCGGGCGGACCGCCCCGCCAGCCGGCTCGCCGCCCCGAGCAGCGCCAGCGCCACCGTGGGCGCGACGGCGATCAGCGCGACGAGGGCCAGGATCTCGCCCCGGGTGGCCCGGTGGAACAGGAAGAAGTCGGGGCTGCGGCCCAGCACGTCCAGCATCGGCTGGGTGACCACCAGCCCGACCAGGGCCGTCACCTCCAGCAGCCGGCGCAGCTCGGCCCGCCACCCGACCGGGCCGGCGGGGCGGTCCGGGGTCGTGCCGGCGGCGGGCGGCGCGGGGGCGGCCGGCGGCGCGACGGTCACGTCAGCCACCCACCACCGCCTGGTAGAGCGTCCGGGTGCCGCCGGGCAGCTCGACCCGCCGCTCGACGCGGCACCGGGCGGCGAGCAGCCGGGCGAACTCGTCGGGCCGGTAGTCGGGGAAGAGGCCGGCCGGCTTGTTGGCCAGCAGCCGCCGGGCCATCGGGTCCTCGGGGTGGACGAACTCGACCACCAGCCGGCCGCCGGGGAGGCAGGCGTCGGCGAGCTGGTCGACGACCTGCGTCAGCGGCACGTTGCGCCCGATCGCCAGGTGGTGCACGACGGCGAGGGCCAGCACCAGGTCGGCCCGCGCCCGGGTGGCGAACGCGGCCCGCTCGACGCCGCGCCAGCCGCCGCCGGGCGACGGGTCGGCCAGGTCCATCACCAGCGGCAGCACCCGTCGCTGCTCGTCGGCGCGCAGCGCCGCGTACACCTCGTCGACCACGGCCGGGTCCTGCTCGACGGCGACGACGTAGCCGGCGTACCGGGCGGCGAGGCGGGCGTACCGGCCGTCGTTGGCGCCGAGGTCGAGCACCAGGCCGGGCGGTCCCGCGGCGGTCAACGCCAGCTCGACGAAGCGCTCCTTGGCCGCGCGGTCGGCGGCGGAGTAGCTGCACGTGCGCTGGTAGTCGGCCCAGTGGCTGCGCACGTGGCGGGGGCGCAGCCGCCGGACCAGCCGCTCGATCCGGCGGACGGCGGCCAACGCCAGCTCCCGGGAGAAGCCTGCACCGCGCAGTTGCTCGCGTACCTCGCCGCTGGCGGCGTCGGCGTTGCGCTGCTGCATCGCCGAGTGCAGGTGCACGTGGGTGGGCACGCCGGGCAGCAGCCGCCGGACGCCGGTGAACAGCCGGCGCATCTGCTCCGGTGGGATGCCGTCGACCTGGGCCCGCAGCCAGGGCTGGAAGTCCACGCCGAGGTGCGCGGTGAGCAGCAGTGGGTAGAGCATGGTCTGGCAGAACTGCCGGTAGCCGGCCCAGGGCTCGCCGTCGCGGGCCGGCTCGAACGAGCCGACGTCGATGAAGACCGGCTCGACGCCGCGCCACTGCAGGTTGTAGGCCGAGCCGTCCTTGGTGGTGAAGCCGGCGGTCAGCGCGGCGCGCAGGATCTCCAGGTGCAGCAGGGCGGCGTCGCGCAGCATGCCGAACGACCACTCGTACGGGTGGGAGACGAACGGGATGCGTTCGTGGCGCAGCACCGCCGCCCACTGCGCGCCGGCCGCGGCGGCGAACCGGGCCGGTTCGACGGCCTCGGTGCCGCAGACCTTGCCGGCCGCGAGCAGCGGCGGGAAGAAGTCGCTGGCGGACAGGGCCCGCCAGTCGCGCGCCGCCCGGGCGTCGAGGCCGCGCAGCACCTCCCCGTCGGCGTAGAAGACCCGGTTGGCCGGGTCGCGAAACGAGCCCGGATCGGTCCGGACGTCGGTGTGCGGGACGGTCATCGGCGGTGTGCCCCCGCTCAGGAACGGTCGGTGCGCTGGCGGCGGTACCGGGCCGTCAGCCGGCGCCAGTAGAGCTTCGCGGCCACCGCCGCTCCGGCCACCCCGCCGACCACCGCCTGCACGATCAGGCTGCCGGATCCCGCATCCAGGTAGGCCAGGTGCATCACGGCCGCTCCTTCCCCTCGCCGTCTCGGAGCCGACCCGGGCACCCGCCACTCTGGGGTGTTCGTGCCCAAAAGCCGGACTTGTCTCATTGCCACCGTACGCGACGCTCCGTCCCGTCGAGGCAACACCGGCCACTCCGGCCCGCCGATCGGCGCGGTGTCCGTTCCGTTCAAGACGCCCGGCCATCCCGGCCGTACGGTCGGCGGTATGACACCTCAATTCGATCTCGTCGGCACGACGGTCGCCGACATGGCCCGCACCCTCGACTTCTACCGCCGCCTCGGGCTGGACATCCCGGCCGGCGCGGAGGCCGAACCGCACGTGGAGCTCACGTTGGACAACGGGCTACGGCTGGCCTGGGACACGGTGGAGACGATCCGTTCCTTCGACCCGGGCTGGACGCCGCCGACCGGCTCGCCCCGGATGAGCCTGGCGTTCCGGTGCGCGGACCCGGCGGAGGTGGACCGCCGCTGGGCCGAGCTGACCGGGGCCGGGTTCCACGGCCACCTGCCGCCGTGGGACGCGGTCTGGGGGCAGCGGTACGCCGTCCTGCACGACCCCGAGGGCAACGGGGTGGACCTGTTCGCCCCGCTGCCGACGGCCGGCTGACCGGGCCGCCTCGCCGCGGCAGCCGGGCCGACCGGGGCCGGGCGGCCGGGCGGTTCAGCCGCGCAGCAGGGCGGCGGGCGCGACGCCGGCCAGGTCGCGCACGTCCCGGCTCAGGTGCGCCTGGTCGGCGTAGCCGCTGGCGGCGGCCACCTCCGCCAGCGGCGTCCCGGCCCTGGCCAGGGCGAGGGCCCGGCGCATCCGCAGGATGCGGGCGAGGGTCTTCGGGCCGTACCCGAACAGGGCCTGGCAGCGTCGGTGCAGCGCCCGGGGGGTCAGGCCGACCTCGGCGGCGGCCCCGGCGACCGGCCGCCCCGCGGCGAGCAGCCCGGCGACGCGCGCGCCGAGCGGGTCGGGGCCGCCGGCCGCGGCGAGCCGGTCGGCCGCGAGCGCCGCCAGCCCGACGCCCGTGGGCGGTTCGCCCAGCCGCTCGGCGGCCTCCCGGGCCGCCCGGCCCCACAGCGCCTCCAGCGGCACCCGGGCGTCGCGCAGCTCGTCGGCGGGGACGCCGAAGACCGCCGGCCCGACGCCGGGCGGCAGGCGCAGCCCCAGCCACCGCTCCCCGGGCGCGGAGACGCTCAACTGCGCCGTGCGGTCGGGGCCGGCGACCAGCAGGCCGGAGCGGCTGGACCAGAGCAGGTCGAGGCAGCCGTCGGGCAGCACCCGGCTCGGGGTGCCGTCGCTGGTGGCGGTCCACAGCACCGCGCCGGGCAGCGCCGCCGGCCGTTCCTGGTACACCCGGACCAGCATTCCACGCCGCCGCGCCGCCTGGGGAATCCCGCCCCGCGCCCCGCGCAGATCGGGCGAAACGCCCTTCGGCAACACACCGGAAACCGCTCCGACGCACACCGGCAGCCGAATCCGAAAGTTCCACGCCCTGACGTTGTCGCAGCTCTTGTGCAGGGCGAACGTTTGTGCAACGCTCTCCAGCCAAGTGAGCAATCGTTTGCGCAGGAGGGTGGTCCGGTGCGGATCGCGGTGTTGGCAACCGGTGGGACGATCGCGTCCCGCCTGGCTCCCGACGGGACCCTGGCGGTGACCGACTCCGTCGCCGAGCTGCTCGGGAACGTCCCGGACCTGGCCGACGTCGAGATCTGCGGCTTCGACCTCTCCCGCCGGCCGAGCTTCACGCTGACCCTCGACGACATGCTCGGCACCGTCCGGGCGGTGCGCGCCAAGCTCGCCGGCGGCTTCGCCGGGGTGGTGGTCACCCACGGCACCGACACGCTGGAGGAGGCCGCCTACCTCACCGGCCAACTGACCAGCCGGGACGCCCGCGTGGTGCTGACCGGCGCGCAACGCGGGGCCGACGAGCCGGACTCCGACGCCGCACGCAACCTCCTCGACGCGATCCGGGTGGTCAGCGCGCCGGAGCCGGTCGGCGCGGCGATCGTGCTCGGCGGGGTGGCCTGCGCCGCCGTGGAGGGTCGCAAGGTGCACACCTCGGCGGTCTCGGCGTTCTCCGGCGGCCCGGCCGGCGCGCTGGCGCTGGTGGACCCCGACGGGGTCCTGCGGCTGTCGGCCCCGGTGCGGGGCGGCCACTACGCGGGCCGCCCCGTGCCCGACCGCCTGCCCCGGGTCGACCTGGTCAAGCTCGTGGCCGGGGCCGACGGCACCCACCTGCGCGCCTCGCTGCGGGCCGGGGCCGCAGGCGTCGTCGTCGAGGCGTTCGGGGCCGGCAACGCCCCGCCCTCCGTGGCCGAGGCCGTCCGCGAGGCGGACAAGCAGGGCGTGCCGGTGGTCATCACCAGCCGGACGGGGGCAGGACGGGTCCGCCCCATCTACTCCGGCGGCGGGGCCGACCTGGCCCAGGCCGGCGCGCTCTTCGCCGGGGACCTCACCGGCAGCCAGGCGCGGGTCGCCCTGGCCCTGGCCCTGGCCCTCGATGGACCCGACGCGGTGCCGCAGGCGCTGTCGAACCTGGTGGAAGGACGCCGACCGTGAAGACCGAAGCCGTGATGATGAACGAGTACGGCGGCCCGGACGTGCTCGCCCTCGCCGAGCCGGAGCTTGCCGAGCCCCGTCCGGACGAGGTCCGGCTGCGCGTGCTCGCCGTCGCCGTCAACCACCTCGACGCCGACCTGCGCAGCGGCGTGTCCCGGATGGACCTGCGCCTGCCCCACGTGCTCGGCCGGGAGATCGTCGGGGTGGTGGAGGCGGTCGGTGACGCGGTCGTCGACCGCCGGCCCGGCGACCGCGTCCTGGCGCTGCCGAACACCCCCTGCGGCAGGTGCGAACGGTGCCTGGCCGGGCGGGCGAACCTCTGCCCCCGGGCGGACATGCCGGGGATCACCCGGTGGGGCGGCTACGCGCGGCACGCCGTCGTCGCCGGCCGGGGCCTGCTGGACATCGGTGACCTCGACCCGGTGCTGGCCGCGTCGACGCCCATCTCCTTCGGCACGGCCTGGCGCACCCTCTACTCGATCGGGCGGCTGGCCCCCGGCGAGTGGGTCCTCGCCCCCGGCGCCGCCGGTGGGCTGGGACACGCCGTGGTCCAGCTCGCCAAGCTCGGCGGCGCCCACGTCGTCGGACTCGTCGGCGACCCGGCGAAGGCCGACTTCGTCTCCGCCCTCGGCGCCGACGCGGTGCTGAGCACCCGCGACGACGACTGGCCGCAGCGGGCCCGCGCGGCGACCGGGGGTGCCGGGTTCGACGTGATCGTCGAGCACATCGGCGGCGACGTGTTCGAGGCCGCCCTCGGCACCCTCGCGCCGACCGGCCGGATGGTCGTCGCCGGTGGGCACGCCGGCGAGCACCCGCGCCTGGACGTGATCGAGACGTTCCGCAACGAGTACGAGCTGCGCGGCTCCCGCAGCCAGCGGCCCGACGAGATCGCCCGGGTGCTGGCGCTGGTCGCGGCGGGACGGCTCAGCCCCCGCGTCGACGCGGTCCTCCCGCTGGCCGACGCCGCGCACGCGCACCGGGCGCTGGCCCAGCGTCGGGTGCTCGGCAAGCAGGTGATCACCCCATGACCCCCCGGACCGGCCGCCCCGGCGGCCCGGCCCACGTCGGCCGGGCGGCCGTCGCGCCCGACGGCGAGGTGCTGCCCGAGCTGGTGGCCACGGGCGTCGCCGCCGCCGACGCGCTGCTGGCCACCGCCGCCGGGCAGCAACAGGCCCGGCGCGTCGCGGCCCGGCTGACCGCCAACGCGGTCGCCGCCCGCGGCCACCTGCCGGCCGGCCTCGCCCCGCCGGGCCGCCGGGACGGGCGGTGCACCCTGCTGGCGGCCCACGGTGCGACGGACTCCCCCGACCGGGCCGCCGCGGTGACGGCGGCGGCGATCACCACCACCCAGTGCGACGAGGGGCTCCGGGAGGCCCGCGGGCACCCCGGCCTGCACGCGTACGCCGCCGCCCTAGCGGCGACCGAGGACGCCGACGGCGACCTGCGGACGCTGCTGCGCGCCCTGGCCGTCGGCTGGGAGGTGGGCGCCCGCCTCGGCCTGCTGCTGGGCCCCCTGCGTGACGGGGTGCACCCGCACGGCGGCTGGGGCACCGCCGCGGCGGCGGCCGCCGCCGGGGTGGCCGCGGGGCTGGACACCGCCGGCCTCGCCGACGCGGTGAACCTGGCGCTGACCGTCGCGCTGGCCGGCCCCGACGAGTCGACCCGGCGGGGGGCGCCGGCCCACCACCTCCTGCCCGCCCTCGGCACCGCCGCCGGCCTGACGGTCGCGTACCTGGTGCGCGACGGCTTCCCGGCGACCGGGCCGGCGGCGGCCCACCTCGGCCGCACCGCCCACCAGGGCCCGCCGACCCCGGTGGCGGTCGACGCCGCCCTGGCGACCCGGCCGCTGCTGCCCGACGCCTACTTCAAGCCGGTCGGGGTGTGCGCGCACGCCCTCACCAGCTGGACGGCGGCGAGATCGCTGGCCCGCGACGTCCCGGGCGCCGACGTCGCCACGGTCACCGTGCACACCTACGCCGGTGCGGCCCTGCTCGCCGAGCGGTTCCCCGCCAACCGGCTGGCCCGGCAGTTCAGCATCCCCTGGGCCGTGGCCTGCGGGCTGCTGGGCCTGGACCCCGGCGTCGCCGACGGGCGGACCGAGACGGTCCGGCACGACGAGGCGGCCCGGATCGCCGAGGCGGCCCGGATCGCCGAGGCGGCCCGGATCGCCGCGCGGGTCACCGTCCGCCACGACCCGGGCCTGGACGACGGCTACCCGTACGGCCGCCCGGCCGTGGTCGAGCTGCGCGACCGGGCCGGCCGGTGCCACACCGCCCGGGCCCGCTTCCACCCCGGCGACCGCGAGGCCCCGCTGTCTGCGGACGAGCTGGCCGCCGTGGACGCCGCGCTGCTGCGCACGGCCGGTCCGCCGACCGGCGCCACGGAGCTGCTGCGCGCGCTGGCCCAGGCGCCCGGCTCCGTTTCCCTGCGGCACCTCACCGCGCCGGTGCGCGGCGAGGCGCCGTCCCCCACCGGTGGCCCGGGGCCGACCCCCGCCGCGCCGGGCACCTCCCGCAGAAAGGACACGGCTTCATGGTGAGCAGAGTGGAACCCGGCACCGAGCGGGACTTCCTCGGCTACGGGGCGGACCTGCCCCGCGTCGAGTGGCCCGGCGGTGCGCGGGTCGCGGTCAGCCTGTGCCTCAACTACGAGGAGGGTGCGGAGCACAGCCTCCTCGACGGCGACGACGTCAACGAGTGGGTGGGCGAGATCTCGTACACCCCGACCAGCGCGGCGCACCGCGACCTGTCCCAGGAGTCCGTGTACGAGTACGGCAGCCGGGCCGGGGGTTGGCGGCTGCTGCGGCTGTTCGAGCGGATGGGCACGCCGGTAACCGTGTACGGCTGCGCCGAGGCGCTGGCCCGCAACCGGCCCCTGACCGCGGCGTTCGTCGAGGCCGGGCATGAGATCTGCTCGCACGGGCTGCGCTGGAGGGAGCCGTCGGGCATGACCGAGGAGCAGGAGCGCGCGGAGATCCGGCGGGCGGTGGAGCTGATCGGCGAGCTGTGCGGCGAGCGGCCCGTCGGCTGGTACTCCCGGTACGCGCCGTCGGAGCGGACCCGGCGGCTGCTCGTCGAGGAGGGCGGCTTCCGGTACGACTCCAACGCCTACAACGACGACCTGCCGTACTGGGTGGACGTGGCGGGCACGCGGCACCTCGTCGTGCCCTACACCCACACGTACAACGACGGCCGGTTCGCCTTCAGCCCCGGCTACGCGAACCCCACGGACTTCTTCGAGAACTGCCGCCGCGGCATCGAGTACCTGTGGGAGGAGGGCGAGACCTCCCCCAAGATGATCTCCATTGGCCTGCACGCCCGGCTCATCGGCCAGGCCGGCCGCGCCTCGGCGCTGCGTGACCTCATCGCCTGGGCGCAGGAGCTGCCCGGGGTCTGGTTCGCCCGCCGCCGCGACATCGCCGACTGGTGGCACGCCAACTACCCGGACCTGCCCGCGCACGGGGGGCGATGAGATGCGTATCGAGATCGACAACGTGGCCAAGGGCTACCCGCGCGCCGACGGCTCGCGACTGTCGGTGGTCGGCAACCTGAGCACGGCCGTGGAGGCGCAGGAGTTCGTCTGCGTCATCGGGCCGAGCGGGTGCGGCAAGTCGACGCTGCTGGGCCTGCTGGGCGGCCTGCGCCGGCCCGACAGCGGGGAGATCCGGTTCGTCGGGGAACGCGGCGCCGACGGCCCCCTCACCTCGATCGTCTGGCAGGACTACGCGCTGATCCCCTGGCGCTCCATCGTGGACAACGTCGCGTTCGGGCTGGAGCTGCGGGGGGTATCGGCCCGGCGGCGTCGGGAGGTCGCCCGGGAGCACCTGGCGATGATGGGCATCGAGGCGTTCGCCGACGCCAAGCCGCACGAGCTCTCCGGCGGGATGCGCCAGCGGGCCGGCATCGCCCGGGCGCTGGCCAGCGACCCCGAGGTGCTGCTGATGGACGAGCCGTTCGCGGCCGTCGACGCGCAGACCCGCACCCTGCTGCAGGACGAACTGCTCCAGGTCTGGTCGCGCAACCGCAAGACGGTCCTGTTCATCACGCACAGCATCGAGGAGGCGCTGCTGCTGGCGGACCGGATCATCGTCCTCGGCCCCCGGCCCACCCGGGTGGTGGAGGAGATCCGGGTGCCGTTCCCCCGGCCCCGCGACCGTGACGTGGAGCTGGACCCGCGCTTCACGGAGCTGAAGCGCCACCTGTGGGCGCAACTGCGGGACGCCACCCTGGCCGCCGAGTGGGCCGAAGCGAAGGGGGAACGATGAGCGAGAGCAGTGTGCCGACCCGCGACCGGGCGGCCGGGCAGCCCGCGCCGCCGGTGGTCCGCTACGCGGTGGACCCGCGGGCGGAACGCCCACCGGGCCGGCTGTTCCGGCTGCTCAGCAGCGGCTCGGGCAGCATCGTCCCGGTGGCCGTGGTGTTGCTGCTGTGGCAGGCCGGCAGCATGGCGGGGCTGATCGACAAGACGTTCTTCCCCGCCCCGTCGGAGTGCGTCCGGGCCCTGGTCGGGCTCGTCTCCTCCGGTGAGCTGCTGCCGAACGTCGGCATCACGGCGCGGCGGATCCTGCTCGGGTTCCTGCTCGGCGTGGTCCCGGCGACCCTGCTGGGCATCGCGATGGGCCGGTCCCGCTGGATCCGGGTGCTGGTCGACCCGCTGATCGCGATCACCTACCCGATCCCGGTGGTGGCCATCCTGCCGCTGCTGCTGGTCATCTTCGGCACCGGCGGGCGGCCGATCGTGGTGCTCGCCGGGATCATCTCGTTCTTCCCCGCGGTGGTGAACGCGATGTCCGGGGTGCTCCAGGTCGACGAGCGGCTCATCCTAATGGCCCGCAACCTCGGCGCCGGCCGGCAGCAGATCCTGTGGAAGATCATCCTGCCCGGCGCGCTGCCGTCCATCTTCGCCGGCATCCGGCTGGCCGCCGGGCTGGCCCTGCTGGGCACCATCGCCGGCGAGTTCCTTGCCGCCAGTGACGGGATCGGGTCGATGACCTGGCGTTACTGGCAGATCTATCAGATCGACAACATGTACGCCACGCTCGCGGTCATCGCGGCGATGGGCTTCCTGCTCACCACGGTGACGTTGCGGGTGCAGCGACGCTTCTTCGGCTGGACGGAGGGTCAGAAATGAGATTGACGAAGGCGGGTGTGGTCGCCGGGGTCCTGGGCGTCTCGCTGCTGCTCGGCACCGCCGCGTGCGGTGACGACGCGGCGGAGTCGGCCGGGTCCGGCGGTCCCGCAAAGGTGACGGTGAACTCGCTGGAGATCCTGTCGTTGGCGCCGATGATGGTGGCCGACGCGAAGGGCTTCTTCGGCAAGCACGACGTCGAGGTGGAGTTCAGCAACGCCGACATCTACTCCCGGCTGGCGGTGCAGGGGCAGGGCAAGCTGGACGTGAACATCCCCGGCACCGGCGGCGCGCTGTTCAACGCGGTCAACCAGGGCCTGCGGGTGCGGGTGGTCGCCGACCGGCAGCAGTACCGGTGCGCGTCGGACAACATGCTGCTGGCCCGGACCGCCGCGTACGACGGCGGGCTCAAGGGCGTCGCCGACCTCAAGGGCAAGAAGGTGGCCATCCTGGCCAAGGGGTCGAGCACCGAGTACTGGCTGGACCGGGCGCTGGGGCAGGTCGGGTTGAAGCAGTCGGACCTCGGGCAGGTCGTGACGTTGAGCTACCCGGACACCGCCAACGCGCTCAAGAGCGGGGCGGTCGACGCCGGCTTCCTCGTGGAGCCGCTGGCGTACCAGCTCATCAGCGACGGGCAGGCCAAGCGGGTGCTGGCGATGAACGAGGTGGCCCCCAACCAGGAGCAGGGCCTCATCACCATGTCCCAGGACTTCATCGACAAGCGTCCCGAGGTCGCGGCCCGGTGGATGGCCGGCTGGCTGGAGGGCGTCCGCTACTACCAGGACCCGGCCAACCGGGACGAGGTCGTCAAGATCGTCTCCGAGCGGACCAAGGTCCCGGCGGAGACGATCGGCAGGCTCTACGGCACCGACCAGTGGCCCTACATGGACCCCAATGGGCGGGTGGACACCGCGACGGTGGTCGCCGAGGACGGCAAGTGGCTGCTCGACAACAAGATCATCGAGAAGCTGCCGGAGGTCTCCGGGTGGCACGACGGCTCCGTCGTCGACGCCGCCCTGAAGATCGTCGGTGAGGTGCCGGTGAACCGGGACTGCTCCTCGGTGAAGAAGCTGGAGTCCTGATGTACCCCCGTCCGAGCCGGCTGGCCACCGTCCTGCGCGACGGCGGGGTCGCCCTGGGCAGCCTCACCCTGCTCCAGGAACCGGCGCTCGGCGAGATCCTCGGCGTCCTCGGTTACGACTTCCTCGTCATCGACACCGAGCACGCCGCCGCCGACGAGCAGAGCGTGCTGGCGATGGTGCGGGCGGCCGGCTCGGCGGGGACCACCCCGTTGGTCCGGCTGCGCCGGATCGAGGAGAAGGACCTCCTGTGGTCCCTGGACAGCGGGGCCGGCGGGGTGGTGCTGCCCCTGGTGGAGACCGGGGCGCAGGCCGCCGAGGCGGCCCGGCTGACCCGCTACCCCCCGGCGGGGGACCGGACACTGTGCTCGGCGGCCCGCGCCGCCGGGCACGGCACCGCCCGGGGCGACTTCGACCGGTACCTGGCGTGGGCGGCGGAGAACACGACCACCGTCGCCCTGGTCGAGACGCCCGCCGGGCTGGCCAGCCTGGACGACATCCTCGCCGCCGACCTGGACGTGCTCATGCTCGGCCGCGCCGACCTGTCGGTCAAGCTGGGCCTGGGCTACCAGCCGACCCATCCCGAGGTGGAGAAGCACGCGGTCGAGTTCGTCGACCGGGTGGTCGCCGCCGGCCGGGTCGCCGGGATGCTGGCCTACTCCCCTGAGGAGGCCCGCCGGTGGATCGACCGGGGCGTACGGTTCGTCGTCTACTCGCAGCCGGAGATGCTGCTGTCCACCATGTACCGGCAGGCACGCGAACAGATCCTGGGGGGTGCGGCATGAGCCTCCTGGTGACCGGCGGGGCCAGCGGAATCGGCGCGGCCGTGGTCGCGGCGGCGCGCAGCCGGGGCGAGACGGTGCACGTCATCGACGTGACGACCGGGGTGGACGCCGCCGACCCGGTGGCGGTGGGCGAGTTCGTCGACGCGGTCGGCACCCCGGACCGCGTGGCGCACCTCGCCGGGGTGGTCAGCGCGGGCGGCATCGAGGAGACCAGCCTCGCCGAGTGGGAGCGGACGCTGCGCAACAACCTGACGTCCGCCTTCGTGGTGAGTCAGGCGGTGGTGCCCCGGATGGCGGCCCGGGGCGGTGGGTCGCTGGTGCTGATGAGCAGCCTCAACGCCCGCGACGGCGGGACCCGGCTCTCCGGCACCGCGTACGCGGCGGCGAAGGCCGGGGTGCTCGGCCTGATGCGGCACCTGGCCGTCGACTACGGGCCACGCGGGGTACGGGTGAACGCCGTCGCGCCCGGCCCGGTGGCGACCCCGATGCACGACCGGCTGACCGCGCAACAGAAGGCGGCCCTGCGGGGACGGATGCCGCTGGGCCGGGTCGCCGCGGCGGAGGAGATCGCCGACATCGTGCTGTTCCTGCTGTCGGACTCCTGCGCCACGGTCACCGGGATGACCTTCGATGTGAACGGTGGCAGTCATCTCAGCTAGGTTGCCGGGGACCGGTTCGACGCGCGGCGCGGGAGGCACTGTGAACAAACGGGTGACGTTGCGGGATGTCGCCAGCTTCACCGGCGTGCACGTCTCCACGGTCTCCCGCGTCCTGCGCGGCGACGACGTCCGGGTCAGCCCCGCCACGGCGACCCGGATCGTCGACGCGGCGAAGGAGCTCGGTTTCCACCGGGACCGGTGGGCGGCGAGCCTGCGCAGCGGCAAGACCGGGGTGATCGGGGTGCTGGTCCCCCGGATCACCGACATCGTGCTGGCCACGGTGTTCGAGGGCATCGACGCCGCCGCCGCGAGCGCCGGCTACCAGGCGGTGGTCAGCAGTTCCTGGGACGACGACGAGGCGCGGGCGGTGCGGATCCGGCGCTTCATCGGGGAACGGGTGGACGGGCTCATCATCGGCGACGCCCGGCGCAGCGACCCCGCCCTGGACCGGCTCGCCGCCGAACAGGTGCCGTTCGTGCTGGTCAGCCGCGCCTCCCGGGGGCATCCCTCGGTCACCGGCCGGGACCGCTTCGGCGGCCGGCTGGCCGCCGACCATCTGATCGACATCGGGTGCCGGCGGCTGGCGGTCGTGGCCGGCCCCGACCACGCGAGCACCTCGGCCGACCGGGTCGCCGGCTTCCTCGCGGCGGCGAAGGCCCGGGGGGTGCCGGTGGACCCGCGGTGGGTGGCCCCGTCGAGCTTCGACGTGGCCGGCGGGGCGTCGGCGATGGCCCGGTTGCTGGAGGTAGGGCAGCCGGACGGCGTCTTCGCCGTCAACGACTTCGCCGCCATCGGCGCGATGGGCACCCTGCGTGACCACGGGCTGCGGGTCGGCCGGCAGGTGGCGGTCGTCGGCTACAACGACATCGACGTGGACGCCCAGCTGCTGGTGCCGCTCACCTCCATCCGGCAGCCCCTGCGCGACATGGGCGCACAGGCGCTGCACGCGCTCCTGACCCTGCTGGGGTCGGGCGAAGCCGGGTCGGTGCGCCTCGCGCCCGAGCTGATCGTGCGGGCCACGACCGGCGACTTCGTCCCGCAGGCCGCCGGAGCGCCGGAAGCCGCCACGCCCTGAGCACGTTCCGCACCGTGTGCCACAGCTGGACGGCCGGCGCGCGGACGGACTCTCGCGTCACCCCGTGTCACGGCCCTCACGCGCGGCCACTGCCCTCCCGTCCCCTTTGCTCTGCACCCATATCCGCAACAGGGCGGCGACCTGGGCATCCTCGTGGCCGCCGGACGCGGGCAGGGTGGTCACCGGTTGCGCTCGGTGAACCGTTGCGTATCCGGGTGCAGAGCAAAGGGCGGGCCCGGGGTGCCGCCGGCCGGGGCGGCCGATCGCACGGCGTCACACACCGGCCGTCGAGCACGCCAGCCGTCGAGCACACCCACGGCACGCGCCGGCCGTCGATCACGCCGCGTCACGCGCCGGTGGGCGGCCGGCGTCGCCACGCGCCGGCGGGCGGGCGGCGTCGGGCGCGGCCGGGGCGGTCCGCTGCGGCGTCGTCGGTCGGCGGTGGTGCATCGCGGCGCGCAGCAGGACGAAGCGCAGGGCCGTGGCGGCCAGGTTGGCCGCCACCAGCACCGTAAGCTCGACCGCGCGGGGCGGCGCCGCCGCGACGGCGTGCAGGGCCGCCAGGGAGCCGCTGGTCAGCGCCAGGCCCAGGCCGAACGCCAGCAGGCCCTGCAGGTGGTGGCGGCCGGCGTGCCGGCCCCCGCTGATGCCGAAGGTCAGCCGCCGGTTCGCCGCCGTGTTCGCCACGGCCGTCACCAGCAACGCCGCCAGGTTCGCCCACTGGGGGCCGAGCGCTCCCCGGGTGGCGACGAAGAGCACGAGGTACGCCAGCGTGCTCGCCACGCCCACCGCGGCGAACCGGACGAGCTGGCGCGGCAGCCCGACCGGCACCCGGGCCGGCGGCGGGGCCAGCGGGGCCCGGCCGAGCTGCGCGCGCAGCTCCGCCAGGGGCAGCGACCCGGTCAGCAGGGCCCGACCCAGCCGCCAGATGCCCCGCAGGTCGGCCAAGGCGGTGGCGACGATGTCCACCCGACTGTCCGGGTCGTCCACCCAGTCGACCGGCACCTCGTGGATGCGCAACCCGGCCCGCTGGGCCAGCACCAGCAGTTCGGTGTCGAAGAACCACCCGGTGTCGCGCACGAGCGGCAGCAGCCCGGCGGCCACGTCGGCACGGATCGCCTTGAACCCGCACTGGGCGTCGGAGAAGCTCACCGCGAGGGTGCCGCGCAGCAGCAGGTTGTAGCCGCGCGAGATGACCTCCCGCTTCGCGCCCCGCACGACCCGGGAGGTGCGGGCCAGCCGGGTGCCGATCGCCAGGTCGGAGTGGCCGGAGATGAGCGGCGCGACCAGCGGCAGCAGCGCGGCCAGGTCGGTGGACAGGTCCACGTCCATGTACGCCAGCACCGGCGCGTCCGACGCCGACCAGGCCGCCCGCAGCGCCCGGCCCCGGCCCTTGGCGTCCAGGTGCCGCACCGTGACCTGCGGCAGCTCGTCGGCGAGGCCGTCGGCCACGGCCAGGGTGCCGTCGGTGCTGGCGTTGTCGGCGACGGTGATCCGGAACGGATACGGGAAGTGCGCGGTGAGGTGCGCGTGCAGCCGCCGCACGCAGGGCCCGAGGTCGGTCTCCTCGTTGTAGACGGGGATCACCACGTCGAGCACCGCGGGCGGGGCGGCGACGCGGGCGTCCACGGTGGGGCGCGGCTCGGTGGATGCGGTCATCGGTTCAGCCCTCCTGTCCGCTGGTCAGGTCGTAGACGGTGACGCCGTCGACGGTGGTCGCCTCGAAGGTCTCGGCGACCCAGGCGGCGATCTCCTGCGAGGCGGAGCTGCCGCCGTTGGCGCGGAACCCGCCGCCGCCGACGAAGTAGTGGATCTTGCCCTCGGCCACGTACCGCTGGAACTGCGCGAGCGTCGGGGACGGGTCGCTGCCGTTGAACCCGCCGATCGACATGACCGGTTCGCCCGTGGCGAGCTGGTAGCCGGAGGCGTTCTGGGAGCCGATGGTGGCCGCCACCCAGGTGTAGTCGACGGCGTTGGCCTCCAGCAGGCTGCGCAGCTCGGCGCTGGGCTCCCGGGAGTCGAGCAGGCCGCCCATGCCGCCGCCGGCCGGGCCACGGCCCTGGCCGCCCCCGCCGGGCAGTTGGCCGCCGCTTTGGGCCTGGCCGCCGCCCTGGGCCTGGCCGCCGCCGGGGAAGCCGGGGAACTGACCGCCCGGTGCCTGGGCGCCGCCGGGGAAGGCGAGCTGGCCGTCGGTCCGGTTCTGGCCGCCCGGCGCGTTCTGGCCGCCGTCGCGCATCCGGCCGCCGCCGGGGAAGCCGCCCCGGCCCGGGCCGGAGCCACCCTCCACGGCGGGACCGGCGCTGGGGATCGACCCGGTGTGCGGGGTCGCGGCGGTCTGGAGCGAGTACGCCACCGGGCCGGCGAGCGCCGCCGTCGCGCCCAGCGCCACGAGCACCGGGACGGCCCGCCGGGCCAGCCGGTCGGCGACGACCAGCAGCACCGCTGCGGCCAGGCCGCCGGCCAGCACGGCCGTGCGCAGCCAGGGGTACCAGTCGGGGCTGCGGCCGAGCAGCCGCCACGACCACCAGGCGGTGACGGCGAGGGTGGCGGCCAGGGTGACGGTCGCCGCCAGCGCCTGCCAGCGGGGCACGCCCGGCGCCCGGCGCTGCCACAGCAGGGTGACGCCGATGCCGACGAGCGCGCCGACGGCCGGGGCCAGCGCCACCGAGTAGTACGCGTGGAAGATCCCGGACATGAAGCTGAAGATGACGCCGGTGACCAGCAGCCAGCCGCCCCACAGCAGCAGCCCGGCCCGCCGGCGGTCGGTGCGCGCCGCCCGCCCGGCCAGCAGCAGGCCGGCGACCAGCAGGATCAGCGCGGCCGGCAGCAGCCAGGAGATCTGCCCGCCGTTCTCGGTGTCGAACAGCCGCCCGAGCCCCGTCTGCCCGGACGCCGGCCCGCGACCGCCGACGCTGCCCTCCTCCGCACCGGTGATCCGGCCCAGCCCGTTGTAGCCGAGGGTCAGCTCCAGGATGCTGTTGCCCTGCGAGCCGCCGATGTACGGGCGGGCGCTGGCCGGCACCAGCTCGACGACCGCCACCCACCAGCCGGCGGCCACCACGACGCCGAGGCCGGCGGCCAGCACCTGCCGTACCCGCCGCCAGAAGCCGGTGGGCGCGGCCAGCAGGTACACCCCCGCGAAGACCGGGATCACCAGGAACGCCTGGAGCATCTTGGTGAGGAAGCCGAAGCCGACCAGCGCTCCCGCGAGGACGATCCACCGGGTGCTGGCGGTCTCCACGGCCCGGACGGTGGCGTACGCGGCGCCGATCAGCAGCAGCACGAGCAGGGCGTCGGGGTTGTTGAACCGGAACATCAGCGTCGCCACCGGGGTGACGGCGAGGACCGCGCCGGCGATCAGGCCGGCCGCCGGGCCGTACCAGCGGCGGACGGTGGCGAACAGCACGCCGACGGAGGCGACGCCGAGCAGGGCCTGCGGGACGAGGATCGCCCAGCTGTTGAGGCCGAAGACGCGCACCGACAGCGCCATCAGCCACAGCGACGCCGGCGTCTTGTCGACGGTGATCGAGTTCGCCGCGTCCGACGAGCCGTAGAAGAACGCCTTCCAGCTCTCCGATCCGGCCTGGACGGCGGCCGAGTAGAACGAGTTGGCCCAGCCGGACGCGCCCAGCCCCCACAGGTAGAGCAGCGCGGTGGCCAGCAGCAGGGCCGCCAGCGCCGGGCGTACCCAGGCCGGGTCCCGCCGCCCACGCGCGGGCGGGCCGGCGGCGGCCGTGGCGTCCGTCGGCGTGGGGCCGGTCGAGGCCGGCGGGGGCAGGGTCAGCAGGCTCTCTGTCTTGTCCATGCCGCCACTCTGCGCGACCCCACTGGCGACGGGCCGTGGGCGGCCTATGCGGTGGCTGTGGGGTCCGTGAACGCCGGCAACACGACGGTGAACGCCGTGCGACCAGGGCGGCTGGAGACCTCGACCCGGCCGTGGTGGGCGTCCACCACGGCCGCCACGATGGCCAGACCGAGGCCGGTGCTGCCGTGGGCGCGCGAGCGGGAGCTGTCGCCCCGGGCGAAGCGTTCGAAGACCTCGCCCTGCAGGTCGGGCGGGATGCCGGGGCCGTCGTCGGTGACGGTGAGCACGACCCCGTCGGGCTGGGCGGCGAGCCGGGCGGTGACGGTCGTGCCGGGCGGGGTGTGCACCCGGGCGTTGGCCAGCAGGTTCGCCACCACCTGGTGCAGCCGGGCCGCGTCGCCCGGCACCACCAGCTCCGCCTCGGGCAGGTCGAGCTGCCAGTGGTGCTCGGGGCCGGCGACGTGGGCGTCGCTGACCGCGTCGACGACGAGGGCGGTCAGGTCCACCGGCTCGACGGCTAGGGGCCGGCCGGAGTCGAGCCGGGCCAGCAGCAGCAGGTCGTCGACGAGGCTGGTCATCCGGGTGCTCTCCGACTCGACCCGGCGCAGCGCGTGCGCCACGTCCGGCGGGACGCGGTCGCGACCCCGGCGGGCGACCTCGGCGTACCCCCGGATGGCGGCGAGGGGGGTGCGCAGCTCGTGGCTGGCGTCGGCGACGAACTGGCGTACCCGCGTCTCGCTGGCCTGCCGGGCGGCGAGCGCGGCGGCGACGTGCCCGAGCATCCGGTTGAGGGCGCCGCCGACCTGGCCGACCTCGGTGCGCGGGTCGGTGTCGGCGGCCGGCACCCGTACCGACAGGGCCACCTCGCCGCGGTCCAGCGGCAGCTCGGTGACGCGGGTGGCAGTGGCGGCGACCCGGCGCAGCGGGCGCAGGGTGGCCTGGACGATGAGCGCGCCGAGGCTGCCGGCGACGAGCAGGCCGGCGGTGGCGACGCCCGCCTGGGCCAGCACCATCCACCAGACCGTCTCCTCGACGCCCTCCAGCGGCAGGGCGAAGACCAGCGTCTGGCCGTCGACGTACTGGCGGGCCACCGCCCGGTAGTCGCCCCGTTCGCCGAGGTCGATGGTGCGGGGGCGGCCGTCGGGCGTGAGCCCGGCCAGCGGGGCGGCCGCGTCGGCGCCGAGCTGTTCGGTCGCGTCGGCCGCGGTGCGGGTGGTCGCCGACTGGACGCGGCCGTCGACGACCCGGGCGGCGATCGAGCCGGCCGGGAAGCCGGGCGGCAGGTCGACGGGACGCTGCGACGACGGGGGCGGGTTGGTGAACCACGGCGGCCGGTCCCCGGGGCGGCGGCGCTGGTCGAAGGTGAGCTGGTCGTCGACCTGGGCGATCAGGAAGTGGTGCAGCGCCACCGTGGTCAGCGCGCCGATGCCGACGCTGACGAAGGCGAGCAGCGCCACCACGGTCACCACCAGCCGGGTGCGCAGGGACCAGCCGGCCAGCCACCGGCGCGCGCGGTCAGTCGGCGGGTTTGAGGACATACCCCGCGCCGCGCAGCGTGTGGATCATCGGCGCCCGCCCGACGTCGATCTTCTTCCGCAGGTACGAGATGTAGAGCTCGACGACGTTGGCCTGCCCGCCGAAGTCGTAGTTCCAGACGTGGTCGAGGATCTGCGCCTTGCTCAACACCCGGCGGGGGTTGCGCATCAGGTAGCGCAGCAGCTCGAACTCGGTGGCGGTGAGGGTGATCAACTGGTCGCCGCGGCGCACCTCGTGGCTGTCCTCGTCGAGGCTGAGGTCGCCGACGGTCAGCACGGCGTCCTCCCGGGTGGCGATCGCGAAGCCCGAGCGGCGCAGCAGCGCCCGCAGCCGGGCGATCACCTCCTCCAGGCTGAACGGCTTGGTGACGTAGTCGTCGCCGCCGACGGTGAGCCCGGCGATGCGCTCCTCCACCGCGTCGCGGGCGGTGAGGAAGAGCACCGGCACGGTCGGGGTGTGCTCGCGCAGCCGGCGCAGCACCTGGAAGCCGTCGAGGTCGGGCAGCATCACGTCGAGCACCACCGCGTCCGGCTGGAACTGGCGGGCGGTGCTCAGCGCCGCCATCCCGTTGCCGGCCGTGCGCACCTGCCAGCCCTCGTAGCGCAGGGCCATCGAGAGCAGGTCGGTGAGCGTGGGCTCGTCGTCGACCACCAGCACCCGGACGGGCTCGCCGTCCGGTCGGCGCAGCTCGATGCGGCCCTGCGCGGCCTGCCCCTCCATGACCATGCCCCCCATCGTGGGCACGCCCGCTGTGCCCCACCCCAGCAGATCCTGTGTACCAGCTGTGGGAGCGACCCGGTGCCCTCTCACCGCACAGCACGGGCACAGCCGTGCCCCAAGCCCGGTCCAGCCGCGCCCGGCAGGCTGCCCGGCATGGACAGGGAACCGCGCCACACCTGGGAGAGCCGCTGGACGCACCGGGGCCGGCCGGTGCGGGTGGCGGTGACCGGCCGACACGTGCTGCCGGCGGCCCGCCGGGAGCTGACGCTGCTGCTGGCCGGCCTGCGTCGCGGCGATGCCACGCTGGCTCGGGCGCTGCGGGCCGCCGGCCGACCGGTGCCGGTCGGCCCGCTGCTGCGGGACCTCGTCGGCGTCGCGCTCAGCGCGGCCGAGGCCAGCGACGGGGCGGTGGATCCCACCGTCGAGGCGGCCCGGCTGCGCCGCCGACGGGTGCCGGGGCTGCTGCCGGTCTGCGGCGGCGTGGCGGCCGGCCCGGTCCCGGTGGCGAACTGGCGGGCGGTGACGCTCGCCGGGGACCTGCTGGCCCTGCCGCCGACCCTGCCGCTGGGCCTGGCCGCCACGGCGACCGCCCAGCTCGCCCGGCGCTGCGCGCAGCGGATCGCGGCCCGGACCGGGGCGGGGGTGCTGGTCGGCGTCGGGAACCGGGCCGCCGTCGCCGGTCCCGCCCCGCCGGGCGGCTGGCCGGTCGCCGTCGGCGACCGCGTCGTTTCGCTCACCGGCGGTGGCCTGGCCACCGCCGACGTGCGGGTCGACGGCGGCGTGCTGGATCCGCGCACGGGCGCGGCGCCGGTCTCGCCGTGGACGTCGGTCACGGTGGTCGCCCCGGACGCGGTCCGCGCCGCGATGCTCGCCGTCGGGGCGCTGGCCCACGGCCCGCACGGCCCGGACTGGCTCGCCGAGCGGATCGGCGACGGGGCCGCGTACCCGGCGCTCGGCCACCCGATGGCGGCTGCCCCCGGCTGAGCGGTCGTCGGCGGGCGGGACCGGTCCCGCCGGGGGCGCCGGGGCGACACCCCCGGCGGTTTGCCCAGCTCGGGGGCCGGGTATCGGGGCAGGCAGCGCCGCCGTCGACGGGCGGCGCCGGGGCGCGAGCGACGAGGAGCGGTCGATGAGGACGCTGGACGGGCGGTACCAGCTCGAACAGCGCATCGGCGTCGGCGGGATGTCCGAGGTGTGGCGGGCCCACGACAGCGTGCTGGACCGGCCGGTCGCGGTGAAGCTCATCTCCCCCGGGCGCGAGGAGGTCCCGGTCGAGCGGATCCGGGCCGAGGCCCGCTCGGCGGCCCGGCTGGTGCACCCGAACGTGGCCAGCGTGCACGACTTCGGCACGTCCTCGACCCTGCCGGGCCGGCCGGTGCCGTACATCGTGATGGAGCTGGCCGAGGGGGAGACCCTCGCGGCGCACCTGCGCGCCGGGCCACTGGACTGGCGCATCGCGGTACGCGTCTGCGCCGAGATCGCCGCGGCGCTGGCCGCCGCCCACGCGCACGGGATCGTCCACCGGGACGTGAAGCCGGCCAACGTGATCCTCACCCCGTGCGGGGTGAAGGTGCTGGACTTCGGCATCGCCACCCCGGCCGGGGTGCCGGACGAGGCACCGGCCGGCATCGTGGTGGGCACCCCCGCGTACCTGGCCCCCGAGCAGCTCGACCGGCAGCCGGCGACCCCGGCAGCCGATATGTACGCCCTCGGGGTGCTGCTCTACTACTGCCTCGCCGGGCGGCTGCCGTACCCGGCCGACAGCACCACCGAGCTGCTGGGGGCGCGCCGCCGGCGACCGGCCGAGCCGCTGCCGCCGATCGACGGCCTGCCGGCGGAGGTGGCCGGGCTGTGCCGGCAGCTGATGGCCGACGACCCGGCACAGCGGCCGAGCAGCCTGATGGCGGCGCTGCTGCTGGCCGAGGCCGTCGACGCCCGGGTGTACGTGCCGATGCTCGCCACGGCCCCGCCGAGGCAGCGCGGCGGCGCCGGGGTGTCCCCGTGGACCCGGGAGGCGGCGGCCGAGACGACCCAGGCGGCGACGGTGGGCACAAGCCCCGGTTTCGCCGGGCGCGCGCCGGGTAGCCGGGCAGGTGACTGAGGGGGGACGCGATGCCGGATCCGAGTTCCTGGCTGCACGAGGCCACCGCCACCGCCGAGGGCGGTCACGTCCGCACCGACGACGGCGGGTTGTCCACCGCGCTGGCGTCCCCGCTGGCGCCGCACTGCACGGGGCTGACGCCGGAGCAACTGCTGGCGGCGGCGTTCGCGTCCTGCCTGCACCACGCCGCGGTGGAGGCGGCCGGGCAGATCACCGACGAGGCGCACACGGTGCAGGTACGCGCGGAGGCGCGGCTGGGTCGCGACGACGACGGACGCTACCGCGCCGACGTGCGCGCCTCGATCTCCTCCGCCGGGCTGAGCCGTCAGCAACTCGCCGAGCTGGTCGCGCACGCCGACGAGTTGTGGCCGTTCTCCAGCGGTGACAACAGCCGGCACCGGCTGACGGTCACGCCGGCGGAGAACGGGCGCGGCTGACCTCCTCGACGACCGCCGGGACCGACGCCGGTCGACCCCGGATCGGCCCGTCCGGTCGGGCATCAGGCCATCGGCCGAACGCCCGAGCCGGACGTCGCCGCGCGATCGCATGGCAGGCCCGCTGACTCGGCGCCTTTCCACACGGCGAATCGGTCATACCGTAAACAGGGCATTGGCGAGGTTGGACCGGGTTGCCGCCATTCTCGGGGTGATCGTCCGGGGGGAAACCCGCAATCTGTGACGCATGCCACCAACCACCCCGGTGGCAGGGCGCGGTCGACTATCTAGCCTCGGCGGGTGCATCCCTACGACTCCGCCGAACCGAATCAGGCCCACGACCGACCGGATGGCCGACCGGCCGATGCCGCCTCCGCCGAAAGGGTGGTGGGCCGGCACCGGCGTCCCGAACCGCCCCGGCGCGCGCTGCTGAGGTCCACCCGGGTGCGCGCGGCCCTGGTCACGGGGGTGAGCTGCTGCCTCGGCGTCGCCGCGTTCGCCGGCACCCGCCAGGCCGACGGCCCCGCGGAGCCGGTCCAGGGGGCCCTCGTCGATCGGGCCGCGGCCGCCGCCGAGGCCGAGCAGCGCGCCTCCCGCTCCCTCGACCGCTCCCCGGCGGTCCCGGTCACCGTCTCGCCCAGCCCGACGGCGAAGCCCAGCCCGAGCGCCACCCGCAAGCCGAAGCCGAAGCCCGTCAGACCGGCGCGCCCCCGCCCCGTCGCCGGGCTCAGCCAGCTTCAGATGGACAACGCGAAGACCATCGTCGACGTGGGCCGGGACATGAAGCTGCCCCGGCGGGGCCTCGTCGTCGCGGTGGCCACCGCCATGCAGGAGAGCGAGCTGCACAACCTGGCCAGCGACGTGCTCCCCGAGTCCGCGAACTACCCGCACCAGGGCAGCGGCTCCGACCACGACTCGGTCGGGCTGTTCCAGCAGCGGCCCAGCAGCGGCTGGGGCACCGTCCGGGACCTGATGCGCCCCGCGTACGCGGCCCGCGTCTTCTACGAGGCGCTGCTGGAGGTGCCCGGCTGGGAGGAGATGAGCCTGACCGCCGCGGCCCAGGCCGTGCAGATCTCGGCATTCCCCGACGCGTACGCGCAGCACGAGGAGCGGGCCACCACGGTCGTCGCGGCGCTGACCTGAGCCGGCTCAGGCGACCCGGCTGCCCCAGTCGCCCGGCGGCTCGACGGTGACGCCGGCCGCGCCGACCCGGGTGCTCGGCACGCCGCCGTTCGGCACGGCCGCCGCGGCCGTGGGCGTGTCCACCGCCACGGCCGGCCCGGCGAGGATCTCGTCCACCCGGGCCTCCCGGCGTCGGCGCGCGGCCAGGGCGGCCTCGAAGTCCCGGCGGGCGCTCAGCGCCTCGGCGTACACCTGCTCGCGGACGCGCCGGGCCTCCTCGCGGGCCGCGTCCAGCTCGAACCGGGCCTGCGCCAGGATCCCGGCGGCCTCCCGCTCGACGTCGCCCAGCGCCGCCCGCGCACCGTCGGGCCCGGCGGCCAGCTCGGGCCGGTGCTCGACCAGCTCGCACAGGCGGGCCGCCTCGTCCCGGAACCGGTCCCAGTCCCGACCCGCCCCGGCGGCGCCCTCCGCGCACGCCGCCAGCCGGCTCAACCGGACCGCCAGCTGATCGAGGCAGGAGTCGACCTGCCGCCGGTCGTAGCCGAACTCCACGACGGAGAACCTCATACTGTCGCCCCCAGGCAGCCGATGTTTCTTCCCCACCTGAAATCCTCGGCGGCGCGGGCGGGCGGCGAGGGCGTTCGGGAAAAATGTTCAGCATCCGAGCGGCGACGCCCCGGGCGGGCGTCAGCCCGGGGGCGCGGGGTGGGGCATCAGCCCGGGGCGCGGGCGTCAGACCCGCTTGGGCAGCACGACGACCCGGCCGAAGAACTCGTCGATGCGGCGCACCACGTCGTTGAAGTCGTCCAGGTCGATCGGCTTGGTCACGTACGCGTTGGCCTGGAGCGTGTAGCTGCCCACGATGTCGGTGTCGGCGTTGGAGGTGGTGAGCACCACGATCGGGATCGTCCGCAGGTCGTCGTCCTGCTTGACCTCGCCGAGCACCTGCCGCCCGTCCATCCGGGGCATGTTCAGGTCGAGCAGGATCACGTCCGGCCGGCGGGCCTCGGTGTGCCGGCCGGACTGGCGCAGGAACTCCATCGCCTCCTGGCCGTCGCTGACCACGTCGATCACCTTGTCGACGTCGGAGTCGGCGAGGGCCTCCTCGATCATCAGGACGTCGCCCGGGTCGTCGTCGACCACGAGGATACGAACGGGGCCGGGGGTGCTTCCAGCCATGGGAACCTGCCTCGGGTCGACGCGGACGGCGACCTCACGATCGCCTGCTGGCGGGGAAATCTAGCCCATCACGGAGCGGACCGCGCTGTCGGGTGGCCCGTGTCGGGCGGGTAGCCCAGCACCTCCGCCAGCCCTGTCAACCGCAGCACCCGCTCCACCCGGCCGGTGGCGCCGGTGACCCGCAGCCACCCGCCCCGAGCCGTGGCCCGGTTGTCGCCCCGGACGAAGGCGGCGATGCCGGTGGAGTCGCAGAAGGTCAGCTCGGCGAGGTCGACCAGCAGGTGCCGCTCCCCCTGCTCGGTGAGCCGGTCGAGCACCGCCGTGAGCTCCGGCGCGGTGCTCATGTCGAGCTCGCCGGCGAGTCGCAGGCACGCCCCACCGCCGTCCCGCTGGGCGTACGTGACGGTGAACGTCAACGTGGTCCCTCTCGCTCCATCGCAGCCGAATGCTTGCAGTGCAGCAAGTATAAGCAGGGGGCCGCCGGAGGCCGGCACGCCACGGTCACCGCGCCGACGCGCCCGCCTGCTGGGCGAGCAGCGCCAGCCCACCGGCCAGGAAGCCCGCGGCGCGCGGGAAGTCCCGCAGCTCACCCGCGAAATGGTCGAGGGTGAGGGCGACCGCCGCGGCCGGCACCCCCCTGCTGACCAGGATGCCGGTCAGCCACTCGACGAACTCGGTGAACAGCGTGCCGTCGTCGACGAAGACGGCGGCGGCGAGGAAGTCGACGATGTGGCCGAGGTCGCTGACGGTCGAGTCGAGCTGGACCGCGTCGTACTCCCGCACGCCCGGCACCCGCGCGCGCAGATCGGCCAGGGCGCTGTCGATCAGCGCAGCCCGCCGCTTGACGAGGCTCGCGTACTCGTCGTCGGCGAGGTGGGCCAGGTCGACCGGGGGGACGCGGCGCAGGGCCCGCTCGTCGGCCACCAGGTCGGCCGCCGCCGGCGCGTCGGGCGCCCACGCCACCCCGAGGCGGCGGGCCCACCGCCCGTCCCGGCCGAAGCCGCGCCCGCCGACCACCACCGGCACGTCGGAGCGGCGGCACGCCTCGACCATGCGGTACGCGTGCGGCAGCCGCATCGGCAGCGCGCAGGCCAGCGCCACGGCGTGCGCGTCGTGCCGGTGCAGGTACGACACCAGGTGCGCCGCCGGGACGCTGGCCCCGAGGAACGTGACCTGCCAGCCGCGCAGCCGCAGCACCTCGGCGACCAGCCGGGGCGGCAGCGCGTGCCACTCGCCGTCCATGCACGCCACCACGATCCGCCCCCGGGTCGGACGGGGGTTGGCTCGGGCCGCGACGGCCGCCACCACCCGCTCGCTGATGTGGGTGGCCGCGTGCTCCTGGGCGACGCTCCACTCGTTGCTGGCCCACCGCTGGCCCACCTCGACCTGCGCGGGGGCCACCAGCTCCAGCAGCACCCGTTCGGCCGGCACCCCGGCGTCGACCAGCCCGAGGGCGGTCTCGATCGCCGCGTACTCGTCGGCGGACTCCAACGCCAGCAGGAAGCCGGGGCAGGCGTCGGCCGGCGAGCCGACGGCGGCGGGGACGGTCACGCGGCGGTCTCCTTCGGGCGGTGGGGCGGTCGGGCGGGCGGTCAGGGCAGCGTCGGCACCGCGTGCAGGTGCCGGGTCGGGCGGCTGTGCGGCCCGGTCGCCCGCAGCGCGAGCACCGCGATGTCGTCGTGGTCGCCGTGGGCCAGCCAGTCGCAGGTCACCTGCTCGATCCGTTCGGCCAGCGCCGGGGCCGGCATCCGGTGGCAGCCGCCGAGCGCGTGCAGCAGCCGGTCGACGCCGAACTGCTCGTCGCCGCGCCGGCCGCCCCGGGCCTCGGTCACCCCGTCGCTGTAGAGCAGGCACGTCTCGCCCGGTGCCAGCTCGACGGTCACCTCCCCGATGCGCGGGTCGGGCACCACGCCGATCAACATGCCGCTCAGGCCGACCGTCTCCACCTCGCCGGAGGAGCGCAGCACGAGCGGCGGCAGGTGGCCGCCACCGGACATGGTCAGGGTGAGGCCACCGTCGCGCCGGGGACGCACCACGCCGAGCACCATGGTGGCGAAGCGGCCCTGCCCGTGCGCCAGGGTGGTCTCCAGCAGCGCGTCGTTGAGCAGCCGCAGCAGCCGGCCGGGGTGCGACTCCACCCGGTGCAGCGCCTGCAGGCACTGGCGCAGCTGGCCGGTGAAGACGGCCGCCTCGACGCCCTTGCCGGCGACGTCGCCGAGGAAGAACACCGCGCCGCCGTCGGGCAGCCGGTGCGACCCGTAGAAGTCGCCGCCGATGCGCAGCCCCGCCTGCGCCGGCCGGTAGGCCGTGCCCCACTGCACGCCGGGCACCTCGGCCGGCTCCACCGGCAGCAGGCTGGCCTGGAGGGTGTCGGCGACCTCGGCCTGGTCGCGGTAGAGCACGGCCGTGGTCAGCGCCGCGCCGGCCCGGGCCGCGAACGCACGGAGCAGGTCGACGTCGGCCTCGTCGTAGTAGCGGGCCGAGCGCCGGGCGACGAGCAGCGCGCCCGCCGGCAGGTCCCGTCCGGGCAGCGGCACCACGCGGACGCTGACGTCGACGGCGTCCAGGCCGGGCAGCCAGCCCGCCTCGACCGCCTGCTCGACGAGCCAGTCCAGCGTGTGCGGCTCGGCGCCGGCGAGCCCCTCGTCGATGGCCGCCGGCAGGTCGACGGCGTTGAGCACGCCGCTGTCCACGCCCGGGGCCTCGTCGTCGGCCCGGGTGGCCCGCCACCAGCGGGCCCGGCCGGACCGGGGGGCGAGCACCAGCACGGCCACCTCGGCGAGGGTCGGCACGGCGAGCCGGACCACGGCGGCGGCCGCGCGGTCCGGGTGCAGCGGGTTGCCGAGCTTCTCCCCCACCACGGCCAGGAAGGCCGAACGGGCCCGCTCGGCCAGCAGCGCGTCGGCCCGGGTGACGCTCTCGGTGACGTCCTCGACGTAACGGCAGCTCCGGCCGGCGGACAGCGGCACCTCGCGGACGCGCAGCCGGCGGCCCCGGTGGCCGAACTCGCCCCCGGCCGGTGGCGTCCGCAGGCCCGCCACCCCGGACGCGGCGAGCAGCTCGCCGACGGCCACCTCGGGCAGCAGCCGCTCGGCGACCGGGCTCAGTTGGCGCACCACGCCGGCGGCGTCGCAGACGATCAGGCCCTCGCGGAAGTGCTCGACGACCTCCGCCCAGTCGGGCGCGGGCGGGCCCCGGTCGGGGGCCAGGGGTGGCAGCGCAGCGGGCGGACGCACCGGCACGTCGGCGGACCACGCCGGGGCCCGGGCGGCACTCGGCGTGGAGATCCGTCCGTCGCCCGGGTCCCAGTCCCTGACGTCGGCAGCAGTCACCAGCTGAGCCCCACTCCTTCTCGACAACCGCCCGACACCCGCGGGCCACCGGAAACGGCGTATGTGGTCCAATCTCCTCACCCCACCCTACGCCGGTCCGCCGGTACCGCCACCCCACGCTGCCCTGAGCTGCCGAATCGGTCTCGACGGGCGACATCCGCCGGGGATTGTTACGATCCGAGGCGAACCTGCCCGACCGGCAGCCCTGCGGAAAGGCGTGATCGTGGTACCCCACGGGAGGAAGCCCGAGGCGACGCCGCTGACCATGTCCGTCGATCTGACCGATCCCGGCGCGCCCCTCATCCGGGTCGGCGGTGACCTCGCCTTCACCACCGCCGCGCCGCTGCGGCACGAGGTGGACCGGCAGCTCGCCGAGCACCCGCCGGTGCTCGTGCTCGACTTCGCCGACCTGCAGTTCATCGACAGCACCGGGCTTTCGGTGATCGTGCACGCCTGGCGGGAGGGGCAGCAGAGCGGCACCACCCTCCGGCTGCGCTCGACGCCCCGGTTCCTGGACACCATCCTCGACATGACCGGCGTCACCGGGCTGCTCGCCCGCCCGCTGCCCGACGGCGAGCAGTCCGCCGGAGCGCCCGGTTCGCACCGGTCGGCGGCGTCCGCCTGAAGCCCCCGGCGTTTGTCGATCACCGAAGGCTGGGAACATGGAGGCATGCCAGCCCCGCTGTTGACCATCGAGGTGAGCCGGCCCGCCCCCGGGCGCGCCCGGCTTCGGCTGGCCGGCGAGCTGGACTACGACACCGCGCCGGAGCTGGTGGAAGCCGCCGACCGGTTGCGCCGGGACGGCTGCACCGAGCTGGAGATCGACCTCGGCGGGATCACCCTCTGCGACTCCTCCGGACTGAGCGCGCTCGTGGTGATCCACCGCAACGGCACCGGGCCGATCCGACTGACCGGGACGGGCGGGATGCTCCAGCAACTGCTCGACCGCACGGGCCTCGCCGAGGTGCTCGCCACCACCCACCACCCCGCAAACCCCGCCGCCACCACCACCGACACAGCCTGACCCCAGCCCCCCGCCCCGCCGCCGCCCGCCGCTTCGCCTCGGTGATCAAGAGGTTTGCGTCATCAAAAAGATCAACTTTGACGCTTTTCTCTTGATCACCGGGCCTAGGCGGGGGGTGGGGGTGGGGAGTGGGGAGTCGGTTTTGTCGGTGTATGGGAGGGAGTCGCGTGATCTGGATCCGTTGGAGGGTGTCCCTGGGGGCGGTGCTCGTGGTGGGTCTCGCGGCCGGATGCACGTCGGCCCCGGACACGGCCACGCCCGGTGCCGCCACGTCCGGGGCCACCTCCGCGCCTGGCGGCGCCGCGTCCGGGGCCACCGCCTCCCCGGTTCCCCCACCCGCCGAGCTGACCGCCCTGGAGCGGCGGTTCGACGCGCGGCTGGGCGTCTACGCGGTCGACACCGGCACCGGACGCACGCTCGCCCACCGGGCCGACGAGCGTTTCGCGTACGCCTCGACGATCAAGGCCCTCGCGGCCGGCGCGCTGCTCGCCGCGACGTCGGAGGCGGAGCTGGACCGCGTCGTCCGCTACGACCGCGCCGACCTCGTGTCCCACTCGCCGGTCACGCAGCGACACGTCGCGGACGGGATGACCCTGCGCGCGGTCGCCGACGCGGCCGTGCGCCACAGCGACAACACCGCCGCGAACCTGATGTTCACCGAACTCGGCGGCCCCGCCGGGCTCGGGCGGGCGCTGCGCGGCATCGGCGACACCGTCACCAATCCGGCGCGCACCGAGACGAGCCTCAACGAGGCCGCACCGGGCGACCTCCGCGACACCAGCACGCCCCGCGCCATGGCCGGCTCCCTGCGGGCGTACGCGCTCGGCGACGCCCTGTCCGCGGCCGACCGCGGCGTGCTGGTCGACTGGCTCCGGCGCAACACCACCGGGGCGACGCTGATCCGGGCCGGGGTGCCCGCCGGCTGGCAGGTCGGCGACAAGACCGGCGCGGGTGGATACGGCACCCGCAACGACATCGCCGTGCTGTGGCCGCCCGAGGGTGCCCCGATCGTGCTCGCCGTGCTGTCCCGCCGCGACGCGAAGGACGCGCAGCCCGACGACGCCCTGATCGCCGAGGCCGCCCGGGTGACGATCGACGCGCTGCGCGGCCCCGGCTCCTGACGCGGCGGCACGAGTACGGGGCCTGTGCCGACCCGCCCGGTGCTGCCCTGTGCTGTGCCGTGCCGTGCCGTGCTGTGCTGTGCGCCGATCTTGCACTTCGGGCCCCTACGATGGGCGTTTTCAGCCGCTTTTTCGGGGCCGCAACTGCAAGATCGCGGAAGTGGGTGAGCGGCGGGACGCGGAGCCTACGGCCGGCGAAAGCCGACAGCCCGGCCGCTCGTGGGTGGCGCCGGGTTCAGGTGCCCTCACCCGGGCCGGGTGAGCGACACCCGCGGGTCCGTGGCGGGGCTCCCGGGCCGTTTCGGGCCCGATCGGGCCGGGAACGCGACCGCCGAGACAGGAGACGGAGCCAGCGGACCGGAGAAGGAGCGAGGTGTGTCATGCGCAAGCAGATGGAGGGGGACAACCAGCGCCGCCGGGCACTCGCACGTCAGGCCCGGGAGCGCGGCCGCCAGGCCAGCGAGACCGGTGCGAGCCTGAGCGCCTCCAAGCAGCTCACCCACCTGGACCAGGGCAAGCGGGCCGGGCCGCCGCCGGCCGGGCGGCACAAGCCGGACAGCACCCGGGGTGGTCCCGCCCCGCCGCCCGCCGCGCCGCCGCCCACCACTGGGCCCCGGTCCGAGCGTGTCCCCGGCGCGACGCCGCGGTCCGAGCGCCGCCCCGGCGCGACGCGGGCGACGACCGGGATCGGCTACCGGGAACTGGTCGACGACGTGGGCCGGCGGGCCGGTGTCGACTTCGACACGGCGAAGGTCGCGGCCGAGGCGACGGTCCTCGCCCTGGCCTGGGCGCTGGACCAGGGGGCGCGGGAGCGGCTGCTCCAGGCGGTGCCCGTGAAGCTGCATGACGTGGTGCCCGTCGACGGCATCGAACGCCACCGGGACCTGCCGGGCTTCGTCGGCGAGGTGGCCCGGATCAGCGGGCGTACCCCGGAACAGGCCCGGCGGCAGGCGGAGGCGACGCTCGCCGCGCTGGCCGACCACGACGGCGACCTCGTCGCCGCGCTGCACGTACCAGACGGGCTGCGCGACCTGCTCGGCCCGGCGGCCGGCGGTTGAGCGCGCGGGCCGGCGGGCCGAGGCGCCCGCCGGCCCGGCCGGCGGCTACGGTGCCGGTGCGCCCGCCGGCTACGGTGCCGGGATGCACTCCGCCGCCGAGGGGCCGGAACTCGTGGCCGACCCGGCCCGCCGCACCGGGCGCACCCTGCTCGCCGGAGGCGTCGCCCAGTCCTACGTCGACGTCGCCGACCCCCGCCACCTGCACTTCGAGTACGTCCGCCGGATGGCCGCCGTGGTCGATCTCGCCGCGCCGCCCGGCGCGCCGGTCGCCGCGCTGCACCTCGGCGGGGGCGCGCTGACCCTGCCCCGCTACGTCGGGGCGACCCGGCCCGGCTCGGCCCAGCTGGTGGTGGAGCGCGATCCGGCCGTCGTCGACCTGGTCCGCCGGGAACTTCCCGCGCCACCGCCGGGGGTACGCATCGACGTCGCCGACGCCCGCGCGGCGGTGCGGGTGGCCCCGGCGCAGGCGTACGACCTGGTCCTCGCCGACGTCTACCGGGCCGCCCGGATGCCGGGGCACGTGGCGAGCGTCGAGTTCGCCGCCGAGGTGGCCCGGGTGCTGCGCCCCGACGGGATCCTCCTGGTCAACGTCACCGACCTGCCGCCGCTGGTGTTCACCCGCGCCCGGGTGGCCACCCTGCGGGCCGAGTTCGCCGACGTCTGCCTGCTCGCCGACCGGCGGATGCTGCGCGGGCGGCGCTACGGCAACCTGGTGCTCGCCGCAGCGCGCCGGCCGGGCCGGCTGCCGGTGGACCGGCTGGCGACGCGGGCGGCCCGCGACGCGGTGCCGGGGCAGGTGCTGCACGGCGCGGCCCTCGACGAGTTCGTCGGCGGGGCACGCCCGGGCACCGATGCGGCCCTCGGCGTCGGCTGACGCGGCATGGGAGCGCCCGCGGGCGGATGGGGTGGCGGGGCCGGCCCGGACGGGTGACCGCGGCACCGGGCGGGCCGGGGCGTCTCGTCGGGGTTTCCGCCGCGCCGGCCGGGGTAGCCGCGCCGGATGAGGAACGCCGAGGACCAGGCGACCGCCCGGCGGGCGGCCATCGTCATCGGCCTGGTGCTGGCGACCCTGGTCGTGCTGGCCCTGGCCTGGGCCACCCGGCGGGTGCTGACCTGGACGGTCGTCGCCGTCTTCTTCGCCGTCGCGCTGAAGCCGCCCGTCGACGCCCTGCAACGACGCCTCGTGCGGCGCCGCGCGGTGGCCACGCTGCTGGTCTTCCTCGCCGCGTTCGGCCTGCTCGCCGCGCTGGTGGCGGGGATCGTCCTGCCCCTGCTGGACGAACTGGGCCGCGCGGCCGACCGCGCCCCGGACGTGCTGCGGGAGACCCGGGCCGGCCGGGGGCCGTTCGGCGAGGCCCTCGAACGGCTGCGGCTACGGCAGTACGTGGTCGGCCACTCGGCGCAGGTGCAGCAGTACGGCAGCCGGCTGCGCGATCCGACGGTGGGGCTGGTCCGCAGCGTGCTGGAGACCCTCGCCGGGCTGGTCACCGTGGTCGTGCTGGCGTACCTGATGGTGCTGGAGGCCCCGAAGATCATCTCGGCGGGGCTGGGGCGGCTCGGCGACGGGCCGGCGCGGCGGGCGCGGCGGGTCGGTCAGGGCATCTCCCGGGTGGTCACCGGATACCTGAGCGGGAACCTGCTGATCAGCGTGATCTGCGGCGCGCTGACGTTCCTGGTGCTCGTCCTGACCGGGGTGCCGTTCGCCGGGGTGATCGCGCTGCTGGTGGCGATCGCCGACCTGGTGCCGCTGGTCGGGGCGACCATCGGCGCCATCCTCGCCGGCGGCGCCGGTTTCCTGCACTCCCCCACCGCCGGCATCGTGGTGCTGGTCTTCTTCGTGGTCTACCAGCAGGTGGAGAACCACCTGCTGCAACCGCTGATCATGTCCCGGGCGGTCCGGCTGAACCCGCTCACGGTCCTGGTCAGCGTGCTGTTCGCAGCCGAGCTGGCCGGGCTGGTCGGTGCGCTGCTGGCCATCCCCGTCGTCGGGGTGGGGCAGGTGCTGCTGCGCGAGCTCGCCCCGCGCCGGGGTTAGGCGGGCGCGGCGCGAACTCGCGCGGGCGGGAGCGCGTCAACGGGGGTAGGCCGGGACCTCCGGCGACGAACTCTCCAGCGGCACCGCGTTGGCCGGCACCAGGCCGAGCTGCATCGCCGGGCGGGGCAGGGCGGCGTCGAGCAGCCAGTCCGCCCCGACCCGGGCCCGGTTGCCCGGCATCGCCAGCAGGTGGTAGCCCCGGGTGACGGCCTTGGCCGGCAGGCCGGCCAGCGAGACCTTCAGCGGGTTCGCCGCCGCGTCCTTGCCGCCGAGGTCGACCACCCAGCCCAGGTCGTGGTGCTTGTACGGGCGGCGCCGGCCCTGCCCGTAGGAGGCGGCGATGTTGTGCGCCACGAGCTTGCCCTGCCGCTGGGCGTGCTGGGCCGTCATCGTGCAGATCTTGCCGGGTCGGGTCAGGTCGGGCACCGCCGCCGCATCCCCGCAGGCGTACACCTCGGGGAAGCCCGGCACGGTGAGGTACTCGTCCACGACGAGGCGGCCCTTCTCGGTGCGCAGGCCGAGCTCGGCGACGAACGGGTCGGGGCGCACGCCGACGCACCAGATGAGGCTGCACGTGGGCACGTACTCGCCGTCGGTGAGCATCACCCCGTCGGGGGTGGCCTCCGCCACGGAGGTGCCCATCCGTACGTCGACGCCGCGCCGCCGCAGCACCCGGTCGGCGGTGCGGGACATCCGCTCGTCCAGCTCCGGCAGCACCCGGGGGGCCACGTCGAGCAGCATCCAGCGGGGGCGGACGTCGAGGTGCGGGCGCTGGGCGACCAGGCGGTCGGTGAACAGCTGCCCGTGGGCGGCGACCTCCGTGCCGGTGTAGCCGGCGCCGACGACCACGAAGGTGGTGTGGGCCCGCTGCTCGGCCGGGTCGTCGGTCAGCTCCGCCAGCTCGACCTGGCGTACCACGTGGTCGTGCAGGTAGAGCGCCTCGGGCAGGCCGCGGAACCCGTGGGCGTACTCGGTCACGCCGGGGATGGGCAGCAGCTTGTTGACGCTGCCGACGGCGAGCACCAGCCGGTCGTAGGCGAGCCGGCCGCCGTCGCCCTCCGGCATCCGGTAGCCGACCCAACGGTTCTGCAGGTCGACCCGGTCGGCCTCGCCGACGACCACCCGCACGCCGTCGAGGGTGCCGCTGAGCGGCACGCTGAGCCGCCCGGGTTCGACCACGCCGGCGGCCACCTCGGGCAGCAGCGGCAGGTAGAGGAAGTAGTCGGTCGAGTTCAGCAGCACGATCTCGGCCTTGTTGCGGGCGGTCCGGCTCAACGTCTTCGCCGCGTGGTAACCGGCGAACCCGGCCCCCACGATCACCACACGAGGTTTCGTCATGACGGGTGCCGTTCCCGCCCTCGCCGGGGACAAACGTGGCAGAGCGTACGGGCTCACCCGTCGCGCTTTGGCGGCCGCGACCCGCCGGAACGTGCTTCACGCGATCGGGGGGGTGCGCGAATCGGTGCATACACCACGTAAAACACCATTCGTTACCTGATCGCCGCCGACCGGCGTCGCGTCCGCCGCTGACCGCCGCCGAGACCGGCCCGGGGCGCGGCGACGCCCCGGGCCGGCACCCGACAACCAACCCCGACGGGGTACGCCGCCGCGGGCGGTGGGGCCGGGCTAGGGCACCATCCAGGACAGCAGCGGCGTGGCCTGCAGCCCCACCAGCAGGCACATCAGGGCGAGCAGCAGCACGCTCCAGCCGAACATCCGCCGGAACAGGTCGCCCTCCCGGCCGGTGAGGCCGACGGCCGCGGCGGCGATGGTGAGGTTCTGCAGGCTGATCATCTTGCCCAGCGTGCCGCCCGAGGCGTTGGCGGCGGCGAGCAGGACCGGGTCGAGGCCGGCCCGCTGCGCCGCCGCGACCTGCAGCGCGCCGAACAGCGAGTTCGACGACGTGTCCGAGCCGGTCAGGGCGACCCCGAGCCAGCCGAGGACGGGCGCCAGGACGGCGAACAGGGTGCCCGCGCCGGCCATCCAGACGCCGAGGGTGGCGATCTGCCCGGACGCGTTCATCGTGAACGACAGCGCCAACAGCCCGACCACCGTCAGCACGGCCCACCGCAGCTCGTACAGGGTGCGCCCGTAGAGCCGCCCGGCCTCGCGCGGGGACACCCGCAGCAGCGCCATCGTGACCAGGCCGGCCACCAGCAGCAGCGAGCCCGGCGCGGCGAGCCAGGCGAAGCGGAAGGTCGACAGGGGCGACGGGGTGCCGGCGGCGGTGAGCACGTGCAGGCCGGGCCAGGAGACCGCGAGCGTGCCGGCGTCCAGCAGGCGCTTGACGGCCGGCACCTGGGAGACGGCGAAGACGGCCACGATGGTCACGTACGGCGCGTACGCCAGCCACGCCCGGCCCGGCGGCGGCGTGACGCCCTGCGGCGACCCGGCGGGCCCCGGTCCGCCCGCCGGCGACGCGGCGGACCCCGACGACGCGGCGGGCTCCGGCGGGCCGTCGCCGGCCGGTACGGGCACCGGCCGGCGCGCCCGGCGGGTGACGAGCAGCAGGACGCCCGCCCCCGCGAAGGCGGCCGCGATGTCGGCGAGCGCGGCCGTCAGGAAGTTCGCGGTGGCGAACTGGGCCAGCGCGAACGCGGCGCCGCAGGCCAGCGCCGGACGCCACAGCTCCCGCACGCCCCGGCGGCCGTCGACGACGACGAGCAGCACGAGCGGGACGACGACCGCCACCACGGGGACCTGCCGGCCGGCCATCATGCCCAGCTCCGTGGCGGGCAGCCCGGTCACCCCGGCCAGCGTGGTGATCGGCAGCCCGAGCGGGCCGAACGCGGCCGGCACCGTGTTGGCGACCAGCGCCACGGTGGCCGCCCGGACCGGGGTGAACCCGAGGGCCAGCAGCATGACCGTGGTGACGGCCACCGGCGTGCCCTGGCCGGCCAGCGCCTCCAGCAGCGACCCGAAGCAGAACGCGATCACCATGGCCTGGACACGGCGGTCGTCGCTGATCCGGGCGAAGCCGCGCCGCAGCGTGTCGAAGTGTCCCGTGTGCACGGTCATCCGGTAGATCCAGATTGCCGTGCCGAACGTCCACACGAGAGGGAAGAGTGCGAACGTCGCGCCCTGGCCGGCGGCCAGCAGCGTCTGCGCCAGCGGCATCCGCCACAGCGCCCAGGCCAGCACGACCGCCACGGTCAGCGCGCCGAACGCCGCCACCCAGGCCCGCGCGCGCACGACGCCGAGCAGGAGGAAGAGGGTCAGCAGGGGCAGCGCGGCGCAGGCGGCGCTCAGCGCCAGCGACCCGGCCACCGGTTGCAGGGGCTGCTGATACATCGAGACCACCTCGGGTGCGACGCCCCCCGGTCCCGGCGGCGTGGAGTAGGGCTCATCCCACCCAAGACCCCCGCGCGACGCTTCTTCGAGGTTGCCCTGCCGCCGGGCCGGTTGCGCAACCTCGGAGAGGACGACCCGCCCCGGGCCGCCTACCGTCGCAGCATGAGCCGAGCGGGCAACGCCGTGGTGCTGGGCGCCAGCATGGCCGGGCTGATCGCCGCCCGGGTGCTCAGCGAGGCGTACGACAGCGTCACTCTCGTCGACCGCGACGCGCTGCCCGACGCGGTCGCGCACCGGCGCGGGGTGCCCCAGTCGCGGCAGCTGCACGTGCTGCTGGCCCGGGGCCGGGCGGCGCTCGACGAGCTGTTCGACGGCCTCAGCGACGAGCTGCACGCCGCCGGTGCGCCCCTGGTCGACCTCAACGGGCAGGTGCACTGGTGCAACGACGGCTACCTGATGCGCCGGTCCGCGTCCGACCTGGTCGGGGTGGGCGTGAGCCGCCCCCTGCTGGAGCGCACGGTGCGGGCCCGGGTGGAGAGGCTGGCCAACGTCCGCTTCCGCCCGCCGGCGGAGGCGACCGCCCTGTGCGGCTCCGACGACCGTCGCCGGGTCACCGGGGTCCTGCTGACGCCGCGCGGCGGGGCGGCGTACCGGCTCGACGCCGACCTGGTGGTCGACGCCTGCGGCCGGGCGTCGCGCAGCCCCACCTGGCTGGCCGCGCTCGGCTACCCGGCCCCGGCCGAGCAGCGGGTCGCCGTCGACGTCACCTACGTCACCCGCACCTACGAGCGGGACCACCGCCACCTCGACGGCCTGCTCGGCGCGTTGACCAACGCCGTACCGGGACGCCCGCGCACCGGGATCGTCGCCGCGCAGGAGGACGGCCGCTTCGCGGTGGCGCTGAGCGGCGTGCTCGGCGAGCAGCCGCCCCTGGACGACGAGGGCTACGCCCGGTTCGCCGAGTCGTTGGGCCAGCCGCTGATCAGCCAGGTGGTGCGCGAGGCCACCCCGGTGGGCGGGCCGGCGCTGATGCGCTACCCGGCGAGCGTGCGGCGGCGCTACGAGCGGCTGCGCCGTTTCCCCGACGGGTACCTGGTGTTCGGCGACGCGCTGTGCAGCTTCAACCCCGTCTACGGTCAGGGCATGACGGTCGCGGCCGGCGAGGGGCTGCTGCTGCGGCGGCTGCTGGCCGGCGACCGGCGTCGGTTGTGGCGGCGGTTCTTCCGCGGCGCCGGCCGGCTGATCGACGGGCCGTGGTCCATCGCGGTCGGCACGGACCTGCGGTTCCCCGAAGTGGCCGGGCCCCGCACGCCGCGGGTCCGGCTCGTCAACGCGTACGTGCACCGGCTGCACGCGGCGGCGCGCACCGACGCGGTCCTGGGCACCGCGTTCCTGCGGGTGCTCAACCTCGTCGACCCGCCGCACCGGCTGCTGCGGCCGGCGATCGTCGCCCGGGTGCTGCGGGGTGGCGCCCGGGCCGGGTGAGCGTCAGGCCGGCTGGGCGTCAGGGCCCGCCGAGGACGGCGAGCAGCCCCTCGGCGAAGGTGCGCCGCCAGTTGACGTAGTCGTGCCCGCCCCGGTATTCGGCGTAGGTCACCTGGTGGCCGCGCGCGACCAGCAGGTCCCGGAACCGGCGGTTGACGGAGAGCTGGTCGACCTGCCCGGGGCGGGGCCAGGTGTTCTCCCGGTCCCCCACGTCCAGGTAGAACCGCACGGGGGCGGCGGGCCAGCCGGCGTACGCGCGGGTCAGCCACTCCCGCTCGTCGGGCTGCGGCGACGCCGGCCACCAGAAGCTGCCGGACTGAGCGATCACCGCGCCGAACGCCCCGGGGGCGGCCAGCGCCACGTACGCGGCGGCGAGCCCGCCCAGCGACGAGCCCGCGATGACCCGCCGGGCGGGGTCGTCGGTGACCGCCCAGCGCCGCCGGGCCCAGGGCAGCAGCTCCCGGGTGACGAACGCGCGCAGCGCGGCCGACGGGCGCAGCTCGGCCATCCGGCGCGCCCCGCTGGGGGCCGAGACGAACAGCGCCAGGGTCGGCGGGATCCGCCCGGCGGCGATGAGGTTGTCCAGCGTCGCGGGCACCCGCAGCAGCGCCCGGGACAGGTAGCCGTCGAAGACCACCAGCAGGGGCAGCGGCCCGGCGGCCGGGACCGCCGGCCGGTAGACCGCGACGCGTCGCCGGCCGCCCCACGCGGCGGTGCGCACGCCCGTGCTCAGCACGGTGCCCCGGGGCACGCCGGGGTGGTGCCGGATCCACGGCTCGTCGGGGGCCTTCGGCAGCTCCAGCAGGGACGCCCACAGCTCCCGGTCGTTGGGGTCGGCGGGGTCGGCGGGCAACCGGAACGGGTGGTGGTTGAGCACGTCGAGGTGGGTGGGGCCCCGGCCGGTGGGGTCGGTCGGCAGCTCCGGCGAGCCGTGCCGCAGGAAGTAGATGGTGCGCAGGTCGACCGGCAGCCGCTGGGATCCGTGCCACAGGTCGGTGCCCGGGACGCGGCGCAGCGTCAGGTCGATGCCCCAGCCGGTGGTGGTCTGGGCCGCCTCGCCCCGCCACAGGAAGGTCACCAGGGCGCTGTCGCCGTCGACCCGCTCGATCAGGGGCGTGCCCCGGGCGGCGACCTCCCGCCAGAAGTCGGCGAGCACCGGCGCGCCGCCGGCGCGCAGGTCGTGCAGCAGGCGGGCGATGCGGGGGCTGGTCTCCGGCACGGCTGGTCCCTGTCTGTCTGGTCGATCGGGTCGGAGGGGCGGGTGGTGGCTCAGGGCGTCGGCTCGGGTCGGGGGGCCGGTAGCGGGGGCGGGGGCGGGCGCGGCGGCGGGGCGGCCGACGGCAGCCGTCGCCGCCGCGCCGCCGACACCGGCACGCCGACGGCGCGCCGGCGGGGCCCCGGCTCAGTTGCCGCTGGGGTTGCTCGCACTGGTCGTCTCCACCTTGTCCAGCTTCCGGATGACGATCTGCTCCACGTCTCTCACCTCCCTCCCGTCGACTCGTGACCGGCCATCCCCGCCACCGCCTGCGGCCCGGCCCGGCGGGCGCGGCGACGGGCGCGCAGCCGCCGCCCGTGCCGCCGCCACCACGCCCAGCCCCACACCGCCCAGGAGCCGCCGAACACGGCGGCGGTGACGGCGGCGTCGAACCGGTCGACCGGGTCGCCGCCCGGGCGCAGGCCGCCGGCGGCGTCGACGAGCAGCGCGAGGGTGAACGGCACGGTGACGGTGGCGGCCACGGCGAGGCACGCGGCGGTGCCGACGACCAGCAGCAGCGCGTACCAGCGGACGGCCCGGCGTTCCCGGGCGGGCAGCGCCAGGCTCGGGTCGGCGCCGGGCCGGCGGGCCGCCCGCCGCAGCCACCACCGGGCGTACGCGGCGCCGTCGGCGTAGAGGTTGCGCGCGCCCGCCACGTCCTGCAGGACGAAGTAGACGTCGGTGCGCATGAAGACGAGGAACTGCACCGGCAGCGGCAGCACGGCGAGCAACAGCACCACGGCGGCGGCCCGGTCGACCGGGGTGCCCGGCGCGGCGGCGGCCCGGACGAGCACGGCCACGGACGCGACGACGACGTTGACCACCATGCCGGCGAGGTAGACGGTGAGCCGGGCCGACCGGGGCGCGGCCCAGATGCCGCTCACGTCGGTCTGGGCGACCAGGAACTGCAGCCGGGTGCCCAGCCCCAGCCGGCCCGGCACCCCGTGGGCCCGCGCGGTCAGCAGGTGCGCCAGCTCGTGCAGCAGGACGATCGACCAGGCGACGGCCGCGTTGCCGGCCAGCACGAGGCTGGCGTGCGGGCTCCAGAGCAGGTCGCGGTGGCTCGGCAGGACGCCGGGGGCGAGCAGCGCCGTCACCGCGGCGGCCCCGGTCACCGCCAGCACCGCGACGGCGACGGGGCGGGCGACGAGCCACCGCACGTGCCGCGGGCGCAGCCGGGGCAGGGTCGGCGCGGGCACCGGCGCGCCGGGCACCGGCCGGCCGTCGACGGCGGCGACGAAGCCCAGCCCGACCAGGTCGCGGACGAAACCGGCGACGTCGATCTCGCGCCCCCGCTCGGCGCGCAGCCGCCGGTGGGTCTCGTCGATGCTGTGCCCCGCCCCGAGCAGCCGCAGGGCGGCCGCCGCGATCTCCGGCACGGCGACGAAGTCACCGGTGTCGACCCGCCCGACGATCCAGTCGTCGCCGTCGGGGCGGCTGCGCAGCTCGTGCAGCAGGACCCGGCAGGAGCCGGCCACCTCGACGCTCACCGGCGCTGCGCCCGGCCGGTGGCGACCACCGCGTCGACCTGCTCGCCGCCGCAGCCGGCCGGGCAGCGCGGGTGCGGCGGGTGGGCGATGAGGAAGTGCTGGTCGGCGGCGACCAGGTTGATCCCCTGGAGCTGGCCGGGGCGCACGGCCGGCACGCCGGTGAGCAGCGCCGACGCCAGGTGGGCGGCGAGGTGACCGGAGAGCCCGGCGGAGGCGGCGCTGACGGCGCTGCTGCTCTCCCGCTCCACCGTGTACTCGGCGGCCGGGTCGTCGCGGCGGCGCTTGTCGTGCTCGGCCAGCCAGAAGCACTCGTAGCAGGGCCCGAGCCCGGGCAGGTAGGCCGCCGCCGTCACCACCGGCCCGTGGTAGCCGGCGTCGACCCACGGGGTGCCGGTGTCCAGGCAGACCCGGTTGGCCCAGGCCCGGATGGCGCCCGGCCGGTCGGCGCAGAGCACCAGCACGTCGCGGTCGGCGACCAGCCGCCGCAGGTCGGCCGGCCCGCGCACCTCCGCCCGCTCGCCGGTGACCTCGATGTCGGAGTTGAGCCGGCGCAGCCGGGCGACGGCGGCGTCCACCTTGGGCCGGCCGATGTCGTCCTCGACGTACACGGTCTGTCGGTTGAGGTTGGACAGCTCGACCACGTCGGGGTCGACGCAGTGCAGCCGCCCCACGCCGCTCGCGGCGAGGGCGAGCGCGACGGCCCCGCCGGTGCCGCCCAGCCCGACGACGACCGCCCGGGCCCGCTTCAGGGCGACCTGCGGCTCCCAGGAGGTGGCGCGCGGGACCAGGTCGATCCACCGGTGGAAGCGGCGGCTGCGGTCGTAGCGTTCCCGGTCCCGGTCGGTGAGCTCCGGCGGGTCGGGGGCCGCCGCGTCGTCGAGGTAGCCGGCGGCGGCGAACTGGTCCAGCGCGGCGCGCACCGCCCGCGCCGTCTCGGTGGGGTGCGCGGCGAGGACCCGGGCGACGATCTCCTCGGCGCTGCGGGTGCCGTCGGCGGCGCGCAGCGTCGTCCAGATCGCGCCGGTGGTGTCGAGCACCTCGGCGGCGATGCCGTAGACCGAGCCACCGATGCGGACCCGCCCGCCGGGCAGCCGGTGCAGACCGTGCTCGGGTTTCACCTGCGGATACCACCCGGACGTGATGAGTGAAGCCATCGATCCTCGCCCCCGTACGGCAGATCGCTGTCTTGGCGATCAGCGTGGCGGACGGCGACGGCGAATGCAACACCCTGTGCCCGAATGGCTACCGGGCGGTAGAACCGCGCTGCCCACGGGCCGGCGCGGGTCTGGCTAGGCCGGCGGCAGCGGCACCTGGAGGAAGGTGGTCCCGCGCAGGTCCAGCCAGGCCCGATCGGGCCCGCGCACCAGGCGCAGCATCACCTCGGCGCAGGCCGGGCAGCGGGCCACCAGGCCGGGCGCGTGGGAGTAGACCCGCAGGCCCGCCATCGGGCCGGTCGCGCCGCACGACGCGCAGCGCCCGGTGGCCCCGCTGACGTCCACCGCGAAGACCTCCCGCAGCGGGCCGTCGAGCATGTTGCCGTCCAGGTAGGACATGTCGGTCATGGGGTCTCCTCGTCGGCGGTCAGCCGGTGGGGCCGAAGCGTTCGGTGCGGACGCGGCGCGGCGGGTGGCCCAGCCCCACCAGCAGGTCCGCCACCGTCTCCACGAAACCGGTCGGGCCGCAGACGTAGCACAGCGGCTCCAGCTCGGCCGGCCAGCCGTGGGTGTTCACGTCGGCCAGCCCGATGCGGTGCGGCTCGCCCCGCCAGCCGTCCGGGGCGGCGCGGGTGTAGACGTACGCCACGTCGAGGCCCCGGTCGTCGCGGGCCCGGCGGCGCAGCTCGTCGGCGTAGATCACGTCGGCCTGCGTGCGCGCTGAGTAGATCAGCCGGAACGGGGCCCGGCTGCCGGCGGCGCGGCGCGCGCGGACCATCGCCATCAGCGGCACCACGCCCGAGCCGCCGGCGACCAGCAGCACCGGCGCCGTCTCCGTCGGCCGCCACACGAACCACCCGCCGACCGGGCCGCGCACCTCCACCGGGTCGCCGGTCGCCCAGGTGTCGATGAGGTACGGCGAGACCTCCCCGTCGGGCACGCGCTGCACGGTCAGCGCGACGCGGTCGCCCTCGGCGGGCCCGGCGAGGGAGTACGACCGGGCGGCCTGGTAGCCGTCGGGGGCGGTGAGCCGGACGTCGACGTGCTGGCCGGGCAGGTGGCCGGGCCAGCCGGGGACGTCGAGCACGAGGGTCTGCGCGGTCGGCGTCTCGGTGCGGCGTTCGACGAGCCGGGCCACCCGCCAGCCCAGCGGGGCGGCCAGCGGGGCGCTCAATCGCCGGCGTAGCGCTGCTCGCGCCACGGGTCGCCGTAGTCGTGGTAGCCGGCGGTCTCCCAGAAGCCGGGGGTGTCGGTGACGCCGAGCCGGATGCCGCGCACCCATTTCGCGGACTTCCACAGGTAGAGGTGGGGCACCAGCAGCCGGGCCGGTCCGCCGTGCTCGGCGGGCAGGTCCCGGCCGTCGTAGCCGTGCACCACCCAGGCGCGTCCGCCGCGCAGGTCGGCCAGCGGCAGGTTCGTGGTGTACCCGCCGTAGGAGTGGACCAGCGCGTACGCCGCGTCGGTGTCGACGCCGTCGAGCAGCACGTCGAGCGAGACGCCCTGCCAGGTGGTGCCGAGCTTGGACCAGCGGGTCACGCAGTGGATGTCGACCGTCGGGGTCTCCTGCGGCAGGGCGGTGAACTCGGCCCACGTCCAGCGGTGTTCCGCGCCGGTCTCGGTGGTGACGACGAGCTCCCAGGCGTCCGGCCGCACCCGCGGCGTCGGGCCGGCGGAGAGCACCGGGAAGTCCTCGGTGAGGTATTGCCCGGGCGGCAGGGCCGGCCCCGCGGAGCGGCGCCGGCCCTGGAAGCCTGGTGACACGATTCCCACCCGTCAGTCGTACCACCTGTGGGAGTACGGCGGTACCGTTCGCCCGGACCGACGTGCGCCCGCGCGGTCAGTGCCGGTCGGCGACGACCTCCTTGTCGCCCGGCGAGGCGTGGCGGGTGGCCCGGAGGCTGGTGAGCGTGACGACGACCAGCACGCCGATGATCACGCCGAGCGAGGCCAGGGTCGGGATCTCCGGCACGCCGGACCAGATGCCGTGCGCCCAGTGCAGGCCGAGCTTGACGCCGATGAAGGCGAGGATGATCGCCAGGCCGTAGCTGAGGTGCACGAGCCGGCTGAGCGCGGCGTGCAGCACGAAGTAGAGCGCCCGCAGCCCGAGCAGTGCGAAGGCGTTGGTGGCGAAGACCAGGTACGGGTCCTCGGTGATGCCGTAGACGGCCGGCACCGAGTCGACGGCGAAGACCACGTCGGTGGCGAGGACCGCAACCACCACGAGCGCGAGGGGGGTGAGCGCCCGGCGGCCGTTCAGCCGGACGGTCATCTTCGTGCCCTGGTATTCGTCGACGACCGGCATGAACCTGCGCAGCAGCTTCACCGACCGCATCTTGTTGATGTCCACCTCCTGCTCGTGGCCGGAGAGGGCGTCGCGGAGCAGCTTGACGGCGGTGGCGATCAGGATGATGGCGAAGAGCAGGAAGGCGAAGTCCAGGGTCTGCAGCGCCGCCGCGCCGAGGGCGATGAAGACGGCACGCAGCACCAGCGCCCCGGCGATGCCGTAGAGCAGCACGCGCTGGGCGAGCACGGCCGGCACGGCGAACGCGGCCAGCAGCAGCATGAAGACGAAGAGGTTGTCGACCGAGAGCGACTTCTCCACCAGGTAACCGGTGAGGTATTCCACGCCCTGCTGGGAGCCGTAGCGCGACCAGATCCACGCGCCGAAGGCGAGCGGGAGGGCGACGTAGAACGCCGACCAGCCGAGCGCCTCCCTGATCGACACCTCGTGCGGACGGCGGGTGACGAGGAAGTCCAGCACGAGCAGCGCGAGCACCCCGGCGATGGTCACCGCCCAGAGGGTGGGGGTGCCGATCGAGGACAGCGCGCCGGCAGCAAGAAGGGATGATTCGGTCATATGGGTCTCCTCGAACACCGTGTCATGTTCGAGGTCTCCTTCACCCACGATTCCGTGGGCAACCACCCGAGGCGCGCCCGGGGCACGCCGTACTGACCGGAATGGTTCGTGGGAAGTACTCCCCTCGTGGGACCAAGGTTAGGCCAGTCCCGGGCGACTCGCCAAGCCGACACCGACCTGTCACCAGGGGTGATGCCCTGGTGGCTGTGGCGGTCCGTGCGGCCTGTCCCGGGACGCCCGCGCGCGCCTATGGTGTCCGGGTGAGCGAGCGCGCGCACCACCCCGACGCGGACCCGGCGGCCGGCGGCCCGGTCGGCCCCCTCACCGGGGTACGCGTGATCGAACTGGCCGGCATCGGGCCCGGCCCGTTCGCCGCGATGATGCTGGCCGACCTGGGCGCCGACGTGATCCGGGTGGACCGGGCCACCGACGTCGACCCGGCCGCCTTCGGCACCCCGCACCCGGACCTGCTCAACCGGGGCCGCCGCTCCATCGCCGTGGACCTCAAGTCGGCCGGGGGCCGGGAGGCGGTGCGGGCCCTGGCCGGCGGCGCGGACGCGCTGATCGAGGGTTTCCGCCCCGGGGTGACCGAACGCCTGGGCCTCGGCCCCGCCGACTGCCTCGCGGCCAACCCCTGCCTGGTGTACGGGCGGATGACCGGCTGGGGGCAGGACGGCCCGCTGGCCCCGTACGCCGGGCACGACATCGACTACCTGGCGCTGACCGGGGCGCTGCACGGCGTCGGCCGGGCCGGGGAGCGCCCGGTGCCGCCGATGAACCTGCTCGGCGACTTCGGCGGCGGCGGGATGATGCTGGCCCTGGGCGTCGTCGCCGCCCTGTACGCCGTCCGCGCCGGCGCGCCGGGCCAGGTCGTCGACGCGGCCATCGTGGACGGCGTCTCGGTGCTCACCACGATGATCCACTCGCTGCGCGGGGTCGGCAGGTGGCAGGACCCGCGCGGGGTGAACCTGCTCGACGGCGGCGCGCCGTTCTACGACACGTACGAGTGCGCCGACGGCCGGCACCTCGCGGTCGGCGCCCTGGAGCCCCGCTTCTACGACGAGCTGGTGCGCCGCACCGGGTTCCCGCTGCCCGGCGACGACGCGCCGGAGCGCACCGACCCGGCGAACTGGCCGGCCCTGCGGGCCGCGTGGGCGCGGCTGTTCCGCACCCGCACCCGCGACGAGTGGACGGCCCTGCTCGGCGACTCGGACGCCTGCGTCGCGCCGGTGCTCGACTGGCGGGAGGCCCCGCGGCATCCGCACCTGACGGCCCGGCGGGTGTTCGTGGAGCACGCCGGTGCGACCCAGCCGGCCCCGGCGCCCCGGTTCTCCGGCACGCCGACGGCCCTGCGCCGGCCGCCCCCGCACCCCGGCGAGCACACCGACGAGATCCTGGCGGAGGCCGGCTTCGCCGCCGACCGGATCGCCGCCCTGCGCGCCGCCGGCGCGGTCGCCTGAGGTGCAAGGAAGGGCCCCCGTCAACGGATTCTGTTGTGCAGGGGTCCTTTCCTCACCACGCCGGTCGGTCAGGGCCGGCGCGGGACGGCCGCGCCCGGGGCGAGCGCCGGCTCCACCATGTCCCGGTAGTCGCGCGGCATCTGCACCACGATGTCGTCGAACTCCCCACCGGTCACCGCCTCGCGCAGCGTGGTGAACACCGCCCGGACGGCCTCCCGGGCGGCCCGCTCGTCGAGCCCGGCCCGCTGGCCGACCCGGGCGACGAACTCGGCCGCGCCGAACCGGTCGGCGGCCTCGGTGTCCGGGCTGGGCCGCAGGACCAGCTGCAACGGCTTCGGCAGCTGCGCCGCGAGGTCGAGCACCTCGCCGCCGGTCAACCGCTCGGCGAGCGTCTCCAGCGTGGCCCGGGTCAGCTCGACGGCCCGCTCGCCGGGGACCCGCGCCCGCAGGGCCACCTGGTCGACGAAGGTGTCGTAGTTCATGACGGCGCTCCTTCCGCTGCCTCGGGCCGGTCGCGCCCGCAGGAGGGGGTCGCGTACCCGCCGGACGGGGGTGGAAACGGCGGCCGGGCGGGGACGATCGCAGGCCCCCGCGCGGGCGTGGGCGGCCGCACGGTGGGTAACCGCCGCCGGTCGGGAACCCCGATCGCGGCGACGAGGAGCGCACCCATGGCGAGCTACGACGACGTCCTGCAGTACCTGTCCAGCCTCGACTACCCGGCGGACAAGGCCGACGTGGTCCGCGAGGCGGAACGGGAGGGCGCCCCGCCGGACGTGCTGCGCGCCCTGCGGGCCCTGCCCCCCGTGGACTACGCCAACGGCACCGAGGTGGCCCGGTCCGCCGGCATCGAGGCCGCCCCCGAGGCCGGCCCGGCGCGGCGGGCGGCGCAGGCCCGGGAGCCGCACACCCGGGTCTCGCAGCACCTGCGGCGCATCTGACCGCCCGCCGGCGGCGCGGGCGAGTGGGTACGCGGCCGGTGCGGCGCGCGGACGGCCACCTCCCGGCGGCGGCACAGCTGCTCGTGATGGCGCTGGTCGGGCTGCTGGCCGGCGGCCTGTTCGCGCTCGTCGGCTCGCCGCGGCTCGGCCCGCTCGTCGGCTGGGACGCGGCGACGCTGAGCTGGCTGGTGCTGGTGTGGCGCACGCTGTGGCCGCTGGACGGCGAGGGCACCGCCCGGCTCGCCGGCCGGGAGGACCCGAGCCGCGCCGTGCGCGACGTGCTGCTGCTGGTCGCCTGCCTCGCCAGCCTGCTGGCGGTGGCGGTCGTGCTGCTGTACGCGCACAGCGCCCCGCCGGGGCCCCGCCGCGACGCGTACGGCGGGCTGGGCGTGGTGAGCGTGCTGCTGTCCTGGCTGGTGGTGCACACCGTCCACACCGCCCGGTACGCGCGGATCTACTACACGGGGCCCGACGGCGGGGTGGTGTTCCACCAGCGGGAGCGCCCCCGCTACTCGGACTTCGCCTACCTGGCGTTCACCGTGGGGATGACCTTCCAGGTCTCCGACACGAACCTGACCAGCAACGAGATGCGCACCACCGTGCTGCGGCACTCGCTGCTGTCGTACCTGTTCGGGGCGGTGATCATCGCCGCGACGGTGAACCTGGTGGCGGGGCTGGCCAGGTGACCAGGCTGGCCCGACAGACGGGCGCCCCGGGCCGCGAACCGCGACCCGGGGCGCCACGCAGAACCTGTGCCCCGGCGGTGAACGCGGCCCGAACCGGACCGCACCGCCGGGCGGCCACTCCCACCCGATGAGGGCGGGAGTCAACTGCCGAGATCATCCTACCGGCACCATCGTCCGAACGGTCAGTTCTCGGGAAAACTGTGGGCCAGCGCACCTCAGGTGAGCTCGGCGTACCGCTGCTCCAGGTCCACCCGGGCGAGCGCGCCGACCAGCCAGGCGAGCCGCTCCGACTCGCCGCCGCCCGCCAGGACCGCCAGGTCGGCCGCCGACCCGCCCAGCCCCAGCCGGCGGGCCGCCGCCAGCGCCCGCCGGTCCGCCACCGGGGCCACCTCCCGCCACAACGCCTGCGCCTCGCGCAGGAACAACGCCACCGCCTCGCCGTCGACGCCCGGCAACCCGGCCAGCAGCGTCCGCTCGACGGCCGGGTCGTGGTGGGCCGCCCCACGCAGCCGGCGCAGGTCGCCCCGGTAGCGCTCCACGACCGTACGGGCGAGGTCGCCGAGACCGTCGGCGAGCGCGTCGACGTCGCCGCGCACCCCGGCCCCGCGCAACACGCGCACCCGGTCGGCGTGCAGCGACCGGGCCAGCCGGGCGGCGCTGTCCCAACCGGAGTCACGCAGCGCCGCCGCGGCGGCCACGGCGCACCGGAAGTCACCCCGGCGGGCCAGCAGGACCGACAGGGTGAGCAACTGGAACAGGCTGGACGGGTTGTTGGTGACCCGGAAGCCGTACTGCTCGGCGAAACCGCGCCCGTCGCCCGCCAGGCGGCGTACCAGGCGCTTCTTGTCCTCGATGCTGGAGATCGCGGTGGTCGGCATGCCCGCGACTACCCGCGTCGCCGCCGGCCACGCCTGGCGGCCGGCGGTGGGGTGGGCGGCACCGGCTCAGCGCAGGATCTCGCCGTGCCGGGTGCGGGCCAGCAGCCGGGTGGTCGGCAGGGCGGGCGCCGGCAGCGGCGGGGCCGCGTCGTCCGCCACCACCCCGAAGCGGCGGCCCGCCGTCCAGTCCTCGCGCGCCGCGGCGATCTCCTCGTGCGACCGGCCGACGAAGTTCCACCACATCACCAGCGGCTCCTCGAACGGCTCCCCGCCGAGCAGGAGCAGGCGGCTGCCCGGGGCGGCGGCCAGGGTCAGGCTCTCCCGTCCCAGGCCGAGATAGAGCAGCGCGCCCGGCTCCACCGACACGTCACCCACCTCGGCGGCACCGGACATCGCCAGCAGCCCGTACTCGAAGTCGCGGCGCAGCGGCAGCCGGGCCGGCGCCGCGCCCCGGGCGGTGAGCTGCGCGCCGAGCAGTGGGGTGTGCACGACGGCCGGGGAACGCTCCCCGCCCAGCTCGCCTACCAGCAGCGTGACGTCGGTGTCCCCGTCGCGCCACACCGGCAGGTCCTCGTGGTGGGCGAAGCCCGGCCCACCGGCCCGCGCCGGGTCCGGCAGGGCCACCCACAGCTGCACCCCGTGCATCACCGGCGGATGCTGCGCCGGCGACCGCTCCGAGTGCGCGATGCCGTGGCCGGAGGTCATCACGTTGAGCTGCCCCGGGCGGATCGGCTGCACGTTGCCGAGGCTGTCCCGATGCACGATCTCCCCGTCGAGCAGCCAGGTCACCGTCTGCAGGCCGGTGTGCGGGTGGGGCGGCACCTCCATGCCGGGCCGCTGCGCGACGTCGTCCGGGCCGAAGTGGTCGACGAAGCACCAGGCCCCGACCATCCGCCGCTGGCGCTGCGGCAGCAGCCGACGCACCGTCGTGTAGCGGCCGAGCGGCACGTCGTGGCCCGGCAGCAGCACGCTGACCGGGTCGGCGGGCGCCACGCCCGGCGGGCGGGTCTGCGCCGGCAGAGATTCCGTACGATCCACCGCCCGACTGTACGCTCAGGCCCCCTCGACGGTCACCGTGTTGGCCCCGGCCACCATGTCGACGTACACCCGGTCGGCCCGGCGGTCCCAGTCCGGCGAGCTGATCACCGCGCCGGCCGCCACCCCCTGACGGTGCCGGTCGTAGACGGTGACCGCGCCCGCGCCGGCACCCGAACGGACCCGCGTCGGCAGCGCCCCGGGCACCCGGACCACCAGCTGGTTGATCCCGCCGGTCAGCCGCACCGTCAGCGTGCCGACGACCCGGGGCAGGCGCAGGTCGACGCGGGTGGCCCCGGCGGCCAGCTCCAGCCCGGCGAGCCGACCCCGGGTCAGGTCCAGCACCTGCTCGGTCACCCCGCCGGCCAGCCGCAGCCGCCAGGTCACCCGGGAGTTCAACACGACCTCCGCGACGGCCGGGCCGCGCCGCCCGCTCGGCGCCATCCGCAGCCGCAGCCGGTCGCCGACGAGCTCCGGCCGGGGATCCACCCCACCGTCGGCGGGGCTGGCGATCCGGTACAGGTCCTCGCCGAGGTCATCGATCCGCAGGTCGAACGTGGTCAGTCCGTCGACCAGCTCGAAACTAGCCCGGGTCCGCCCGGCCAGGGGCGCGGTGAGCACCCGGCCGTCCGCCGACGCTCCCCCGCCGCCGGGCTCGGCCGCCAGCGGCACCGTCGACCCGACGTCCGGCCGGCCCCCGGAGAACGCCACCCCCAGACGGTCCGGGTTGGCCAGGGTCACCGCCACCGCGCCCGCGCCCAACGCCAGCACCACGACCGCGGCGGCCACCATGAGGCGTACGCCGCGCGGCCAGGCCGGGGCGGGCGGCTCCGGGACAGGGTCCCCGGTCACCTCGACGACCGGTGCGGGCACCGGAGGAGCGACCCCCGGGCGGCGGTACGCGTCATGCTCCGAACCCGGCATGTGCTCCCCTTTCGCGGTCCCCGCCAGGCAGTACGTACCCGACCCGGGTTCGGATCAGTCCGCCCCTCGGCTTGCAGGGAAGGGCACCTTGTCAACGCTTTCTGTAGAGGAAGGGCCCCTTGTTGACACCCCGCTGGGCGGGGCCGCCGGGGGCCGGGGACGCCACCGGCCGGGCCCCTGTTGTCGGGGCCCGGCCGGTGGCGCTATGCGATAGGTCAGCTGTTGTTCCAGTGCTGGGTGACGAGGTCGGCGGCCTGCTGCTCCCACTGCGCGTAGGCGTCGGGGTAGGCGGAGACCTGGACGGTCTGGGCGGCGTCGGTCAGGGGCATGTCGTGCCAGCCGTCGACCTGTCGCA
>NZ_BBOL01000012.1:0-130663 GCF_020884815.1 Micromonospora sp. NBRC 110038 | reverse complement strand
CAGCGGTACAGTAGCGGTGTACAGCAACCAAGATCTCCCGGGCGACTACAAACGGCTGTGTGACGTCGTGGTCGGCCGTACGAGATCGCATCGCCCGGAGCTACGGATCAGGAGGTGGCTGTACAGCTACGTAAGCTGGCCGACTGGGCCGGTCGTCAAGCGGACGCGAGCCGACGGGACGAGCAGGTCAGCCGCAGCGGCGGACGCCGGCCGACAGCAGCTTAGGTCTTTGCAAAGCAGAGGTGGTTTCGAGTTGGGTCCGCTGAGGGCAATGTAGGTACGTGACCCGTGTTCCGTCGGGTACCCGACGCTTGCCTAGCCTTCGGGAGTGGTGGCGCTAGGCTGCCCGGGTGGCCGCACCAAGCGAACTGGGCTCGCCGCCTCCCTGCAAGACCTTCTGGCACTGACCCATGCAGATCCTCACCCTCAAAGCGGGCAGTCTTGGCCGCTCCTGGCACGCCGCGCACATTCTCCTGTCGATGCTTACGCTTGGTTGGTGGCTGCCGATCTATGGCATCCACGCCCTTATCTCCGCTACCACCCGGCCCACCGTTCACGTGGAGGTGCCTGACGGGCACCGAGTCGAGTACCGCAACGGGTGGCCCAACGTCCTCGGACCGGACGAGTACCTTGAGCCGCGCCCCGTGAGGGAGAGGGTTCTGATTGCCGCAGGGTATGCCGCTCCGGTGCTGATCCTCGTGGCGATTGTCGTCGGGGTGGCGATCCGGGACTGACCAACGAGTCGGCACGCAGTCCGTCCAAGCGGTGGATCTGCGCTCGCGGACTGCCCTGCGGGCGGCCTCCGGCCGTCCTCGGGCGCCCGCAGCGCATCATTCCCAGTCAGCGGATCGTCAGCGAACGCCGTGCCACCCCGCCACACTCGATCGTGCTCGACGGCACGACCGATGCGTCTGACCACGCGCTACGGCACTTGATCACACTCACTGCTACGTCAGGTCACTCCCCCCGGCGGGGATCGCCGCTGATGCTGGAATCTGGGCGGCGAGCGAGGACTGACGGAGTCGGTCGCACGACTGACGCCGACCGCGGTCACTCCTGCAGCGGAGCCGCCGGTGCCGAGGCTGGGCCGTCCAGCCGCTCCGTGTGCACCCAGTAGGTGTTGCGGAGTCTCCGGTGGTCAAAGTCTCTGCCCTGTGGCTTCCGTCGGACACTAAGCAGGCCGTTGTCGGTCAGTTCCTTGGTCGCACGGGTCCAAGTTGCCTCGGAAAGACCGTAGCGCCGTTTCTGGTCCGTGGTTAGCCAGGGCGGATCCGTGGGCTGCCGGTTGCTCCGCATGTCGCGCAGTACTAGGAGGAGTGCGACGCTCGATCCGGTCAGTCGGTAGATCCACTCGTTGGCCCAGAACCCGAGCGGCAAGCTGATGTACCTGCCGATGTCCCGCCTGTAGGGCGTGCCGTTGCCACTTGGGCTGCGCAGCAGGACGTTCCTCGGGCGGCCCCGCCCTCCAGCTACCCTGATGAGCTTTATCCCAGCCAAGAAGTCGAGAGCGTCACCGATGCGCCTGGCCCCGTTGAGTTCCGGCTCGGGCAGCCCCAGCACTTGGGCCCAGGTGCGGGCCGGGATGTTGCGGATGTCGTACGGCTGTCTGGCCGCGAGCAGGGCCATCGTTAGATAGAGCTTGAGTCGCACGTCGCCGCCCTGCCCTCCGCGCAGGATCTGGGCCAGGGGCGGGTTGAGGCTGCCATCGTCTCGAAGAAATGTGGGCGGAAATTGGACACCGCTGGTGCGGCTCGATCGGCTGATGAGTTGCTTCAGCAACCTCCGACTTTCCGCGGTGACTGCCGTCGCAGAAGATTTTGCCATTGGACCCACCTTTGTAGCCGGGAAACCAGCGGTCCTGGGGTAGTAGGGGTACCAGGGGTATCGGGGGTACTTTCCTACTCCTTCCTGCTACCAGCTTGGATCTTATCCATCGAAGCCCGCGATGTCATCAGTCCATCGTCCACTATCTGTGCCGTCACGGCACGTGATGTTCCCCATCTGCAGCCGTATCTCTCGACGCTTTGACCTGCAGGAATGCCGATGTGACGATGCCGTTGTGAAGAACGATCACCGCTCCCCAGGGCTCAGCGTCACCCGCCACCAGCCCTGGCTGCTCGACCGGACCAGCTCGACAACTGGCCCCGCAGCCGGGGTGGTGGTCGTCCATGCGTAGATGGCTGGTCGGGCTGGGCGGGACCGCCGCCAGTACCGTTGCCCTGCTTGAATGGCGCGGCTTGGTCATCGTCGCCATGGCCACGGTTGGGTTGGTCTTGGCATTGTGCTGGGTGCTCAGCGACGACTCGCGGTCGCGGCGGCTGAAGGACCTGATCCGTGAGCTCCGGCGGCAACGTTGACAGTATCCAGAACGCAGCTCCATGCCGTCCCTGGGTCAGTTGGTCTCAGTCGTGGTCTCTTTCGCCAACGTGCGAGGCTGTTCATTGGAGGCCGGGCGAGGCCGCCCCGCCGTGCTTATGGCCCAGTCGCTTGAGGCTGAACGTCGGGTCACAGACCGCAAGAACGTGCGCGCCCGTCGCTCGGCCCCAGCCGGTCGGCTTGGTTGCCAGGGCGAAGTGGCTGTCGACAGCAACGCCTCCGGACGGCCTCACGCTGACTAGCTTCGGTATGGACGAAGCTCCGAGCGTGCAGCCGTTGCTGGACGCGTGCGGACGCCGGGCACAGAGCTTGTAAGCGAGACGTCATACAACGAGACTGACGGAGGCTCTGCTCAGTCCGCAGCCCACTCAGTTCTCGTGCAACCGGTGTGCAACGATCTTGCTCGACTGAGCAAGTGGCCAGCTCATATGGGCAGGTGACAGAGGAGTTAGCCAGCCTGTATGAGTCGCCTTCCTAAACCGTGTGTCGCAGGTTCGAATCCTGCCGGGGGCACCTCGAAGATCAGCAGAAACGCCACCTGAACAGCGGATCCGTTCCCGCATCGATTGATCAATCTGTGCAGCCGGATGCCACCCGTATTCGCCACTCGCGGTGCGGCGGGTGGAGCTCATCCGGCCCGGTCTGACCAGCGGCACGGCGGCGAATGCCGCGTTCGACGCCGCGCGGTGCTGCAGCGGGTCCGCGCTGCCCGAGGATGGGCCCCTGCGGCCGCGATGGCGGTTCTCGGGGTCCCGCCGTGGTCAGCTCAAGGTGAAGGTCACGTCGTCGACGTCGAAGGCCGTGACGCCGTTGCCGGCAGTCTCACTGGCGAGGAAGCTGGCCGTCGCGGTGCGCTCGGTCGTCGCCGTCCCGGTCGACATGCTGTACTGCCGCCACTGAGACCCGCCGTCGAAGGCCAGGGAGAACCTCGTCTTCGGGGGTATCCCGGTGACTGCCAGCCCGACGTTCAGGTAATCGCTGCGGCTGGTCTCGGTGGTGATGGTCCGGACCCAGAAGCGGACCGTCAGGTCGCAGCCGGCTGGCACCGTGACGGTGGTGCGTAGCAAATCGGAACGCGTCACGTCCAGCCCGGCGAAGGTGGCGTACGCGAGGCCGGTGTGTGCGGGCCGGGTCGCGTCGCCGATCACGACCATGCGCGGGCCGGCTGTCCAGCCGGTGGCGCTGAGCTCGAACCCCGGGTTTGCGTGGATCTGCCCGGTGCAGGGCCCATCGGCCGCCGGTCGGGCGTCGGACACGCCGCCCGTAGCGAGGAGCAGCAGGGTCGCAGCCAAGGCGGTGGTGACGAGGGTCTTCATCAGTCCTCCCATGTCGAGACATCCGAAGTTATCGATATGTATCGACCATGCGCGATGGGCGTTGGCGCGTCAAGCTTCTTCCGGCGTCAGCTCTGCACGATGCTCGCTTGGCCTTCCAGGCTCGCAGGAACGGACGATCAGCGCCCACTGCGCGTCGGTGGTGCATCGACGACGCCACCACGTTGCCCCGGTCACTGCGGAACAGCCGCCCATCGGCCCCCACCCCGAACCGGTCGACGTTCGCCCGCAGGATCGCCACCAGCTCCGGCGGGACCGGCGCCTCCCGCGCCTCAGCCTCGCTCCGGTGCTTCAACCCCCGGTCGTCGTGGACCTTCGCCGCTGCCGGTGGCTCTGCAGTCGATCCCGGCCAGGCGGCGGTGTCCGCTGGGGGCACGGTCCGCGCCACGAATGCCGACTCGGCCTTTCCAGCAGGAGCCGTCCATTCGTACGTCCGTCAAGGTCTGCTTGACGCGGCGGGCCGGGCGACGGCCGCTCTCCGGGTCGGTGGGTCGGCGGCAAACGGGATGGCACAAGGCGACGGGCGCTGCTCGAATCGGGGCAGCCTGCGCTACGTACTGGACGGATTGTGGTGTCTCGCTGCCATGCCCGACGCGAAGTGACGCTCTGCCTCGTGCCTGTGCTGGTCGGCACGTGCCTGACGGACCGCAGCCGAATCCTGATCCGACGAGAGCTTCGCACGGTCCCGTCGAGTCACGAAGACAACAACCGCAAGCAACAACACCACGAGGATCGCGAGCGTCACCACCAGTGTTGTCATGTCATCAACGCTACGGGACGCGCGCCAGTTCCGACTACCGCAGGTGGCAGCGAGGTCGGGTCGACGCCGGACGAGGGGTGACGGACTGCTCGGAACACGCACGGGATGATCAAGTACTCGCCCATGAGCCTGATGCGGCGTCTGATGGCAACCACATGTGCGCCAGCATGCGCGCATCGTCGCGGTGCCCAGTTGACGGGCAGTAGATCGCCGTCTGGTCCCCTCTCCACCGCCTCGGACGACCGTGGGGCACTGTGGACGAAAGGGCCGAGCGGCAGCGGGGGACAGCCATGGCGCTGGCGAGGGCGGATATCGTGCTGCCGTGCTGACCCTCTTTTGTGGACATCCGGCGGACGCGGCCGCCAGTCGGGTGTGTTCCCACCTGGTCGCCGTACCCGAAGACCAGGACGTGGCGTGCCTCCGGGTGCTGACCGGGCGCGGGATGGAGTTCGACCTGGTCTGCCGGGCGTGCGACGAGGCCGGCCAGCCGCCCGTGCTGGTCGTGGTGTGCGAGGGATGCGTCGACCGGCTCGTCGAGGACGGGGAGATGCTCGGTTGGCGCGGCGAGCCGGAGATCCTGGAACGGCCGGAGCCGCTCGACGCGACAGTGTCGTGCTGGTCACTGCCGCCGTCGTTGGGGCAGGTGGTCGACCTCGCTCCGATCGACGACGCCGACGGCTCCCGATGGCTGGCGCTCACCGCCGACGGCGCCATCGCCGAGCTCGACCCGGACAACGACCGGGTCGCGGTGCTGGCGACCGTCGAGCTGGTCGACGAGCCGGGGCACACCCCATGGATGGACCGTCAACTTCGGCGCAGGCTGCACGCCTCCGCCTGTGGCCGCTTCGCCGCCGTGGTCGACGACTACGGCCGGTACGGGCGGGTGGTGGACCTCGGTCGGGGCGGTGAGGTGACGATTGCACTCGACGGCGGGGACTACCACGCGAACACGGTGCCGTTCTCGCTGGCCTTCGCCCGGGTCGACGACCGGCCGTTGGTGGTGCACCGCACCCGCTGGAACCGGCTCGACGTCAGCGACCCGGCCACCGGGGAGTTGCTGACCGCGCGTGAGTTCGAGAAGACGTCGGAGCAGCAACGGCCGGCGCACCATCTCGACTACTTCCACGGCCGGCTGCTCTGCTCGCCCGGCAGCCGGGTGCTCGCCGACGACGGCTGGATCTGGCACCCGGTCGGCGAGCCCTCGGTGTGGGAGCTTCGCCCCTGGCTGGACGGCAACGTGTGGGAGTCCGAGGACGGGCCGACCCGCCAGCGGCTGTGTTTCCGCGACTACTACTGGAACGGGCCGCTCTGCTTCGTCGGCGACGGCCTGCTGGCCGTCGGTGGGATCGGCGACGACGACGAGACGATCCTGCCCGGCGTACGCCTGTTCGACGTGGCCTCGGGCCGCGAGCTTGCCACCTTCACCGGCCCCGCCGGGGACTGGTTCTCCAACGGCCGGCGGCTCTACTCGGCGCACACCGACGGCCTGCACGTCTGGGACCCGCTCACCGGTCACCGCACCGGCACGGTGCCCGGCTTCGTGCCGACCTGCCTGCACCGGGGCACCGGCGAACTCGCCGCCGTCGCCGACGGTGTGCTGCGTCGTTGCCGGCCGGCGTGAGCGTTCCACCGGGGGTGGTCGGCCCACCCCGCCACCCCGCCGGCACGGCCCGGTAACCACGTACGTCGCCGGCCGGCACGGCCCCACTCGCGGGGCGCGCCGGCCGGCGGGGTGCTGTCGCCGTTACGGGGTCACGGAGAGCAGGTGGGCCTTGTAGCCCTCACCGTAGGTGCTGGTGGGGGTGCCGTTGTAGTCCTGGATGAGGACGTTGCCGCCGCTGCATCCCCAGGGGTTCCAGGTCCACGCCGTGTAGCCGATGCGCTTGGAGTCCAGCCAGGTCATCACCTGGTCGATGTAGTCGTGGGCGCAGGTGTCCTGGCCGATCTCGCCGGCGTGCACCGGCACCTGCGCGGCGACGGCGCCGATCTGGCTGTCCCAGCAGCTGACGGTGACGCAGGCGTTGAAGTTGTACGAGTGCCACGACGCCACGATGTTGTTGAGCGGGTCGTTCGGCTTGTAGTTGAGCCACTGGCTCAGGTCGTTGGTCCAGGTCAGGCCGGCGACCAGCAGGACGTTGCCGGCGCCGGTGGCCCGTACGGCGTCGACCAGGTCCTGCATGCCGGCGACCTCGTAGGTGATGCCGGTGCAGGTGCCGCCGTCGCGCAGGCAGCGCCACGCGGCGGCCATGTCCGACCAGTTGTTGGCGGCGTCCGGGTAGGGCTCGTTGAACAGGTCGAACACCACGGCGTTGTTGCCCTTGAAGGCGTTGGCCACGCCGGTCCAGAACTGCGGCGTGTGCTGCATGCTGGGCATCGGCTTCTGGCAGGTGGCGTTGACGTCGGCGCAGGCGGAGATGTTGCCGGTGTACTGCCCGTGGGTCCAGTGCAGGTCGAGGATCGGGTTGATCCCGTTGGCCACGAGCAGGTTCACGTAGTCCTTGACGGCCTGCTGGTACGTCGCGCCGCTGGGCGAGCCGGAGAGGCCGAGCCAGCAGTCCTCGTTGAGCGGGATCCGCACGGCGCGGATGTTCCACGCCTTCATGGCGTTGACCGAGGCCTGGTCGACGGGGCCGCTGTCCCACATGCCCTTGCCCTGCACGCAGGCGAACTCACCGCTGGCCCGGTTGACCCCGAGCAGCCGGTAGGTCGCCCCGCTCGCCGTCACCAGCCGGTTGCCGGAGACCTTCAGGGCGGGCGCGGCACCGGTCGGCGGCGGGGTCGTGGGTGGCGGAGTGGTGGGTGGCGGAGTGGTGGGCGGCGGGGTCGTCGGGGGCGGGGTGGTGGGCGGCGGGGTGGTGGTCGGCCCGGGGGTCGGCGACGTCACCGAGCCGGTGCAGGTCGTGCCGTTGAGCGCGAACGACGTCGGCACGGGGTTGCTGCCGCTCCACGAGCCGTTGAAGCCGATCGCGGTCGACCCGCCCGTGCCCAGCGATCCGTTCCAGCTCAGGCTGGCGGCCGAGACGCGGGTGCCGGACTGCGACCAGGTGGCGCTCCAGCCCTGGGTGACCTGCTGGCCGCTGATCGGGAAGTCGAAGGTCAGCGTCCAGCCGGTGACCGCGGAGCCGAGGTTGGTGATGGCGATGTTCCCGCTGAACCCGCCTGTCCACTGGCTCTGCACGGTGTATGCCACGGAGCAGCCGGTGGCCGCCGCCGAGGCGGGGAAGGTGAGCCCGGCCAGGCCGGCCGCGACCAGGGTCGCGGTGGTGCCGACGGCCATCAGGGCATGACGATGTCTCATCTGATCTCCTCGTGGTCGAGAGGGGATCGTCGATGGGAGCGCATCGAAGAGCTTTGTTTATTTACCTCACTAAGTCAAGCTGGCGACTGCGCCGCCCGCCGGGCGGCAGGCGGGCGTTCGGGCGGCCCTACTCCGGGCCGCCGGGCGGCGGGGCCGTGGTCTGCCGCACGATCACCGTCTCGGTGGGGCACCACCGTTCCCTGACCGGCGCGCCGTCGAGCAGCGCGAGCACGGAGCCGGCCACCAGCTCGCCGAAGTCGTGCACGTCGAGGCTCATCGTGGTGAGCTGCGGGGCGGACAGGCGGCACAGGCTGGAGTCGTCCCAGGCGAGCAGGCTCAGGTCGCGGGGGACCGTGAGGCCCAGCTCCCCGGCCACGTCCAAGCCGCCGACCGCCATCAGGTCGTTGTCGTAGATGATCGCGCTGGGCGGGTCGCCGTCGCGCAGCAGCCGGGCGGTCAAGTCCGCGCCCGACTCCTCCGAGTAGTCGCCGGTCAGCACCACGGCGTCGATGCCGGCCGGGCCCGCGGCGGCCAGCAACGCGGCGGTGCGGGTGCGGGTGTGCCGCAGCGTGTCCGGCCCGCTGATCCGCGCGATCCGGCGGTGCCCGAGGCCGGCCAGGTGCGCGACCGCCGCCCGCACCGAGCCGACGTCGTCCCGCCGGACGGCCGGGGCGTCGCCGTCGGGCTCGCCGGCCACGACCACGGGGAGGCCGAGTTCGCGCAGGACCGCCGGCCGGGGATCCCCGGCGGTCGGGTTCACCAGCACCACGGCCTCGGCCAGCCGGAGCTGCGCCCACCGGCGGTAGGCGGCGATCTCGGCGGCGTGGTCGGCGACGATGTGCAGCAGCACCGACCGCCCGTGCTCGGCGAGGCGCTCCTCGATGCCGGAGATGAATTCCATGAAGAACGGCTCGGCGCCGAGCAGTCGGGGCGCCCGGGCGAGCACCAAGCCGACCGCGCTCGTCGTGCTCATCGCGCCCCCATCGCAGGTCAGCGGGCCGATCCGGTCAGCGGCGCGAACTCCCCGTCGAGGCTCTCCGACACCCGGAGCCCGCGGTGGAACGGCACCAGCTCGGACTCCAGGACCAGGGCGGCGGCCCCGACGGCGGACGCGGTGGCGGCGGACCGGGACAGCCGTACGTCGACGGCGTGCGCGGAGCGGGAGAAGACGGTGTGCAGCTCCTGGCGCAGCACGGGCAGGTAGACCGAACCGGCGACGGCGAAGCCGGGCCCGGTCAGGACGATGACCTCCAGGTCCATCACGTTGGCGAGGGTGCGGGCGGCCGCCGCGACGTACCGGGCGGACCTCTCGCACAGCGCCAGCGCCCGCTGCTGTCCGCGCCGGGCGGCGCGGCCGATCGCGGCGAAGTCGCGGGCGACCGCCGCGGGGCCGGTGCCGGTGGCGAGGCCGAGCGCCCCGGCCAGGCCCGCGTCCGCCCGCCCCGCCGCGACCACGGCGGCGGGCCCGGCGACGGCCTCCACGCACCCCCGGGCCCCGCACCAGCAGCGCGGGCCGTCCGCGTCCACGCAGACGTGTCCCAGCTCGCCGGCGTTGCCGCTCGGGCCGCGGTAGGTGATCCCGTCGATGACCAGCCCGGCGCCGAGGCCGCTGCCCATGTAGAGGGCGGCGGCGGCGCTCGCCGTGCCGAACCCGCCCGCCCAGTGTTCGCCCAGGGCGGCGGCGGTGGCGTCGTTGTCCAGCACCACCGGCAGGTCGGTCGCCTGCTCCAGGGCCGAGCCGAGCGGGAACTCCCGCCAGTGCCGCAGCTCGGGGTTGAGGCCGGCGACCCCCCGACCGGTGAGCGGGCCGGGGAAGACCAGGCCCACCCCGACCAGCCGCGCCCGGTCCACGCCGACGCTGTCGACCAGGGTCGGGATCTCGGCGGCGATCCGGGAGACGACCGTCGCGGGCGCCTCGGCACCGACGCCCGGCCGGGAGATCCGGGCCACCACGACCCCGGTCAGGTCGGTCAGGACGTACGTCATGACCCCCTGGCCGAGGCACACGCCCACGGCGTACCGGGAGGTGTGGTTGAGCCGGAGCAGGACCCGCCGCTTCCCACCGGTCGACTCGGCGTGGCCGGTCTCGACGACCAGGCCCTCGTCGATGAGCTTGCGGACGAGGTTGGAGATGGTGGGCGCGGTGAAGCCGGTCACGCTGATCAGGCCCACCCGGCTGATCGTGCCGGCCGCCCGGATGGCGTCCAGCACCGCGGCCTTGCTGCTCGCGTGCGGCAGCTTGTCCGCTCTCGGTCCGCTCACTGCTCCCCGGTCACGCCGTCCGACTCCCCCGCAGAGCATAGGCGTTCGCCGCTGCCGCCGCGCACGCCTGCTGGCGGCCGGCGGGTCAGGCCCGGCCGCCAGAGCCCCGCCGGGCGACGCTCAGCGCCGCAGTTCCCGCCAGCCCGAGCTGCCTCCGCGCCACGCCCCCGCGAGGATGCTCGCGGAACTGTGGCTGGAGCATTCCAGCACCTTCGAGCGGCCTTGCTCACCACCGATCTGCGCCTGGACCTCCCAGCGCTGACCATCGGTGCGGATGTAGACGTCGCGACGTCCTCGTTTGGTCGCGTCCCCGTTCCACCAGTGCTCCTCGACGATCACCTCGCGACCGTACCAGCAGGCGCGGGTGCGGCGGCAGCCACGACGGTGAGGGAATCTCGCACGGACCGCCCGGGGCGGGTCGGCCGTCACGGCGGGTCGGGCACAGGATGTCGGGTACGCGTGATCCCGTGGTTTCTGGCGGCAGGAAGGGGAGATCCGGGTGCTGGACCGGCTGAACGAGGCGATGGCGTACGTCGAGGGGCATCTCGACCAGCGGATCGAGGTGGGTGAGCTGGCGCGGATCGCGGTGACGTCGGAGCACCACTTCCGGCGGATGTTCTCGGCGCTGGCCGGGATGCCGCTGTCGGAGTACGTGCGGCGTCGCCGGCTCACCGTCGCCGCCGCCGAGGTGCTCGCGGGGGAGCGGACGCTGCTCGACATCGCGCTCCGGTACGGGTACGGGTCGGGGGAGGCGTTCGCCCGGGCGTTCCAGGCCGTGCACGGGGTCGGCCCCGGCGAGGCCCGGCGCAACGGCGCCGCCCTGCGGTCGCAGCCCCGGATGTCCTTCCGGCTCGTCGTCGAGGGGAGATCCAGCATGCGGTACCGCATCGCCGAGAAGGACGCCTTTCACCTGGTCGGGCGGAAGGCCCGCGTCCCGCTCGTGCACGAGGGGTTGAACCCGGCGATCGTGGCGTTCGTCAAGAGCATCGACGCCGGGACGACCGAGCGGATCGCGGCCCTCTCCGACCAGGAGCCGCAGGGCATCGTCAACGTCAGCGACAAGCTGGGGGTCAACCGGGAGGAGGGCGCCGAGCTGGACTACTGGCACGCCGTGGTCACCGCCGCCATCCCGCCGCGGGACCTGGACGCCATGCCGGTGCCCGCCGGCACCTGGGCGGTCTTCTCCAGCTCGGGCGAGTTCCCGCAGGCCCTCCAGCACCTCTGGCGGGATGTCTTCACGGAGTGGTTCCCGTCGAACCCGTACCGCAGCCGGCCGGGCCCGGAGATGCTCCGGGCCCGGGTGTCCTCCGACGGCTCCCGGGCCGACGCCGAGCTGTGGGTCCCGGTGGAGCGGGTCCCGGCCTGAGCCGCGCCGGCCCCGCCCGCGAACGGCGGACGGGGCCGGGCGGCGGCCCGGGTGCGGCGACTCGGCGCGGCGGCTCAGCGCGCGGCGCGCAGCGCCTCGGCGAGCGTGGTCGGCTCGCGGCCGATCAGCTTCGCCAGGTCGTCGCCCTCGACGTACAGCTCGCCCCGGGCCAGGCCCAGGTCGCTGTCGGCGAGGACGGCGGCGAAGCCCTCGGGCAGGCCGGCGGAGACCAGTACCTCGGTGAACTTCTCCGCCGGCAGGTCGGTGTAGCCGACGGCGTGACCGGTCTGCCGGGACACCTCCTCGGCCAGCTCCGTCAGGGTGAACGCCGCGCCGCCCAGCTCGTACACCCGGTTGGTATCCGCGGCACCGGTGAGCGCCGCGGCGGCGGCCTCGGCGAAGTCCGCGCGGGTCGCGGCGCTGACCCGCCCGTCGCCCGCCGCGCCGGTCACCCCGAACTGGAGGTACGTCGAGAGCTGGCCGGTGTAGTTCTCCAGGTACCAGCCGTTGCGCAGGATCACGTACGGCAGGCTCGACGCGGCGATCTCCCGCTCGGTGGCGAGGTGCTCCCCGGCGAGGACCATGCCGGAGCGGTCGGCGTTGGCGATGCTGGTGTAGACGACCAGCCCGACGCCGGCCTCGCGGGCGGCGGCGACGACGTTGTGGTGCTGGGTGACGCGCTGCCCGACCTCGCTGCCGGAGACGAACATCAGCTTGTCGGCCTCGGCGAACGCTGTGCGCAGCGACTCGGGGTCTGTGTAGTCGACCTGCCGGGTGTTCACCCCGTGCCCGGCGAGGTCGGCGAGCTTGCCGGCGTCCCGGCCGAGCGCCACGATCTCCCCGGCGGGCACGCCCCGCCGCAGCAGCGCGGCGACGATCAGCTGGCCGAGGTGGCCGGTGGCTCCGGTGACGACGATGGACATGGTGTGCTCCCTCTCGATACCGGAGACGATCCCCTGGTCGGGGGCCGTTCTCCGGGTCGGACGATCCGTCGTCCGGTGCAACGGGAAGCTTCCGCTGCCACTTCCCGTTGGAGAGTAGGCACCTTGAAGTAAGGCACTATCTGATGGAGAGTCAGAGCGTGGAACCCACTCCCTTCGCCCGCGACTGCGGCAGCCGGCAGGTCCTCGACCGGATCGGCGACCGGTGGAGCGTGCTCGTCGTCCTCACCCTCGCCGACGGCGGAAAGCGCTTCAGCGAGCTGGCCCGGCGCATCGAGGGGGTGAGCCAGAAGATGCTCACCCAGACGCTGCGCGGCCTGGAACGCGACGGCCTGATCACCCGCACCGCGTACGCGACCGTCCCGCCCCGGGTCGACTACGCGCTGACCGGCCTCGGGCGCAGCCTGCTCGACCTGGTGGGCGGGCTGGAGGCGTGGGCGACGACGCACCTCGGCGAGGTCGAGGCCGCCCGCGCCCGCTACGACGCCGCCGGCTGAGGGCCCGCCCGTGGCAGGCCCGATGGCGGGCGGCGCGCCCGGTGGGATTGCGATGTAACGGGAATCGGCGGTAAAGCGCTGCGCCCCCGAAGCGCCCGGGCGGGCGCACTCCGGACATAGGCTTCGCGAGGTCGGAGGTCGGACACGGGTTCGAGGGGGCGTGTCCGGCCGCCGCCCCACCCGGCACCGGCCGCCGCCCACCCGGCACCCAACCGGCGATCAGTCACCCGCCCTGGGTCAGGCCGCCAGCTCGTCGACCCGGCTGAGCACCCGGTCGATCAGGCCGTACTCCCGGGCCTCCTCGGGGGTGAACCAGCGGTCCCGGTCCGAGTCCTGCTGGATCTGCTCCACGGAGCGCCCGCTGTGCCGGGCGATCAACTCCTGCATCGTGCGCTTGACGTGCAGCATGTTCTCCGCCTGGATGGTGATGTCGGCGACCGTGCCGCCGAACCCGCCCGACGGCTGGTGCATCATGATCCGCGAGTGGGGCAGGGCGTACCGCTTGCCGGCGGTGCCCGCGCAGAGCAGGAACTGACCCATCGAGCCGGCCATGCCGAGCGCGAGGGTGGCCACGTCGTTGCGGACGTACCGCATCGTGTCGTAGACGGCCATCCCGGCGCTGACCGAGCCGCCCGGCGAGTTGATGTAGAGGTAGATGTCGCGCTCGCTGTCCTCGGCCGCCAGCAGCAGGAGCTGCGCGCAGATCTGGTTGGCCGACTCGTCGGTGACCTCCGTGCCGAGGAAGATGATCCGTTCCTTCAGCAGCCGCTGGAAGACCTGGTCGCCGAAGGCCGGCTGGCCGCCGTCCCGCATCCACACGTCGTACCTGATCATCGTGATCGACCTCCACGCTGCCGGTGGGCGACGGACTCCGCCCAGGGGAACCGGTTCCCCCAGCGTCCGCCCGGCCGGGCGCGCGGTCCCAGCGCTTCTGCCGGCGGCAGATCCGCCGACAGCAGAAACCGGCCGGGCCTAGCGGGCGGTCAGCCGCCGCAGGCCCGCCCGGGCCCGCCGCCGGGCCAGCACCCTCGCGGTACGCGCGGCGGGGCGCCGAAGCGGCGCGGACGCGAACAGCCGGACCGGCAGGACGTGGACGGCCGGGCCGGGGTGCGCCACCGCCCCGCCCACGGACACCACGGACGTGCCGAGGCCCGCCCCGCCGACGTGCAGCAGCCGGCCGCCCGCGGTCGGGGTGACCCCGCCGAGCCGCAGCACCCGGCCGGCGGCCACCGGCACCCGGCACTCCACCAGTGGCCCGCCCTGCTGCGGGCCGACCGGGTCGGCGTGGAAGCCGAGGCGCAGGCGCGGGCCGGGCTCGCCGCCCACCGGCACCACCTCGTCCAGGCGGGCCAGCGCCACCCGGGGCGCGGCGGGCACCCGCCGCTCGACCCGGCGCAGGTCGTCGCGGGCCTCCTCCAGCAGGTCCGACAGGTCGATGCCGAGGGCGCGGCAGATCGCCGCCAGCACCTCGGAACTGGCCTCCTTGCGCCCGCGCTCGACCTCCGAGAGGTAGGGCAGGGACACCCCCGCCGCCTCGGCCACCTCGCGCAGGGTGCGGCCCTGGCGCTGCCGCACCCGGCGCAGCACGCTGCCGATCACCCGTCGCAGCAACGACATCCGGGCCTCCTCGTGATGGGCGCTCCTGCTCCCATCATGCCGGTTCGGCGGGCGACACACCGACCCCGCCGCCCCTACGGCGGCTGCGCCGACGCCTTCCGGTGCGGCGACCGGCTCCCGACCACCGGCGTTGTCCCGGCCTGCCGGGCCGGTCCGGCGCGTACCCGCTATGTTGTGCACGTGCAGGCGACGGCGGCGGAGCAGGTTCCGCGGTGATCCACTTTCCCGCGCAGCGGCGGGGCCCGCTGAGCGCGCTGAGCCTGCGCCTGGCCGCCGCCCTGGGCCTGGTCCTCGCGGTCGTCACCGCGGTCTACCTCGACCGCGACGGCTACCGCGACGTCAACGAGGACGGCCTCACCCTCCTCGACTGCTTCTACTACGCGGTGGTCTCCCTCTCCACCACCGGGTACGGCGACATCACGCCGGCGGCACCGTCCGCCCGGCTGGTCAACGTCCTGTTCGTCACCCCGGCCCGGGTGCTCTTCCTGATCATCCTGGTCGGCACCACCCTGGAAGTCCTGACCGAGCAGTACCGGACCGGCCGTCGTCTGACGCGGTGGAGGAAGAGCGTGAAGGACCACGTCATCATCTGCGGCTACGGCACCAAGGGCCGCAGCGCGGTCTCGGCGCTGCTGGAGAACGGCCTCGACAAGTCCCGGATCGTGGTGGTCGAGCGCAGCCCGGCGTCGCTGCGGCAGGCCACCTCGGCGGGGCTCGTCGCGATCGAGGGGTCGGCGACCCGCTCCTCCGTGCTCAACGAGGCGCACGTGCGCAACGCCAAGGCGGTGATCATCGCGACCGACAGCGACGACGCGTCGGTGCTGGTCGCGCTCACCGTCCGGCAGCTCACCGCCGGGCAGGTGCGGATCATCGCGGCGGCCCGCGAGGCCGAGAACGCGCCGCTGCTCAAGCAGAGCGGCGCGCACCACGTGATCGTCTCCTCCGCCACGGCGGGCCGGCTGCTCGGCCTGTCCACCTCCGCGCCGCCGCTGATCGACGTGGTGGAGGACCTGCTGACCCCCGGCCAGGGCATGGCCCTGGCCATGCGTTCGGCGGAGCGCAACGAGGTCGGCCGCTCCCCGCGCGAGCTGGACGACACCCTGGTCATCGCGCTGGTCCGCCGGGGCAAGGTGGTCACGCTCTCCGACCGGGCCGGCGCGGTCATCGAGACCGGCGACATGCTCGTGCACGTCCGCGACGACCGGCCCCAGCCCGCCGGCACGCCGGGCTGACCGCCCGCCGCCCGCCGTCTGCCTCGCGCGGTTCGCCGCGCTCCTCGCGACGACCACGACGAGGGGCCCGCCACCATTCGGTGGCGGGCCCCTTCGTCGCCTGACGGGTCGCCCCTACGCGGGACGGATCAGAGGATCGTCCAGGTGTCGCCGCTGCCCAGCAGGCCGGCGAGCTGCTGCTCCGGGGTCTCGGTGACCTTCGCCTTCGCCTCCTCGACCTGGGCCTGGACCACGCTGTCGTAGGACGGGCGGTCGACCGACCGGAACACGCCGATCGGGGTGTTGCTCAGGTCGAGCCCGGGCAGCCGGGACAGCGCGAACGCGTACGCCGGGTCGGCGACCGTCGCGTCGTGCACGACGATCTCCTCCGGGCGGACCGACGCGGTCTCCCGCACCTCCAGGCCGAAGCCGCCCGGCGGGTGGACGACGCAGAACCGGCCCTCGGCACCGAACGTGATCGGCTGCCCGTGCTCCAGCCGGATCAGGAAGTCGTCGCGGGTGGCCGGCTCCTTGAGCTGGTCGAACGCCCCGTCATTGAAGATGTTGCAGTTCTGGTAGATCTCCACGAACGCCGAGCCCTGGTGCTCGGCGGCGGCCCGCAGCACCGACTGGAGGTGCTTGCGGTCGGAGTCGATGGTGCGGCCGACGAAGCTCGCCTCCGCCCCCAGGGCCAGCGAGATCGGGTTGAACGGCGCGTCGGCCGAACCGGCCGGCGTCGACTTGGTGACCTTGCCGACCTCGGACGTCGGAGAATACTGCCCCTTGGTCAGGCCGTAGATCCGGTTGTTGAACAGCAGGATCTTCAGGTTGACGTTGCGGCGCAGCGCGTGGATGAGGTGGTTGCCGCCGATCGACAGCGCGTCGCCGTCGCCGGTGACGACCCACACGGACAGGTCCGGGCGGGACACCGACAGGCCCGTGGCGATCGCCGGGGCGCGGCCGTGGATCGAGTGCAGCCCGTAGGTGTTCATGTAGTACGGGAACCGGGACGAGCACCCGATGCCGGAGACGAAGACGATCCGCTCCCGGGGGATGTTCAGCTCCGGCATGAACTGCTGCACGGCGGCGAGGATCGCGTAGTCACCGCAGCCGGGGCACCAGCGCACCTCCTGGTCGGACTTGAAGTCCTTCGCGGTGAGCTTGAGGGCGACGGGCTCAGACATTCTTCAGGACCTCTTCCAGCATCGTCTCCAGCTCGGTGGCCGTGAACGGCAGGCCGCGGACCTGGTTGTAGCCGATGGCGTCGACCAGGTACTTGCCCCGGATCACCTGGGCGAGCTGGCCGAGATTCATCTCGGGGATGACCACCCGGTCGTAGGAGCGCAGCACCTCGCCGAGGTTGGCGGGCATCGGGGCCAGGTGCCGCAGGTGCGCCTGCGCGACGGGGAGCCCGCGCTGACGCAGCCGCCGGCAGGCGGCGCCGATCGGGCCGTACGTCGAGCCCCAGCCCAGCACCAGCAGCCGGGCGTTGCCGTCCGGGTCCTCCACCTCGACGTCCGGCACCGGGATCGCCTCGATCCGGGCCGCCCGGGTGCGCACCATGAAGTCGTGGTTGGCCGGGTCGTACGAGATGTCGCCGGTCTTGTCGGCCTTCTCCAGGCCGCCGATGCGGTGCTCCAGCCCCGGCGTGCCCGGGATGGCCCACGGCCGGGCCAGGGTCTGCGGATCACGCAGGTAGGGCAGGAACGTGCCGTCGTCGCCGTTGGGCGCGGTGGCGAACTCGACCCGCAGGTCGGGCAGGGACTCCACGTCGGGCAGCAGCCACGGCTCGGAGCCGTTGGCGACGTAGTTGTCGGAGAGCAGGAGCACCGGGGTGCGGTAGGTCAGCGCGATCCGGGCCGCCTCGATCGCCGCGTGGAAGCAGTCCGACGGGGACTTCGGGGCGATCACCGCGACGGGGGCCTCGCCGTGCCGGCCGTACAGGGCCATGTTGAGGTCGGCCTGCTCGGTCTTGGTGGGCATGCCCGTCGACGGGCCGGCCCGCTGCACGTCCACGATGACCAGCGGCAGCTCCAGCGCCACCGCGAGGGAGATCGTCTCGCTCTTGAGCGCCACGCCGGGCCCGCTGGTGGTGGTGACGCCGAGCGCCCCGCCGTACGACGCGCCGAGCGCCGCGCCGACCGCGGCGATCTCGTCCTCGGCCTGCATGGTGACGATGCCGAACCGCTTGTGCTTGCTCAGCTCGTGCAGGATGTCCGACGCCGGGGTGATCGGGTAGGCGCCGAGGAACACCGGCAGGCCGGAGCGGACGCCCGCGGCCACCAGGCCGAGGGAGAGCGCCGCGTTGCCGGTGATGTTGCGGTAGGTGCCCGGCACCATCTTCGCCGGCTTCACCTCGTAACGCACCGAGAAGGAGTCGGTGGTCTCGCCGAAGTTCCAGCCGGCCCGGAACGCCGCGACGTTCGCCGCGACCAGCTCGGGGCGCTTGGCGAACTTGCGCTCCAGGAAGCGCAGGGTCGACTCGTACGGGCGGGAGTACATCCAGGAGAGCAGGCCGAGGGCGAACATGTTCTTCGCCCGCTCGGCGTCCTTCTTGGACACCTGCTGGTCGGCGAGCGCCCCGACGGTCATCGAGGTGAGCGCGACGGGGTGCACCACGTAGCCGTCGAGGGAGTCGTCGTCCAGAGGGCTGGCCTGGTAGCCCACCTTGGCGAGGTTGCGCTTGGTGAACTCGTCGGTGTTGACGATGATGTCCGCGCCGCGCGGCAGGTCGGCCAGGTTGGCCTTGAGCGCGGCCGGGTTCATCGCGACCAGCACGTTCGGCGCGTCGCCCGGGGTGAGGATGTCGTAGTCGGCGAAGTGCACCTGGAAGCTCGACACGCCCGGCAGGGTCCCGGCGGGGGCCCGGATCTCGGCGGGGAAGTTGGGCAACGTGGAGATGTCGTTGCCCAGCTGGGCCGTCTCCGAGGTGAACCGGTCGCCGGTCAGCTGCATGCCGTCGCCGGAGTCGCCGGCGAACCGGATGACCACCCGGTCGAGTTGACGGATCTGCTTCGTCACGCCTGCCCCTCGCTTCGCTCGGCGCGGTCGCGCGGGCGGCTGAACATGATGGTGACCTCGCCTTGCCCGGCCACATGACCTCCTTGACACAGCGCTGCCCCGCACCGCCCGTGGGTGGTCCGGTCCGGTCTGGGTTCCTACCCGAGAGCCTACGTCGGATGGGATGTCGAGCTTGCCCAGTGGTCCGCCGACTGGGAACAGATTCCGGGCGCTTACGTCATGGTTTGGGGCTGTTTGCCCCGCCCGCCGTAATCAGAATCACCGGCCGCCGGACGGGTCGGTGAGCCGGCGACGCAGCGAGACGGTGGCCAACGCGAGCGCCAGCACCACCAGCAGCACCGAGATCACGATCAGGGCGACCGCGCCCCGCTGCGCCGTGCTGAGCCCCCCGCCGGGTCGGTCGCCGGCCCCGGCGGCGGCGAGCACCCCCTGGGAGCCGGCCGGGGCGGGCGTCGCGATCGGGGTGGCCATCGCGGCCGCCGCGGTGATCCGGAAGCTCATCTGCAACTGCCGGGCCTGCCCGCTGCGCGGGTCGAGGCGGCCGACCACGGCGCCGGCCAGCGGCGCGTCGCGCTGCGCCTCGGCGGTCGCGCTGACCGTGAGCCGCAGGGTGGCGGCCCCGCCGGCCCGCACCGCGCCGACGTCGCACCTGGTGCGGGTGGCGCTCAGCGCGGCACAGCCGGCCGGCGGGGCCGGGATCGTGACGCCGTCGGGCAGGACCACCTCGATCCGCCCGTCCGCGTCGACCGTGCCGGTGTTGCCCAGCCGGACGGCCAGCTCGCTGGCGCTCCCGCTGATGTCGAACGCCACCCCGTCGGCCCGCAGCGCGATGCCCGGCACCGGCGGGCCCGGCGGGAAGAGCACCGCGAAGCCCTCGTTGTCGTCGACCGACCCGGCCACCACCCCCGGGGCGGTGGCGCTCACCCGCACCGCGCCGCTGAGCGGCATCCGCCGCCACGCGTCGCCGTCGACCCGCACCGAGATCAGCGTGCTGAACCGCGCGCCGGCCGCCGTCGTCCACGCGCCGCAGCGGTGCCCGCCGCCCCCGGCCGGCGCGCAACCGGCGGTGCCCGCGTCGGTCAGGCCGGCCGGCAGCGTGTACGAGAGCCGGATCTGCTCGGTTGCATCGCCGGTGTTGGTCACGGTGATCCGCAGCGTGGTCGTGGTCCCGGCCGCGTTCCAGTACGCGTCGGTCAGCACGACGTCGTCGGTGCTCACCCGCACGCCGAGGCGGCCCGGTGCCGGGGCGCCCGGACCGGGGGCCGACGTGCGCACCGGCGGGGTGGTGGTCGGGGCCGACGGCCCGGCGGTGGTGGCCGGCGCCGTGGTGGTGGGCGGGTCGGCGGGGCCGGCCGGCGTGCTGGGCGCCGGCCCGGTGGTGGTGGGGGCCGGGGCGGTGGTCTCCGGCGGCGGGGGCAGCGTCGGCGGGGCCTCGGTGGGCGTCGGCTCGGCGGGCGTCGGCTCGACCGGCGGGGTCTCGTCGCCGGGGTCGCCGGCCGGCCCCGCCGGAGGGTCCGCCGGCGCGGCCGCCGCGCGGGCCGGGGGCGGCGCGGCCGTGGCCCAGCCGGGCAGCGCCGCGACCGCGGCGAGCAGCCCGACCGTCAGGGACGCGGCGAGCAGCGTCACGAGACGTCGGTCGGTTGCCCGCCGAACGGGGCGTACGTCCACGCGGGCCAGCTCCTCCGCCAACAGTCGGTGACGGTTCATTATTCGGTAACACTTGCCCGGCGGCACTAGTCCCGCCGGGAAACAGTTCCGTAACGTGCGCCGGGCGCGGCACGGTAGGCTGACCCACCGTGACCGGTTACCTGGGCTCGTACGCGACGCTCGGGCTCCTGCTGCTCGCCGCCGCCCTCTTCTTCGTCGTGGCGTTCGCCGCGAACCGGGTGCTGCGTCCCGCCCGTCCGGCGGACCCGCCGGGGAAGCGGGCCGGCTACGAGTGCGGCCTCGACCCGGTGGGCGGCGACTGGGCCCAGATGCAGATCCGCTACTACGTGTACGCCTACCTGTACGTGCTGTTCGCGGTCGAGGCGGTCTTCCTGTTCCCGTGGGCGGTGGTCTTCGACCGGCCCGGCTTCGGGCTCGTCACGGTCGCCGAGATGGGCGTCTTCGTGGGCGTGCTGGCGCTGGGCATCCTCTACGCCTGGCGCAAGAACATCCTCCGCTGGACCTGAACGCCGACGCCGGGCCTGGCCGACGGTGCGGCGGGCACCCGGGCGGGCCGGGGCCGACGGTCAGGCCAGCCCGCGGCGGGTGACGGTCGGCGGGCGGTCGCCCCGGATCGACGCCACCATGTCCAGCACCCGCCGGGTGGGCCCCACCTGGTGGGCGCGGAACACGCGCGCGCCCAGCCAGGCCGACAGCGCGGTCGCCGCGAGGGTCCCCTCCAGCCGTTCGGCCACGGGCAGGTCCAGCGTCTCGCCGATGAAGTCCTTGTTGGACAGGGCCACCAGCAGCGGCCAGCCGGTGGCGGAGAGCTCGTCGAGCCGGCGGGTGATCTCCAGGGAGTGCCGGGTGTTCTTGCCGAAGTCGTGCGCCGGGTCGATGAGGACGCCGTCGGGGCGTACCCCCAGGGCGACCGCGCGCTCGGCGAGGCCGGTGACCGTCGCGACCACGTCGGCCACCACGTCGGCGAACGCCGCCCGGTGCGGGCGGGTGCGCGGCTCCAGCCCGCCCGCGTGCGAGCAGACCAGCCCGGCCCCGGTCTCGGCCGCGACCCGGGCGAGCGCCGGGTCCGCCCCCGACCAGGTGTCGTTGAGCAGGTCGGCGCCGGCCGCGACCGCCTCCACCGCCACCTCGGCCCGCCAGGTGTCGATGGAGATGACCACGTCCGGGAAGGCGGCCCGCACGGCGGCGATCGTGTCCACCGTGCGGCGGATCTCCTCGGCCACGTCCACCTCGTCGCCGGGGCCTGCCTTGACCCCGCCGATGTCGATGATCTCCGCGCCCTCGGCCACCGCCCGCTCCACCGCGCGCAGCGCGCTGTCCTGCGCGAAGGTCGCCCCCCGGTCGAAGAACGAGTCGGGCGTGCGGTTGACGATGGCCATCACCACCAGCTCGCCCGGCGCGAAGGTCCGGCTTCCGAGCCGAAGCGCCCCGGCCATGTCGCCTCCCGATCTCCCGCAGCCGCCGATCCGTCGCGGCCACCGGTCTGTCGCGGCCGTCGATCCTTGCGGCCGCCGGTCTTCCGTAGCCGGCCGGGCGACCCGGCCGCCTCCGACGCTAGCCGGTCGCCCGGTGGTCCTTCCTGGCGGTACGACGGCACAGATCCGCACCGATCTGTGGGAGGACCGCCCGGCGGGGTCGCTCCGGGCCCGTTCGCGTGCCACGATCTCTTGCATGGGTCAGGTGCTGCTCCTGCTGGTCGTCGCGCTCACCGTCGCGGCAGTGGTCTTCGGGGTGACGGTGCTGGTCACCGGCCGCGATCCCGGCCTCGCGCCGGTCGAGCCGGACGGGCGGGCCGTTCCGCTGCCGGTCAGCCGGCCGCTGCGTGAGTCCGACGTGGGCGACGTCCGTTTCGACACGGCGCCGCGCGGGTACCGGATGTCCCAGGTCGACCAGGCGATGCGCCGGGCGGCCTACGACATCGGGTACAAGTCCGAGCTGATCGGCGTGCTGGAGGCGGAGGTCACCGCGTTGCGCGAGGGACGGGTCGCCGACGCCGACGCGCTGCGGCACACCCGCGAGCAGGCGGCGGCTGCCGCCGCCGAGCAGGCAGTGGGGGCCGACGCCCCCACCGCCGCCGCAGCCCCCACCGCCGTAGCCGCTACCGGTGCGGCTGCCGCCGCCGACGCCCCCACCGGGGACGCCGCCCCGGCCGCCGTCCCCGCCACCGGAGCCGACCTCACGGTGACCGCCGCCGCCCCCGAGGCCGGCGACCGCGAGCCGACCGACCGCCCCGTCGGGTCGGAGCCGGCGTGACCGGCTCGGCGGACGCCGAGGGCCTCCGCGAGGCGGCCCAGCCCGGCGCCGGCGAGGTCACCGCCACGGTGATCGTCAACGCGCCGGCCGAGCGGGTGTTCGCCGGCCTGCTGGCCTGGGAGCGGCAGTCCGACTGGATCCCGTTCACCACCGTCCGGGTCGTCGAGGGCGACGGCGGCGAGGGCAGCCTCGTGGAGGCGGTCACCTCGCTCGGGCCGGCGGTCCTGCGCGACGAGATGCGGGTGGTCCGGGTCGACGCGCCGTACGAGATCGGCGTGGTGCACTGCGGTCGCCTGCTGCGCGGCCCCGGGGTGCTGCGCTGCACCCCGATCGAGGGCGGGCGCACCCAGGTCGTCTGGCACGAGTGGTTCCACGTGCCGGGCGGCGCGGCCGGGCGGGTGGCGTGGCCGGTGCTCTGGCCCGGCTCCAAGGTCAGCCTGACCCAGGCGCTGAGGAAGTTCGGCCGGCTGGTCGAGCAGGGTCGCCTGCCCTGACGGCCGCCACCGCGCCGCCCGGTGCGGGCGGGTGCGGGTCGGGCGCTGCCGGGTACGGCCGGGGCGTTACCGCCAGGTCGCCGACATGGTGGGGTCCCGAGGGTTCGGATACCGCCACCACGCCGGCACGCCCTTGCCCGGCCGGCGGCTCCGGCTAGCGTGTGAGCCGTGACTGACCTGGTGATCGGCGCGGACGGGCTGGCCCGCTGCGCGTGGGGGGCGAGCACCCCGGACTACGTCCCCTACCACGACCGGGAGTGGGGGCGACCCCTGCGCGGCGACGACGCGCTCTACGAGCGGATGACCCTGGAGGCGTTCCAGTCGGGCCTGTCCTGGCTGACCATCCTGCGCAAGCGCCCCGCGTTCCGGCTGGCCTTCGACGACTTCCGCATCGAGGCGGTGGCGGCCTACGGCGAGGCCGACGTGACCCGGCTGCTGGCCGACGCCGGCATCGTGCGCAACCGGGCCAAGGTCGAGGCGGCGATCGCCAACGCCCGGGCCGCCCTGGAGCTGCCCGAGGGGCTCTCCGCCCTGCTCTGGTCCTACGCGCCGCCGCCCCGGGCCGCCCGGCTGGCCTCGTTCGCCGAGGTTCCGGCGCTGACCCCGGAGTCGACGGCCCTGGCCAAGGCGCTGAAGAAGCGCGGGTTCCGGTTCGTCGGCCCCACCACGGCGTACGCGCTCATGCAGGCCACCGGCATGGTCGACGACCACCTGGCCGGCTGCCACGTCACCGACGTGATGGGATCGACCCCATGACCGACACCGACGACCGCCCCGACAGCACGGTCCCCGAGCGCCCCGACGGCACGGTCCCCGACGGCACGGTCCCCGCCGGGCCCGACCCCGGGCGGGGCGCCGCCGCCTGGGCCGTGCTCCTCCCCCCGGGGCGCTACGAGGCCGAGCGGCTCGTCCACCACGACACCCTGGAGCTGACGGGGCTGACCGGGCTGACCGGCGACGCCGCGGCCGGCGGCCCCGCCACCGGGGCCGGGGTCGGGGCCGCCGACGCCGGGGCCACCGCCACCAGGGCCGGGGTCGGGGCCGCCACCGCCACCACCGGCCCCCGGCCGGGTGACGCCGTGGCCGTGCTGACCGAGGACCCGCTCCGGCTGGTGGCCCTCGGCCGGGTCGCCCGGGCCACCGCCGAGCGCCGCGAGGACCCCGACGACCCCCAGTCCGACCCGGCCTCCGGCGCGTTCGTGGTCGCGTACACCCGGCGGGTCTTCGACGAGCCGGTGCCGGCCGACGGGCTGGCGCTCGACGGGCCGGTCACCGCGCTGCCCGCCGACGCCTACCGGGCGCTGGTCGGGCGGCTCGGCCCGCCGCCGGCCCGCCGGTCCTGGCTGGTCAGCCTGGACCTCCCGATCGAGGCGGCCACGCCGGCGGAGGCCGTCCGGCTTTTCTGGTCCTACGTGCGCGACCTGGGCCCCCGCGAGCTGCCCGCCTTCGTCTCGCCGTCCGGCGACGAGCTGGCGATGCAGGCGTTCGTGCTGGGGGCCGAGGCCAACCAGGATCCGGAGGAGGACGACTGACCCGGCCCCGGCGACCCCGGCCGCGTCCCGGCTGCGTCCGACGGCGGGTGCGGCGGCCCACCGGGCGGCGGGTTCAGCGGCCCTCGAAGACGGGCTTCTGCTTGTTGACGAAGGCCAGGGTGGCGGCCCGGTGGTCGGCGGTGCCCCCGCAGATCGACTGGGCCTGCGCCTCGGCGGCCAGGGCGTCGGCGAGAGTGCCGGCGTCGGCGATGGAGAGCTGCCGCTTGATCGCCCCGTACGCGACGGTCGGGCCGGCGGCGAGCCGGGCGGCCAGCTCCTGCGCGGTCGGCAGCACCTGCTCGTCGTCGTCGAGCAGGCGGGTCAGCAGGCCCAGCCGGCTGGCCTCCTCGGCGGCGACCGGCTCGGCGAGCATCAGCAGCTCGACGGCCTTGGCGTGGCCGACCAGCCGGGGCAGCGTCCAGGAGGCGCCGGTGTCGGCGGCGAGCCCCACCCCGGCGAAGGCCATCAGGAACCGGGTCTTCGGCCCGCCGATGCGGAAGTCGGCCAGGAAGGCCAGCGACGCCCCGGCCCCGGCGGCCATCCCCCGCACGGCGGCCACCACCGGCTTCGGCAGGTTGGCCAGCCGGGCGGCGATCGGGTTGTAGTGGGCCCGGACGGTGTCCAGCGGGTTCGCGTCCGGCGACTCCAGGACCTGCACGTGCTCGCGCAGGTCCTGGCCGGCGCTGAACGAGCCGCCCGCCCCGGCCAGCACCACGGCCCGGCAGGACCGGTCGGCCTCCAGCTCGGCCAGGGCGTCCCGGAGCGCCTCCTTGAGCGCCACGTCGAGCGCGTTCATCGCGGTCGGGCGGTTGAGGGTCAGGGTGACGACGGCGTCGGTGCGGTCGACGAGCAGCGGCTCGGTCACGTCTTGACGACCCTTCTCTCACGGTTGGTGGCGTCGAGGCACTGCTCGACGTACCGGTCGGCGGCCGGCCGCAGCCGGGTCGCGTGTCGGTCGAAGAAACTGGCCGCGGCGGTGCCGGGCCAGCGCTCGGGCAGCAGCGCCGGGGGGAGCTGCGGGTCCCGGAACAGGAAAGTACGCCATGCGTGCACGAGCCGGAACCGGGCCGCGTACGCCTCCTCGTCGTCGCTGCGCACCGTGACGGCGGCCAGCAGCGGGCGCTGCTCGGCGACGAACTGCTCGTAGGCGTGGCCGATCTCGGTGAGGTCCCAGGCGCGGCGGACCACGCCCATCGCGCCCGGGGTGCCGGCGGCGTGCGCGGCGGTGAACCGCTCGTACCGCACACCGGCCTCTTCGAGCAGGACGTCGACGTCCTCCGCCGGCCGGGTGGCCACCCAGGTCTGCTCGTCGAGGGCGCCGTAGCCGAGGAAGCTCAGGTTGGCGGCGAGCCGCTGCCGCTCCCGGCGGGAGGCGGGGCTGTCCAGGACGAGCATGTCGAACCGTCCGTCCCAGCTGATCCGACCGGTCCGGTAGATCCGGGCGGCCGCCTCGTCGAGTCGTCGTGCGGCTTTCGGTGTGATCGAATAGCCCGGCCCCGAGGCCAGCCGGAGCGGGTCGAGCCAGCCCTGGCGGACCATCCGGCTGACCGCCGTGCGCACCGCCGGTGGGGCGATCCCGAGCGGCGCGAGCAACTTGACCAGGGCGGCGACCGGCGCGCGGCCACCCCGGGGTCGGAGGTGGTCGCCGTACAGGTCGAAGAGTGCCGACCGTGCCTGCATGACCGCACATTGTGACAGGCCTTCTCAAGATAAGCTAGGTCCTGTTACATCAATGCCTCTTCGGTTTGGGTCCGGCGGTGTTCATCAGGGAAAATCGTTGGTCGACACCGCCGTGCACGTCGCGGTGGGTGATGGCGAAGAGGCTGTGGGGCAACCCACCGACCCTGTTGCAGGTCTGAGGGGAGACAACATGGCGGCGATGAAGCCGCGGACGGGCGACGGTCCGCTGGAAGTCACCAAGGAGGGCCGGGGCATCGTCATGCGGGTCCCGCTGGAGGGTGGTGGCCGGCTCGTCGTCGAGATGACTCCCGACGAGGCCAACGCGCTCGGTGACGCACTGAAGGCAGCCGCCGGCTGACCGAGGCACGGTCCGGGCGGCGCTCGTCGCGCGGGCGGTTCACACCTCCCTGAGCCACCGGCCCCGCCGGTGGCTCAGGGCTTCACCCTGGGCCCGGGGCGCGTCCGGGCCCTCTTCCGACCCATCTGGAGGTCGTTCCAGCGTGCTTGCCATCCGCCTGGTGGGTGGGCCCGAGCGGTCCGAGGCCCTGGCCCTGCCCATCCGACCCGCCGGCACGGCCGAGGACGGCGCGCAGGGGGCGACGGTGCTGCCCGGCCTGCCGGCGCTCGCCGACGACGTGCTGGCCGAGGCCGCCGCCCTGGCCCCGGCGGCCCGGGCCACCGGGCGGGCCGGCGAGGTGCACGTCCACCTGCGGCCGGGACGGGTCCCGGCGCGGTTGCTGCTGGTCGGCGCGGGCGACGGCGACGAGTCCGGATGGCGGGCGGCGGGGGCCGCGCTGGCCCGGTCGGCGTCCGGTGAGACACATCTCACGATCATGATGCCGGTCGATGTCGAGCCCGACGCGGTGCGCGGCCTCGTCGAGGGGCTGCTGCTGGCGTCGTACCGTTTCCGGCTCACCGAGGCCGGCGAGTCCCCGGCGCTGGCCGGCGTCGACGTCGCCGTCGGTGACCCGACCGCGTACGCGGACGTGGTCGAACGGGCCGAGGTCACCGCCCGGATGACCCGCCTGGCCCGGGACCTGACCAACACCCCGTCCTCCGTGAAGAACCCGCAGTGGTTCGCCGAGCAGGTCGAGGCCGCCGTGGCCGACCGACCCGACCTGCGGCTGCGGGTCCGGCAGCCCGACGAACTGGCCGCCGAGGGCTTCGGCGGCATCCTCGCCGTCGGCGGCGGCTCCGCCAGCGGCCCGCGCCTGGTCGAGCTGGACTGGCACCCCGCCGACGCGCGCACCCACGTCGTCCTGGTCGGCAAGGGGATCACCTTCGACACCGGCGGCATCTCCATCAAGCCGGTGCCCGCCATGAAGCTGATGCGCAAGGACATGGCCGGGGCCGCCGCCGTCGTGGCCGCCACGCTGGGCGCGGCCGCGCTGCGGCTGCCGGTCCGGATCACCACCCTGACGCCGCTGGCGGAGAACGCGGTCAGCGGGTCGGCGTTCCGCCCCGGCGACGTCATCACCCACTACGGCGGCGTGACCAGCGAGACCACCAACTCCGACGCCGAGGGGCGGCTGGTGCTCGCCGACGCGCTGGCGTACGCCGTCGCCGAGCTCAAGCCCGATCTGCTGATCGACCTGGCGACGCTGACCGGGGCGAACATGGTGGCGCTCGGCAAGCGCACCGGCGCGCTCTACTCCGACAACGACGAACTGGCCGCCGACGTGCTGGCCGCGATCGACGCGGCCGGCGAGTCGGCCTGGCGGATGCCGCTGCCGGCCGACTACGTCGAATATCTGGGCAGCGACGTGGCCGACCTCTACAGCGCCCCGAACCAGGGCGGCGGGTCGGTGCTGGCCGCGCTCTACCTGCGTGAGTTCACCGGCGACCTGCGGCAGCGCTGGCTGCACGTCGACATGTCCGCGCCCTCGTGGGCCGACGGCGACGCCGCCGAGCTGACCCGCGGCGCCACCGGCTGGGGGGTGCGCGGCCTGCTGCGCTGGCTGGCCACGCTCGGGTGACGTGTGCCTCCCCGGCGGCGGGGGCGGCTCAGGGCTTCGCGCGGCGGGCGGCGTGACTCAGCACTTCACGGCGGCGAGCAGGCCGTGACCGACCGGGAGCAGCGCCGGCGTCCAGTCCTCGGACTCCCGGAGCGCCTTGATCGTCTCCCGGGTGGTCACCGTCTCCACGTCCCGGGCCGCCGGGTCGCCGATCCGGCCGTCGGCCAGCGTGCCGTGCAGGGCGAGCACCCCGCCGCGGCGCAGCAGCCGCAGCGCCGCGGCCACGCAGGAGCTGAAGTTGGTGGCCTCGGTGTCGACGAAGACCATGTCGTACGCGCCGTCGGCGAGCCGGGGCAGCACCTCCAGCGCCCGCCCGGTGATGATGCGGGTGCGCCCGGAGGGGAAGCCCGCCTCGGCGAAGATCCGACGGGCGATCCGCTGGTGCTCCACCTCGACGTCGATGGTGGTGAGGACGCCGTCGGCGCGCATTCCCCGCAGCAACCACACGCCGCTCACGCCGGTGCCGGTGCCGATCTCGACCACCGCCCGCGCGCTCCCGGCGGCGGCGAGCAGCCGCAGGGCCGCCCCCGTGCCCGGGGTCACCGCGTCGAGGCCCACCTCGCGGGCGAGGCTGCGGGCGGTCCGCAGCACGAGGTCCTCGGTGACGTACGACTCGGCGAACTGCGACGCCGGGGTCGTCGAGCTGCCGGAACTGGCGGCCGTGGCGATGGGACACCTCCGTCGGGGGCGGGTTGGCGGGTATGAGCCTAGAGGCGGGGGCGAACGGGCGCAGCCGCGAGTCCGGTGCCCGACGATCACGGTGGAACGTGCCCGATCGGGCGGTTCCCACCGGGCGGTCACGCACCGCAACCGCTGACTGCACTCGCGGCATTCGTGTAATCCTGGATGCGGTATCCCCGTCGTCGGACCGGCCAGCCCTGCCGGCCCGGGGCGAGGGGGCCGGGGACGACTGGGAGGCACCGACGTGACCGACGGCTGGGACTGGCGCCAGCCCGGGGGAGCTCCGACTCCGGCGGCACCGCCGGGGGCCGGTGCGCCGCCGGCCGGGCCGCCGACGGCGCCCGACGGCGTCCACCAGGGTTCCGCGACCTCGCCCTGGTGGTCCGACGCGCTCGCCGACCCGTGGCGCGACCCGTACGCCCCGGCGGCGGTGGTGGTGCCCGGCCCCGTCGACGGTGCCGCGGAGCCGGAGCCGGTCGTCGACCCGGACGCGCCGGGCCGGCCGACGCTGCGCCAACTGCTGCTCATCCCGCTGATCACCGCGCTGCTCGCCGGGACCCTCGGCGGTGCCCTGGGGTACGCCTTCGCGGTGCGCGGCGGCGCGGCGGGCGGCCCGGTGCTCGGTGCCGGTTCCGCCGAGGCCCCGGCGCTGGCCCAGCGCAAGCCGGAGTCGCTGGCCGGGGTAGCCCAACGCGTCCTGCCCAGCGTGGTCACCGTCCGGGTGGCCAGCCTGGGCGGGACGAGCGAGGGTTCCGGCTTCATCGTCAGCGCCGACGGCTACGTGATCACCAACGACCACGTCGTCGCCGGGGGCACCGGCAAGGCGTCGGTGGTGTTCAACGACGGCAGCACCGCCGCCGCCAGCGTCGTCGGCCAGGACCCGGAGTCCGACATCGCGGTGATCAAGGTGGCCTCCGCCACAAACCTGCGGCCGGTGGAGTTCGGTGACTCCGACGCCCTCGCCGTCGGCGACCCGGTGCTGGCCATCGGCTCGCCGCTGTCCCTGGCCAACACGGTGACCGCCGGCATCGTGAGCGCCCTGGACCGGACGATGCAGGCGGGCGACCCGGGCGGGCCGACCCGCTACTACGCGGCCATCCAGACCGACGCCGCGGTCAACCACGGCAACTCCGGCGGCCCGCTGGTGGACTCGGCCGGCCGGGTGATCGGGGTGAACTCGACGATCAAGTCGCTGGTGGCCGACGGGCAGGAGGCCGGCAACATCGGGCTCGCCTTTGCCATCCCGATCAACCAGGCGAAGCGGGTCACCCAGGACATCATCGGCACCGGCAAGGCCCGCCGTACGGTGATCGGCGCCCAGGTCGGCGGCACCGGCGCGGCCAGCGGCGGCACCGGCGGCGTACGCCTGGCGTCGGTGGAGCCGTCGGGCCCGGCGGCCGGGGCCGGGCTGCGGGCGGGGGACGTGATCCTGCGGCTCGCCGGCCGCCCGATGTCCGACCCGACCGACCTGATCGCCCTGGTACGCAAGTTCGCGCCGGGGTCCGTGGTGACCGTGGAGTACCGGCGCGGTTCGAGCCGGCAGAACGCCTCGGTGACGCTTGCCGCGGACGTCAAGTGAGACCCACCGGCCCCTCCCCGAGGAGCCTTCACCTGCGTACGCTTGGCCTGATGCCCACGAGGAGGCCCAGCAGTGTTCGAGAACCTCAACTGGTGGGAGATCGCCGCGCTGCTGCTCCTGGCGCTGCTGATCTTCGGTGACCGGCTGCCCAACGTGATCAGCGACGGGCTGCGCATGGTCCGTAACCTGCGCGCCATGGCCCGCAACGCGACCGGCGACCTGAGCCGTGAGCTGGGCACCGACATCCAGCTGGAGGACCTGCACCCGAAGGCGTTCATCCGCAAGCACCTGCTGAGCGAGGAGGACGAGCAGGCGATCCGGAAGCCGCTGCAGGGCGTCTACGACAGCCTCCGCGCGGACGTCACCGCCGTGCACGACGACCTGAAGGACGTGGCCAAGGCGGTCGACCTGAAGTCGACGGCCCCGGGCGGCGCGGTCACGGCCACCTCCGGCGGCACGGCCCCGGCCCCCCGCACGGCCAGCTACGACGACGCCACCTGACCCCGCGCCTTCGTCGCCGGTGGGGCGCGCCTCCCGGTCGGAACCCCGCCCCCGGCCTCCGGCCCGCGTGGCGGCCGATGCACAGGTCGGCGCATAGGGAGCTGAGTCAGATACGACATCACCGCCCTGCCGCCGGGACCGGGTGATCAGGAGGATCGTGCCGGCGTTCCGCCGGTCGACCCACGCTGTCCCGGTGAGATCGGCTGATGTCGTATTCGACTCAGCTCCCTATGCGGCGAGACGAGTCATCCCGCCGGGAGCGCCGAGGGGCCGGCCCGCCGGGTGGCCATCGCCACCGGCGGAAACGGCGGGCCGTCAGCGGCCAGCGGCCCGCCGTCAGCGGCCCGCCGGCTTCAGGCCGAGGGGCTTACCGAGCAGCGACTCCCGCCGCACCGCGAGCCGGTCGGCGACCTGACCGAGGGCCTTCGCAGCCGGCGAATCCGGCTCGGCCAGCACGATTGGATTGCCGGCGTCGCCGGCCTCCCGGACCCGGGTGTCCAGCGGGATCTGCCCGAGCAGCGGCACCTGCGCCCCGATCGTCCGGGTCAGCGACTCGGCCACGGTCGTGCCGCCGCCGGAGCCGAAGACCTCCATCCGGGAGCCGTCCGGCAGCTCCAGCCACGACATGTTCTCGATCACGCCGACCACCCGCTGGTGCGTCTGGAGGGCGATCGCGCCGGCCCGCTCGGCCACCTCGGCGGCGGCGGCCTGCGGCGTGGTGACCACCAGGATCTCGGCGTTCGGCAGCAGCTGGGCCAGCGAGATGGCCACGTCGCCGGTGCCCGGGGGCAGGTCGAGCAGGAGCACGTCCAGGTCGCCCCAGTAGACGTCGGCGAGGAACTGCTGCAACGCCCGGTGCAGCATCGGGCCGCGCCACACCACGGCCGCGTTGCCCGAGGTGAACATGCCGATCGAGATCACCTTCACGCCGTGCGCCTGCGGCGGCATGATCAGGTCCTCCACCCGGGTCGGGCGACCGTCCGCGCCGAGCATCCGGGGCACCGAGTGGCCGTAGATGTCCGCGTCGACGACGCCGACGTTCAACCCCCGGGCGGCCAGCGCGGCGGCCAGGTTCACCGTGACGCTGGACTTGCCGACGCCGCCCTTGCCGCTGGCGACCGCGTACACGCGGGTGCGGGAGCCGGGCTGGGCGAACGGGATCACCGGCTCCTCGGTGGCGGAACCGCCGCGCAGCTTCGCCTGGAGGCCCTGGCGCTGCTCGGGGCTCATCACCCCGAACTCGATCTCCACCCCGGTCACCCCGGGCACCGCGCCGACGGCGGCGGTGATGTCGGCGCGCAGCTTGTCCTTCAGCGGGCAGCCGGCCACGGTGAGCAGCAGCTCGACCCGGACCACGCCGTCGTCGCCGACCTGGGCGGAGCGGACCATGCCGAGGTCGGTGATGGGCCGGCGGATCTCCGGGTCGTCGACGGTGGCCAGGGCGGCCTGGACGGCGTCCTCGACGGTGCTGACGGGTGCTGACATGCCCGCAATGCTACGTCGGGGGCGATAGGTGCCGGCCGTCGGCGGGCCCCGGTGTGAGCGAATCGATGGCCCACCCGGCCTGGTCAGCGTGCCCACCAGCCCTGGTCACCATGCCCGGCAGGCTGGTCAGCGCCCGCCGGTCGACCCCTCCGGACGGCCGCCCCGGGCGAAGTCGCCGTCCAGCTCGTCGAGGGGCTCGTCGAGGTGCGCCCCACCCCCGCGCGGCGGCGGGCGCTCCTGCGCCGGGCGCTCCTGCTGCCGGCGCTCCAGCTTCTGCCGGCGCTGGGCGGCCTCGTCCAGCTCCTCGGCCAGCCGGGCCAGCTCCGAGCGGAGGAAGTCCCGCGTCGCCACCTCGCCCAGCGCGATCCGCAGCGCCGCGACCTCCCGGGCCAGGTATTCGGTGTCCGCCTTCTGCATGGTCGCGCGCCGCCGGTCCTCCTCCAGCGCCACCCGGTCCCGGTCCGTCTGCCGGTTCTGCGCGAGCAGGATCAGCGGCGCCGCGTAGGACGCCTGGAGGGAGAGCACCAGGGTCAGGAACGTGAAGGTGTACGGGTCGAAGCGCAGGTCCGCCGGGGCCAGGGTGTTCCAGCCGAACCAGGCGGCGATCACCACCGTCATGTAGACGATGAAGTTCGCCGTGCCCATGCCCCGGGCGATCCCCTCGGACCACCGGCCGAACGCCTCCGGGTCGAACCGGGGCAGCTTCACGCCCCGGGGCTCGCGCGGCTGGTCAAGCCGCTCCGCCCGCCGCTGCTCACTCATCGGCGCCGTCCAGCACCTCGTGCACGGGCGCGGGGGCGGTCGGGGCGTCCCGGTCCCGCCAGTCGCGCGGCAGCGAGTGGTCCAGCACGTCGTCGACGGTCACCGCGCCGACGAGCCGGTTGTTGCGGTCCACCACCGGCATGGCGACCAGATCGTACGTGGCCATCCGGCGGGTGATCTCCGGCAGCGGGGTGGCCGGGCGCAGCGGGTCGATGTCGTTGACCACCACCCCGCCGAGCAGGTCGGCCGGTGGCTCCCGCAGCAGCCGCTGGAAGTGCACCATGCCCAGGTAGCGGCCGGTCGGGGTGGTCAGCGGCGCACGGGTCACGAAGACCTGCGCGGCCACGGCCGGGGAGAGCTGCTCCTCCCGGATCCGGGCCAGCGCCTCGGCGACCGTGGCGTCCGGCGGGAGGATCACCGGCTCGGAGGTCATCACGCTGCCCGCCGTGCCCGACGAGTATTTCAGCAGCTGACGGACCGGGTCGGCCTCGCCGGGCTCCATCAGGTCCAGCAGCACGTCCTGCTCGGTCGGGGGAAGCTCGTTGAGCAGGTCGGCGGCGTCGTCCGGGTCCATCTCCTCCAGCACGTCAGCGGCCCGCTCCCGGTCCAGCGCGGCGAGGATCTCCACCTGGTCGTGCTCGGGCAGCTCGCTGAGCACGTCGGCCAGCCGCTCGTCGTCCAGTGCCGCCGCCACCTCGTTGCGCCGGGTGTCCGGCAGATCCTGCAGGGCGTTGGCCAGGTCGGCCGGGCGCATGTCCTCCAGGACGGCGAGCAGGTTCGCCGTACCCCGGTTCTCGCCGATGCCGCTGAGGCCGCGCACCCGGTCCCACTCGACCTGGTGCAGGTGGCCGCGGCGGGTGAGCCGACCGGTGTGCTCGCGGACGGCGACGCGGGCCAGCGACCACTCGCCGCCCCGGCTGCACTCCATGGCCACGTCGACCACCGACCCGGGCTGGCCGCCCGGGTCGAGCTGCACGCGCCGGTCCAGCAGCTCCTGGAGCACCAGCAGCTCGTTGGGGCGCTTCTCGAACCGGCGCAGGTTGAGCGTGCCGCTGCCGAGCACCACCGCATCGGCGTCGATGGTGGTGATCCGGTTGATGGACAGGAAGATCCGCCGGCGCATCGGCATCTCGGCGACCAGACCCACCACCTCCGGCGGGCGCTGGGTGGGCCGGAGCCGGGCCACCGCGTCGCGCACCCGACCCACCTGGTCGCCGTTCGGGTCGAAGACGGCGACTCCGGCGAGTCGGGCGATGTAGACCCGGTTCGGCGTGCTCACGGGCACCAGCCTAAGCGCCTACTGTTTATCAACATGTCGACCTTGGCCTACGAGATCGTGGACGTCTTCACCGACCGCCCGTTCGCCGGCAACCCGCTTGCCGTCGTGTTCGGCGCCGAGGGGCTGGCCACCGAACAGATGCAGTCGCTCGCGTTGGAGTTCAACCTGTCCGAGACGGTGTTCGTGCTGCCGCCGACCCAGGTCGGGGCCACCTACCGGGCGCGGATCTTCACTCCCACCGACGAGCTGCCGTTCGCCGGCCATCCCAGCGTCGGCGCGGCGGTGACCGCGAGTCGCCGGGGCCTGTTCGGCGTGGGGCAGATCACCCAGGAGTGCGGGGCCGGGGTGCTGCCGATCGAGGTCACCGCGCACGGCGCGACGCTGACCGGCGGCGTGCCGACGCTCGGGCCCGAGCTGGACCTGGAGCCGCTGCTGGAGATGGCCGGCCTCACCGCCGCCGACCATGCCGGCCCACCGCCCCGGGTCGCCGGGTGCGGGCTGGAGTTCCCGTACCTGCCGGTGCGGCCGGACGCGGTGGCCCGCGCCCGGGTCGACCCGGCGGCGGCGCAGCGGTACGGCCTCGAACACATCAGCGTCTTCTCCTGGGACGCCGACTCGCAAACCGCGCACGCCCGGGTCTTCGTCCCCGGGCACGGCGTGCCGGAGGACCCGGCGACCGGCTCGGCCGCCCTCGGGCTCGGCGTGTGGCTGGTCGCCAGCGGGCTGCTCCCCGGCGAGGGGCGCTCCTCCTACACCGTCCGGCAGGGCGCCGAGCTGCGCCGCCCGTCCCTGCTGGCGTGCACGGTCACCGCGGCCGGCGGTGCGGCGGTCGGCGCGACGGTGCGCGGCGACGTGATGCCGGTGGCGCGCGGCGAGATCGCCGTCCCGCCCTTCGTCGGCTGAGCCGCCCCGCCGGGGCGCAGGGAAGGTCCGGGCGTCGCCGTACGCTCGCGCGGGCCGGTGGGCATGCGGGAGGATGCCGGGGTGACTGACGAGGTGGACGGGCGGCTCGGCACGGCCCTGGTCGACGAGGCGGTGAAGAAGGCCGCCGTCGCCTGGGTGGGCGTCGCGGGCGGGCCGGCGCGGGCGCTGTGGTGCGTACCGTCGGAGGGGTCGCTCCTGGTCGTGAGCGGCCCCGGCGAGCAGGCCGCGCCCGGGCTCGCGGAGGCGGCCGAGGCGCAGGTGACGCTGCGCGGCGACCACGGCGGCCGGATCGTCACCTGGCCGGCCCGGGTGACCCGGCTGGCCCCGGGCACCGAGGAGTGGACGGCCCTGGCCCCGGCGGTCGCCGCCAAGCGGCTCAACGCCCCCGGTTCCGCGGCCGACCTGGTGCAGCGGTGGGCCGCCGACGGCTGCGCCCTGGTCCGGCTCACCCCGGCCGGCGAACCGGCCGCCGGCGACCGGTTGCCGGACGCCTCGCTGGCGGAGCCGCCCCGGGCGACCCCGGTGGTCCGGGCCACCCGCCGACCGTTCCGGCTGCACCGCGTCCGCCGCCGCTGACCGGCCCGCCGCAGGTCGGGTCAGGCCGGCACGGCGACCGGGTCCACCAGATCGAGGACGTCGCTCAGCGAGCCCAGCTCCGGCCCGTCCCAGGCCGGCTCGGCGTTGAAGACCATGTGCTCGGCGAGGTCCGGGGCGGTCAGCCGCACCGCCGTCATGCCGGCCCGCCGCGCGCCGGTGAGCTCCTGGCTGCCGCCGTCGCCGACGTACAGGCAGTCGCCCGGGGACAGCCCGAGCGGGCCGCACGCCGACAGGTAGAGCGCCGGGTCGGGCTTGCAGCGGCCGAGCTGCACCGAGAAGACCCGCACGTCGAGCAGCGGGGCCACGGCCAGCTGCGGCAGGAACTCCGGCAGCTCGTGGGTGCAGTCGCTGACCAGGCCGGTGCGTACGCCCGCCGCGCGCAGCGCCGTCAGCACGGGCACCGCCTCGTCGCGCAGCCGGGTGTCCGCGCGGACCGCCCGCTGCCGGGAGGCGACGGCCGCGCGCAGCGCGCTCTCCGGCGGGTGTACGCCCGCCTGCGCGCACACCCAGCGCAGGGTCGCCACGGCGTCGCCGAACCGCCCGCTGGCCCGCTGGTAGTAGCTGCGGTCGAGCACGTCGACGAGCGCGTCGACCGGGCAGCCGAGCAGCTCGGCGGTGGACCGGTGGGCCGCACCGCGTTGCACGCAACGGGTGAGCGTGCCGAAGAAGTCGAACAGCACCGCACGAAAAACGGGCATGGGGGAGTGCCTCCGGACGTCGAGGGGGAGGGTCGCCGGCGGAATGCGACGATCGTAATCGAACGCTGACGTTCTGTGGTGGCGGGTGGTCGGCGCGATGCTCGTGTAAGGATTGCTTCCCGTGCCCGTCCCTCACCACCACCGCCCGGTGGGCCCGCTGACCGGCGGGGTCCTCGCCCTGGCCGTCCTCGCGGTCTCGTCGTCCGCGCCGCTGGTCGCCTTCGCCGCCGCGCCCGCCCTGGCGATCGCCTTCTGGCGCAACCTGCTCGCCGTCGGGGTGCTGGGCCCGTTCGCGCTGGCCCGGCGGCGGGCGGAGTTCCGGGCGCTGGCGCGGTCGGGCACGGGCCGCGACGGGCCGGTGGGCACGGGCCGCGACGGGCGCGCACCGGCGGTTGCCGGCCGGCGCGAGGGCTGGTTGTGCGTGCTGTCGGGGGTGGCGCTGGCCGCCCACTTCGCCACCTGGATGCCGAGCGTCCAGCTCACCTCGGTCGCCGCCGCCGTCGCCCTGGTCGCCACCCAGCCGGCCTGGCAGGGGCTGATCGCCCGGGGCCAGGGCCGGCGGCTACCGCCGGCCGTCTGGGTGGGCATCGCGGTGGCGGTCGCCGGGGCGGTGCTCGCCTCCGGGGCCGACTTCGCCGTCTCCGGCCGGGCGTTCGCCGGTGACCTGCTCGCGGTGGCCGGCGGCCTGTTCGCGGCGGTCTACACCGCCCTCGGGGAACGGGCCCGGGTCACCGTCAGCACCACCACCTACACCACCATCTGCTACGGGGTGTGCGCGCTGATCCTGCTGGTCGTCTGCCTGGTCGGCGGCGTGCCGCTGGGCGGCTACGACACCGGCACCTGGCTGGCGATCCTCGGCCTGGTGGCCGGGGCGCAGCTGCTCGGCCACTCGATGTTCAACTACGCGCTGCGGCGGGTCTCCGCGACCACGGTCAGCATGCTGATCCTGCTGGAGGCGCCCGGGGCGGCCCTGATCGCCTGGGCCTGGCTCGGCCAGCTGCCCCGGGTCGGCGCGCTGCCGGGGCTCGCGTTGATCCTGGCCGGCGTGACCGTGGTGGTGCTCGGCGGGTCCCGCGCCGGCCGCCGCACCGTCCCCGCCCCGAGCTTGGCCGACGCCATCCCGCCCGGCGGGGCCCGCGCGACGCGGCCGAGCTGACCGGCGTACGCTGCCCGACCCCGCGATCGGCTGACCGGCCTGATGCCTCCCTCCTCGCGCGCCCCGCCCGGCGTCTGAACCGGTGAGAAGGGCGACTGACCAGGACCGCGCCCGGGCTCAACACCCACCTGCGCACCGACCTGAGGTCATCGACGCTCTTCACACGGCGGTCGCCTGCTGCCATTGATCGGTAACAGTATTCTTATTACGTTACCTACATGGTGATTCCCTCCGAACCAATCGGCAGCATCCCCCGTCCCGCATCGCTCCTTGCCGGGCTGGACGACCATGCCGCCGGTCGCATCGGACCAGAGCAACTTCAGGATCTCTGCGACGCCGCCCTTCGCGACACAATCTCTCGTTTCGAGGCGACCGGCTCCTCGGTGATCACGGATGGTGAGCAGACCAAGCCAAGCTTCGCCACCTACCCATTGCAGGGCTTGACCATGCTTGCCCCCGATGGTGCGGTCATCCCGTTCGCCGATGGACACACCCGACAGCTTCCACGCCTCACAGCCGGACCCTTCCGGTACGGAGTCCGCTCCGCGACGTACGTGACCGCGGCTCGGGCGTTGACGACCAGCCAGGTGAAGCAGGCTGTCATTGCTCCCTCGGCGCTGAGCCTGCTGTATCCGACCGGCGGTATCGCCGGATACTCCCGGGAGGAATTTCTCGCCGACCTGATGGACGAGGCAGAAGCCGACATCCGGGGAGCGCTCGATGCCGGCGCGGCCTCAGTGCAGGTCGATTTCACGGAGGGACGGCTGTCGCTCAAACTTGACCCGTCAGGCGGTGTGCTCAGGTCGTTCATCGAACTCAACAACGCCGTACTTGACCGTTTCAGCGAGGCCGAACGGGCCAGGATCGGGGTGCATACCTGTCCGGGTGGCGATCAGGATTCGACGCACAGCGCCGACATCGACTACGCCGACCTGCTGCCGAGCCTGCTCCAGCTACCTGTCGGCACATTTTACATTCAGCTCGCCAGCGAACCCGACCCCGAACGGGTGCTGGAGATCGTCGCCGATCACGCACGACCTAGTCAGCGGATCTTCGTCGGCGTCACCGACCCGATCAACCCCATCGTCGAAACACCCGAGCAGGTATGCGACCGGGTACTGCTCGCGGCCCGCTACCTGGGCACCGACCGCCTGGGCACCTGCGACGACTGTGGCTTCTCGCCGTTCGGTGACGATGTGTCCACCTCCCGCGACACCGCCTTCGCCAAGATCAAAGCCCGCATCGAGGGAACGGCCCTCGCGGCGGCCGCGCTCGGCGGCTAGTGCTTTGGCCACGGTTGCCTGGACCGCCGCCGACGTCGCGCTCGACGGCGGGGTCCGCCCGGCCGGACCGCCAGACTTCGGCACGCTGCCGCCGTGGCTGATCGCGCTGGGGCTGCTCGGGGCGCTGGTCGTGGCCGCCCCGGCGTGGGCGCTGCGCCGCCTGCTGCTGCGCCACCGACGTGCCCGGCTGCCCTGACCGTTACCCGGACGCCCGGTGGTCAGCCGGCCGGACCGGGCCGGACGCCGTCACGGCTCGACGCCGACCGCCTTCGCGCTGGCTTCCCAGAGCCGGGCAGCGAGCTGCGGGTCGGTGGCCTTGCGCAGCGGTCGGCGGGGTCGACGGTCGGCGTAGTAGCCGCCGTCGACCAGCCGGGCCGGATCCTGGTTGGCCAGCCAGACCAGGGTCTCCGCGCCCTTCTCCGGGCTGCGGAACGGCATGATCCGCATGCCGAGGGCGACCAGCCGGCTGTCCGCGCCGAACCGGGTCCGCACCACGCCCGGGTGGAAGCAGTACGCCGGGATGTCCGGCCAGCGCCGGGCCGCCTCGCCGGTGAACAGGATGTTCGCCTGCTTGCTGGTGCCGTACGCGCGCATCGAGCGGTAGCCGCGCAGGGCGGCGTTGAGGTCGTCAGGGTCGAGGACGCCGCTGCGGTGCGCGCCGGAGGCGGTCACCACCAGCCGGCCCACCCGGTCCCGCAGCAGGGTGCTGAGCAGGAACGGCGCGAGGTGGTTGGCCTGCATGGACAGCTCGAACCCGTCGACCGTGGTCACCGGGCGCAGCACGATCGCGCCGGCGTTGTTGGCCAGCACGTCGATCCGGTCGTACGCGGCGCGCAGCCGCTCGGCGAGCCCCCGCACGTCGTCGAGGACCGCGTAGTCGGCCCGGAACAGCTCGGGCCGCTCGCCGCTGGCCTCCCGCACCCGCTCGCCCGCGGCCTGGAGCCGGGCCGGGTCCCGCCCGACCAGCACCACCCGGTCGCCCCGGCGGGCCAGCTCCACCGCGGCGGCGAGGCCGATGCCGGAGCTGGCGCCCGTCACCACCACGGTCCGTCGCCCCGTGAGATCCTCCACAGGCCCATTCACCCCAGTCACGGCACGAGGTTACCGTGGCGTCACAAGCACCTTTGTGATCGTTCAGTAATCCGCTTGCCGAACAGGTGGCGTCGGCCCGCCCGCCGCGCCGGAAGGAGGCCCCATGACCGCCGCCGGTCGTCCCCGCCGGTCCTGCCTCGCCGTGCCGGGCTCCAGCGTCAAGATGCTCGGCAAGGCCCAGGGCCTCCCCGCCGACCAGGTCTTCCTCGACCTGGAGGACGCCGTCGCCCCGCTGGCCAAGCCGGACGCGCGCAAGAACATCGTGGCCGCCCTCAACGAGGGCGACTGGGCCGGCAAGACCCGGGTGGTCCGGGTCAACGACCTGACCACCCCGTGGACGTACCGGGACGTGATCGACGTCGTGGAGGGGGCCGGCGCGCACCTGGACTGCGTCATGCTGCCCAAGGTGCAGGACGCCGCCCAGGTGCAGTGGTTGGACCTGACGCTCACCCAGCTGGAGAAGACCCTCGGCCTGCCGGTCGGCCGGATCGGCATCGAGGCGCAGATCGAGAACGCGGCCGGGCTGGTCAACATCGACGCCATCGCCGCCGCCTCGCCCCGCGTCGAGACGATCATCTTCGGCCCGGCCGACTTCATGGCCTCGATCAACATGAGGTCGCTGGTGGTCGGCGGGCTCATGCCGGACTACCCGGGCGACCCCTACCACTACATCCTGATGCGCATCCTGATGGCCGCCCGGATGCACGACCTGCAGGCCATCGACGGCCCGTTCCTGCAGATCCGGGACACCGACGCGTTCCGCGAGGTGGCGAAGCGCTCGGCCGCGCTGGGCTTCGACGGCAAGTGGGTGCTGCACCCCGGCCAGATCGACGCCGCCAACGAGGTCTACTCGCCGGCCCAGGCCGACTACGACCACGCCGAGCTGATCCTCGACGCGTACGAGCACTACACCTCGGAGGCCGGCGGCCGGCTCGGCGCGGTCATGCTCGGCGACGAGATGATCGACGAGGCGTCCCGCAAGATGGCCCTCGTGATCGCCGCCAAGGGCCGGGCGGCCGGCATGACCCGCACGTCGCGCTTCACGCCGCCCGCCGAGTGACCCGACGCCCCGTGAGCTGAGAACCGGCGGGCTGCGGTGCCGCCCCGGTCGGGGCGGCACCGGGCCGGTCAGTAGTTGTAGTCGCCGCTGCCGGAATCGCCCGTGCTGATGGCGATGACGATCAGCACCACGTAGAAGAGGATCGCCAGCACCAGCAGGCCGGTCAGGATCCAGCCGACGATGATGGCCGCCTTCGCCATTCCCTCGCCGCCCTCGCCCGTCTCGCGGATCTGCTTGCGGGCCACGTGCCCGAGGATCGCGCCGATCGGCGCGGTGATGCAGGAGCCGATGCCGACGAGGGCGAGCACCAGCGCCGCGATCGCCATCCCGTTGGTCCTCGGCGGCGGCGGGTACCCGTACCCCGGGTAGCCCGCCGCCGGGTAGCCGGCCGGGGCGTAGCCGGGCGCGGCGTAGGGGTCGGCGACCGGCGCGGCCTGCTCCATCTTCATCCCCGCGTACGGGTCGGCCGGCGCGTACGGGTCGCCGCCGGTCGGCTGCCCGCTCGTCGGCAGCGTCGGGTCGACCGGCGGCGTGGACGGCTGGGACCAGGGGTCGCTCGGACCGTCAGCCGGTGGGGGGTAGGTCATGGGTTCTCTCCGCGTCTCGTCGAGGGTGCGCGGTCAGGGTAGCCAGGACCACCCAAAACGCGGCGTCCGTCACCGGGTGCCGCGTTGCCCGGAGCAGGGCGAACCGGCAGGATCGCGGCATGGCAATCGACGCGCGCGCCGCGGACCGCTCCGGCAGCCGACCACGACGGGACGTGAGCCGCCCGGGCATGGCCCGGCGCAGCCGCCCCACCAGCGGGGCCGGCCCGGCCGACGAGGACGCCCCGGTGGCGCTGCCGGAGCCGGTCACCATGCGGCTCGACGGCCGGGTCGCCCTGGTCACGGGTGCCGGCAGCCCCGACGGCATCGGGTACGCCACCGCCCGCCGCCTGGCGGATCTGGGGGCCCGGGTGGCCATCGTCTCCACCACCCGGCGCATCCACGAGCGGGCCGGCGAGCTGGGGGTGACCGGGTTCGTCGCCGATCTCACCGACGAGTCGGAGGTCGGCGCGCTCGCCGACGCGGTGGCCGAGCAGCTCGGCGACGTCGAGGTGCTGGTCAACAACGCCGGCCTGGCGAGCCGGGCCAGCCCGGAGGTGCTGCGCCCGGTGGCCCAGCTCAGCTACGACGAGTGGCGCGGCGAGATCGACCGGAACCTGACCACGGCGTTCCTGTGCAGTCGGGCGTTCATCGGTGGGATGGCCGAGCGCGGCTGGGGGCGGATCGTCAACCTGGCGGCCACGGCCGGTCCGGTGAACGCCCTGCCCACCGAGGCGGCGTACGCGGCGGCGAAGGCGGGCGTGGTGGGGCTGACCCGGGCGCTGGCGATGGAGATGATCGCCGACGGGGTGACGGTGAACTCGGTGGCCCCCGGCACCATCCACACCGCCGCGTCCACGGTGGCGGAGATCCGGCAGGGCCTCGGCACGCCGGTGGGCCGCCCCGGCACCCCGGACGAGGTGGCCGCCGCGATCGCCTTCCTCTGCTCGCCGGCCGCGTCGTACATCACGGGGCAGATGCTGGTGGTCGACGGCGGCAACAGCGTCCGGGAGGCGCAGTTCCGCTGACCGCGTCCGGGCTCAGTTGTAGGAGCTGCCGTCCATGGAGCCGCCCCAGAAGGCCAGCCCGATCCAGCCGCAGCAGGCGATCAGGCCGATCACGGTGAAGACGTAGCTGAGGATCAGGCCCCACGTGGCGAGCTGGTCGCCGTCCTCGCCGGTGCGCCGGATCTGCCGCTTGGCCACGTGGCCGAGCACGATGCCGGCGGGCGCGAAGACGAACGCGAAGACCAGCGACAGCACGGCGAGGACGTTGGTGCCCCGTCCCTGACCGGGAGGCGGGCCGTACTGGCCCTGCCCCGGCGGGCCGTACTGCCCGTAGCCCGGGGGCGGGCCGCCGTACTGGCCGGGCGGCGCTGGCTCGTACGGCGATGGCGGCGGCTCGTACTGGCCGGGCGGCGGCTCGTACGGGGATGGCGGTTCGTCCGGCTCGCGCGGTGGATAACTCATCCGGCACCTCCCGCTACCCGTCGTGACCTGGCCCATTGCGGACGCTACCCGCAGCGGTGAACCTTTTCACAGCGCTTGGGTGGACTGGTCGCCTTGGCCTCGCCGGCCCGGCGGGTCGATACTTACCGGGCGTTCAGTTACCCACGAGTAACGCGTCGATGAGTGATCCCCGGAGGCTGAGATGGCCAGACTCGCCCAGACGCCCGGCCTGACCGACGTGCAGCGGTCGATCCTGGAGACCGTCCGCGAGTTCGCCGACCGGGAGATCATCCCGCACGCGCAGCGGCTGGAGCACGCCGACGAGTACCCCACCGACATCCTCGACGGGATGCGCGAGATGGGGCTGTTCGGCCTCACCATCGCCGAGGAGCACGGCGGCCTGGGCGAGTCCCTGCTGACCTACGCCCTGGTGGTCGAGGAGCTGTCCCGGGGCTGGATGTCGATCTCCGGCATCGTCAACACGCATTTCATCGTGGCGTACCTGATCTCGCAGCACGGCTCCGCCGAGCAGCGGGCCCGGCTGCTGCCGAAGATGGCCACCGGCGAGGTGCGCGGCGCGTTCTCCATGTCGGAGCCCGAGTGCGGCTCGGACGTCTCGGCGATCAGGTCCAAGGCGGTCCGCGACGGCGACACCTACGTCCTGAATGGTCAGAAGATGTGGCTGACCAACGGCGCGTACTCCTCGGTGGTCGCCACGCTGGTCAAGACCGACACCGGGGCCGACTCGGTCTACGGCAACATGAGCACCTTCCTGCTGGAGAAGGAGCCCGGCTTCGGCGAGACCGCGCCCGGCCTCACCATCCCCGGCAGGATCGACAAGATGGGCTACAAGGGCGTCGAGACCACCGAGATGGTGCTCGACGGCGTCGCCGTCCCCGCCTCCGCCGTGCTCGGCGGCGAGGGGCAGGTCGGCCGGGGCTTCTACCAGATGATGGACGGCATCGAGGTCGGCCGCGTCAACGTCGCCGCCCGCGCCTGCGGCATCTCCATCCGCGCGTTCGAGTTGGCCGTCGCGTACGCCCAGCAGCGCAGGACCTTCGGCCAGCCGCTCGCGAAGCACCAGGCGATCGCGTTCAAGCTCGCCGAGATGGGCACGAAGATCGAGGCCGCGCACGCTCTCATGGTCAACGCCGCCCGGCTCAAGGACGCCGGCCAGCGCAACGACGTCGAGGCCGGGATGGCCAAGCTGCTCGCCTCCGAATACTGCGCCGAGGTCGTCCAGGAGGCGTTCCGCATCCACGGCGGCTACGGCTACTCCAAGGAATACGAGATCGAGCGGCTGATGCGGGAGGCCCCGTTCCTGCTCATCGGCGAGGGCACCTCGGAGATCCAGAAGACCATCATCTCCCGCGGCCTCCTGCGCGACTACAAGCTCTGACGGCGCACGGAAGGGCCCCTGCGAACCGCCGGCTAGCCGAGGCGCGTCAGGTCGGCGGCGGCCCGCTCGATGATCAGGCAGCGGTCCTCGACGTAGTCGACGCCGGCCTCCTCGGCGATCCGCCGCGCCTCCGGCGAGACGATCCCGAGCTGCAACCAGACCGCGGGCGCGCCGATCGCCACCGCCTCGCGGACCACCCCGACGGCGTCGCGGGCCGGGCGGAACACGTCCACCAGGTCCACCGGGTGCGGGATGTCGGCCAGCGACGCGTACGCCCGCTCGCCGAACAGCTCGTCGACCGTCGGGTTGACCGGGATGATGCGCCAGCCGTACCGCTGCATCTGCGCCGGCACCCGGTGCGCGGCCTTGCCGGGGTCGCGGGACGCGCCCACGACGGCGATCACGGCGGAGTCGGCGAGGATCTGCTGGGCGCTGCGCATCCCGCGACTCTAGCCCGTCGCCCGGCTCGGAGCAGGCCGTGCCGGTCTCCCGGGAGGCGGTGGACGCAGGCATGCGAGCGGCCCCGAGTGGAGGTCATCCCGCGAAGCCGGGCGTGTCGAAGGTGCGGGTGACCGCGCCGGGCAGCGCCAGCGGCAGGGGTGGAGCCGCCGGCGCTGCCCGCTCGGAACCGGCCTCGTCCGGGGGAGCGGAGAGGTTGTCCCAGCGCATGGACCCCATTCGAACACGCGTACGAACGAAGTGCAAGTGACGTGCCGGACACCGGCGCACGGCGGGACGGACGCCGGGGGAGGATGGGGGCATGGAGAGGTCGACCTTCGTCTACGACGGCGACTGCGCGTTCTGCACGAAGTGCGCGGAGTTCATCGAGCGCCGCATCCCCACCCGGGCGCGGGTGCTGCCCTGGCAGTTCGCGGACCTCGACGCGCTGGGCCTGACGGAGGCCGAGTGCACCGAGGCCGTGCAGTGGGTCGGCGCGGACGGCTCCCGGGCCGCCGGGCCGGACGCGATCGCGCGGCTGCTCGGCGACAGCGGGCCCCTGTGGCGGGTCGCCGGGGCGGGGCTGCGCTTCCCGCCCGCCCGCGCGGCGGCCTGGCCCGCGTACCGCTGGGTGGCCCGCAACCGGCACCGGCTGCCGGGCGGCACGGCCGCCTGCGCCGTGCCCTCGGCCCAGCGGGACTGATCCTCACCACGCCCGCAGCGCGGAGAGCAGCCGCTCCAGCAGCTCCAGCGAGGGCCGCCCGTCGTGGGACGGCAGGTCCCGCACCTCGACCAGCCCCGCCCGGCGCAGCCCGTCGAGCAGCACGCGGACGGCACCCACCGGCAGGTCCAGGTCGGTGGCGATCTCGGCGACCGACAGCGGACGCCGGCACCGCCGGACGATCCGCGCCTGCTCGGGGGTGAGGCGGGGGAGCCGGCCCGTCCCCGGCCGGGCCAGCACCAGGGAGGCGAGGTCGGGCTGCTCGGCCTCGGTCGCCCCGCCGGCCGCGCCCGGGGCGGGCGGCGCGGCGGCCGCCGCGAGGAGGGCCGGCCGGATCCGGCCGGGCGCGGTGGTCCCGGCCCGGACGACCGGCCCCGACGGTACGGGCAACGGCAGCGCCGCCCCCGACCCGGGCGGGACGCCGGGCGACGGGTGCGTCGCCCCTGGTGCGGGCGCGTCGGGCGGTGGGGGCGGCTGCGCGGGCAGGTGCCGGTCGGCCTCCGTCACGAAGCGCGCCACCTCGAACTCGATGTCGGCCGCCCGGGACTGTTCGCAGGTGTGCAGGGCCAGGACGACGCCGGTGCGGATGCCGGTGACGTGCAGGAGTGCCTCGGGCATCCGGGTGACGATCCGTCGTGGCTCGGCGTCGGCGCAGAACCGGGCCGTGGCCGCGCCGAGCGCCCACAGGCCGGCGACCATGCCCGAGACCTGTTCGGCCACCGCCGCGTCGGTGCCCCGGGAGGCGCCGAGCCGGAGCCCGTCGGGCGAGAGCAGCACGGCGAGGCGCGCCCCGGGCACCCGGTCGATCAGCGCGTCCAGGGCCCGCATGAGCGCGTCGCTCCCGGCCGCCGCGCCTGCGGGCCGGGTGGCGTGGGCGGCCGGTCCGGCGGTGGGCTGGGTGGCCGCCGCCGGACCGTCGACGACCGGCGCGGTGCCGCTCGGCGTGGCGGCAGCCGCCCCGGCCGCTGCCGGACCGGTGCCGGGTGGTGCGTCCGGGCAGGTCGTCGTCATCTGGTCGACCGTTCCCGCCAGGCCCCACCGCCTGCGACGGCCATCCGCTCCGCGACGAGGGTGCGCAGCAGGGCCAGCAGTTCGGTGCGGTTGGCGCAGTTCAGTCGCGACCGCATCCGGGCCACGTGGTGCTCCACGGTCTTGGCGGAGATGAACAACCGGTCGCCGATCTCGCGGTAGGTCAACCCGGCCAGCACCAGCTCGGCCACCTCGTGCTCGCGTTCGCTCAGCTCGCTGCGGGGCACGGCGTCGACCTCGGCGGCCGGTGGGGCCGCGCCGCCCGGGGGACGCTGCCCGCCCCTGGCCCCGCCGGGCCCGCCCTTCCCGCCGGCGGGCCCGCTCTTCGCCCCCGCGTGCCGACCCTGGAACACCCGGGCGCAGTCCAGCAGGGCGGTCATCGCCCGCCGGTCCGCCGTGCGAATGGCGGCCTGCCCGGCGAGCCGGGCGGCGTCCCAGCAGAACCCCGCGTCGTACAGGCCACGGGCGGCGGCCTCGACCCGGGCCGGGTCGACCGTGCCCCGCAGGACGTCCACCCAGCTCGCGGCGGCGGTGGCGGCCACCGCCGCGTACCGGCTGTGGTCCGCGTCGGCGGTCAGGGCCGCCACGTGTTCCTCGGCCGCGCCGGGCCGGTCGGCGAGGATCGCGGCGTGCAGCCCGCTCCAGTGCAGCGGCGCGCTCCACAACGGCGGGTCGCCCAGCCGGCCCAGCAACGTCCGGGCCTGGTGCAGGTGCGGTTCCAGCCGGTCGAGTTCGCCCAGCCGGGCCGCCGCGATCGCCAGCTCGCCGAGGGGCAGCAGGGTGAACAGGTCGACGGGGTGCCGGACCACGGCGTCCAGCGCATGCCCCCAACCGCGCTGCAACGCGCCCAGGTCGCTGTTGCGGCGGGCCACCCCCAGCTCCAGGGTCGTGGCGAAGAGCAGGTCGCGGGACTCCAGCGGGCCACCCGAGGCGGTCGCCGCCGCGGCGGCGTCGGCCGCGGCGGCCGTGCGTCCCCGCAGCATCAGGATCCACGCCCGCAGCAGCAGGTGGCGGCGGGCCAGCAGGGGACCGCCGATCCCGCTGGCGGTAGCCCGGTCGAGCACCCGCTCGGCGATGTCCAGCTCCGCGCAGTGCACCCCGGTCAGCGCGGCCAGCGCGGCGGGACTGTCGGGCAGGAGGACGGTGCGGCCGTCCGGCTCCAGCAGGGCCGCCGCCTGCACCAGGGTGGACAGGGCGGTGGTGGGCGTACCGTCGATGCTGGCCCGGACCCCCTCGGCCATCAGCCGGGCCGCGCCGGCGCCCAGCGTCGGCGGACCGCCGGTGGCCGGGCCCACCGGCCCGGCGTCGCCGGTCGTCGTCGCGGTGGCGAGCGACCCGACCTCGGCGAAGGCCGCCGCCGCGGGCGTGCCCGACCACCGGTACAGCTCCACGCTGCGGCCGGTCTGTCCCCGGTGCGCCAGGGCGGTCGCGGCGACGGCCGCCGCCTCGGCCCGGTCGTCCGGCGCGGCACCGGCGAGCAGCCGGTCCGCCAGCCGCAGGGCGGTGTCCAGGTCGCCGGCGAGCAGCGCGGCGACGGCCTGGCGGCCGGGGGCGGACGAGCCGGCGGCGGTGGCGGCGGCGAACAGTTCGGCCGCCAGCGCCGGCTGTTCGGCCAGCGCCTCCTCGGCGGCCGCCCGCAGCGCGGGCGCGGGGCAGTCGCCGAGAGCGCCGACGGCCCGCAGCGCGGAGACCAGCGGCAGGACCGGGCCGCCCCGGCCGAGCCGCTGGTCGACGAGCCGGTGCCAGACCGCCGTCCGGTCGGTGGGCGGGCTGAGCGCGACGACCGCCCGCCGGGCGAGCGGCGTGATCCGGTGGTCGGCGGTGAGCAGGCCCGCCGCCCGGGTCGCGGCGACGAGTTCGGCCACCGCGCCGGGCGTCCGGTCGAGCAGCGCGCCGAGCAGGTCGACCGTCAGGGGCACGCCGGCGGCGAGCGCGAGCAGCAGGCACCGGGCGTCCGGCGTCAGCCGGTCCAGGTCCGGCCCGAACTCCACGAGGGCGGACTGCGGCGGCTCGCCCGGCGACGCCGCCCCGCCCGGCCCCGGCGCGGCCGACGGAAGCAGAGCCGACGCGGCCGACAGGGTCGAGCCCGGCGCGGCGGACAGCGCGCGTACCAGCCGGTCCACGTCCCGGGGCACCCCGGCGGTCTGCGCGTGCACGTGGTCGGCCAGGCGGGCCGCCTCCGGTGCGGCGGCGCACCGCGCGGCGGTCTGCTCCGGGGTGAAGGGGACGAGCAGCAACGGGTCGGCGTGCCGGCGCAGGGCGTCGGCCAGCTCGACCAGCGCCGGGCACCGTGGCCAGGGGCGGTATCCCACGACGATCCGGTGCCGACCGGTGTCCACCAGCGCGCGGAGCGCACCGAGCCGCGTGTCGTCGAGCAGGTGTGCGTCGTCGACCAGCAGCACGGTGCCGGGCCCGGGCGGCTCGGTGGCCGCCGGCACCGTGGTCAGCACGGTCTGCCCGGCCTGCCGGCAGCGGCGCGCCACCTCGCCGAGCAGGGCGGTCTTGCCGTGGCCGCCGGGGCCGGTCACGGCGAGCGCGAACGGCACGGCCGGGTCGGCGGCGAGCCGGTCGAGCAGGGACCGCCGCTCCCGGCTGAGCAGCAGCGGGCGCTCGATAGTCATGATCATCGTACGCTTCCCTCGCGGCCACGCCGGCGCAGCGACGCCAGGCGGGACGCTCTCGGCAGTTCCAGTGGGGCGATCCGGACCGGGGGCCGGGGCGGTGGCGTGCCCGGGAACCCGTCGTCGCCGTGCTCGTCGTGCCGGGGACCGCGCCCTCCGGCCGGCACCCGGGCGACCGCCGCCGCCCTGCCCACCCGGACCCCGGCGACCCCCACCGGCTCGGCCCCGGGTCGTGTGGCCGGCACGCGGGGCCGGGGCGCGACCACCTGGCGCGCGGCCAGCGCCGCCCCGGCCGCCGCGACCAGCTGCGGATCGGGGGCGACCTTCACCGGGCCTGGCAGGGCCGCGCCGAGCAGCTCGGCGACCAGCGGAACCCGGGTGGCGCCGCCGGCGAGCAGGACGCCGTCGAGGCGCGCCGGCTCCAGCCCGGCGCTGTGGACGGCCCGCAGCAGCAGGTCGACGGTCCCCCGTACGGCGGGTCGGATCATCTCCTCGAACTCCGCGCGGCTCACCGGCACCCGCGCCGGCCCGGTCGGCAGGTCCAGCACCACGTCGGCCTGCGGGGCGACGGACAGCTCGTGGGCGGCCCGCTCGCACGCCGACGGCAGCTCCCGCGCCGCGGCGTCGGCCCACTGCCCGTCGAGGGCGGACAGCTCCCGCGCCAGCACGGCCCGGACGTGGTCGGTCAGCTCCGCGACGAACTCCGCCCCGCCGCAGCCGGGAAGGCCCAGCGGCAGGCCGAGGGGCGCGTACGTGCCGTCGTCGTTCCGCCGGACCAGCGCGCCCTCGAAGGTCTCCCCGCCGAGCGCGTACACGGCCGCGAGGTCGCCGGCGAACCCCCGCGCGGCGTGCCCCTCGGCGACCGTCACCGGGCAGGGCAGCAGCGTCACCCCGGGCACCTCGAACTCCCACAGCGCGCGCCGCAGCAGCTCCCGTCGGTGCGGGCCCCAGCCCGCCGGGTGGCTGACCACGACGGCTTCGGCCGGGCCGCCCTCGGTGGCGCGTACCTGCTCCACCACCCAGCCGGCCAGCATCGCCGTCAGGGTCTGCGCCGGGTACGCCTCGCCGCCGAGCACCACGGGCACGTCGTCGCCGACGCGGCGGACGAAGCCGCGCACGGTCCGGCCGCCACCGTCGGAGGTGGACGCTCCGACGGTGAGGCCACCGTGGGCGGACAGGCACAGCGCGGAGGGGACGGTGGCCGACCCGGCGTCCAGCGCGACGGCCTCGGCGTGCGTCCAGTCGATGCCCCGTCGCCGGACGACGCTGGCGGTGGTCGTGGTGTTCCCGATGTCTATTCCCAGGACGTACGGCATCGTCTCTTCCTCACCAGGAGTTGGCCGACCGGCGGCGACGGTGTCGGGACGTGCGGTGACCCGGCCCGGCGGACCCCGTGGGTTCATACGTTCGTACCAGAGATCGAAGCTGAACCGGGACCCTAACTTCAGGCTGCCGGATTCCCCCCATCCCCCTAACGGGCGGCGGGGGTGGGGCCCCGATCCGGCGGGGGCGGTTTCGGGTCGTTCCCCGATGCCCGTCGTCGACTCCGTCCGTAGCGTCACCGGTCACGGTCGACGTCCGTCGACGCCGGTCACTGTCGACGCCCTGTCGACGCCGGCGACACGTCCGAGGAGAAGCGGCTCATGGAACCGAACCAGACCCTGCACGACTTCGTGCTCAACCTGCTGACCGACCCCGATGCCCGGTCGGCCTTCGACCTGGACCCGGAGGGCGCGTTGCAGGCGGCCGGGCTGCAGGACATCACCGCCGCCGACGTTCAGGACGTGGTGCCGCTGGTGGTCGACTACGCGCCGGTGCAGGGCCTCACCTCGCTGGCCCCGGCGGCGCAGTTCGGCCTCGACCCGCTGCCGGCCGACCCCACCGACGCGGTGGGCCAGCTGCAGCACGTGGCGCAGCAGATCGGCGTCACCGGTTCCTCGGCCGGGGTGGACGTCAAGGCCGGGGTGCTGGGCACCATCGCCGTGGACCCGGCCACGGTCTCGGCCGGGGTGACCGTGCTGCCGGGGGTCGGGTTGGGCGTCGGCCGCGGCGGCCTCGACACCGACCTGACCGGGGTCGGCGACGTGGCGCACACCCTCGACGACGGGGTGGTGCCGGGCCTCGACGCGACCGTGGACCCGGTGGTCGGGGGCGTCACCGGCGCGGTCGACGGCCTGCCGGGCGCACCGGACGCGGGGGGCCTGGACGACTCCGACCTGCTCGACGGGGACCTCGGCGGCGTCCTGCCCGGCGTGCACGGTCAGGTCGGTGGGCTGGTCGACTCGATCGGCGTCGACGACGCCCTGGGTGGCCTGGGCCTGCCCGGCGGCGCGGGCGGCGTGGTGCCGCCGGTCGACGTGCCCGGCGCCGTGTCGGGGGTGACCGACCACGTGGACGACACGGTCTCCGGGACGCTGGGTGGCGTCACGGGTGCGGTCGGTGGCATCACCGGCGGCGTGACGGGCGGCCACGGCGGCGCGCCCGCCGGCACCGACTCCGGCCTGCTCGGGCTGGGCGACGGGCTGTTCTGAGCGGCCCCGGCGGCGGACGGGACCGGGGCACGAGGGGGTGCCCCGGCCCGGTCCATCGTTCACCACCTCTTGATAATTTCTCCGCAATCGGCACACTTGGTCCCGTGATGGCGGGAATCTGGCTGGACGTGCTCGACGAGATCGCCCGGACCTGCACCGCCCACGGGCGTGCCGACCTGCTCCGCACGGTCCACCACAAACGGGTCCAACTGCTCGACCCGGCGCTGCGCGTGCTGGTCGTCGGCGAGCCGGGCCAGGGCAAGAGCCAACTGGTCAACGCCGTCGTCACCGCGCAGGTCTGCCCGGTCGGCGACGGCCGCACCACCGTCCTGCCGACGGTGGTGCGGCACGCCGAGGCGGCGTGCGCCGCCGTGGTCCGGCACCCGGTCCAGCGGGAGCGGCCCGCCGGCTCGGACGGGGCCGCCGCCCTGGCCTCCGCCGGGTCCTCCGTCGCGCCCTACGCGGCGGTCCCGGCCGTGTCCCCGGCCGCCGAGCGGACGCCGCTGCCGCTGGACCGGCTCGCCGCCGGGGTCGCCGGGATCATCCCGCGCGGCGCTGGCCCGGCCCACGTCGAGGTGGGCGTCCCCCGGGCGTTGCTCGCCGACGGTCTGGTGCTCGTGGACACCCCGGCCGGCGACGGCACGATCCCCGCCTCCGGCACGCCGGAGGCCGCGCTGCACCGGGCCGACCTCGTGCTGCTGGTCTCCGACTCCACCCGGGAGCTCTCCGTCGCCGAGCTGAACCTGCTGCTGCACCTCACCCGGTCGCACCCGAACGTGGCGGTGGTGCAGACCAAGACCGACCTGGTGCCCGACTGGCGGGCGGTCGCCGAGCGCAACCGGCGGCACCTGCACGAGGCCGGCGTACCGGCCGCGCTGATCCCGGTCTCGGCGGCGCTGCGGCTGCGGGCGGCCGTCGCCGACGACCACCCGCTCAACGCCGAGTCGGGCTTTCCCGTGCTGATCGCCCGGCTCCGCCGGGACCTCGCCGGCAAGGGCGACGCGCTGGCCCGTACGGCCGTCACCATGCTCGCCCGCACGGTCGTCGAGCAGCTCGCCGCCCCGCTGCGCGCCGAGCTGGACAGCCAGCAGGTCGAGGAGCAGGCCGGGCCGATCTCCCGGCTGCACGCCGCCCAGCGCGAGGTGGACGAGCTGCGGCGCTGCTCCACCCGCTGGCAGAACACGCTGTCGGACGAGATGACCGACCTGCTCTCCGACATCGAGTACGACCTGCGGGAGCGGACCCGGCAGATCCTGCGCGAGGTCGACACGGCGTTCGACACGGCCGACCCGCTGACCGGCTGGGACGTCTTCGAGGAATGGCTGGAGCGCAGCCTCGCGGCGGCGGCGCGGGAGAACCGCGAGTGGCTGGTCCGCCGCTGCGACTGGACCGCCCGCCGGGTGGCCGCCCACTTCGGCCGGTACGGCCACGACTCGCTGCCGGAGTGGTCGACGGCGGTGCCGGAGGACCCCGCCGAGCGGCTGCCGCACTTCGAGCGGCCGGCGATCGACCGGTTCACCGTCACCCAGAAGGTGCTCAGCGGCATGAAGGGCTCGTACGGCGGGATGCTGATGTGCGGGCTCGCGCTGACCCTGGCGGGGATGCCGATGATCAATCCGGTGTCGGTCGGGTTCGGCGCACTGCTCGGGGGCAAGGCCATCCGCGACGAGAGCCGGCAGCACCTGCGGCACCGGCAGTCGGCGGCGAAGACGGCGGTCCAGCGGCACGTCGACGAGTTCTTCCTCCGGGTGACGAAGGACTGCCGGGACACCGCCCGGCAGGTGCAGCGGCTGCTGCGTAACCACTTCACCGCACTGACCGAGGAGCTCCAGGAGGGCATCGTCCAGTCGCTGCGCAGCGCGAAGCAGGCCGCCGACACCGACGCGGCGGCCCGCGACCGCCGGCAGCGGGAGATCCGGGCGAGGATGGCCCGGCTGGCGCGGCTGCACGAGCAGGCCCAGGGGCTGACAGCCGGGCGCGGCGCCGGCCCGGTGCTGCTGGAGCAGCCGGCATGACGTCCGGGCGGGGGCTGGAGGACGCGGTGTGGGCCCTGCTGCACGAGGCCCTGCACCACTACCGGGACCACCCCTGGGCCGCCGACCGGCTGCGGCACGAGCTGGCCAGGCTGGAGGAGCCGCTGCGGGTCGCCGTCGCCGGCGGCTGGCGGTCCGGGAAGTCGACGCTGCTGAACGCCATCATGGGGGAGCAGGTCGCGCCGGTCGCCGGGGTCGACGGCGAGGACACCTTCACCTGGTACGAGGACGGGCCCGCCCCGGGGGCCACCGCCTGGTCGACCGACGGCGTGCCGCAGGAGCTGGCGGTGACCCGGTCGGCGACCGGCCTGCGGGTCGACGGGCCCGGCTGGCGGCCCGGTGAGCTGCGCGACCTCGTCGTGCGGTGGCCGACGCGGGCCCTGCGCCAGCTCACCCTCATCGACACGCCCGCCGTCGCCGACCCGGACGAGCGGGGGCGCGCCCCGGTGGTCGAGCGGGCCCTGCGCGACGCCGACGCCCTGCTCTACCTGACCCGCGACGGACGCGACAGCGACCTGCGGGCGCTGGATTCCGAGCGGGACGGGATCGTCGGCCAGGCCGGCGCGGTGCACGTGCTCCTGGTGCGCTCGCGCGCCGACGAGACCGGCGGCGGGCGGATCGACGCGCTGCTGACCGCCCGGCAGCTCGTCCGGCGGCAGCAGCGCGACCCCCGGGTGGCCGCCCGCTGCGTACACGCGCTCGCGTGCAGCGGCACCGTGGGCCTGGCCGGCCGGATGCTGGGCGAGGCGGACTTCGCCGCGCTCGCGGAGCTGGCCCGGGTGCCGCGCCCGGAGCTGGACGCACACCTCCTCTCCGCCGACCGGTTCGTCCGGGCCGGGCTGCCCGTGGGCCTCTCCGCCGACGCGCGGGCCGCGTTGCTGGAGCGGCTGGGGCTGTTCGGCGTCCGGCTGGCCACCACGCTGGTCCGCACCGGCTGCGACAGCCGGGTGAAGCTCTCCACCGAGCTGATCCGGCGCAGCGGCCTCACCGAGCTGCGGGAGTCGGTCAACCGCCTCTTCGTCGACCGGCAGGGCACCCTGAAGGCCCGGTCGGCGCTGGTGGCCGTGGAGGGGCTGCTGCGCGCGGAGCCGGGCCCCGGCACCGGCGAACTGCTCGGCGCCGTGGAGCGCATCGTGGCCGGCGCGCACGAGTTCGCGGAGCTGCGCCTGCTCGCGGCGCTGCGCGCGGGCCGGGTCGGGTTCGCCGCAGAGCCGGCTGCCGAGGCGCAGCGGCTGGTCGGCGGCGAGGGCACCGCGCCGGCCGCCCGGCTCGGGGCGGAGCACGACGCGACCGCGCGGCAGCTGTGGGAGCTGGCCGTCGACGCGCAGTGGCGGTGGCGGGAGCGCGCGGAGGACCCGACCCTACGGCTGGTGCAGCGGCGCGGGGCGGAGGTCGTCGCCCGCAGCTGCGAGGGGCTGATCGTCGAGCTGGCCGGGCCGCCCCGCCGGTCCACCCCGGCGTAGCCGTCCCGCCGGCCCGCCCCCGCCGAGCCGGCGCAGCCAGGCGACGGGGCGCACCCGCTCCAGCGGCAGGAAGCTGGCCATGGCCACCAGGTGCGGGGCGAACGAGATGGTGATCGTCGCCATGGTGACCAGGTGGAACGAGTAGAAGAAGCCCACCGTGGCCAGCCGGGCGCGGGCCGGCAGCACGAAGACCACCGGGCTGAGCAGCTCGAAGGCGAGGATGCCGAACTGCGCCACGAGCAGCAGGTGGGGCACGCCGGCGATCAGGTCGGCAAGGTCGGTGCCGCGCCGGATGATCGCCTTGGCGAGCACCGAGCCGGTGGCCCAGTCGAGGCCACCGAACCGGAACTTCGCGAAGGCGGCCAGGAAGTAGGTGCAGATCACCGCGATCTGGGTGACCCGCAGCGCCCAGCCGCCCGCCTCGGTGCGGGTCGGGTCGCCGTGCCGGGCCCGGCCGGCGGTGGGCAGCGCGGCGAGCGCGACGAGCAGGCCGAACCGGTCGTGGTCGACCTTGCCGTAGCTCATCGCGATGATCATCCACTCCAGGTAGAGCGCGAAGACCGACCAGCCGAGCAGGCGGTGGGCCCGGCCGGTCGCGGCGAGCAGGGCGAGGGCCAGCAGCACCCAGAAGATCACGCCGACCAGCGCCGGGGTGGGGGTCGGCAGCGGGAGCACCCGCCCGACGAGCAGCGGCTGGTAGAGGTCGCCGGGGACGCTCGCGCGGGCGCGTACCCAGGGGGTGAAGAACACCAGGTCGGCGGCGACGAAGAGGTAGACCAGGGTGCGGAAGGCGGCCACCCGGCCCCGGGGGACCGCCTCGGTCAGCCAGCGGGTCACCCGTCCGCCCGCCAGCTCACCACGGTCTCGTCGGTCCAGCGCCCGGTCGGCCGGGCGTCGGCGATGCCGTACCAGCGGATCACGATGCGCACCTCGACCAGCGCGGCGGCGTCGGGGTGGCGTTCGGCGTACGCGTCGGCGACCCGGCGCAGCCGGGCGGGGTCCTCGACGTACCGGCTCTGCTGGCCCTCGATCTCGGCCCGGCGGATGCCGGTGGCGTCCTGGCCCAGGTCGACCACGGCGCCGGTGCGGTCGACGCCCTCGATGCGGGTGTCCGGGGCGGCGGCGTCCGGCGGGTCGGACGTGGAGTACATCCGGAACGGCCCGAACGGGAAGTCGTCGTCGCTGCCCCAGACGGTGCCGGCCAGCAACACGACGAGGCCGAGCGCGGTGGCGGCCAGTCGGGCCCCCCGGCCCCGGCGGGTCAGCGTTTCCATCGGTTTCCGACGGTACGGGATGAAGGGCGCCCTTCGGGTCCCTCCGTCGGGTGGCGTGCCCCAACCGTACCGGTGACGCGGGGCCGGTGACGCCCGCCGGAGGGCGGGTGGCGCGGCGGCGGCCGGACCCGGGTGGGGTCCGGCCGCCGGCTGCGCGGGCTCGGTGGTGCCCGGCGCTCAGTGCTTGTGCTCGGCCAGCTTCTTGCGGACGTCGTCCATGTCGAGGCCCTGGACCTGCTCGATGAGGTTCTCCAGGGCCGACTCGGGCAGCGCCCCCGGCTGGGCGAAGACGATCACGCCGTCCCGGATCGCCATGATCGTCGGGATCGAGCGGATGTCGAACTTCGCGCCGAGCTCCTGCTGGGCCTCGGTGTCGACCTTGCCGAAGACGATGTCGGGGTGCTTGTCGGAGGAGCGCTCGTAGACCGGGGCGAACCGCTTGCACGGGCCGCACCACTCCGCCCAGAAGTCGACGAGGACGATGCCGTCGCCGCCCGCCACCTCGTCGAAGTTCGCCGTGGTCAGCTCAACGGTTGCCATGTGGACTCTCCGATCACCGCGGAATCACGTACGCCTCCTGGAACCAGGACGGGACCCGGCGCATTCCCGGGCGTCCGCCCCCGAAACCCGGCGGGGCCGGGGGACGGGGTGTCAGCGTATCGATTCATATCTGTTGCCGGCAGCCTTGCCGTGTGCACTTGCATGACGCATTTGCGTGACGGGACGTGATGGGAGCGTTTCCACAGGTGGGGGCCCTGATTGCTGATCAACTTCGATGATCTGATGCCTGACTAGCGGCGATTCGACCTGCGGTGATCGCTCCCACACTTCATGATCGTCACTCTTCGTATTGTTACGAAAAGATAAATGTGACGCCGGTCTCTGTTGACCGGGCCTCGTCGTGCGGCAGAATCTTCCCCATCAGAGCGTGGGCGGCGGGTGCCGGGGAGGGCCCCGCCGCTCATTGCGTCTCCCCCCGGGAGCGCGGCCGGTGTGACATTTCCTCGCCCGGCTGCGGCCCCCGGCCTCGCCTTAACCCTCGATAAGGCATGCTGGCCCGAACTCCGTCGCCCGCCCGTGGAGGGGACCCCGATGCAGTTCGGCCGCTACTACGAGGAGTTCGAGGTCGGCGCGGTCTACCGGCACTGGCCGGGCAAGACCGTCACCGAGTACGACGACCACCTCTTCTGCCTGCTCACCATGAACCACCACCCCCTGCACCTCGACGCGCACTACGCCGAGTCGGCGAGCCAGTTCGGCCGCAACGTGGTGGTCGGCAACTACGTCTACTCCCTGCTGCTCGGCCTGTCCGTGCCCGACGTCAGCGGCAAGGCCATCGCGAACCTGGAGGTCGAGTCGCTGCGGCACGTCGCGCCGACCTTCCACGGCGACACCATCTACGGCGAGACCACCGTCCTGGACAAGCGCGAGTCCTCCTCGAAGCCCGACCGGGGCGTGGTGTCGGTGGAGACCCGCGGCTACAAGCAGGACGGCACCATGGTCTGCGTCTTCCGCCGCCGGGTGATGGTCCCCAAGCGGGCGTACGCGGCCGAGACCGTGCCCGAGGGCGTCGACCCGGAGCGCCCGAGCTTCCCCGAGCCGCGCTGACCCCACCCGGGCGCCGGCGGCCCCGCGCCGCGCGGTTGCGGTGAAGGGGCCCGACGCGCCGTACGGGGTCATATGCTGGCGCCGGAGGTCCCCATGAGCCACTCCGTCGCCGGAGAGCCGCCCTCTGCCGGCCGCCGCGCCGCACCGCTGACCACCGCCGCCTACTCCGCCGCCGAGTGGGACCTGCTGACCGGCCTGCCCGGCCGGGTGCTCGTGGCCGCCGCCGCCCCCGACCCCGGCGGCCCGTCCCGGGGCGTCGCCGCCGGGCTGGCCGGCCTCGACGCCGTGGCCGCCGGGCGTGCCTCCGACAGCGACCTGGTCCGCGCCGTGGTCGCCGCCATCTACGCCCGGCACGACGGGGCGACCGCCCCCGAGGACCGGCTCACCGACCTGGTCGACCTGCTGGCCGCCTGTCGCGCCACGGTCCGGGTGCTGCGTCGGCGGGCCGACCCCGCCGACTCGGCCGCGTACCGGCAGTGGGTGCAGTCGGTGGCGGCCCGGGTCCGCCGGGCCACCGCCGGCGCCCCGGCGGGCGGGGACGTGACGCCGACCGACCGGCGGTTCCTGGACCGGCTCGGCGGGGCCCTCGGCCTGGGCTGATCCCGCCCGACCCGGCCGGGTGGCCCCGGCGCACCCGGCGGTGCGGGGCGACCGGGCGGTCCGTACCCTCTGGAGACCGTGACCGGTGATCAGCTTGAGGTCGGCGTGGGCCCGTGGGCCGGCGACCCCCCGGCCGACCCGCGCTTCGACCCGGAGCTGCTCGCCGAGGGCGACCGGCGCAACGTCGTGGACCGGTACCGGTACTGGCGGCGGGAGGCCGTGGTGGCCGACCTCGACCGGCGTCGGCACGACTTCCACGTGGCGATCGAGAACTGGCAGCACGACCTCAACATCGGCACGGTGGTCCGCAACGCCAACGCCTTCCTGGCGGCCGAGGTGCACATCGTGGGGCGGCGGCGGTGGAACCGGCGGGGTGCCATGGTGACCGACCGGTACCAGCACGTCCGGCACCACGAGACGATCGAGGAGTTCGCCGCCTGGGCGGCGGACCGGGACCTGCCGGTGGTGGGCATCGACAACCTGCCCGGCTCCCGCCCGCTGGAGACGACGAGCCTGCCGCGCCGCTGCGCGCTGCTGTTCGGCCAGGAGGGACCGGGGCTGTCCGAGGCCGCCCGGTCGGCCTGCGACCAGCTCTTCTCCATCGCCCAGTACGGCTCGACCCGGTCGATCAACGCCGGGGTGGCCAGCGGCATCGCCATGCACGCCTGGATCCGCGCCCACGCCGGCCCGCCGCCCGCCTGACCTCCGCGCCCCGCCCGCCCCGCCCGCCGCGCCCTGCCCGCCCCGCCCGCCGCGCCCTGCCCGCCCCGCCCGCGCGTCGGTCGGTCGCGCGCCGCTCGGTCGTGTGTCGGTCGGTCGTCCCGCCGTGTCGGCGACATGGCGGTGTCCAGGGCTCCCGGACCGCCCGATGCCGGCGACATGGCGGCGCCCGTTCCCTTCCGGACCGGGGCAGGCCGGCGGGGGCGACGCGCCGGGGGATTCGGCCGCTCCACTTGACTGGGCGGCGAGCCGGGGCGACGGTGGAAACGTGAGTGTCGCGGTGAGTTGCCCCAGGTGTGGTGGATCCGTCCGGGAGCCGGACCTGATGCACACGGAGTGGCGCTGCGCGCGCTGCGGTCCCGTGCCGCCGCTGCACGTGCCCGAGCACATCGGCGCGGAGATCGTGGCCAGCGTCGTGGGCCGGGTCGCCGCCGCCGGGCCCCCCGACGGCCCCGCCACGCCGGTCTGGTGCCCGTGGCCCATGCCGCCCGGCTGGACCCTCACCGGCGTGGCGTACGCCGGGGACGAGCGCGCCGGGGTGCGCGCCACCGTCGTGGCCTTCGCCGGGCCCGAGCCGCTCGGCGGCGGCCCGGCCGACCTGGTGTTCGTGGCCGAGGAGCCGGGCGTCGGGCTGGGCACCCGGTTCGCCGGCATGGCCGGCCCCGACCCGGGCCCGCAACTCGCCGAGGCGCTGGACGATCCCGGCCCCGGGCATCCGGGGCATGTCGGGCAGGCCAGGATCCGTGTCGCCGGCCACCCGACTCCACTGTGGCTCGTGAATTCTCCGACGGATCGAAGCGCGTACGCCGGCGAGGCTCGGGGATTGTGGCTTCATGCGATAGCCTGGCCGGCGAGTGCGGGGCATCTGCTCGCCGAGGACGTGGAGCTGCACGACCTCACAGAGTGGACGCCGTCCGAGCTCGTGTACGGCGCTCCGTCTCCGTACCTGCACGGGAAGGCCTGACCAGCCGAGAGGCTTGGCAAGTCTCCCGTTCTGTCGGAGAACGGACGCAGAGATTCACTGTACGACACCTTACTGATACTCTGGGTGCCGCTGCGGTAAATGGACCCGGCGCCGCGCGAGAGGATGGCCCGCCATGGTCAAGAAGGTCCTCACCTGGGCCGGTATCGCATTCTTGATCTTCTTTGTTGCGTACCGGCCGAACTCCGCCGCAGACGTCTTCAAGTCGATCGGCGGCGGCATCATGGACATCGCCCAGGGGTTCGGCGACTTCTTCACCAGCCTCATCGCCTAACCGCCGATGGGCAGCCCCTCCGGTCCGCCGTTCGACCCCGACGACCCCGACCGGGAGCGCCGGGACCGAGACACGGAGCCGATCCCCCGGGTCAGGCCCGACGACGTTCCGGGCCCAGGCCCGGGGCAGGGCTTCTCCGACGGTCCGCCCTTCTCCGACGACGCCGGCTACGGCGACGGTCCCTTCGGCGGCCAGGCGCGCTCCGGGCGGGCCTGGGTCCGCGATCCGGAGGCCGACTACCAGCCGCCGCAGATCTCCGAAGAGGAGCTTGCCGGGCTGCGGGTCGACGCCTCCGGCATGCCGCTCGGCCCCCGACGGGTCCTGCCGCTGGAGGACGAGCCCAGCTCGCTGGTGGCGCGCTACCTCTTCCCCACCGAGCGCTACCGGGGCGAGTGGAAGCGGCACTGGATCCACCTGACCACGCCGATCCTGGTGGGCATCGGGGCGACCTTCGTCCTCGGCTACCTCTCCGGCTTCCTCGCCGGGCGGGACGTGGGCGCGCTGACCACCATCGCGGTGCTGCTCTGGTTCGCCGTGATGGGCTGGGTGGCCTGGAAGGTCGCCGACTGGTGGTACGACCGGTTCATCCTGACCAACAAGCGGGTCATGGTGGTCAACGGCATCGTCACCCGCAAGGTGGCGATGATGCCGCTCGCCCGGGTCACCGACATGAAATACGAGCAGAGCCCCACCGGCCGCGCCCTCAACTACGGCACGTTCGTGCTGGAGTCCGCCGGCCAGGACCAGGCGCTCCGTGAGATCAAGAACCTGCCCAACCCGAACGAGCTCTACCTGCGCGTCGTCGAGGAGATGTACGAGCCGCAGGCAGTCGAGGCCCGGCTGGGCAAGGAGGCGGACGAGGCCAAGGCCGACGACGGGGCGTGAAACTTTCCGTCCGAACATCGGAGGAAGCCCGCACCTTTCGCCGTCGCCCGGTCCGCCCCCGGCATGACAACCTGCCATGCAGGCACGGGGGTGCGGGAGGTGAGCGGTGGCCGCGAAAGACCCGCTGGAGGAGGAGTTCCGCGAGTTCGTCGCGGCCCGCTCCGGGGCGCTGCTGCGCACCGCATACCTGCTGACCGGCGACTGGGCCACGGCGGAGGACCTGCTTCAGACCGCGCTGACCAAGACCTACCTCGCCTGCAAACGGCTCGGCGGCATCGAGGCGATCGAGCCGTACGCGCGTCGCGTCATGGTCAACACGTCGACGAGCTGGTGGCGGCGGCGCTGGCACGGTGAGCGGCCGACCGAGGTGCTGCCCGAACGCGCCGGGGTCGACGAGATCGAGCAGCAGCTCGACCGGGACGTGCTGTGGCGGCAGCTCAGGGCGCTGCCCAGCCGGCAGCGCGCGGTGCTGGTGCTGCGCTTCTACGAGGACATGTCGGAGGCGCAGACCGCCGCGCTGCTGGAGATCTCGCCGGGCACCGTGAAGAGCCAGACCTCCCGGGCGCTGGCCACCCTGCGCCGACGGCTGGGCGCACAGGCCGCCCTCGACCTGACCGACGCGCCGCAGCCGCAGCCCGACGGGCGGGCGGGCAACCGTCCCGCCCCCCGGACGCGGCCCGCGGAGGCCGCCCGCCTCCGGCCCGCCCGACAGGCCGACCCCGCCGCCGCCCGTCCCGCCCCGGCGACCCCGCCCCGGCCCGCCCCGACGGTGCCCGCTACGCCGCGCCCGGCCCGGGCGGGGGTGCCCGCCGCGTCCACCACGAGCGGAGCCGGCCCTCGTCCCGCCCCGGCCGGCGGCGCGCCGCTCCCGGTGCGCGTCGAGCCCGTCGGTGCCCCGGTGCCGGCCGAGGCCGTCGGCGCGGAGCGGAGGTGAGCGGGGTGGCCGGTCCCGGTGACAACCGGACGCCCGTTCCCGCGCGTCCAACAGTCGTGACGGCGGACGAGCTGGAGCGTGCGCTCCGGGAGACCCTCTCCCGGCAGGCCGCCGTGCCGCTGCCGTGCACCGTGGACCCGGCCAGCCTGGCCATCCGGCGGGCCACCCGGACACGCCGCCGCCGGGTCGTCACCGGCACCGCCCTGGCCGGGATGGCCACGGTGCTGGTCAGCGCCGGCATGGTGCAGCTCAGCCCCCAGGCAACGCAGCCCACCCCGCCGACCGTGGTGCTCGGCGACCCGCGCGGCTCCTCCTGGACGGTCCCGGAACCGGTGCCGAGCCCGTCGGGCGGATCACCCCGACCGGCCCTCGGGCCGGCCGGCGGCGCGGTCGACCTGGTCGTCGACGGCACCCTCTACACCGCCGGGAACACGAACATCCCCCTCGGGGTGGCCGACGCCGACCGGGCGCAGCGCGTACCGGACAAGGGGGGTTGGCTGGTGGTGGGCGCGCCCACCGTCGCCGGCCGGGCCCTGCTGTCCGTGCACGCCGACGGCAGCACCAGGGTGCTGCTCGCCGGCGCGGAGGCGATCGCCGTCGCCCCCGACGGCGGCCAGGTCGCCTGGCGCGACGGCGACCGGCTCTCCATCGCCGGGATCGTCGGCGACAAGCTCGTCGCGGTCGCCGGCACGACGGCGCCCGGCGCGGCCGTGCCGGTCGGCTTCGCCGGCAACTCCGTCCTGGTGCGCCGCGATCCGGCCCGACCCGGGTACGCGCTCTGGCATCCGGCCGCGGGCGGGCTTCCCACCGCCGGCTGGCGCGACGTCCTCGCCGTCCACGGGGCGCTGCCGGACGGCCGGCTCGTCGGCCTCGTCTCCGCCGGCACGCCCCGACGCCCCTGCCTGGCGCTGCTCGACCCCACCCGGGCGCTGGCGACCATCCGCTCGGCCTGCGGGCCGACCCTCAGCTCCGACGGGCTGGGCGGGGTCTCCGCCGACGGCCGCTGGCTGCTGCTGAACGGCCGCACCGGCTCCTCCGATGCCACCGGGGCGCTCCTGGTCGACCTCGCTACCCTCGGCGGCACGTTGGTCGCCCGTCCCGCCGGCCCGACGCTGGCCGGCGCGGTGTGCTGGACGCCGGCCGGCACCGCCTGGTATGCCGACGCCCGGGGCGGGCTGGTGCCGGTGCGGCCCGACCGCGTGGTCGCCGGAGAGCGGGCCGCCGCCAGCCCGTTGACCGGCGTCGAGCCGGCCGGCCGGCCGGTGGTCGTCACCGACCCGGCACCCTGACCGGCCGGCGTCACCGATAGCGTCGGGCGATGACCCCGCCCCCGGTGCCGGCCGCCGCCCGGATCGACCTGCACGCCCACTCGACGGCCAGCGACGGCACCCTCACGCCGGCCGAGCTGGTCCGGGCGGCCGGCGAGGCCGGCCTGGACGTCGTGGCGATCACCGACCACGACACCACCACCGGGTGGGCGCCCGCGGTGGCCGCGTTGCCGCCCGGCCTCACCCTGGTCCGGGGCGCGGAGATCTCCTGCCGCTGGCACGGGGCGGACCCGCCGGTGGCGCTGCACCTGCTCGCGTACCTCTTCGACCCGGCGGAGCCGGAGCTGGGCGCGGAGCTGGCCCGGGTGCGGGCCGCCCGTGAGGTGCGCGGGGAACGCATCGTGGCGCTGCTGCGCGCCGACGGCGTCGAGCTGAGCTGGCCGGAGATCCTGGCCGGGGCGGGCGGCGGGACGGTGGGTCGCCCACACATCGCCCAGGCTCTCATCCGCGCCGGGCTGGTGGCCACCACCACCGAGGCGTTCGGGCCGGAGTGGCTGGGTGAGCGGTACCGGCTGCCCAAGGACGACATCGACGTGTTCCGGGCGGTCCGGCTGGTGCGGGCCGCGGGCGGCGTGCCCGTGTTCGCCCACCCGAGGGCGAGCCGGCGCGGCCGGATCGTGCCCGACGAGCTGATCGTCGAGCTGGCGGCTGCCGGGCTCGCCGGCCTGGAGGCCGACCACGAGGACCATTCCCCCGCCGAGCGGGCGCACGTGCGGACGCTCGCCGCCGAGCTGGGCCTGTTCGTCACCGGCTCGTCGGACTTCCACGGCACGCACAAGACCGTCCGGCTCGGCGCGTTCACCACCTCGCCCGAGGCGTACGGGCGGATCGTGGCCGAGGCCACCGGCGTGACCCCCGTCGCTTCGGCCTGATCCGCCTCCACCTGCGCGGCTACCCTCTCCGGGTGGATCTGAAGCTCTTCGGTGAGGTCTTCGTGACCCTGCTGGTCATCGTCGACCCGCCGGGCATGATGCCGATCTTCCTTGCGCTCACCGGCCCCCTGGCCGCCCGGGACCGCAACCGGGCCGCCTGGCAGGCGGTGGCCCTGGCGCTCGGGGTGATCGTGGTCTTCGCCGTGGCCGGGCAGACCCTCCTCGCGTACCTGCACGTCGACCTGCCGGCGCTCCAGGCGGCCGGCGGGCTGCTGCTGATCCTCGTCGCGCTGGAACTGCTGACCGGCAAGGCCGACGACCCCACCCAGCAGGCCACCTCGAACATCGCCCTGGTGCCGCTGGGCACCCCGCTGCTGGCCGGACCGGGCGCGATCGTGGCGACCATGCTCTTCGTCCAGCAGGCCGACCGGGCGCTCGACTACGGCGCCATCGCCGCGGCCATCGTGGCGGTGATGCTCACCGTCTGGGTGGTGCTGCGCTTCTCCGGCGGGATCGTCAAGATCCTGCGCCCGGGCGGGATCGAGGTGCTCACCCGCATCGCCGGCCTGCTGCTCGCCGCGATCGCGGTGCAGCTCATCGCCGACGCCATCGCGGCCTTCGTCACCCAGTACACGAGCGCGACCTGACCCCGGGACGCGGGCGTGGCGTCAGCCGGGGCGGCGGGCGGGCCCGATCCGTGCCCTAGCCCGGCCGGAGCCGGTGCCGGGCGTGGCTGATCCGGCGGTGCGACCCGCCGGCCGGGTCGGAGCGGCTGTCGTAGCCGGGTGGCAGGATCGCGGGGTGCGACCAGCCTCCTCATCCGGCCGCCCCGCCGGTCGACCCGCCGCCGGGGCGGGCCGGACCCCGCGCCCCCGCGCGGGCCAGCCCGCCCAGTCCCGCCCGGCCGCCCAGCCCGAGCAGCTCGGCTTCGACGGCATGCCGGAGCGGCTGTTCGTCTGCACCCCCAGCAAGCTCGGCGCGTACGCGGACTGCCCCCGCCGCTACCGCTACTCGTACGTGGACCGGCCCGCGCCGCCGAAGGGCCCGCCGTGGGCCCACAACTCGCTGGGCGCGAGCGTGCACAACGCCCTGAAGAACTGGTATGCCCTGCCCGCCGACCGCCGCCGCCCGGAGGCGCTGGCCGGGCTGCTGCGGGGCACCTGGGTACGCGACGGGTTCCGCGACGACGAGCAGGAGCGCGACGCGTACCGGCGGGCGTTGGCCTGGCTGGAGTCCTACGTCGAGACGCTGGACCCGCAGGCCGACCCGGTCGGCGTCGAGCGGGTGGTGGCGGTCAGGACGGCGGTGCTGGCGTTCAACGGGCGCGCCGACCGGATCGACCTCCGCCCCGGCGCGAGCGGGCCTGAGCTGGTCATCGTCGACTACAAGACCGGCCGCACAGGGCTGGACGCCGACGACGCGCGCGGCTCGCAGGCGTTGGCCCTCTACGCGTACGCCGCCGAGCGGGTGTTCCGTCGGCCGTGCCGCCGGGTCGAGCTGCACCACCTGCCCACCGGCACGATCGCCGCCCACGAGCACACCGTCGAGTCGCTGGCCCGGCAGGTCACCCGCGCCGAGGAGACGGCGCGGGACATCATGGCCGCCGAGCGGGCCGTCGCCGACGGGTCCGACCCGGACGACGCCTTCCCGGCCGAGCCGGGGCCGCGCTGCGGCTGGTGCGACTACCGCCGCACCTGCCCCGCTGGCGCGCAGACGCCGGGGAAGGATCCCTGGGCGGCCATGGACCGCCGGGACTGACCCCGCCGGCCTGCCGACCCCGGGCCGGCCCCCGGGCGGCCTCGGGCGCGCGGGGCGGGTGTGGGGTCGGCGGGGCGGGCGTGTCATGTCGGGCTGATGGCGGTATCCGAGCGGCGGGATGCCGCCATGCCGGCGACATGACGCCGAGCCCTCGGCCCCGGGCGGGCCGGCCTCGGACGGGCCCCGCCCGGTCAGCGCGGGGTCAGGCGGGCGGCCCGTTCCTTCGCCGCCTGCTGCAACGGCCCCTCCCGCCAGCGCTGCGGCAGGGCCGTCAGCGCCAGCCGCAGGGCGCGGACGGTCAGGTCGGCCGACAGCTCGGTGGTCGGCAGCCCCAGGCCGCCGTACAGCCGGCGGGCCCAGGGCGGCAGCAGCGCGAACGCGGTGCCGGCGACGCCGAAGTACGCCAGCCGGGCCGGCCCGAGGTTCATCCCGACCCGGGCCGGGAGGTTGAGCTTCCACGGCAGGGGCGGGGCGGTGAGGAAGACGGCCGTCTCCGCCGCCTCCCGGGTCATCCGCAGCGCCGGCCGGACCTGCCGGTAGTAGTCCGCGACCTCGGCTGCCGTGCCGGGCACGTCCGCCGGGTCCAGCCCGACCAGGGCCGCCGCCCGGCGCTGCTCGGTGTAGTAGCCGTCGACCTCCGCGTCGGTCAGCGGCAGCCCGGCCCGGCGGGCGGTGCTCAGGAACGACTCGACCTCGGTGACGTGCACCCAGCGCAGCAGCTCCGGCTCGTCGATCCGGAACTCCTCCCCGGTGTCCGGGTCGGTGGCCCGCATCCGGCCGTGCAGCCGCCGCAGCCGGGCCCCGGCGGCCTCGGCCTCGGCCGTGGTGCCGTAGATGGTGGTGGCGACGTAGGTGGCCGTCCGGACCAGCCGGCCCCACGCGTCGGTGCGGTAGTTGCTGTTCTGGGCCACCCCGGCCATGGCCCGGGGGTGCAGCGCCTGGAGGTAGAGCGAGCGCAGGCCGGCGACGATCAGGATCGGCTCCTCGTGCACCTTCCACGTGACCGATCCCGGACCGAACAGGCCGAGGTCATCGGAGTCCACCCGACCAAGGGTGCCACGCCCGGCCGTGTGCCCGGTCGGGGCGGGACGGCGGTGTCAGTCGTCGGCGCTGCGGCGGGCCTGGCAGGTGGGGCAGAGCCCCCAGAAGGTGACCTCCGCCTCGTCCACCTCGAAGCCGTGGGCGGTGTTCGGGTCGAGGCAGGGCTTCTCGCCGACCGCGCAGTCGATGTCGGCGATCTCGCCGCAGCCCCGGCAGACCACGTGGTGGTGATTGTCGCCGGCCCGCGCCTCGTACCGGGCGGGACTGCCGGCCGGCTCGATCCGGCGGGACAGCCCGGCGCGGGACAGCGCGCCGAGGACGTCGTACACGGCCTGGGTGGAGACGGAGTCGAGGCGTTCCCGCACCCGCCGGGTGATCTCGTCGACCTCCAGGTGACCGCCGGCGGAGAGGACGTCCAGCACGGCGAGGCGCGGCCGGGTGACCCGCAGGCCCCTCGACCGCAGCAGTTCCTCGCCACCGGACATGAAGTCAATGACAGCACGGGGTGCACCGGGCGACAAGCGAGCTCCTGACCTGGGTGGTCCGGGCCACAGCCGCCGGGGCGGCGTACGCTGACGCCGCGGGGATCGCGTCCACGGCCGGAGGTGTCGGTGTTCAGGGAGATCAACGGGCTGCCAAGCCACATCCTGGTGATCCACGCGGCGGTGGTGTTCGTGCCGCTGCTCGCGCTGCTGGCCAGCGCGTACGGGCTGGTGCCGAGGTGGCGTCCCCGGCTGGGCTGGGCGGTGGCCGGCCTCGCGGTGCTGACCCCGATCGTCACCTGGGTGTCGACCGAGACGGGCGAGGCCCTGGAGGAGGCGTTCGAGGAGAAGGGCTTCGACCAGGCCCTGCTCGCGCAGATCCACGAGCATTCGGAGTACGCCGAGACGCTGCTCTGGTTCACCGTGGGGCTCGCCGTGGCCGCCATCGCCCTGCTGCTGGTGACCCGCAACGACGACCGGGTCTCCCGGCTGCCGTCCTGGGCGCCCCTGCTGCTGACGGTGGTGGTGGTCGTGCTGGGCGTGGCCTCGCTGGTCTACGTCTTCCTCACCGGGGACTCCGGCGCCGAGGCGGCCTGGGGCCGGGTGCTCTGAGCCGACGCGGCCCGGGTCGGACGGCGCGGGTCAGCCGGCCCGGACCACGCGAACGGTCAGCGGACGCCCGGGAGCCGCAGTCAGCGGAACGCCCTGGAGCACAGCAGGCAGAGCAGGACCAGCAGCACCACGCCGGCGACCGCGCCGACGCCCCAGGTGACGTGTTGAGCCCGCTGCTCGACCGCGTCCAGTCCGGCCATGTCCTGCGGCGGCAGCTCGCGGGGCGGCGCGGCCTGCACGTGCAGCGGGGGACGCCACCCGGGCGGCGGCGGCGTGGTGGGTGGGGGCCCGCCGTAGCCGGTGGGCGGGTCGACGCCGGACGGGCCGGGCCCCGGTGGGCGCGGCGGGTCGTCGGTCGTACCGCCGTCGGCCGGGTCGGGCGGTCGACGCCAGTAGTCGTCCTCGGGGCGGTCACCGCTGGGCGTGGTCACGCCGACCGACGCTACCAACCGTCCGGGCGGGTGGCCGGTCGGACGCGGGCCGGAACCCGGGTAGTCTTGCCGTTCGTGAGCATCGACCCGGGGGCGCAGGCGCGCGGCGACGACGATCGCGCCGTCGACCTGAGCGAGGACTTCGTGGTGCTGCCCGAGCAGACGGCCGACGACACGGACCGGGGCTGGGGAGAGACGTCCGGCGGCAACGACGACTGGCTCCTCGCCGAGCGCCCCCCGCACTGGAGCTGAGCGCCGCCGAGGCCCCGCATGGCCCTCCCACCCGTACGCCAGCCGCGACTCCCTCGGAGGTGACGGCGGCTCACCCTCGCACCGGAGCCCTCGCCGGGCTCGCGGGCCGGCCGTGCCCGACGGGGTCGGCCAGCAGGAGCGTCATCCCCGCACCACGATCGCGAAACGGCTGCCCTCCGGGAGCCCGACGGCGCGGTGCGCCTGCTCGGGCCGCAGCGCCAGGTAGAGCGCCGAGGAGCCGTCGGTCGCGCCGGCACCGACCACGTCGAGCACCAGCGCCCGGGGTGCCAGCAGGTCGGCGTCGCCGGCCTGCCGACCGGCCGGTACGGCGAGCAGGTCGACCCGGGCCCCGGGGCGGACGACCGCGAGCGCGGCCGGCTCGGCCAGCCGGATCGGCACCCCGACCGCCCCGTCGGGCAGCGGCAGGGCAGCCGGCGGCACGGCGGGGTCGGAAGCCGCCTCGGCGGGCGGTGGCGCGGCGGGGCCGGGGGAGCGGTCGCCGGCCGGCGGCGGGCAGCCGGACGGGGTCTGCAGGACCGCCGCGGCGAGCCCGAGAAGTGCGGCGACCAGCGCGGCGCGCAGCAGCGTCGCCCGCCCCGGCAGCCGGGGCCGGCGCAGCGGTCGCAGTGATCCCGTGTCCGCCCCGGCGTTCCCCATCCGGCCCTCCCGCCCACCCCCGGCACCAGTGCGGTGCCGGGAGCAGCAGGCTAGGCCGCGCGGGGGCCGTCCCGCCCGGCCAGGGGCGGAACCTGTGGACAACCGGGCCGCCTGTGGACAACGCCCACCGGGGCCGATGATCTGCTATGGCACGGGCACGGCGTGAATCTTGGAAGATTCCGGCCCCCGGAGGGGCCCGTTTCTTCCAAGATCTCCTATGCCCGGAGCCGCTGCCGTCAGGAGGCGCTGGAGGCGGGGGCCTTGGCCGTGCCGCTCGACGAGGACGAGCCCGACGACCCCGACGAACCGGAGACCCCCGAGGAGCCCGACGAACCCGAGGAGCCCGACGACCCGGACGAGCCCGACGACGCCGAGGAGCCGGCGGACGAGCCGCCCGACGTGCCCGACGAGCCGGAGTCGCCGCCGGAGGACGACTCCGAGGCGGCCGGCTTGCCCGAGCCGTTCTTGGCCGCGTCCGAGCCGGAGCGGGAGTCGGTGCGGTAGAAGCCCGAGCCCTTGAAGACGATGCCGACGGAGTTGAACACCTTGCGCAGCCGCCCCGCACACGCCGGGCACTCGGTCAGCGGCTCGTCAGAGAAGGACTGCACCGCCTCGAGCTGCTGGCCGCACTCGGTGCAGGCGTACTGGTACGTGGGCACGGTCTCCTCCGGATCTGGCACAGCCGGTTGGCACTCGACTCATTCGAGTGCCAATGGTGCGTCATCGGACCCGGGTTCGTCCAGCGGAAGTGCCCGGACCGACACGGAGTCGCCCGTCAGCGTACGCAGCCCGCCGGAGGGGCTCACCACCGCGCGGACGGGCCGGTCGTGCGGCTCGGCGGGCAGCCGCGCGACCAGCTCGCCGTCGTGCAGCAGGGCCACCGTCAGGGCGTCCGTGCCGACGCGGGCCAGCGCCTGGTCGTAGCTGCCGCCGCCGCGCCCCAGCCGCCGCCCGCGCCGGTCCACCGCCAGGGCGGGCACCACCACCAGCCGCGCGTCGGCGACCGCCGCCCGGCCGAGCCGGGGACCCGTCGGCTCCCGCAGGCCCCGTCCGGCCGCGACGAGGCAGCCCGGCCCGGTGTACGCCGCCCAGTCCAGGTCGAGGTCGTCCCGGAGCACCGGCAGCAGCAGCTCGCCACCCGGCGGCAGCGCCGCGCGCAGCGCCTCCGGCAGCTCCGGCCCGCCCGGCTCCGAGCCGACGGGGACGTACGCGGTGACCCGGGCCGGGCGCAGCCGGCGTACCAGATCGGTCAGCGCGGCCCGGACGCGCGCCGCGGCCTCCGCCCGCGCCGGGGCGGGCAGCGCGCGGCGGCGGGCGAGCAGCTCCACCCGCGCCTGCCGCTTCGCCTCGTGGGTCACTTCCGCTTCATCAGAAAAATCCGGCACGCAACACTCCTGACGCAACGTTTGTCTCGCGGTCGCACTGTGTCAGCATCGCTACATCGGGCGCGGAACTTCCGGGGGGAGCGTTGACGCTACGCGGGCGGTTGACGGCGGCCTTCCTCACGGTGGTGCTCGGCCCGGTCCTGCTCGGGGCGTTCTTCGTCGGCCTGACCATGACGACCGTCGACCGCAACCGGGCGGCCGAGCGGCTCGGCCTGGCCGCCGCGACCGTGCGTACCTCGGTCGACGCCCTCTGCCAGCAGCTGCGCGCGGCGGCCGACGCGGTCGCCCTGGCCCCCGACGCGGCCGGGCGGGCGGGCACGGCCGGGCAGGTGGTCGGCCGGGGCCTCGCCGCCGCCGTGCTCGTCACCGACGTGGCCGGCGTCCCGACCTACGCCACCCCCGGTGCCCCGGCCGCGCCCTGGCGGGACTGCGGCGCCGCCGACCCGGCCGCCGGGCCGGTCGCGGCGCTCGCCGCCCGGGTGGCGCTGCGCGACCGGGCCGGCGGCGACCTGGGCGCGGTCGTCACCGCCCAGCCGGTCGACCCGGGCCTCGTCGCGCGGCTCGCGGCGGTCACCGGCGTCGCGGTCACCCTCCTCGACGGCGCGCCAGGCTCCGTCGGGGTCGCGCAGACCACCGAGGCCCCGGCCGTACGCGACGGGGTGCTCGCCGCCGCACGCCGGGCCGCCGGCGACCAGGTCACCGGCACGGGCGACGGCCGGTACGTCCGCCGCGTCCTCCCCGCGCCGGGCCAGCCGCTGCCGCTGGTGCTCTCCGTCCCCAGCGAGCAGCCCCCCGACCTGTACGCGGCGCTGGTCGGCGCGGTGCTGCTGGCCGGGCTGCTGGCGGTGGCCGCCGCCTGGCGGCTGGCCCGGGTCACCACCCGCCCGCTCGTGGAGCTGGCCGGCGCGGCGGACCGGGTGGCCCACGGCGACCTCGCCACCCGGGTGCCGGTGCGCAGCCGCGACGAGCTGGGCCGGCTGGCCGGCGCGTTCAACCGGATGACCCGGGAGACCGGCATCTACGTGCAGGCGCTCACCAGCAGCCGGGACCAGCTGCGCGGCCACCTCGCCGTGCTCGGCGACACCCTGGCCAGCACCCACGACCTGCAACGGATCCTGCGGGTCATCCTGCACAGCGCGATCGCGGCCACCGGGGCGCGGGCCGGTGCGGTGCTGCTGGTCGACGGCGGCGTCCTGGTCGGCCGGTGCGCCGAGGGGCTCGACGGGCGCTGGTCGCCCGACGCCGGTGCGGAGGCGGAGGCCGCCGGCGCGGCTGGCCTCCGGGTGCCCGTCGGCGCGGGGATCGTCGGCGCGGTGGCGGCGACCGGCCAGCCGCGCCGGGGACGGGCCGACCCGGTGGCGGAGGCCGCCGGGGAGCCGCGCTGCGAGACGTACGTCGCGGTGCCCTTCGCCGCCCCCGGCGGCCCGGCCGACCCGGGCATCCGGTCCGGCGTGGACCCGGGCACGCCCGGCGGCCCGGCGGCGGCGCTCGGCGTGCTGGTCCTCTACGACCGGCTCGGCGGGGACGAGTTCGACGACGCGGACCTGGAGACCCTGCGGACCTTCGCCGGGCACGCGGCGGTGGCGGTCGACAACGTGCGGGTGCACGAGGAGGCCCAGCGGTTGTCGCTGACCGACCCGCTCACCGGGTTGTGGAACTACCGCTACCTGCGCGAGTCGATCCGCCGCGAGGTGGAGCGGGCCAGCCGGTTCGGCCGGATGCTGAGCGTCCTCGCCCTGGACCTGGACCGGTTCAAGGAGGTCAACGACACCTGGGGGCACGCCGCCGGGGACGCCGTGCTCGTCGAGTTCGCCCGCCGGGTGCGGGGCGAGATCCGCGAGGTGGACCTGGCCTTCCGCCAGGGCGGGGAGGAGTTCGTGGTGCTGCTGCCGGAGACCGACGCGCGGGGCGCGGCGATCGTCGCCGAACGGCTCGGCGCGGCGACCCGGGACACCCCCGTCCCGGTGGACTCGGGCGGCGGGGCGCGGATCCGGGTGACCGTCTCCGTCGGCATCGCCGTCTACCCGGACCACGCCTCCACCGGCGAGCAGGTTCTCGACGCGGCCGACGACGCCCTGTACGCGGCGAAGGCGGCGGGCCGGGACACCTGGCGGCTGGCCGAGGCGCGGCCCTGGCCGCCGGTGGAGGAGCTGGCCGTGCCGGCCGGTTCGGTCAGCCCGGCCGACGGCCTGCCCCGGGCCGGCGGCGCGTCTTCCGGTCCTCACCCGTCGCAACACGGCCTTGGCCGATAGTCTCGCGACATGTCGGAGCACTCAGCGAACCCCTCAGCGGCCACCGCAACCGGTCGTTCCCGCGCGGTCAAGGCCGTCATCCCGGCCGCCGGCCTGGCCACCCGGTTCCTGCCGGCCACCAAGGCGGTGCCCAAGGAGCTGCTGCCGGTCGTCGACCGGCCGGTCCTGCAGTACATCGTCGAGGAGGCCACCCAGGCGGGCATCGGCGACGTGCTGCTGATCACCGGGCGCGGCAAGACATCGATGGTGGACCACTTCGACCGCCGGCCCGACCTGGAGGCCCGGCTGGAGTCCAAGGGCGACGCCGAGCGGCTGGCCGCGGTGCGCCGCCCCAGCGAGCTGGCCGAGATCTACACCTGCCGGCAGCCGGAGCAGCTCGGCCTCGGTCACGCCGTCGGCTACGCCGAGTCGCACGTCGGCGACCAGCCCTTCGCGGTGCTGCTCGGCGACGAGTTCGTCAAGCCGTCCGAGCCGCTGCTGCCGGCGATGCTGGAGCTGCAGGCCCGCACCGGCGGCATCGTGCTGGCCTTCTTCGAGGTCGACCCGGCCGAGACCAAGCGGTACGGCATCGCCTCCGTCGAGCCCGCCGAGCCGGAGCTGACCGACATCGGCGAGGTCGTGAAGGTCACCGGCATGGTCGAGAAGCCCAAGCCGGAGGACGCCCCCAGCAACCTCGCCGTCCTCGGCCGGTACGTGCTGCCGGGGCGGATCTTCGACGCGATCCGGCGCACCGAGCCGGGCAGCGGCGGCGAGATCCAGCTCACCGACGCGATGGAGCTGCTGCGCACCGAGGGCGTCCCGGTGCACGCGATCGTCTACCGGGGCACCCGCTACGACACGGGGATGCCGCTGGGCTACCTCCAGACGGTGGTGCAGCTCGCCTGCGAGCGCGAGGACCTCGGCGCGGAGTTCCGCAAGTGGCTCGCCGAGTTCGTCAACAACGGCGACGAGACCGTCACCGAGGCGATCCTCAACGGCATGCGCGAGGCGTCGGGCGGTCCTAATACATGACCGCGACGGCCGACGCCGAGGCGGCCGCGAACGAGTTGACGCCGCTCGCCGACTACCTGGGCAGCGTGCTGCGCAGGTTACGCGCGCTGCCTCCGCTCGACCTCGACCTCACCCAGGCGTACGGCAACGTCCTCGCCGAGGACGTCGTCGCGCCGCACTCCTACCCGGCCTTCGACCAGGCGGCCGTCGACGGGTACGCGGCGCGCTGGGACGACCTCTCCGGCGCGGGCCGGGCGGCGGGCGGATACGCCGGCCGCTCCGGCCCGTCCGGGTCCCGCACCGTACGGCTCAACGTGGTCGGCGACCTCGGCGCGGCGAGCTGGCGGCCGGTGCGGCTCACCCCGGGGGCCTGCTTCTCGGTGGCCGCCGGCGCCCCGCTGCCGATCGCCGCCGACGTGGTGGTGCCGGTGGAGTGGACCGACCAGGGCATGGCCGCCGTGGAGATCTTCCGCACCCCCAAGCGGGGGTACGGGGTGCGCCGCGCCGGTGAGGAACTGCCGGCCGGCACGCTGCTCGCCCGCGCCGGCACGTACGTCTCCCCGGCCCTGGTAGCCGTCTTCGCCGCCACCGGCATCGGGCACGTGGTGGTGCGGCCCAGCCCCCGGGTGGTCATCGTGGCCACCGGCGACGAGCTGGTCGACGTGGGCCGGGGCAGCCAGCCCGGCCAGGTGGTGGACGCGAACTCGCACGCCCTGACCGCCGCCGCCGCCGAGGTGGGCGCGCTGGCGTACCGGGTGGGGATCTGCGACGACGACCCGGAGGGGCTGCGCGGGCTGCTGGAGGACCAGACCCTGCGGGCCGACCTGATCATCACCACCGGCGGCACGGGCACCGGGCCGGGCGACATGGTGCGCCGCATCCTGTCCCGCCGGGAGGGCGGCCGGGCCGGGCCGGTCACCTTCACCGAGGTGGCCCTCTATCCCGGCACCGCTCTCGGGTTCGGTACGGTCGGCGCCGAGGAGGTGCCGGTGGTCTGTCTTCCTGGTGAACCCGGCGCGGCGCTGATCGGCTTCGAGGTGCTGGCCCGGCCCGCCATCAACCTGTTGGCCGGGGCCGAGCCCGTGTTCCGGCCGAGCGTGCGCGCGCACCTGCTGGAGACCATCACCTCGCCCGGCGGGCTGCGCGAGTTCCGCCCCGCGCACGTCGCCGAGCGGCGCGGCGGCGGCTACACCGTCCAGCCGCTGCCGGGCGGGAAGTTCACCCTGTCCGGCCTGGCCGAGGCCAACGGGCTGATGGTGCTCGGCGAGCGGGTCACCACGGCCGCCGCCGGCTCCACCGTGGACGTCCTCCTGCTGGACCGGCGCCGGTGAGCGCGAGGAGTGAGCTTGCGAGCCCCGCAGTCGCGAGCGGAAGGCTGGCCCGGTGAGTGGACTGTGGTCGGGGCGGTCGCCGGGGTGGCCGGTGGTGCTCGCGGACGGTCCGGTGCTGCTGCGACCCTACCGACGTTCGGACGCGGCGGCCTGGTCGGAGGTGCGCCGCACCAACCGGGCCTGGCTGGCCCCGTGGGAGTCTGCGCTGCCCGGCAACTGGGACGACCTGAACTCCCCGGCGGCGTTCCGCTGGGTCCACAAGGACCAGCGCCGCTCGGCGCGTACCGGCGAGGGGATGCCGTTCGCCGTCTGCCTGCGTGAGCACGGCGGGGAGCGGCTGGTCGGGCACCTCAACGTCGGCAGCATCGTCCGGCGGGCGTTCTGCTCGGCGTACGTCGGATACTGGGTGGACTCCCGGGTGGCCGGGCGGGGCGTCATCCCCACCGCGCTGGCGCTCGCCGTGGACCACGCGTTCGGCCCAGGCGGGCTGCACCGGATCGAGGTCAACATCCGGCCGGAGAACAAGCCGTCCCGCCGGGTGGTGGAGAAGCTCGGCTTCCGCGAGGAGTCGTACCACGTGCGTTACATGCATATCGACGGTGCGTGGCGCGACCACATCGGATACGCCATGACCAGCGAGGAAGTCGCGGCCGAGGGCGGCCTGCTGGCCCGCTGGCACCGGCTGCGCGCCACCGCGGGGTGAACCGTCCCACCCCCGCCTGATCGGCGCGGCGCACAATCAACGCGGTCGGCGGCCCGTAACCTCAAGTAACTGCAAGCTGCGGCAAGCGCTGCACGACCGCATGTTCGACCGCCCGGAACGGGGTCCGTCGAAGATCCTGCGGCCGTACGGCGGTTGCCCCGAACTTGGTGACGGGAGGGGTGAGGGTGCCGACCTCGGTGCTCCTCGCCGTCCTCGCCGCCGCCGGTCTGCTCGCCCTCGCGCCGGCGCTCGTTCGCCGGTACGACGCCACCGAGCGGCTGGTGGCGGAGCGGGCGCAGTCGACGGCGCGGGTGCTCCAGCGCCGCCGGCGGCGACGCACTGTCCCCGGGCGTCGGCCGGTCAACCCCTCCCGCTCCCTCGTTGTCACCCTCAGTGAGGATGCGAACACGGGCGGTCTCTCCGCCCCCGTCTCCGCTCCGCCCGCCCCGACGCGGCGGCGGGGCCGGCTGCGCGCCGTGCCCCCGGCCGCGAAGTCCCGTCGACGGGCCGCGCCCCGCCGCCGGCCGCACACCCCGGCGATCTACCGCAGGCGGCGGGTGCTCGCCGCCCTGCTGCTGCTCAACGTCGTCGAGCTGATCGGGGTCGCCGTCGTCGGCCCCGGCTTCTGGATCGGCTCCTCCGTCACGGCCACCCTCCTGGTGACGTACGTGGTGCACCTGCGCAAGCGGGCCCTCGCCGAGCGCCGCCGCCGACGCGCCCACGCCCGGGAAGCCGCCTGGCTGGCCGCCCGGCAGGCCGAGGTGCGCCGGGAGCAGGCCCGCCGGGCAGCGGCCCGCCGGGAGGCCCAGCGCCGCCTGGCGGCCCAGCGCGAGGCGGTACGCCGCACGGCGATGGGCCTGGACCGTCCCGCCGACCTGCCGCCGGCAGCCAGCGGCGGCGGCTCGGTGTCGTACCGGCGGGCGGGCGGGCTGCGGGGCCGCCCGTACCAGTCGGGCCGCACCTCCCACTCGGCCTGACCGCCTTGATCGGCTCCATGTCGGCGCGGCCTTGATCGATTCGCGCTTGATCGGCTTCATGTCGGCGACATGGCGGTATCCCGGCCCCTCGGACCTCGCCATGTCGCCGACATGGCGAGCGTCGACCGGGCCCGTGAGCAGGCATCGGCCGGGTCGGCGGGGTGGATTCGCATGGCGGGCGGGTGTGCTGTTAGTCTTGTCGCCGGCCCGCCTGGTGCAAGCCAGGTGGGACCAAAGCCGGTTCGCCGGCGGAGGGGCTGTGGCGCAGACCGGTAGCGCACCTCGTTCGCATCGAGGGGGTCAGGGGTTCAAATCCCCTCAGCTCCACCCAGTTGAAAGGCCGTCTCCGTAGTTCGGAGACGGCCTTTTTCGATCTTGTGCATCACGGCCGCCTCCGGCGGCGCCCAGGGTGCGTATTGCGGTCGAGCAACCTTCCCCGGCGGCGGTCGGGGTTTGACCGGTTTCGATCTGTGGGCTGGACGCCGCAGCTCCGGACCGGAAGCATGAACGCCGTCCGTGAGCAAAAGGGCATCGCTGCGTGAGGAGAGGCTCCGGTATGCGCGTTTCTGTCAGGATCTTCGGTGTCGGGGTGGCTTCGGCCGCGCTGCTGGTCGCCAGCCCGATGCCCGCCATGGCCGAGGACGGCCCCGTCTACACGCGGGTGTGGACGTACCCGTCCGGCGGCAGCGGCGAGGGCGGCGAGACGCGGGCGGACCTGAACTTCACCTCGGCACGTTCGGTGACGTACAACAACTGGACCATCAACGACATCTGCCCCGGTGACAACTACCGCGTCATCGCGCGGGCGCGCGCCCAGCTCCGGGACGGCTCGTGGGCCAACGGCACCTGGCACGAGGACGACGGCACGTGCGACAGCGACGCCTGGGGCCCGTACGACGGCAAGGAGCTGAACACCTCCCGCGACATCATGAAGGCCGGGCTGCAGGTCTGCGTCGACCTCGGCCCTTCGCTGAAGTGCGAGGCGGAGTACCGGGACAACGGCCACACCTCGTAGGTGGCGGACCGGATCGGCCCGCTGGCCGTAGCCGAGGCCCCCGGCTTCCCGACGACCCTCCCGTGAAGCCGGGTGGTCGACGGGAACCGGGGCCCGGGTGCCGGCGCTCGCTCAGCGGGTCAGCAACGCGCGGATCTCCCGGGCGACCAGGCCGGGAGCCTCCTCGGCCATGAAGTGGCCGCACGTGACCGGGACGTGGTGGAGGTCCGGGGCCCACGCCTTCCACAGCCCGGCGGCGTCGAAGCCGAGCATGGAACCCCAGTCCTGCTGCAGCACGGTGACCGGCATGGTCAGGGTGCGACCGGCGTCGCGGTCGGCCTGGTCGTGTTCGATGTCGATGCCGGCCGAGGCCCGGTAGTCGGCGACGATCGAACCGATGGCGGCGCGGGCGGCGTCGAGGTAGGCGCGGCGGACGTCGGCGGGGATGGCCTGCGGGTCGTTGGTCCACAGATCGAGGAAGTGGCCGAAGAAGTCGTCGGAGGCCCCGGCGATCATCTTCTCGGGTAGGCCGGGCGGCTGGGCCATCAGGTAGAGGTGGAAGCCGACCTGGGCGCTGACTCCGTGCATGACGTTCCACATGTCCAGCGTCGGCAGCACGTCCAGCGACGCCAGGTGCGTGACGTGCTCCGGGTGGTCGAGCCCGGTGCGGATCGCGACCAGCGCACCCCGGTCGTGCCCGGCCAGGGCGAACCGGTCGTGGCCCAGCGCCTTCGCGACGGCCACCACGTCGGCGCCCATGGTCCGCTTGGAGTAGGTGTCCGGCCCGTCCTCGGCCGGCTTGTCGCTGGCGCCGTACCCGCGCAGGTCGGGACAGATCACGGTGTGCTCCACGGCCAGCTCGGCGGCGACGTGCCGCCACATCAGGTGGGTCTGCGGGAAGCCGTGCAGCAGGACGATCGGGCTGCCCGAGCCGGCCACGGCGGTGTTGAGTTCCACGCCGTCGGCGACGGGGACGCGTACGTAGTCGAACTTCATGATTCGCACCTTTCGCTCGCGGGTCGACAACCACTGTCCGAGGTTCGGATGAGCAGGGGATGAGCGCCGGGATAGCGTGGCTCCGTGCGCCGTGGGCCTGTCACGTTCGGCGTTCTCGGCCCGGTGGTCGCCGAGGACGCACAGGGTCGCCCCGTCGCGTTGAAGGGCCCGATGCACCGCGCGGTGCTGGCCCGGCTGCTGGTGGCCCGCCGCCGGGTCGTACCCGTCAGTGATCTTGTCGATGATCTGTGGGTGTCGCCTCCGGATGGCGCGGTGTCCGCCGTGCGGACCTTCGTCGCGGCGCTGCGCAGGGCGGTCGAGCCGGACCGTCCGCCGCGGGCACCGGCCACACTGCTGGTCACCCAGGGCCTCGGGTACGCACTGCGCTGCGAGCCCGACCAGGTGGACGCCTGGCGGTTCGAGCGGGCCGTCACCGACGCCGGCACCATGGACGCGGCCACAGCGCTGGTCCGGCTGGACGAGGCGCTCGCCTGGTGGCGCGGTCCCGCGTACGCCGACTTCCCGGACGCCGCCTGGGCGCGGGCCGACCGCTCCCGACTCGCCGAACTGCGCCTGCAGGCCGTCGAGGGGCGGGCCCAGGCCCGGCTCGACCTGGGTCGGGCCGCCGAGGCCGTCCCCGACCTCGACGAGCATGTCATCGCGCATCCTTGGCGGGAGCAGGGGTGGCGGCTGTTGGCGCTGGCCCTGTATCGGTCGGGTCGGCAGGGCGATGCCCTGGCCGTCCTGCGTCGGGCCCGTGAGCTGCTCGCCGGCCACCTGGGCGTGGAGCCCGGACCGGCCCTGCGCGAGCTGGAGACCGACATCCTGCGGCAGGAGCCGCGCCTGGCCGGGCCCGCCCGACCCGATCCGGCCGGCGAGGTGTTGATGCGGGCCGTCGCCGCCTACGACCGGGTGCTCGCCGGTGGTGCCCGGGTGCGGCTGGAGTCGGCGGTCGGCCTGCTGCGCAACCTCGCGGTGACCGGAGCGGGTGGCCTGGTGGCGGCCCGGGAGCAGCGCGCGGCGACGATCGCCGCCGCCGAGCAGCTCGGCGACCCGGCGGTGACCGCGCGGGTGATCGGCGCGTACGACGTGCCGGCCATCTGGCCGCGCGCCGACGACCCCGGGCATTCCGCCGGCATCGTCGCCGCCGCTGAACGGGCCCTCGCGGTCCTCCCACCGGGCGGCCCCGACCCCGTCCGGGCCCGGCTGTTGGCCACCATCGCGATCGAGTCGCGCGGCACCCGTGACCTGCGGCCACGCGAGTACGCCCAGGAGGCCGAAGCAATCGCCCGCGAGTTGGACGACCCCGCGCTGCTCGCGTTCGCGTTGAACGGCGTGTTCATGCAGAGCTGCCACCACACCGGTGGCTCCGTGCATCGCGATCGGATCGGCGCCGAGCTGGTGCGCCTGGCGCACCGGCACGGCCTGGCCTCCGCGGAGGTACTCGGCCACCTGATTCGGCTGCAGTCCAGTTGCGCGACGGCCGCGTTCGACCGGGCCGACCGGCACGCGGAGGCCGCCGACGACCTGGCCGGTCGGCACGAGCGTCCCCTGGTCGGCGTGTTCACCCAGTGGTATCGGGCACTGCGTGCCGACGTCGCCGAGCGGGCGCCGGTCGCGCGGGCCGAGGCGCTGTACCGTGGTGCGGCGGCCCGGCTGGACGAGGCGGGCATGCCCGGCATGCGCGACGGCCTGCTGCCGCTGGCGCTGCTCGGCCTGCGCCTGCGCCGTGGCCTGCCGCTCGCCTCCGCGGACGACCAGTGGGGGCCCTACGAGCCGTGGGTGCGTCCCCTGCTCGAACCGGGTCGGACCGCGCTCGCCGACGTGCCGGACCCACCCGCGGACCTGCTCGCCGAGGCGCTGTGGTGCCTGTTCGGGCGGGCCGCGACCGCCGCAGCCGACCGGGCCGCCATGGTACGGGCCAGGCGGGCGCTCGCCCCGGCGGCGGTCGAGTGGGCCGGCGCGTCGAGCGGGGCACTGACGGTCGGCCCCGTCGCGGATCAGCTGGCGGCGCTGGACGCCGCGCTGCGACCCGGCTGACTCGTCAGAGGTAGGCGATCTCGCTGAAGGTGAGCGGGATGAAGCTGGTGGGACCGCCGTAGGTCCAGGTGATGTAGGCGTCCGCGCCGGTGCGGTATTCGCCGGACATCCGGGGGTATTCGGTGTCGGCGCTCGCGGTGGTGGTGCTGTAGCTCGTGTGGGTGTTGTACGTGACCTGGCTGCTGTAGCGGAACAGGGCGACCTCGACCTGGATCGCGTACACGGGCTGGGTGCACCGCACGGTCGCGATGCCCTCCTCGCCGCCGCCGTACGGGCCGCCGTAGTAGACGAAGGGCTTGGACGGGGTCAGCGTGCAGGTGATGTCCAACGCGCCCACCTTGGCCGTCGCGACGAGCGGACCGCGAGCGGTCGTGGCCTGCGCGGAATAGGTCGCGGTGCCGGCGGAAAGCGGGGAGCCCTGGTTCTTCGCCGCGCTGCCCGCGGCCTGGCTCGGCCCGGCCACCGCGAGCAGTGCGGCCGAGAGGGCGACGGTGGACAGTGCGGCGAAGGCCCGGAGGGTCCAGCCTGGACGTACTTTCGTCATTACGCGTCCTTCTGTGCGTCGTGATCGAGCGGGTCGGGGAGGTGCTGGAGCCAGTCGGGTTCGACGAATACGGTAGATCGGTCGCTCTTTTCCGCGGCGACTCTCCGCGGCGGCCGGAGTTGGGCACGCACATGCCCAGGAATGCTTCGGGGAAAAGGGCATAGTGGATGGTCGGCTGTCGTGCCGCTCGTCGAATCCGCCTGGTCAGAGTCTCGCAGTGGCCCCGACCGCCGCGCAAGAATGCGACCGCCGATCCGAGTGTCGCCATTCTGTCCGAGTTCATCGATTGGTTGTTTCGGATTGCACTTGCGGCGCGTGGGAAGAATGTCTTCGGTATTGCGGGAAGCGCAACTCCCATTGATTGACGCCGCGTCAGCCGAGGCCGAGCCGGTGCAGGGCGAGCGCCACGAACCCGCGTACCGACCGGTCCCAGCCGGGCACCTCGGCGTCGAAGTCCGCGCCGCGGGCCTCGACGAGGACGTCGAGGGCCCGGTCGGGCAGCCGGTCGCCGAGCCGACGGGCCAGTGCGACCGCGGCGGTGACCCGGACGACCGCGGTGTTCGCCGAGAGCAGCCTGCTCAGGCGGGCGTCGGTCCGCGCCGAGTCGACCGGACAGTGGCCGAGGGTGAGGTTGGCGCTGGCCCGGGCGGCGGCGTGGGCCCCGTCGGCGGGGACCGCGACGAGCCCGGCCAGGGCCGCCTCGTCGGGCGCGAACCAGGCGAGCAGCTCGGCGGCGTGCCCGGCGAGCTGCGGGTCCGGCTCGGCGAGCCAGCGGACGTACCGGTCGGTGTGCCTTGCCCCGGCGTGGAAGGCATCGGCCGCCCAGCGGACCGCCGCGTCGCCGGCCAGGCCCGCGACCTCGTCGTGTTCGCACAGGTCCCCGGCCGCCAGGTGGCGGGCCACCAGCGTCGCCTGGTCGTCGGTGATGCCGTCGGCGGCGGCGAAGGCCCGGCGCGGGTCGAACGGCAGCGCGTCGTCGCGCCGGTCGCCGAGCACCACCGCGCGGAGCAGGCCGACCACCTCCGCCCGGTCGCCGGTGGTGGGGTCGTCGGCGAGCGCCGCCAGGAACGGCACCACATGGCGGCTCGCCTCCCACCGCGTGCCCTGGTGGTGGACGGTGCCGGACAGCTCGGACCGTGCACGGCTCCGGGTCGGCGCGTCCGCCGACCGCAGTGCCCGCAACTGGCCCGGTACGTCGGTGGCCGGCCCGTACGCGTGGTGCAGCGACCCCCACGGGACCTGGTCGAGCCCGGCCAGGGGATCGGCGGACCCGGCCACGCCGGTCAGCGCCGTTCGAGCGTGAGCAGCGGCTCGGACAGCGGCGGCGACGGCGCGTCGGGGTCGGCGGCCACGGCCTCCTCGATGCTGCGCAGGCCGGCCTCCACCTCGTCGGGGTCGAGCTGGGAGAAGAACGAGAGCGCGCGCAGGCGCAGCCGGTCGAGCACGTCGGCCCGGGTGCCCTCGGACGGTTGGGTGACCGTGCCGAAGCCGGTGACCCGCCAGCCGGCCGCCGTGAACGTCGCGACGACCTCGTGCAGCGGCTGGAACTGCGCGAGGTCCGCGGCGAGGCCGCGCGGAAAGTGGTCGAGCCACCAGGGCTCGGGGTGGTGGTCGCTGAAGTTGCCGCGCAACAGCAGCCGCCCGCCCGGCCTGAGCGCCCGGGCCAGCTCCCGGGCCGCGCGGGGCTTGTCCTGGACGTGGTGCCAGGACAGGAACATGAGCGCGTAGTCGGCGCTGCCGTCCGGCACGGGCAGGTCCTCGGCGGAGCCCGCCAGGTAGCGCACGTCGGGGTGCGGGGGCTGCGCCTGGGCCACCTCGCGCATGCGTACTGCGGGTTCGATGCCGGTGACCGGCCCGAACGCGTGCGCCAGCGCGGGGGTGAACCGGCCGGTCCCCGACCCGACGTCCAGCCCCACCAGGGGGCGCCGCTGCGGCAGCGCGGCGGCGAACGCGCTCAGCCATGCCCTCGACTGCTGCTCGGTGAGCGCCCGGGCGCGTGCGTAGTGCTGGTGCTGCTCCCGGTCGTAGTCGACCCGCCTCATGCGCCGCTCCCTCGCCAGTGCCGGCAGGCCGTCACCGGCGAGCCCGACCCGCCAGTCAGACCTGTGTCCGATGTATCGTGACGATACATCGAGGCGATACTGAGCGGCGCGCGACAGGGCCACGCGCGGCGGGCCGGAACCGCCGGGGCCACCAGGCTCGGTGGCCCCGGCCCGCCGGGTCAGCTACCGCAGATGCCGTACGCGTTGAGGCTCCACGAGCCGGCGAAGCCGTCGGCGTCCTCGTCCGCCCGCACCCGCACGGTGGTGCCCGGGACGATGTTGATCCCCGTGAGCAGCACCTGACCGTTGCCGGCGTTGATGTCCGCGCCCGCGCTGTAGAGCGCCTTGCCGGCCGGGCACACCTTCAGGTGGCTGCTGGACGAGTCGCTCGCGCCCGATCCCGTCAGCACGATCCGCTCCAGCCCGGCGGGCGCGTTGGCGCAGACCGCGATCGCGGTGGCGCTCCAGCCGGCCGGCGAGGTGTCCTGCACCGCGACCGCCCGGACGGTCACCGACGTCAGGTCGGACGACGGCACCACCTGGTCGAGCATGACGTCGCCCAGCCCGCTGTTGATCCGCCCACCCATCCCGATGACCTTCTTCGTCCCGCAGCTCGCCGTGACGTACTCCGTTCCGACCGCCCCGGTCGCCGCCACGACCTGGTAACCGGCCGGCGGGGTGACGCACTGGGCGAGGCCCTGGAGCGCCCAGTTGCCGGCGAAGTTCGCCGGGCCCGCCTCCCGCATCGTCGCGTAGAACCCGGTGCCGTTCGCCAGCGGCTCCAGCCGGTCCAGCCCGACGTGCCCCTCCGCCGACGATCCGGCGGTGAGGAACCCGCCGCCCCCGGTGACCACCTTGCCCGTCGGGCATGCCGCGAACGCCGACTTGTCCACGCTGCTCGCGGCCACCGACTCGGTGACCGTCTCCAGCCCGGCCGGGTCCGCCGAGGCCGGCGCCGCCCAGCCCATGGTGGCCAGCACCGCTGCCGTCGACGCGACGGCCGTCAGCGCGCCCCGTCCCTTGGTAACTCGCATGTCATTCTCCCTGTTCGCCGCGCGGCCGGCGCGCGTGCCGGCCGGCTCCCGCCGGACCGTGGTGGCGGCGGATGGGAAGAGCCTGGGCGGGGCCGCTTGTCGTCCGCTATCCGACCGCTTGTCGCCGGCCGCGCCGCCCCCGCCGTCCATAGACTGTGGTCGTCCGATCACGACTGACGAGGAAAGCCATGCGGTGGTCCCTCCTCGGCCCCGTCCAGGTGACCGCCGGGGGGCGGGTCCTTCCCATCGACCGCCCCCAGCAACGTGCCGTGCTCGCGCTGCTGCTCCTCAACGCCGACCGCCTGGTCCCCGCCGGGCAGCTCGTGGCGGCGCTCTGGGCCGACGACCCGCCGGCCAGCGCCCGGACCCAGGTGCAGGTCTGCGTCTCCCGGATCCGGTCGGCCCTGCGGGACGCGGGCGCGGGCGACCTCCTGGTCACCCAGGGCGGGGGCTACCGACTCACCGTACGGGGGACGGAGCTGGACCTGACCGAGTTCGCGGAGGCGGTCGAGCGGGCCCGGGCCGAGGAGGCGGCCGGGCGGCCGGCGGAGGCGGCGCGGCTGCTGCGCGCGGGCCTGGCGCTGTGGCGCGGGCCGGCGCTGGCCGGCGCGGCCGGGGCCTTCGTCGACACCGCCGCCGCCGGCCTGGACGAGCAGCGGCTGCTCGCCTGCGAGCGGCTGGCCACCGTGGAACTCGGCCTCGGCCGGTTCGCCGCGACCGCGCGCGCCCTGCGCCCCCTGGTGGCCGAGCATCCGCTGCGGGAACCGCTGGTGGCCGGGTATCTGCTCGCCCTGGCCGGCTGCGGCCAGCGGGCCGCCGCGCTGCGGGTCTACGCCGAGACCCGGCGTCGCCTCGTCGACGAGCTGGGCGTGGAGCCCGGCCCCGAGCTGAGCGGGGCCCACCTGCGGGTCCTGCGGGGACAGTGGCTGCCCGGGCCCGTACCCCCGGAACCGCCGCCGCCCGCCGGGCTCGCAGCCCCGGAACCGCCGCCCGCCGGGCCCGCGCCCCCGGAGCCCACGCCGCCCGCCGGGCCGCCCCCGACGCAACTGCCCGGCCAGCCCGCCTGGTTCACCGGGCGGGCGGCGGCGCTGCGGCAGCTGGACGCCCTGTTGCCGGCCGACGCGGCCGACGCCGACCCGGGCGGCGGTGCGGGCCGGGCGGTGGTGATCTCCGCGATCGCCGGCACCGCCGGGGTCGGCAAGACCACCCTGGCGGTGCACTGGGCGCGCCGGATCGCGCACCGCTTCCCCGACGGGCAGCTCTACGTCAACCTGCGCGGGTTCGACCTCGACGGCCGGGCGGTGCCGCCGGGCGAGGCGCTGCGCGGCTTCCTGGAGGCGCTGCACGTGCCGCCTCAGCGGGTGCCCACCGACCTGCCCGGGCAGGCCGCCCTGTTCCGGACCCTGCTCGCCGACCGGCGGGTCCTGGTGCTGCTCGACAACGCCCGCGACGACGAGCAGGTGCGCCCCCTGCTGCCGGGCTCGCCGGGCAGCCTCGTCGTGGTGACCAGCCGCAACCGGCTCACCGGCCTGATGGTCACCGACGGGGCCCACCCGGTGGCGCTGGACCTGCTCCCGCCGGCCGAGGCGCGGGAACTGCTGGGCCGCCGGCTCGGCCGGGGCCGCGCCGACCGCGAGCCGGCGGCGCGGGACGAGATCGTCCGTCGCTGCGCCGGCCTGCCGCTGGCGCTGGCCATCGTGGCGGCGCGGGCCGTCGGGCAGCCCGCCGCGCCGCTGGCGGCCCTCGCCGCCGAGCTGCGGGACACCGACCCGGACCGGCTGACCGCGCTGGCCACCGGCGACCCCGCGACCGACGTACGGGCGGTCTTCTCCTGGTCGTACCGGGCGTTGGACGCCGACTCCGCCCGGCTGTTCCGGCTGCTCGGGCTGCACCCGGGTCCCGACGCCGCGCGGCCGGCGGTGGCGAGCCTGACCGGCCTGCCGCCGTCCCGGGTGGGCCCGCTGCTGGCCGGGCTGACCCGGGTGCACCTGCTCACCGAGCGCACCCCCGGCCGGTACGCGATGCACGACCTGCTCCGCGCGTACGCGTCGGAGCTGTGCCACGGGCTCGACCCGGAGGCGGAGCGGGAGGCCGCCCGGCGTCGCCTGTTCGACCACTACCTGCACGCCTCGCACGCGGCGGACCACCTGCTCGACCCGTACCGGCTGGCCCGGCCCGCCGCGTTGCCGCCGCCGCAGCAGGGGGTGACGGTGGGCGACCGGCCGGACCACGCCTGGGCGACCGGCTGGTTCGCCGCCGAGCACCACGTCCTGCTGGCCTGCGTGGAGCAGACGGCGGCCACCGGGCTGGACCGGCACGCGTGGACGCTGGCGGCGGCCCTCACCACGTACCTCGACCGCAGCGGGCACTGGCCCGAGCTGGCCGCCGCGCAGCGGACCGCCCTGGCGGCGGCGCTGCGCCGGGGTGACCTGGCCGGGCAGGCGCTGGCGCACCGGGGCCTGGCCATCGCCTGCACCTGGTCGGGCGACCACGAGGCGGCGCACCGGCACTACCGCCGCGACCTGGAGCTCTACCGGGAGTTGGGCGACGACACCGGCCGGGCGCACACGCACCTCGGGGTGAGCTGGGTGCTGGCGCGGCAGGGCCGGCTGCGGGCCGCCCTGGCCGAGACCCGACTGGCCCTCGACCTGTACCGGGCCGCCGACTACCGGGTCGGGCAGGCCAAGGCGCTCAACAACCTGGGTTGGATGCACGCCAGGCTGGGCGAGCCGGGGCCGGCGCTGCGCTGCTGCCGGGCGGCCCTGCGCCTGCACGAGGAGAACGGCGACCGGCACGGCGCGGCGTTGACCTGGGACAGCCTCGGCTACGTCCAGCACGGCCTCGGCGACCACGACCGGGCCGCGGACTGCTACCGGCGGGCGCTGGCGCTGCACCGGGAACTCGGCGACCGGTACGACGAGGCGGAGGTGCTGGACAACCTGGGTGACAGCCTGCGGGCCGCCGGTGACCTGGACGCCGCGCGCCGGGCGTGGCGGGAGGCGTTGGCGATCTTCGACGAGCTGCGCCATCCGGACGCCGACCGGCCCCGGGCCAAGCTCGCCGCCCCGGCCGCCGCAGCGCCGGCGGGTGCCCCGGCGGCGTCGGTGGCCAGCGCGGCGGGTGCCCCGGCGGCGTCAGTGGCTGGCGGCGAGCTTTAGCACCAGGTCGGCGGCCCGCCCCACCCCGCCGGCCCGGCGGCACTGCTCGCCCCAGTGCCGGCTGCGTTCCCGGAAGCTCTCCTCGGTGAGCAGCCGGCGCAGCTTCGCGGCCACCTCGCCCGCGTCGACGTGCGGCGGGCGGTCGAGCGCCAGCCCGACGCCGGCGTCGACCGCGCGGGCCGCGATGTCGTAGCAGTCCAGCCAGAACGGGGTCATCAGCATCGGCTGCCCGAAGTGGACGCCCTCGTGGAAGCCGTTGGCCCCGCCGTGGCAGACGAACGCCCGGACGTTCGGGTGGGCCAGCACGTCGAGCTGGGACGGGATCCACTCCTCGATCCGCACGTGCGGCGGCAGCGGGCCGGGCAGCAGGTGCCGCTGCGCGGCGGGCAGCTTCCACAGCACCTGGTGCTCGGGCCCGATCGCGGCCAGCGCCTCGGCGAACGCCCGCACCTGCGGGCCGGTGAGCCGGGCCAGGGTGCCCAGGCAGGCGTAGACGACCGAGGTCTGCCGGTCGAGCCAGCCGATCAGCTCCGCGCCGGGCGCGAGCCCGCCCGCCGCCGGTCCGCCCGGCGCGGTCTGGCGGGGCGCGGGTTCGCGCGGCGGCACCATCGGGCCGAGCAGGTGCAGGTGCTCCGGCGCGGGGAAGGGATATTCCAGCCCGAACACCGTGTAGCCGAAGACGGCCGTCGCGGCGGCACTGTATTTCTCGGGGTCGCCGAAGGCGTTGTCGATCCGCTGGGCGCGGCGGTGCCGGGCCTGCCCGGCGAGCGCGCGCAGCAGCGACAGCCGCAGGCGGGCGCGGAAGGTCAGGTTGGTCCACCGCTGCCGGGGGCCCAGCCGGCGGGGCAGCCCCGAGGTGGGCGTCGGATAGTCCCACGGCAGCCGGCTCAGGTAGACGTTGCTGGGCGGGAACGCCAGGCTCAGCACGTACGGCACGCCCCGCGCCAGCGCCGCGTCGAGCGCGCCCAGGTTCAGCATGTCGATCACCATCAGCGAGGGCCGGATCTCGTCGATCTGTTCGAGGGTCCGCGCCCGCACCCGGTCGGCCACCTCGGGGATCCGGATCTGCCGGGCGAGGGCGACCAGGCCGGCGGTGGTCATCGGCCCCCGGGTCATCGCGGCGTACAACTCGTCGTCGACGCGGAGCACGGTGTCGCCGGTGGAGCGGAAGCGCAGCGGGCTGCCGGTGGCGTGGGCCGCCACCCGGTCCCGCGCCTCCTCCTCGGCGGCGAACCACAGGCCCGGCTCGCCGCGCCGGGACAGCTCCCCGGCGATGGCGAGCAGGGGGTTGAGCTGCCCCGGGTGCGCGGGGCTGGCGAAGAGGACGGAGCGCATGGGTGTCCCTCCTACGGCCGGAGCCGTACCGGCAACTGGTCGTACCCGCGCAGCACCCGGGTCGGGCGGCGGCGCGGCACCCCGGCCAGCGCCGCGTCGGGGTAGCGCTCGAAGAACGCGGCCAGCCCGAGCTGACCCTCCAGTCGGGCGAGCGCCGCGCCGAGGCAGTAGTGCACGCCGCTGGAGAACGAGAGGTGGTCGCGGGCGTTGGCGCGGGTGACGTCGAAGCGGTCCGGGTCGGCGAAGACGGCGGGGTCCCGGTTCGCGCCGCCCATCATCGGCACCACGACCTCCCCGGCGCGCACCCGTACGCCGACCACCTCCGTGTCGGTGAGGCAGTAGCGGGCGGTCGTCTGGGCGGGCGAGTCGTACCGCAGGATCTCCTCCACCGCGTTGGCCCACCCGTCGGGCCGCCCGCGTAGCGAAGCGAGCTGGTCGGGGTGGCGGATGAGCAGGTGGATGCCGGTGCCGAGCAGGTTGACCGTGGTCTCGAACCCGGCCACCAGCAGCAGGCCGGCGAGGGCCAGCAGCTCCTCCTCGGTGAGCCGCTCGCCGTCGCTGTCGAGGTGCACGAGGCGGCTGAGCAGGTCGTCGCCCGGGTCGGCCCGCAGCCGGGCGAAGTGCCCGCGCAGCCACCCGTTGAGCTGCCCGATGGCGGCCTCGGCGGCACGGTACTGCCGCAGCGTCAGCCCGAGGTCGAGCGTCGGGGTGGCGGCCTCGCCCCAGGCCAGGAACCGCTGCCGCAGGTGCTGCGGCACGCCGAGGATCTCCGCGATCACGGTGAGCGGCAGCAGGCTCGCGTAGCGCCCGATCACCTCCACGGTGCCGGCGGCGTCCGGGGACAGGTCGTCCAGCAGGGCCGAGGCGTGCCGTTCGATCCGTGGCCGCAGCCCCTCGATGGCCCGGGGGGTGAAGACCTTGGCGACCAGGCGGCGGTAGCGGGTGTGCGCCGGCGGGTCGACGACCAGCATCGAGGGCGGGTCGGCCGGGCCGATGGGCCGCCCGCTGCGGCCGAGGCGGCGCAGCACCGCGAGCGGGCCGGGTGCCGGCAGTGAGCCGGGGTCGCTGCTGAACGCCTCGCCGCGCAGCACCGCGACGACCGCGTCGTGCCGGGTGGTGCTCCACATGAGCCGGCCCCGGACCAGCGCGCCGGCCTCCCGGACCTCCCGGTAGAACGGGTACGGGTCGTCGCGGATCGCCGGGTCGAAGAAGAGCCGGGCCTGCGCGTCGCCCCGGCGGGCGGCGAGGCCGATGCCGAGCCGGGCCAGGCCGTGCCGGTCGACCCAGCGCACGAGGGTCCCCGGTCTGGTCAGCTCCACCCGAACCTCCCGCCATCGGCCATGTCGGACGCCCGTGCAATTCCCATCATGGCCACGGCGCGCGTCAATTCCTATCAGCGCGGGGGATTTGCCGAGGTGATCTCGAAAAGAACTTATACCCTAGCCGGAGACGTCGGCGCAACGACCTCTTTCTTTGCATGAGAATTCGATGTGAAGGTGCCGAACTCGCTGACGTAAACGTCGTAACTCCGGTACTGTCCAGCGCCATGGCAGCGACGAAAGTCGATCAATATTGTCATGTGACGGCGCGTCGGTCGTGCGGTGCGGTCGTGAGGGGTGAGCAGTGAAGAATGTCGACCGGGCACCGTTGACCACAGTTCAGGCCGACATCTGGGTAGCTGGTCGACTATGTCCGGAGCTGCCCCAGTTCAACGTCGGGGGATACCTGCGGTTCACCGGGCCCGTTGACCTCGAACTGATGCGTACCTGCATGAATCGGGCCGTCCTGCGGAACGACGCGTTGCGGCTGCGTTTCGAGGAAGAGGACGGTGAGCCCTATCAGTGGGTCGAGGACGAACCGCCGGTAATTGCCACCATCGACTTCTCGGAAGACGTCGACCCCCGCGCGGCCTGCCATTCCTGGATGGCCCGGTCGTTCGACCGCCCGTTTCCGTTGCGCCGGAGTCGAATGTACGAACTGGCGCTGCTCGTCGAGAGCGAATCGGTCACCTACGCGTACCTCAATGCCCATCACCTCGTCACCGACGGCTGGGGTGGGCGGCTGCTGCTGCAGCAGGCGAGCGAGGACTACGCCCGCCTCCTGCGCGCCGGGGCGGGCGCCGAGGAACCGCCGCCGTCGTCGTCGTCGTACCTGGCCGTGGCCCGCGCCCGCGCCGAGCGCCCGCGACCGGCCCCCGGGGAACGGGACCGCGAGCACTACCGCGCCGCGCTGGCGGGCGTCGCGCCGGCCCTGTTCCCGCGCCGCGCGACCGGCGGCCCGGCTGGCGACAGCCCGATCGACAGCGCCCCGGCCGGCGACAGCGCCCCGGCCGGCGACAGCGCCCCGGCCGGCGGCCGGCCCGCCACCAGCGGGCGGCACAGCTTCTCCATCGACCGGGCCCTGGTCGACCGGATCACCGCCCGGGGCGAGTCCCCGTTCACCGTCGTCGCCTCCGTCCTCGCCACCTACCTCGCCCGGATCCACCGCACCGACCGGGTCGTCCTCGGCGTACCCCTGCTCAACCGCCGGACCCACGTCGAACGCCGCACCGTCGGCCACTTCGCCAACGAACTGCCCCTGCCGGTCCGGATCGACGGCGCGCGACCGCTGGCGGACCTGGCCGCCGAGGTGCAGACGACCCTGCGCGCGCTCTGGGCCCACCAGGGACTGTCCCGGGGCGAGCTGCTGCGCGGCGTGGCCCTGCCCGACGGCGGGCGGCAGCTCTACGACGTGACCCTGTCCTGGATGCGCTGGCCCCGCCCGGAGCCGGTCCCCGGCGTCGCGCAGCGGACGATGGTGCGCAGCCGGCTGCACGACGGGCACGTCCTCGCCGTGCTCGTCAACGACTTCGACGACGGCCCGCTGACGGTGGACCTCGACTACGCCCCCGACGTGTTCGACGCGGACTTCCCGATCGAGGCCCTGGGCCGGCACGTCGTCACGCTGCTCCACAACGCCCTCGACCGACCCGACCGGCCGCTCGCGCAGACCCCGATGCTGCCCAAGGTCGAACGGGACCGGCTCACCCGGGGGCTCAACGACACCCGGGCCGACCTGCCCGACGACCTGACGGTGCACGGCCTGTTCGCCCGGCGGGCCGCCCGCACCCCGGACCGGACCGCGCTGGTCGTCGACGGCACCGACGAGACGGTCAGCTACGCCGACCTCGACGCCCGCGCCAACCAGGTGGCCCACGCCCTGCACGACGCCGGCGTCGGCCGGGGCGACCGGGTCGCGGTCCTCGCCGACCGGGGGCCGGGGCTGCTCACCGCGATCCTGGGCACGCTGAAGGCGGGCGGGGCGTACGTCGCGATCGAACCCGACCATCCCCAGGCGCGGCTGCGGCACCTGCTCACCGACAGCGGGGCCCGGGTGCTCGTGGTGACCGGCGACACGCCACCGCCGCCGGTCGGCGCCGGAGTCGCCGTCTGCCACCTCAAGGCCATGACCGACCGGCCCACGACGCCCGTGACGCCGGTCGCCGACGGCGCCGACCTCGCGTACGTGTGCTACACGTCGGGCTCCACCGGCCGGCCCAAGGGGGTGCTGATCGAGCACCGCTCGGTGGTCAACCGGCTCGCCTGGATGCAGCGGCGCTACCCGCTGACCGGCGACGACGCGCTTGTGCAGAAGACGCCCGTGTCGTTCGACGTCTCCGTGTGGGAGCTGTTCTGGTGGGCGCTCGCCGGGGCCCGGCTGGTGCTGCCCGAGCCGGAGGTGCGGCGGGACCCGGCCGCGCTGAGACGTACGGTCGCCCGGCAGGGCGTCAGCGTCGTCCACTTCGTACCGTCGATGTTGGGGCCCTTCCTCGACCTGCTCGCCGACGACCCCGCGGCCCGCGCGGACGCCGCCGGCCTGCGGCTGGTCTTCGCCAGCGGCGAGGAACTGCCGCCCCGGCACGTCGACCGGTTCCACCGGCTGCTGCCCGCCGGGCCGCCGGCACCCCGGCTGGTCAACCTGTACGGGCCGACCGAGGCGACGGTCGACGTCTCCCACTTCGAGTGCCGGCCCGACCCGGCCGGGCGGACCGCCCGCGTGCCGATCGGCCGCCCGATCGACAACATCCAGCTCTACGTGCTCGGCCCCGGCGACGAGCCGCAGCCCGTCGGCGCGCCCGGCGAGCTGTGCATCGCCGGGATCGGCGTAGCCCGGGGCTACCTGGGTCAGCCCGAGCTGACCGCGCAGCGGTTCGGCGTCGACCCGGTGACCGGCGGTCGGCTGTACCGCACCGGCGACCTCGCCCGCTGGCTGGCCGACGGCACCGTCGAATACCTGGGCCGCCTCGACGACCAGGTGAAGATCCGGGGCAACCGGGTCGAACCCGGCGAGGCCCGGCACGCCCTCGCCGCCGTGCCCGGCGTGCGGGAGGCGGTCGTGGTGGCCCGCACCGACCCGGCCCGGGGCACCCACCTCGTCGGCTACTACCGGGCCGACGCCGACCTCGACCCGGCGTGGCTGCGCGCCCAGCTCCTGCACGGGCTGCCCGACTATCTGGTCCCCGCCCTCTTCCGTCGGCTCGACCGGATCCCGCTCACCGCCCACGGCAAGCTCGACCAGGCCGCCCTGCCCGACCCGGCCGCCGGGTCCGCCACCGACTCCGCCCCCGACCCCGCCGTCGGGCCCATCGCCGGCGGCCCGCCCGCCGGTGCCGCCCGCGCCGACGCCGGGACCGGGCCGGGCCCCCGCGACGAGGTGGAACGCACCCTCGCCGCGATCTGGGCACGGGTGCTGGGGGTGCCGTCCGTCGGCATCCACCAGGACTGGTTCGCCGTCGGCGGCGACTCCATCCTCGCCCTGCGGGTCGGCGCCGAGGCGGCCCGGCACGGCCTGCACGTCACCGTCGCCGACCTGGTGGCCCGGCCCACCGTGGCGGCGCTGGCCGCCCACACCCGCGCCGCCGCGCCGCCCGCCGGTGGGCAGGACGCCCCGCCGGAGCCGTTCGGGCTGGTGTCGCACCTGGACCGGGCCGCGCTGGGCGACGCGCAGGACGCCTTCCCGGCGACCCGGCTCCAGCTCGGCCTGCTGTTCCACGGCAGCGAACGCGAGGACGCCACCGCCTACCACGATGTGTTCCGCTACTCGCTGCGGCTGCCGTGGGACGAGGTCGCGTTCCGCGCCGCCCACGCCCGCCTCCTCGACCGCCACCCGGCCCTGCGCTCCTCGTTCGACCTGGGCGGCTGCTCCGAGCCGCTCCAGGTCGTCCACGCCCGGGTGACCGGCGGCCTCGACGTCGCCGACCTGCGCGACCTCGACGCCGCCACGGCCGCCGCCGAGGTGCTGGCCCACATGCGGCAGCGGCGACGCCACCGGTACGCGTTCGACCGCGCCCCGCTGCACCTGATGCGGGTGCACCTGCTGCCGTCCGGGGCCGTCGACCTGGTGTTCAGCTTCCACCACGTGCTCCTCGACGGCTGGAGCGTGGCCACCGTCGTCGGTGACCTGCTGCGGACCTACCTGCGCCTGGTGGGCGTCGACATCGACCCGCCCCGGGCGGCCGCGCTGCCCTCCCCGGCGGCGTACGTCGTCGAGGAACGCCGCGCGGTCGACTCCGTCGCCACCCGCGACTTCTGGCGGGCCCGGCTCGACGGCGCGGAACTCACCCAGATCGAGGGCTGCCGCCAGTACGAGCCGCCCGGCGACGAGGAGACGATCATCCGGCACGTCCCGCTGCCCGACGACCTCCAGGACCGGGTACGCGGCTTCGCCGCCGCCCACGGGCTGCCGGTGAAGTCGGTCCTGCTCGCGGCGCACTGTCTGCTGCTGCGGCTGTACTCCGGTGCGGCGGACGTCACCACCGGCCTGGTCACCCACGGCCGGCCGGACCGGCCCGGGGCGGAACTCGTCGCGGGGCTCTTCCTCAACACGGTGCCGCTGCGGGTCACCCCCGGCGCGCGTACCTGGCTGGAACTGGTCCGGCAGGTCCACGGGCAGGAGCGGGAGTGCCACCCGCACCGGCGCTACCCGCTGCACGCCATCGTCGGCGACCGGGGTGGCGAGCCGGTCTTCGAGACGGCCTTCAACTACGTCCACATGCACGTGCTGACCCCGCTGCTCCAGCTGCCCGAGGTCGAGCTGCTCGGCTTCGACACCTGGGAGGAGACCAACTTCACCCTGCTGGTGAACGTGTTCGTCAGCCCCGCCGACCGGCGCGTGTCGCTGCGCGTCGACGCCGACGGGCGCACCCTCACCCCGGCGCAGACCGACCTGCTGATCGACGCGTACCTGCGCATCCTCGCCCGGATCGTGGCCGACCCGCAGGGTGAGCCGGACTTCGGCTTCCTCGCCGCCGCGCCGCGGCCCGCCGGCCCGCCCCTGGAAACCCCCGGCGACGTGGGACGCCGCCTCGCCGCGCACGCCCGGCGCACCCCGGACGCCGTCGCGATCACCTTCGACGCCGAGGCTGCCTCCGACGGACCGCCGCAGCGGTGGACCTACGCGCGGCTCGACGAGATGGTCGACCGGATCGCCGTCGGGCTGCTGCGCGCCGGGGTACGGCCTGGCCAGCTCGTCGGGATCGCCCTGGACCGGTCGCCGGAGATGATCGCCGCGATCTACGGCATCGCGCGGGCCGGGGCCGCCTGCGTCCCGCTGGACGTGACGTACCCGGCGGAGCGCATCGCCGCGATGGTCGAGCAGGCCCGGCCGGCGCGGATCGTGACGCACCGGCGGCACCGGGGCCTGGTCGGCGAGCCGTCGACCGTCCTCGACGTGGCCGACCTCCTCGCGGGGCCCGCAGTCACCGACGAGGCCGTGGTGCTGCCCCGGGTCACCGCCGACGACCTGCTCTACGTCCTGTTCACCTCCGGCTCGACCGGGGTGCCCAAGGGCGTGGCGATGACCCACGGCGCGCTCGACAACTACCAGGCGTGGCAGATCCGGGCGGCCAGCGCGGCGGCCGGCGGCACCACGCTGCAGTACGCCCCGCTCAGCTTCGACGTGTCGTTCCAGGAGATCCTCACCACGATCAGCGCGGGCGGCACCCTGCGGATCATCGACGAGGACCTCCGGCGGGACGTGCCGGCCCTGCTGCGGCTGCTCGACCGCGAGTCCGTCGCCCGGATCTTCCTGCCGTACGTCGCGTTGCAGCAGCTCGCCGAGGCCGCGGAGCTGCTCGGCATCCACCCCCGCGCGCTGCGGGTGGTGATCTCCTCCGGCGAGCAGCTGCGGGTGACCGCCGAGATCCGGCGCTTCCTGGCCGCCCTGCCGGCCGGCGCGGTCCTGGAGAACCAGTACGGGCCGACCGAGACGCACCTGGTCACCGCGTACCCGATGACCGGCGACCCGGCGCGGTGGCCCAACCTGCCGCCGATCGGGCCCGCCATCGACGGGGTCGAGATGCACCTGCTGGACGAGCGGATGCGGCCCGTGCCGACGGGGGTGACCGGCGAGCTGTACTACGGCGGGATCCAGGTCACCCGGGGCTACCACGGCCGGCCGGGCCTCACCGCCGAGCGCTGCGTGCCCAACCCGTTCGGCCCGCCCGGCAGCCGGCTCTACCGCACCGGCGACCTGGCCCGCTACCTGCCCAACGGGGACCTGATCTGGGTGGCCCGCACCGACACCCAGACCAAGATCCGTGGCTTCCGGGTGGAACCCCTGGAGGTGGAGATGGCGGTCATGGAGCTGGCCGCGGAGTACCCGGGGATCCGGGAGGCCGCCGTCGTCGCCCGCCGCCGGGAGGGCGTCGACTCCTACCTCGCCGTGTTCCTCGTCGGCGACCCGGACGCGGTCGACCTGGCCGACGTACGCGGCCGGCTGCGCGCCACCCTCCCCGAGCACCTGGTGCCGGCGCGCTGGCAGTGGCTGCCGGCGATGCCGCTGACCCCCAGCGGCAAGCGCAACGACCGCGCCCTGCGGGAGCTGCCGCTGGAGCTGGCCGAGGCGCCCCGCGTCGCCCCCCGCGACCGGTACGAGCGCGTCGTCGCCGACATCGCCGCCGATCTGCTGCACCTGCCGGCCGTCGGCGCGCACGACAACCTGTTCGAGCTGGGCGGCACCTCGCTGACCGCGATGCGGCTGGTGGTGATGCTGGAGAAGCGGTTCGGGGTGGCCGTGCCCGTCTCGGCGTTCGTCGCCACGCCGACCGTGGCGGGCGTCGCGGCGCTGCTGCGCTCCGGCGGGGCGGACCTCACGTTCGACCCGCTGGTGCCGATCCGCGCCCGGGGCGACCGGCCGCCGCTGTTCCTGGTGCACCCGCTCGGCGGCAACGTGCTCTGCTACGTCCCGCTGGCCCGCCACCTCAGCCCCGACCAGCCCCTGTACGCGTTGCAGGCCGCCGGGGTGGACGCGGGCACCGAGCCGCTGCGTACCGTGCCCGAGCTGGCCCGCGCCTACCTCGACGCGATCCGCCGGGTCCAGCCCGACGGCCCGTACGCCATCGGCGGCTGGTCGTTCGGCGGGGTGGTGGCCTTCGAGATGGCGCGGCAGCTCCGCGAGAGCGGGGCCGGGGTCGACAAGCTGATCCTGCTCGACCCGATCGCCCGCCGGCCCGGCGACCCGGTGCCGGTCGCCGACGACGTCCTGCTCGACTGGTTCTTCTGGGAGCTGATGCGGCTCGGCCACGACGGGGTGCCGACGCGCGGCGTGCCGGCCGAGCTGACCACACCCGAGGCGAAGCTCGACTTCATCGCGGGCCGGGCCGGCGAGAGCGGGGTGCTGCGCCCGGGCAGCCCGCGCGGCTCGGTGCGCCGCCTCTTCGCGGTCTTCCGGGCCAACTGGGAGGCGATCATCTCCTACCGGCCCGAGGTCGTCGACCAGGACCTCACCCTGCTGCGGGCCGCCGACCCGCTGCCCGCCGTGCTGAAGCCGATGCACGACCTCGCCGGCACCCTGCACCTCGACCCGCGCAACGGCTGGGGCGAGCTGACCACCGGCCGGGTCGACGTGATCGACGTACCCGGCGACCACCTGGTGCTCATGGACGAGCCGTACGTGGCCGAGGTGGGGCGGCGGATCACCGGGCTGCTGGCGGGGGACACCCCGGCCCGCCGGCCGGTCGGGGACGCGCGATGATCGCCCCCGCCGGCTCCGGCGGCCCGGCCCGCGCCGCCGGCTCGGTGCAGGCCATCGGTTCGGGCCGCGCCGCCGGTTCGGGCCGCCGTCGGCCGAAGGCCATCATCGTCGGCGCGGGCATCGGCGGCCTCGCGGCGGCCGGCGCGCTGCGCCGCGTCGGGGTCGACGTGGAGATCCACGAGCAGGCGTCGGAGCTCCGGGCGGCCGGCTCGGCGCTCTCCCTCACCGCCAACGCGCGCGTCGCGCTGCGCTGCCTCGGCATCGACCTCGACGTCGAGCGGCGCGGCCAGGTCTACCCCGAGCTGCACTTCCGCACCGCCACCGGGCGGCCGATCAGGACCGTCCGGTTCGCGCACCTCGGCGACCGGGTCGGTGCGCAGAACGTCGCCATCCACCGCGGCGAACTGCACCGGGCCCTGCTCGCCGAGGCCGGGGACCCGCCGATCCGGCTCGGGTCCGCCGCCCGCCGGTTCCACCGCCACCACGGTGGCATCCGGGTCGAGTTCGCCGACGGCACCAGCGCCGACGGCGACCTGCTGATCGGCGCGGACGGCTTCGGATCGGCGGTACGCCGGCAGCTCGTCGGCCCCGAGCGGCCCCGGGAACCCGGGTACGTGTGCTGGCTGGCGACCGTCGCGTACCGGCACCACCTGGTCCGCGAGGGGTACGCCGCCCACTACTGGGGGCGGGGCCAGCGGTTCGGGTTGGTGCACCTCGGCGGCGACCACGTCTACTGGTGGGGCACCCGCAACATGCCGCCGGAGGCGGCCCGCGACTGGCGCGGCGGCCGGGACGAGATCCTCCACGCGTACGCGGGCTGGGCCGACGAGGTGGTCGCCACCGTGGCCGCCACCGCCGACGCGGCGGTCATCAGCGTCCCCGCCCGGGACCGCCCCGCCCTGCGGCGCTGGGGCGACGGCGCGGTCACCCTGCTCGGCGACGCGGCGCACCCGATGCTGCCGAGCCTCGGGCAGGGCGCGGCGATGGCGGTCGAGGACGCGGTGGTGCTGGCCCGGTGCCTGGCCGGGGCCACCGACCTGCCGGGCGCGTTGCGCCGCTACGAGGCGGCCCGCCGCGACCGCACCCGGCGGATGATCCGCCAGGCGCACTCGCTGAGCCGGATCGAGCAGCTCGCCAGCCCCGCCGGGGACCTGGCCCGCCGCGCGTACCTGCGGTGGCTGCCCACGCGTCTGGTCGACCGCCGCAACCTGGCGGACCTGACCTTCCCCGACGCCCTGCCGGCGGCCGGGCGGTGAGCCCCGCGCGTGGGGCCCACCGGGCGCTCAGCCCGCTGGAGCGCTGGTACTGGATCGCCGACCAGGTCTCCCCGCTCAACGTCATCGCCCGGGTCCGGGTGAGCGGGCAGCTGCCGCCGGAGCTGCTGCGGGCGGCGCTGGACGAACTCCAGGCCCGCCATCCGCTGCTGCGGGTGGCCATCGCGACCCGGCCGGACGGCCGGCGACCCCGGTTCGTGCCGACGGACCGGCCGATCCCGCTGCGGCGGGCCGCGCCCGGCCCCGACGGTGCCGCCGACGCCGGGCTGCCCGCCGCCCCCGGCGTGCCCGCCGATCCCGCCGCCCACGCCGCCTCCGCCGACCCCGACGCAGGCTGGCTGCGCGAGGTCAACGAGCGGGAGCTGGCCGACCGGGTCGACTGGCGGGCCGGCCCGCTCTGCCGGGCCGTCGTGCTGACGACGGGTGTTGCGCCCGGGGACGTGCACGACCTGATCCTGACCCTGCCGCACTGCGTGGCCGACGGCACGACCGCCCTGTCGCTGCTGCGCCAGTGGATCGAGCACGCCGATCGGCTGGCCGCCCAGGGCCCGCCCGGCCCGGACGGCCGAACCCCGGTCAGCGCCGAGCCGGCCCTGCCACCGGCCGAGCGGATGTTCCCCCGCCGGTACCGGGGCGTCACCGGCGCGCTGCGCCTCGGCGGGCAACTGCTGCGGGACCTGTACGCGATGCGCCGGCACCGGCCGACCCGGGTGACGCCGAGCCGGTTCGTGCCGTTCACCGAGCGCCGGAGCCGGCTGCTGCACCGCACGCTCACCGCCGAGCAGGTCGCCGCGCTGGCCCGGGCGTGCCGCCGGGAACGGACCACAGTGCACGGTGCGCTCGCCGCCGCCATGGTCCTCGCGGTCGCCGCCGAGACACCCCCGCCCGCCCCGGGGCACGTGGCGATCGGCTCCCCGGTGGACTTCCGGGCCGCGTTGACGCCCCCCGTGCCCGAGCGGGCCGTCGGCGCGTACGTCGCCACCGTCCCCTCGTTCGTGCCCTACCGGCCGGGCGTGTCGCTGTGGCAGGTCGCCCGGTCGATCAGCGGCGACCTCGCGGGCCGTCGCCGCCGGGGCAGCCACTTCGCCATGGTCGACCTCGTCCGCCTCTCCTGCCCGCCGTCGGTCGCGGCCAGCGGCCGGTTCGTGGAGCTGACCGAGCGGACCGGGCCGGTGAACCTCTGCCTGTCCAACCTCGGCCGGTACGACTTCCCGGACCGGATCGGGGCCTGGCGGCTCGGCGGGGCGCAGTTCGTCGCCGGGCTCTCCGTCTGCGGCTACTTCGTCGCCACGGCGAACACCAGCCACGGGGAGCTGGCCTGGAACTTCGTCCACGTGCCGGAGGCGGTCCCGGACGCCAGGGCGGCCCGCCTCGTCGCCGCCTGCGTCGACGCGGTGCTGGCTGAGATCGGCGAGTCGGCGGCCGGGACCGAGGAGACGGTGGCCGGGGCCGCGGCGGTGCCGGCCGGAACCGACAGAGGGGCGGGAACATGATCGGGGCCGGACGGCGGATCGACGCGCGGGGCCGGGCGGTGGTGGTCACGGGCGCCTCGTCGGGGCTCGGCCGGGAGGCCGCGCTCCACCTGGAGCGGGTCGGTTTCCGGGTCTTCGCCGGGGTGCGTGACCGGGCCGCCGCCGACGACCTGGCCGCCGCCACGGCCGGGCGGCTCACCCCGCTCCGCCTCGACGTCACCCGGGCCGACCAGATCCGGGGGGCGACCGACGAGGTGGCCCGGCAGGTCGGCGCCGGTGGCCTCTGGGGGCTGGTCAACAACGCCGGCATCAGCCTGCCCGGCCCCCTGGAGTGCGTACCGCCGGAGCAGCTGCGGCGGCAGCTCGACACCAACGTGGTCGGCCAGGTCGCCGTGATCCAGGGCTTCCTCCCGCTGCTGCGCACCGGCCGGGGCCGGATCGTGAACGTCACCTCCGGCCTGGGCCGGGTCGCCCTGCCCTACCTGGGCGCGTACGCGGCGGCCCAGTTCGCCAAAGAGGCGGTCAGCGACAGCCTGCGGCGCGAGCTGCGGCCGTTCGGGATCGCGGTGTCGGTGGTCCAGCCGGGGGCGATCCAGACGCCGATCTGGGACAAGGTCGTCGACGCCGGGACGGAGACGATGGCGCGGGCGGCGGGGCGGGCCGGCGACCTGTACGCGGAGCCGTTCGGTCGCTTCCTCGCCCGGCTGGCCGCGCAGGCCCGGCGCAGCGGGACCACCCCGGCGGACTTCGCGCGGGCGGTCGCCCGGGCGCTGACCGCCGCGCGGCCGAGGACCCGGTACCCGGTCGGCGCAGACGTGCGGTTGGGCAGCCTGGCCGCGCGCCTGCTGCCCGACGCCCTGCTCGACCGCAACTTCGCCCCGCTCGTGCGGTCCCGCCCCGCGCCGGGCGGTGCGGTCCCGCCCCTCGCCCCGACCAGCAGTGAGGACTGACCAGCATGGACGCCGACCAGCAGGCCCGGACCCAGGCCCAGGCCCTGTTCGCCCGCAACCTGGAGTTGATCTCCGAGGGGCGGATCACGGAGTGGGTGGAGCTGTTCGACCCCGAGGGGGTGCTGGAGTTCCCCTACCCCCTGCCGGGCATCCCCGCGCGGTTCACCGGCCACCGCGAGCTGTACGAGCACATGAAGGACTTCCCGAAGCAGTTCGACGTGCGCTTCTCCGGCCTGACCTTCCACGAGACCACCGACCCGGAGCTGGTGATCGCCGAGTTCGTCGGTGCCGGCCGGGGCGTCGTCACCGGCCGGCCGTTCCACCAGGTCTACATCTCGGTGGTGCGGTTCCGGGACGGGCGGATCGTCCACTTCCGGGACTTCTGGAACCCCCTGGCGACCATCCGGGCCGGGCTGACGATCGGGCACGCCTGGCGTGGCCTGGTCGACCTGCTGCGGCCCGCCGCACGCCGCCGCCCGAAAGGGCCGGGCCCCGGTCGGGGGTGACCGTGGTCCCGCCACCCACTGGGTGGGGACGGACGGGGGGCCGGCCCGCGGCGGCGGGCCGGCCCCTACGTACGCGAGGTGGTGCGCCTACGGCTTCCAGGAGCCGGCGGTCTCCAGCTTGTGCCGGTATTCCAGCGCGCCGTTCTTGTTGGTCACGTCGAAGGTGACGCTGCCGGTGCGCTTGCTGCCCTCCCGCAGGTTGACCCCGGAGTCGAGCAGGTCGCCGCAGCCGGCCAGCGCGCCGGCGATCCCGTTCGCGGTGGTGCCGTCCTCGGCCACCCACTGGAAGTAGAACGGGTTGATCGACATGTTGCCCTTCTTCACCGTCGCGGTGACGTCCGCGATCAGGTAGAGCCCCTTGTCGGGGTCGGGCGAGTACGACTTGCAGCCCTTCGTCGAGGTGCGGAACCGCAGCACCGTGATCTCCAGGGTGCCGTCCTCGTCGTTGATGACCAGGGTGTCGCCGGCCTTCATGTTGAAGGTCTCCCCGTCGGCCGGGGCGGACGACGACGAGGAGGTCGGGCCGGCGCTCGGCAGGCCGCTCGGTGCGGTGGTGACCCGGGGCAGGTCCGGGAACTGCCGCTCGGCTTCCTTCGCCGCCTCGTTGGCCCCGGTGACCAGCGCCACGATGCCGCCGACGCAGCAGAGCAGCGCGAGCACCACCACGACGACCACGATGATGACGATCGGCTTCTTGCTGCTCTTCTTGGCCCCCATCGGCGGGCCGAGCGGGTAACCCTGGCCGGGCGCGTAGCCCGGGCCGGGCGGGTACGACCCGCCCGGGGGCGGCGGGTAGGCCGGACCGGGCGGCGGCGGGTAGGCCGCCTCCACGCCCGGCTGGTACGTCGGGTCGGGGGCGGGCGGCGGCGTGAACCCACCCGGCTGGTACGGCGAACCCGACGTGGGCTGGTACGGGGAGCCCGAGGTCGGCTGGTACGGCGCGCCGGACACCGGCGGCGGCGGATAGGGCGCACCCGAGACCGGCGGCGGCGGGTACCCCGCGCCCGAGACCGGGGGCTGCGGGGTGGTCGGCGGCAGGGGCGGCGGTGCGGTCGGATCGGCCGGCCACGAGGGCATGGGTGCCGTCGCCGGATCCTGGTTCGGCTGGTAGGGGTCTTGCGGCGGCCCGTAAGGGTCCTGGGGGTGGCTCACCGTACTCCTCGGCACCTCATCGCGATCTCGAACGCCCTGACGGTATCGCCCCTGGCCAAGTCGCGGATCACCCCGACCGTCTCAGCGGGGTAACAGGATGGCGGCGGTACGGACCACGTCGGCGTCGACCGCGAACCGCCCGGTGACCGTCGCGGGCGGGTCGGGCACCGGGGCCGCGTCCAGCCTGGCGGGGGAGATCCGGGCCGTGAACAGGCCGGAGTCCGGGTCCAGCTCGACGCGGGCGTCGTGGAAGTCCAGCCACGTGCCGACGACCGGGTGCCACACCTTGTAGACGGTCTCCTTGGCGCTGAACAGCACGACGGGCCAGGGTGCGGTGTCGGGGAGCCGGGCGCAGTCGTCCCACTCCTCGGGCAGGCCGACCAGCCGGCGTACCCCCGGGTTGAGCTCCCGGTGCCGTTCGGCGTCCATGCCGACCGACCGGATCTCGTCGGCGCGGGCCGCGGCGGCGGCGCAGTAGCCCGGCGTGTGGGTGATGGTGCCGACCACCCCGGGTGGCCAGACCGGGGAACGGTCGGGCGCGGCGGGTACGGCGACGGCCGGCACGCCGAGCCGGGCGAGCGCCCGCCGGGCGCAGACCCGCCCGGCGGTGAAGTCGCGCCGGCGGCGCTCGACCGCCCGCTCGCCCAGGCAGGCCCGCTCGGCGGGCAGCAGCTGGCCGTCCCAGTCGTCCCCACCGGCGACGGCCACCGCGACCTCGGGCGGCAGCAGGTCACGCATCCCGGCCCCCGCCGCCCCCGTCGCGGCCCCGACCGCCCCGCACGCCGCTCATCGCCGTCGAACGTACCGCACCCGTCCCCGCGCCGGCGGACCGTGGGATCGGCGGTCGGCACGCGCCGATCCCACGGTCCACGGCAGGGCCGGGCCGGCGGGGGTCAGGGCCGGCGGGGACGGCGGGTCAGCGCGAAGCCGACGACGCCGGCCACCGCCGCGAGCACCCCGCCGACCGTGGTCCAGACCCACCGCGACGACAGGTCCGGCAGCCACCCGGCGAGGAGGCTCCCGTCGTCCTCCTCGTCGGCCGGGGCCGCCGCCGGGTCACCGGTCAGCACGGTCCCGGCCTTCGTGTTGGGCACCAGCGGGGCCTTCAGCTCCCCGTCGTCGGCGGGGGCGTCGCCGTCGCCGACCTCGGCGACCAGCAGGTCCACGTCGACCGGCAGGCCGAGGTCCGGCTCCGGCAGCTCCACGACGGAGAGCCGCACGTAGTACGTGCCGGGCAGCGGGTCGGCCGACCACGGCTCGGCCCACGACCGGACCCGGCGCAGGGTGCAGCCCAGCGCCACGCTGGTCGCCGACGCCCCGGCGGTCGGGGTCTGCGCCCCCGCCGTGCACGCCTGCCGGCGGCGCAGGCCGTCGAAGACCTCGACCGTCCAGGTGGAGTCGCCGGTGCGGCCCTTCGGGAAGGTGACCGTCGCCGCGATCTCGTGGACCTGCCCGGCGCTGGCCGAGAACGACCAGTAGAGGTAGTCGCCGCCTGACGCGCCGACCCGGACCGGCTGGCCGGCGGTGATCGGCGTGGCGGTGAGGAACGAGGTGCCGGCCTTGGTGACCGTCGCGGCACCGGGCGAGGGGGTGGGCGCGGCCAGCGCGGGGGCGGCCGGGAGCGTCAGCGCGGCGGCGGCGACCAGCGCCGCCGAGGACCGGATCAACGGGGTACGCATCGTCAGTTCTCCCTCCAGGTGGCGACCCACCAGCGGGTGAGCAGCCCGGCTACGAGCCCGGTGACCAGGCCGGCCAGGGTCAGCAGCAGCAACAGCACCCAGCCCCGGCCCAGGTCCGGCCCGCCGGGGTCCGGCGACGAGGCGACCACGTCGATGGTCAGCTCGATCGGCATCCCGGGGCTGGCCCGGGTGCCGGTGCGCGGCGCGAACGCGTTGCTGACCACCAGGCAGACGGTGGTCGGGGCGGCCGCCGTGTCGCCGGCCGCCGGGCTCGGGGTCTCCCCGTCCCCGTCCCCGTCGTCGGCGTCCGCGTCGTCGTCGGCGGCGGCCGACCAGCGCAGGCCGGCGGAGACCACGTCGGTGCGGCCGCTGCCGGCGTCCACGCCCCGGACCAGCTCCCGGCCGTCGGGGGCGGTCGCCCGCAGCAGCACCGCGTGGTCGGGGTTGACCGGGCGGTCCAGCGCGATGCTCACCGAGGCCCGCAGCTCCTGACCCGGGCGCACCGGCACCCGGTACCAGCGGTGCTCGGAGAACTGTTCCCGGTCGGTGTAGACGCCGGGGGCGAGCAGCGGCGCGTCCGGGCAACGGGCGGAGCCGCCCACCACGGTCGGTGCGGCGGTGTAGGTGTCCCGGGCCCGGTCCACCAACTGCTTGATCCGGCCGGTCAGCTCCTCGGCGCTCTGCGCGGCCGTGTACGTCCCACCGGTGGCGCCGGCGATGCAGAGCAGCTGCCTGCGCACCTTCTCGTCGGGGGCGAGTCCGAGGGTGTCCACCACCAGCTTGGTGCCCTGGGCGGCCAGCTCGCGGGCCACCTCGCACGGGTCCGGCGGGGCGCAGGTGTCCTCGCCGTCGGTGATCAGCACGATCCGGCGGGCGGTGGCGCCCGTGCCGAGGTCGGCGGCGGCCGAGCGCAGCGCCAGCCCGACCGGGGTGAACCCGGTGGGCCGGAGGGTGGCCACGGCCGCCTTGGCCTGGGCCCGGTCCACCCGGCCGACCGGCACGATCTGCTGGGTGTCCTGGCACCCCACCTTCTTGTCCTTGCCCTTGTAGGTGGCCCCGAGCACCCGGATGCCGAGCTGGGTCTCCTCGGGCAGCGCGTCCACGACCTCGTTGAACGCCTGCTGTGCCACCGAGATCCGGCTGCGACCGTCGATGTCCCGGGCCCGCATCGAGCCGCTGACGTCGAGCACCAGCTCGACCCGGGGCGGCTCGGCGGCGGGGTTCTCCTCGTCCGCCCGCGCGGGTGCGGGACCACCCAGCGCGACCGCCGGACCGACCAGGACGGTTGCCGCCAGCAGTCCGCGGAAGACGGTTGTCCATCGTCTCTTGTTGATCACCGGGGCGAGTGTAGTGAGATCCACTTTGGAGGCTCAGGCGGCCCTCAGGCGCCCGGCGGCGGGGTGGGCCGGACCCTCGGCGCGGCCGGGAAGCTCCGTAAGGTCCCCGCTGGATGACTGACGGTTAGCTGCCGCATGTAAACCATTAGGCTGGTGTTGCTCCGTCGGAAATCTGACCCGAGTCCACCCGTTGTGCCGGTGGTGCCGGGTGGTTAAGCTCCTATTGCGCGCCCCAATCGCCCGCTTCCCCCGTGGCAGGCGATCGGGGCGCGCGTCTTTGCGCCCAGGAGCCGTTTCCCGCCCCGGTGGCCCGGCAACCGGGCCCGCCCCGGGGCCCGGTTGTCCGATATCCGACGGCCGGCGCGTCAGATCCAGCGGCCGTCCAACCACATCCGGGCCGACCACTCCGCGTACGGCAGCACCTTGCCCACGAAGATCGGATAGAAGTACGCGAAGCAGAGCGCCACCAGCAGCACGTACGCGCCCACGATGACGCCACCCACCAGCCGGCGTTCCGCCACCTCGTCCTCGCCGTCGGCGGAGGCCCCCTTGGCGGCCGGCGCCCGCGCCCCGTCGGTGGCCGGCGTGACGATCGCGCCCAGCACGTAGACGACCGCGAGGACCAGGAACGGCAGGGCCGGCGCGGTGTAGAAGGAGAACATCGTCCGGCCGTCGAGGGCGAACCAGAACCAGGGCAGCAGCCCGGCGGCCACGCAGAGCAGGATCGCCCCGGCCCGCCAGTCCCGCCGCGCGAGGCCGATCCAGGCCGCCCCGAACAGGGCGGGCAGGAACGACCACCACAGCAGCGGCGTGCCCAGCAACAGGATCTCCGAGGCGCAGCTCGGCGCGCCGCAGGCGCCCTCGCCCGACCAGTGGAACGCCACCGGCCGGCCCAGCAGCAGCCACTGCCAGGGCCAGGACTGGTACTTGTGCGGGTCGTCGAGCTGCTTGTGGAAGCCGTACGCCGCCTTGTGGTATTCCCACAGGTTGTTCAGCGCCCCGATGATCGGGGTGTCGCTCAGGCCCGGCACGTTCGGGTACCTGGCGGCGAGGCGGTAGTAGCCGTCGTCGGTCAGCAGCCAGCCCGACCAGGTCGCCACGTAGGCGACGACCATGAGGACGCCGGCCAGCACCAGCCAGGGCAGTTCGTCGAGCAGCGCGTCGCGCCACGGCCGGCGCACCCCCGCGGAGCGGCGGACGCCGACCTCCCACAGCAGGGCCAGCAGCGCGAAGGCCGGCAGGAAGTAGAGGGCGCTCCACTTGACCGCGCAGGCGAGGCCGAGCAGCACCCCGGCGGCCAGCCGCCACCACGGCCAGTTCCGCCAGCCGCCGGCGGGCCGGCCGGCGCGGCCGGGCGCGGTGGGGTCGAGGCCGGCGTCCAGCGCCCGGCTCCACCGGCGACGCCGGGCGTCCCGGTCGAGGACCAGCGCGCCGAACGCGGCCAGCACGAACAGCAGCAGGAAGATGTCGAGCAGGGCGGTGCGGGACAGCACCAGGTGGAAGCCGTCGAGGGCGAGCAGCAGGCCGGCGGCGCAGCCGAGCGTGGTGGAGCGGAACAGCCGGCGGCCGATGCGCACCAGCAGCAGCACCGAGACGATGCCGGCCAGCGCCGCGCCGAACCGCCAGCCGAACTCCGGTGCGGTCGTCATCAGGTGCCCGGGCACGGAGATGTTGTGCTCGGCGTCGGAGTAGCCGAACGCCCACTCGCCGAGGCCGATCAGCCACTTGCCCAGCGGCGGGTGCACCACGTACGACGGGCCGTTGTCCTTGTAGTTCCACTCGACGCCCTTGTCGACGAGCCCCCAGCCGTCGCGGGCGTAGTAGATCTCGTCGAAGATCTTGCCCTTGGGGTAGCTGAGGCCGACCAGGCGCAGGATCGCGGCGATCGCCACCACCACGGCGGTGGCGATCCACGAGTTGACGTCCAGCCGGGCGTCGACGGTGGCGAGCCGCCGCCGAACGATCGCGGAAACGCCCCCGCCGCCGGCGTCGGGGGTGGGGGGAGGCCCGGACTCCTCGGTCGCGTCGCCGGCGGACCCGGCCTGCTCCGGTCCCGCCTGGCCCGCGCTCGCGCTCTGCGCTGTCGACGCACTCGTCACGCAGCGATCGTAGGCTGCGGAGGTGCCCGGTGGCGTCCGTCGTCCCCGATATCGGTACAACTGTCGATGAAGGAGCGCTTCTCTTGGGTGAAATGTCCGAATTCGGACGCCTGATCCTCCTCGGCGCGCCGCTCGGCAACCCGGCCGACGCGTCCGGCCGGCTCCGCGAGGTGCTCGCCGCCGCCGACGTGGTCGCCGCCGAGGACACCCGGCGGCTCACCCGGCTGGCCCGCGACCTCGACGTCACCGTCGGCGGCCGGATCGTCTCCTACTTCGAGGGCAACGAGGAGCGGCGCACTCCCGAACTCGTCGAGATCCTCCGCGAGGGATACGTCGTCGCCCTGGTCACCGACGGCGGCATGCCCAGCGTCTCCGACCCCGGCTACCGGCTGGTCCGGGGGGCTCTCGACGCCGGGGTCCCGGTGACCGCCGCACCCGGGCCCAGCGCCGTCACCACCGCCCTGGCCCTGTCCGGCCTGCCCAGCGACCGGTTCTGCTTCGAGGGCTTCCTGCCCCGCACCCCCGGCGCGCGGCGGTCCCGGGTGCGCGCCCTGGCCGCCGAGGAACGCACCCTGGTCCTCTTCGAGGCCCCGCACCGCATCGCGGGCGCGCTCGCCGACCTGGCCGCCGGGTTCGGCGCCGACCGCCCGGCCGCGCTCTGCCGCGAGCTGACCAAGACGTACGAGGAGGTGGTCCGCCGCCCCCTCGGCGAGCTGGCCGCCTGGGCCGCCGAGCACGAGCCGCGCGGCGAGATCACCCTCGTGGTGGCCGGCGCGCCGCCGGCCGCCGCGCAGCGCCCCGACGACGAGACCCTGCGCGCGGCCGTCGCCGAGCGGGAGGCCGCCGGCCTGTCCCGGCGCGACGCGATCACCGAGGTCGCCACCGAGTACGGCCTGCGCCGCCGCGACGTCTACACCACCGTCCACGCCTGAGGTGACCGGTCGGCGGGGGCCGGGGCGGGCGCGCCTACCAGGCTGCGGCGAGGAAGCCGGCGCTGATCACGAGCGGGCCGGCCACCGCGACCGTCACCGCCCAGCGGCGGGCCCGCCGGTCGGCCAGCCGGGCCGCACCGGTGTACCGGGCGATCCCCGCGCCGCAGGCCAGCACCAGCAGCAGCCCGAGCAGCCAGCGCAGGTGCCGACCGGCGCCGGTGTCGGCGTACGCGGTGTCGCCCGACGGGCCGGTCATCCGGGCGGTCAGGGTGGAGCCGGTGGCGGTGCGTTCGGCGGGCACCCCGCTGACGCGTACCCCGAAGGCGATGAACCGCTCGCCCTCGGCGGTGAAGACCCCCCGGCAGCGCTGCGTCAACCCGGCGCCCGTGCACTCGCCGATCACGACGGTGCCGGTGGTGGCGTGCCCGAGGGCGAGCCAGAACGGGCCGACGCTCACCCAGGCGAAGAAGGCGGCGAGCAGGCTGAGCGCCAGCAGGGCGGAGAGGCCCTGCCAGGGGTCCGGCGGGTGGGCGGGCCGGTCGGCGGCGCGCCGCCGGCGGGTGCCGCCCCGGGGGTCCGCGTCGGCGGCGCGCCGCCACCACCAGCGGCGGCGGCCGTGTTCCTCGCGCAGGGGGGTGCCGTCCCAGTGCACCTGTTCGATCGGGGCCCAGAACAGCCCGTCGTCGTCGCCCTGCGCGTCCTCGTCGGGGGCCGGGGCCCGGCGGAGCCGGCCGCCGGGCTGCCGGACCGGAACCCGGCGCGGCACCGCGTCGACCGGGGCACCGGTGGTCGGCTCCACCTCCACCGGCTGGTCGGGGCCGACCGCCTGCCCGGGCAGCGTGGTCGGGCCGGGCTGGGTGGTCGGGCCGGGCAGCGCGGATGGGCCGGGCTGTGCAGTGGGGCCGGGCTGGGTGGGCGGGCCCGCCTGGGCGGGCGGGCCGGGCTGCGTGGTCGGGCCCGCCTGGGCGGGCCGGGCCGCCTGCGCGGGCGGCGCGGGCGCCGATCCGCCGGGCGGCTCCTCGTGCCCCTGGGCGGCTCGTCTGCCAGTCACGGTTTCATTGGACACCGGCAGGTGAGGGCAGCAGTGCAGGTCAGGCCGCGTGTCGGCGACAAATCGGGCGAGAAGCCCGGGGTGCTCGTGGCGAGCCGGCCTATTGGTTCGCGGTGGCCCCGCGCCGGTCACTAGGCTTGCTGGTCATGAGTCACGTTCTCGCGGCGGTAGCCTGGCCGTACGCCAACGGCCCGCGCCACATCGGCCACGTCTCCGGTTTCGGCGTTCCCTCCGACGTCTTCGCCCGGTACATGCGGATGGCCGGCCACGACGTGCTCATGGTCTCGGGCACCGACGAGCACGGCACCCCGATCCAGGTGCAGGCCGACGCCGAGGGGGTCACCCCCCGCGAGCTGGCCGACCGCTACAACCGGGTGATCGCCGAGGACCTGCGGGCGCTGGGGCTGTCGTACGACCTGTTCACCCGCACCACCACCCGCAACCACTACGCGGTGGTGCAGGAGCTGTTCGCCGGGCTGCACCGCAACGGCTACATCGTGCCCCGGGTCACCACCGGCGCGATCTCGCCGTCGACGGGCCGGACCCTGCCCGACCGGTACATCGAGGGCACCTGCCCGATCTGCGGGTACGACAGCGCCCGCGGCGACCAGTGCGACAATTGCGGCAACCAGCTCGACCCGGTCGACCTGATCAACCCCAAGTCCAAGATCAACGGCGAGACGCCGGAGTTCGTCGAGACCGAGCACTTCTTCCTCGACCTGCCCGCCCTCGCCGACGCCCTGCGGCAATGGCTGGACGGCCGCGAGGGCTGGCGGCCCAACGTGCTGCGGTTCTCGCGGAACCTCCTCGACGACCTCCAGCCCCGGGCCATCACCCGGGACCTGGAGTGGGGCGTGCCGATCCCCCTCGACGACTGGCGCGACCGCCCGGACAAGCGGATCTACGTCTGGTTCGACGCGGTCATCGGCTACCTGTCGGCGTCCATCGAGTGGGCCCGCCGCACCGGCGACCCGGAGGCGTGGCGCAGGTGGTGGTCCGCCGACGCCGAGGGCAGGGACGCCCGCAGCTACTACTTCATGGGCAAGGACAACATCGTCTTCCACTCGGTGATCTGGCCGGCGCTGCTCGGCGGCTACTCCGGCGCGGGCGACCACGACGGCGAGCCCGGCGCGCTGGGCCGGCTCAACCTGCCCACCGAGGTCGTCTCCAGCGAATACCTCACGATGGAGGGCCGCAAGTTCTCCTCGTCCCGCAAGGTCGTCATCTACGTGCGGGACTTCCTCGAACGCTACGACGCGGACGCGCTGCGCTACTTCATCGCGGTCGCCGGGCCGGAGAGCAACGACACCGACTTCACCTGGGCCGAGTTCCTCCGCCGCAACAACGACGAGCTGGTCGCCGGCTGGGGCAACCTGGTCAACCGGTCGGTGTCGATGGCGGCGAAGAACTTCGGCGCGATCCCGCCGGTCGACCCCGCCGGGCTCACGGAGGCCGACGAGGCGCTGCTGGCCACCGCCCGCGCCGGCTTCGACACCGTCGGCGACCTGATCGGTCGGCACCGGCAGAAGCAGGCCATCGGCGAGGCGATGCGGGTCGTCGCCGAGGCCAACAAGTACCTGTCGGAGCAGGCCCCCTGGAAGCTCAAGGCCGAGGCCGACAAGCCCCGGATGGGCACCATCCTGCACGTCGCCCTCCAGGTGGTCAGCGACGCCAACACCCTGCTCACGCCGTTCCTGCCGCACTCCGCGCAGCAGATCCACGAGCTGCTCGGCGGCACGGGTGTGCACGCCCCGATGCCGGTGCTGGAGGAGGTCGACGACCTCGACGGCGGGCCCGCGTACCCGGTGCTGACCGGCGACTACACGGTCGGGGCGCGCTGGGAGTCGGTGCCGCTGGAGGTGGGCCGGCCGCTCGCGGCACCGAAGCCGGTGTTCCGCAAGCTCGACCCGTCGATCGTCGAGGAGGAGCTGGCCAGGCTCGCCGGCTGACCCGCCCCGCCGGCCCACGATCTGACCCGCCCCGCCGGCCCACCACGAAGGGCCCGCAATGACGGCGACATGGCGGCATCCCGGCACCCGGGACACCGCCATGTCGCCGACATCGGCGTGCGAAAGGGCTCAGCGCCGTGCCATCGCCGGGGCCACCACGAACTCCAGGATCGCCCGGTTCACCTCGTCGGCGTTCGTCCACGGGATGCCGTGCGGGGCGCCCTTCAGCGTCACCAGCCGGCCGTCGGGCAGCATCGGCTGCAACCGCTGGCCGGTCACCCCGTACGGCAGGACCCGGTCCTGGTCGCCCTGCACGATCAGCACCGGCACGTCGATCCGGGGCACGTCGGGCCGGAAGTCGGTCAGCCAGGCGTCCACGCTCTGGTACGTGCCGATCGCCGAGGCCCGCGCGCCGATGTCCCAGTGCGCCCGGTACGCCTCCTCGCTGACCAGCCTGCCCTTGTTGTCGGCGTAGTTGAAGAAGTTGTCGCAGAAGCTGGTGAGGAAGGCGAACCGGTCGGCGAGGATCGCCTGCTGGAAGCCGTCGAACAGGCTCCGGTCCAGCCCCTCCGGGTTGTCCGGGGTCTTCAGCAGGAACGGCGCGAGCGGGGCGAGCAGCACCGCCCGGTCCACCCGGTTCGACCCGTACGTGCCCAGGTAGCGGGTGACCTCACCGGTGCCCATCGAGTGCCCGATCAGGATCACGTTGCGCAGGTCCAGCTCGGTCATCAGCACGTCCAGGTCGGCCGCGAACGTGTCGTAGTCGTAGCCGGCGGCCGGCTGGCTGGAGTTGCCGAAGCCCCGCCGGTCGTACGTGATGGTCCGGTAGCCGGCGGCGAGCAGCGCGTTGGTCTGCTTCTCCCACGTCGCCCCGTTGAACGGGAAGCCGTGGATCAGCACGACCGGCTGGCCGGCGCCGTGGTCCTCGTAGTACAGGTCGATGGGCGCGGTGTTCTCCGCGCCGACGGTCATGAAGGGCATCTCGTCTCCCGGTGCGGGGTCGGGTCGTCGGACGCCCCGCGCATTCCCGACCCGCCCCCCGATATGCGGTCCCGCCGGGACCGCGCCGCCGGGGCCGCTCCGGTCAGAGCGGATAGGACACGTCGACCATCCGGTCGTCGGTCACCTCGGCCGCCGGGGCCCACACCTCGTAGACGCCCCGTTCCTGGCACTGCGCCCCGGTCGTGGCCACCGCGTCCGGATCGGGCCGGACCATCCGCAACCGCAGCCAGCCGGCCTCCTCCCGCAGGACGAGCCAGGGCACGCCCCGCCAGGCGGCGTGCCGCAACCGGCGGGCCACCGCCTCCACCGGGTACCGCGCGGCCCGGGTCATCGCCAGCACCCGGAACCCGCCGGGCAGGTCGGCGACCGCCTCGTACGCGGCGCCGGCGTACCCGCCGACGAGCTGCGTCGACCGGGCCGCCTCCCCGGTCGGTAGCCACTCCTGGTCGGGGGAGAGGTCCGGCACCCCGGCCAGCAGGTGCCGCCACTGCGGGCCGACCATCCGCAGCCAGCCCCGCTGCTCGGCCTGGTAGCTGTAGAGCACCACCTCCTCGCCCGACGCCGGGTAGGCCAGCAGGGTGGCGTTGGCCGGCATCGGCAGGTCGGCGAAGTCCCGCGTGACGAACTCCGGGACCAGTTGCGCCTCGCTCGGCACGAACCCGGTGCCCAGCACCGGCGGGCCGAGCCGGTCCCGGGGCGGCAGCGCCGTCAACCCCCGGTGCTCCGCGCCGACCGGCCGCACGTAGTCGGCCGGGTCCGCCGCCCGCCAGCGCAGCGCGTACGCCACCTCCAGGTCGTCGCGGCCGCCCGGCGAGTCGGTGCGCAGCACCGCCAGGGCCCCCGGGGTGCGCAGATGCGCCACGTCGTGCTCGCGGTGGCAGAAGCCGTGCGGCAGCCAACCCCGGGCGTACCCGGCGAGCTGCCGCGCGGAGAGCACCTTGACCATCCGGGTGCCCCGCCGGACCACCGCGGACGCCCGCACCGCCACCAGCGTCGGATCGCCGGCCGAGGCCGGCTGCTGGCTGAGCCGCTGCACCTGCGACCAGCCCCGCTCGCGGTGCAGCGGCACCATCAGCGGCGCGTCCGGCTCCTCGGTCGGCTCGGCCGCGCCGTGCACCGCGTCGACCTCGCTGGCGTGGGCGAACCGCCGCCAGGGCAGCGGCGCCCCCGCCCGGGGCGACCACTCGAAGCCGGGTGCCTCCTCGGCGCTGAACAACTCGTACGCCGCGCCCCGGGCGATCGCCTCCGCCGGGTAGGCGACCCCGCCGCACGTGACGCGCAGCCCCGCCCGCGCTTCGGCGGCTCCGCGGGCCTGGGGGGAGACGCTCACCCCGGCGACGCTAGGCCCGCCGCGTTCCGGGCGGGTGAACGGCCGGTGACGGCCCGATGACCGGTGCCTGGTCGGCGCACTTCCCACCCCACCGCCGGGACACCGGGAAGAGGCCGGGTGGCGGACCGGGCCGACCGGCGGTGTGTGATGCTGGCGGCGATGACCGAGTCGACCGAACCCCGCCGGCAGCGGGCCGCCCGCCGGGCCGGCGAGTTCCCGCCCGCGCCCGAGCCGCTGCCCGGCCCCGTGCCGGACAGCCACACCCACCTGGACATCACCGTCACCGAGGCCGGCGTCCCGGCCGGCGGGGCGGGCGGCAACGCCACCGCCGACGACCCGGTCGCCGCGGCCGTCGCGGTGGCCGCCGAGGCCGGCGTGGACCGGCTCGTCCAGGTCGGCGTCGACGTCGCGTCCTCGGCGTGGAGCGCCGACGCCGCCGACCGCTACCCGGCGGTGCTCGCCACCGTCGCGCTGCACCCCAACGAGGCGCCCCGCCTCGCCGACCTCGACGAGGCGCTGCGCGCCATCGAGGCCCTCGCCGCCCGCGACCGGGTGCGCGGCATCGGCGAGACCGGAATGGACTTCTTCCGCACCGGCGACGAGGGCCGCGCCGCGCAGGAGGAGAGCTTCCGCGCCCACATCGGCATCGCCAAGCGGCACGGCAAGGCCCTCGTCATCCACGACCGGGACGCCCACGCCGACGTGCTGCGCGTCCTCGACGACGAGGGCGCCCCGGACACCGTCGTCCTGCACTGCTTCTCCGGCGACGCCGACTTCGCCCGCGAGTGCGTCCGCCGGGGCTACCTGCTCAGCTTCGCCGGCACCGTCACCTTCGCCAGCGCCACCGCGCTGCGCGAGGCCGCCGCGCTCACCCCGCTCGACCAGCTCCTCGTGGAGACCGACGCCCCCTACCTCACCCCCACCCCACACCGGGGGCGGCCCAACGCGTCGTACCTGATCCCGCTCACCGTCCGCGCGCTGGCCGCGACCACCGGCGCGGACCTCGACGCGCTCTGCGCCGCCCTGTCGGCCAACGGCGAACGCGCCTTCGGCCCGTGGTGACCCCCAACCTGCTCGGCCCGGCGGAGATCCGGGACCTCGCCGCCCGACTCGGCGTCAGCCCCACCAAGAAGCTCGGCCAGAACTTCGTGCACGACCCCAACACCGTGCGCCGCATCGTCGCCGCCGCCGCGCTCACCGCCGACGACGTCGCCCTGGAGGTGGGCCCCGGCCTCGGCTCGCTCACCCTCGCACTGCTCCCCGTCGCCGCGCACACCCACGCCGTCGAGATCGACCCGACGCTGGCCGCCGCGCTGCCGCAGACCGCCGCCCACCACGCCGGCCCGTACGCCGACCGGCTCACCGTGCACCGCGCCGACGCGCTGCGCGTCACCGCCGCCGAACTGGCCGACCCCGCGCCGACCGCCCTCGTGGCGAACCTGCCGTACAACGTGGCCGTGCCCGTGGTGCTGCACCTGCTCGCCGCGCTGCCCAGCCTCCGCCACGGCCTGGTGATGGTGCAGAAGGAGGTCGCCGACCGGCTCGTCGCCGGCCCCGGCTCCAAGGTGTACGGCATCCCGTCGGTCAAGCTCGCCTGGCACGCGCACGCCCGCGCCGCCGGCCGGGTCCCGCCCAACGTGTTCTGGCCGGTGCCCAACGTCGACTCCGGACTGGTCGCCTTCACCCGCCGCGAGCCGCCCCGCCCCGAGGTGCCCCGGGAACGGGTCTTCGCCGTCGTCGACGCCGCGTTCGCCCAGCGCCGCAAGACCCTGCGGGCCGCCCTCGCCGGGTGGGCCGGCGGCCCCGACCGGGCCGCCGCCGCCCTCACCGCCGCCGGGGTGGACCCCGGCGCACGCGGGGAGTCACTCACCGTCGAGCAGTTCGCCGCCGTCGCCGCGTCGGCTCCGACCGGCACGCCGGCCGCGCAGTAGGCTGGCGCGGTGCCCGGACCCCGCAACGCGTACGACCTGGTTGACGGCCGGTCCGCGCCGGCCACCGACCCCGCCGAGGAGCTGATCGTGACCGAGCCGTTCGACATCCGCCTGCGCCTGCGGGGCATCGTCCCGTGACCGAGGCCTGGCGACCGGACGACGATGACGACCAGCAGCGACGCGGGGCCGCCGGCCCCGTCCGGGTGCGGGTCCCCGCCAAGGTCAACCTGCACCTCGGGGTGGGCCCGCTGCGCCGCGACGGCTACCACGAGCTGAACACGGTCTACCACGCCATCTCCATCCACGACGAGCTGACCGCCCGCCGCGGCGACACGCTCACCCTGACCATGGAGGGGGAGGGCACCGGCGAGCTGGCCCTCGACGACACCAACCTGGTGATCCGGGCCGCCCACGCCCTCGCCGGCTACGCGGGCGTCATGCCGCACGCCCGGCTGCACCTGCGCAAGCAGATCCCGCTCGCCGGGGGCCTGGCCGGCGGCAGCGCCGACGCGGCGGCGGCCCTCGTCGCCTGCGACGCGCTCTGGGGCACCGGCCTGTCCCGCGACGAGCTGGCCGGGATCGCCGCCGACCTCGGCTCCGACGTGCCGTTCCTGATCCACGGCGGCACCGCGCTGGGCACCGGCCGGGGCGAGGCCGTCAGCCCCGTGCTGGCCCGCCCCACCTCCTGGCACTGGGTGGTCGCCATCGCCGACGGCGGCCTCTCCACCCCCGCCGCGTACGCCGAACTCGACCGGCTCCGCGCCGCCGGTGCCGCCGGACCGCCGCTGGGCAGCACCGACGGGCTCCTCGCCGCGCTGCGCCAACGCGACCCCCGGGTGCTCGCCGCCACCCTCGGCAACGACCTCCAGGCCGCCGCGCTGGCCATGCGCCCGTCGCTGGCCGCCACCCTCAAGGCCGGCGAGGCCGCCGGGGCGCTCGCCGGCATCGTCTCCGGCTCCGGGCCCACCTGCGTCTTCCTTGCCGCCGACGCCGCCGACGCCGAGCGGATCGCCGCCGAGCTGGAGGCGGCCGGGGTGTGCCGCGAGGCGCGCACCGCACACGGCCCGGTGGCCGGCGCCCGGATCGGCTGACCCACCCGCACCCGCACCCGCCCTCCGGGGCGGGTCGGGGCGTCCGCGTACCCTTGAAGGCCAGGCGTCCCCAGGTGCCCGCCGGCACCGGGACGCCTTGATCATGGAAGGTGAGGTAGTGGCCAACATCGTCAACCTGGACCGGGTGTCCAAGGGGTACGGCGCCGCCGGGCCGCTGCTCACCGACGTCTCGCTCGGCCTCGACGACGCCGACCGGATCGGCGTCGTCGGCCTCAACGGCGCCGGCAAGTCCACCCTGCTGCGGATGCTCACCAAGCAGGAGGACCCCGACGACGGGCGCGTCACCCACCGCCGCGACCTGCGCGTGCTGTGGCTGCCGCAGGCCCTCGCCCTCACCCCCGAGGCCACCGTCCGGGACGTGGTGCTCGGCACCGCCTGGCTCGGCCAGAGCATGGGCGCCGAGCACGAGTGGGCCGGCGACGCCGGCGTCCGCGCCATCCTCGACGGCCTCGGCATGCCCCACCTCGGCCTCGACCAGCCCGTCGGGCCCATGTCCGGCGGCGAGCGCCGCCGCGTCGCCCTGGCCGCCCTGCTGGTCCGCGAGTCCGACCTGCTCATCCTCGACGAGCCCACCAACCACCTCGACGTCGGCGGCGTCGACTGGCTCGCGAAGCACCTCGTCGGCCGGCGCGGCGCGCTCGTCGTGGTCACCCACGACCGGTGGTTCCTCGACGCCGTCTGCACCACCACCTGGGAGGTCGCCGACCAGACCGTCCGGGCCTACGAGGGCGGCTTCGCCGCCTGGACCCTCGCCCGAGCCGAACGGGAACGCGTCGCCGCCGCCACCGAGGCCCGCCGGCAGAACCTCCTCCGCAAGGAGATCGCCTGGCTGCGGCGCGGCCCGCCCGCCCGCACCTCCAAGCCGAAGTTCCGCATCGACGCCGCCAACGCGCTCATCGACGACGTGCCACCGCCGCGCGACACCATGTCGCTGCAACGGCTCGCCACCGCCCGGCTCGGCAAGCAGGTGTACGACCTGGAGCACGTCCGGCTGCACGCCGGCCCCAAGGAGATCCTGCACGACACCACCTGGCAGGTCGGCCCCGGCGACCGGATCGCCATCCTCGGCCGCAACGGCGCCGGCAAGACCACCCTGCTGCGGCTGCTCGCGGGCATCACCCGCCCCGACGGCGGACGCTTCCACACCGGCTCCACGGTCAAGCCGGCCTTCCTCTCCCAGGAGCTGGCCGAACTCCCCGGCCACCTGCGCGTCCTCGAAGCCGTCGAGGAGGTCGCCCGCCGGGTACAGCTCGGCGACCGGGAGGTCTCCGCCGCCCAGCTCGCCGAGGTCTTCGGCTTCGACGACCGCCGGCTCTGGACGCCCGTCGGCGACCTCTCCGGCGGGGAACGCCGCCGCCTGCAGATGCTCCGGCTGCTCGCCGCCGAGCCCAACGTGCTGCTGTTCGACGAGCCCACCAACGACCTGGACACCGACACCCTCGCCGCGCTGGAGGACCTCCTCGACTCCTGGCCCGGCACGATCATCGTGGCCAGCCACGACCGGTACCTCATCGAACGGGTCACCGACGTCGCGTACGGGATGTTCGGCGACGGCCGCCTCGTGCACCTGCCCGGCGGCGTCGACGAGTACCTGGCCCGCGCCGCCGACCGGCAGCCCGCCGCCCCGGCCGCCCCCACCGGGCCCACCGCCGACGGCACGCCCGCCGCCGCCACGGGCGGCATGTCCGCCGCCGAGGCCCGGCAGGCCAAGAAGGAACTCACCCGCCTCGAACGGCAGATCGCCAAGCTGGAGCAGCGGGAGGTCACCCTCCTCGACCAGCTCGCCGCCAACGCCACCGACTACGCCCGGGTCGCCGAGCTGGACGCCCAGCTCAAGGACGTCCGGGCCGAGCGGGAGCAGGTCGAGGAGAGCTGGCTGGCCCTCGCCGAGCAGGTGCCCGGCAGCTGACCAGGGCAACCGGGCGGGGGGTGTGCGGCGTCACAGCCCGCCGTGCGGGACAATCGCAGGCGACCCCTCACCCGCACGGTCTTGGAGACTCAGACATGGCCCACACCCCCGTCAACCACCCCGCGCGGCCGATCTACCGGGCGATCGGCGGGCTCGTTGGTCTGTACTTCCTGGTCTTCGGCGTGCTCGGCCTCGTCGCCAGCGCCGGCAACGACTTCCTCGCCCAGGACGACACCACGGTGCTCGGGCAGGGCACCAACCTCGGCTTCTCGCTGCTGAGCATCGTGCTCGGCATCGCGATCCTCGCCGGCACCGTGATCGGCCGCAACCTCGACGTCGCGATCAACCAGTGGCTGGCGTACGCCCTCATGGTCCTCGGCCTCGCCGAGCTGGCCTTCCTCCAGACCGACGCCAACATCTTCAACTTCACCATCACCACCGACATCGTGGTGCTGACCCTCTCCATGGTCCTGCTGATGGCCGGCATGTACGGCAAGGTCGGCACGGACGAGGAGAACGAGGCCTGGCAGAAGGCCCGGCTCGTCCTGTAGCCCGCACACCGCAGCGGGGGGTCGGCACGCGCCGCCCCCCGCTGCGGCGGTTCGGCCCACGTCCGACGGCCGGCGGGGTGACAATCCTTCCGACTGGTGTCAATCGGACGGAGGGGTCATGGCGCACTTTCCGGTCAACCACCCGGCCCGGCCGCTCTACCGCGTCCTCGCCGGGCTCGTCGGGCTCTACATCCTGCTCTTCGGCGTCTGGGGCACCGCCGAGACCTGGGGCGAAGGTCTCTTCGACCGGGGCAGCCACTGGGCCCTCGGGCTCCGCACCAACCTGGCGTTCTCGCTCGTCTCGGTGGCCTTCGGCATCGTGCTGCTGATCGGGGCGTCCCGGCGCACCAACCTCGGCCACTACATGAACCTCACCGCCGGCGCGGTCTTCCTCGTCACCGGCACCCTGATGATGGCCGTCCTGCAGACCCCCGCGAACTTCCTCAACTTCTCGATGTCCACCGTCATCGTGTCGCTGCTGTTCGGGCTGGTGCTGCTCGCCACCGGCCTCTACGACAAGGTCGGCCCGGCCGACCACGCCGAGGCCGAGGACCGGCGTCGCCGCGACCCCGTCCCCGGCAGCCGCTGACCGCCGACCCGCCGCCGACCGACCGCGCCGTCAGCGGCCCCGGGGCGTGATCAGCGTCGGCTTCGCCTCCAGGTGCGACAACCCGTTCCAGGCCAGGTTGACCAGGTGCGCCGCCACCGTCTCCTTACGCGGCTTGCGCACCTCCAGCCACCAGCGCCCCGTCAACGCCACCATCCCCACCAGCGCCTGCGAGTAGAGCTCGGCCAGCTTCGGGTCGTACCCCCGGGTCTTGAACTCGGCCCCGAGGATGTGCTCGACCTGGTGCGCGACGTCGTTCATCACGCTGCTGAAGTTGCCCGTCGCCGACATCAGCGGCGACTCCCGGACCAGCACCCGGAACCCGCTGGTCTCCTCCTCGATGTAACCCAGCAGGGTCAGCGCCGCCTGCTCCAGCAACTCCCGGGGGTGACCGGCGGTCAACGCCGCGGTGATCCGGTCCAGCAGGGCCCGGACCTCCCGGTCCACCACCACCGCGTAGAGCCCCTCCTTGCCGCCGAAGTGCTCGTAGACCACCGGCTTGGAGACCTTCGCCCGGGCCGCCACCTCCTCGATCGAGGTCGCGTCGAAGCCCCGCTCGGCGAACAACTGCCGACCGATCGAGATCAACTGCTCGCGCCGCTGGGCCGCCGACATCCGCACCCGCGACGGCGGCTTACCCGCCGCCGGCACCGCGCGCCGCCGCCCGCCGCCTGCCCCGCCTCCGCCGACCGGACCATCTGCCATGCCGTCACCTCGCCGGCGCGCCGTGACGCCCTGTCGTGGGATGCTGCCGCCGTCGTTGGTCGCGCCGCCGTCGTCGGTCATCCGGCCATCCTGCCAGGTGGCGGCCGGCCCGACCGACCCGTTTACCGCAGCCGACCCCGCCGCGGCGGCTCCGGGTGGGCCAGCTTGGCCGCGATGCGCTCCGGCTTCGGCCAGCGCACCGCCCACGCGGCCCCGGTCCGCTCCAACAGCCAGATCACCCGGGCCGAGATGTCGACCTGCCCGCGCAGCACGCCGTGCCGGGCGCTCGTCGGCTCGGCATGGTGCAGGTTGTGCCAGCTCTCGCCGAACGACAGGATCGCCAGCGGCCAGAAGTTGGTCGCCCGGTCGCCCTGGCGCATCGCGAACGGCCGATCGCCGTAGACGTGGCAGACCGAGTTGATCGACCAGGTCACGTGGTGCAGCAGCGAGATCCGCACCAGCCCACCCCAGAACAGCGCCGTCAGGGCGCCCCGCCACGACCAGGTGAGCAGGCCGCCCATCAGCGCCGGGCCGAGCACCGTCACCACCACCAGCACCGGGAAGAGCCGGTCCACCCTCCGCGTCGCGCGGTCGGCGAGCAGGTCCGGGGCGAACCGCTCCCGGTTGGACAGTTCCCGGCCGAACAGCCAGCCGACGTGCGCGTGGAACAGCCCCTTCACCAGCCCCCGGACACTCTGGCCGAACCGCCACGGCGAGTGCGGGTCGCCGTCGAGGTCGGAGAACGCGTGGTGCCGGCGGTGGTCGGCGACCCACTGGATGATCTCGCCCTGCACCGCGAGGGAACCCGCGACCGCCAGCGCCACCCGCAGCCACGGCCGCGCCCTGAAGGAGCCGTGGGTGAAGTAGCGGTGGTAGCCGACCGTGATGCCCAGCCCCGAGACGACGTACCAGAACGCGGCCACCGCCACGTCGGTCCAGCCCAGCCAGCCGCCCCAGGCGACCGGCACCGCGGCGACCAGGGCCAGGAACGGGACGACCACGAACGCCCACAGGGCGACCAGGATGCCCCGCGACTGCGGGCCCTGGGTCAGCGGCTTCGGACCGGTGGGGTGGGACTCGGTCAGAGCGGTCGACATGGCACCTCGCAGCGGGATTGCAGAGATCACGAAGTTACGCCTACGTCACCGTAACTTAGGGCGTCGGGAAAAGCACCGGACAGTTCCCGGCGTGGATGCGTTGCGTGTCGTACGTCCGCACTAATCTGCTGTTCGTGGACGCCTTCCAGCTCTTGGACGACTCCCGGGCGGCAGAGGTTCGCCGACTGCGCACCGTCGAGCAGCTCAGCGTGCGCGAGATCCGGGCCCGCACCGGCCTCGGCCGCAACCGGGTCCAGGAACTGCTGCGCGGGGTGCCCGCCCCGGAGCGGACCCGCCGGCCCAACGCCAAGGACGCCCTCCGGGCCGAGGCGACGCAACTGCGAGCCCGGGGGCAGTCGGTGAACGACATCGCGCGGCAGCTCGGGGTGGCGAAGTCGACGGCGTACGAGTGGGTGAAGCACCTGCCGCTCGACCCGGACGACGCGACCGCGCAGCGCCGCCGGGCCCACTCGCAACGGATGACCGAAGCCCGGTGGGCGGAGCACCGGCGGGCCCGCGAGTGCGCCCGGGCGGAGACGATGGTCGCCGCCGCGCGGGTGGTCGGTTCCCTCGACCGGCGTGACTGTCTGCTCCTCGGTGCGGCCATCTACTGGTGCGAGGGTGCCAAGTCCAAGCCGTGGCGGGCGCAGGACCGCCTTCAGTTCATCAACAGTGACCCGGGCCTGCTGGCGTTGTTCCTCCGCTTTCTCGACGAGTGCGGGGTCGCTCGGGAGGTGCCCGACTACCGGGTCAGCATCCACGAGTCGGCCGATGCGGACGCGGCGGTCCGATGGTGGGCGGACCGGCTGGGCCTGCCGGTGGGTCGGTTCAGCCGGTCGGTGCTGAAGCGCCACAATCCGACCACCGTCCGCCGCAACACGGGCGACGACTACCGAGGCTGCCTAGTGATCACCGTGCCGCGCAGTCGCGAGCTCTACTGGCGGATCGAGGGTATGATCGCCGAGCTGTTCCGGACGGCAGGCGGTACACCCGACTAGATCGACGTACCGCTAGGCTGGGCGGGCGATGGGGTGTGGGGTAACGGCAACCCGCAGGCCTTTGGAGCCTTGAGCTCCTGGTTCGAATCCAGGCACCCCAGCTCGCGTTCTCCGTGCTGGAGGAATGCCGGCTTTCGTCAGGCGGATGCGGATCGCCGCCCTTGCGTGGTTAGCATGGCCGCGAGACTGTCGCCGTCCCGACGGGAGCCACGTCGTGTCCCAGCCCCACCTCCGCACCGTCGTCGTGCTCGCCGCCGGGGAGGGCAAGCGGATGAAGTCGGCGCTGCCCAAGGTGCTGCATCCCCTGCTCGGCCGGACCCTGCTCGGCCACGTGCTCACCGCCACCGGGCCCCTGCGCGCGGACCGGACCGTCGTCGTGGTCGGCCACGGGGCGGACCGGGTCCGGGCGCACCTGGCCGAGGTCGCCCCGGAGGCCGTACCGGTGCTCCAGGCCGAGCAGCGCGGCACCGGCCACGCGGTCCGGATCGCGCTCGACGCCGTCGCCGACGCCGCGGGGACCGTGGTCGTGATCAACGGAGACGTGCCGCTGCTGCGCCCCGAGACGGTCGCCGCGCTGGTCGACGCGCACGAGGCGGCCGGTGCGGCGGCGACCGTGCTCGCCGCCGAGGTGCCCGACCCCACCGGGCTCGGGCGGATCGTCCGGGACGAGGCGGGCCGGCTGCGGCAGATCGTCGAGGAGCGCGACGCCACCGCCGAGCAGCGGGCGCTGCGGGAGATCAACGCCGGCAGCTACGCGTTCGACGCGGTGCGGTTGCGGGACGCGCTGGGCAAGCTCTCCACCGACAACGACCAGGGCGAGGAGTACCTGACGGACGTCTTCGCCCTGCTGGTCTCCATCGGCGAGCCGGTCGGGGTGCACGTGGCCACCGACCACGTGGAGACGCTGGGCTGCAACGACCGGGTCGAGCTGGCGGCGCTGCGCCGGCTGCTGCGCGACCGCGTCAACGAGGCGTGGATGCGCACCGGGGTGAGCATCCTGGACCCGGCGACGACCTGGATCGACGTGACGGTCGCGGTGGACCGGGACGCGGTGATCGACCAGAACACGCAGCTGCGCGGCCGGACCGTGGTGGGCGCGGAGGCGGTGGTGGGCCCGGACGTGACGCTGATCGACACGGTGGTCGGGCCGGGGGCGACGGTGCTGCGCAGCCACGCCGTCGACGCCGAGGTCGGCGCGGGGGCCAGCGTCGGGCCGTACGCGTACCTGCGGCCGGCGGCGCGGTTGGCCGAGAAGGCCAAGGTCGGCACGTTCGTCGAGGTGAAGAACTCCGAGGTCGGGGCGGGCGCGAAGGTGCCGCACCTGTCGTACGTGGGTGACGCGACGATCGGGGCCCGGGCCAACATCGGCGCGGCGACGATCTTCGTGAACTACGACGGGGTGAACAAGCACCGCACGACGGTGGGGGAGGCGGCCTTCATCGGCTGCGACACCAGCCTGATCGCCCCGGTGGAGGTGGGGCCGGGCGCGTACGTCGCGGCGGGCAGCGCGATCAGCCAGGACGTGCCGCCGGGGGCGCTCGGGGTGACCCGCGCGCCGCAGCGCAGCATCGAGGGATGGGTGGCCCGGAGGCGGGCCGGCACGGCGTCGGCGGAGGCTGCGGAGCGGGCTTTGCGGGCTGCGGCGGAGGATGCGCCTGGGGCATAGTGGGCGCAAGGGAAGGTGAGGCAATCCACGAGGGCGCCGAGGCGGTTCGGGGGCCGTCAGGCGGGGGAGATACTGCAAACCGAATAGTCCCCGGCCCCACACCGCAGCCGGGCAAACCGACCAACGGGAGCAGACGGGCCCATGGGCAGCATCGTCGCCGAAAACCGCAAGAGCCTGATGCTCTTCTCCGGACGTGGTTTCCCGGACTTGGCCAGGGAGATCGGTGAGGTCCTCGGCGTCGCGCCGACGCCCGCCGACGCGTACGAGTTCGCCAACGGCGAGATCTTCGTGCGCTTCAAGGACTCGGTGCGTGGTTCGGACGCCTTCGTGGTGCAGTCCGTGACGCACGGGGTCAACACCTGGGTCATGGAGACCCTGATCATGGTCGATGCGCTGAAGCGTGGCTCGGCCAAGCGGATCACCGTGGTCCTGCCGTTCTACCCGTACTCGCGGCAGGACAAGAAGCACCGCGGCCGGGAGCCGATCTCGGCGCGGCTGGTGGCGGACCTGCTGAAGACGGCGGGGGCGAACCGCATCCTCACGGTGGACCTGCACACCGCGCAGATCCAGGGCTTCTTCGACGGCCCGGTCGACCACCTGTTCGCGATGGACGTGCTGGCCGAGTACGTGGAGCGCAAGTTCGCCGGGCGGCCGATGACGGTGGTGGCGCCGGACTCGGGCCGGGTGCGGGTGGCGGAGCGGTGGACCGACCGGCTGGGCGGTTGCCCGCTGGCGTTCATCCACAAGACGCGGGATCCGTTGAAGCCGAACCAGGTGGTGGCGAACCGGGTGGTCGGTGAGGTCGAGGGTCGGGTGTGCCTGATCGTCGACGACATGATCGACACCGGTGGGACGATCACCAAGGCCGCCGACATCCTGCGGGAGTCGGGCGCGGCGGAGATCGTGGTGGCGTCGACCCACGCGTTGCTGTCGGATCCGGCGACCGAGCGGCTGAAGAACAGCCCGATCACCGAGGTCGTGGTGACGAACACGCTGCCGTTGCCGCCGGAGAAGCAGCTCGACAAGATCACGGTGCTGTCGATCGCGCCGCTGCTGGCCCGGGCGATCCGGGAGGTCTTCGACGACGGCTCGGTGACGACCCTCTTCGGTGGCCTGAGCTGAGGTGATCGTCGTGCGCCGGCCGTCGTCGCGGCGGCCGGCGCACGGCGGTGTTGGGCGTTTTCGCTCCTGACAGCGTGCGGGGCGGGGACTGCCGTCGGGCGCGTATTCAGCTCGGGTAGACTGTTGCGGTTGCCACGGCGAGGGTGCCCGGCGGGCCGCTGAAAAGCACCGCACGGAGGCACCGTGATCGACGCGGTGCTCCGGGCAGTCGTTCATGACGCATGAGCCCCAGCGAGCCCCTCGCCCCAGCACCGCAAGACGACAAGCCGCCGCAGCGAAAAGCATCAGGAGTTTCCCCGTGTCCGAGGTAAAGATCAGCGCCGAGCCCCGTACCGAGTTCGGCAAGGGTGGTGCCCGTCGTACCCGCCGGGCCGGCATGGTGCCCGCCGTGCTGTACGGCCACGCCGAGAAGCCGAAGCACATCGCGCTGCCCGCGCGTGAGTTCGCCGCCGCGATCCGTAAGGGCGGCGCCAACCAGCTGTTCGCGATCGAGGTCAGCGACGGCACCCAGGTGCTGGCGCTGCCGAAGGCGATCCAGCGTGACCCGATCAAGGACACCTTCGAGCACGTCGACCTGCTGCTGGTCCGTCGCGGCGAGAAGGTCACCGTCGAGGTCCCGGTCCAGCTGACCGGCGAGGCCGCGAAGGACACCCTGATCGTGCACGACCACGACACCCTCTCGGTGACCGCCGACGCCACCAAGGTGCCGGACCACCTGGAGGCGTCGATCGAGGGCCTGGAGGCCGGCACGCAGGTCACCGCCGCCGACGTGGAGCTGCCGTCGGGCGTCGAGCTGGCCGCCGACCCGGAGCTGCCGGTCGCCGCCGTGACGGCCGCCCCGACCGCCGAGCAGCTGGAGGCCACGCTGCCCGAGGTCGAGGCCCCCGCCGAGGAGGCCGAGGCCGAGGCTGGCGAGGAGGCCGCCGAGGGTGCCGAGGCCCCGGCCGCCGAGGGCGAGGAGGCCCCGGCCGAGGCGAAGACCGAGGCCTGACCGGTCAGTCTTTCCGTGCGACAGGCGCCCCCGACCCCGGGGGCGCCTGTCGTCGTGTCGGGACCGGGTCTGGGCCGGCCGCCGGGTGCGGCGGGCGAGCGGGAGGGGTGTGGCGTGACGGACGAGTCGGGGCCGTGGCTGGTGGTCGGCCTGGGCAACCCGGGCCGGGAGTACGCGGGTAACCGGCACAACGTGGGCTTCATGGTGGCCGAGCTGCTGGCCGCCCGAGTGGGCGGGAAGTTCGGTCGGCACCGGCGGGCGGTGGCCGAGGTGGCCGAGGGCCGGCTCGGGTTGGGCGGGCCGAAGCTGGTGCTGATGAAGCCGCTGACGTACATGAACCTCTCCGGGGGGCCGGTGGCCGGGTTGGCGCAGTTCCACAAGGTGCCGCCGGGGCGGGTGATCGCGGTCCACGACGAGCTGGACATCGGCTACGGCCAGGTGCGGGTGAAGTGCGGCGGTGGCGAGGGCGGGCACAACGGGCTGCGTTCGATGTCGAAGTCGCTGGGGACGAAGGAGTACGTGCGGGTGCGGTTCGGCATCGGCCGGCCGCCGGGGCGGCAGGACCCGGCCGACTACGTGCTGTCGGACTTCTCGGCGGCGGAGCGCAAGGAGCTGGAGTTCCTGGTGGACCGGGCGGCGGACGTGGTCGAGTCGGTGGTCACCCGGGGTGTGGAGCCGACCCAGAACCTCTATCACGGGGCCTGAGCCGGGCGGGGCGGCGCGGCTGGCGGTCGTACGGCCGGTAGTCTGCGCCTTTCCGGCGGACCACGGCCGGCAGGTGGGCGTGGCCGGCAGGTGGCCGTGGCCGGCGAGGTGGGTCGCGGCGAGGCGACGGGAGTGAGTGGTGGGCAGTCCTCCGATGATCGACGGCGCGTTCGCCCGGTGGTTGGCGGCCCAGGCCGGGCAGGCGCTGCTGGGCGTGCGGGCCGATCTGGGGTTCGCCGACCCGGGGGCGTTGCGGTCGGCCGGGGACAAGGTCTCGCACGACCTGATCCGCACCGAGCTGGCGAAGTGGCGGCCGGGGGACGCGGTGCTCTCGGAGGAGGACGAGGGGTCGCGGCTGGCGTGGGCGGCGGAGGTGAGCGCCGGGGCGGTGTCCCGGCTGACCGCCGACCGGGTGTGGATCGTCGACCCGTTGGACGGGACCCGGGAGTTCTCCGAGGAGGGCCGTTCGGACTGGGCGGTGCACGTGGCGTTGTGGGCGCGGAACGCGTCGACGCCGCACCGCCTGGTGGCGGGGGCGGTGGGGTTGCCGGCGCAGCACCGGGTGCTGGGCACGGACCATCCGCCGGCGTACCCGCCGATGACCCTGGAGGCGGCGACCTTGGGCGGCGGAAGGACCATCCGGTTGGCGGCCAGTCGTAGCCGTCCGCCGGTTTTCCTGACCGATCTGGCGGACGATGTGGGCGCTCATCTGGTGCCGATGGGCTCGGCGGGGGCGAAGATCGCCGCTGTGGTGACGGGTGAGGTCGACGCGTACGTCCACGCGGGCGGCCAGTACGAGTGGGACTCGGCCGCTCCGGTGGCTGTGGCGACGGCCACCGGCCTGCATGCTTCCCGGATCGACGGTTCTGCGCTGAAATACAACGAGGCCGACCCGCGCCTGCCGGATCTGCTGGTCTGCCGCAAGGATCTCGCCAGCCGGTTGCTTGCAGCGCTGCAGAGGCATTCCGGGTAGCCTGAGCAGTCTTCTTCACGTGTCCGACCGGAAAGGTCTGGAATCCATGAGCGCAGCCGAGCGGATCGAGGCCGGGTCATGACCGCCCCCGCTACGTACCAGGTCTCCCACCTCGATGCCCTGGAGGCGGAGAGCATCTTCGTGATGCGTGAGGTGGTTGCGGAGATGGAGCGGCCGGTGCTGCTCTTCTCGGGTGGTAAGGATTCGATCGTGATGTTGCGGTTGGCGCAGAAGGCGTTTGCGCCGGCGAGTGTGCCGTTTCCGGTGATGCATGTGGATACGGGGCACAACTTTCCCGAGGTGTTGGAGTATCGGGATCGTCGGGTGTCGGAGTTGGGGTTGCAGTTGATCGTGGCGTCGGTGCCGGAGGC
>NZ_BBOL01000011.1:132937-291914 GCF_020884815.1 Micromonospora sp. NBRC 110038 | reverse complement strand
TTGTCCTGGAAGGACTCGTAGTCGAGGGGCGCGTCGATGACCGGTGCCTTGCCGGGGCGGGGTTCGAGTCGGTCGAAGTCGTTCCACGTTGTGACCGCAGACGGACAGCGTGGGAAGGCTTCATTGGCGAGATCATCCACCGTGACGGATTCCTTGCCGGCCAGCCGATGGCCGTGGTGCACGACCAGTACCCGGGGCTCGGCCCACAGGTCACGCAGGCGCAGTCGGTCGGTGGGGAAAGCCAGCGGGGCGCGAGTGACCAGGGCGTCCACCCGACGGTCGGTCAGGGCGCGGCCGTCAAGAAGGCCGATGTGCCGGGTGCGGATCCGGGCCGTCGGGTGTCGGTGACGGAGCCGGCGCACCGCCGACGTGATGACCAGATCACTGGCGTAACCGATCATGATTTCGTACGGGGTGGTGGCCTCACGCGCCGCAACGGTGGCAGCCTGAGCGGCTTGCATCAGGGTCTGAGCCTGCGGCAGGAAGGCGCGACCGGCTGCGGTGAGCCGGCTGCCCTGCGGCGTCCGGTCGAACAGGCGCGTACCGAGGTGCTCCTCGAGGCGCTGGATCTGACGGCTCAGCGATGGCTGCGCGACGTGCAGCGCTGCGGCCGCTCGGCCGAAGTTCGCCTGCTCTGCGACAACCAAGAAGTAGCCGACGAGGCGAAGATCAAGATCGGAGCCGGGAACGAGCATTCTCGAAGAATACCCATGTTCGCAGTGCATAACGGGTTACCGGAATGGTATTGGACGGCCGGACCGGCCCCGGACTTCAATTAACGACATGGGGAACTTCGACGGAAAGCGTGCCCTCGTCACCGGCGGAACCAGCGGAATCGGCCTGTCGATCGCGCGCCTGCTGACAGCCGGGGGCGCAAGCGTGATGGTGACCGGACGGTCCGCCAACGCACAGATCGATGGTGTCATCGCTGTCCGCAGCGACGCCACCTCCCGGGCCGACATCGACGCCCTCGCCGAGCAGGTGAAGGACACCTTCGGCACGCTGGACGCGGTGTTCTTGAACGCGGGCGTCCCTGGCGATTCGACACCGTTCGAGGCGACGACCGAAGAAGACTTCGATGCTGTCTTCGCCGCCAACGTCAAGGGGCCGTTCTTCACCCTGCAGCGGCTAGTTGGGCTACTCGCGGAAGACTCCGGCGTGGTGCTAACCACCTCGGTCGCGAACGAGATCGGCATGCCGAACATGAGCGCCTATTCGGCCAGTAAGGCCGCTCTGCGCTCGATGGCCCGCACGCTGGGCCGCGAGCTGCTGCCACGCGGCGTGCGAGTGAACGCGGTGAGCCCGGGAACGATCGACACCGGAATCCTGCACCGGAACCTGCCCACCGAGGTCGCGGACGAGATGGTCGCCGGTTTCGCCGCGCAGAACCCGATGCTGCGCATGGGCCACCCAGACGAGGTCGCCCGCGCAGCCGTCTTCCTCGCCTTCGACGCGACCTACACCATCGGATTCGAGCTCACCGTGGACGGCGGCATCACCTTGCTGTGACCCGCTCCGCCTTCGGGCTCCTCCTGCTGCACAGGACATGTCGGAGCCTGCGGCGGACGGAGTGCGGGCGGAGCAAAGTGAGCGCGCGCAGAGCGTCGACGCGGGAGACCCGACATGCCCCCGCTGCCGGTCCGACAGCGGGGGCACGGGCTGCCCGCCTACCGGGTCACGGCAGGGTCCACTTCTGGTTGGCGGCGGAGAGGCAGGTCCACAGGTGGACGGGCTGGCCGTCGGTGGCGTTGTTGTCCGACACGTCGAGGCACTTGCCGGACTGTGGGTTGCGTAGGGTTCCGTCGGCCTGGGCGGACCAGTTCTGTGCGCCGCTGCCGTTGCAGGTCCAGAGTTGGATCTTCGTGCCGTCGGCGGAAGCCCCTCCGGAGACGTCGAGGCATTTGCCGAGTGCCTTGACGGTGCTGTTCGGGGTGACCGTCCAGGTTTGTGCGGCGGTGCCGTTGCAGGTGTAGATCTGGATCTGGGTGCCGTCGGTGGTGGCCGCGTTGCGTACGTCCAGGCACTTGCCGCCGAGCCCGACGACCGGCCCGGTGCCCGGGGTGCCGGGGGTGCCGCCGCCCCGGACCAGGGTGAAGTCGTCCACGTCGAACAGGCCGGTCCCGGAGCCGGTGAAGGTCAGGTACACGGTCTGCGTACCGGCGGGCACCCCGGCCAGGGTGGTGCTGACGTCGGCGTACGTGGTCCAGCTTCCGGTGTTGGGCACCGCCACCTGGCCGAGCAGCGGGCCGGTGGCCGAGCCGGTCCGGATGCCGATGGTGCCGCCCGGACCACCGGAGACCACCCGGGCCCGCAACGAGGTGACCCCGGTCAGGTCGAGACCCGGGTACGCGGCCCAGTCGCCCGGGTCGACGTAGCCGAGGGTCTGTCCGCCGTTGGCCCCGGCCTTGGTGAACGCGCTGACCCCGTTGGCCGAGCTGAACGCCTCGGCCTGCACGGTGGTGTTGCCGCCCGGCGGCGGGGTGCCGCCCAGCTCCTTGATCCGGACGTTGCGGAACGACACGTCGTCGCCCGTACCGTGGTTCTGGAGCCCGACGTGGCCGGCGAGCGAGCGGGCCGGGTCGGTGTTGGTGAAGTCGTTGATCTTCCGCCCGTTGAGGAAGACCTGGAGGCGTTCCCCCTCGACCAGCAGCTCGTAGGTGTTCCACTCTCCCGGCGGGTTCAGGGCGGCGTCCCGGGCGGCCAGGTCGGCGGACTGGAAGGTGTAGACCGCGCCGGTGGTGCGGTCGGCCGCGTCGGTGGCGTCGATCTGGATCTCGTACCCGTTGTCCACCGCCGACCAGGGGTCGGTCGACGGCGGGAAGCCGATGAAGACGCCCGAGTTGTCGTCGCCCGACATCCGCCAGTCCAGCTTCAGGGAGTAGTTGGTGAACTGCTTGGCGCTGTACCAGTACAGGCCCATGCCGCCGACGGAGGTGAGGGTGGCGTCGGAGTTGCTGAAGCTGCCCGGACCGGCCTGCGACCAGCCGGTGGTGGACCCGTTGTAGAGGTTGCTGTAGCCGGTCTCCGGGCGGCAGTCGGCCTTCGCCCGACCCGCCGCGTACCGGATGCCGCCGAGCAGGTGGCTGCGGAACGCCGCCTCCGCGTACGACCCCTGGGTGTGCCCCAACCCGGTGTAGAACGACCGGCCGGAGCTGACGGTCTTGCACCAGGAGATCGGATGGTCACCGCCCATCGAACCGCCCGAGTACGACGACTCGTCCAGGGTGGCGAGGACCCGGGCGTCCGCGCGCGGGTTGGTCTGGTAGTTGTACCACTCGTCGGTGCGGGTCAAGGTCTGTGGCAGCTGACCGGTGGCCGGGTGCGCCCGGTTCTCGATGCGGACGTTCGCCTGCTGGATGGCCGGGTGCGAGGCGAAGTAGCCACCCACCAGGCTGCCGTAGTACGACCAGCCGTACTCGGTGTCGGCGGCGGCGTGGACGCCGACGTACCCGCCGCCGCCGTTGACGTACGACTCGAAGGCGGACTGCTGTGCGGCGTCCAGGACGTCTCCGGTGGTGTTGAGGAAGACCACCGCCTCGTACTGGGCCAGGTTCGCGGTGGTGAACCGGGACGCGTCCTCGGTCGCGGTCACGGTGAAACCGTTCGCCGCACCGAGCTCCCGGATCGCCTGGGTGCCGACGGCGATCGAGTCGTGCCGGAACCCGGCGGTCTTGGAGAACACCAGCACGTCGTACGGGGCGTCGGCCGCACTGGCCGGAGTCGCCGACGTCGTAGCGGCGAGAACTGCGGCAACGGCGGTCACCGCGCCGAGGACGGGTCGAAGGAGTCTGCGCATGTCACTCTCCCGAACGGGGTGGAGGGTGGTGCCGGGGCGCCCCGCGGACGCCCCCGGCAGGCGGGTTACGGCAGGGTCCACTTCTGGTTGGCCGCGGAGAGACAGGTCCACAGGTGGACGGGCTGGCCGTCGGTGGCGTTGTTGTCCGACACGTCCAGGCACTTGCCGGACTGTGGGTTGCGTAGGGTTCCGTCGGCCTGGGCGGACCAGTTCTGTGCGCCGCTGCCGTTGCAGGTCCAGAGTTGGATCTTCGTGCCGTCGGCGGAAGCCCCTCCGGAGACGTCCAGGCATTTGCCGAGTGCCTTGACGGTGCTGTTCGGGGTGACCGTCCAGGTCTGCGCGGCGGTGCCGTTGCAGGTGTAGATCTGGATCTGGGTGCCGTCGGTGGTGGCCGCGTTGCGTACGTCCAGGCACTTGCCGCCGAGCCCGACGACCGGCCCGGTGCCCGGGGTGGTGCCGCCGGTGACGAACGTGAACGTGTCGAGGTCGAACAGCGCCCCGGTGCCCCCGGCGAAGGTGAGGTAGAGCGTGCCGGTGCTGGCCGGCGCGCCGGAGACGGTGCCGGTGACGGTGGTGAAGGTCTCCCAGCCGCCGGTGACCGGGACGGTCGCCTGGCCCAGCACGGTGCCGGTGGGCGAACCCATCCGCACCTGGAGGGTGCCGCCGACGCCGTTGGAGGAGACCCGGGCGCTGAACGAGGTGACCTTGTCGAGTCGGTACGGCTCGAACGCGATCCAGTCGCCGTTGTCGATGCTGCCGACGGTCCGGCCGCCCTCGGCCGGGGCCTTGTCGTAGAGGGTCACCCCCGACGAGGTCTTCAGGTGCTCGGCCTGGCGCTTGCGCGGCTGGAGGGTGTGCTGCTTGTGGGTGGTCAGCCCACCGGCGTCGGTGTACTCGGCGTCGAAGATCGCGAAGATGTTCGCCGCGTCGTCGTGCTCGCCGTCGACGGGGATGGTGATCGAGCCGGAGCAGCCGTTCTTCGAGGTGATCTGGTGGCCGTGCTGGTCGTGGCCGAGCACGTAGGTCATCCTGACCTTGGCGCAGTCGATGGTGCCGTCCTCGGGGTCGGTGACGGTGATGCTGAAGGGCACCGCGTCGCCGTAGGAGAAGAGCGAGCCGTTCGCCGGGCCGGTGATGGTGACGGTCGGGGCGGTGTTGCCGACGCCGATCTGCACGCTGGCGGTGCCGGTCGCGCCCTGCGGGTCCCGGACGGTCAGGGTGACGTTGTAGGTGCCGTTGGCGGTGAACGTCTTGCTGGGGTTGGCCGCCGTGGAGGTGGTGCCGTCACCGAACGCCCACGAGTAGGTCAGCGCCCCGCCCTCCGGGTCCGACGACCCGGTCGACGAGAAGTTCACCGTCAGCGGGGCCGCCCCGGAGGTCCTGTCGGCGGCGGCGACGGCGGTCGGCGCGCGGTTGCCACCGGCGACGTAGTCGTACCGGTACAGCGCCGAGTTGGCGTCACCGTTGAAGTAGCCGGTGCCGTAGTCGAGGACGTACAGCGCGCCGTCCGGGCCGAACGCGGAGTCCATGACCTGCTTGCCGTTCCAGGGGAACGACGCGTCGATGGCGCCCCGGGAGCCGTCGGCGTTCACGTGGATGGGCTTGATCCAGCCCCGGCCCAGCTCGGCGGCGAAGAACTGGCCGTCGAAGGACTGCGGGAACTTCGTGGTGGACGGGTTCGACGCGCTGTAGCGGTAGACCGGGCCGGCCATCGGCGACTCGGAGCCGCCACCGAACTCCGGCGGGCTGCCGGCGTCACCGGCGTACCGGATCCAGGCCGGTTGCGCCCCGGGCAGGGTGGGCAGGCCGGTGTTGCGGAACGAGTTGTTGGTCGGCCCGCCGGTGCAGTCGTACTTGGCGCCCGCGGTGCCGGCGGCGAAGTCCCACTCCGCGTACGTCTCGGTGGCGGTGTTGGCACCGGTGCAGTACGGCCAGCCGTAGTTGCCCGGCCCGGTCACCCTGTTGAACTCGACCTGCCCACTGGGGCCGCGCGTGCTGGTGGTGCCGGCGTCCGGGCCGTAGTCGCCGACGTAGACGACGCCGGTGGCCTTGTCCACGCTCATCCGGAACGGGTTACGGAACCCCATCGCGTAGATCTCCGGACGGGTCCGCGCGGTGCCCGGGGCGAACATGTTCCCGGCCGGGATGGAGTAGCTCCCGTCCGCGTTCACCTTGATCCGCAGGATCTTGCCGCGCAGGTCGTTGCTGTTGGCCGCGCTGCGCTGCGCGTCGTACGCGGGGTTGCGGTTGGTCCGCTCGTCGATCGGCGCGTATCCGGCGGAGTCGAACGGGTTGCTGTCGTCGCCGGTCGACAGGTACAGGTTCCCGGCCGCGTCGAAGTCGATGTCCCCGCCGACGTGGCAGCAGATGCCCCGGTCGGCTGGCACGTCCAGGACGGTGACCTGGCTGGACGTGTTCAGCGTCCAGTCGGCGTTGAGGGTGAACCGGGACAGCCGGTTCACACCCTGCCAGGCGGAGAAGTCCGTGCCGGTGGCCGGGGCGTCCCCGGCGGGGGTGGACAGCGGCGGGGCGTGGTACAGGTAGACGTGCCGGTTGGTGGTGAAGTTCGGGTCCACCCCGACGCCCTGCAGGCCCTCCTCGTCGTGGGTGTAGACGGGGATCGTGCCGACCACGGTGGTGGTGCCGGCCGCGTCGGTACGACGCAGCGTGCCGTTGCGCGCGGTGTGCAACACCGACCGGTCGGGCAGCACCGCGATGGTCATGGGCTCGCCGACCTCGGCTACCCCCTTGGCCAGGGTGACCTGCTGGAAGTCGGTGGGGGTGATGGTGTGGGCCTGGGCGGGGGCCGGGCTGCCGAGGGCGACCAGCCCGGCGGCGGCCACCAGTAGTAGTGCGGAGCTGACCGACGTTGTTCGCCGGCCGAGCGCGCCGTCGTGGTTGGACACTGTCCGTCCGTCCCTTCCTGACGTTCGAATGCCAGGGCGGGGCGCGCGCCGTCGCGCCGGAAGCCGTAGCGGGGGAGGGGGTCGATGGATCACCGCGCCGCCGGTTCACCTCGCCGAAACACTTTCGTGATGCCGAAGACATTAAGCTGCTTCGATCTCGCTGTCCATACCTTCTGCCCAACCGCGGCGAACTTTCGCTTGAACCACGAAAAGTCCCCGGGTCTGCCCGGCGGTGCCGGCGCGGTGTACGAGCAGCCCGAAGACCTGTTCGACGCCGTGCCGTCGAGGTGGCTGATCGTCGCGGTGGCGGACTCGCGGGCAGCGGTGATGCGCTGCCGCAGCGGCGCCAGCGCGGCCGGAGGCTGGCCGGTCACGGGGGCCTGACAGCGTTCACTGAACCTGGTACGCGCCCGGCTTTCCCTGCCCTTCCACCAGCCGCCGAACCACCTCGGCGGGCACCGTCGCCCTCCAGGGCTGGGCCTCGCCGACCCGTTGCCTTGCCGACGACTACGGCGTCACCACGATCTTGCCCGTCGCCGTTCCCTTCTCCAGGTACCGGTGAGCCTCGATGATGTCGTCCAACGAGAACACCCGGTCCACCGCCGGCTGCAGCACGCCGGTGCGGACACCGGCGGTCAGGAACGCGGCGACGCGCCGGGCCGTCACCGGATCGACCATGTCCGCGGAACTCATGTAGCGGTAGACGGTCAGCGACGGATTCGCCGGGAACGACGCCGGCCGTGGGTCCAGCCAGCCCACCGTGGCCAGGGTGCCGCCGAGCTTCGCGGCCAGTGACAGTTCCGCCAGGCCCGGGCCCATGACGGCGTCCAGGATGATGTCGGCGCCCACCCCGCCGGTGTGCCGCCGGGTGGCCTCCGCGACGTCCTCCCGGTCGGTGGCGATCACTACGGCGGCTCCGGCGGCCAACAGGCTCTCCACCTTGGCGCTGTGCCGGGTGACCGCGATCGGTACGGCGCCGATCTGGTTGGCGATCTGGATCGCGGCCCGCCCGACGCCGCCCGACGCCGCAGTGATCAGGATCTGGTCCCCGGGCCGCATCCCGGCCCTCTCCACCAGCGCACCGTAGGCGGTGAAGTACGACACCCAGAGCGCCGCCGCACCGACGGGCTCCAGCCCGGCGGGCCGTCGCACCACCCGGTCGGCCGACAGCGTGGTGTACTCGGCGTAGGAGCCCCTGGTCTCGAAGTCGGGTATCGCCCCCAGGATGACCGGGTCGCCGACGGCCAGCCCGGTCACCCCGGACCCGAGCGCGTCGATCACACCGGTCCCCTCGACGCCCAGCCGGGCGTGCGGCAACTGCACGGGCCGCGGGGACTGCCCGCCCCGGACCATCTGGTCGAGCGGGTTGACGGCGAAGGCCTCGGTCCGGACGCGTACCTCACCGGCAGCAGGCTCGACGACCGGCTCATCGACGACGCGCAGAACGTCCGGACCGCCTGTCTCGTCGAACACGACTACTCGTGGCATGGTTGGCTCCTGGTGCTCCTGAAGGGCTTCACCGGGAAACGCTACGGAGCCGATAGGAACCTGCTGGTAACTTTTGGCCTTGTGGACAGCGCTCCCGGCCAGGTCTTCCTCGCCGACTGCCCCACCCGCCTGGCCGTCGAGATCATCGCCGAGAAGTGGGCGGTGATCGTGCTGTTCGCGCTCAGCCGGCAACCCCGGCGGCCCGGCGAACTGGCCGACCTCATCGGCGGCATCTCCCACAAGGTCCTCACCCAGACCCTGCGCCGCCTACAGGCGTACGGCCTGGTCGAACGCCACGCCTACGCCGAGGCGCCCCCGCGCGTCGAGTACAGCCTCACCTCACTCGGACAGACCCTGGTCGAGCCGATCAAAGTGCTGACCGACTGGGCCCGGGAGAACGGCGAAGCCATCGTCGACTTTCAGGAACAGAACGAGCGCTGAACCAACCAGCCCTACCGAAGACGTCGAAGATCCCGCCGTTCGACCCGGACACCTGGGGCGGTCCGGTGGACGCGGTGGTGACGGGGTTCTACCGCTGGCGTGCCACGGCCTGAGCGGGGTCGACCAGCGGGGGTCCGGCGGCGCGGACCCCCGCTGGCGCGCTGGGGACCTCAGCCGGTGGGCAGCGTCGCCCAGCCCCGGTTGAAGGTCTTGCTGTCCTCGTCCGGTCGGTAGTTACGTTCGATGTTGCCGGCCGCGTCCACCGAGAACCAGTGGATCTTGGTGCCGGTCGGGACGGTCAGCGTCTCGGCCCCTTCCCGGATGCCCGCCGAGGCGTACAGGGTGGACTCGAACGTCGGCCGGCTGCCGTCGAGGGTGTAGAACACCGCCGCCGGCTCGCTGACGTCGAACCGGACGCTGACCGCGCCCTCGGTGGCGCTCGGCGTGACCGACAGGGTGCTGGTCGGGCGCTTCTTGTCCTTGTCGTAGTCCCGGGCCACCCGCAGCAGCTCGACCAGGCCGTTGCTGAACTCCATGGTCTCCTGGTGCGCCTCCTCCCAGGTGGGCTGGAAGCTGGTGCCGACCTCGAAGTTCCAGGCGTAGATGCCGTACTTGTACCAGAGCATGTCGCCGGAGTTGCCGGCCGCCGAGTACAGCACGTCGGAGATCGGGCCGGTCCGGGCCGGGGTGACCGCCATGTTGCGGTGCCGCTTGATCGCGGTGAGGATGCGCGACGACGCGCCCCAGAAGAACGACTCCTCGGCCAGCGTCGGCCGGGGCGCGGAGATCCGGCCCGGGGTGGCGTACGCGCCCGGCGACCACATGAAGTAGTTGCCGGAGGAGTGCAGGTTCATCGAGAACTTCATGTTCGGCCGCTGGGCCAGCCAGTCGACGTTGCGGTTCTCCGGCTCGGACAGCTCGCTCGGCCCGGCGTAGGTGTCGCTGGTGCAGCTCGCCGACGCCCCCGAGTAGCCGTCGAAGAGGCTGTACTCGGTGTAGTTGCGGTTGTTGTCCACGCCCCACGAGTTACGGGCCAGCGCGTCGGTGGCACCGCCCGGCGCACAGTGGTTGGTCATGTTGCGGCGCTGGGAGGCGTAGTCGTAGAACGAGTAGTGCCCGCCGTCCGGGTTGATCGACGGGACGATCCAGATGTCCAGGGTGCGCAGCAGCTGCTTGGTGTTCTCGTCGGTGGCGTGGTTGCGCAGCAGTCGCTCGGCGGTCTCGATGGTCACCAGCGGCGGCACCCACTCCCGCGCGTGTTCCTGCGCGTACGCGAGCACCCCGGTGCGGGAGCCGTCGCGGTACTTGCCGATCCGGATGGCGTACACCGGGTGCGGGTCGCGGGAGACCCCGGCCGGCGCCTTCAGGTTGTCCGACAGCGGCGTCGGCGCGACCGGCGCGACCACCCCGGCGCCGGCGTCCCCCCGATAGGTGTACGCCGTGACCAGCGCACCCGCCTCGGCCGTCAGCGCTGCGGCGACCTGGGCGGCGGTGCTGGTCACCGCCCCGGCGGCGTCGGTGGCCAGGCTGACCCGGATGGCCTTGCCGGTCACCGTGACCGACAGCGGCTGGTCGGCCGCGCCCGGGGCGGCCAGCTCGACGGTGATGTCGTTGCCGCCCTCGTGCCCCCAGGCGAGCGAGTCCACCGCGACCCGGGTGGCGGTGGTCCCACCGAGCACGACCTGCGCCTTACGCCGGTACCCGTTGGTCTGGTAGGGCAGCTTCACCACCTCGGCGAGCTGCGGGTAGGCGTCGGCCAGCCGCTTGATCCGGTCGTACAGCTCGGTCGGGGTGAGGTAGCTGGTGACGAAGTCCTTCTGGTAGCCGGGTCCCTCCGGGCTGTCGGCCGGGATCGGCAGCCACTCCTTGACCTCGGCGACCGCCACGTCGCCGGAGGGGCTGGTGATCTGGATGCGCTCCGGCCGGGCGGTGACGGCGGCGGCGCCCCGGTGGTAGAGGTAGACCCCGGCATCGACGAACCGGGAGATGTTCTGGGTGCCACCGGAGCCGATCTCGGTGCCGGGGCCGCTGTCCCGGGCCACGGTCAGCGTGCTGGTGGAGGTCTGCCCCTGGGCCCACTTCGCCTCGACCGAGAGCACCTGGTTGGTGCCGGAGGTGTAGTAGTCGGCCCGGATGATCTTCACGTCGGAGGTGGCGGCGCTGCGCTCCAGGGTCGCCGTGTACGCCCGGTTCTCGGCCTGATGGGCGGCGATCGTGGCGTCCCGCTCGCTGATCCGCTGCGCGGAGTCGTCGGCGTCGTGCAGCACGGCGCCGACCCGGTAGCCCATCCGCTTCAGCCCGGCGACCTCGGTCGGGGTGACCACGGCGTGCACCACGATGCCCGCCTCGGTGGGAGTGACGTGGTGGTCGAGGTCGACGCCGGTGGCGACCAGCGCGTCGAGTTGGGCGGTGCCGTCGACCGTCACCTCCACCACGTCGGCCTGCTCGTCGGCGGAACGTTCGAGCGCGACCGGGGCGTCGGCCTCCCGGTCGGGCGGGGCGGCGGTGCCGGCGGTCGCCGGGCCGGCGAGCAGCAGCAACGCCACGCCGGCAGCCGTGGCGGCGGGTAGCCGCCGCCAGCGGCGGGGGAACGCGGAACGGGACATCTCGGGCCACCTTTCCTGGGGGTGCGAGACCGGCCGACGGCGCGCGGCAGCGCCCGCCGTCGGGCGGGTGTGCGAAACGGGGAGGTCGGACGCCGACAGTCGGGCGACGGTGGGCGACCGAACACGACGTCCACTCCGCCGACGACGGGGGACACGGGGGGTGTCCTCCGGACGCGCGGAGGCGACGGACCGGCGCCGATCCGGTCTGCGTGACGGGCGGGGGGCGTGCCTGGTTACGGTAGGTCGTGGGGGCGTTGCCGATCGGTGCGCCCATCCTGGCCGTGCCCGCTCGGATCTGTCAATGATCTGTCCGGCCGGACACGGACTGTCACAGCGCGGCGGCGCGGGTGTCCTCTCCGGACGGCCGGTCCGGCGGCGACGGTCAGGACGCCGACCGGTAGTGGCCGGCGAGCCGACCGAGCTTCATCGCCAGGTGCAGGCACAACCGTTCGTTGCCGTCCTTGAGGTCGGTGTCGGCGAGCTGCTCGACCCGTTGCAGCCGGTAGTAGAGGGTGGTCCGGTGCAGCCGCAGCTTCTCGGCGGTCGCGTGGGCGTTGCCGGCCAGGTCAAGGTACGCCTCCAGGGTCTCCAGCAGCACCTGGTGGGCGTCGTCGTGCAGTAGCCGCTCCAACCCGGGGTGCACCCCGGCGATGTCGAGGTGCCGGCCGTCGAGCTGGGACAGCACCCGGTAGATGCCCAGGCCGGCCCAGGAGACGACCCGGCCGAGCGCCGGCAGCTGCACCCCGACCCGGGCCGCCTGCACCGCCTCCCGGTAGGACTGCACCGCGTCGGCCAGCCCCGGGCGGGACTGGCCGATCCCGGTCACCGTCCGTTCCACCGAGGACAGCCCCCGGGTCGCCTGGCCCAGCGCCTCGTCGAGATGCTCGGCGGCGGCCTCCAGGGTGGGCTGGCCGGCGATCCGGCCGCCACAGATCAGCAGCACCCCGTGGTCGGGCCAGACCATGTGCAGCGACTCCCGCACGCCGAGCCACCGCCGGGTCGCCACCAGCGCCTGCTCCAGCGCGATCCGGGCCACCTCGTCGGGGTGCCGCCCGGCGGCGGGGACGAGCTGGACCACCACGGCGGTGGTGGGGCCGTCACCGGCGACCGTGCCCTCCTCCAGCAGCGCCCGGACGGCGTGCGCGCGGGCCTGCGGGCTCTCCACCAGCAGCGTCCGGGTGGCCTCCGACTCCCGCTGCGAGGCCAGCTCGCCGAGCAGGTTCTCCCGGTAGAGGGCCAGCGACAGGTCGGTGAAGGCGCTGGTCGCGGTGGCGATGTCGGCGTCGGTCATCGATCCGTCGTCGTCGATGAACCAGACGAACCCGAGCAGCAGGTCGTCGTGCCAGATCGGCACGCAGACCCGGGGGAGCAGGTCGAGGTCGACGTCGGCCGGGGTGCGCACCGGCTCACGGGCGGTGAGCACGCCCATCCGGCGGAACCAGGCGATCACCTCGGGGGTGGTCTGCCGGCGCAGGATCGACATCCGGCGCACCTCGTCCATCGGCCCGTCGTGTTCGCTGTAGACGACCACCCGCTGCCGCCGGTCCTCGATGAGGGCGGGACGCCCCACCCGGGCGGCGACGGCATCGACTATGCGTTGAAGCTCACCGTGCATGGATCTCCCCTGGTTGGCTGCGCGGCAGGGGTGCGACAGCCGGTGCCCTACCATCTGCGGCCGGTGGCCCCGGGCGCAAGGTCCACCGGGGATCTACCGACAAAAGGACGGCCCCCATGGCGACTGTTCCGGCAATTGTCCGAAGCGCCGCCGTGATCGCCGATCGTAGGGTTCCGGTGCGGTGGGCAGCGGGCCACCGGCGCGCAGGAGGGAACGCCCGAGTGACAGCTGGTAGGCCCTGGCGGGGGGTGCTGGTCGCCATCACCACACCGTTCCGCGACGACCTCGGCGTCGACTTCGACCGGCTCCAGGAGCACGTGCGCTGGCTGGCCGAGGCGGGGTGTCACGGGGTGACCCCGTGCGCGTCGGTGGGGGAGTACCGGGCGCTGTCCGACGACGAGCGGGCCGACGTGGTGCGGGCGACGGTGCAGGCCGCGCCGCCCGGCTGCGCGGTGCTGCCCGGCGTCGGCGGGTACGGCAGCCGGCAGTCCCGCCGCTGGGCGGAGCAGGCCGCCGCCGCCGGGGCGCACGGGGTGCTCGCCCCACCCCCGGACGGCTACCCCGCCGGCGACGCCGACGTGGTCGCCCACTACCGGGAGGTGACCGCCGTCGGCCTGCCGGTGGTGGCCCACAACGACCCGTACGACACCCGGGTGGACCTCACCCCGGAGCTGCTCGCCCGGGTCGCGGAGACCGACGGGATCGTCGCGGTCGAGGAGTTCTCCGGTGACGTCCGACGGGTGCACCGGATCAGGGACCTCTGCCCGCACGTGGACGTGCTGGCCGGCGCGGACGACGTGCTGCTGGAACTCGTGTTGTGCGGGGCCCGGGGCTGGGTCGCCGGCCTGTCCAACGCGCTGCCCCGGCAGGCCCTGCGCCTCTACGACCTCTGTGCCGCCGGTGACCTGGCCCGCGCGTTGCCGCTCTACGCCGAGCTGCACCCGGCGTTCGGCTGGGGCTCCCGGCCGGAGGCGGTGCAGGCGATCAAGCTTGCGATGGACTGTGCCGGGCGGTTCGGTGGACGGTGCCGCCCGCCGCGCGGCCCGCTGCCGCCGCCGGTCGCCGACCGGCTGCGCCGGGACCTGGTCCGGGCCCTGTCGGTCACCGTCGACCCGGTTGCCGACGGCCGTCCCCGCTGAGCCGTCCGGGCTGCTCCGGGCGGTGCCGGGGCGGGCCGGGCCGGTCGGTCCGGGCCGGGGCCCGGCCGGTCACGACCGGCTGCCGGTCCTTCAGGTGTCGGAAGCCGCCGGTTCACCTGCCGACATCTGCACGGTGACCGGCCCCGGCCCGGCCTCCTAGATTCGCTGCGCGGCCCGGTGCACGGCTGTCCCGGCAGTCACCCCTCGGGACACCGGTCACCGGCGGCCGCGTCCCTCCCGACGAGAGGTGAACCCGTGCACCGTGCTCCCCGCAACATCCCCCGACTGCGGCGTCGCGTGCTGGCCGCGGTCCTGGCCGGCACGCTCGTGGCGACCGCCTCGACGCAGGCCGCCGCGGCCCCGGCCAATCCGGCCGGCGGCACCGCGCCGTTCCAGGTCCTCGACCCGCAGGCGTGGCAGAACCCCGACACCATGACCTGGGACGACTACCAGGCGGTTCCCGGCAAGAACTGGGCCGATCCGAGCGTGCGGGGCTCGATCCGCAACTTCAAGATCGCCCTGGTCGCGCTCGACTATCCCGACCAGACGTTCGCGGTTTCCCAGCGGGCCCGCTCCACGGTCTTCGGCAACCCCCAGTCGGTCGCGGCCAACATCCCCCGCGCCGACGTGCCGAAGTTCTACCAGGACTTCCTCAACACCCCGAACACCCTGAACAAGGGGCACACCCTGCACGAGTACTGGATGCAGGACTCCAACGGGCGCTACGGCGTGGACCTGGCCGGGTTCGGGCCGTACCAGATGCCGGCGAAGTCCTACCAGTACGGGCTGGACAACAGCTTCAACCCCGGCGCCTGCCCGAGCGGGGACACCTGCAACAAGAACATCCGTACCGACGGGCTGGGCGCCTGGCGGGCCGCGGTCGGTGACGCGGTCGCCGACCAGTACGAGCTGGTCTTCATCCTCAGCGCCGGGCAAGACGAGTCGTCCACCTGGCAGGAGTTCGGGCAGATGATCTTCCAGAACAAGGAGGACGTGCCGGATTCCTGGGGCCCGCCGGACCCGAACCTGCCGAACTGGGCCAAGACCCGCTACGTGGAGTGGACCTCCTGGAAGGCGGCGGCGACGTTGTGGCCCAACGCCGGTTCCGGCTCCTCCACCCAGGGGGAGAGCTCCGGCATGGGGGTGTACGCCCACGAGCTGACCCACCTGCTCGGCATCGGCGACAACTACAACAACCCGTACGGCGAGCCGCTACGCAGGGCGTACACCGGCATCTGGAGCATGATGTCGCGCGGTTCGTTCAACGGACCCGGCGGCCCGCACACCCGCTGGCAGATCCCGCCGACCAACGGCGGTTCGATGGGGTCGCTGCACACGGTGCGGGACAAGCTCAAGATCGGCCTGCTCGGTGAGGAGCACGTGCTGCGGCTGTCCCGGGAGGCGCTGGCCTCCTCGGGCCTGGTTGTCGCCCAGGTGACCGCCCGTGCGGTCGACGCCGGCCCGAAGGGGCTGACCGGGGTGAACATCGCCCTGAACAAGGACCTCTCGCCGGCCTGCACGGTCGCCACGAACCCGCTGTGCGACGGCGGGAACTTCAACAACTACACGGTCGAGGTCGTCGACCGGATGGGCGCGGACTCGTTCACCCCGGACCGGGGCGTGCTGCTGAGCAAGACCAAGAACGCCGACAGCGCGCCGTTCCAGTGGGTGGTGGACGCCAACCCGCAGGACATCGACATGATCGATTTCTACCGGCCGGACGGCACCCCGCAGAAGATCACCATGGGTGACTACCGGCAGCTCTCCGACGCGCTGTTCCACGCCGGGGCGGACACCGGCAGCCAGTACGAGTACGTCGACGAGGCCAACCGGCTGCACTTCTACATCATCGACCTCAAGCGGGACGCGGCCGGCTCGCTGTCGTACACGGTGGCGGTGCGGTCGCTGGACGGCACCGGGGGGCCGAGCAGCCACGGCGTGACCCTGGGCAAGGGCGAGGTGACCAGCACCGGCAAGCCCACCAGCCGCGGCGTGACCTGCTCGTTCGAGCTGACCAACAGCGGCGTCTACTCCGCCGGTGGGCAGCAGCACCCGGAGAACGCGACCGCGTACCTGAAGTCGGACGTCTACCGGCTCTCGGCGGAGGTGGCCGGCAAGGGCTGGCGGACCTGGCTGCCCAACCCGTTGGCCACCGCCCAGTTCGGCAAGTCCACCACCGTCCGGGTTTCGGTGGGGGCCACCGCCGCCGCGGCGGACACCGGCTTCGTCAAGCTCACCGCGACCTCGGAGAGCGACCCGTCGAAGACGGTGACCAAGCAGTGCCGGGTGGAGAAGTCCTGACCGGAATCGACCGACGCCGTGGGTCCGTGGTGGCGCAGGCCGCCACGGACCCACGGCACGGGTGGGGAGGAGACCACGTGCGGCTGACCACGAGCGCCCGCCGCGGCGTCGGCGCGCTGGCGGTCCTGCTGCTGGCCGGCGCCGCCGGCTGCGGCGGCCCCGACGCCGAACCGGAGGCGGTCACCCCGACCACCGTCCGGGTGCTGGTCCGCGACATCAACATCCGGGCCGAGGGCGTGGACTGCGCCGGCACCGGACCGTACCTCTACTTCCACCACCGGGCGCCGTTCCGGGTGCTCGACCCCGACGGGGCGGCCCTGGTCACCGGGAAGCTGCCGGCGGGCACGGCGGTGGCCGCCTTCGCCGAGGACCTCGAGGTGGAGCGGGTGCCGACCTACTGCGAGTTCGCGGTGCCGGTGCAGGTGCCGCAGCGGACCGGGTACCGGCTGGAGGTGGCCGGCCGGCCGGCGCTCGACCTGACCCCGGACACCAGCGAGGGGCCGGCGCTGGTGGCGGTGGTGCCGGCGTGAGGCGGCGGCTGCTCGCGCCGCTGCTGGCGGTGCTGGTGCTGGCCGGCTGCACCGCCCGGCCGGCCGCCGAGCCCGCACCGGCGCTCGCCGGCGGCGCGTCGACGTTGCCCGGCCCGGTCCCCGCCGACCTGGCGCTGCGCCCGGCGCCCGGCACCGCGCCGGCCGCCCCCGCGTTCACCGGTGGGCTGACCGACGGCACCCCGCTCACCGCCGCCCGGCTGTGGGCCGACCGGCCGGTGGTGTTCACCTTCTTCAGCTCCTGGTGCACCACCTGCGTCGACCGGCAGGACGCGCTGAGCGACCTCGCCCGCCGCCACCGGGACCGGGTGGTCTTCGTCGGGGTGGCGGGCGCCGACCAGGCCGACGAGTTGCAGGACTACCTGCGTGCGCACCGGGTGGAGTATCCCGTCGTCGTGGACGAGCAGCAGACGATCTGGCGGTCGTACGCGGTGCGGGAGCCGCCGGCCGTCGTGCTGGTCGCCAAGGGCGGCGCGTTGCTGCGCGGGTGGCCCGGCGGGCTGGACGCGGCGGCGCTGGAGCAGCGGCTCGGGGAACTGGTGCTGGCCGGCTCCGGGTAGCCGCCCCGGGTGATGACGGCCGGCCCCCGCCGGCCCGTGCGGGCGCGGCGTCGAACCGACGGGAGGTCGACGCCGCGCCCTGCGGCGTGCCCGTGTCCTCGGACCCCCGTCACGGCCGGTGTTCGCGCTGGTGGGGGTCGGTGGATCGACGGGGGAGGCCGGTGCGGGCGACCGTCCGGCCGCTCCCCGCCGACCATCGGCAACTTTTGTTCACACGAACAAAAGTTTCTCCGTTCGAGGTCTATCTTTAGCCGCCGGCCACGGTTAGTGTCCGGTTCACGGACGTAACACGGTTGACATCACCCCTTGATCGACCAGCCATCTACCGGGCCATGCGTATTCGGCGGCGCAGGTCCTTCGACCCTCCTAGCAGGACTTCGCACGTCTCCACGGTCCGCAGGGCCGCATTCGAAAGGTGGACAATGTGAACGAGGATCAGCGCCGCATGGCCGCCGACCCCCAGTACCGCGCCCAGGTCACCCGCCGTCGGCTGCTGGCCGCGTCGGCCGGCGCCGCCGCCGTGCTCGGCGCGGCCGGCCTGCCCGTGCTCCAGACCAACGGTCCCGCCCGCGCGGATGGCAAGTGGCGGGTCGACCCGCTCATCCCGGCGCAGAACCGGGGCATCATCCTCTACAGCGTCCGGGACCGGATCTCCGCCGCCCCGGACGACAGCGGCGTGCCCTACGGCTTCGAGCGGGTGCTCGCCAGCCTGGCCGAGATGGGCTACAAGGAGATCGAGTTCGCCGGCTACAACCAGCACACCTCGATCCTGGGCCGGCAGATCACCCCGACGGAGATCCGCAAGATCCTGGACGACAACGGGCTGGTCGCCAACGGCACCCACACGTCGATCCGGGCGGACACGTTCCAGCAGCAGCTGGACATCGCCGAGGAACTCGGCATGAAGAACATCGGCACCGGCAGCGACCCGACCAACAGCGCCTACCAGTCCGACTGGGACGCCGCGGCCGACCTGTGGAACGAGCTCGGCCGGCAGGCCAAGGAGCGCAAGATGCGCCTCTACACCCACAACCACGACGTGGCCTACTCGTTCCTGCTCGACAGCGGCCCGCTGGACGCCAACGGCAAGCCCACCCGCTCCTCCGGCGTGCGCCGGCTGGAGTACTTCTTCGCCAAGACCGACCCGAAGTACGTCTTCTTCGAGTGCGACATCTACTGGGCGTACGTGGCCCGGCACAAGCACACCAAGTACATCAACTCGGCTGGCCAGGAGAAGACCTCGCTGTTCGACCCGATCCTGAACGTGGCCCGGCGCACCAAGCGGTTCCCGCTGTTCCACGCCAAGGACGGCAACCGCAACACCGCGCTGCCCAACGGCTACGAGATGATCCCGCTCGGTGAGGGCGACATCAACTTCCAGCAGTTCTTCCAGACCATCGGCGAGTCCGACTTCCACCACGCCAACTGGGAGATGGACACCGCCCCCGGCGGTGCCGCCAACCCGGGCCAGTCGCTGGACTTCGCCCGGCTGAGCTACGCCAACATGGCCGACCTGACCATCTACACCAAGGACTGACCCGCCCGCCGGCCGTCTGGGCACCGCCCGGCGGCCGCACCACCGCCGGCACCCAGGTGGCGGTCGCGTCCCCCCGACGTGACCGCCACCTCTCCCGGGGCCCGCCCCGACCGTCCGCGCCGCCCGGCGGCCCCGGACGACGACCGGGCGCGCCGCCCCCCCGTAGCCCCTCACCTCTTCCGACCCGTGACCCCGGGCCGCGCTGCCGCGCGCCCCCGGCACGGGCCCAGGCCGCACGCAGCTCCCGGTCGGCGAACCGCACGGGATCGGGACGGCGTCGTCCCGTCCCCACCGGAGAGCGAAACGCAGCACATACCACCCGGGTGGCCCCGGCGACCCGCCCGGAGCAGGCAGCACATCGTCCCCCCACCGGAGGAACCAGATGGCAAGATCGGTACACCGATGGCTCGCCGCGATCGCAGGGGTCGGGATCGTCGTCCCGCTCGCCGCGGCCGCCCCGGCGTTGGCCCAGCCGGCCCAGGACAAGACCAGCGTCCTGGTGTTCACCAAGACCGACGGTGAGCGTCACCCGTCGATCGACAAGGGCGTCAACGCGATCCGCACCCTGGGCAACGGCAACGGCTTCACCGTCGACGTCACCCAGAACTCGACCGCGTTCTCCGACGACAACCTGGCCAGCTACGGCGCGGTCGTCTTCCTCAACACCACCGGCGACGTGCTCGACAGCAGCCAGGAGGCGGCCTTCGAGCGCTACATCCGCAACGGCGGTGGCTACCTCGGCGTGCACGCCGCGGTCGAGGCGGAACCGTCGTGGACGTTCTACCGCGACATCGTCGGCACCACCGCCGCCGGCACCGCGCCGAGCGGGCCGGCGAGCATCGACGTGGCCGACCGGGCGCACCCGGCGAGCAAGCCGCTCGCCCGGCAGATCAGCCTGAACGACCAGTGGTACAACTTCACCACCAACGTCCGGGGCACCGCGCACGTGCTGGCCACGGTCGACGAGAAGACGTTCACCGGCGGCACCATGGGCTACGACCACCCGATCTCCTGGTGCAAGGACTTCCAGGGCGGCCGGTCGTTCTACACCGGGCTCGGCGACTCCGCCGACACGTACGCCAACGGCGCGTTCCGCAAGCACCTGCTCGGCGCGATCCAGTGGTCGGCCGGCATCGTCGAGGGGGACTGCGGGGCGACGGTCAAGGCCAACTACGAGAAGGTCATCCTCAACGACGAGCCGGGCGAGCCGATGACCCTGTCGGTGCTGCCCGACGGTCGGGTGCTGCACAACACCCGGGCCGGTGAGATCCGGCTGTACGACCCGAAGACCGGCGCCAGCCCGGTGATCACCACCATCCCCGTCTACCAGCACGACGAGGACGGCCTCCAGTCGGTCACCATCGGCCCGGACTTCGCCACCGACAAGTGGGTGTACGCCTACTACGCGCCGAAGCTCGACACGCCCACCACGGACGCGCCGGCGACCAGCACCGACCCGACCGCGTGGGACGTCTACAAGGGCCACAACCAGCTCTCCCGGTTCAAGTTCGTGGAGGAGCCGACCCCGCACCTGGACCTGGCCAGCGAGCAGAAGATCATGAAGGTCGACACCGACCGGGGCATCTGCTGCCACGTCGCCGGTGAGGTCAAGTTCGACGGCAAGGGGCTGCTCTACCTGGTCACCGGTGACGACACCAACGCCGGTGGCTCGGACGGCTTCACCCCGATCAACGAGTCGCCGACCCAGGGGCCGGGCTACGACGCCCAGCGGTCCGCCGGCAACACCAACGACCTGCGGGGCAAGGTGCTGCGGATCAAGGTGAAGGCGGACGGGTCGTACAGCATCCCGGCCGGCAACCTCTTCCCCGAGTCCGAGGACCGGGACAACAAGACCCGCCCGGAGATCTTCCTGATGGGTCTGCGCAACCCGTTCCGTTTCGACGTCGACTCCCGTGGCTTCGTCTACATCGGCGACTACTCGCCGGACTCGCAGGTGCCGAACCCGGCCCGGGGGCCGGAGGGCACCGGCCGGTGGATCGCCACCAACAAGGCCGGCAACTTCGGCTGGCCGTACTGCTACTCGCCGACGCTGCCGTACATCGACTACGACTTCGTCACCAAGCAGTCCAAGGGCGCGTTCAACTGCGCCGCGCCGGTGAACGACTCGCCGCGCAACACCGGCCGGCAGGTCCTCCCGCCGGTGCAGGACCCGCAGCTCAACTACACCTTCCGGGCCACCACCACCTGCGCCGAGGCGTACCTGGCCACCCCGCCCGGCACGTGTGAGTTCAAGTGGCCGGTGCTCGGCACCGGTGGCGTCGGCCCGATGGGCGGCCCGGTCTACAAGTACGACGCGGCGCTGGCCTCCGAGACCAAGTTCCCAGAGTACTACCAGGACGCAGTGGTCTTCGGGGAGTTCACCCGGGACAAGATCTTCATGATGCGCACCAACGGCAGCGGCAAGCTGGTCGGGGTGGAGCAGTTCCTGCCGGGCTTCGTCTTCGACAACCCGATGGACATGGAGTTCGGCCCGGACGGCAACCTCTACCTGCTGGAGTACGGCGACGGCTTCTTCCGGGCCAACCCGGACGCCGCGCTGTCGGTGATCCGCTACGCCAAGGGCACCCGGGCGCCGGTGGCCGAGCTGCACGCCAGCCCGACCTCCGGTCAGGCGCCGCTGACCGTGCAGTTCTCCGCCGAGGGCTCCTACGACGCGGACCCGGGTGAGACCATCACCTACGCCTGGGACTTCGACGGCAACGGCACCACCGACTCGACCCAGCGGGACGCGTCGCACACCTACACCACCAACGGGGTCTTCACCGCCAAGCTGACGGTCACCGACTCCAGCGGCAAGACGGCGGTGCTCACCCGCGAGATCACGGTGGGCAACACCGCGCCCACCGTGAAGGTCACCTCGCCGCTGTCGGGCACCTTCTTCAACTGGGGTGACACCGTGCCGTGGACGGTCACCGTGACCGACCCCGAGGACGGCCCGATCGACTGCAGCCGGGTCACGGTCTCGTTCGTGCTGGGCCACGACACCCACGGCCACGGCATGAGCGACGCCAACGGCTGCTCCGGCTCCTTCGAGACCCCGGCCGACGGCGCCGACCACGCCGGTGGCTACCTGTACGGCGCGATCAGCGCCACCTACACCGACAAGGGCGCCAACGGCCAGCCGGCGCTGTCCTCCCTCGACCAGGTGGTCCTGCAGACCTTCCGGCAGCAGGCCGAGTTCGCCCAGGTGCAGCAGGGCGTCACCCTGGCGAACACCACCGACGCCGGTGGCGGCCAGCACGTTGCCGGCATCGACAACGGCGACCACATCGCGCTCGACCCGATCAACCTGGGCGGGATCGACACGATCACCTTCCGGTACGCCGGTGGCTCCACGGCCACCGCCGGAACCCCGCGCGGCATCGTCGAGCTGCGGCTCGACTCGCCGACCGGTGAGCTGGTGACCAGCGCGACGCTCAACGCGACCACCGGCACCAGCGCCTGGGCCAGCCAGACCTTCCCGGTCAGCCAGGCGGCCGGCACGCACGCGCTCTACCTGGTCTTCAAGCCCGTCTCCGGCGGACCCACGACCAGCCTGTTCAACCTCAACTGGGTGGAGTTCGGCGGCCCGACCTCCTGACGTCACCACCCGGACGCCGGGAGGACGGAGTCTCCGTCCTCCCGGCGTCGCACCGGTACCGGGGCGGCCACCGGCACCCTGCCGGGCGGCACCCGCAGGTGCCCGACCCGGCCGGTGGCGACGGTGGCCGGCCAGGTCTGACTGACCGGCCAGTAGCCGGCCGATCGTCGATGATCTAGCGTCCCGTGCGCCCGGGGGCCACGCCCCGCCCCGGCACGCAGCGAAAACGAGGGGGGACCGTGCCGTTCCGTAACGATGCCGCCGACCGAGGGGGACAGCCCCGCCCCGACCGCCCGGGGCCGGGCGTGACCTGCCCGCCGGGCTGGCGTCCCCTGCGGGTGGCGATGATCGGCCAGAAGGGCGTGCCGGCCACCTACGGGGGGATCGAACGGCACGTCGAGGAGATGGCCAGCCGGCTGGCCGGCCTCGGCCACGAGGTGACCGTCTACTGCCGGGACAGCTACGGCGCGGTCGAGGAGACCCGGCACCGGGGCATCCGGTTACGGCGGGCCCGCACCGTGCCCAGCAAGCACCTCGACGCCATCGTGCACTCGGCCACCTCCACCGTGGCGGCGCTGACCGAGCGCCCCGACATCGTGCATTACCACGGCCTCGGCCCGGTGCTGACCGCGCCGCTGGCCCGGTACGCCTCCCGGGCCCGGGTAGTGCTCACCGTGCACGGGCTGGACAACCAGCGCGACAAGTGGGGCCGGGCGGCGCGGACCGTGCTCGGCACCGCGTACCGGCTCAGCGGGCACCTGCCCGACGCCCGGGTGACCGTCTCGCGGGGCCTGGCCGCGCACTACGCCAGCCGGTTCGGCCGGCCCGCCCGCTACATTCCCAACGGGGTGGTCGCCCCCACCCACCTGCCGCCCCGGGAACTGTCCCGGTTCGGCCTGCGCCCCGGCAACTATCTGCTGCTGGTCGGCCGGCTCGTCCCGGAGAAGGCCGCCGACCTGCTCGTGCGGGCGTTCCGTCAGCTGCCGACCGACCTGCGGCTGGCCATCGTCGGCGGTTCGGCCTTCACCGACGGGTACGTCGCCCAGCTCCGCGCCGCCGCCGGTGACGACCCGCGCATCGTGTTCACCGACTTCGTCTACGGCGACGTGCTGGCCGAGCTGTACTCGCACGCGGCGGCCTTCGTGCAGCCGTCCCGCCTGGAGGGGCTGCCGCTGACCGTGCTGGAGGCCGCCTCGTACGGCCTGCCGGTGGTGGCCAGCGACATCGAACCCCACCGCGAGATGCTCGACCGCGACGGCCCGGGGCAGCGGCTGTTCCGCGACGGCGACGTCGACGACCTGCGCCGCGCGTTGCACACGGTGACCGCCGACCTGCCTGCCGAACGGGCCGGCGCCGCGCTGCTGCGGGACCGGGTGCTCGCCGAGTACAGCTGGGATGCCGCCGCCCGTGAGCTGGAGGAACTCTACTTCTCGCTGGCTCTGCGCGCCCCCCGCCGGGGGGAACCGGACGTTGGGTCGCCCACGGTCGGCGTAACGGCCCATGTCCCCCGACCTCGGCGACCGTTAGATTAGGCCGTCCTTCCGGCCGTCGGCGGCGACCGGCAACAGTTCCCTGGAAACGAGTGGTCGGCGAGCGGTGGACGGACAGCGACACGGCACGGAGGGTGACCTCGCCCTGCCCGAGGGCGGGCGGCGCCGGTGGGCCGCCGGTGATCCGACCGCCCGCCTGCTGACCGTCGGCGCGGCCCTGCTCTGCGCCGTGGCGGCGGTCGCCGTCGGGTTGGCCGCCACCGGTGGTGGCCGGGTCGGCGCGGTGCTGCCCCTGGCGGTCCTCGCCGGGCTGGCCGTCGGCGTGCTCGCGCTGACCCGGTTCGCGGCGTACGTGCTGCTGATGCTGGCGGTCCGCTCCTGCGTCGACCTGTTCAAGCTCAGCGGCCCGACGGCCGGCCGGGCCGACGGCGCGGCGGCGACCCGGGCGATGGACCCGTCGACGATCCTCGCGGTCCTGTTCCTGCTTGCCGCCGGGCTCTGGCTCGCCGCCCAACTGCGCCAGCGGGGCCGGCTGCGCGGCTCGCCGCTCGGCGTGGCGATGCTGCTGGTCGGGGCCACCTCCCTGGTCAGCGCGGCGGGGGCCGCCCAGCCGGTGCCCAGCGCCCTGGAGGCGCTGCGGATCGGCACCGTGGTGGTGATGTTCGTGGTCCTGGAGCAACTGATGCCGGACCTGCCGGCGGTCCGCCGGGTGCTGCTCGCCGCGTACGCCTCGCTGGCGCTGGCGGTCGGCTACACCGTCGTGCTGTCCCTGCTCGGCCACCCACCGGCCGAGGTCAAGGGGGGCTTCACCCGGATCAGCGGGCCGTTCGGCCAGTCCACCACCTTCGGCCGCTACCTGATGTTCATGGTGATCTTCGGGTTCGGCATCTTCCGCTACCTGAGCCGCCGGCTCCGGCTCGGCCTCGGCGCGTTGCTCGCCGCGTCGCTGCTGTTCCTGCTGCTCACCAACACCCGCAGCGCGATCCTCGGCGCGGGGCTGGGCCTGCTGGTGGTGGCGGTGCTGCACCGCAGCCGGCGGATGCTGGTGGCGCTCTGCCTGGTCGCGGTGGCCGGGGTGGCCCTGCTGCCGAGCGTGGCGCACCGCTTCGGGCAGCTCGCCGACAGCACCGCCGTGGGCGGCGGCCCGACCGGCAACACCCTCGCCTGGCGGGTCGGCTACTGGTCGGAGATCGTGTCGCTGGCCAACCGCAACCCGGTCACCGGGATCGGCCCCAACATGACCAAGTTCGAGGCCGACGAGGCGAAGAAGCCACACAACGACTTCCTGCGCGCGTACGTGGAGACCGGGCTGGCCGGGCTGCTGGCGTACCTGGCGATGCTGGCGCTGTGTCTGCACACCGGGCTGAACGCGCTGCGCCGGGCCCCACCGGGGAGCCTCGGCCGGGGGATCGCGATCGGGTTCCTGGGCTGCGCGGTCGCCTTCGTCGCGGTCAGCGCGGCGTCCAACGTGATCTCGAACGTGGTCACCCTGTGGTACTTCGCGGCGTTCGCCGCGGCAGCCGGCGCGGTCGCCCGGGGGCTACCGGCCGAGCCGACCCGGCTGGCGACGCCCCGACCGGCGGGCACCGGGTGGCACAACCGATGAAGCAACGAGCAGTGGGGAGCGGCAGGGTGGAGATCGTCGACTATCTGCGGGTCGCGCGGCGTCGACTCTGGCTGCTGGTGGGCATTCCGCTGGTGGCCGGGGCGGCGGCCGCGCTGGTCGTCCTGCTCGGCCCGCAGCAGTACGCGGCCACCTCGTACGTCGCCGCGCCCGCCCTGGTCGGCGGCAGCGCGGCCCAGCAGTACACCGGCACCCAGGCGGCCAACCAGTTCGCGGCGGCCTTCGCCGCGGCGGTGACCTCCCCGCAGGTGGTCGACCAGGTGGCGGCCGACACCGGGGTGCCCGCCGACACGCTGCGCGGCGGGCTGGCGGTCAAGCAGGTCGGCGCGAGCAGCCAGCTCACCGTGACCTACACCGCCGCCGACCGGTCCACGGTCGACCCGGTGCTCGCCGCGACCGGCAAGCGGGCCCTGGCCTTCCTCTTCGCCAGCCAGGTCGGCATCGCCACCGACGAGGTGAAGACGGCCACCGACGAGCTGACCACCGCCACCCGGGCGATCAACGACTGGGAGAAGACCAACAAGGTCAGCCAGCCGGACAAGCTCTACCAGTCGACCCTCCAGGAGATCGCCAGCCTGCGTCAGCAGCAGTTGCAGATGCAGGCGGTCGGCAACACCCGGGGGGCCAACGCCGCCGCCGAGTCGATCAGCGCCGGGCAGAAGCGGCTCGACGGGCTCGGCCCGAAGCTGCCCGACTACCAGGCGCTGATCGCGCAACGGGACAGCGCCACCAGCGCGTTGGCCTCGGCCCGGCAGCGGCTGCAACAGGCCCGCGCCCAGTCCCAGGCCGCCGACCCGGAGAAGGTGACCAGCGTCGGCGAGGTGCAGCCGGTGTCCCGGGTGAAGGCGCTGGTCGGCCTGGTGCTCCCGGTGCTCGGCGCCGGCCTGCTGCTGGCCGTGCTGCTGGTCGCGGTGCTGGAGTGGCTGTCGCGCAGCCGCCGGGCCGGCCAGCCGTCGGCCGTCGGTCGGGCGGCTCCGGCCCCGACCGGTGGGCAGCGCGGCAGCGACGACACGGTGGTGCTGCCGGCCGTCACGGCGACCGTGCCCGAGCAGAACTCCCGGCACCGGTAGGCGGGGGTGCCGGAAGGGTCCGCGCGGGGCGACCAGCACGTCCGGGGAATGGCCCGGGGCGGTGGGCTCAACCTGCTCGGCGCCCTGCTCAGCCAGGCGGCGGTCTTCCTGATCATGCTGCTGCTGGCGCGGGTGCTGGGCATCCGGGAGGTCGGCCGGTACGCCCAGTGCTACGCGGTGCTGTCGCTGGCCGGGCTGCTGTCGCTGTCCGGGTTCCGGGCCGGCCTCACCCGGTTCGTGGCGGTGCACCTGGCCGACGCGGACGCCCCGGCGCTGCGCGGCACCATCCGGTTGGGACTGGCCGTCTCGGCCGGCTCGTCGGTCGTCCTCGCCGGGGCGCTGGCGGCGGGCGCACCCTGGCTCGCCGACCGGCTGCACGACCCGGGGCTGGTCACCGGCCTGCGGCTGGTCGCGCTCACCCTGCCCGCCTCGACGGTCTGCGAGGCGGCCCTCGCGGCGACCCGGGGCTGGCGCACCCAGCGGCCGTTCACCTTCATCGGCCAGCTCTACGAGCCGGGCGCCCGGCTGTTGCTCACCGCGCTCGCCCTGGTCACCGGGGTGGGGCTGACCGGGGCCTTCTGGGCGCTGGTGGTGGCCGGCTGGTCGGCCGCCCTGCTCGCCCTGCTGGCGCTGGGCCGGATGGTGCGCCGGGTGCCGCCGGCCCGCCCGGTGCACCGGCCGGGGGAGCTGTTCCGCTTCTCCACGGTCAGCTGGGTGTCGTCGCTGTCGTCGACCGGGCTGATCTGGGTCGACACCCTGCTGCTCGGCTTCTTCGCCAACCCGGACATCGGCGTCTACAACGTCGCCACCCGGCTCGTCACCGTCGCCATCTTCGTCCTCGCGCCGGTCAACGCCGCGTTCGGGCCGTACCTGGCGCACCTCTACCACCGGGGGGACCTCGACGACGTCCGCCGGGTCTACGCGGTGGCCACCGGCTGGGTGGTCCGGCTGTCGCTGCCGGCGTTCGTGGCGCTGCTGGTCCTCCCCGGCGACCTGCTGCGCGTCTTCGGCGGCGAGGTCGCCACCGGCGCGGCGGTGACCGTGATCCTCGCCCTCGGCCAGCTGGTCAACGCGGCCACCGGCCCGTGTGGCACGGTGCTGAACATGTCCGGCCGGGTGGCCCTCAACATGGCCGACAACCTGGTCGCCCTGCTGCTCAACGTGCTGCTCAACCTGTGGCTCATCCCGGCGTACGGGATCGTCGGCGCGGCGGCGGCGTGGAGCGCCTCGCTGATCGTGGTCAACGTCGCCCGGGTGGTGCAGGTCCGCCACCTGACCGGCGCGCTGCCGTTCACCGTCGGGATGGCCAAGGGGCTGGCCGCCGGGGTCGCCGCGCTGCTCGCCGGGCTGCTGGTGCGCTGGCTGGTGCCGGGCTGGCCGGGGCGGCCGGCCGCCGGGCTGACCGCGATCGTGGCCGTCTACCTGGGGACCGTGCTGGCACTGGGCCTCAGCCGGGAGGACGTGATGGTGCTGCGTACCTTGGCCCGCCGACGCCGTCGCGGCGGCCCGCCCGATGCCGCCGGAGACGGTCCCGCCCCGGCCGTCGACGAGGCCGGCCGGGCGGTGTCGCGGTGAGCGCGGGGCCGCGGCGGGCCACCGTGGACCGACTGCGCCGGATGGTACGCGGCACCCGCGCCTGGGCGCGGGCGGCGCGGCCCGGCCCGGTCGGCGCGCTGCCCGATTTCCTGATCATCGGCGGGCAGCGGTGCGGCACCACCTCGCTGCACCACTACCTCGCCGCGCACCCCGACGTGCGGGCCGCCACCGGCAAGGAACTCCAGTTCTTCAGCCTGCACTACGGTCGAGGGCCGCGCTGGTACCGGGCGCACTTCCCACCGGCCGCCCCCGGCCGACGCAGCTTCGAGGCCAGCCCCTACTACCTGTTCCACCCCGGCGTGCCGGCCCGGGTGGCGGCGACGCTGCCCGAGGCCCGGTTCGTGGCGCTGCTGCGCGACCCGGTCGAGCGGGCCTACTCGCACTACCTGCACACCCGCTCGTACGGGCTGGAGCCGTTGGGCTTCGCCGAGGCGCTCGCCGCCGAGCCGGGGCGGCTGGCCGCAGCGCTGGCCGACGGGCCGGACACCCCGGCGGCCCACCACGCGCTGCGCAACTTCTCCTACGCCGCCCGGGGCCGCTACGCCGAGCAGCTCGACCGGTGGTACGCCCACCTGCCCGCCGAACGGCTGCACGTGATCCGCAGCGAGGACCTGTACGCCGACCCGGCGACCGCCTACGCGGGCGTGCTGCGGTTCCTCGGGCTGGCCCCGTACACCCCGGCGGAGTTCGCCCGGCACACCCGCCGGGCGGACACCGGCCCGTCCCAGCTCACCGCCGAGTTGCGGGACGAGCTGAGTGCCGGGTTCGCCCCGCACAACGCCCGCCTCGCCGCCCTGCTCGGCTGGCCCCGCACCTGGTGAACGGCCGCCGCGTCAGCGGATCGGGGCGAGGACGCCGGCCGGGTCGCCCTTCGCGCGCAGCAGCACCGGGCTCGGCCCGATCGGCAGCGCGCCGGTGCGGGCGGCCGGGTCGGCACCGACCGGGCCGCCGGTCACCCCGGCGGTGGCCGGCAGCGACACGGTGCCCCCGGTGGTCGACCAGACCACCAGCGTGCTCTCCGCGCCCCGGCGGAAGGCCACCCCGGTCAGCCCCTTGGCGTTCACGGGTTCGACGGTCGCGTCCCGGGCCGCCGCCGCCAGGGCGGCCAGCATCGCGCCGGCCTGCCGCTGGGTGCCGTCCGGGTCGAGCAGGCCGTAGCGGACCTCCGCGCCGGCCCGGTTGTCGGGGTTGTACGCCAGCGGCAGCCAGAGCACCTCGTGGATGCCCCCGGCGACCAGCAGACTGACCACCTTGACCATCTCGTCGCCCCGGGCCGCGGCGTCGTCCGCGCCGTCCTTCCAGAACTGGCCGACCTCCCACGCCTGCACCGGCACCCCGGCCGGGGTCTCCGCGCGCAGGTAGTCCAGCAGCGCCGGCACCCCGGAGAAGTGCTCGTAGAAGTGCAGCTGCCGGACGTCAACCACCCGGTCGTCGAGCAGCTTCTCGGTGACCGCCAGGTAGGCCAGATTGCGGGAGTTCTGCGTGTTGTCCAGCGCCGCGCGCAACGCCGTCGGGTCGTTCACCGCCGGGATCAGCCGCCCCCGGGTGCCGATCCGCCGCTGGAAGTACGCCTGGTAGGCGGCGACGGCCTGGTCCGGCTGCCCGGCGCGCAACAGCCGGTCGGCCACCCCCATTCCGTACGCCACGCTGCTCATGCCCGAGTCGACCACCTTGGCCTGCGGGTCGGCCGACCGGATCGCCTCGGCGGCGGCGGTGACCAGCCGGCGGTAGTCCTCGGGGCTGCCGGCCCAGTACTGCTGCGCGTTGACCTCGTTCTCGATGGCGTACTCGCGGACCCCGTACGGGGCGTACCGCTGCACCAGGGCGCGGACGAACGCCTGGTAGGCGGCGAGGTCCCGCGGCATCGCCGACTCGGTCTTGTTGGCCTGGCCCCGGGTGAACTTCGCCGTCCCGCCGGTGGCCCAGCAGACCCCGGTGCGGATCTTCAGGTGCAGGGTGATGCCGAGCTGCCGGCTGCGCTCGGCGATCCGGTCCACCGCCGAGAAGTCCGGGCTGCCCTGGGTCTTCTCGATGTCGCACCAGCTCAGCTCGTGGTAGGTCGCCGAGCCGGAGAGCTTCTCCAGGTAGGGCACGAACTGGTCGTGGCGGGACCAGTCCCAGTGCGCGCCGAACGGGTTGCGGGCCGTCGCGCCGGCCGGTGGCGCGCCGGTGGCACCGGCCGACGGGGTGGCCGCCGACGGGCCGGTCGCCGACGGGGCCGGGCGGGGGGCGGGATCGTCCGAACAGGCCGCCCCGGCGACCAGGGCGGCCAGCAGCACCCCGGCGAGCAGCACCCGCCGCCCGGTCCGGCGGCTCACCGGTAGCCCAGTTCGCGCAGGGTGGCACCGGAGAAGATCCGGACCAGCACCCGCAGGAAGGGGTCCAGTTCACGGCGGTAGGTGCCGACCCGGGAGCCGTAGATCGGGGCGTCGGTGCCGGCGGCGGCCCGCCGACGGTCCGCCTCGGCGGTGTACTTGCCCGCCACGTCGTGCTGTTTGCCGTCGTAGTCGAGCACGCCCGCCTCCCAGGGTTCGCCGAGGAACTCGAACAGGGCACGCATGGCCTTCTCCGGGTCGGTGACCGCCTCCTCGTAGCGCAGTTCGTGGTAGCGGTCGGCCGGCAGCCGGGCCCCGGAGGCACGGGCGATGCGGATGTAGCGCGGCCACTTCACCACGCACTTCACCGCCGACCAGTAGCCGAACCGCTTGCGGTGCGACACCACCACGTCCCGGCCGTCCCGCACGACGTGCACGAACTGCGCGTCGGGGAAGACTTCGGCCAGGAAGTCGATGGACAGCGCGTAGAGCGGCGTCTTGTCGGCCCAGCGGGTCTTTCCCCGGGACCGGGCGTAGTCGGCCTGGATGCCGCCGAAGAAGTCGGCGATGCGGCCCAGCCAGTATTCCCGGGGGAACCCGAAGCGGGCCAGCCGCTCCCAGTCCCGCCCGACGATGCGCTGCATGTCGGCCAGGAACCGGGTCTCCGGGCCGCAGCTGACCCGGGAGTGCGAGTCCAGCACCAGCCGCAGCATCGTGGTGCCGGACCGCTGGCAGCCGACCAGGAAGATCGGCCCCCGGGCCGCCCCCGCCGCCGGGGTGTGCGGTTCAGCCATGGTCCACCACCTCCTGCCGGCCGGCCGCCGCGTCCAGCCGCTCGGCCAGGGTGGTGCAGAGCGCCCGTACCCGGGCGTCGATCTCCAGCCGGGGCCGCGCCGGGGTGCGCGCGCCGACGTGCGCGTGCAGCACCGGGTCGTACGGCAGGTCGAGGAAGGCGCACAGCCGCCGGGTGGACCCCGCCGGGTCGGCGACCAGCAGGTCGTACGAGCAGAGCAGGGTGTCCGGGCGGTCGGCCAGGCCGAGGGAGAAGTACAACGAGTTGCGCACGTACCAGAACAGGGCGGCGGCGGTGTGCGGGGTCATCCGGTCGTAGTCGAAGCCGGCGACCAGGTCCCGCATCGGCGCGTCCAGGCGCTGCCCCTGCCAGCGGTCCCCGATCGTGCCGTCGGCGATCGCCCGCAGCGCCCGCAGGTTGGCGTCGCCGAACTTCGCCACCTCGGAGCGGGCCCGGTCGTCGACGTCCCGGTACGCCCACAGCGCGCGCCCCGGCGCGACCCCGGCCAGGTCGAGCAGCTCGTCCACCCGGTGCGTGTCGCACAGCGGCTTGACCAGCACGTACCGGTGCCGGCTGCGCCGGATGACGGCGGCCAGCACCGGGTCGGGGCGCAACCGGAAGCGGTGGAACACGGCCCGGTCGTTCTCGTTGCGGACCTCCACCGACGGGTCGGCGTCCAGCCCCCGGGTCAGCATGTTGGTGCCGGAGCGTTGCAGGCCCACCAGGTAGACCGGGACGGCCCGGCCGGGCGGCCCGGGATGGGCCCGCCGCCAGCGCCACTTCGCCAGCGCGGTGCGGGCCCGGTCGACCGGGTCGAGCCGGTCCTCCTCGATCAGCCGCCGGACGCCCTCGGTGCGCGCCCAGCGCAGGTGCCGGCGGACCCGTCGGGCGGTGTACGCCAGCGCCGAGGGCTCGTCGGGGTGGGGCACCGGGTCCTCCTCGGGCACGTCAGGCGGGGTGGGGCACACGGTACCGGCAGATCATCACGGGTGGCCACGTGGCCGTGTGGTCGACCGGCGATGGGCCGTGTGGTCAGCTTGGGGATCATGAGCTGGACTCACGACGTGGCTGGTGCATACGGTGGGGCCCCTGGTCACCGCTGCCGTCCGGGGCGACCACCCCACCCCTGGACCCCGACGAACCGCAGCAGCCACCCCCGGAGCGGGCCGATGCGTGTCCTCCATGTCAACAAGTTCCTCTACCGGCGCGGCGGCGCCGAGGGCTACCTGCTCGACGTCGCCGAGCTGCAACGGGGCGACGGCGACGAGGTGGCCTTCTTCGGCATGACCCACCCGGACAACGACGCCCCCACCCCGTACGCCCGGCACTTCCCGTCCCGGGTGGAGCTGGACCCGGCGCCGCGTGGCGCGGGCCCCCGGGCGGCGGCGGCGGCCCGGATGATCTGGTCGCCGGCCAGCCGGCGGGGCCTGGCCCGGGTGCTCGACGAGTTCCGGCCCGACGTGGTCCACCTGCACAACATCTACCACCAGCTCTCCCCGTCGGTGCTGGCCGCGGTGCGGGCCGCCCGGGTGCCGGCGGTGATGACCCTGCACGACTACAAGCTGGCCTGCCCCAGCTACCAGATGCTCGACCGGGGGGCGGTCTGCGACGCCTGCGTGACCGGCGGTCCGCTGCGCGCGGCCCGTCGCCGCTGCAAGGACGGTTCGTTCGGGGCCAGCTCGCTGCTGGCCGTCGAGTCCTGGCTGCACCGCACCACCCGGGCGTACGGGCCGGTGCAGGCGTTCGTCAGCCCCAGCCGGTTCCTGGCCGACGTGATGCGCCGGGCCGGTGTCTTCCCCGACCGGATGCACGTGGTGTCGCACTTCGTCGACGTCGCCGCGACGGCGGTGAAGGCGGCCCCCGGCGGGCCGGTGGTCTTCGCCGGCCGGCTGGCCCCGGAGAAGGGCGTCGACGTGCTCATCGAGGCGCTCACCCGACTGCCCGACGACGTCGTGCTGGAGGTGGCCGGGGACGGCCCGGCCCGCGACGGGCTGACCGAGCTGGCCCGGCGGCGGGCCCCCGGCCGGGTCCGGTTCCACGGCCGGCTGGACAAGGCCCGGCTGCACGAGCTGGTCCGCTCGGCCACGGTGGTGGCGGTGCCGTCCCGGTGGAACGAGAACCAGCCGATGGCGGTGCTGGAGGCGTACGGCTGCGGGGTGCCGGTGGTCGCCTCCGACCTGGGCGGGCTGCCCGAGCTGGTCACCGCCGGGGTGGACGGCGAGGTGGTGCCCGCCGACGATCCGGTCGCGCTGGCCGCCGGGCTGGCCCGGGTGCTGGCCGACCCGCAGCGGGCGTACCGGATGGGGCGGGCCGGCCGGGCGCGGGTGGAGCGGGACTTCTCCCCGCAGGCGCACCTGACCCGGTTGCGGGAGGTCTACGCGACCGCCGCGCGGACCGTGCGGGAGCCGGCGTGAACCCGCCGGTGCGGGTGCTCTACCTGGCCGGCAGCGGACGCAGCGGCAGCACCCTGGTCACCACCGTGCTGGGCCAGTACGACGGGGTCTTCGCCGCCGGGGAGCTGCGCTACCTGTGGCAGCGCGGCGAGGTGGAGAACCGGCCGTGCGGCTGCGGCCGGCCGCTGCGGGACTGCCCGCTGTGGCGTGCGGTGACCCAAGAACTGCCGGTGGAGCGGGCTGCCACGATCGCCGCCGGACTGCGGGGCCGGCTGCGGATGCGCGGGCTGCCGGCGCTGCTGCGCCGCCACCGGCGGGGGATCCGGCCGGTGCCCGCGCACCCCGACGACGCGGCGCTGGCCGACCTGTACGCGGCCGTGGCCCGGCACACCGGGGCCCGGGTGGTGGTCGACTCGTCGAAACTGCCCCCGTACGGCGCGCTGGTCGGCGCGCTGCCCGGCATCGACCTGCGGGTGCTGCACCTGGTCCGCGACCCCCGGGCCACTGCCTTCTCCTGGCGTCGTCGCCGGGGGCTCGACGGCGACACCGACCCGGAGCTGATGAGCCGGCCGCCGGCATGGAAGGCGGCCCTGCTCTGGCTGGTGTGGAACACCGTGACCGTCCGGCTGTGGGGTGACCGCGCCCCGGAGGGCTACCTGCGCGTGCGCTACGAGGACCTGACCGCCGACCCGGAGCCGACGCTGCGCCGGATCGCCGCCTTCGCCGGGGTCGACCCCGACGGCGGCCCGTTCACCGGCCCGGCGACGGTCCGGCTGACGCCGACGCACTCGGTGGCCGGCAACCCGTCCCGGCACCGGACCGGCCCGGTGCCGATCACCGCCGACGTGCAGTGGCGGCGCGACCTGTCCCGCTGGTCGTACGCGCTGGTCACCGCGCTGACCGCGGCGGGGCTGCGCCGGTTCGGCTACCCGTGGCGGCGCGGCGGCCCGGGCCCGGCGGGGGCCGACCGGCCGGCGGGGGACGGGCGGCCCACGCAGGGTGGGCCGCCTGCGGCCGGTGGGCGGCCGGTGGGCGTCGGGCGGTCGGGGCCGGCCCGGCACGAGGAGGGCTGAGCGATGTTGGCGGTGGTGGTGGGCACCGGGCGGTGCGGGTCGACCCTGGTGCAGGAGCTGTTGTCCCGGCACCCCGGGGTCGGGTTCGTCTCCGGCGTCGACGACAAGCTGTCCCGGCTCAACCTGACCGGCCGGCTCAACGGCCCGCTGTACCGGCGGTCGGCACCGCGTCCGGCGGGCATGACGTCGCTGCGGCACAGCCGCCGGCTGCTGGAGAAGGGCCGGCTGCGGGTCGCCCCGTCGGAGGCGTACCACCTGCTGGACCGGCACGTGCTTGCCGGGTTCTCCCGCCCGTGCCGGGACCTGACCGCCGAGGATCTCACCCCGTACCTGCGGCGGCGGCTGCGCGCCTTCTTCGACGCCCGGATCGCCCGGCAGGGCTGCCGGCTGCTGCTGCACCACGTGACCGGTTGGCCGAGGACCGGATTCCTGCGGGCCGGCTACCCGGAGCTGCGGGTGGTCAACGTGGTCCGCGACGGCCGGGCGGTGACCAACTCCTGGCTCCAGATGGGCTGGTGGGACGGCTGGCGCGGGCCGGACAACTGGTTCCTCGGCCCACTGCCGACCGACCTGCGCCGGGAGTGGGAGGAGTACGACAGGTCGTTCCCGGTGCTCGCCGCGCTGGGCTGGAAGATGCTGATGGACTCCTTCGCCGAGGCCCGCGCGGCGCACCCCGAGGCGCAGTGGCTCGACGTGCGCTACGAGGACCTGCTCGCCGACCCGCGCGGCGAGGTGGCCCGGATGCTCGACTTCCTCGGCCTGGACTGGTCGTCGGCGTTCGAGAAGGGCTTCGGACGGTACCGGTTCCACGCCGGTCGGCAGGCGGCCTACCACGAGGAGTTGGGCGACGCGCAGCTCGCCGCCGTGGAACGGGTGCTGGACAAGCCGCTGCGGCAGTGGGGCTACCGGGACTGACCGGCGCGGCACACCGCCGTCGGGCGTCGTCGCGTCGGCGTCGTCGGAGCGGCGCGGGCAAAGTTCCTACAGGTGCAGGTGGTGGTGCCGGTCGGTCGGCCCATAGCGTGCCGGGTCTCGGGACAATAAAGGAGACTGCATGGCTGCAATGGGAACACCCCTTCGCGCCGGGGCGGCCGTACTGTCCGCGGTGCTGCTCGCCGCCCTGGGCGCGGCGCCACGGGCGGTGGCGGCGTCGGACGCACCGGCGATCGTGGTCCAGGACGGGGTCACCCAGCCGGTGTTCGGCTACGCCGACGCCATCCGGGAACGCCTGTTCATCGACTCCACCTTCGACAGCGACAACGACGGTCTGCGCGACATCATCGCGTTCGACCTGATGCGACCGGCGGCCACCGCGAACGGGCTCAAGGTGCCGGTCATCATGGACGCCAGCCCCTACTACTCGACGGTCTGCCGGGGCAACGAGTCCGAGTGCAAGGCCGACCTGGACGGCGACGGCCTGCTCGACAGGTGGCCGCTGTTCTACGACAACTACTTCGTGCCGCGCGGCTACGCGGTGATCCTGCTGGACATGGTGGGCACCAACAACTCCACCGGCTGCCCCACCACCAACGCCAACCAGGACAACCTCAGCGCCAAGCAGGCGATCAACTGGCTCAACGGCCGGGCCACCGCGCGCAACGCGGCCGGCCAGGTGGTCACCGCCGACTGGCACAACGGCAAGTCGGGCATGATCGGCAAGTCGTACGACGGCTCGCTGGCCATGGCGACGGCGGTGACCGGCGTCAAGGGCCTGACCACGGTGGTGCCGATCAGCGGTCCCACCGAGTACTACGACTACGTGCGCAGCAACGGGGTGGTCACCCGGGGCAACAGCTACGTGGCGTCGCTGGCCAACACGGTCACCAACCCGGAGCGGCGGGACTACTGCAAGCCGGTGCGCGACGCGATGGCCGCCGCCGACGGCGACGAGCACGGCGACTACACCGCCTTCTGGAACGAGCGCAGCTACGTCAAGAAGGTCCCCAACATGACCGCCAGCGTGCTGCTCTACCACGGTCTCAACGACGACAACGTCCGCCCGGACCACTTCAGCAAGTTCTGGTACGCCCTGGCGGAGAACAACATCCCGCGCAAGCTGTGGCTCTCCCAGGAGGGGCACGTAGACCCGTTCGACTCGCGCCGCGCGGTCTGGGTGTCCACCCTCCACCGGTGGTTCGACTTCTGGCTGCACGGGGTGGCCAACGGGATCATGGACGAGCCCCGGGTCGACCTGGAGCGTGCCGCCGACGTGTGGGAGACCCACGCCGACTGGCCGATCCCCGGCAAGGCCGACACCGAGGTGTTCCTCCAGCCCGGCACCACCGGGGCCGGCGGCCTGAAGCTGGTGCCGACCGCCAAGCCGGCGACCGGCGCGTTCCAGGACAGTCGTACCCAGAGCCAGAACACCATGATCCTCAACCCGGACACGGTGCAGCCGAACCGGCTGGCGTTCCTGTCCGCGCCGCTGACCGCGCCCCTGCACATCTCGGGCACGCCGACGGTGCAGCTGCGGGCCTCGGCCGACCAGACCGACACCAACTTCGGGGCGATCCTGGTCGACTACGGCACCGACGAGCGGGTGGCGCACCGGGCCTCCGGCGAGGGCATCATCACCCTGACCACGGAGGACTGCTGGGGGCTGAACAGCCCGACCGACGACGGCTGCTACAAGCAGACCGCCAAGCGGGTCGCCACGGCCGACTACGAGCTGGTCACCAAGGGCATCATGGACGCCCAGAACCGGCAGTCCATCCGCACCGCCGTGCCGCTGGTGGTGGGGGAGTCGTACAACTTCACCTTCCCGCTGCTGCCGGAGGACTACGTCTTCAAGCCGGGCCACCGGATCGGCGTGATCATCGTGGCCAGCTACCCGCAGTACTCCAGCCAGGCGGACACCACCGCCGCGAACATCACGGTCGCCCTGAAGAGCAGCAAGATCGTTCTTCCGGTGGTCGGCGGCACCACCGCCGCCCACGCGGCCGGTCTCTGACCGGTCCCCGGGTGGCCGCCGGCGCAGTGCTGCGCCGGCGGCCACCCGGCCAGGTCACCCGTGGGGGTCCCCGTCGCGTACGACGTCACCGTCGGCGAGGGAGGGCTGAGCAAGCACCTATTGACAAACATTGTTAACAATCGGACCCTGCTGAGAGAGCGCTCTCCCATCCCGTCTCCAGCGAGGTGTCGCCATGCGTCTCCGAAGAAGGCTGCTTGCCGCCGCGTCCGCACTGCTCGCCGGTCTCGCGGCCGTCGTCGTCGCCACGCCCGCCCACGCGGTCGGACCGGCGTTGCTGCCCGTCACCGTCACCAACACCACCGGCCGCAGCGACGCGGTCTACCTCTATGTCATCGGCGTCCAGCTGTCCACCGGCCGGCTCGGCTACGTCACCTCCGGCGGCGCCTTCGCGCCGTGGACCGGCGGGCAGATCCCGCCGTCGCCCGCGCCGGACGTCTCCATACCGGGCCCCGGCAACGGCGGCAGCACCACCATCCAGTTCCCCCGTGGCTTCTCCGGCCGGGTCTACTTCGCCCTCGGGCAGAAGCTGAAGTTCTTCCTCACCCCGGACGGGCTGGTGCAGCCCGCGCCCTGGGCGGCCGGTGACGCGAACCGCGACATCCTCTTCGACTGGAGCGAGTTCACCTACAACGACTCCGGCCTGTGGCTCAACAGTTCTCAGGTCGACATGTTTGCGATCCCGCACGCGGTCACCGTGACCGGCGCCAACGGCGTCACCAAGCGCACCGGCGACGTGGTGGCCAACGGCCGCAACGCGGTCATCGACGGGATCCGGGCGCAGCCGGGCTGGGCCAACACCGTCCACACCCGCTCCGACGGGACCGTGCTGCGCGTCCTGGCTCCGGGCAAGGCGGCCGGGGCCGGCCTGCTGAGCACCACCTACCTGGACTCCTACGTCGCCTCCGCGTGGAACGCGTACACCACGAAGACCCTGACCGTGGTGCCCTTCGCCGACCAGCCGGCCATCAGGTACTACGGCCGCACGTCGGGCAACACCATGACCTTCACCAACGGCAGCGGCCAGGTGGTCGCCTCCTTCAACCGGCCCTCCTCGGCCAGCGTCTGGGGCTGCGACGGCGACCTGCCCGCGCCGAACGACCAGGTGGTCGGCCCGATCTCGCGTACGCTCTGCGCCGCGCTCAACCGGGGCACGCTCGGCACCATCGACACCCAGCCCACCACCAACGCCGCCGACTTCTACCGCAACAACCCCACCAACCAGTACGCCCGCCTGATCCACGCCAACATGACCGACGGCCGGGCATACGCCTTCGCCTTCGACGACGTCGGCGGATTCGAGTCGCTGGTGCACGACGGCGACCCACGTTCGGCCGGACTGATCCTCAGCCCGTTCACCGGTGGCACCGGCAACCCGGCCACCGGGGTGCCCGTGGTCAGCACCTGGAACAACAAGTGCATCGACGTGCCGAGCTCCAACTTCGTCGACCGCGCGCCGTTGCAGATGTGGAACTGCAACAACACCAACGCGCAGAAGTGGCTCTTCAGCGGCACGGCCCTGAAGAGCCAGAACAACAAGTGCATGGACATCGACGCGGGGTCGACAGCGAACGGAGCGGTGGTGCAGCTCTACACCTGCAACGGCACCGGCGCCCAGGAGTTCACCCTGAACGCGGCCGGAGACCTGGTCAACCTTCAGGCCAACAAGTGCGTCGACATCAAGGACGCGAACGGCAGCGACGGCGCGAGGCTCCAGCTCTGGGACTGCGCCGGAACGGCCAACCAGAAGTGGCGCACGGGCTGACCGGCCAATGCGACGGGGGCGGGGGCGCGAGCCGCCCCCGCCCCGCCCGCTGGGTCTCCGGGCCGGTCACCGTCTCAGCCCGGAGCCCGCACGGGTCCGGTCCCCGGTCCAGGCCGCTTCGAGGATCGCGGTCAGGCTGGCGGTGTCGGTCGGGCCCGGATGGTTCTGGATCAGGCGGGTGACGCCACCGGCCATCTCGGCGAAGCGCGGGAGGTCGGCGCGGGCCACGCCGATGTCCGCCAGGGTGGCAGGGATGCCGATGTCGGCGAGGAGCCCGCCGAGCCAGGTGAGGAACGCGTCCGCGGCCTCGGCGTCCGAGGCGTCGGCCACGTCGAGCCCGCACGCCCCGGCGAGGACGGCCAGCCGGTCGACGATGGCATCCCTGGCCGCGTCCAGCGCGTACGGCAGCAGCAGCCCGACGCCCAGGCCGTGCGGCGTGTGCGTGGCCGCGCCGATCGGGTACTGGAGGGCGTGCGGGGCCGCGTTGCCCGCGTGGGAGAAGGCGAGCCCGGCGAGCATGGACCCGTAGGACATGTCCGCGCGCGCGTCCGTGTCGCCGCCGTCCCGGACGGCACGACGCAGGCTGCGGGCGATCCGTTCGGCGGCCCTGAGCGCGTAGTGGTCGGTGACCGGGTTGCGGCCGAGGAACACCTGCTCCACCGGGTCGCGTGGTGCGTGCGCCCGGGGCCGCGCGGTGTAGCTCTCCACCGCGTGGCAGAAGGCGTCGATGCCGGAGTGGGCGGTGACGGTCGCGGGGCAGGTGTAGGTGAGTTCGGGGTCGACGATGGCGAAGTCGGGCACGATGTGGACGCTGGAGACCCCCACCTTCAGCGCGCGGTCCGGGTCGGTCAACACCGAGACGGGGGTGAGCTCGGAGCCGGTGCCGGACGTCGTCGGGACCGCGACGAGAGGAAACGTCGGCCCCGGCACCTTCGACTCGCCGTAGAAGTCGCGTGGCGACCCACCGTGGCGCCGGATGACGCCGACGATCTTGGCGAGGTCGATCACCGTGCCGCCGCCGATGGCGAGGATGACGTCGGCGTCCACCTCGGCGGCGGCCGAGACGGCCAGGTCGACATCGGTGAGTGGCACGTCCGGGGTCGCGTCGGAGAACACCGCGACGGCCTCGACCTTCTCCCGCACGGCGGCCACGATCTCGGCCACGCCCGGCTGCCCCAGGAGAATCCGGTCGGTCACGATCAGGACCCGCGAGCCGCTCTCGGCCACCACTCGTGGGATGTTCTGCGCGACCCCTTCGCCCACGATCAGCTGGCGTGGTCCGCGGACGGTCTCAAGCATGTCGGTGCCTCTCCGGAACGTCGGCGGCGATGTGCTGGGCGGGCGTCCGGGTCACCTGCGGAACCGGGACGGCGTCGGCGGGGTCGGGTCGCCCGGGTGGCCCAGGCGCCCCCGGGTGGAGGCCGGTCACGGCAGGTCGATCGCCGCGTAGGTGAGGTCGAGGTATTCGAGGATGCCCTCGTGCGACCCCTCCTTGCCGATCCCGGACTGCTTCACGCCTCCGAACGGGGCCGACGGGTCCGAGATCAGGCCACGGTTGATGCCGACCATCCCCGTGTCCAGCCCCTCGGCGAATCGGATCGCCCGCTGCAGGTCACGGGTGAAGACGTAGCCGACCAGGCCGTGCTCGGTGTCGTTGGCCTTCGCCAGCACCTCGTCGTCGGACGTGAACGGGATGATCGGCGCCACCGGGCCGAAGATCTCCTCCCTCAGCATCCGCGCGTCCTCGGGCACGTCGACGAGGACCGTGGGCGGGTAGAAGTGGCCCGGCCCGTCCGGGCGCTCGCCGCCCACCAGGACCCGGGCGCCGCGCTCGACCGCGTCGGCGACGAGCTTGTCGATCGTGGTGACCGAGGCGTCGTCGATCAACGCCCCGACGTCCACGCCGTCGTCGAGGCCATGGCCCACCGAGAGCGCGCCCATCCGCTCGGCGAAGCGCGCCGTGAACTCCTCGCGCACCGGCTCCTCGACGTAGATCCGGTTGGCCGCGATGCAGGACTCCCCGATGTTGCGCATCTTGGCGACCATGGCACCGTCGAGCGCGACGTCCAGGTCGGCGTCCGCACACACGATCAGGGCCGCGTTGCCGCCCAGCTCCATGGAGGTACGCAGCACGTTGTCCGCAGCCTGCCGGAGCAGCACACGCCCGACCTCGGTCGACCCGGTGAAGGAGAGCTTGCGGGTCCGACCGTCGGCCAGCAGCGCGGAGACCACCTCGCCGGAGCGCTTGGTGGTCACCACGTTGACGACGCCCGGGGGAACGCCGACCTCCTCCATGATGCGGGCCAGCAACAGCATGGTGAGCGGCGTCTGGGCTGCCGGTTTGGTGATCGTCGTGCAGCCGGCGGCCAGCGCGGGGGCGATCTTGCGGGCGCCCATGGCCAGCGGGAAGTTCCAGGGCGTCACGAAGACGCACGGTCCGACCGGCTTCGGCACGGTGAGGATGCGGTATCCACCCGCGGGAGCGGTGCTGTAGCGCCCCTCGACGCGCACCGCCTCCTCGGCGAACCAACGGAAGAACTCGGCGCCGTAGGCCACCTCTGCCCGGGCCTCGGCGAGCGGCTTGCCCATCTCGAGCGTGATCAGCCGGGCGACCTCCTCGCATCGCTCGGTCAGTGCCCGGTGCGTCGCGGTCAACAGCTCCGACCGCTTCCGCGGCGGGGTCGCCGCCCACTGCGCCATCGCCGTGCTCGCCGCGTCCAGCGCGGCGAGCCCGTCGGCGACACCGGCGTCCGCCACCTCGGCGATGGTCTGGCCGGTGGCCGGGTCCTCGACGGCGAAGGTGGCTCCGCTTGCGGCGTCGCGCCAGGTGTCGCCGATCCGCAGCCGCCGGTGCTCGGGGGCCAGGACGTTCGTCGGGTCACTCACTGCGTCGCCTCCTGTGATGATCGTGGTGATGTCCGGCGTCCCGGCGATCGCGCCGTGCGCGTACCGGACGGGCCGCCCGCCCCCGTCGGCCGCGCGGCTACCGTCCGGCCGCGGACAGCGACAGCCCGGTCTCCGCGTCGAACAGGTGCGCACGGTCCAGGTCGACCGTGACCTGCAGCCGCTCGCCCGGCGTGCCGGTGACGGTGGGTCGTGCCTTGACCTTGAGGACCTCCGTCCCCACGAGGACGTCGACCACCGTCCGGTCACCGAGCGGCTCAAGTCCGTAGAGTTCCCCCGACAACGACGCGTCCCCGCGCTGTTCGATGGACAGGTCCTCCGCGCGCAGGCCCAGCAGCAGCGCACGACCGTCCTGCGCCGTGGTCCAGCGGGGCCGTGGCAGCGTCCAGCCTCCCGCACCGATCAGACGATCTCCCTCCGCCCGGCAGGCGAGCAGGCTGATCGGCGGGCTCCCGACGAAACCGGCGACCCACTGGTTGGCCGGCCGCTCGTACACCTCGGTCGGCGTGCCGACCTGTTGCACCTTCCCCTCCTTGAGGACCGCGACCTGGTCGGCCATGGACAGGGCCTCGACCTGGTCGTTGGTCACGTAGACGAAGGTCGCTCCGAGGCTGCGGTGGATGCGGGTGAGCTCGGTGCGCATCTCGACGCGGAGCTTGAGGTCGAGGTTCGTCAGCGGCTCGTCCATGAGGAACGCGCGCGGGCTACGGACCAGCGCCCGGGCCAGGGCGACCCGCTGCATCTCACCGCCCGACAACTGCGCGGGACGACGCTGCAGCAGACGTTCGATGTGCAGCAGGCTCGACATCCGCTCGACGGCGGCGGCGATCTCGGTCGAGGAACAGCGGCGTGCCCGCAGCGGCGAGGCGATGTTCTCGTACGCCGTGCGTCGCGGGTAGAGGGCGTAGTTCTGGAAGACCATGGCCAGGTCGCGTGCGGCCGGGGCGTCACCGGTCGCGTCCCTGCCGTCCAGGTGCACCGACCCGGCGTCGAGCTTGTCGAGGCCGGCGATCGCCCGCAGGGTCGTCGTCTTGCCTGCCCCGGAGGGCCCGAGCACGACGAAGAACGAACCGTCCGGCACGTCCAGCGTCACCCCGTCGAGGGCCTGGACCTTGCCGAAGGACTTGCGCAGCCCGTGCACTGCCACGGTACCCATCAGGCCACCAGCTCTTCCGTGCGCACGTCGTAGACCGCCGGGGTTCCGCCGGTGTGCCGCAGCCCGACCGGTGCGTCAGCGGCGAACCGGACGGTCGGTGGCATCCGAACCCGCACGTCGCGCTGGCCGCCGTGGTCGACCACGTAGATGATCTCGTCGCCCAGCCACTCGGCCGAGACCACGCGGGCCGGGATCGAACGTTCCGCCCCGGGCGCGGTGACCTCCAGCGCCTCCGGCCGGACGCCGGCGACCAGGCGACGGTCGCGCGGCAGGCCCGACGGTGGCGTGAGGGCCAGGCCGCCCTGACCGCGCAGGCTCCCGTCGGCCACCTCCACCTCGATCAGGTTGATCGGCGGGGAGCCGATGAACGCGGCGCAGAAGAGGCTCGCCGGACGGTCGTAGACCTCCAGCGGCGTGCCGACCTGCTCGACGCGGCCCTTGTTGAGGATGGCGATCCGATGACCGAGCGACATCGCCTCGACCTGGTCGTGGGTGACGTAGACCATCGTCGCCCCCAGCTCCCCCTGCAGGTGCTTGATCTCCGTACGCATGTCCGCCCTCAGCTCCGCGTCCAGGTTGGTGAGAGGTTCGTCCATGAGGAAGGCGCGTGGTCGTCGCACCAGGGCGCGGGCCAGCGCGACGCGCTGCTGCTCCCCGCCGGACAGCTGGCGCGGTCGCCGGTCCAGCAGCGGACCGAGCCGCATCAGCCGGGCGGCCTCGGCGACCCGCGCCTGCACCTCCGGCTTGGGCAGCCCTTCGGCGCGCAGGGGGAACGCCAGGTTGTCGCGGGTCCTCAGGTGCGGGTAGAGCGCGTAGAACTGGAACACCATGGCGATGTCGCGCTCGGCGGGCGGCAGGTCGTTGACCAGCGTGTCGCCGATGCGGATGTCGCCCGTCGTCTGCCGCTCCAGGCCGGCGATGGCCCGCAGCGTGGTCGTCTTGCCGCAACCCGAAGGGCCGAGCATCACGAACAGCTCGCCGTCGCCGATGGACAGGTCCACGTGTTCGACCGCGACCGTTCCGTCCGGGTAGCGCTTGTGCAGGGCGGTCACCTCGATGCCGGCCATCAGCGTCGCACCGCCCCGAGTGTCACACCGGCGACGAGGTGCTTGCGCACCAGGTAGGCGAAGACGAGCACCGGCAGGGCGAACACCACGGAGGCGGCGGCCACCAGACCCCAGTCCACAGTGGTGCCGCCGATGAGGCCGGCGATGGCGGGTGGAGCCGTCCGGACCTCGTCGCTGGAGGTGAGGAAGATGGCGAACACGAACTCGTTCCAGGAGAAGATGAGGGCGAAGACCGCCGTCGCGGCGATGCCGGGCACGAGCAGGGGGAGGGTGAACTTCCAGAACGCCTGCAGACGGGTGTAGCCGTCGAGCATGGCGGCGTCCTCGTACTCCGCGGGCACCTCGTCGACGAACCCCTTCATCATCCAGATCGTGAACGGGACGTTGAACGCGGCGTAGATGAGGATCAGGCCGAGCTTGCTGTCGATGAGCCCTACCTGGCGGTACATGAGGAAGATCGGGATCACGACCACCACGGGCGGCATGAAGCGGGTGGACAGGATGAAGAACAGCTGGTCCTTCTTGGCCTTCAGCGTGAACCGTGAGTAGGCCCAGGCCGCCGGGACCCCCAGCACGGTGGCCAGCACCGTGGAGACCCCGGCGACCACCACGGAGTTGAGGAACGAGACGGACAGGGCCGAGCGACCGCCGTCGGGGGCGACGAACACGTCCTTGAAGTGGTCCAGGGTGACGTTGAAGTCGAAGAACTTCGCCGGGATGGCGTAGACGTCCCGGTTGTCCTTGATGGACGTCTCGATCATCCACAGCACCGGGAAGAGCATCACGACGGCCAGCACGGTCAGCAGCACGACCTCCAGCGCGGGGCGGCCCCGGCCGCCGAAGCGGCGCGCGGGGGGCGTGTGATCCCGGGCAGGAGCTGCGGACACGGCCTCGTCGACGGAGACGGCCATCAGCCCTCCTTGAGCTTGTTCAGGTAGCGCAGGTAGAGCTGCGTGAGGACGACGACGACGAGGACCATGAGGATTCCGTACGCCGAGGCGGTGCCGGTGTTGAAGCCCAGGAACGCGACCTTGTAGACGTGGAACGACAACGTCTCGGTGGAGACCCCGGGGCCCCCGTTGGTGAGGATGTAGACGAGGTCGAACAGCCGGAACGCCTCGATGGCCCGGAACAATACGGCGATGAGGAGCAGCGGCCACACCAGCGGAAGGGTGATGGTGCGGAACCGGAACCACTCGGACGCCCGGTCGATCGAGGCGGCCTCGTACAGGTACCTGGGCACCGCGGTGAGGCCTGCGAGTGCGATGAGCATGATGAAGGGCGTCCACTGCCAGGTGTCGACCACGATCAGGGAGACCAGTGCCGTCCGCTGCCGGGTGAGCCACTCCACCTGCTCCAGGCCGATCGAGCCGAGCATGCTGTTGACCACGCCGAACTGCGCGTCGAGCATGAATCGCCAGAACAGCCCGACCACGACCGGCGACAGCATCATCGGGACCAGGAACAGGGTGGTCAGCAGCCCCCGCCCGTGCGTACGCCGGGAGATCAGGTAGGCGATGGTGAAGCCGAGCACGGTCTGCAGGGAGACCGCGCCGACCACGTAGATCAACGTCGTCAGGGCCCTCGTGTGGACCTGCGCCGACGTCAGGATGGCCGTGTAGTTGCCGAACCCGACGAAGTTGGCGGGCCCGCCGCGGGTGGCCGAGTAGTCGGTGAACGACAGGTACAACGCCCACAGCAACGGGAACACCGACATCGCGAGCAACAGCAGCAGTGCGGGGGAGATGAAGGCCACGGCGAGCCCGCGGTCGCCCAGCCGGGGGGACCGGCCCCGGGCAGGCGGTGTCGCGGACGCCACCTGCCCGGGGCCGTCGGTCGTCAGAGGGACGGGCTCACTCACAGTCCGCCGCCGCCCTTGCGGCCGCTCGAGTCGAGCACGCTCTGCTGCTCCCTGGCGATGTCGTCGAGCGCGTCCTTCGGCTTCTTCGCGCCGTTGAGGGCCGCGTTCACGTTGGTGTTCTCGATGTCGACGAGGCGCGCGTACTCGGGCACGTTCCACATGTCCCGCATCCGGGGAACCGAGTCGGCGTACACCTTGTTGAACGGCCCGGCGTTGAGGAACTCGGGCGACTCCAGGGCGTCCGTACGCGCCGGCACGCCACCGGCCGCGGCCCACTTCTTCTGGATGTCGGGCCGCTCGAACCACTTCATGAAGTTCAGCGCCTCCGCCTGGTTCGCCGCGGGGGAGTAGGCCGACACGTGCATCCCCATGCCGCCGAGGGGGACGAGGTTCGTCTTCTGGCTCGGCAGGGTGGCGAAGCCCAGCTTGTCGAGGATCTGCTCCCGCGTGGTGCCGAGCGTCGACTGCTTCGGATCGAGCAGGCCGCCGCTCGCGGCGATCCAGTTGAACGCGATGCATGCCTTGCCCTGGGCGACCGCCGCGTTCACCTCGTCGATGAACCAGTTGCCGGAGCCCTTGGCGGTCAGCGGCTTCATCTTGTTGACCAGGACGTCCATCGCCTCCTGGCCCGCGGCGTCGTTGAGGACGCCGTCGATCTTGCGCGTCTTGGGGTCCCAGAGGTTGCCGCCGTAGATGCCGTTGACCGTGTTGTAGGTGACGGCCGCGGCGTCGGAGCCGTTGGCCTGGTGGAACGCCAGCCCGCTGACGCCCGGGTTGTCCGCCTGGCACCTCCCGGCGACCGAGATCATCTCGTCCCAGGTCTGCGGCGGCTTGTCGCCGATGAGGTCCTTGCGGTAGATCATCGTCCAGGTGTCGCCGAGCAGCGGCAGTCCGTACAGGCTGGCGTTCTCGTCGCGCTTGCCGGTCTCCGCCTGGGGGAACTGGCCGTAGGCCGCCAGAAGGTAGGGGTTGTAGGCCTTGACGTCGATGTTGTTCTTGACGAAGTCGGTGAGGTCGAGGATGTTGCCGTTCGTCACGGCCTCGCCGATGTGTTGCGAGTCCAGGATCGCGATGTCGAAGTCGGTCTTGTGCGCGGCGAACTGGGTGAACATCGCGTCGTGCCAGTTCGCGTTCGGCACGGTGTTGACCTTGATGGTCGTGTTCGGCCGCTCCTTCTTGTACTCCGCGTTCGCGAAGTCTTCCAGGGCGTGAGCGGGGGGCCAGTCGAACCAGATGAAGCTGAGGGTCAGCGGGTCCTTGGTGAGCTCCGGGATGGTCGCCGGTGCCTTGGGGGCGCCCGCCTTCGCGTCGCCGTCGTCCTGGCCGTCGCCGCAGGCCGCCACGGTCGTGGCGACCAGCAGCATGGCCGCCGTCGCCAGCCGCGCCTTTCGCCCGGGAACGGACAATCGTCCTGTCAGCTTCGGATGCCGCATCTTCTGGCCTGCTTTCTGGTGGGGGTGTGGAGCCTCGCTAGGTGCTTCGCCGAGCAGGTGCCGGGTCGTTCAGGCGCGTTGCCGGGCTGTCGCGGGGCCGACCCGCGGGGGTCGGCGTCGCGAGCGCGCCGGGACGCGCCGGGTCCGCGCGCCGTCGAGCGGCCCTTCGACCCGTCCGGGCCGGTGACGACCGGGGAGGGGTGTCGAGCATGCTCGTGGGAGCGTCAGGTGATCGAGTGGAGCGGTGGCAGGTGGTTCCGGCGGTGCAGAATGACGGGCGCTCGTCGGATTTCCTATACGATCGAGCGGGGCGTCAGCATGTCGCAGCGTGGTGACTGGTGTCAACAGGTTCCCGAAGATGCAGGAAAGGACCTCACGTCACGATGGACGACGAAGCGATGGCCGCGCGGGGCCGTAGGGCCGTGACGGGTGGAACGTCGTCGGGCAGATCCGGCGGCCGGCTCGCCGACGAGGTGTACGACACGCTGCTCGGACAGCTGATGTCGCTACGGATCGAGCCTGGCTCCCGCGTCACGATCGACGTCCTGGCGCGGGAGCTGGGGGTCTCGCAGACGCCGATCCGGGACGCTCTTAACCGCATGGAGGCCGAGGGTCTGGTCGTGCGGGTGCCCCACGCCGGCTACCGCATTCCCCCCCAGATCACCCGGAACCGATTCGAAGACATGCTCGAGGTCCGCCTGCTCCTGGAGCCGGCAGCGGCGCGCAGGTCCGCCGAACGCGCCTCCTTGCCGCAGGTGGCCGGGCTGCGACGGATGCTGGAGGAGATGGCGGAGCTGGAGGGGGGCAGCGGGCCCCTGGCCTACGGCGCCTTCGGGCTGCGCGACGCCGCCTTCCACGATCTCGTCGCGCTGAGCGCGGGGAACCAGGTCATCCGCGAGGCGCTCGCCCGCCTGCACAGTCACGTCCACCTCTTCCGGCTGCACCACGACACCCAGGTCACCCACCTGGCCATGGCCGAGCACGAGGAGGTCGTGGCCGCGATCGCCGCCCGTGACCCCGACGCCGCCGCCTACGCGATGCGGCGGCACATCCTGCGGTCCGGCGAGCGTTTCCGGCGGCTGTTCGACGAGGTCGAGGGTGCGGACGCGATGCCGGTAGAGGCTTGACGGGCGGGCGGGGCAGGGGAATGCTAGCCCAATCGGATCGGATTGGATCGCGTCCGCCTCACCGCCACCAGACACGAGGAGAAGCAGGTGCCCAGAGCGCTGCTCCTGACCGGCGACGCCGCCGAGGAACTCGACACCATGTACCCCTACTACCGCGTGCAGGAGGGCGGCTGGGACGTCGACGTCTCGTCACGGACGAGACGTGACGTGCAACTGGTCATCCACGAGTTCGACCCCAACTCCGACGCCTACGTGGAGAAGAACGGCCGGAAGCTGCCGGTCGACGTGCCCTGGGCCGAGGTCGACGTCGAGCGCTACGACGCCCTCATCATCCCCGGTGGGCGCGCCCCCGAATGGATCCGGGTCGACGCCGACGTCAGGCGCATCACCGAGCACTTCTTCGCCCGCAACCTCCCCATCGCCCTGGTGTGCCACGGCGCGCAGGTCCCGGCGGTGTACGGGCTGCTGAAGGGCCGGAAGACGGCGTGCTTCCCCCCGATCACCGGGGACATGGAGAACGCGGGCGCGACGGTCATCGACGCCCCCGACGTCGTGGACGGCAACCTCGTCTCCTGCCGGGGCTGGCCCGACATGCCGCAGTTCGGCAGGGCGATGATGGAGGTCTTCTCGAAGTCCGTCGGCCCCGCGTCGGCATGAGCGCACCCGGCCTGCCCCGGTGACGGCACATCGGACCGTCACCGTCGACGGCTCCCCCGTGCACGTCTTCGAGAGCGGAGCCGGGCCCGCGGTGCTGATGCTGCACGGCTCCGGACCCGGCACGACCGGGTCCGGGGCCTGGGCGGCGACGGCGCAGGCGCTGGGCACGTCCTGGCACGTGCTGGCCCCTGACCAGGCGGGGTTCGGCCGCACCCCCGTCCCGGCGGGCTCCAGGGGCGGGCTCAGGCTGTGGACGGAGCAGGCCGCCGGCCTGATGGACGCCCTCGGTGTCGAGCACTACGCGGTCGTGGGTCACTCCATGGGCGGCGCCGTCGCGCTGGCGTTGGCGGCCGCGCGCCCTGAGCAGGTCAGCCGTGTCGTGGCGGTCTCGACGATGGGCGCCCCCGGGGCGCCGCTGTCCGCCGACCTCGACGCGATCTGGGCCGCCCCCGCCGGCCCGCCCGGGGCCCGGGACATGCTGAGTCGACTCGTCCTCGACCAGGCGCTCGTGACCGATGCGGCCGTCGAGACCCGCGCCGCCGCGATGCGGGCGGGTGCGGCCGCGTTCGCGTCGTTGTTCCCGCCACCCAGGGCGCGGTGGGCCGACGACCTCACCCTCTCGGCGCGGACGCTGGCCGCGATCCGCGCGCCCGTGCTGCTCGTGCACGGCGCCGAGGACCGGGTCACCCCGCTCGCGGCGTCGACCCTGCCCCTGCTCGAACACCTGGCTGATGTCCGGCTGCACGTGCTCGGCCGGTGCGGGCACGTGCCGGCGATCGAGCACCCGCACGAGTTCCGGCAACTGCTGTCGGGCTTCCTCCGCCGGGACAGCCGCCACTGACTGCTGCGCCAGGCCCGCGGCCCGCGCTCAGGCAGCTCAGCGGGAAGCAGGGCCGGGCCTGCTCACCGGTCGTCGCCGGAGCAGCAGGAGCAGCCCGGCTGGCATCCGCAGTCGTCCTCCCCGCCCGGGGTGGCGGCGGTGGGCGTACCGGCGGTCGGGGCCGCGCAGCAGGCGTCGCCGCGCCAGGCCTCGCGGCCTTCCTTGACGGCGACGGCGGCGATGACGAGCGCGGCGAGCGGGTCGGCCCAGGACCAGCCGAACAGGGCGTTGAGGCCGAGGCCGACGAGCAGGACCGCCGACAGGTAGGTGCAGAGCAGGGTCTGCCTGGAGTCGGCCACCGCGGTGCGGGAGCCGAGTTCCCGGCCGGCGCGTCGCTGGGCGTACGACAGTCCGGGCATGACGGCCAGGGACAGCGCGGCGAGGACGAGGCCGACGGGGGAATGGTCGGCGTCGGCGCCGCCGAGCAGGGCGCGGACGGACTCGACGGTGACGTACGCGGCGAGGGCGAAGAACGAGACCGCGATGACGCGCAGGGCGGTCTTCTCCCGGGCCTCGGGGTCGCGGCCGGCGAACTGCCAGGCCACGGCGGCGGCGGAGGAGACCTCGATGACGGAGTCGAGGCCGAAGCCGATCAGCGCGGTGGACGAGGCGATGGTGCCGGCGCTGATGGCCACGACCGCCTCGACGACGTTGTAGGTGATGGTGGCGGCGACCAGCAGGCGTACCCGCCGGGCGAGGACTGCCCGGCGGGCCGGCGTCGGGCCGGCCGGGGCCTGGACCAGGGGCAGGGCCATCAGCAGCAACCCTTCGTGGCGGCGTCGGGGCAGACGGCGGGGTCGACGGCGAGCACGAGGCCGAGCAGGTCGCCGAGGGCGTGGGCGAGGCGCGGGTCGGCGAGCTCGTAGCGGGTGCGGCGGCCTTCGGGGGTGGCCACGACGAGGCCGCAGCCGCGCAGGCAGGTCAAATGGTTGGACAGGTTCTGCCGGGTGGTGCCGAGCAGGTCGGCGAGCTGCGCCGGGTAGCCGGGGCCGTCGCGCAGCGCCAGCAGCAGGCGGGCCCGGGTGGGGTCGGACAGGGCGTGGCCGAACCGGGCCAGCACCTGCCCGTGGGTCAACGTCTCCACATCCCGGATAGTACATCCGTGGCTGTATCAAGCAAGGCGGTCCGACGCCGCCGGGGCCCTGGCTCCGGGGCGTCAGACGTCGGATTCGACGGCGAAGGTGTTGCCGTCCGGATCCTGGAACCAGGCGATACGTCCACCGCCGGCCCGGGCGGTGATTCCTCTGGCGTCGTGGTCGAGCTGGTCGTACCGGATGAACCCGACGCCGGCCGAGGCGAGCTCGTCGACGATCCGCTCGATGTCGTCGACATACCATGTCGCCAGCGTCGCCGGGCTCTTCCCGGCGGTGACCGACTGGTAGACGTTCAGCGCCGCCACGCCGCCGGAACCATAGACGCGGCTGCCGCCGGCGATGTCGGCGCTGGGGCCCGACCGCAGCGGCCGTAGGCCCAGTCGGCCTTCGTAGAACGCGACCGCCCGTTGTATGTCGGACACGGCGATCGAAGCTCTGAGGTGATGCGTGCTCAGCGGCATGGACCACTGTCGCACACGCAGACGCCGGGGTCAGGGCGAACCAGGCAACGCGCGAACCCCACCCCCGCAGCCGCCGACGACTGTGGAGGTGGGGCGGCGTTCCGCACGGATGCCGGCGCGCAGACCCGGTGTGGACGCGGGCTAGGAGTGCGGCTTGTCGACGTACCCGATCTCCTCCAGCTTGCCGTCGATGAGCCGGTAGGTGGCCGTCCGTTCGATCACCAGCTCGACCATCGAGGCGTCGTCGGGTCGGGTCAGGTAGACCACCTGCGCCTGGCCGGCACTGATGGTGACCTTCTCGACCGGGGTGCGGTCGCCGAGGTCGACCGTGCCGACGTAGGCCGGGGCGCCCTTGACGTTGCGCCAGAGCACGATGCCCCAGAACTTGCCCGTCCCGCCGCCGTCGAGCATGACCGCGCGCACCGCGTCGGCGGCACCGTCGCCGGTCAGGTCGCCGATCGCGCACGGCGGTTGCAGGGCGACCACCACGCCGTCCTCGCCGGCCCAGCGCCCCTCGGTCAGCGGGATCGGGTCAGGGTAGTCGTTGTATCGCACCTTCGTGCTGCCCAGCTCCGATTCGGCCACCTGGTCGCAGGTCAGCGCGGGGACCTTCGCGGGCGGTGCGGCGGTCGGCGAGACGTTGTCGTTCTCGCTGCTGCCGTCGCCGAACGGCTCTTCGGCCACCGGCGAATCCGTTGGCGTCGTGGTGCCGTCGGGGCCCGGCGCGGCGCCGTCGTTGATCTCGATCGTGCAACCGCCCGCCACGAGGACCAGGGCGAGCGCGGCCAGCGGCAGCAGCGTCCTGCGCATGTTGTTCCTTTCGATGAAGTCGGCCGCAGCGTAGTGCGCCCCCGCCACTGCCGGACTTCATCGCGTTCGGCGCGGGCCAGCCCCGGGCGCTGCGCCGGCCGAGCTACCTCAACCGATGCCGTCGACCGCGGCCCGGAGCGCACTGATCGACGGATCCCAGCTGAAGTTCAGCACGGGGATGCCGGAAGCGGCGGCGTTGCTGTCGCCGCCGAGGACCACTGCCCGCGGCTTGCCGGTGCCCTGGGGGACCACCAGATACCAGCTGCCCTTCACGTTCGCGATGAACACTTCGTCTACCTCCTGGTCGGTGGGGTCGGGGGTGGCGGCGTCCCCGGCGTAGTTCTCGAAGTCCGCCGTGGCGCCGAAGTTCGTCGGGCTTGCGGTGTTCAGCCAGAGGCTGGTGTGCACATGCGGCCCGACGCCGTAGTCACTGCCGTTCGCCGAGGCGCCGGAGTATGCGATCGTCTGTCCGCGCGACACGCGTTGACCGGTCGAGACGGCGATCGACGAGAGGTGCAGGTGCCGGGTGTAGTTGCCGTCGTCGTGGGCCATGCCCACGACGCGCCCGGTCGCGGTGGAGGTGTCGGTCTTCACGGAACGGATCGTGCCGTTCGCCGCGGCCATGACGGGCGTGCCGGTGCCGACCGCGTAGTCGGTGCCCGGCTCACCCGAGGGGGGCGTCCGGTTCCGGTGGTCCTGCCAGGAGCTCGAGATGCGGACGTTCCCGCACGGCCGCTGATAGCCGCCGGCAGCCCGGGCGGGGCCGGGCAGCAGGGCAAAGGCGGCCGACACCCCGGACGCCGCCAACGCGGCGCCCGTGATGAACCCCCGCCTCGAGAGTCCCCTCAGATAGGCGACGCCGGCGAGATCCTCCGGCCGCAGCTCGCCGTGGCTGACATCCTGCAGGTCAGGGTGAGGCTCCTCGTTGAGGATCATCAATGCAAACTAGGGCCACTTCCGGTGCGGGGCAAGGGTTTCTCCCCGGTCGGCCCGGAAGTCGCGTGCGCCCGCGGAGTCGCGGGGCGCGTCCGGGAGCGTATGTCGTGGTCGCCGCCGCCCGACGCCCGACACGAACCCGACGTGCGTGGTCGGCACATAGTTGCGTGCTCGGCAACGTTGTGGAAGCCTCACTCAGTGTTGAGGCCGAGACGCAAGCGCTGGTTCGGGGGCGTGTGATGCTGAGAAAACGATCGACTGAACCTCGTGCGGCAGGCGGGGACGCGCCCCTGCCCAAGGAGCTGCAGAAGATCGCCGTGGTGGTCCTGGTCGGCCTTCTGCTGATGCAGCTCGATGGAACCATGGTGGGCATCGCGCTGAACACCCTCTCCGGTGAGCTCTCCGTCTCCGTGTCGACCCTCCAGTGGGTCGTGACCGGATACCTGCTCGCGCTGATGGTGGGTATGCCGATCGCGGGCTGGGCGGCCGACCGGTTCGGCACCCGCAGAATGTGGACCGTCTCGCTCGTCGTCTTCCTCGTCGGCTCGGTGCTCTGCGGCATCGCCGTCAACATCGAGACGCTGATCTTCGCGCGGGTGGTGCAGGGCCTCGGCGGCGGCATGATGGTCCCCGTCGGGCAGGCGATGCTGATGCGGGTCGCCGGCGCCGAGCACCGCGCGCGTCTGGTGGGGCTGATGGCCATCCCGGGCGTGATCGGCCCCACGCTCGGCCCCGTCGTGGGCGGCGTCATCGTCGACGACTTCAGCTGGCGGTGGATGTTCCTCATCAACATCCCGATCGGGCTGATCGCCTTCTTCCTGGCCGGCCGCAACCTGCCCAACTTCAAGGAGGAGGCCAGCGCCGCGCTGGACGTGCTCGGCGTGGTGCTGCTGGTGCCCGGCCTGGTGGCCGTGGTCTTCGGCCTCTCCCGGGCGGCCGCCGGCGGCCTCGGCGACCCCCTGGTCGTCGCCCCGCTCGTCACGGGCGTCGTGCTGATCGCCGGATTCATCCTGCACGCCGCCCGGCCGAACATCGAGGCCCTGGTGTCGATGCGGCTGTTCAAGTACAAGAACTTCGCGGCGGCCAGCGCGTTGACGTTGCTGGCGGCGCTCACGATGGGCGCCGGGATCGTGCAGCCTCTGTTCCTGCAGCAGGTGCACGGCGAGAGCCCGATGGGCGCCGGCCTTCTGCTGGTCGGGTTCGGTGTGGGCTCGGCGCTCACCTCCGTCGTGCTCAGCCGCGTGTTCAACCGGCTCGGCGCGAGGCTGGTGGGGACCGTCGGCCTGGCCCTGACCTTCACCGGAACGGTCGCGTTCACGCAGTTCTACGCCAGCACCGGGCGGGTGTTCATCGTGCTCGCCATGCTCCTGTCCGGGGTGGGGCTCGCGATGGTCACCCTGACCATGTCGACGGCCCTCTACGTCGGGCTGCCGCCGCAGCAGATCGCCCGCGCCACCGGCGCCTCGCGGATCGTCCAGCAGCTCGGCCTCTCGACCGGCACGGCGGTGATCAGCCTGGTGCTGCAGATCCAGCTGACCAAGCAGACCGCCGGGTCCGGCCTGGACAGTCTCGCGAACGCCTACCACCACGCGTTCTGGTGGAGTGCCGGCTTCCTCGCGCTCGCGATCGTGCCGGCGCTGCTGTTGCCCGGGCGGATCCCGGCGACCCCCGGTGCCCAGGACAAGAAGGTTGCCCAGGCGCAACCCGCGTGAGCGGGACCGGGATGGCGTCACCGGTCTTCTCGACATCTCGTTGATCTGGAAGGAAAACAGGAACATGACTGCGAACTCCATCACGGCCGAGGCCGCCGGGACGCTGACGCTCGGCGGTGACCTGCCCGTGCGCCGGCTCGGCTTCGGCGCGATGCGGCTGGCGTTCGGCGGCTCCGTGCGCGATCCCGAGACTGCCGCCACGGTGCTGCGCAGCGCGGTCGACAGCGGGGTGAACCACATCGACACCGCCGGCTTCTACGGGTTCGGTGACCTCCACTCGCACGAGGTCATCCGGCAGGCGCTCTTCCCGTACCCCGCCGATCTGGTGATCGCCACCAAGGTGGGCCCGGTGATCGAGGGCGGGGTCGTGCCGACCGCGGAGGCCAAGCCCGACCAGCTCCGCCAGCTCGTCGAGGAGGACCTGCGCCGTCTCGGGGTGGACCGCCTCGACCTGGTCTACCTGCGGGTGGGCGGCGCGACGGCGGCACCGGGCGGCGTGTCGATCGGGGACCGCTTCGCGGCCCTCGCGCAGCTTCGCGAGGAGGGCCTCATCCGGCATCTCGGCGTGAGCAACGTCGACGCGGAGCAGCTTGCCGAGGCGCAGGCCATCGCCCCGGTCGCGGCCGTGCAGAACCAGTTCCACGTGCACTTCCGTGGCGACTCCGAGCTCGTCGCCCAGTGCGCGAAGGACGGCATCGCGTACGTGCCGTTCTTCCCGGTCGGCGGCGGTGGCGCGCCCATCGACCACGACCGGCTCAAGGCCGTCGCGGAGCGCCACGGAGCGACGACCCGGCAGGTCGCGCTCGCGTGGCTGCTCGCCGTGTCGCCGGCGATCCTGGCCATCCCCGGCACCAGCGTGCTGGACCACCTCACCGAGAACATCGCGGCGGCCGGCCTTGCCCTCACCGACGAGGACATGGCCGCCCTGTCCGAGTAACGCAACCGCGGGAGTCACGCCTGCCGGAACTCCCGGTCGATCAGGTCCATCAGCTCGTCCGCCGAGGCCGCCCCGATCATGGCGCCCTCGGCGGCGCGCTGTTCGGCCTCGTCCACGGGGTCGGGGCCCAGGGCCAGCAGCCGCAGCCGGTGGTCGATCAGGTCCCGGGTGGCGTCCCCGGGAAGCGCCGCGAGGGCTGCCTCCAACCGGTCCAGGTGTTCGAGGACGGCCTCCGCGGGTGACGGCTGCGGCGGAACCAGGCGCTGCCGCACGTGGTCCGCGAGAGCCCCCACCGTCGGGTAGTCGAAGACGAGCGTGGCGGGCAGCGGCAGGCCGGTCGCCCGGCGCAGCCGGTTACGCAGCTCGAGCGCCGTGAGGGAGTCGAACCCCAGGTCCTGGAACGGACGGTCGGTGGCGATGTCGCCCGGCGACCCGTGCCCCAGGACCGCGGCCAGGTGACCCCGCAGCATCTCGACCGTGACGGCCCGCTGCTCGTCGTCGTCGCGTCCGGCGAGGCGGGCCGCGAGGTCCGGTTCGGCGCTCTCGGCCCGGCGGCGCGGCACCCGGACCAGGTCGCGCAGCACCGGGGGCAGCGCGTCGGCGACGGCCTGGGCGCGCAGTTCACGCAGGTGCAGCCGGGCCACGACGACGGTGGACAGGTCGGCGTCGAGGACACGGTCGAAGCAGGCGAGCGCCTCGTCGGTGGGCAGCGGGACGAGCCCACGGCGAGCCGCGCCGCCGTGCCGGCCCTCGTCGAGTCCACCGGTCAGCGCGCTCTTCTGCTGCCACGGACCCCACGCCAGGGACACGGCCGGAAGGCCGAGGGCGTGCCGGTGCCGGGCGAGCCCGTCGAGGAAGCTGTTGGCTGCGGCGTAGTTGGCCTGGCCCGGCGCGCCCAGGACGCCCGCGGCGGAGGAGAACAGGACGAACGCCGAGAGATCGAGGTCCCGCGTCAGCTCGTGCAGGTTCCAGGCGGCGTCGACCTTCGGGCCCAGCACCGTGTCGAGCCGCTCGGGGGTGAGGGACGGCACCGTGGCGTCGTCGAGGGTCCCGGCGGCGTGGACCACGCCCGTGAGCGGGTGCTCGCCGGGTATCGCCGACAGCACCCGGGCGAGCGCGGCGCGGTCCGTGGTGTCGCAGGCCGCGACGGTGACGCTCGCGCCGAGAGCGGACAGCTCGGTCGCCAGCTCGGGCGCGCCCGGCGCGTCCAGGCCGCCGCGGCTGACCAGCACGAGATGTCCGACCCGGTGCGCGGTGACGAGGTGCCGGGCGACGAGGCCGCCGAGCGTGCCGGTGCCACCGGTGATCAGCACCGTGCCGCCCGGCCGGAAGGCAGCCGCGAGCGCGGGCCGGGCGTCGGCCCCGCCGGGCGCGTCGTCCGTCGCCGACCACCAGGCCAGGCGAGGCACGTACGCCCTGCCGTCGCGGACCGCCGACTGCGGTTCCCCGGTCGCGATCACCGCGGCGACGGTCTGCTCCGTCGCGGCGGCGTCGACGTCGACGAGCTGGAAGCGCCCCGGATTCTCCGCCTGCGCGCTGCGGACGAGGCCCCAGACGGCGGCCGCCGCGAGATCCGGCACCGGCTCCTGCTCGGTGATGCCGGTCGCGCCCCGGGTGACCAGGGCGAGCGACGACCCGGCGAAGGTGTCGTCCGCGAGCCATTCCTGCACGGTGTGCAGGGTCCGGTGCGTCGCGAGGTGCGCCTGTGCCGCCGGGTCGGCTCCCGCGCCGTCCGGGACGGGCACGACCACGACCGGGGGCACCGGGGCACCGCCGGCGAGCGCCGCGCGCAGGTCGTCCAGGGTGGCGTGCCGAGGAGCGGAGACCTGGTCGACGGCGGTCGCCCCGACGAAGACCAACGGCTGGGCGGGGGCCGCCGGCGCTGTCGCCTCGACCCACCGCCACCGCAGCGTCGGTTCGCGGTCGCGGGCCGCTGCGCTGAGATCGCCGCGCAGGGGGCGCATGCGCAGCGCGCTGATCCGCCCGGCCGGCCGGCCCTCGGCGTCGGCCAGGTCGAGGCTGACCGCCTGGTCGGCGGAGGACCTGATCCGGACGCGGAGCGCCCTGCCCACGGTCGCCTCCAGCGAGAGCCCGGTCCAGGAGAACGGCAGCAACGCCGCGGTGCCGGCCGCCTCCCGCGCCCGCGCCGGGTCGGCCATCAGCGTGTGCAGGGCCGCGTCGAGCAGCGCGGGATGGACGCCGAACCCCTCGACGTCCACCTCCTCCGGCAGGGTCACCTCGGCGCAGAGCTCGTCGCCGTGCCGCCAGGCCGCCCGCAGGCCCTGGAAGGCCGGGCCGTAGAGCTGGCCCTTGGCGAGGAACCGGTCGTACACGGCGTCGAGGTCGAGGCGCTCGGCGCCCGGCGGCGGCCAGGCCGTCAGCCCTTCGGCGGCCGGCGGCGCGGTGGCGGTCAGCGTGCCGCTGGCGTGCAGGGTCCAGTCCGCGTCGTCGTCCTCGGACTCCGGTCGCGCATGCACCGTGAGCTGCTGTGTCCCGTTCTCCTCGGCGGCGACCACCAGCTGCAGCCGCACCCCGCCCTGCTCGGGCAGCACCAGCGGCGCGAGTAGCGTGAGCTCGTCGACGGCGGCGCCGCCCGCCAGGTGCGCCGCGTACAGCGCCAGTTCGACGAAGGCGGTTCCGGGCACGACCACCACGTCCTCGACGCGGTGGTCCGCGAGCCAGGGATGGGTACGCAGCGAGACCCGGCCGGTGAAGATCCGCTGACCGTCCGCGGCGACCGACAGCCCCGCGGCGATCAGGGGGTGCCCCGTGTCGTCCAGGCCGGCCGACGTGACGTCGCCCGTCGCGGTCTGCGCCTTCAGCCAGTAGTGGCCGCGTTGGAACGGGTAGGTCGGCAGGTCGAGCCGAGCGGATCCACGGGGCAGCACCGTCGTCCAGTCCACCGGCGCGCCGTGGACGTGGGCCCTGGCGAGGGCGGCCAGCACCTCCCGGGCGCCGTCCTGGTCGCGGCGCAGCGTCCCGCCGACCTGGCCCGTACGGCCGGCGCGCTCCAGCGACTGCTCGATGCCCACGGCCAGCACGGGATGCGGGCTGGCCTCGACGAACAGGTGGTGACCGGCGTCGAGCAGGGCCTCGGTCGCCGCGGCGAACCGGACCGTGTGCCGCAGGTTCCGGAACCAGTAGCCGGCGTCCAACTCGGTGGTGTCCACCGGCGCTCCGGTGAGCGTCGAGTAGAACGGCACGGTGCCGGCGCGCGGCTGGACCGGCCCGAGAGCGTCCAGCAGCTCGGCGCGGATCGCGTCGACGTGCGGGCTGTGCGAGGCGTAGTCGACGGGGATGAGCCGGGCGCGGACGCCGTCGGCCGCGCAGCGGGCCACGAAGTCGCCCACGGCGGTGACGTCGCCGGCCACCACGCAGTCGTGCGGTCCGTTGACCGCCGCGAGGTGGACGTCGCCGGCCTCCGGAAGCCGCGCGGTGGTCTCCTCCGCCGACAGGGACACCGAGGCCATCGCGCCCAGGCCGGCGATCCGGGTGAGGATCCGGCTGCGCAGCGCCACGACGCGGGCGGCGTCGTCGAGGGACAGCGCACCGGCGACGTACGCTGCGGCGATCTCGCCCTGGGAGTGCCCGACGACCGCGTCCGGCACGACGCCCGCGGCCCGCCAGAGCGCGGCCAGCGACGTCATGACCGCGAACAGGGCGGGCTGCACGACGTCCACGCGGCCCAGGTCGGCCGAGCCGGGTGCGCCCCGAAGCACGTCGAGCAGCGACCAGTCGGTGTGCCGGTCGATCGCCTCGGCGCAGGCCCGCAGGTGCTCGGCGAACACCGGCGACTGCTCCAGCAGGTCGAGCGCCATGCCCGTCCACTGCGAGCCCTGCCCGGGGAACACCAGGACGGTCCGCGCGGGGCCGGTGGGCGTGTCCGCCCAGACGACCGCGGGATGCGACTCACCGGCGGCCACGGCGTCCAGCCCGGCCAGCAGCTCGTCCCGGTCACCGCCGAGGACGACGGCACGGTGGTCGAAGGTCGTGCGCGCCGTCGCCAGGCTCCAGGCCACGTCGGCGTCCCGCGTGGCGTCATGCTCCCGGACGTACGAGGCGATGCCGGCGGCCTGCTGCCGGAGGGCGGCCGGGGTCCGCGCCGAGACGAGCCACGCGAGGGGGGTGGGGTCGCCGCCGGGGCGGCCGGGCGACAGGGCGGCGGGCGTCGCCGCCACCTCCGGCGCGGGGGCGCGGCGGCCGTCGGCGTCCTCCGGCTGCTCCAGGATGACGTGGGCGTTGGTGCCGCTGATGCCGAACGCGGACACCCCGGCGCGCCGGGGCCGCCCGGTCTGCGGCCACGGGGCGGTCTCGGTCAGCACCGCGACGCCGCTGTCCGCCCACTCGACGTGCGGGGTGGGCGCGTCGACGTGCAGCACGGCGGGGAGGAGGCCGTGCTCGATCGCCTGCACCATCTTGATCACGCCCGCCACCCCGGCGGCCTGCTGGGTGTGGCCGATGTTGGACTTGATGGAGCCGATCCACAGGGGACTGTCGTCGGAGCGGGCCCGTCCGTACGTGGCGATGAGCGCCTGCGCCTCGATGGGGTCGCCGAGGGTGGTGCCGGTGCCGTGTGCCTCCACCGCGTCCACGTCGGCGTGGCCGAGTCCGGCGTTCGTCAGGGCCTGGTCGATCACCCGCTGCTGGGCGGGTCCGTTCGGCGCCGTCAGGCCGTTGCTGGTGCCGTCGGAGTTGACCGCGCTGCCCCGGACGACCGCCAGCACCCGGTGGTTGTTGCGCCGCGCGTCCGACAGCCGCTCCACCAGCAGCAGGCCCACGCCCTCGGAGAAGACGGTGCCGTCGGCGGCGGCCGCGAACGGCTTGCAGTGGCCGTCCGGCGCGAGGCCGCGCTGGCGGCTGAAGCCGACGAACACGCTGGGCGAGGGCATCACGGTGGCCCCGCCCGCCAGGGCCAGGTCGCACTCGCCGTTGCGCAGCGCCTGCACGGCCAGGTGCAGGGACACCAGCGACGAGGAGCAGGCGGTGTCGACGGTGACGGCCGGGCCTTCGAGGCCCAGCGCGTAGGCGATGCGGCCGGACGCGACGCTGCTCGACGCGCCGGTCAGCAGGTAGCCCTCGACCGCCTCGGCGGCCCGCGACGCCCCGCCCGGGTATCCGTAGGAGGTCATGCCGACGAAGACGCCCGTGCGGCTGTGCCGCAGCGACTCGGGCCGGATCCCGGCGCGTTCGAGGGTCTCCCACGCGGTCTCCAGGAGCACCCGCTGCTGCGGGTCGGTGCCGAGCGCCTCGCGGGGGCTCATGCCGAAGAACTCCGCGTCGAAGTGCCCGGCCCCGTCGAGGAAGCCGCCGCGGTCGACGTAGGTGGTGCCCGCGTGGTCCGGGTCGGGGTGGAAGAGCCGGTCGAGGTCCCAGCCGCGGTCCTGCGGGAACGTCGACACGTGCTCGCCGCCGGAGACCACGACGTCCCAGAGGTCCCGCGGCGACCGGATGCCGCCGGGGAACCGGCAGGCCATCCCGACGATCACGATCGGATCGCCGGCCTCCCGCGTCGTCGCCGCCCGGGCCGTGGCCGTGCGGTCCTGCCCGCTCACCCGCTCGTGCAGGTGGCCGGCGAGCGCCGCCGCATGGGGGTAGTCGAAGATCAGGGTGGCGGGCAGGCGCAGGCCGGTCTCGGCGTTGAGGCGGTTGCGCAGCTCCACCGCCGTGAGCGAGTCGAACCCGATCTCCTGGAAAGGACGCCGTGGGTCGATGGTCTGCGGCGCCGGGTGGTTCAGGACGGCGCCGACGTTGTCGCGGACGAGGTCCAGCAGCAGGGCCTGTTGTTCCGCCTCGGTACGACCGGCCAGCTCCCGCTGCAGCGCGCCCTGGCGGGCGGCGCGCCCGCCGACCTGGCGGCGGGTGGGGTGCAGGAAGCCGCGCAGCACGGCGGGGGCCGCCCGGGTGTCGGCGGCCGCCCGTACCGCACCGAGGTTGATGCCGGCGGGGACCAGGTCCGGTCGGCCGCCGTCGAGCCCGACGTCGAACAGGGCGAGGGCCTCGGCGTCGGACATCGTGGTGAGCAGGCTGTGCGCGACGGCGTGCCGCTTGTCGTCGAAGAGTTCGGCGGTGATGCCGCTGGCGCTCTGCCACAGCCCCCAGGCGAGCGAGACGGCGGGCAGGCCCCGGGCGTGCCGGTGGGCCGCGAGCGCGTCGAGGTAGGTGTTGCCGGCCGCGTAGTTGGCCTGGCCGGGGTTGCCCAGGGTGCCGGCGAGCGAGGAGAAGAGCACGAACGCGCTGAGGTCGTGTTCGGCGGTGAGCTCGTGCAGCTGCCACGCCGCGTCGGCCTTGGGCCGCAGCACCGGGTCGAGCTGCCAGGGCTCCAGCACGGTGACGGCGGCGTCGTCGGTGACCCCCGCCGAGTGGACGACGGCGGTGAGTGGGTGCTCCGGCGGGATCTCGTCGAGCAGCCGGCGCAGGTCCTCGCGGTCGGCCACGTCGCAGGCGCGGACGACGACGTCGGCGCCCAGCCCGGCCAGCTCGGCCTGCAACCGCGTGGCGCCGTCGGCCTCGATGCCGCGCCGGCTCACCAGCAGCAGGTGCCGCACGCCGTGCGCGGTGACCAGGTGCCGCCCGACCGCCGCCCCGAGGGTGCCGGTGCCGCCGGTGACCAGGACCGTGCCGTCGGCGTCGAGCGGACGCGCGACGGTGAGCACCAGCTTGCCGGTGTGCCGGGCCTGGCTCATCAGCCGGAACGCCTGGGGGGCCTGCCGGACGTCGAAGGCCGTGACCGGCAGCGGGGTCAGCGCGCCCTGCGCGAACAGCCGGCCCAGGTCGGCCAGCATCCGCTGGACGTGGTCGGGGCCGCTCTCCACCGTCTCGAAGGCCCGGTACGCGACGCCGGGATGCCGGGCCGCCACCTCGGCCGGGTCACGCACGTCGGTCTTGCCCAGCTCCAGGAAGCGCCCGCCGCGGGGCATCAGCCGCAGCGAGGCGTCCACGAACTCGCCGGCGAGCGAGTCGAGGACGACGTCGAAGCCGTCCCCGCCGGTGGCGGCGCGGAACGTCTCCTCGAAGGCGAGGGTCCGCGAGTCGGCGACGTGCCGCGCGTCGAAGCCCATCGCGTGCAGGGTGCCCCACTTCGGGGTGCTGGCGGTGGCGTAGGTCTCGGCGCCCCAGTGGCGGGCCAGCTGGACCGCCGCCATGCCGACGCCGCCGGTGGCGGCGTGGACCAGCAGCCGCTGGCCGGGCCGCAGGTCGGCGAGGTCCCGCAGGGCGTAGTAGGCGGTGAGGAATGCGACCGGCGCCGCGGCGGCCTGCACGAACGTCCAGCCGGCCGGCACGCGGGTCAGCGCCCGGCGGTCGGCGACCGCGACCGGTCCGACGGCCCCGTCGCTGAACAGTCCCATCACCGCGTCGCCGGGGGCCAGGTCCGTCACGCCCGCGCCGGTGTCGAGGACGACACCGGCGGCCTCGCTGCCGATGAGCGCCTCGCCGGGGTACATGCCGAGCGCGATCAGCACGTCGCGGAAGTTCATCCCGGCGGCCCGGACCGCCACCCGCACCTCGCCGTCGGCCAGCGGCTGCCGGTCGGCGGCGCAGGGTTCCAGGACCAGGTTGTCGAGGGTGCCGGGGCCGCTGCTGGACAGCCGCCACGCGGTGGCGTCGGCGGGCGGGACGGCCATGGCCTCGGCGTCGGCGTGGATCAGGCGCGCCGCGTACGCCTCGCCGTCGCGCAACGCGAGCTGCGGCTCGCCGGAGGCCAGCGCCGCCCGCAGCCGGCGCAGCGAGCTCTCCCGGCCGTCCACGTCCACCAGGTGGAACTGGTCGGGCTGCTCCAGTTGGGCCACGCGCAGGAACCCCCACGCCGGTGCGGCGGCCAGGCCGGTGACGTGGTCGCCGGCGCGCGCGGCGACCGCCCGTTCGGTGACGACGACCAGCCGGCTGTGCTCCAGCCGTTCGGCGGCGAGCCACCGCCGCACCAGATCGTGGACCCAGTGCGTGGTCGCGTGGGCCCCCGACGGCGGGTCGGCGTCGGCCGCCGGGGCGGGGGCGAACGCGACCACGGTGCCCGGAACCGGTGCTCCGGCGTCGACCGCCGGCCACCACGACTCGGGGTCGGCGACCACCCGGAGGTCGCCGCCGAGCCACTCGACGGGATGCGGCGGCGCGCCGAGGACCAGCCAGTCGCCGTCCTGCTCGGCCTCGGTGCCCGCGGTCACCGGCTGCCAGGAGAGCCGGTAGAGCGAGCTGCGCCGGGCGGCGCTGGCGGCGGTGCGCCCGGCGGAGAGCGGACGTACGGTCAGCGCCTCCACCGACGCGACCGGAAGCCCCGACTGGTCCATGACGGACACGCTGACGGTGTCGGGTCCCTCCGGGCGCAGCCGGACCCGCACGGCGGTGGCGCCGACGGCGTGCACGGACACGCCGCGCCACGCGAACGGCAACCGGGTCCGGCCGTCGTGTTCGCCGCCGGACAGCGCGGTGGCGTGCAGCGCGGCGTCGAACAGGGCGGGGTGCAGGGCGAACCCCCGGGCGTCGACGTCGTCGGGCAGCTCCACCTCGGCGTACAGGTCGCCGCCGAGTCCCCAGGCGGCCCGGAGCCCGCGGAAGACCGGGCCGTACGCCAGGCCGATGTCGCTCAGCCGCGGGTAGACCTCGGCGGTGTCCAGGCGGGTCGCCCCGGCCGGCGGCCACACCTCGACCGGAGCGGGCGTCGGGGCGACCTGCGGGAGCAGGAGGCCCGTCGCGTGGCAGACCCACGGGGCGTCGTCGGCGTCGTCGTCGTGCTCCGCCCGGGAGTGGATGGTGACCGGGCGCTCCCCGTCGGCTGCTGCCGCGCCGACCAGCACCTGGATCTGCACCGCGTCGCGTTCGGCCACGACCAGCGGCGTCTGCAGGGTCAGCTCGGCGAGCTGGCCGCACCCGACGCGGTAGGCGGCGTGCAGGCCCAGCTCGACCAGGGCGGTCGCGGGGACGATCACCTCGCCGTGCACGGCGTGGTCGGCGAGCCACGGGTGGGTACGCAGGGACAGCCGGCCGGAGAACAGGTGACCGCCCCCGTCGGCCAGCATGGTCTCGGCGGCCAGCAGCGGGTGGCCGGCCGAGCCCAGCCCGGCCGACCGGACGTCGCCGCCGGTCTGCACCCCGTCGGGCCAGTACCGGTGCCCGACGAAGGGGTAGGTGGGCAGGTCGACCGGGGTCACGTCGCGCCGGGGCAGGACGGTCGCCCAGTCCGGGGTCGCGCCGTGGACGTGGGCCTGGGCCAGCGAGTGCAGCAGCCGGTCCGGGCCGCCGTGGTCGCGGCGCAGCGTGCCGTGGGCGGTCGCCGGCGTTCCGCTGTCGTCGATGGTCTCCTGCAGCGGTGTGGTCAGCACCGGGTGCGGGCTGACCTCGATGAACAGGGTGTGGCCGTCGGCCAGCAGGGCCCGGACGGCGGGTTCGAGCGCGACGGGCTGCCGCAGGTTGCGGTACCAGTAGGTCGCGTCGAGCGAGCCCGTGTCGGCCGGCGCGGCGGTGACGGTGGAGTAGAACGCGATGTCGGCCGGTACGGGGGTGATCCCGGCGAGGGCCGCCTCCAGTCGTTCGCGCAGCGGCTCGACGGCCGCGGTGTGCGAGGCGTAGTCGACGGGGATCAGCCGGGCCTGCACCCCGTCGGCCTCGCAGGCCCGGACGAGGTCGTGCAGTTCGTCGGGGGGCCCGGCCACCACGGTCGAGCCGGGCGCGTTGACCGCGGCGATGCTCAGCCCGTCCCGGCCGGGATGCCGGAGCAGGCTCTCGACGTCGGCCGCGGGCAGCGGCAGCGACGCCATGCCGCCCGTGCCGGCCAGGTCGAGCAGCAGTCGGCTGCGCAGCGCGACGATCGTCGCGGCGGCGTCGAGGGGCAGCGCGCCGGCGATGTGGGCCGCCGCGATCTCCCCCTGCGAGTGGCCCACGACCGCGTCCGGGCGTATCCCGGCGGCCTGCCAGACCCGGGCGAGCGACACCATGACGGCGAACAGGGCGGGTTGGACCACGTCGACCCGGTCCAGGGCGGGCGCGCCGGGGACGCCGTGCAGGACGTCCAGCAGGGACCAGTCGGTGTGCGGGGCGAGCGCGTCGGCGCAGGCCCGCAGGTGCTCACGGAAGAGGGGGCAGCTCTCGGACAGCTCGACGGCCATCCGGTCCCACTGCGAGCCCTGCCCGGGGAAGACGAACACGGTCCTCGCCGCCGCGCCGTGCCCACTCACCACGGACGCCGCCGGCCTGCCGTCGGCGATGGCGGCGAGCCCGGCCAGCAGCTCCTCGGCGGTGTCGGCGACGACGGCCGTACGGTGCTCGTGGTGTTCGCGTTCGAACGCCAGCGCGTGGCCGATGTCGGCGAGCCGGTCCTCGGGCCGGGCGGTCGCGAACTCCCGCAGCCGCGCGGCCTGCCGGCGCAGGGCCTCCTCGCTCCTGGCGGAGAGCAGCCAGGGCAGCGTGCCGCCGGTGAGCAGCGCTCCGGCCGGGGTCGCGCGGTCCGGGGCGGGTTGCGGTGCCGGCCGGGGCGGTGCGGCCTCCAGCACCAGGTGGGCGTTGGTGCCGCCCACTCCGAAGGACGACACGGCCGCCCGGCGCGGACGGCCGGTCTCGGGCCACGGCCGCGCCTCGCCGAGCAGGCTCACCTGCCCGGAGTCCCAGTTCACGTGCGGCGTGGGCGCGTCGATGTGCAGGGTGCGCGGCAGCAGCCCGTGCTGGAGGGCCAGCACCATCTTGATCACTCCGGCCACGCCGCCGGCGCCCTGCGGGTGGCCGATGTTGGACTTGACCGAGCCCAGCCACAGCGGCTGGCCCGTGGGCCGGTCCTGCCCGTACGTGGCCAGGAGCGCCTGTGCCTCGATGGGGTCGCCCAGCGTCGTGCCGGTGCCGTGTGCCTCGACGGCGTCGATGTCGCCGGGGGTGAGCCGGGCGTCGGCCAGCGCGAGTTCGATCACCCGTTGCTGCGACGGGCCGTTCGGCGCGGTGAGCCCGTTGCTGGCGCCGTCGGAGTTGACCGCCGACCCGCGCAGCACGGCCAGGACCCGGTCGCCGTCGCGGTGGGCGTCGGACAGCCGGCGCAGCATCAGCATGCCGACGCCCTCGCCCCAGCCGATGCCGTCGGCCGCCGCCGCGAACGGCTTGCACCGCCCGTCCGGCGCCAGGCCGCGCTGCCGGCTGAACTCGGTGAACCAGGCCGACGTGGCCATGACGGTGACGCCACCGGCCAGCGCCCGGTCGCACTCGCCGTTGCGCAGTGCCCGGACGGCCAGGTGCAGCGCCACCGCCGAGGTGGAACAGGCGGTGTCCACCGTGACGGCGGGGCCTTCGAGCCCGTACGCGTACGCGATCCGCCCGGACATGATGCTGGCCTGCGTGCCGGTCAGGACGTAGCCCTCGACCTGCGCCATGGCGGGCAGCAGGCTCATGTTGTAGGTCTGGCCGATGCTGCCGACGAACACGCCGGTACGCGTGCCGCGCAGCCGCGCCGGGGGAATGCCGGCCCGCTCCAGGGTCTCCCAGGTGACCTCGAGCAGTTGGCGCTGCTGCGGGTCCATCGCCAGGGCCTCGCGCGGGCTGATCCCGAAGAACTCGGCGTCGAAGCGGTCGGCGTCGGCGAGGAACGCCCCCTCGCGGGTGTAGCTCTTGCCCACCGCGTCGGGGTCGGGGTCGTAGATGTCCTCGATGTCCCAGCCGCGGTCCGTGGGCACCCGGGTGACGGCGTCCCGCTCGGCCACGAGCAGCTCCCACAGCTGTTCGGGGGAGCCCACGCCACCGGGGAAGCGGCATCCCATGGACACGACCGCGATCGGTTCGCGCCCACGGTCCTCGACCTCCTGCAGACGCCGGCGGGCCTGGCGCAGACCGGTCGTGGTCCGCTTCAGGTACTCGCGCAGCTTCGCCTCGTTCGCCATCGGGTCGAGCTCGGCCGACTCAGAACTCATCCACGCCTCGCACGGGACTCGAAATGATTGCATAACGGCGTCGCGCTGGGCGGGCGCCAGCGGCAAGAATGGCACCGGATTCTAACGGTCGGCTTGGTCGCCGCTAAATTGCGGAATCGCCGCCGACGAATTCCGGGCGGCTGGTTGCCGAGGTCCGGGGCGGTCCCGGCGGTTCTGCATCGGCGGGCCATCGGGTGTCCGGCCGGCCCGCCGGATCCGTACGGAAACGGATAGGGCTTTTAGGGCGAATTTAAAGAACGGCAGCATAATGTGTGGACGGCGTTCGCCGAGGAGAGGTGAATGTTTTGAGTGGCATTCTCAGTCGATCTGATCCGCGGCCGTCGGTCCTGCCGGACGGGCTTCGCGTCCTGCGGTCCGGATCGGCCACCCAGGGCGTGCTGACCACGAACGAGGAGTTCTCCGCGTGGCTGCGCGAACGTGAGGCGACCGACTCGATGACGGTCGAGCAGGTCCCGCTCGACGACTTGTTGGGCTGGCACTTCAGCGCCGGCCGCGCCGCGCTCGTGCACGACAGCGGCAAGTTCTTCAGCGTCGGCGGGGTGGACGTCTCGCGCACCGGTCGCGGTCCGCGGTCCTGGCAGCAGCCGATCATCCGGCAGAACGAGGTCGGGATCCTGGGCCTGCTGGCCAAGGAGTTCGGCGGCGTCCTGCACTTCCTGATGCAGGCCAAGATCGAGCCGGGCAACCGCCGGCAGGTGCAGCTGTCGCCGACGGTGCAGGCCACGCGCAGCAACTACACCAAGGTGCATGGCGGGGCGTCCACCCCGTACCTCGAGCACTTCCTGCGTCCCGGCCGCGGCCGGGTCCTCGCCGACGTGCTGCAGTCCGAGCAGGGCACGTGGTTCCTGGGCAAACGCAACCGCAACATGGTCGTGGAGACGACCGACGACGTCCCCGTCCGGGACAACTTCCGGTGGCTGACGTTCGGTCAGATCCGGCAGCTGCTCACCGTGCCGAACATGATCAACATGGACTCCCGCACGGTGCTCTCCTGCCTGCCGAGCGACACCTCCGGCTGGCTGTTCGATCCGCTGGCGGGCAACGGCGACTGCGCGGACCCGGAGTTCGCCTTCGATCTCCAGCGGTCGCTGCAGGCCTCGGAGGCGGAGGGCCGGCACACCGACGCCGAGATCATCAGTTGGCTCAACGACGTCCGGATCGACACGACGATCGAGGTCCGGCCGGTCGGCCTGGCCCAGCTCGAGGACTGGGAACTGTCGCGTTCGCGCATCGAGCACCGGCAGGGCAAGCACTTCCGCGTCATCGGGGTCTCGGTAGCCAGCGGCCAGCGTGAGGTCACGCAGTGGGCCCAGCCCCTCATCGCGCCGTGCGACGTCGGGCTGGTGGCCTTCCTGACCCGCCGGATCAACGGTGTGCTGCACATTCTGATGCGCGCGTCGGTGGAGGCGGGGTTCCTCGACGTCGCCGAACTCGGCCCCACCCTGCAATGCAATCCGGCGACCTACGCCGACCTGCCGCCGCAGGAGCGACCGCGCTTCTACGACTACGTCCTCGCGGCGCGCGACAACATTCGATACGATGTGCTGCTTTCCGAAGAGGGCGGCCGTTTCTACCATGCCGAATGTCGTTACCTGGTGCTTGAATGCGATGCGGAGCCGGCGGTGCTGGAGCCGCATCCCGACTTCCGCTGGATGACCGTGCGGCAGTTGATGGCTTTGTTGCGCCACCACAACTACGTCAATGTCCAGGCCCGCACTCTGCTGGCCTGCCTGCACGCCCTCTGGTGAGGGCCGGGCGGCGGCGGACGACGCGGTGCGCGAAGGAGGATGAATGACGACGGCTTCACAGGAGAGCGCCCGGTGGGCCCGGCGGTTCGTGCCGGCGGCCGAGCGCGCCCCCGTGCGGTTGCTGTGCCTCCCGCACGCGGGCGGCTCGGCCAGCTACTTCCACCCGTTGGCCCGCCTGCTCGACACGCGCGTCGACGTGCTCGCGGTGCAGTACCCGGGGCGTCAGGACCGGCGCCTGGAGCCGTGCATCGACGACATCCGGGTCCTGGCCGACGCGGCGTTCGAGGCCCTGCGGCCGGTGCTCGACCGGCCGGTGGCCCTCTTCGGGCACAGCATGGGCGCCACGCTCGGGTTCGAGCTGGCGCGGCGGATCGAGGCCGCCGACGAGGCGAACCCCGTGCGGTTGTTCGCCTCGGGGCGGCGGGCGCCGGCGACGCAGGGCGGTGAGCTGGTGCACCGCTTCGACGACGACCGCCTCCTGGGCGAGCTCGCCAGCCTCAGCGGCACGGACGTCCGGGTGCTCGGCGACGAGGAGATGATGCGGTCCGTGCTGCCCGCGATCCGGGCCGACTACAAGGCCGCGGAGTCCTACCGGCTCACCGAGCAGGTGCGGCTGCGGTGCCCGATCACGGCGCTGGCCGGCGACGCGGACCCGAAGGCGAGCCTGGACGACGTCCGGGCCTGGCAACGGCACACGACGGCCGAGTTCGACCTGCGGGTCTACCCGGGCGGCCACTTCTTCCTGGCCGAACACGGCCAGGCGATCGTGCAACTCATCACCGAGCAACTGACCGTGTGCACGGCATGACAGCGAAGGAGAGCAACGCGTGCCAACCCGCAGAACGTTACTGAAGGGCGCGGCAGCGCTGGCCGCGGCCGGCACGGGCATCGTCGGGATCGGTCAGGGCGCCTCGGCGGCGGTGAACAACCGCTGGAACAGCCTCCGCCGGAACCTGTCCGGCAAGCTGGTGCTGCCCTCGGACAGCAACTACGACGTCGCCAAGCAGCTGCACTTCTCGGCCTTCGACGCCGTGCAGCCCGCGGCGATCGCCTACTGCACGTCCCCGAAGGACGTCCAGGTGTGCCTGGCCTACGCCCAGCACCACGGGCTTCCCGCCGTCCCCCGCAGCGGGGGGCACAGCTTCGGCGGCTACTCGACCACGAACGGTCTGGTCATCGACGTGTCCCGGTTGAACGGGATCCAGGTCGAGCAGAACAAGACGGTGGTCGGCCCGGGGGCGCAGCTCGTCGACCTCGTCGACACCGCGTCCGCGCACGGCGTCGCGCTGGCCGGCGGCATCTGCCCCACCGTGGCGATGGGCGGCTATCTGCAGGGCGGCGGCGTGGGCTGGCAGACCCGGGCGCTCGGCCTGGGCTGCGACTCGTTGCTGTCGGCGCAGGTCGTGCTGGCCGACGGCTGCGTGGTGACCTGCTCCGAGCAGGTCCGGCCGGACCTGTTCTGGGCGCTGCGGGGCGGTGGCGGCGGCAACTTCGGCATCGTGACCAGCTACGAGCGGCGGAACAGCACGATTCCCCGCATGGTCAACTTCACCCTCGCCTGGCTCTGGGACAGCGCGGAGAGCGTGCTGACCGCATGGCAACAGTGGCAGCGCGCGGCGCCGCGGGCACTGAGCTCACGCTGGCTGCTCGGTCTCCTGGACGCGTCACCGGGAGCGGTGCCGTTCCTGCTCGTCGACGGCACGTTCCTCGGCACCCCCGAGGACCTCACCCCGCACCTGAACGCCCTCGCCTCGGCGGTCGGCACCCCGCCCGCCTACAACAGCGTGCAGGATCTCGGCTTCCGCGACGGCATGATGGCGTTCTTCAAGTGCGGGGACAAGACCGTCGACCAGTGTCACCGGGTCGGCACCAACCCGGAGGCCATGCTCGCGCGCAGCGGCTTCATCATCCAGCGCTCCCGGTTCTTCCGGGAGGACATCCCCGGCACGGGCGTGTCGGAGATCCTCGCCGCGTTCGACGCCGACCGCCGAGCCGGGCAGACCCGTATCGCCACCGGCTTCGCCCTCGGCGGCGCGGCCTCCGACATCCCGCGCACCGCGACCGCGTACGTCCACCGGGACGCGCAGTTCTCGGTGGACTGGGCGGTCGCGCTCTCCGAGGCGGCCGACACCGGCGAGGGCCGGGCGGCCGCCTCGGTCTGGGCGGACAACGCGTTCACGGTGACCGACCGGTACTCCACCCACGAGACCTACCAGAACTACGTCGACCCGGCGCTGACCGACTGGCGGGAGGCGTACTACGCCGAGAACTACCCCCGCCTGTCCACGGTGAAGCACACGTACGACCCGCACGGGTTCTTCTCCTTCGCGCAGGCCATCAGCTGACCCGCTAGGCGCGGGCCAGGGCCTGGAGGGAGTCGACGACGGCGGACGGCGGGGGAGTGCCGGCGATCTCTTCGCGGACCTTCCCCGCCGCCGCCCGGCACGCCTCGTCGGTGAGGACCCGGGCGACGGCCGCGCCGATCTCGTCGTTGGTCGCCCTGGTCGGGTCGAGGGTGATGCCGGCGCCGCTCGCGTTGTAGTTCGCGGCGTTGAACGGGTTGTCCGCCGTCTGCGGCATCATCACCTGCGGCACGCCGAAGCAGGCGGCCGTCAGCAGGGAGCTGGTGCCGCCCTGGTTGACGATGGCCGAGCAGCTCGGCATGAACAGGTGCAGGGGGACGTTCTCGGCGACCCGGGCGTTGTCCGGCAACGAGCCGAGCTTCACCCGGTCGGCCGCGCTGATCGCCAGGACGACCTCCACGTCCATGCCGGCGAGCGCGTCGACGACCCGGGGCAGGACGAAGGCCTCGTCGCCGGCGAGGGCGGCGGTGGAGGTGCCCCAGGTGACGCACACCCGGGGGCGGCCGGGCCGGTCGAGCGCCCAGTCCGGGACGGCCGCCGCCCCGTTGTACGGGACGAACCGCACGGGCAGCCGGCCCGTCATCCCGGGAAGCTGGAGGCTGGTGGGCCAGGGGTCGACGGTCCGCTGAGGATGGTCGTTGCGGACCTCCACGCCGTAGTGGTCGTACAACTCGGGCAGCCCGACGGGCCACTGGCCGCGCACGTCCCCCGCGTCGGAGAAGCCCTGCAACGGCTGGCTGATCATCCGCATCACGTCGGGTCCCCAGGTGTGGCGGACCAGCGGAATGCCCAGCCTCGCCGCGACGATCGGCGCGGCGAACACCATCGAGTCGGTCACCACCAGGTCCGGCCGCCATCTCTCGGCGAACCGCAGGAGGTCCGGCGTCATCCTGGCGGCACCCTCGACGAGCGGGGCCATCGCCGCGTTGCGGAGGTCGGCCAGCCCCGCCTGGTCGGCCGGCGGCGGGGCGGAGGCGGCGCCGTCGGCGCTGGCCAGGCCGCTCCTGGTCCACTCGCTGGCCGGAGCCTCGATCACCCGGTGACCGCCCCGGGACGCGATCACGCCATCCATGATCTTGTAATCTCGGCCGACCTCGGCCACGGGCAGCCCGGTGGCCGTCACGGCCTGGGCGAGGTCCGGGAGCACGGCCACCCGCACCTCGTGGCCCGCCGCCCGGAAGGCCCAGGCGAGCGGCACGAGATGGAACAGCGGGGTGGCTGTCGCGGCGACCGGGGTGAACAGGATTCGCAAGGCTTCTCCTCGGGTGTCGCTGGTACGGATACGTGCCGTGGCCCTCAGGCGGCGAGCTTCACGAGCGTGTCGACGACCTCGGCCGGTGCGGGCATCCCGGCGATCTCCTCGGACACCTTCCGGGCCGCCGTGCGGATCGCCTCGTCGGTCAGGACCCGGGTGACAGCCGTGGCGATGGTCTCCTCGTCCGCCTTCGCGTAGTCGAGGACGAGGGCGGCGCCGCTCTCCCGGAAGCTGAGGGAGTTGACCGGGGTCTCGCCGGTCTCCGGCAGGAGCACCTGCGGGACCCCCACGCTGGCCGCGGTCAGCAGCGAACCCGTGCCGCCCTGGTTGACGATCGCCTGGCAGGTCGGCATGAACAGGTTGATGGGCAGGTTCTCGGCGACCCGCACGTTGTCCGGCAGCCGCCCGAGCTTGGCCCGGTCGGCGGGGCCGATGGCGAGCACGATGTCGATGTCGAGCGGCGTGAGCGCCCGGATGACCCGCGGCCAGACGTCCTTGGCGCCGCCCAGGATCTCGTTGGTCGTGCCCCAGGTGATGCAGACCCGGGGGCGGTCGGGGCGTTCGGTGACCCAGTCGGGGGCGGCACCCTCCCCGTTGTAGGCGATGAAGCGCCGCGGCAGGCGGCCGGGGGAGCCGAAGTTCTGGAGGCTGCCCGGCCACGGGTCGACCGTGTGCTTGGGGTGGTCGTTGCGGACCTCCACCCCGTAGCGGTCGAAGAGCTCGACGAGCCCGGTGGGCCAGTCGGCGCGCTCCGTGCCGGTGTGCGGCTGGCCCTGGACCGGGTGACCGTAGAGGATGTCCGGGCCCCAGATGTTGCGGACGACCGGGATGCCCTGCGCCGCGGCGACCAACGGGCCGGCGAAGATGACCGGGTCGGTGATCACCAGGTCCGGCTGCCACCGTTGCGCGAATCGCATCAGGTCGGGGGTCATCCGGGTGGCCAGCTCGACCGGCGGGACGAACCGCTCGTCGCGCAGCCGGACCCGCTCCTCGAAGGTCAGGTCGGCGACCTGCGCGGCGGTGAACTTGTTGCCGCTGCGCAGGGCGACCATGCCGGCCATGAAGTCGTAGTCGTCACCCACCTCGACCGGGGTCAGGCCGGTGTTGGCGATGATGCTCGTGAGCTGCCGCTGGGCGGCGATGCGAACGTCGTGGCCGGCCGCCCGGAAGGCCCAGGCCAGCGGGACCTGGTGGTAGTAGTGGGACCGGACGGTAAGCGGGGTGAAAAGGACGCGCACGGGCATATCCCCCAGACTCGATGACGACGCCCCCAGTTCATCCGGTCGGCCTAAAAAGCCCCTGAAAAGCCCCGTTGACGTGCACTCTTGCCTGCCTGGCAACAACTTGCCGAGCCCGCACCGGCGTGTCACCCTGTCTGCGTGTCGACAACGATTCGGGCCAACAAGGTGGCCGCCGTCCGTCGGGTGCTCAGCGAGGCGGCCCTCGGCCTCGCGGTCGAGCGTGGCTGGGACAACGTCCGGGTGGAGGACATCGCCGCCCGGGCGGGCATGTCCACCCGCTCGTTCAACAACTACTTCCGCAGCAAGAACGAGGCCCTCTACGCCGCCGACCTCGACCGGTCCGCGGCGATCCGCGAGCAACTGCGCGCCCGGCCGGCGGACGAGCCGCTGACCCAGGCCGTCATCAACGCGATGCTCGCGGCCTTCCTCGCCTGGGACAACCTGGACCGCGACCTGGTGACCAAGGTGCGGCTCGCGGTGGCGACCTCGCCGCTGGGCGGCGAATACCTCAAGGCGCACGCGGCGCGGGAGACGGCACTCGCCGAGGGGATCGCCGAGCGGCTCGGGATGGGGCTGCACGACGACATCTACCCGAGGCTGCTGGCCACGATGGTGGTCAACGCGGTGCGGGTCGCCGTCGAGTTCTGGGTCGACTCGTCGCGGGCCACCTCCCTGTCCGACGCGATCCGCGACACCCTGGAACGGATCGCGCCCGGCCTGCCCGGCCCGCCGACCGGCCGCTGAGGCACGGACCGTGGCCGCCCCCGGGGGGCAGCTCCCGGCCGGGCCCGGCCCGGCGGCACCGGCCCGGCGGCACCGGGGCCGGCGGGACCGCGCCTCAGCCGGCGGCCACAGCGCGCCGCCGCGCGAGCCGGTAGAGCAGGTCGATGACCAGGTGGACGGGGGCCTTGACCTGGCGGACCCGCAGCAGCGACCGGATCAGCCAGAGCTGGGTCTCCGCGGCGTGCGCCGGAGCGCCGTGCACGTCGTCGTGACGCAGGATCTCGATGTCGCGGACGTGCCGGGCGAGCAGGTCGACGTCGGCACCCGGGATGATCTCGTCGCGGTCGCACGCGACGTAGCGGACCGGGATGGTCAGGGCCCGCAACTGGTCGGGGGACAGCGCCCACGAGGGCAGCTCGCCCAGCGCGCTGCCCGCCTCCTTGCCCATCAGGTGGGCCAGGGTGTCCACCGTGATCCGGGGCAGGTTCGCCTGCCACCGCCGATCGGTGAACAGCGTGTCGATCGGGGCGCCCGCCGTCAGCACCGCCCTGATCCTGCTGTCCTCCAGGGCGCAGCGCAGGGCCAGGTGACCGCTGAAGCTGAGCGCGAGGGCGTACGAGTCCGTGACGTCGGCCCGATCGCTGACGTGGTCGAGCAGGTGCGACAGCATCCGCCAGCTGTCCTGGTCGTAGGGGAGGGTGTTCTCGCCGACCCCCGGCATCTCGGTGACGATGCCGGCCATGCCGAGGCGTCGGATGGCACGCAGGGTGGACGCCCACTGCTCCTTCACGGTCACGATGCCGCCGCTGACGATCAGCACCGGCCGCCGGACGCCGTCGGACATCCCGGTGGCCCAGGCCACGACCCGTCCGGTCGGCAGGTCGACCTCCAGCCGTTCGATGTCCCGGTCGCCGCGTCGCCACTGGTCGAACGTGCGCACCGTGTCGTCGAGCGCCCGCTGGCGGGCCGGCCCGTCGACGAACGGGAAGCGGGCCATGGTGTAGTGGCGGCACGCGTCCAGCAGCCGTCCGTCGCGCTCCAGCGCCCGCGCGGACCGCGTCCACTCGGCCGCCCAGGACCCGTCCCCCTCGGCGTCGGTGCGGATCCGCGCCAGCACGTCCTCGTGATCGGTGACCCGCTGCCCACGGGTGTGCGCCAGCACGAACTGCTTGAGCTCCCCGACGTCGTTGGTGCCGTCGTCCCCGGCCGGCGGGTCCTCGAACTGCTCCAGCGCCTGCTTGAGGTCCGTGAGCAGATCCGCGGCCTCCGCGCCGTCGATCACCCGGTGGTCGAACGTCAGGTTCAGCCGCATCACCGGTGCGACGGACACCGCGCCGTCGCGCACCACGGGCCGGTCGGCGATCCGGCCCAGGCCCAGCGTGACGGTCGTCCCGCCGGTGGAGTGGAAACCATCGACGTCCCGGTGGGACAGGGAGGTCACCGCGAAGGTGCCGACCGTCGTCGCCCGGGTCCGCAGGGGACGGGTCCGGCTGCGGTACGCGGCGCTGCCCAGCGCCCAGGGCAGTCGGCGGAGCAGGCGGGCGCCGGCGAACTCGGGCAGTTTCTCCGCGTCGCCCCGGGTGTAGTAGTCGACCTGCCGTTGGATCTCCGCCAGGCCGGCGCTCTGCACGTGGGGGATGTTGGCCGAGAGGACCACCCGTCGGCCGTTCACCGTGTGGTCCATGGTGAACTTGCCGTGTGCCGAGGGGAAACGGACCACCTTCGGGCGGATCCGGCCCCGGATCGCGGCGTTGGCCTCCGGGTGGGCCGCCATGGCGCGGCCCGCCGCGTACAGGACGTAGCTGAGCCAGGAGAAGTGCCGCCCCTGCGCCCGCGCCGCGGCGCGGTGGTCCCGGATCCGGGTCATGTCGACCTCGGTGTCGAGGTGCACCGGCGCGAAGGACCTGATCTCCCGCAGGAAGTACAGGGTGGGACGCCGCTCCCTGGCGACGCGTTCGATCGTCACTCGGCCACCACCGCCCGGTAGATCTCGTCGAGGTTGGTCGCCTGCAACACCGCGGGCAGCGCGATCTGCCGGCCCGTCTCCCGTTCCAGGATGGTCAGCAGGGACAACAGGTGTATCGAGTCCCACCCGGGGACCGAGTCGAGCGGCAGGTCGACCTGCTCGTGCCGAACCGGCAGGCCGAGCTCGGCGCTGACGATGGCCAGGAAGTCGTCGATGGTGGTCATCGGTTCTCCTCGTATGCAGCGGTGAGCCGCACGTGCGCGGGCGGCGGCTCGATCTCGGCGAGGTCGTGACGGAAGACGAGGACGTCGCCCTCGTCGGCGACCAGGGTGAAACCGTTGTCCGGGTAGAAGCCGCGCGCGCCGGCGTTCTTGGCGGTGGGGCGGAAGTGGGCCTCGACCGCCCGCGCGCCGGTGGCCCGGGCGTGGGACAACACCGAGCGCAGGCAGGCCGTCTCGATGCCCCGGGCGAACACCCGGCAGCTGAGCAGGAAGTTGTCGATGTGCACCAGCTCGCCGTCGACCCGCGTCAGGACCAGGCCCACCATGCCGTTGTCACCGAAGCGGTCGCCGGAGTGGATGCCGAGCACCCGGCTGCCGTGCCGCCCGGCGGCGGCCCGTACCTCCGCGGGCTGCATCCGGTGGCCGGTCAGGTTGAACTGGTGGGTCCGCAGCGTGATCTGCGAGGCCCGGGCCACCTCCCGCTCGGTCACCGGGGCCAGCGACACCCGGGTCTGCAACTGCTGGAGGTAGTCGGCGACGGAGTCGAACGTGGCGAGGAAGCTCTGCCGGTCCAGTTCCTCCCGGTACCGCGTGGGGCGGGCCCGGTCGTCCGTGCTCACCTCGCGGGTGTCGAACCAGCCGTCGCAGAGCAGGTCGCCGACGTGCCAGGCGGGTTCCTCGCCGAGCCGGACGACCGCGACGCCCGGCAACGCGTGGCGTACCAGACCGCACTCGTACGCGCTGTCGTCGGCGAACACGAACGAGTCCACGCCGAGGTTCAGCGCCCCGGCCAGCGCCGTGAGGTTCTCGGGTTTGGGACGCCAGTTCGCCGTGACCCGGACGAAGTCGTCCGGGGCCAGCACCATGCCCTCGTGCCCGCGCAGCACCGCGTCGACGGGCGCCGGGTCGTTCTTGCTCGTCACGGCCAGCAGCACCCCCTGCGAGCCGAGCTGCTTGACCACCCGCTGGAAGGCGGCGAACACCTCGCCGCGCGGCGTCCCGCCCAGCTCGATCCCGTCCGGGCCGTCGTCGCCGAGCACCCCGCCCCACAGCGTCCCGTCCAGGTCGCAGACGAGGACCTTCTTCGTCTTCCCGGTCAGGTGCCGACCGAGGTGGCCGATCTCGCGCGCATAGCGGGCCAGCAGGGCGGGCGACAGCCCGGTCCCGGCGTAGCTGCCGAGCCGTACGTCCTCCGCGGGAATCCCCTCGGCCAGCAGCGGGTCGAGATCGAGCGGGACGACCGACGGGAACTCGTCGCCGAACGCCAGCAGCCGCGCGTTGGCCTCGCGCCAGGCGGCGCCCAGCCGGGCGCGCGACCGGTAGTCCACCAGTTGCGCGGTGAACCGCCTGGGCAGCGGAAGCGTGTTCAGCACCAGGGTGCCCGCGCCCCGCCGGTCGAAGGTGGCCGCGAGCCCGCGCAGCATCGCGACCTTGGCGTCCAGGGCCTGCTCGACGTCCGCGGCGGTCCACGGCAGCGGCAGCTCGTCGAACACCACCTCCGGGTCGAGCACGCACAGGACGAGACCGGGGCCGGCGGCGTACAGCGCGCTGCCCGGGTCGCCGAGCTCGAAGACGTAGCTGTCGAAGTCGGACAGGTGCGGTCGCAGCAGCACGCCGTGCCGGGCGAACTCCGCGGTGAGCGGGGGGATCAGCGTGCCCAGCGTCCGGTGCCCGGTGACGGCCACCGTGAGCGTGGGGGTGGACGGGTGCCGGCGCAGGACCTCGTCGGCGTCGGCCCGGGCCAGCACGTGCCCCGCCCGGGACAGCTCGTCGGCCGGTAGGCCTGCGAGCAGACCCTGCACCAGGGGATACTCGGCCTCCAGCCGGCCGGCGCCGTGCAGCTCGCGCAGCGTACGCGCGGGCGCGGCGGTGTCCGGGGGGAAGGTGCCGGCCGTCGTCACGGTCCCACCTTCTCCAGGGCGAACCCCGCCTTGATCCACTTGCTGGACTCGATGGCGACGCCGACCGCGCGGTCGCCGGTGACCATGCCGGGCAGCAGCCGTTCGAGCTGGAAGAACGGCAGCGCGTTCCCGGTGTTGCCGGTCTCGCCGACGCAGCTGACCTCCTGCGCCTGCGGCACGTCGAGCCGGGCCTGGATCTCGGCGGTCATCCGGCCCGACAGCTGCGGCGGCAGCACGTAGTCGAGCCCGTCGCGGTCCCAGCCGAGCACGTCCAGGACCTCGTCCAGGGTCTCCACGGCCATGGGCGGCACCGCCTCCTGGACCGCCCGATAGTCCTCGACGGCCGCCGGGCGCAGCACGTGCCGCTCGGCCGCGCCGAACCAGTTCAGCGTCTGCCCCGGCGGCCGGTTGTGCCCGACACAGTGCACCTGCGTCCAGCGCAGGGCGACCGGTTCCGGCGGCGGCGTCGTGCCGAGGACCGCCGCGCCGGCCCCGTCACCGAACAGCACGCCGTTGACCTGCTCCTCCGGCGGCAGCGCGCTGACGTCGGCGGTGAGGTCGAAGTGCTTGGCGCAGGAGTCGGCCCCGAGCACCAGCGCGGTCCGGGCCGCCCCCGAGCGGAGCATGTGCCGGGCGACGTCGAGGGCCTGCACCGCCCCGGTGCACCCCGACTGCAGCTGGTACGTCGGCACGCCGTCGACACCGAGCTGGTCGGCCACGACGTTGACCGTGGCGGGCATCAGCATGTCGGGGGAGGAGGTGCCCATGACCACCAGGTCGACGTCGGCCGCGGTCATCCCCGCGGCGGCGAGCGCCCGCTCGGCGGCCGTGGTCGCGAGGTCGGCGAGGGAGAACCGTGCCTCGCCGGTGTCCAGGTCCACCGAGTAGTGGCGCACCGGCGTGCCGATGAACGCCTCCACCCACTGTTCCCAGATCGAGGTCATCCTGAACCGTCTGGCCAGGGTGGGGATGTCCACGGGCGGGCCGGGCAACATCGACCCGGCGGAGTACACGTACACGTCCATGCTCGTCCTCTTCGTCGCCTGCACGGCCATGGTTTTCCGCGGCCCTTAATCGGTGCTAAGAGCCCTGGGCGGGGGCGCCGGCGACGGCCGTGAGCGCGGCGTGCAGGCCGGCGGTGTCTCCCCCGGCCGGCGCGGCCCAGGCGACCCGGCCGTCGGGCCGCAGCAGCACCGCGGCGGCGTCGACGTGGGGCAGCGGCGCGGACCGCAGCAGCGTCACCCGCTTGGCCGAGCCGCTCACCGCCCGGCCGAGGCTGTCGTCGCCGGTCAGGTCGAGCAGGACCGCGTGACCGGCCGACCACGCCTCGGCGAGGCCGGGAACGGACCGCGCGGCCGCCGCGATCCCCGGCAGCCGCCGCCCGGCCAACGGGTGCGCGTCGCCGCCGGCCGGCTCGACCGGGTAGCGCGTGTCGGTGCCGCCGACCATCATGCCCAGGTACTCGTTGACGGCCGGGAAGCGCACCAGCTCGGCGACGATGTCCCGCAGCTCCGTCAGGGGGTGCAGCAGCGCCACCTGGGCGCGCGTCGTCCGGCAGGCGCGCGCCCCGGCCGGGTGCCGTTCGGTGTGGTACGTGTCGAGCAGTCCCTCCGGCGCCCGACCGCCGAGGTCCGCAGCGAGCTTCCAGCCGAGGTTCACCGCGTCGTCGAGCCCCGTGCTGAGCGCCTGCCCGCCGAGGGGGAAGTGGGTGTGCGCGGCGTCCCCGGCGACGAAGATCCGTCCCGCCCGGTACCTCTCGGCCAGCCGGGTCACGTGGAACCAGCGCGCCGACCAGGCCAGGGTGCCGCCGGTGAAGGCGACGCCGGCGATCCGGCGGACGCTGTCCTGGATCTCCGCCAGATCCGGCGCGCCGTCCCGGCGGGGCGGCTCGACCCCGAACTCGCCCGTCAGGAGGCGGACCCGCCCCGGGCCCATGGGGGTGACCGCCACCAGCCCCGCCGGATACTCCCGCGCGCCCACCAGCTCGCCGAGCGGGCTGTCGGGGCCGACGGCCAGATCGGCGACCGTGCCGTGGAAGGGCTGCTCGTCGCCGGGGAACCCGATGCCGGCGGCCTGCCGCACCCGGCTGTCCACGCCGTCGCAGCCGACCAGGTACCGGCTCCGCACGGTCTGCTCGCCCGACGGGGTCTCGATCCTGGTCCGCACCGACTCCTCGTCCTGCGTCACCTCGACGACCCGCTGCCCCAACCGCAGGTCCACCCCGAGCGACCGGGCCCGCTCGGCGAGATGGTGCACCAGCCGGGAGTGCGGGATCGCGAAGTTGAACGGATACCGGTCGGCGAGCTGGGTCGGGTCCAGCCAGATGTGCGCGAAGTGCGCCATGGGGAACTCGAACCCCTCGGCGCGGCAGGCGTCCATCAGCCCGCGCATCTCCAGCAGCTCGACCACCCCGGCGTTGAGCGCCACGCCGGGTGCCTGTGCGCCCGGCTCCGAGCCGCTCTCCAGCACCACGACGGGAGTGCCGGCCAGCCGCAGCTCGCACGCGAGCATGAGGCCGACCGGCCCGGCGCCGACGATGACGACATCGTGAAACATGAGGGTCCTCCGGATCTGGTTCAGCCGGCCGGGCACACGGCCGCGGCCAGGCTGGCGGGTGTCGGGTGGTCGAAGATCTGCCGGGGGGAGACGTCCAGGCCCACGGCGCGCAGTTGGGCGCTCAACTCCAGGGCGGCGAGCGACGACAGCCCCAGGGCGAGCAGGTCGGCGTCCGGTTCGAGGTCGTCGGCCGACTCCCTGCCCAGCACGTCGGCCGCCCGCGCCCGCACCAACTGCAGGACGATCGCGGCGCGCTCCGCCGGCCCGCTGGCGGCGAGCCGGTCGAGCAGGGTCGTGTCCACGGCCGGCGCGGTCGCCTCCGGCGCCTGCCGGAAGCCGGGCAGGTCCCGGAAGAGCCGGTCGGACCGGGGCCACGAGCCGGCGTGCGGATCGAGGTCGACCACGGTCACGTCCCCGACGCCGGGCTGGGCCACGTACCCGAGCGCCTCCACCGCCACGGCCGCGACCAGCGGCCGAAGGCCGCGCGGCGCGCCGGCCCCACCGTCGTCGCCCGGTGGGGCGTCGGCGAGCGGCCCGAAGGCCACCGACAGCGCGCGGGCCCCCCGTTCCCGCCGCCGCCCGGCGAGCGCGGCGAGGTAGGCGTGCGCGGCGGCGAGACCGGCGGAGCCCGGCGCGTACACCGCGCCCGCTCCGGCGGCGCACACCACGAACGCCGACAGCTCCAGCCGCGAGGTGACGTCGTCGAGGACCGCCGCGCCACGCGCCACGGCGGCGAACCGCTCGGCCGGCGGGCGGCCGGCCGCGTGATCGTCCCCGGCGTCGCAGGCGACGTGCACGACGGCGGTGGGCGGCCGTTCGGCGACGAGCCGTTCGAGCGCGGCCCGGTCCGCCGGGTCGCAGTCGCTGACGGCGACGTCGACGCCGTACTCGGCCAGTTCCTTGCGCAACACCGTGACGTCGGCCGAGGCGTCCGCCGGCCCGGTCAGCACGAGCTGCTCGGCCCCGTGCTCGGCGAGCCAACGGGCGACGTGGCCGCCCAGCGTCGTGGTGCCGCCGGTGACCAGGACCGTGCCCTCCGGCCGCCAGACCTCCCGGTCGGTGCCGGGCGGGGCGAGCCGCACCAGCCGCGGGGTGAGGACCCCGTCCCCGCGTACGGCCAGGCGGGTGTCGGCGGGCCGGCCGCGCAGGAGCGCGGCGAGCGCCCGCCGCGCCGGCGCGCCGAGCGCCCCGGGCAGGTCGACCAGCCTGATCTCGCGGCGCGACTGGCCGGCGACGAGCGCCTGCCCGAGCCCCCACACCGCGGCCTGGCCCGCGACGACCGGGGAGTCCGACCAGCCGGTCTCGACGGCGCCGCACGTCAGCACCCACAACGGCACGTCGAGCCCGGCCTGGTCCAGCGCGTCCGGCAGGGCGCCGGTCAACCCCAGGCCGGCCGGCACGCCCGCGTCGGCGGCGTCGCGGGGCAGGCCGAGCAGGGACACGACGCCGTCGCCCACCCCGGCCCGCCGGCCGCGCAGCAGCATGGCCAGCTCACCGGCGTCCTGCGTGGACGCCGGCACGAGCAGCGGCTTCGTGGTCGTGCCGAGGGCGTCGAGGGCCGCGGTGACCGTGGCGTCACCCGCCAGGTCCGCGGGCACCAGGGCGAGGAGCGCCCGCGGCCCCGGTTCGGCGACCGCGCCGGGCGCGGGCTGCCAGGACGTCCGGTGGTGCCAACCGGTCCAGCGCCGCCGCAGCCCGAGCGTCGGCAGGAGGGCGGCCAGCGAGGACCGCTGCTCCCGCGAGAGCCGCAGCGCCCGGCCGAGCGACTCGACGTCCTGGCCGTCCACGGCGGCCCAGAAGAGCGATTCGAGAGACGTACGGCTCCGGTCCTCGCCGCCGGCCGCTTTTCCTTCCGGCTTCGGGTCGAGCCAGTAGTGGCGCCGCCGGAACGGGTAGTTCGGCAGCCCGATGCGCTCGGCGCCGGAGCCGGCGAAGTGCGCCCCCCACTCCACGCGGTGCCCCGCCGCGTGCACCCGGGCCAGTGCCAGCAGCGCGGTCTGCGGCTCCGGGCGGCGGGCGCTCAGCAGCGGAGCGAACGTGGCCGGCCGCCCGCCGGCGTCGTGGTCGCGCAGGCACTCGCGCGCCAGCGGGGTGAGCACCGCGTCCGGGCCCACCTCCAGGTACGTGGTGACGCCGCGCGCCCGCGCGGCACGGACCCCGTCGGCGAACCGGACCGTCCCCCGGGCGTGCTCGCGCCAGTAGCCGGGCGACCGCAGCTCGGCGGGATCGGCGAGCCGGCCGGTCACGTTGGAGACCAGGGGGATCGCCGGTTCGGCGAAGGTCAGCCGCGCCGCGGCGCGCGCGAAGTCGGCCAGGACGTCGTCCATGTGCGGGCTGTGGAACGCGTGGCTGACGGTGAGTCGGCGTACCCGGCGTCCCTCGGCCTTCCACCGCGCCGCGACCTCGCCGACGGCGTCCTGGTCGCCGGAGACCACCGTGGCCCGGGGGCCGTTCACGGCGGCGATCGAGACCTGGTGCTCGCGCCCGGACAGGGAGGCGAGCACCTCCTCCTCCCCGGCGTCGAGCGAGACCATCGCCCCGTCCGCGCGGGCCCGCTGCATCGCGTGTGCCCGGACGGCGACCAGCTCGGCGGCGCCCGGCAGGTCGAGCATCCCGGCCACGTGCGCCGCGACGAGCTCGCCGATCGAATGGCCGACCAGCACGTCGGGGCGCAGGCCCCAGTGGTCGAGCAGCCGGAACAACGCCGTCTCCACGGCGAAGATCGCCGGTTGCGCGTACCCCGTCTCGTGCAGCAACCGGCTCTCCGGGTCGTCCTCGGCCGCCCACAGCAGCGGACGCAGCGGGCGGTCGAGGTGCCGGTCCAGCTCCGCGCACACCTCCTCCAGGGCGTCGGCGAAGACCGGCTGGGCCTCGGCGAGCGCGCGGCCCATCCCGGGCCGCTGGCTGCCCTGGCCGGTGAAGAGGTACGCCAGCCCGCCCGGCTCCGGCGCGGCCCGGTCCAGGACCACGTTGCCGGGCAGCAGGCCACCGCGCGCCACCGCGTCCAGCCCCCGCGCCAGCTCGGCCCGGTCCGTGCCGACGACCACGGCGCGCTGGGCCAGCGTGGTGCGCGTCGTGGCGAGGGAGTACGCCACGTCCAGGGGCCGCGGCGGCGGGTCGGCGGCCAGCCGGTCGGCCAGGCTGCGGGCCACGTCGCGCAGCGCCGCCTCGTCGTGCGCCGAGATCAGCAGCGGCAGCGGGCGGGCCGGCGCGGGCCCGGCGGAGGGCGCCACCGGATCGGCGGCTGGCGTCGTCGGCGCCTCCTCCAGGATGACGTGCGCGTTGGTGCCGCTGACCCCGAACGAGGAGACGCCGGCCCGGCGCGGGTTGCCGTCCGGCCACGGCCTCGCCTCGGTGAGCAGCTCCACCCGGCCGGCGGTCCAGTCGACGTGCCGGCTCGGTTCGCCCGCGTGCAGCGTGCGCGGCAGCACCCCGTGCCGGATCGCCTGCACCATCTTGATCACCCCGGCGACCCCGGCGGCCCCCTGCGTGTGCCCGATGTTCGACTTGACCGAGCCCAGCCACAGCGGCCGGTCCGCGGGACGGCCCTGGCCGTAGGTGGCGAGCAGCGCCTGCGCCTCGATCGGGTCACCCAGGACGGTGCCGGTGCCGTGTCCCTCCACCACGTCCACCTCCGCCGCCGTGAGGCGCGCGTCGGCCAGCGCCTGGCGGACCACCCGCTGCTGGGCGGGGCCGTTCGGGGCGGTCAGCCCGTTGCTGGCGCCGTCGGAGTTCACGGCCGATCCACGCAGCACCGCCAGCACCGGGTGCCCCCTGCGCCGCGCGTCCGAGAGCCGTTCGAGCAGCACCAGCCCGACCCCCTCGCCCCAGCCGGTGCCGTCCGCGTCGGCGGAGAAGGACCTGCACCGCCCGTCCGGGGAGAGGCCGCGCTGCCGGCTGAAGTCGACGAAGACCCCGGGGGTGGCCATCACGGTCACCCCACCGGCCAGCGCCAGCTCGCAGTCGCCGGCCCGCAGCGCCCGGGCCGCCAGGTGCAGTGCCACCAGCGACGACGAGCAGGCGGTGTCGATGGTCACGGCCGGACCCTCAAGACCCAGGGTGTACGCGATCCGGCCGGTCGCGACGCTGCCGGCGCTGCCGGTGCCCAGGTAGCCCTCGAACCCGTCCGGCGTGTGCTCCATCAGCCGGGCGGCATAGTCGTCGTACAGCACACCGGCGAACACACCGGTGCGGCTGCCGCGCAGCGAGGCGGGGTCGATGCCGGCGTTCTCGAAGGCCTCCCAGCTCGTCTCCAGCAGCAGGCGCTGCTGGGGATCGATGGCCAGCGCCTCGCGCGGGCTGATGCCGAAGAACTCGGGATCGAACTCGGCCGCGTCGTAGAGGAACGCGCCCTCCCGGGTGTAGCAGGTCCCGGGCGTCTCCGGGTCCGGGTCGTAGAGGGCGTCGAGATCCCAGCCCCGGTCGCCGGGGAAGGCCGAGACCGCGTCCACCCCGTCGGAGACCAGCCGCCACAACTGCTCGGGCGAGCGCACGTTTCCCGGGTAGCGGCAGCTCATCGCCACGATGGCGATCGGTTCCCGGTGCGCCGCCTCGACGCGGGCCAGCCGCCGACGGGTCTCCTGCAGCTCGGTCGTCGTCCACTTGAGATAGTCGACGAGCTTCTGCTCCTTGTCCATGGCACTCACTTCTCCGGGACTGCTGGCGGTGGTGGGATCGGAAGCCCCAAGTGCCTGCCCGGGGCGTGGCCGGGTCATCGCTCGTCGAGCCCGGAGACACCGAGCTCCTCGTCGAGGACCTCGAACAGCTCGTCGTCGGTGACCGCCGCGAGGTCGTCGTCAACGGCGGTCCGCGCGGTCTCCCCCGACTCGGCGATCCGGGCCAGCAGCGCCTGCAGCCGGGCGCTGAGCCGTTCCCGGGCCGCGCCGTCCCACGACTCCGCGGCGACGGCCGCCTCCAGCCGTTCGAGCTCCGCGTGGACCGGCGCCTGCGCCCCGGCTTCGCCCCGGCCGAACTGCTCGCCGAGGAAGCCGGCGATCGCGGCGGCGCTGGGATGGTCGAACACCAGCGTCGTCGGAAGCGGGAGCCCCGTCGTCCTCGACAGGTGGTTGCGCAGGGCGACGGCGGTGAGCGAGTCGAAGCCGAGCTCCTTGAGGGTCTGCCCGGGAGCGATGTCGGCGGGGGAGGTGTGCCCGAGGGTGCCGGCGATGTGGGTGCGGACCAGGTCGAGCAGCACCTGCTCGCGCTTCTCCGGGCTCAGCCCGCGCAGGCGCTCGGCCAGCGGCGCCGACGGGGACCGGGTGTTGCGGACCTGGGCCGGAACGAGCCTCTCGAACAGCGGCGGAAGCGTGCCCTCCCGGGCGTGCCGGTGCAACGCGGTCCGGTCGATGTGCGTCAGCACCAGATGCGGGCGGTCGGGGGTGCGCAGCGCGGCGTCGAACAGGGCCAGCGCGTCGTCCGTGGCGAGGGGGAGCAGCCCGGTGGCCTTGAGCCGGTCCACCTCCGTCTCCGTGAGTTTGTTGGTCATTTTGCTGGTGTGGGCCCAGAGGCCCCAGGCGAGGCTGGTGGCGGGTTGGCCTTGGGTGTGGCGGTGGTGGGCGAGGGCGTCGAGGTAGGTGTTGGCGGCGGCGTAGTTGGCTTGTCCGGGTGTGCCGAGGGTGCCGGCGGCGCTGGAGAAGAGGATGAAGTGGGTGAGGGGGTGGTCGGTGGTGAGGTGGTGGAGGTGCCAGGCGGTGTCGATTTTGGGTTGGAGGACGGTGTGGAGTTGGTGGGGGGTGAGGTTGGTGGTGGTGGCGTCGTCTAGTACGCCGGCGGTGTGGATGATGGCGGTGAGGGGGTGGTTGGGGGGGATGTTGTTGATGGTGGTGGTGAGTTGGTGGGGGTTGGTGGTGTCGCAGGTGGTGATGGTGGGGTGGGCGCCGAGGTTGGTGAGGTGTTGGTGGAGTTGTTGGGCGTGGGGGGTGTGGGGTCCGGTGCGGGTGAGGAGGAGGAGGTGTTTGATGCCGTGGTGGGTGATGAGGTGTTGGGCGATGTGGGTGGCGAGGGTGCCGGTGCCGCCGGTGATGAGGATGGTGCCGTTGGGGTCGAGGGTGGGGTGAGGTTTGCCGGTGGTGGTGGCAGTGGTTGTGGTGGTGGTGGGGGTGAGTTGGGGGGTGTGGAGGTGGTTGTTGCGGATGGCGAGTTGGGGGTGGCCGGTGGTGAGGGCGGTGGTGATGGTGTGGTTGGTGGTGGGGTGGTGGTCGTGGTCGATGAGGGTGATGCGGCCGGGGTTTTCGGTTTGGGTGGTGCGGATGAGTCCCCAGGTGGTGGTGGTGGGGAGGTTGATGGGTTGGTGGGGGGTGGTGGGGATGGCGTGTTGGGTGAGGATGACGAGGTGGGTGTGGGTGAGGTGGGGGTTGGTGAGCCATTGTTGGAGTTGGTGCAGGGTGCGTTCCGCCACCGCATGAGCCGCTTCCGGTCCGGCGTCCGGGTCCTGGCCCTGGCCGACCCGCAGCAGCAGCACCGCCGGCACGTCCGTGGGCTCCTCGGCGGCCAGCACCTCCTCCAGGTCGCCGAAGACGGTGGCCGCGCCGGAGACGTCGTCCGGCACCGGGATCCGCACCCAGTCCACGGCGAGCGGTGAGGCGAGCGCCTCGTCCGCCGCGACCGTCACGTCCGCCGCAGTGAGCGGCCGGCTCGCGACCGAGCCGATGGTGAGCAGGGGCGCGCCGGTGGCGTCCACCATGCCGACCGCGACGGTCCCGTCGGCGCGCGTGCGGGCCCGGACCGTGGCGCTCGTGGCCCCGGTCGCGTGCAGCCGCACGTCCGTGAACCGACTCGGCACCAGGGTCTCCGCGGAAAGGCCGCTCAACATCCCGTCCAGGGCCGCGGCCAGCAGCGCGGGATGGAATCCGAAACCGTCGGCGTCGACGTCGTCGGGCAGCGCGACGTCGGCGTACTCACCGTGGAAGGCGCGGATGCTCCGGTAGGCGCCGTCGTGGTCGTATCCGGCCGAGGCCAGCCGCTCGGTCAGCAGATCGAGCTGGTCCGCAGTCGCCGGAGCCGGGCCGGGGCCAGGGACGTCGGCCGGGCCCGGCGTGGTGCCGAGGACGCCTGCCGCGTGGCGCGTCCACGCGCCCGCCTGCCGCGTGTGCACCAGCACCGTGCGCCTGCCGTCCGCGTCGCCACCGGTGACCTGGACGCGCAGGTCGGTTCCGCCGCGTGCCGGGACGACGATCGGCTTGTCGACGACCAGCTCGTCGAGGTGCTGCAGCCCCAGCCCGTCCATGGTGGACAGCACGAGGTCCAGGATCCCGACGGCCGGAAGGACCGGCGTGCCCTCCAGCAGATAGCCGCCCAGCCACGAATCGGCGTCGGCCCGGATCCGGCCGGTCGCCAGCACACCCCCGCTCTCGGGCAGGTCCGCCACGGCGGCCAGCAGCGGGTGCCCGGCGTCGTCCAGGCCCGCGGCTGCCACGTCGTCCACGCCGTCGGCACCGCTGTCCAACCAGTAGTGGTGGTGTTGGAAGGGGTAGGTGGGGAGGTGGGGGGTGGTGTGTGGGGTGGGGGTGGGTTGGTGGGGGGTGAGTCCGGTGGTGTGGGCGTGGGCGAGGGCGTGTGCGAGTTGGGTGGGGGCGGGTTGGTTGCGGTGGAGGGTTGCGATGGTGGTGGCTTTGGTGGTGGTGGTGGTGTCGATGGTGTGTTGGATGGGTGTGGTGAGGACGGGGTGGGGGCTGGTTTCGATGTAGTGGGTGTGTCCGGTGTTTAGGAGGTGGGTGATGGTGGTGTGGAGTTGGACGGGTTGGCGGAGGTTGTCGTACCAGTAGTGGTTGTTGAGGGTGGGTGTGGTGTGGGGGTGGGTGGTGGAGTGGAAGGGGATGGTGGGGGTGGTGGGGGTGATGTCGGCGAGTGTGGTGAGGAGGTGGTTGCGGAGTTGTTCGGTGTGGGGGTGGTGGGAGGCGTAGGTGACGGGGAGTTTGCGGGCGTTGATGTTGTGTTGTTGGTAGTGGTTGATGATGGTGTCGATGGTGGTGGGTGTGGCGCTGATGATGGTGTGGTGGGGGCTGTTGTGGGCGGCGATGTGGAGGTCGGGGTGGTGCGGGTGGTCGGTGGTGACGGTGTCGGGGGGTAGGGGGATGGCGGCCATGGCGCCGGTGCCGGTGAGGGTGTGGAGGGCTTTGCTGCGGATGGCGATGATTTTGGCGGCGTCGTTGAGGGTGAGTGCGCCGGCGATGTGGGCGGCGGCGATTTCGCCTTGGGAGTGGCCGATGACGGCGTCGGGGTGGATGCCGTGGTGTTGCCAGGTGCGGGCGAGGGCGGTCATGAGGGCGAAGAGGGTGGGTTGGACGACGTCGACGCGGTCGAGGTCGGGTGCGTGGGGTGTCTGGTGGAGGACGTCGAGGAGGGACCAGCCGGTGTGGGGTTGGAGTGCGGTGTCGCAGGCGTGGAGGTGGTGGGCGAAGGTGGGTGAAGCGGTGTAGAGGTCGAGGCCCATGTGGGGGTATTGGCTGCCTTGGCCGGGGAAGACGAAGACGGTTTTGCCGGTGAGGGGGGTGCCTTGGATGAGTCGGTGGTGGGGGGTGTTCCCGGCTAGGGCGGTGAGGGCCTCGGTGAGTTCTTCGCGGGTGACGCCGACGATGGCGGCGCGGTGAGACAGAAGCGTCCGGGTGGCCAACGCTGCCGCGGTGTCGGCGGCGGTCAACTCGGGGTGGGTGGTGAGGTGGTGCAGCAAACGTTGGGCGTGGGTGTGTAGGGCGGTGGGGGTTTTCGCGGAGAGCATCCACGTGACCGGGGTGTCCTGGTCCGCTGGCTGAGCGTCGGTGGGTGTGGTGGCTGGTGGTGCTTGTTCGAGGATGATGTGGGCGTTGGTGCCGCTGATGCCGAAGGAGGAGACGGCGGCGCGGCGGGGCCGCCCCTGTTCGGGCCAGGGCTGGGGTTCGGTGAGGAGTGCTATGGACCCGGTGGTCCAGTCGACGTGGGGTGTGGGGGTGTCGACGTGGAGGGTCTTCGGCAGGACCCCGTGCCGGATGGCTTGGATCATTTTGATGATGCCGGCGGCTCCGGCGGCGGCTTGGGTGTGGCCGATGTTGGATTTGATGCTGCCGAGCCAGAGGGGTTGGTCGCGGTTCTGGCCGTAGGTGGCGAGCAGTGCTTGGGCTTCGATGGGGTCGCCGAGTTTCGTGCCGGTGCCGTGGGCTTCGACCGCGTCGACGTCGGTGGGGGTGAGGCCGGCGGTGGTGAGGGCCTGTCGGATGACGCGTTGTTGGGCGGGGCCGTTGGGTGCGGAGAGTTGGCTGGTGGTGCCGTCCTGGTTGACGGCGCTGGCGCGGACGACGGCGAGGATGCGGTGGCCGTGGCGTTGGGCGTCGGAGAGCCGTTCGACCAGCAGCAGACCGACGCCCTCCGACCAGGACGTGCCGTCGGCGGCGGCGGCGAACGACTTGACCCGGGCGTCCGGCGCGAGACCACGCTGACGGCTGAAGCCGGTGAACGCCACGGGGGTGGCCATCACCGACACCCCGCCGGCCAGCGCGAGGTCGCATTCGCCGCTGCGGAGAGCCTGGACGGCCAGGTGCAACGCCACCAGCGACGACGAACAGGCGGTGTCCAGCGAGATCGCGGGACCCTCGAAACCGTAGACGTAGGAGACCCGGCCCGACGCCACGCTGCCCGCGCTCCCGGTCACCACCTGGCCTTCGAGGCCCTCCGGCATCCGCCGCAGCCGGGTCGCGTAGTCGCCGTACATGACGCCGGTGAAGACGCCGGTGCGGCTGCCGCGCAGCGACTCCGGGTCGATCCCGGCGTTCTCGAACGTCTCCCAACTGGTCTCCAGCAGCAGCCGCTGCTGCGGATCCATCGCCAGCGCCTCACGCGGGCTGATCCCGAAGAAGGCCGCGTCGAACTCCGCCGCGTCCGTCAGGAAACCACCCTCACGCACATACGACTTCCCCGGCGCGTCCGGATCCGGATCGAACAACCGCTCCACGTCCCACCCACGGTCCTCCGGGAACGGCCCGATGCCGTCGCGGCCCGAGGCGACCAGGTCCCACAGGTCCTCCGGCGACCGGACGCCGCCCGGGTAGCGGCAGCCCATCCCGACGATCACGATCGGTTCGACCGGGGTGTCGGTCTGCCGTTGAAGCTGCCGTCGCAGGCGCTTGTTTTCCAGCAGTGAGGTGCGCAGCGCCTCGACGACCTTCTCGGCAGGCATGTTCATCGTCGGCTCCGTCGGTGTGGTGCGGTCATGTGTCGGTGTCTCCGAGGGCGATGCGGACCAGATCATCGACATCGGCGTCGATGAGATCGGTTTCCGCGTCCTCGTCCTGCGCGTGGCCGGGATCGGCGGTGCCGTCGGCCAGCCGCAGCACGGCGTCCAGCAGGCCGGCAGCGCGTAGGCGCTCCAGCGGGATGGCCGCGATGGCCTCGCGGATCGCCGCCTCCGGGGTGTCGGCGGTGTCGGCGGGAATGAGCAGCTCCCGCAGGCGCGCCGCGAGCTTGCGGGGGGTCGGGTAGTCGAACAACGTGGTGGCCGGCAGGCGCCATCCGGCCACCTCGCTCAGCCGGTTACGCAGTTCGAGCGCCGTCAGGGAGTCGAAGCCGAGCTCCAGGAAACCGCGGTCGAGGTCGATGGTGGCGGTCTCGCGGTGGCCCAGCGCGACCGCCATCTCCTGGTGGAGGAACTCGAGCAGGATCTCCAGTTGCGCGGCCTCGGTGCGGCCCGCGAGGCGTTCACCCAGCACCGGGCGCCCGGCGTCGTCCGGCCGGCGGGCCGTCCCGCCGACCAGGCCACCCAGGATCACGGGCAGCCGGTTCTCGTCCGCCTGCGCGCGCAGCGTCGGCAGGTCGAAGCGGGCGACCGTCATCGTGGCGTGGTCGGCGCGCAGGGCGGAGTCGAACAACGCCAGACCCTGGCCGGTGTCGAGCGGCAGCATCCCGCCCCGGCCGATGCGGGCCCGGTCGGCGGTCCCCAGCCGCCCGCCCATCGTGCCGGCCGCCGCCCAGATCCCCCAGGCCAGCGACACCGCCGGGAGTCCGAGAGCGCGCCGGTGCTCGGCCAACGCGTCGAGGAACGCGTTGGCCGCCGCGTAGTTGCCCTGGCCGGCCCCGCCGAGCACCCCGGACACCGACGAGAACAGCACGAACCGGGTGCGGCCGAGCCCGGCGGTGAGCTCGTGCAGGTGCCACGCCGCGTCGGCCTTGGGGCGCAGGACCGTGTCGACCCGGTGCGGGGTGAGGGCGGGGAGCGTGGCGTCGTCCAGCACCCCGGCGGTGTGGATGACGGCGGTGAGCGGGTGTGCCGCAGGGATCGAGGCGAGCACGCCGGCCAGGGACTCACGGTCGGCGACGTCGCAGGCGACCACGGTGGCCCGGGTGCCCAGCCGGTCCAGTTCGCCGACCAGCTCGTCCGCTCCGGCCGCGGCGGCGCCGCTGCGGCTGACCAGCAGCAGGTGCCGGACGCCGTGCCGGCGGGCCAGGTGCCGGGCCACGAGCGCGCCGAGCGCACCGGTGCCGCCGGTGACGAGCACCGTCCCGTCCGGGTCGAGCGGCGGGTCGGCGTCCCCGCCCGGTGCGGTGCTGTCGGCGGCGACGAGCCGAGCGGCGTACGCGGTGCCGTCGCGCAGCGCGAGCCAGGGTTCACCGGCGTCCAGCGCGGCGCGTAGCACGGCGGTCGACGCTTCGGTGCCGTCCGTGTCGAGCAGCACGATCCGGCCGGGATTCTCCGTCTGCGCGGCGCGGACCAGCCCGCCCACCGCGGCCCCGGCGAGGTCCGTGACGGTGTCACGGTCCACGGCGGCGACGGCCGACCGGGTCAGCACGCCCAGGCGGGTCCGGGCGAACCGGTCGTCGCCGAGGACCCGTTGCAGCACGTCGAGGGCGCGACGGGTGGCCCGGTGCGCGTCGGCGGCCGCGTCCCCGGTGGTGGTCCCGCCCGGCGCGCAGTCCAGCAGCACCAGCTCCGGCACGGGCTCGTCGTGCCCCAGATCCTGCACCGGCGCAATCGGGGCACCCGTGCCGGCCCGGTCGGCGGGCAACGCGGTCTCGGCCCACGTGACGCGGAACTGCGCCCCGTGCGGCGCGCGACCGGCCTGCTGGAGCTGGCCCGCGGCCAGCTGACGGACCGACAGCGAGGCGATGGCGGCGACCGGGTTGCCGGCCTCGTCGCTCAGCCGCAGCGCGAAGCCCGAACCGGCCGGGGCGAGCCGGACCCGCAGCGAGTCCGGTGCGGCGGCCCGCACGCTGACGCCCGACCAGGCGAAGGGCACCGGGACGCCGGCTTCCGGGTCCAGGTCACGGTAGGCGATGGCGATGGTGTGCAACGCCGCGTCGAGCAGAGCCGGGTGGATGCGGAAGCCGGGAACCGGTGCCCCGTGCAGGCGCACCTCGGCCGACACTTCGTCGCCGTGCCGCCAGGCGTTGCGCAGGCCGCGGAACGCCGGCCCGTAGCCGAACCCCAGGTCGGCGAGCCGCTCGTAGAGCTCCGCGACGTCCACGGGCGTCGCCCCGGCGGGCGGCCACGCGCCGCCGGCGACGCCGGGTGGCTCGGCGGCCGACGCGGGCGCCACGATCCCCTGGCCGTGACCGACCCACGGGTCGCCGGCGGCGCGCGAGCGGATCGTCACGGTGCGCCGGCCGGCCTCGTCGGCGGGCCCGGTCACCAGTTGCACGTGTACCGCCCCGGCGTCCGGCAGCACCAGCGGGGTGGAGACGGTGAGCTCCTCGACCAGGTCGCAGCCGGACTGCTCGCCCACGTACAGGATCAGTTCGAGCAGCGCGCTGGCCGGCACGACACCGCTGCCGTGGACGGCGTGGTCGGCGAGCCACGGCTGGCTCTCCACGGAGATCCGGCCGGTGAACAGGGAGCCCCCGTCCGGCAGTTCCGTCCCGGCGCCGAGGAACGGGTGCGAGGCCCTGTCCATGCCCAGGCCGGCGGGATCGCCCGAGCCGACGGGCCGGCTGAGCCAGAACCGCTCCCGCTGGAACGGGTAGGTCGGCAGCTCCGCGATCCGGCGCGCGCCCGGCAGCAGGGCGGCCAGGTCCACCGGGGCGCCCCGCAGGCGCACCTGGGCCAGGGCGGTGACCACCGACTCCGGCTCCGGCCGGTCCTTGCGCAGCAGGGCGCTGACGAGCGGGCCGGGGAACCTGTCGGCCAGGCAGTCCGGGGTGAGCGACGCCAGCGCGTCCGAGCCCAGCTCCAGGAAGACGCGTGCCCCGGCCTGGTACAGGGTCTCCACACCCTGCGCGAACAGCACCGGCCGCAGCACCTGGTCGACCCAGTAGTCGGGTGCGGCCAGGGCCTGCGGGTCGGCGAAGTCCCCGGTCACCGTGGACACGATCGGGACGACCGGCGCCGAGAAGGTCATCGTCTCGGCGACCGCCCGGAACGCGTCGACCATCGGCGCCATCAGCGGCGAGTGGAAGGCGTGGCTCACCAGCAGCCGCTTCACCCGGCGGCCCCGGGCCGACCACTGCTGCACCACGGACATGACCGCGACCTCGTCACCCGAGACCACCGTGCCGGCGGGACCGTTCACGGCCGCGATGCCGACCGACTCCTTGAGGCCGGCCAGCGACGTGCGTACCTCGTCGGGGTCCGCGCCGATGGCCACCATCGCGCCGTTGCCGGACACCTCGTGCATCAGCCGGCCGCGCGTGGCGACCAGCAGGCAGGCGTCCGCCAGGGACAGGACCCCGGCGACGTGCGCGGCGGCGAACTCGCCGACCGAGTGTCCCAGCAGGAAGTCCGGAACCACCCCGTGGCTGCGGAGCAACCGGTACAGGGCGACCTCGACGGCGAACAGCGCGGGCTGGGTGTACCGGGTCTCGTGCAGCAGGTCCGCCTCGCGGGAACCGGCGGGCGCGAACATCAGCTCCCGCAGCGACCGGCCGAGCAGCGCGTCGAACCGGTCGCACACCTCGTCCAACGCCCGGCGGAACTCGGGATGGGCCGCGTACAGCCCGCTGCCCATCCCCGGCCGCTGCGAGCCCTGCCCGGAGAACATGACGGCGATCGGGCCGGTCTCCCGGGAGCTCTCGCGCACCACGGCGGTCGCGGTCCGCTCGGCGGCGAGAGCGTCGAGCCCGGTCAGCAGTTCCGCGCGGGTACGCCCGACCACGGCGGCCCCGTGCTCCAGGACCGGACGGGTCGCGAGGGAGCGGGCGACGTCGGCCGGGTCGAGCGCCGGGTGCTCCCGGACGAAGGCGCGGAGCCGGTCGGCCTGCGCGGCGAGGGCGGCCTCGGACCTCGCCGACAGCAGCCAGGGTACGACCACCGCGTCCCCGGCCCGGTCAGCGGGCAGGGGCGCCTCGACGTGGGGGTCCGGCGCTTCGCGGGCGTCCTCGGCGGCCTCGAGGATGACGTGGGCGTTGGTTCCGCTGATCCCGAACGCCGAGACCGCCGCCCGCCGCGGCCCGTCGTGCTCCGGCCACGCCCGCGCCTCCCGCAGCACCGCGACGTCGCCGGCGCCCCAGTCGACGTGCGGGGAGAGCGTGTCGGCGTGCAGGGTCCGGGGCAGTTGGCCGTGGCGCAGCGCCTGCACCGTCTTGATGATCCCGGCGACCCCGGCGGCGGCCTGGGCGTGCCCGATGTTCGACTTGACGGACCCCACCCACAGCGGACGCCCGGCCGGACGGTCCTGCCCGTACGTGGCGATCAGCGCCTGCGCCTCGATGGGATCGCCGAGCGGCGTGCCGGTGCCGTGCGCCTCGACCGCGTCCACCTCGGCCGGCCGCAGCCCGGCGTCGGCGAGGGCCTGCCGGATCACCCGCTGCTGGGACGGGCCGTTCGGCGCGGTGAGCCCGTTGCTCGCGCCGTCGGAGTTGACGGCGGAGCCGCGGACCACCGCCAGCACCGTGTGACCGTTGCGGCGCGCGTCCGACAGCCGCTCGACCAGCAGCTGTCCCACCCCCTCCGCCCAGGCCACCCCGTCGGCGCCCTCGGCGAACGCCTTGCACCGGCCGTCCGGGGCGAGCCCGCGCTGCCGGCTGAACTCGACGAACGCGGCGGGCGTGGCCATCACGGTGACCCCGCCGGCGAGCGCCAGGTCGCACTCGCCGGCCCGCAGCGCCTGCACCGCGAGGTGCAGGGTGACCAGCGACGACGAGCACGCCGTGTCCACCGTGAGCGCGGGACCCTCCAGCCCGAACGAGTAGGCGACCCGCCCGGAGGCGATGCTGCCGGCGCTGCCGGTGCCGAGATACCCCTCGTACTCGTCGGCGGAGCCGCTCGCGAGCCGGGCACCGTAGTCGCTGTACATGACGCCGGTGAAGACGCCGGTACGGCTGCCGCGCAGCGTCGCCGGATCGATCCCGGCGTGCTCGAACGCCTCCCAGCTCGTCTCCAGCAGGAGCCGCTGCTGGGGGTCGGCGGCCACGGCGTCGCGCGGGCTCATGCCGAAGAACTGCGCGTCGAACCGGTCCGCGTCGTAGAGGAAGCCGCCCTGTCGGGTGTAGGACTTCCCGGGCCGGTCCGGATCCGGGTCGTACAGGTCGTCGACGTTCCAGTCCCGGTTGCCGGGGAACGGGCCGATGGCGTCCCGCCCGTCGCTGACCAGCCGCCACAGGTCCTGCGGCGAGCCGACGCCGCCGGGGAACCGACAGGCCATCCCGACGATGGCGATCGGTTCGTCGGAGGCCGGCCGGAGGGTCTGGACCCGGGCGGGTTCCGCCTGGCCCCCGTCGAACAGCAGGCCCTCCAGGTACGCGGCCAGCGCGGCCGGGTTCGGGTAGTCGAACACCAGCGTGGCCGGCAACCGGTGCCCGGTCTCGGCGGAGAGCCGGTTGCGCAGGTCGATCGCGGTCAGCGAGGTGAAGCCCAGCTCGTTGAACTCCCGGTCGGCGGCGATGTCGGCGTCGTCGTCGTGGCCGAGGACCGTGGCGACGTGGCGGGACACCGCGTCCAGCAGCAGCCGGCCGCGTTGCTGCCGGCCGGACGCCTGCAGCCGCTGGACGAGCGACGCCCGCTGCGGCGCGCGGCGCGCCGACGCGCCCGCCAGCCCGGACAGCACCGGCGGCAGGTCCGCGCGGTCGGCGGTGCGCAGCGCGGCGCGGTCGAAGCGGAGGGCGAGCAGCACCGGATGCTCCGCCGAGAGCGCGGCGTCGAACAGCCCGAGGTTCTCCTCGGTGGTCAGCGGCGTCAGCGCGGCCTGCCGGACCCGCTGGTCGTCGGCCGTCATGCCGCCGGCGTCCGGCCACGGCCCCCACACCAGGCTGGTGGCGGCAAGCCCGCGCGCGGACCGGTGGTGGGCGAGGGCGTCGAGGCCGGTGTTGGCGGCGGCGTAGTTGGCCTGACCGGGTGTGCCGAGGGTCCCGGCGACCGACGAGAACAGGACGAAGGCGGCGAGGTCCATGGCCGCGGTCAGCTCGTGCAGGTGCCACGCCGCGTCGACCTTGGGTCGCAGCACGGCGTCGAGCCGGTCCGCGGTCAGGTTGGTGAACGTCCGGTCCGCGAGCACCCCGGCGGTGTGCACCACCGCGGTGAGCGGGTGGTCCGGGTCGACGGTGGCCAGCGCGACGCCGAGGGCGGCCCGGTCGGCGGCGTCGCAGGCCACGATGGTGACGTCCGCTCCCTGCGCGGCCAGTTCGGCCCGCAGCCGCTGCGCCCCGGGCGCGTCGCCGCCGCGGCGGCTCAGCAACAGCAGGTGCCGGACGCCGTGCCGGGCGACCAGGTGCCGGGCGACGAGCGCGCCGAGGGCGCCGGTGCCCCCGGTGACCAGGACCGTCCCGTCGGCGTCCAGCGGGGTGCCGGCGGGCTCGCGCAGCGGCGCCTCCGTCACCCGCGGCAGCAGGCACCGACCCGCCCGCACCGCCACCTGCGGCTCGTCGAGGGCGAGCGCGGCGGTGACGGCGTCGGCGGACGCCCCGGTCGCGTCGAGGTCCAGCAGCACGAACCGGCCGGCGTGTTCGGCCTGGGCGCTGCGGACCAGGCCCCAGACGGCGGCGCCCGCCAGGTCCGGGGCGGGATCCTCCGCCCCGGTGGACACCGCGCCCTCGGTGACGACCACCAGCCGGGAGCCGGCCGTACGGTCCTCGGCCAGCCACCGCTGCGCGGCGTCCATGACCTCGGCCAGGGCCGCGCGCACCTGGTCCGGGCCGGGCCCGTCGTGCGGCGGCACGGGGAACAGGACCACGGCGGGCAGCGGGTCCGGCGTGCCCAGCAGGGCGGGCAGGTCGTCGTGGACGTCCGCCGCGCCGGCCAGCGCCGCGCGGAGCCGGTCGGAGCCGCCGAGCAGGCCGATGCCGCCCGGCCCCGGGTGCCGGCCCGCCGGCGCGCCGGTCCAGCCCAGCACGTACGCCGGGGAACGCTGCGCCGCGATCGCGCCGAGCGGCACCCGCCGTACCAGAAGCTCCTCGACCGCCATGACGGGGACGCCGTCGGTGTCGGTGACCGCCAGCGCCAGCGTGTCCGGCCCGGTCACGGTCAGCCTGCTGCGGATCGCCGCCGCATGCCACGAGTACGCGTCGACGCCGCGCCAGGCGAACGGGAGCAGGATCTCCGTGCCGGAGCTGAGCGACGGGTGGTTGGCCGCGAGGGCGTGCATCGCCGCGTCGACCAGCGCCGGATGCAGGCCATCCGCGGTGCCGCCGTCGGGGGCGACCGCCTCGGTGTAGACGGTCGAGCCGTCCCGCCAGGCGCCGCGCAGCCCTTGGAACGCGGGGCCGTACTCGATGCCCGCGCCGGCGAGCGCCTCGTAGAGCCCGTCCAGGTCGATCGGCTCGGCGTCGGGCGGCGGCCAGGCGGCCGGGAAACCGGTGAACGCCCCGGTCTCCCGGTCGCTCAGGGTGCCCGAGACGTGCCGCGTCCACGGGCGTTCGCCGGCCGGGTCGTCGGGCGCGGCGGCGCGCGAGCTGACGGTGAGCGACCGCACGCCGCGCGGATCCGGCCCGGACACCGTCACCTGCAGGTCCACCGGTCCCTGCGGGGGCAGCACCAGCGGGGACTCCATCGTCAGCTCGTCGACGCGGGCACCCCCGACGGTCCGCGCCACGTGCACGGCGATGTCCAGGAACACCGAGCCGGGTACGAGCGCCGCGCCGTTCACGGTGTGCTCGGCGAGCCACGGATGCGTGCTCCGGGAGACCCGGCCGCTCAGCAGCCACCCGCCGTTGTCCGCCAGCGAGGTCGTCGCCTTGAGCAGTTCGTGGTCGCCCACGCCGAGGCCCAGCGCCGCCGGACTGGCGGGCGGGGCGGCCGGCAGCCAGAACCGGCGGCCCTGGAAGGCGTAGTTGGGCAGCGGAACGGTCCGCGCGGCCAGCGGCGCGAAGAATTCCCGCCAGCCGACGGGGGTCCCGTGCGTCCACGCCTGCGCGACGGCGGAGACCAGCGTCGACGCCTGCGGATGGTCCCGGCGCTGCGTGGCGATCCGACGGCCGGCCCCCTCGTCGGCCGGCAGCGCCGTGAGGGCTCCGTCCGGGCCCACCTCCAGGCAGGTGGTGACGCCGAGCGCCCGCACGGCGCGCATCCCGTCGTGGAACCGGACGGGCAGCCGGAGCTGGTCGGTCCAGTACCGGGGGTCGCCGAGCTGCGCCGCCTCCGCCGGACGCCCGGTGCTGGCGGAGATGATCGGCAGGGCCGGCGGCCGGTAGTCCAGGCGGGCGGCCACGTCGTGGAACTCGCCGAGGATCGCGTCCATGTGCGGCGAGTGGAACGCGTGGCTGACCCGCAGCCGCGTCGTCCGGCGGCCGCGCCGCGCCCAGAGCTCCGCGACCTCCGCCACCGCCTCCTCGTCGCCGGAGACCACCGTGGCGTCGGCGGCGTTGACGGCGGCGATCGACACGACGCCGTCCCGGTCGGCGAGCGACTCGGCCACCTCGGCCGCACCGGCCCGGACGGCCACCATCGCGCCGCGCGCCGGGACGCTCTGCATCAGCCGCGCCCGCTCCGCGACGAGCAGGCACGCGTCGTCCAGGTCGAACACGCCGGCTACGTGCGCGGCGGCGAGCTCACCGATGGAGTGCCCGAGCAGGACGTCGGGCCGCATCCCCCAGGATTCGAGGAGCCGGAACAGCGCCACCTCCAGGGCGAAGATCGCCGGCTGGGCGAACCGGGTCTCGTCGAGCAGGGCCGCCTCCGGGGTGCCCGCCGCCGCGAACATCACCGCCCGCAACGGCGCGTCCAGGCGGGCGTCCATGCGCTCGCAGATCTGGTCCAGCTCCGCCGCGAACACCGCATGGCGCTCGTACAGCTCCCGACCCATCCCGGGGTGCTGGCTGCCCTGCCCGGAGAACAGGAACGCGGTGCCGCCGGCCCCGGCCGCCTCGGCGGTGGTGCTCCCGTCGGCGACGTCGCGCAGCGCGGACAGCAGCTCCGCGCGGTCCGTGCCGACCACGGCGGCCCGGTACCGCTGCGCGGCCCGGGCGGTGAGCGACCCGCCGACGTCGACCGGGTGCAGCTCGGGGTGCCCGGTGAGCTGCTCGGCCAGCCGCCCGGCCTGGGCGGCCACCGCCGCCACGGTCCTGCCGGACAACAGCCAGGGCACCGGGACGCCGCCGGGTTCCGGGCGGGGACCGGACCCCACCGGCTCGGCGGCGACGGCGGGATCCCACTCCAGGACGACGTGCGCGTTCGTGCCGCTGATGCCGAACGCCGACACGGCGGAGCGACGGGGACCACCGGTCTCCGGCCACGGACGGTCGGCGGTGAGCAGCCGGACCGCGCCGGCCGACCAGTCCACGTGCGGGGTCGGCTCCTCGACGTGCAGGGTGCGCGGCAACAGCCCGTGCCGCATCGCCTGCACCATCTTGATCACCCCGGCGGCCCCGGCGGCGGCCTGCGCGTGCCCGATGTTGGACTTGACGGACCCGATCCACAGCGGCTCGCCGGCGCGGCGGTCCCGCCCGTACGTGGCGAGCAGGGCCTGGGCCTCGATGGGGTCGCCGAGCGGGGTGCCCGTGCCGTGCGCCTCCACCGCGTCCACGTCGTCCGGGGTCAGCCCGGCGGTGGACAGCGCCTGCCGGATGACCCGCTGTTGGGACGGGCCGTTGGGGGCGGTCAGCCCGTTGCTGGTGCCGTCGGAGTTGACCGCGGTGCCGCGCACCACGGCGAGCACCGGATGCTGGTTGCGCCGCGCGTCCGAGAGCCGTTCCACCAGCAGCAGGCCGGTGCCCTCGCCCCAGGCGGTCCCGTCGGCGTCGGCGCCGAACGGCTTGCACCGGCCGTCCGGGGCGAGCCCGCGTTGCCGGCTGAACTCCACGAAGAGCGTCGGCGCCGCCATGACCGCGACACCGCCGGCCACCGCCAGCTCGCACTCGCCGTTGCGCAGCGCCTGCACGGCCAGGTGCAGCGCCACCAGCGACGACGAGCACGCGGTGTCCACGGTCATCGTCGGGCCTTCGAACCCGAAGGTGTACGCGATCCGGCCCGACGCGACGCTCGTGGTGGAACCGGTGATCAGGTAGCCCTCCGGCCCGGTGTCCCCGGCCCGGGTGTTCAGGCCGTACTCCTGCGCGGCCGCGCCGATGAAGACCCCGGTGGAGCTTCCGCGCAGCGACGTCGGATCGATGGCGGCGTTCTCCAGCACCTCCCACACGGTCTCCAGCAGCAGCCGTTGCTGCGGATCGGTGGCCAGCGCCTCCCGCGGGCTGATCCCGAACAGGTCGGCGTCGAACTCGTCGGCGTCGTGCAGGAAGCCACCCCGCCTGACGTACGTCTTCCCGTGCCGGTCGGGGTCGGGGTGGTACAGCTCGTCGAGGTCCCAGCCCCGGTTGACCGGGAAGTCACCGACCGCGTCGACCCCGTCGGCGACGAGCCGCCACAGGTCGCCGGGGGTGCGCGCGCCGCCGGGGAACCGGCAGGCCATCCCGACGATCACGATCGGGTCGTCGGCCTGGTCCCGGGTGGTGGCCGGTGCCGCGGGCAGCGCCGCCGCCGGGGCGGCCGGGTGGGTGTCGAGCAGCTCCGCGCTCAGCCGGTCGGCGAGGGATTCGATGGTGGGATGGTCGAACACGAGCGTCGCCGGCAGCCGCAGCCCGGTCGCCGCGTTCATCCGGTTGCGCAGTTCCACCGCGGTCAGCGAGTCGAACCCGAGGTCCTTGAAGCTGCGCGCCGCGTCGAGGGCGTCCGGCTGCCCGTGGCCGAGCACCGCCGCGACGTGGGCGCCGATCAGCCCGGTCAGCAGCTCCCGACGCCCGGCCGGGTCGAGCGGCAGCAGCCGCTCGGCGAGGCCGTCGGAGGCGGCGGGACGCTCGGCGGGAGAGACGGCCCGACGGACCGTGGGGCGGGCGAGCGTACGCAGGATCGGTGCGATCGTGTCGTCGGCGGCGTCGACCGTCGCCGGCCGGATCTTCGCGAGCAGCAGCGGCGTCGCGTCCGCGACCGCGAGCGCGGCGTCGAACATGGCCATGCCCTGCTCGGTGGTGATGGCCGCCGCGTGGCGGGTCAGCCGGGCCTTGCCGGCGCCGTCCAGCCCGGCGGTCATCGTGCTGGTCTCCGCCCACAGGCCCCACGCCAGCGAGTCGGCGGGCAGCCCGCGCGACCGGCGGTGGGCGGCGAGCGCGTCCACGAACGTGTTCGCCGCCGCGTAGGTCGACTGGCCCGGATTGCCGATGATGCCGGCGGCGGAGGAGAACAGGACGAACGACCGCAGCGGCAGGTGCTCGGTCAGCGTGTGCAGGTGCCAGGCGGCGTCGGCCTTGGGCCGCAGGACCGCGTCGGCCTGCTCGGCGGTGAGCGCGCCGAGCACGCCGTCCTCCAGCACGCCGGCGGTGTGCACCAGCGCCGTCAGCGGATGCTCGGCCGGGACGGCGGCCAGCAGGCCGGCGAGCGCCTCGCGGTCGGCGGTGTCGCACGCGGCCACGGTCACGTCGGCGCCCGCCGCGACCAGCTCGTCGCGCAACGCTCCGGCCCCGTCGGCGGCGATGCCGCGGCGGCTGGTGAGCAGCAGGCGCCGCACCCCGTGCGCCGTCACCAGGTGGCGGGCCAGGTGCGCGCCGATCGTCCCGGTGCCGCCGGTGATCAGCACGGTGCCCGCCGGGTCGAAGGAGAAGCCGGCCGCGCCGTCGTCGGGCTGGATGGCGGCGAGCCGGGGGACCAGGCAGACACCCTCACGCAGGACGACCTGGTAGCTGTCCGTCGCGAGCGCGGCCCGCAGGGACGCCGGCGTCGCGGTGTCGTCGAGGTCGGCCAGCACGAACCGGTCGGGCTCCTCCCACCAGGCGGCGCGCAGCAGGCCCCAGACGGTCGAGCCGGGCAGGTCGCGCACGGCGTCGCCGGGCCGCGCCGCGATCGCGCCGCGGGTGAGGACGACCAGCCGGGAGCCGGCGAGCCGGGGGTCGGCGAGCCAGCCCTGGACCGTGCCCAGGACCCGCCGCGTCACCTCGTGGGCCCGCGCCGCCGGGTCGGTGCCGGCGTCGTCGGGGCCGCTGTGGCAGGTCAGTAGTACGACCTCCGGTGCGGCGGCCCCGGCGTCCAACTCCCGGGCGAGGTCGGCCAGCCCCGGATGCCGGGGGAGCCCGGCGAAGGCCGGATCCGCCCCGGCGGCGCCGTCGCCGAGGACCGCCCAGCGGGACAGGTCGCCGGCCGGCGCGGGCGGCGCCTCGGCGCGGACCCAGTCGGTGCGGAAGATCGAGTTGTGTAGCGGGCTGGGCGCGGCCAGCTGGCCGGGGTCAAGTTCCCGCAGTCGCAGCCGCGCGACGGTGAGCACGGGCCGCCCGGTGCCGTCGGCCATGTCGAGCGCGACCGTGGTGTCGTCGACCCGGGTGGTGCGGACCCGCAGCCGGGTGGCCCCGGTCGCGTGCAGCGTGACGTCCGACCAGGAGAACGGCAGCCGCACCGGGGTGTGCGCCGGGTCGAGGTTCACGCCCACCGCCGTCGTGTGCAGCGCGGCGTCGAGCAGCGCCGGGTGGACCGTGAACCCGTCCGGGTCGGCCTGCTCCGGCAGCTCCACCTCCGCGTAGAAGGCGTCGCCGGCTTGCCAGGCGGCCCGCAGCCCCCGGAACGTCGGGCCGTACAGGTACCCGAGGCCCGCGAGGTCGCCGTAGAACTGGTCCAGCCGCACCGGTTGCGCCCCGGGCGGCGGCCACGCGCCGTCGAGCACCGCGGGCGTCCCGTGCGCGTCCCCGCTGATCGTGCCCACGGCGTGCCGGGTCCACGGGTGGTCGGGGTCGCCGGCCGGGCGCGAGTGGACGGTGACGGTGTGCCGGCCGTCCGCCTCGGGCGCGGTGGCGACGTGCAGCCGCAGGGCGCCGCTGTCCGGCAGGACGAGCGGGTGCTCCAGCGTGAGCTCCTCCACGTGCGTGCTGCCGCGGCGTTCGGCGGCGTGCAGCGCCAGGTCGAGGAACGCGGTGCCGGGCAGCAGGACGGTGTCGCGTACGGCGTGGTCGGCCAGCCACGGGTGCAGGGCGGTGGACACCTGCCCGACGAAGATCTCCCCCCGGTCGTCCGGCTGGTCGAGCCGGCCGCCGACGAACGGGTGCCCGCTGGGGCCGTCGCCGAACGCGGCCGTGGCGATCCTCGGCTTCACCCAGTAGTGGTGGTGTTGGAAGGGGTAGGTGGGGAGGTGGGGGGTGGTGTGTGGGGTGGGGGTGGGTTGGTGGGGGGTGAGTCCGGTGGTGTGGGCGTGGGCGAGGGCGTGTGCGAGTTGGGTGGGGGCGGGTTGGTTGCGGTGGAGGGTGGGGATGGTGGTGGCTTTGGTGGTGGTGGTGTCGATGGTGTGTTGGATGGGTGTGGTGAGGACGGGGTGGGGGCTGGTTTCGATGTAGTGGGTGTGTCCGGTGTTGAGGAGGTGGGTGATGGTGGTGTGGAGTTGGACGGGTTGGCGGAGGTTGTCGTACCAGTAGTGGTTGTTGAGGGTGGGTGTGGTGTGGGGGTGGGTGGTGGAGTGGAAGGGGATGGTGGGGGTGGTGGGGGTGATGTCGGCGAGGGTGGTGAGGAGGTGGTTGCGGAGTTGGTCGATGTGGGGGCTGTGGGAGGCGTATCCGATGGGGATGGGGCGGGCTTGGATGCCTTGTTGGTGGTAGTGGGTGATGAGTGTGTGGAGGGTTTCGAGGTCGCCGGTGATGACGGTGTTGTGGGGGCTGTTGTGGGCGGCGATGGTGAGGGTGGGGTGGTGTTGGAGGTGGGTGGTGACGGTGTCGGGGGGTAGGGGGATGGCGGCCATGCCGCCGGTGCCGGTGAGGGTGTGGGCGGTGAGGCCGCGGTGGGTGATGATTTTGGCGGCGTCGTTGAGGGTGAGGGCGCCGGCGATGTGGGCGGCGGCGATTTTTCGCCTTTGGGAGTGGCCGATGACGGCGTCGGGTGTGATGCCGTGGTGTTGCCAGGTGCGGGCGAGGGCGACGGTGATGGCGAAGATGGCGGGTTGGACGACGTCGACGCGGTCGAGGTCGGGTGCGTGGGGTGTCTGGTGGAGGACGTCGAGGAGGGACCAGCCGGTGTGGGGTTGGAGTGCGGTGTCGCAGGCGTGGAGGTGGTGGGCGAAGGTGGGTGAAGCGGTGTAGAGGTCGAGGCCCATGTGGGGGTATTGGCTGCCTTGGCCGGGGAAGACGAAGACGGTTTTGCCGGTGAGGGGGGTGCCTTGGATGAGTCGGTGGTGGGGGGTGTTCCCGGCTAGGGCGGTGAGGGCCTCGGTGAGTTCTTCGCGGGTGGTGCCGACGATGGCGGCGCGGTGAGACAGAAGCGTCCGGGTGGCCAACGCTGCCGCGGTGTCGGCGGCGGTCAACTCGGGGTGGGTGGTGAGGTGGTGCAGCAAACGTTGGGCGTGGGTGTGTAGGGCGGTGGGGGTTTTCGCGGAGAGCATCCACGTGACGGGGGTGTCCTGGTCCGCTGGCTGAGCGTCGGTGGGTGTGGTGGCTGGTGGTGCTTGTTCGAGGATGATGTGGGCGTTGGTGCCGCTGATGCCGAAGGAGGAGACGGCGGCGCGGCGGGGCCGCCCCTGTTCGGGCCAGGGTTGGGTGTCGGTGAGTAGCGACACGTTGCCGGTGGTCCAGTCGACGTGGGGGGTGGGGGCGTCGACGTGGAGGGTCTTCGGCAGGATGCCGTGCCGGATGGCCTGGATCATCTTGATGATGCCCGCGACGCCGGCCGCGCCGGCCGCATGACCCATGTTCGACTTGATGCTGCCGAGCCAGAGGGGTTGGTCGCGGTTCTGGCCGTAGGTGGCGAGCAGTGCTTGGGCTTCGATGGGGTCGCCGAGTTTCGTGCCGGTGCCGTGGGCTTCGACGGCGTCGACGTCGGTGGGGGTGAGGCCGGCGGTGGTGAGGGCCTGTCGGATGACGCGTTGTTGGGCGGGGCCGTTGGGTGCGGAGAGTTGGCTGGTGGTGCCGTCCTGGTTGACGGCGCTGCCGCGGACGACGGCGAGGATGCGGTGGCCGTGGCGTTGGGCGTCGGAGAGCCGCTCGACCAGCAGCAGACCCACACCCTCCGACCAGGACGTCCCGTCGGCGCCCGCCGCGAACGACTTCGCCCGCCCGTCGGGGGCCAGCCCGCGCTGGCGGCTGAACTCCACGAACGACGCCGGGGTCGCCAGCACCGACACGCCGCCGGCCAGGGCGAGGTCGCATTCGCCGCTGCGGAGGGCCTGGACGGCCAGGTGCAACGCCACCAGCGACGACGAGCACGCCGTGTCCAGCGAGATCGCGGGACCCTCGAAACCGTACGTGTAGGACAACCGCCCGGACAGGATGCTCGCCGAGTTGCCGACGATCAGGTAACCCTCGAGGCTCTCGTTCCCGGCGACGAGCGTCCCGTAGTCGCGGTCGTGGGTGCCGGTGAAGACGCCGGTGCGGCTGCCGCGCAGCGACTCCGGGTCGATGCCCGCGTTCTCGAACGTCTCCCAACTCGTCTCCAACAGCAGCCGCTGCTGCGGATCCATCGCCAGCGCCTCACGCGGGCTGATCCCGAAGAAGTCCGCGTCGAACAGCGGGGCGTCGTGCAGGAACCCGCCGGTCCGGACGTACGACGTGCCGGGGTGCTCGGGGTCGGGATCGTACAGCGCGTCGAGGTCCCAGCCCCGGTCGGTCGGGAACTCGGTGATCGCGTCGCGGCCGTCGGCCACCAGCTGCCACAGGTCCTCCGGGGACCGGACGCCACCGGGGTAGCGGCAGCCCATCCCGACGATCACGATCGGCTCGTCGTCCATCGGCTTCGCCGACAGCGGTACGGCCGTGACGTCCTGCGTGCCGAGCAGTTCGGACCGCAGGTGCGCGGCCATGGCGGTGGCGGTCGGGTAGTCGAACAGCAGCGTCGCGGGCAGCGTGAGCTGCGTCGCCTCCTGCAGGCGGTTGCGCAGTCCGACCGCGGTGAGCGAGTCGAAGCCCAGCTCCTGCAGCGGCCGGGTGGGGGCGATCGAGCCCGGGTTCTCGTGGCCGAGAACGGCGGCGATCTGGGTCAGGACCAGGTCGAGGACGATCCGCGTCTGCTCCGGCTCCGGCCTGCCGCGCAGCTGGCGGCCCAGCGCGGGGCCGCCGACGCCGGTGGGGGCGGCCGGGGCCGGTACGAGGTCCCGAAACACCGTCGGCAGAGTCATCGACCGGGCATGTCGGCGCAGCTCGGCCTGGTCGAGGGCGACGGGGAGCAGCCCGGCGTGCCGGCTGTCCGTCAGGCCGAGCTCCACCACGGCGAGCAGGTGTGCGACGGGCACCGCCCGGAGGCCGTGGCGGGACTCGCGTACCGGATCGGTGTCGTCGGGTCCGCGCCACGGTCCCCAGCCGATGCTGAGCGCGGCGAGCCCACGGGCGCGCCGGTGCCGGGCGAGGGCCTTGAGGAACGCGCCGGTGGCCGCCCGGTCGCCGCCGCCGGGCGTGCCGAGGATCCCCCCGGCGGGGCCGAGGAGCACGAACGCGCGCAGGTCGGTGCCCTCGGCGAGGTCGTGCAGGTGCCAGGCGAGGGCGGGCTGGAGGTGCGAGGCCGCCCCGGCGCGGTCCGCAGCGCCGCCGGCCGGCGGGCCGTCGCCTGCGTCGCCGATGAACACCACGGCGGTCGGCGGATGCTCCGGCGCGACGGCGGCGAGCAGGGCCGCGACTCCGGCCCGGTCGCTGATCTCATCCGGTACGACCGTCACGGTCACGCCCGAGGCGGTCAGCTCGGCGGTGTCCGGGGCGGCGACACCCGGGGCCCGGCCCAGCACGAGCCGACGGATCCCGTGGCCGGCGGTGAGCTGCCGGACGACCGGGCCGGCGTTGCCGTCGCCGCCGACCAGGACGACCACCGAGCCCGCGGGGTCGAGCGGCGGCCCGGCCGGGGACCCAGCGGTGTCGACCGGCACCCGGGAGAGCCGGGCGGCGAACAGCGTGCTGCCCCGGACGGCGAGCTGGTCCTCCCTGGCGGCGAGCGCGGCCCGTAGCGAGCTGACGGTGAGTTCGTCCTCGGTGTCGACCAGCGCCAGCCGTCCCGGGTGCTCGCCCTGCAGCGAACGGAGCATCCCCCACAGGGCGGCCTGCCCGAGGTCACCGACGTCCTCCCCGTCGGTCGTGGCGACCGCGCCCCGGGTCACGACGACCAGCCGGGACGCGCCGAACCGTTCCTCGGCCAGCCAGCGCCGCGCGCTGTCGGCGAGCGCGGTGACCTGCCCGCCCACGCTCGGGTACGGTTCCGGCCCGCCCTGCGGCGCCGCGACGACCACCGCCCCGGGGACCACGACCTCCTCGCCGACGGCGCGCGTCCACGCGGCGAGGTCCGGGTGCCGGTCACCCGGCAGCCCACCGAGCGCGTCGTCGTCGCCGACGAGCGCCCACCGGGTCTCGTCCGTCGCCGGGGCCGCCGCCAGCGACACCCAGCCGAGCCGGTACGCGACGTCGGCCGGGCGCAGCTCGTCGGCCGTCAGCGGGCGGAGGACGACCGCGCCGATCGTGGACACCACCGCGCCGGAGGCGTCGCTGACCAGCACCGAGGCCCTGTCCGGCGCGGTGCGGGTGAGCGCGACCCGAAGCTCGCGTACCCCGGGCCGGACGACGGTGACGTCCTCCCAGCCGGCGGCCGTCCACAGCTGCTCCGCCGGCTCACCGGCCGCGACCAGGGCGACCTGCATGAGCCGGGGGTCGAGCAGATAGCCGCCCGGGGCGTCGTCGGGCAGGCGTACCTCGGCGTATCCGGTGTCGCCGGACCGCCACGCCGCGACCAGGCCGGCGAGGAACCCGTCGCCGTCGCGCCCGAGGCCGGTGAGCCGGTCCGCCAGGTCGCCGACGTCCACGGGGGTCGCGTCGGCCGGCGGCCACGGGGTCGCCGTACCCGGATCCGCGTCGGCCCCGACGGCCAGGACCGCCGTGGCGCACCGGGTCCAGGGCTGGTCGGCATGGTCGCCGACGCGGGAATGGACGGTGACCCGGGCGCGCGCCGGGTCCTCGTGCGGGGCCACCGTGACGTGCAGCCGGGTGGGCGCGTCGCCGGGCAGCGGGAGCAGCCGCTCGACGGTGAGCTGCTCGATCCGGTCGAAGCCGGCTTCCGCGCCCGCCGCCAGCACCAGATCCGGGAAGGCCGTGTCGGGCAGCACGGTGACGTCGTGCACGCGGTGCGCGGCGAGCCAGGGATGGGCGGCGGCCGTGATCTCACCGGTGACGATGCGGCCGGCGTCGTCCGGCAGCTCCATGGCGTTGCCGACGAGCGGATGCCGGCGGTGGTCACCGCGTGCGCCCGAGCCGCCGACGGGGTGCAGCCAGTACGTCCGGCGCTGGAACGGATAGGTGGGCAGCTCGACCCGCCGGGCGGGCCCGAAGAACGCCGCCCAGTCGACCCGCACCCCGTGGCTGTGCAGCCGCCCGAGGCCGGTGACCAGCTCGGTGACCTCCGGCCGGTCCCGGCGCATCAGCGGTACGAACGCGGCGTCGGCCGTGGTTTCCGGCCCCGCCGTGGACAGCACCGCGTCGGGTCCCAGCTCGACGAACGTGGTGACCCCACGGGTACGCAGGGCGCGTACCGCGTCCGCGAAGCGCACCGTCGCCATGACGTGGCCCACCCAGTACTCCGCCGTTGCCCAGTCCGTGGACGGCTCCCCGGTGACGGTGGAGACGACCGGGATGGTGGGCGCGCCGTACGAGAGCCCCTCGGCCACCGCGCGGAACCGGTCCAGCATGGGCTCCATCAGGGGCGAGTGGAACGCGTGCGACACGCGCAGCCCGGTGGTCCTGCGCCCGAGCGCGGAGAAGTGCGCGACGACGGCGGCGACGGCGTCGTGGTCCCCGGACACCACCACCGACTGCGGGCCGTTGACCGCGGCGAGCCCCACGGCCCCGGACAACACGGGCCGCACCTCGTCGGCCGTGGCCCGCACGGCGGCCATCGCGCCGCCCTCGGGCAGGGCCTGCATCAGCTGCCCCCGGGCGGCGACCAGCGCCGCCGCGTCGGCCAGGGAGAACACCCCGGCGACGTGGGCGGCCGCGATCTCGCCGACGGAGTGCCCGGCCACGAAGTCCGGCCGGACGCCCCACGACTCGGCCAGGCGGAACAGCGCCACCTCGATCGCGAAGAGCAGGGCCTGCGCGTGCTCGGTGCGCTGCACCGCGTCCGCGTCGGAGCCCCACACGACGTCCCGGAGCGGGACGGCGTAGTGGCCGTCCAGCTCGGCGAGGACGGCGTCGAGACACCGGGCGAAGGACGGGAAACGCTCGTACAGCTCACGGCCCATGCCGAGCCGCTGGGCACCCTGCCCGGTGAACAGGAACGCGACCTTGCCCTCGACGGCGCGTACGGGTGGCGTCGCGGCGCTCGCCGCCGCCTCCAGAGCGGCGGCGAGTTCGGCGCGCTCACCGCCGACGACGACGGCCCGGTAGGTCAGCGCGGCGCGGTCGGTCGCCAGCGCCCGCCCGGCGGCGGCGAGGTCCCCGTCCGGCAGCGTGTCGAGAAGGGCCCGCAGCGCGGCGGCGTGTGCGCGCAGCGCCTCCGGGCTGCGACCGGACAGCGCCCATGGCACCGGCGTCGTGGCCCCGTCGCCGGCAGGGGCTTCCTCGGTTACGGCGGGTGCCTGTTCGAGGATGACGTGGGCGTTGGTGCCGCTGATGCCGAAGGAGGAGATGGCGGCGCGGCGGGGCCGCCCCTGGTCGGGCCATTGCTGGGGTTCGGTGAGGAGTTGGATGTTGCCGGTGGTCCAGTCGACGTGGGGGGTGGGTGCGTCGACGTGGAGGGTTTTCGGCAGGACCCCGTGGTGCATGGCCTGGATCATCTTGATGATGCCGGCGACGCCGGCGGCGGCTTGGGTGTGGCCGATGTTGGATTTGATGCTGCCGAGCCAGAGGGGTTGTTTCCGGTCCTGGCCGTAGGTGGCCAGGAGTGCCTCGGCCTCGATCGGGTCGCCCAGCGTCGTGCCGGTGCCGTGCGCCTCCATGACGTCGACGTCCGCCGGGGCGAGGCGGGCCTCGGCCAACACCTGGCGGATCAGCCGCTCCTGGGACGGGCCGTTGGGCGCGGTGAGGCCGTTCGAGGCGCCGTCCTGGTTCACGGCGGAGCCGCGGACGACGGCGAGGATGCGGTGGCCGTTGCGTTGGGCGTCGGAGAGCCGTTCGACAAGCAGCAGTCCCACGCCCTCGCTCCACGCCGCACCGTCGGCGCTCGCGGCGAACGACTTCGACCGCCCGTCGGGGGCCAGGCCGCGCTGGCGGCTGAACTCGGTGAAGGCGGCCGGGGTGGCCATGACGGTGACGCCACCGGCCAGGGCCAGGTCGCATTCGCCGTTGCGCAGGGCCTGGACGGCCAGGTGCAACGCCACCAGCGACGACGAGCACGCCGTGTCGACCGAGATGGCCGGGCCCTCGAACCCGAACGCGTAGGACACCCGGCCCGAGGCGAGGCTGCCCGCGCTGCCGGTGCCCAGATACCCCTCGAAGCCGTCGGGCGAGGTCTCCGCCAGGCGGTTGCCGTAGTCGTCGTACATGACGCCGGTGAAGACGCCGGTGTGGGTGCCGCGCAGGGTGGTGGGGTCGATGCCGGCGTGTTCGAGGGTTTCCCAGGTGGTTTCGAGGAGGAGGCGTTGTTGGGGGTCGGTGGCGAGGGCTTCGCGGGGGCTCATGCCGAAGAAGTCGGGGTCGAAGTCGGCGGCGTCGTAGAGGAAGCCGCCGTGGCGGGTGTAGCTGGTGCCGGGGTGGTCGGGGTCGGGGTGGTAGAGGGTGTCGAGGTTCCAGCCGCGGTCGGTGGGGAACTCGCCGATGGCGTCGGTGCCGTTGAGGACGAGTTGCCACAGGTCGTGGGGGGAGCGGATGCCGCCGGGGTAGCGGCAGCCCATCCCCACGATCGCCACCGGCTCGCTGCCCCGGGACTCCAGCTCCTGCAGACGGGCCCGCGTCGTCTGAAGGTCTGCGGTCACGCGCTTGAGGTACTCCCGCAGCTTCTCTTCGATGTTCATCGCATCCGATCCCATGTCAGGCCGTGCCCAGCTGGTTGTCGATCAGGTCGAAGATCTCGTCGTCGGTCGCCGAGGCGATCTGGGCGTGCGCGCCCGTGCCGCCGTGCGCGGTGAGCAGCCGACGCAACCGGGCGGTGATCTCCTCCCGGGCCTCCTCCGGCGACGTGCGCAGCGCCTCCTCGATCCGGTCGAGCTCGTCGTGCACGGTGGCGTCCGCCGGTTCCTGCGGCTCGGCCCGGTCCGGCTCGCTCTCCGACATGCGTTCACCGAGATAGCCCGTGAGCGCCCGGAGGCTGGGATAGTTGAACGCCAGCGTCGCCGGCAGGCGGAGCCCGATGGCCGCGCCGAGGCGGTTGCGGAACTCGACGGCGATCAGCGAGTCGAACCCCAGGTCCTTGAGCGCGCCGTCCGGGTCGATCTCCCCGGGCGCCTCGTGCCGCAACGCCGCCGCCGCGTGGGTGCGGACCAGGTCGAGCAGCAGGGTGTCACGCTCGTGCGCCGGGGCCGCGGCGAAGCGGCTCCGCCAGTCGTACGCGCCGTCCGCGGCGGCCCGGGGCGGCGCCCCCGGGACGAGCTCGCGGAACAGGGGCGGCAGATCGCCCTGCACGGCACGCCGGCGCAGCGCCGCCCGGTCCACCGGAGCGAGCACGAGGTGGGCGTGGCCGGTGTCGTGCAGGGCGGCGTCGAAGAGGGCCAGCGCCTCCTGCGTGGACATCGGCTGGAAGCCGCTGGTGTGCAGCCGGTCGAGGTCTGCCGCGGCGAGGCCGCTGGTGAGCTCGCTCGTGTCGGTCCACAACCCCCACCCGAGGCTCGCGGCGGGGAGGCCACGCGTACGCCGGTGGTGGGCGAGAGCGTCGAGGAAGCCGTTCGCGGCGGCGTAGTTGGCCTGTCCCGGTGCGCCGACCGTCGCCGCGGCAGAGGAGAACAGCACGAACGCGGCGAGGTCGAGCCCGGTGGTCAGCTCGTGCAGGTGCCACGCGGCGTCGACCTTGGCGGCCAGCACGGTGCCGAGCTGCTCCCCGGTCAGCTGGGTGACGGTGGCGTCCGCGAGGACGCCGGCGGTGTGCACCACGGCCGTGAGCGGATGCCCGGCGGGAACGGTCCCCAGGGTGGCGACGAGGCCGGCGCGGTCGGTGACGTCGCAGGCCGCGATGTCGATCTCGGCGCCGAGGCCGGTCAACTCCTGACGCAGTTGCTCCGCACCCGGGGCGTCGAGACCACGGCGGCTGACCAGCAGCAGCCGGCGCGCGCCGTGGTGGGTGACCAGCCGACGGGCGACGTGGGCGCCGAGGGTGCCGGTGCCCCCCGTGATCAGGACGGTCCCGTCCGGATCGAGGGCGGTGCCGGAGCCGGAGGACGAGCCGGGCGCGAGCCGGGGCGTCAGCCGTCGGCCGTCCCGGAGGGCGAGCTGCGGCTCCCCGGTGGCGGCGGCGTCGAGGTCCTCCCGACCGGGACGGGCGTCGTCGTGGTCGACGAGCACGAAGCGGTCGGGATGCTCGGTCTGTGCGGAGCGCACGAAGCCCCAGACGGCGGCGCCGGGCAGATCGGTGACCGGGTCATCGGGCCCGGTGGAGACGGCGCCCCGGGTCAGGAAGATCAGCCGCGTGTCGGCCAGCCGGTCGGCTTCGAGCCACCGTCGCACCAGTACGCGGGCACGCTCGACCAGCCCGTGGGCCGACGGCACCGGATCGTCGCCCTCGGCGGAGCCGAAGCTCACCACCGCCCAGCCCGGAACGTCGGCGGCCGGCGTGCGCGCCAGCTCGTCGACCCCCGAGGCGGCCGGCAGTGACAGCGCCTCGGCGAGGTCTCCGGCCTCGCCGAGCACGACTGCGGGCGCTGCGGCGGCGACGTCCGCCTCGGCGCGGGGCTGCTCGGCCCAGCGCACCGTCAGCATCGCGGCACCGTGCCCCGTCAGCTTCCCGGCGTCGACCGGGCGGGTGGCCATCGCGTCGACGGTGAGCACCGGTCGGCCTTCGAGGTCGGACACGGCCACGGCGATCGTCGAGCCGTCCACGGGCGTCACCCGGGCGCGGAGCGTCCGCGCGCCCGAGGCGTGCAGGCTGATGCCGGACCAGGAGAACGGCAGCCGCAGGTCGCCGGGGTCACCGGCGGAGTCCTCGCCGAGCCCGGCGAGAAGGCGCACGTGGAGCACGGCGTCGAGCAGCGCGGGATGGATGCCGAAGCCGGCCTCGTGGAGCTCGCCCGCCAGTTCCACCTCCGCGTACAGCGCGTCGCCGTCGCGCCACGCGCCTCGCAGCCCCTGGAAGGCCGGGCCGTAGTCGTATCCCTGCTCGGCGAGCCGCCGGTACAGGTCCGTGACGGGCAGCGCGGCAGCCGTGGCCGGCACCGCCAGCGGGCCGGGTACGGCCGCGGCCTCCGGCGAGAGGAGGCCGGTCGCGTTGCGGACCCAGTCCTCGTCGTGCCGGGAGTGGATCGTGAAGGCCCGCCGGCCGGCGTCGTCGGGCGCGTTCACCTGGATCTGCACGTCGACCGCGCGGTTCGCGGGCAGCAGGAGCGGCTGGTCCAGGACCAGGTCCTCGGCCCGGGCGCAGTCCACCTCCGCCCCGGCGCGCAGGGCCATGTCGAGCAGGCCCGTGGCGGGCAGCAGGACGGTGCCGAAGACGGCGTGGTCGGCAAGCCACGGCTGGGCGTTGACCGAGATCTGCCCGGTCAGCAGCGTGGCGTCGCTGCCGGGGAGGTCGAGAGCGCCGCCGAGCAACGGATGCCCGGTGGCCGCGCGGCCGAAGCCGGTGGTGTCGGGTGTCGGGTGCAGCCAGTAGTGGTGGTGTTGGAAGGGGTAGGTGGGGAGGTGGGGGGTGGTGTGTGGGGTGGGGGTGGGTTGGTGGGGGGTGAGTCCGGTGGTGTGGGCGTGGGCGAGGGCGTGTGCGAGTTGGGTGGGGGCGGGTTGGTTGCGGTGGAGGGTTGCGATGGTGGTGGCTTTGGTGGTGGTGGTGTCGATGGTGTGTTGGATGGGTGTGGTGAGGACGGGGTGGGGGCTGGTTTCGATGTAGTGGGTGTGTCCGGTGTTTAGGAGGTGGGTGATGGTGGTGTGGAGTTGGACGGGTTGGCGGAGGTTGTCGTACCAGTAGTGGTTGTTGAGGGTGGGTGTGGTGTGGGGGTGGGTGGTGGAGTGGAAGGGGATGGTGGGGGTGGTGGGGGTGATGTCGGCGAGTGTGGTGAGGAGGTGGTCTTTGAGGGTTTCGGTGTGGGGGTGGTGGGAGGCGTAGGTGACGGGGAGTTTGCGGGCGTTGATGTTGTGTTGTTGGTAGTGGTTGATGATGGTGTCGATGGTGGTGGGTGTGGCGCTGATGATGGTGTGGTGGGGGCTGTTGTGGGCGGCGATGTGGAGGTCGGGGTGGTGCGGGTGGTCGGTGGTGACGGTGTGGGGGGGTAGGGGGATGGCGGCCATGGCGCCGGTGCCGGTGAGGGTGTGGAGGGCTTTGCTGCGGATGGCGATGATTTTGGCGGCGTCGTTGAGGGTGAGTGCGCCGGCGATGTGGGCGGCGGCGATTTCGCCTTGGGAGTGGCCGATGACGGCGTCGGGGTGGATGCCGTGGTGTTGCCAGGTGCGGGCGAGGGCGGTCATGAGGGCGAAGAGGGTGGGTTGGACGACGTCGACGCGGTCGAGGTCGGGTGCGTGGGGTGTCTGGTGGAGGACGTCGAGGAGGGACCAGCCGGTGTGGGGTTGGAGTGCGGTGTCGCAGGCGTGGAGGTGGTGGGCGAAGGTGGGTGAAGCGGTGTAGAGGTCGAGGCCCATGTGGGGGTATTGGCTGCCTTGGCCGGGGAAGACGAAGACGGTTTTGCCGGTGAGGGGGTGCCTTGGATGAGTCGGTGGTGGGGGGTGTTCCCGGCTAGGGCGGTGAGGGCCTCGGTGAGTTCTTCGCGGGTGGTGCCGACGATGGCGGCGCGGTGAGACAGGAGAGCGCGGGTGGTCAGGGTGGCTGCGACGTCTGGTGGGGTCAACTCGGGGTGGGTGGTGAGGTGGTGGAGGAGTTGTTGGGCGTGGGTGCGTAGGGCGGTGGGGGTCTTCGCGGAGAGCATCCAGGTGACGGGCTGGTCGGTGGGGGTGCTCTGTTCCGGTTCGGTGGCTGGTGGTGCTTGTTCGAGGATGATGTGGGCGTTGGTGCCGCTGATGCCGAAGGAGGAGATGGCGGCGCGGCGGGGCCGCCCTTGGTCGGGCCAGGGCTGGGGTTCGGTGAGGAGTGCTATGGACCCGGTGGTCCAGTCGACGTGGGGTGTGGGGGTGTCGACGTGGAGGGTCTTCGGCAGGATGCCGTGCCGGATGGCTTGGATCATTTTGATGATGCCGGCGGCTCCGGCGGCGGCTTGGGTGTGGCCGATGTTGGATTTGATGCTGCCGAGCCAGAGGGGTTGGTCGCGGTTCTGGCCGTAGGTGGCGAGCAGTGCTTGGGCTTCGATGGGGTCGCCGAGTTTCGTGCCGGTGCCGTGGGCTTCGACGGCGTCGACGTCCGCCGGGGTGAGGCGGGCCTCGGCCAGCGCCCGGCGGATCAGCCGCTCCTGGGACGGGCCGTTGGGCGCGGTGAGGCCGTTGGAGGCCCCGTCCTGGTTGACGGCGCTGCCGCGGACGACGGCGAGGATGCGGTGGCCGTGGCGTTGCGCGTCGGAGAGCCGCTCGACCAGCAGCAGCCCCACACCCTCCGACCAGGACGTCCCGTCGGCGGCGGCGGCGAACGACTTCACCCGGGCGTCCGGCGCGAGACCACGCTGACGGCTGAACTCCACGAACGATGCCGGGGTCGCCATCACGGTGACGCCGCCGGCCAGCGCGAGGTCGCATTCGCCGTTGCGTAGGGCCTGGACGGCCAGGTGCAGGGCGACCAGTGACGAGGAGCAGGCGGTGTCGATGGTGACGGCGGGGCCCTCCAGGCCGTAGGTGTAGGAGACCCGGCCCGACGCCACGCTGCCCGCGCTCCCGGTGACGAGCTGCCCGTCGAAGCCCGCCGGCTGACGGTGCAGGAAGCGGGAGCCGTAGTCGTCGTACATGACGCCGGTGAAGACGCCGGTGCGGCTGCCGCGCAGCGACTCCGGGTCGATCCCGGCGTTCTCGAACGTCTCCCAACTCGTCTCCAACAGCAGCCGCTGCTGCGGATCCATCGCCAGCGCCTCACGCGGGCTGATCCCGAAGAACGCCGCGTCGAACTCCGCCGCGTCCGTCAGGAAACCACCCTCACGCACGTACGACTTCCCCGGCGCGTCCGGATCCGGATCGAACAACCGCTCCACGTCCCACCCACGATCCTCCGGGAACGGCGAGACGGCGTCGATGCCCTCCACCGTCATGCGCCAGAGGTCCTCCGGGGACCGCACGTCACCGGGATAGCGGCACGCCATGCCGACGATCACGACCGGATCCCCGTCCACGGTGGTCGGCGCGGCCGGGGTGGACGGTGCCACCTCCGTCGTCGCGGGCAGCAACTCGCCCCTCAGGTACCGGGCGAGGGCTGCGGCGGTCGGATGGTCGAAGACCAGGGTGGCGGGCAGGCGCAGGCTGGTGGCGGATCCCAGCCGGTTGCGCAGTTCGAGGCCGGTGAGCGAGTCGAACCCGAGCTCGTGGAACGTCCGGTCCGGGTCCACAGCCGACGCCGCCGGCAGCCCGAGCACCGTCGCGATCTGGCGGCTGACGACGTCGCGGAGCGCGTCCTCCTGCTCCTTCTCGGGCAGGGTCCGCAGTCTCTCGGTCAGCGTGGCGCTGCCGGATGCCGGCTCGGCCGGGGTACGCCGTGGTCTGGTACGCACCAGCCCGCTCAGGATCGGCGGCAGAGCACCGGCGGCGGCGTTCGCGTGTAGCGCCGGTAGGTCCCATTCGGCCGTCACGAGCACCGGCTCCGTGGACGCCAGCGCGGCGTCGAAGAGTTCCAGGGCGCGTTCGGCGGCCATGGGCCGGAAGCCCTGTCGCTGCAGCCGCTCCCGGTCGACCTCCGTGAGTTTGTTGGTCATTTTGCTGGTGTGGGCCCAGAGGCCCCAGGCGAGGCTGGTGGCGGGTTGGCCTTGGGTGTGGCGGTGGTGGGCGAGGGCGTCGAGGTAGGTGTTGGCGGCGGCGTAGTTGGCTTGTCCGGGTGTGCCGAGGGTGCCGGCGGCGCTGGAGAAGAGGATGAAGTGGGTGAGGGGGTGGTCGGTGGTGAGGTGGTGGAGGTGCCAGGCGGTGTCGATTTTGGGTTGGAGGACGGTGTGGAGTTGGTGGGGGGTGAGGTTGGTGGTGGTGGCGTCGTCTAGTACGCCGGCGGTGTGGATGATGGCGGTGAGGGGGTGGTTGGGGGGGATGTTGTTGATGGTGGTGGTGAGTTGGTGGGGGTTGGTGGTGTCGCAGGTGGTGATGGTGGGGTGGGCGCCGAGGTTGGTGAGGTGTTGGTGGAGTTGTTGGGCGTGGGGGGTGTGGGGTCCGGTGCGGGTGAGGAGGAGGAGGTGTTTGATGCCGTGGTGGGTGATGAGGTGTTGGGCGATGTGGGTGGCGAGGGTGCCGGTGCCGCCGGTGATGAGGATGGTGCCGTTGGGGTCCAGGGGTGTGGTGGGTGTGGTGGGGTGAGGGCTGGTGGTGGGGGTGAGTTGGGGGGTGTGGAGGTGGTTGTTGCGGATGGCGAGTTGGGGGTGGCCGGTGGTGAGGGCGGTGGTGATGGTGTGGTTGGTGGTGGGGTGGTGGTCGTGGTCGATGAGGGTGATGCGGCCGGGGTTTTCGGTTTGGGTGGTGCGGATGAGTCCCCAGGTGGTGGTGGTGGGGAGGTTGATGGGTTGGTGGGGGGTGGTGGGGATGGCGTGTTGGGTGAGGATGACGAGGTGGGTGTGGGTGAGGTGGGGGTTGGTGAGCCATTGTTGGAGTTGGTGCAGGGTGCGTTCCGCCACCGCATGAGCCGCCGCCAGCGAGTCGCCGTCCTCCCCGTCCGACCCACAGTGGAGGAAGATGATGTCGACCGATGCGTCGTCGGGAATCGCATCCGTGGCGGTGAGACCCTCGAAGCGTTCGCACAGACCCAACGGGTCCGCCCCCACCACGACGCCCTTACGCCAGGGATGCGCCGGCTGAGCGCTCGGCATCGCCAGGACCGGCCAGTCCACCCGCAGCGGTGAGACGCCACCCCGCAGGCGCGTGACGTCGACCGCGCGCAGAGTCAGCGCGTCGACGGTCGCGACGGGTGCGCCCGAGGCGTCGGTCATGGCCACGGTCACGCCGTTCGGTCCGGTGGGGGCCAGCCGGACCCGTACGCTGCTCGCCTCGACCGCGTGCAGGGACACCCCGCTCCAGGTGAAGGGCAGCGCGCCGGCGGCGTGCTCACCGACGAGACCCAGGGCGACGGGGTGCAGCGCGGCGTCGAGCAGCGCGGGATGCAGGCAGAACCGGTGGGCGCCGGGCTGCTCCGACTCGGGCAGGCTCACCTCGGCGAACACCTCGTCGCCCGATCGCCACGCCGCCCGGAGCCCGCGGAAGGCCGGGCCGTAGTCGTATCCCCTGGCGCTGAGTTGCTCGTAGGAGTCCGTGAGGTCGATCGGGGTCGCGCCGGCGGGAGGCCAGGCGATGGCCTGGTCCAGGGCAGCGGGCGCGGGAGCGGCCGAGGCGAGCGCACCGTCCGCGTGTCGCGTCCAGGGGGTCTCGGCGTCGGCGCCGGTGGGCCGGGAGTACACCGCGAAGGTGCGCCGGCCGCTGTCGTCCGGATCGTCGACCACGACCTGCAACTGGACGGCGGCATCCTCCTCGATCGGAAGAGGGGCGTGCAGCGTCAGTTCCTCGACGTGCTCGCAACCGACCTCGACGCCGGCGCGGAACACCATGTCCAGCATCGCGGCGCCGGGCAGCAGGACGGTGCCGAAGACCGCGTGGTCGGCCAGCCACGGATGCGTGCTGGTGGAGACCTGACCGGTGAGGACGTGTCCCCGCTCGTCGGCCAGCTCGATGACGGAGGCGACCAGGGGATGGCCCGTGCTGCTCTGGCCGGAGCCCGACGAGGAGCCGGTCGCCGGGTGCAGCCAGTAGTGGTGGTGTTGGAAGGGGTAGGTGGGGAGGTGGGGGGTGGTGTGTGGGGTGGGGGTGGGTTGGTGGGGGGTGAGTCCGGTGGTGTGGGCGTGGGCGAGGGCGTGTGCGAGTTGGGTGGGGGCGGGTTGGTTGCGGTGGAGGGTGGGGATGGTGGTGGCTTTGGTGGTGGTGGTGTCGATGGTGTGTTGGATGGGTGTGGTGAGGACGGGGTGGGGGCTGGTTTCGATGTAGTGGGTGTGTCCGGTGTTGAGGAGGTGGGTGATGGTGGTGTGGAGTTGGACGGGTTGGCGGAGGTTGTCGTACCAGTAGTGGTTGTTGAGGGTGGGTGTGGTGTGGGGGTGGGTGGTGGAGTGGAAGGGGATGGTGGGGGTGGTGGGGGTGATGTCGGCGAGGGTGGTGAGGAGGTGGTTGCGGAGTTGGTCGATGTGGGGGCTGTGGGAGGCGTATCCGATGGGGATGGGGCGGGCTTGGATGCCTTGTTGGTGGTAGTGGGTGATGAGTGTGTGGAGGGTTTCGAGGTCGCCGGTGATGACGGTGTTGTGGGGGCTGTTGTGGGCGGCGATGGTGAGGGTGGGGTGGTGTTGGAGGTGGGTGGTGACGGTGTCGGGGGGTAGGGGGATGGCGGCCATGCCGCCGGTGCCGGTGAGGGTGTGGGCGGTGAGGCCGCGGTGGGTGATGATTTTGGCGGCGTCGTTGAGGGTGAGGGCGCCGGCGATGTGGGCGGCGGCGATTTCGCCTTGGGAGTGGCCGATGACGGCGTCGGGTGTGATGCCGTGGTGTTGCCAGGTGCGGGCGAGGGCGACGGTGATGGCGAAGATGGCGGGTTGGACGACGTCGACGCGGTCGAGGTCGGGTGCGTGGGGTGTCTGGTGGAGGACGTCGAGGAGGGACCAGCCGGTGTGGGGTTGGAGTGCGGTGTCGCAGGCGTGGAGGTGGTGGGCGAAGGTGGGTGAAGCGGTGTAGAGGTCGAGGCCCATGCGGGGGTATTGGGTGCCGTGACCCGGAAACACGAAAACCGTCTTCCCGGTGATCTCGGTCCCCTCGACCAGGCGGCGGTGGGAATCGCCGGTGGACAGGGCGGTGAGGGCCTCGGTGAGCTCCTCCCGGGTGTCGCCGACCACGGCGGCGCGGTGCGGCAGGGCGGCGCGGGTGGTCAACGCCGCCGCGACGTCCGACGCGCTCAACTCCGGGTGGGTGGCGAGGTGACGCAGCAGCCGCTGGGCGTGCTGGCGTAGCGCCGCGGGGGTCTTCGCGGACAGGGCCCACGTCAGCGGGCCGGACCCGTCGGCGGGCCTGCCCTGTTCCGGCTCGGTGGCGGGTGGTGCCTGTTCGAGGATGACGTGGGCGTTGGTGCCGCTGATGCCGAAGGAGGAGACGGCGGCGCGGCGGGGCCGCCCCTGGTCGGGCCAGGGTTGGGGTTCGGTGAGCAGCGCCACGTCCCCGGTGGTCCAGTCGACGTGGGGGGTGGGGGCATCGACGTGGAGGGTCTTCGGCAGGACCCCGTGGTGCATGGCCTGGATCATCTTGATGATGCCGGCGACGCCGGCGGCGGCTTGGGTGTGGCCGATGTTGGATTTGATGCTGCCGAGCCAGAGGGGTTGGTCGCGGTCCTGGCCGTAGGTGGCCAGCAGTGCCTCGGCCTCGATGGGGTCGCCGAGCGTCGTGCCGGTGCCGTGCGCCTCGACGGCGTCGATGTCGGCGGCGGACAGACCTGCGGTGGCCAGCGCCTGCCGGATCACCCGGCGTTGCGCCGGGGCGCTGGGTGCGGTGAGGCCGTTGGAGGCGCCGTCGGAGTTGACGGCGGAGCCGCGGACGACGGCGAGGATGCGGTGGCCGTTGCGTTGGGCGTCGGAGAGCCGTTCGACAAGCAGCAGTCCCACGCCCTCGCTCCACGCGACACCGTCGGCGCTCGCCGCGAACGACTTCGACCGCCCGTCGGAGGCAAGGCCGCGCTGGCGGCTGAACTCCACGAACGACGCCGGGGTGGCCATCACGGTGACGCCACCGGCCAGGGCCAGGTCGCACTCGCCGTTGCGCAGGGCCTGGACGGCCAGGTGCAACGCCACCAGCGACGACGAGCACGCCGTGTCCACGGTCAGCGCCGGTCCGGCCAGGTCCAGCGCGTAGGCCACCCGGCCGGACGCCACACTCGTCTGGTTCCCGGACAGCAGGAAACCCTCGTACCCGTCGGGCGACGCCTGCATGAGGCGGTTGCCGTAGTCGTCGTACATGACGCCGGTGAAGACGCCGGTGTGGGTGCCGCGCAGGGTGGTGGGGTCGATGCCGGCGTGTTCGAGGGTTTCCCAGGTGGTTTCGAGGAGGAGGCGTTGTTGGGGGTCGGTGGCGAGGGCTTCGCGGGGGCTCATGCCGAAGAAGTCGGGGTCGAAGTCGGCGGCGTCGTAGAGGAAGCCGCCGTGGCGGGTGTAGCTGGTGCCGGGGTGGTCGGGGTCGGGGTGGTAGAGGGTGTCGAGGTTCCAGCCGCGGTCGGTGGGGAACTCGCCGATGGCGTCGGTGCCGTTGAGGACGAGTTGCCACAGGTCGTGGGGGGAGCGGATGCCGCCGGGGTAGCGGCAGCCCATCCCCACGATCGCCACCGGCTCGTCGCTGTCGACCCGGAGCGCCTTCACCTCGTCGACCTGCTGCGTCCCGGTGAGCCGTTCGGCGAGGTACCGGGCCAGCGCGGTCACCGTCGGATGCTCGAACACCACCGTGGCCGGCAGCGGCATCCCGACGGCGGCGCTCATCCGGTTGCGCAGCTCCACCGTGGTCAGGGAGTCCAGGCCCTGTTCCCGCAGGGCCCGGTCCGGCTCGATCGTGTGCGCCCCGTCGTGCCCGAGCACCTCCGCCGCCTTCACCCGGACCAGGGCGGTCAGCGTCTCCTCCCGCTCCTGCGGGGACAGGCCGGCGAGCTGCCGGGCCAGCACGGCCGACGCGGGAGCGGCGGCACGGGTGCCGGACGCGCCCGCCCGGGGCAGGAGTCGGCGGAACAGCGCCGGGACCGCTGCGTGCTCGTGCTCCGCGCGCACCGAGGCGAGGTCGAGCTTGGCCGGGACCACGACGGCCCGGTCGGTGGCCAGCGCGGCGTCCAGCAGGGCGAGCGCCTCGCCGCTCGTCATGGCCGCCACGCCGCTGCGACGCAGGCGCGCCCGGTCGGCCTCGGAGAGCCCGCCCGCCATGCCGTCCGCGTCGCCCCACAGCCCCCAGGCGAGGGACACGGCAGGCAGGCCGGCGGCGCGCCGGTGCCCGGCCAGGGCGTCCAGGAAGGCGTTCGCCGCCGCGTAGTTCGCCTGCCCCGCCCCGCCCACCGTGGCGATCACCGACGAGAACAGCACGAACGCGGCGAGCGGCAGGTCGCGGGTCAGCTCGTGCAGGTGCCACGCGCTGTCGGCCTTGGACCTCAGCACCGTGCCGATCCGCTCGGGGGTCAGGGAGACCACGGCGCCGTCGTCGAGGGCGCCGGCGAGGTGCACGACCGCGCGGAGCGGCCGGTCCGCCGGTACGGCCGCGAGGACGCCCGCCAGCGACGCCCGGTCGGCCGCGTCGGCGGCCGCGAACGTCACCTCCGCCCCGAGGGCACGCAGCTCCGCTTCCAGCGCCTCCGCGCCGGGGGACGCGCCGCCGCGCCGGCTGAGCAGAAGGAGGTGGCGCACCCCGTGGACGCCGACGAGGTGCCGGGCGACCAGGCCACCGAGCCCGCCGGTGCCGCCGGTGACGAGGACCGTGCCGCCGGCGGCGAAATCGGTGCCGTCGAGCCCCGGGACCGTGCCGTCGAGCCCGGGGACCGGCGGGGCGGCCTCCGCGGCGACCGGGACCAGCCGCGGCCGGCGCACCTCGCCCGCGCGTACGGCCAGCTGCGGTTCGCCGCTGGTGGCCGCGGCGGCGACCGACCGCGCGGACGTCTCGTCGTCGTCCAGGTCTAGCAGGACCAGCCGGTCGGGATGCTCGGTCTGCGCCGACCGCAACAGTCCCCACACCGTCGCGGATGCCGGTGACGGATCGTCCGCGGCACCCACGGCCATCGCCCGCCGGGTGAGGACGACCAGGCGCGCACCCGTGAGGTGCTCGTCGGCGAGCCAGTCCTGCACGAGGGCGAGGACCCGCCCGGCGAACAGGTGCGCCGAGGCGTCCGGGGCGCCGTCGTCGCCCTCGCCGACGGCGTCGGCCACCGGGTCCACGAGAACCAGGTCCGGCCGCGGGTCACCGCCGGCCACCGCCGTGGACAGGGCGGCCAGATCGGGGTACGCCGCGGCGGTCACGCCACCGGCGCGGACCACGCCGAGGGCCGCGTCACCGAGCACCGCCCACCTGGCGCTTCCCGGGACGCCCGTCGGGAGGGGCTCCCAGTCGACCCGGTACAGGTGCCGCACCTGCCGCACCGGCAGCAGCCGGTCGGTGGCCACGGGCCGCAGCGTCAGCGAGCCCGTGGCGAGGACCAGCGTGCCGGTGTCGTCGGTGACCGTGAGGCCGACGCCGCCGGAACCGGCCGGGACGAGCCGCACCCGCACCCGCTCGGCGACGCCCGCATCGCCGGGGAGCCCGGTGACCGTGAAACCGGTCCAGCCGAACGGCAGCAGGATCCGCCCGTCGTCCTCGCCGAGCAGCCCGGTCGCCACGAGCGGGTGCAGCGCGGCGTCGAGCAGCGCGGGGTGGAAGACGAAGCGACTGCCCTCGGCGAGCAGCTCCGCCGGGACCGCCACCTCGGCGAAGAGGTCGTCGCCGGCCCGCCAGGCCGCCTGGACCTGCCGGAACGACGGACCGTACTGGTAGCCGTGCTCGTCGAGCGCGTCGTACAGCGCCGCGACGTCGAGTGCGGTCGCCCGCCGCGGCGGCCACTGCACGGCGGCCGGCGCGGGCCCCTGGTCCGGAGCCGCCGCCGAGAGGAAGCCGCTGGCGTGGCGGGTCCAGCCGGTCTCGTCGCCGCGGCTGAACAGCCGCAGCGGCCGGCGCCCCGACGCGTCGGCGGCGTCCACGACGATCTGCAGCTGGACCTCGCCGTCCTCGGGCACGGGCAGCGGCGACTCCAGGGTGAGCTCCTCGGCGGACGCGCAGCCCAGCTCGCGCCCGGCGCGCACGGCCAGCTCCAGCAACGCCGTGCCGGGCAGCAGCACGGTGCCCTGTATCGCGTGGTCACCCAGCCAGGGGTGGGCGGCCCGGGACAGCGTGCCGGAGAGCACGTGCCCGTCGCCGACGGCGAGCTCGGTGACGGTGCCGAGGAACGGGTGCCCGAGCGTGTTCGCCCCGCGCCGCCCGGACTCGATCCAGTACCGCTGCCGGCGGAACGCCGAGGTCGGCAGGTCGACGGGCCGCGCCGGCCGGCCGGCGAAGGCGGCGGACCAGTCCACCGGCATCCCATGGACGTGGGCGCGGCCGAGGGACGACGCGAAGCGGGCCCAGCCGCCGTCGTCGCGGCGCAGCGACTCCGCCACGATGGCGTGCCCGGCGCCCTCGGCCTCCAGGGTCTGCTCCACCGCGGTGGTCAGCACCGGGTGCGGGCTCACCTCGATGAACGTCCCGAACCCCTCGGCCACCAGCTCCCGGATCGTCGGCGCGAACTCGACCCGGTTGCGCATGTTGTGGTACCAGTACTCGGCGTCGGTCCGCAACGGCCCGCCCCGGACGCCCTCCACGGTGGAGCGGAACGGGATCCGCGGCTCGTGCGGCGTGACCGGCGCGAGCACCTCGGCCAGCTCGTCGCGCAGCGGGTCCACGTGCGCCGAGTGCGACGCGTAGTCGATCGGCACCCGCCGCGCCCACACCCCGGTCGCGGCGCACTCCGCGAGCAGCTCGCCGAGGGCGTCGAGATCCCCGGCGACGATCGTGGAGACGGGGCTGTTCAGCGCGGCGACCGACAGCCGGCCGGGCCAGCGTCCGATCAGCTCGTCCACGTCGGGTCGGGACCGGGCCACCGACACCAGGCCGCCCGTGTGCGCCACCGACAGCAGCGCCCTGCCGCGCAGGGCCACCACCCGGGCGGCGTCCGGCAGGGTCAACGCACCGGCGACGTACGCCGCGGCGATCTCGCCCTGGGAGTGGCCCATGACGGCGTCCGGCTCCACCCCCATCGACCGCCACAGCGCCGCGAGCGCGGCCACCACCGCGAACGTCGCGCACTGCACCACGTCGGAGCGGTCCAGCCGGGGCGCGCCCTCGCGGCCGGTCAGCACGTCGCGCAGGGACCAGTCCAGGTACGGCTGGAGCGCGTCGGCGCAGGCGAGCAGTTCCTCCCGGAACACCGTCGAGGTCCGCATCAGCTCGGCGGCCATCCCGGCCCACTGCGAGCCCTGCCCGGGGAAGACGAACACGATCTTCCCCCGCTCCCGCGCCGTGCCCACCTGGACGTGGGCGGCCGGTTCGCCCTGCGCCAGCGCGTCGAGGCCGGCGCGCAGGGCGGCACGGTCGACGCCGGAGACGACGGCCCGGCGGGCGAACGCGGGGCGGGTGGTGGCCAGCGCCCGGCCCACGTCGCCGATCAGGTCGTCGGGGACGGTGTCCAGGAACCGGCTGAGGCGGTCGGCCTGGGCCCGTAGCCCCTGCTCGTCGTGGCCGGAGACCAGCCAGGGCAGGCCGACCGGCTGGTCGTCGCCCGTCCCGGCCGGCTCCGCAGGGTCGGGGGCCTGTTCGAGCACCAGGTGCGCGTTGGTGCCGCTGATGCCGAACGACGACACCGCCGCCCGCCGCACGGTGGCCCGTGGCCAGGGCCGCTCCTCGGTCAGCAGCCGCACCGTGCCGGCGGACCAGTCGACCTGGCGGGTGGGCCGGTCCACGTGCAGCGTGCGGGGCAGCGACTCGTGCCGCAGCGCCAGCACCATCTTGATCAGGCCGCCGACGCCGGCCGCGGCCTGGGCGTGCCCGATGTTCGACTTGAGCGAGCCCAGCCACAGCGGCGCGTCGTCGGGTCGGCCCTGGCCGTAGGTGTCGAGGATCGCCTGCGCCTCGATCGGGTCGCCGAGCCTCGTGCCGGTGCCGTGCGCCTCCACGACGTCCACGTCGACCGGCCGCAGGCCCGCGTCGGCGAGCGCCTGGCGGATCACCTGCTGCTGCGAGGCGCCGTTGGGCGCGGTCAGCCCGTTGCTCGTCCCGTCGGAGTTGACGGCGGAGCCGCGGACGAGCGCGAGCACCCGGTGGCCGTTGCGGCGCGCGTCCGACAGCCGTTCGAGCACCACCATGCCGGCGCCCTCCGACCAGGCGGTGCCGTCCGCCGCGTCGGCGAACGCCCGGCACCTGCCGGTCGGCGACAGCCCCTGCTGGCGGCTGAACTCGACGAAGATGCCGGGCGCGGACATCACCGTCACCCCGCCGGCGATCGCCAGCCCGCAGTCGCCCGCGCGCAGGGCGCGCGCGGCGAGGTGCAGCGCCACCAACGACGACGAGCAGGCGGTGTCCACCGTCAGCGTGGGGCCCTGCAGGCCGAGCGTGTACGCGATGCGGCCGGACGCGACACTCGCCGTCGTGCCGGTGAGCAGGAATCCCTCCAGCTCCCCGGCGCCCTCGGCCAGGCGCGGGCCGTACTCCTGGGACATGGCGCCGACGAACACGCCGGTCCGGCTGTTGCGCAGCGACAGCGGGTCGAGACCCGCCCGCTCCAGCGCCTCCCAGGACACCTCCAGCAGCACCCGTTGCTGCGGATCCATCGCCTGTGCCTCGCGGGGACTGATGCCGAAGAAGGCCGGGTCGAACAGGTCCGCGTCGAGCAGGAAGCCACCACGGCGCACCGAGGACGTGCCGCTGGCCGCCTCCGGGTCGAACAGCGTGTCGAGGTCCCACCCGCGGTTGTCCGGGAAGTCAGAGATCGCGTCCGTGCCGGTCTCCACCAGCCGCCACAGGTGCTCCGGGGACCGCACCCCGCCGGGGAAGCGGCAGGCCATGCCGACGATCGCGATCGGGTCGTCGATGGCGTCGTCGTCGGCCCGGGTGTCCGTCGCCGCCGTCGCGGCCGATGCGGATGACGCGGCGAGCCGGTCGCACAGGTGCTCGGCGAGGGCCTCCGGGGTCGGGTGGCTGAACAGCGCCGCCACCGGGAGCGTCAGCCCCGTCGAGGCGACCACCCGGTCGCGCAGCTCCACCATGAGCGGGGAGTCGAAGCCCAGATCCTTGAACGGCCTGCTCACGTCGAGGTCCGCCGCGCTGGAGTGGCCGAGGACGACGGCGACGTCGGCGCGTACCCGCTCCAGGACCGCGCGCCTGCGCGCGGCCGGCGAGGCGGAGTCCGGCACGCGCGCCGCGGCCGGTGACGCCGGGGGCTCTGCGGCCTGCGGGCCGGCGGCCTCGGGCCCGGGGATCTGCCGCTGCGGCGTCCCGGACGCCAGCCAGTGGCGGCTCCGCTGGAACCGGTAGGTCGGCAGCGGCACCCGGCGCGGCTGCTGGTCCGCGAAGATCGGCGCCCAGTCGACGCTCCCGCCGTCGGCGTGCACGGCGGCGAGGTTTGCGAGGAATGACGACCAGCCGGGCCGGTTGCGGTGGAGGGTGGGGATGGTGGTGGCTTTGGTGGTGGTGGTGTCGATGGTGTGTTGGATGGGTGTGGTGAGGACGGGGTGGGGGCTGGTTTCGATGTAGTGGGTGTGTCCGGTGTTGAGGAGGTGGGTGATGGTGGTGTGGAGTTGGACGGGTTGGCGGAGGTTGTCGTACCAGTAGTGGTTGTTGAGGGTGGGTGTGGTGTGGGGGTGGGTGGTGGAGTGGAAGGGGATGGTGGGGGTGGTGGGGGTGATGTCGGCGAGGGTGGTGAGGAGGTGGTTGCGGAGTTGGTCGATGTGGGGGCTGTGGGAGGCGTATCCGATGGGGATGGGGCGGGCTTGGATGCCTTGTTGGTGGTAGTGGGTGATGAGTGTGTGGAGGGTTTCGAGGTCGCCGGTGATGACGGTGTTGTGGGGGCTGTTGTGGGCGGCGATGGTGAGGGTGGGGTGGTGTTGGAGGTGGGTGGTGACGGTGTCGGGGGGTAGGGGGATGGCGGCCATGCCGCCGGTGCCGGTGAGGGTGTGGGCGGTGAGGCCGCGGTGGGTGATGATTTTGGCGGCGTCGTTGAGGGTGAGGGCGCCGGCGATGTGGGCGGCGGCGATTTCGCCTTGGGAGTGGCCGATGACGGCGTCGGGTGTGATGCCGTGGTGTTGCCAGGTGCGGGCGAGGGCGACGGTGATGGCGAAGATGGCGGGTTGGACGACGTCGACGCGGTCGAGGTCGGGTGCGTGGGGTGTCTGGTGGAGGACGTCGAGGAGGGACCAGCCGGTGTGGGGTTGGAGTGCGGTGTCGCAGGCGTGGAGGTGGTGGGCGAAGGTGGGTGAAGCGGTGTAGAGGTCGAGGCCCATGCGGGGGTATTGGGTGCCGTGACCCGGAAACACGAAAACCGTCTTGCCCCGCGCCGCGGCGACCCGGCCGGTGACCACCCCGGGCCCGCCTTCGCCCTCGGCGACCTTGGCCAGGCCGCGCAGCAGCCCCTCGCGGTCGCTCGCGAGGACGACGGCGCGATCGGCGAACGCGGATCTCGTGGTGAGCAGCGACCAGCCGACGTCCACCGGGTCGAGGTCCGGCTGCTCCTCGACGCCGGCCAGCAGCGCCGCCGCCTGCGCGCGCAGTGCCGCCCCGCCCCGGCCGGACACCACCCAGGGCACGACCGGGGGAGCGGCCGGAACCGCCGGGGCGGCGCGGTCGGGGGCGGCCGGGGGCTCGGAGACCACCACGTGACAGTTCGTGCCGCCCATGCCGAACGAGTTGACCCCGGCGACGAGCGGCTCGTCGGCTCGCGGCCAGGGGCGCAGCGTCGTGTTGACCTCGAGGTTGAGGGCGGCGGTGTCGATGTCCGGGTTCGGCTCCGCGAAGTTCAGGCTCGCCGGGAGCAGCCGGTGCTTGACGCTGAGGGCGGCCTTGAGGAGACCGACGATGCCGGCGGCGCCCTCCAGGTGGCCGACGTTGGTCTTGGCGGAACCGACGAGCAGGGGCGAGCCGGCGCGGGTCGCGCCGAGAGCCGCCCCGACGGAGGCGGCCTCGACGGGGTCGCCGACCCTCGTCCCGGTGCCGTGCAGTTCGACGTACTGGACCGCGCCGGGCGTCAGGCCGGTGCGCTCGTGGGCCCGGAGCATCACCTCGCGCTGGGCGTCGACGCTGGGCACGGTGAGCCCGGCCGTGGCGCCGTCGTTGTTCACCGCGGTGCCGCGGACGAGGCAGTAGATCTCGTCGCCGTCGGCCAGCGCGGTCGACAGTCGCTTGAGGACGACGAATCCGCCGCCCTCGCCCCGCACGTAGCCGTTCGCGCGGGAGTCGAAGGTGTAGCAGCGGCCGTCCGGGGAGAGCGCGCCGAAGCGCTCCGTCTCCACGGCCGACGCCGTCGCCACGTTCAGGTTGACGCCCCCGGCCAGGGCGAGGGTGGACTCGCCGGACCGGATGCTCTCGGCCGCCAGGTGCACGGCCACCAGGGCCGACGCCTGCGCGGCGTCGACCGTGAGGCTCGGGCCGCGCAACCCCAGCGTGTACGAGATCCGGTTGGCGATGATGCCCCGCCGGGTGCCGGTCAGCGTGTGCTGGTCGACGGCGTCCGGGCCGCTGCGCTGCAGCAGGGCCGCGTAGTCGTCGCCGATGGCCCCGACGAAGACGCCCACCGGGCCGCCGGCCAGGCTCGCGGGGACGATCATCGCGTCTTCGAGCGCCTCCCACGCCAGTTCGAGCATCAGCCGCTGCTGCGGGTCCATCCCCGCGGCCTCGCGGGGTGAGATGCCGAAGAAGGCCGGGTCGAACCGGTCGACGTCGTCCAGGAAGCCGCCGTGCCGCAGGCCCGGGTTGTCTGCCCCGGCGTCCGGCCACCGGTCCGGCGGCGTGGCCGTGACGGCGCTGCGCCCCTCGGCCAGCAGCCGCCAGAACGCGGCCGGGTTCGGTGCCTGAGGCAGCCGGCAGGACAGTCCGACGACGGCTATCGCGTCGTCCGGCTCCGGGAGCGGGCGCGCAGGGACGGTGGCGTGATCGTTCATCAGGTCCTGGTCGCTTTCCTCGCGCAGCTGAAGGCGGTCGACTGAAACGGGAACCGGCCGCGCGGGACGACACACCGCCGCGGCACCGGCACAACCGTTCTCAGTCCTCCATGTAAATGGTGGCCTCACAGATCGTGGTGTGCTCGTCGGGCCGCTCGACGAATTTGAAGGTGCGCGTCCCGGTCTTTCCGGCGTAGCGCCCGCTGACGCCGATCGCCGGGAAACTGTTGACCACGAATTCGGTTCCGTTGGGGTCTTCCTGCCGCACCGTGCCGGTCCAGCTGATGGTGCCGTCGGCCAGTTTCTCGGTGGCTGTCATGAGCTGCATCAGGCTGCCGTCCGCCGGGTCGCCGTAGACCACCGCCATGCCTTCGGAGGTGGAGACGAGGTTGCCGTCGACGTCGTAGAGCTCCTCCGTGAAGGTGAGGTGGTGCCCCACACCCGGACGGCTCTCCCGGTGCACATTCGTGTGGCAGACCTCTCTGAGCTTGTCGAGATACATGATTTCCGTCCCTGATTCCTCGAAACGCCGCGGGCCCGGCGGGCACCGTGGGCGCGGCCGGGAAAGGGGTCTTGCGGCCCCGGAAGAAATCATGGCCACCGGCTCTTAATTGAGCCTAATGCGCGCGTCGTTCTGACGGTCGGCGACCGGAGTGCAACCGCGCACGAGCGGGCCGGACGGGGCGCGTCCCGTCCGGCCCGGTCATGCGCGGATCACGGGGTCAGCGGATGTGCACCTCCGGCACGTACAGGATCCACCGCCCGCCGGCCTGGTGGAACTCCTGCTCCTTGGCCATGATCTCCTCGGCGTGGTTCCAGGCGAACAGGACGGCGTAGTCCGGGTACGGGTCGCTGAAGGCCGAGGCCGGCCGCACCGGGATGTGCGCGCCGGGGGTGAGCCGGCCCTGCTTGTCCGGTGTCGTGTCGTACACGGAGTGCACCAGGTCGGGGCCGATCCCGCAGAAGTTCGTCACCGTGGCGCTCTTCGCGGTGGCGCCGTACCCCACCACGCTGCGCCCCTCGGCGCGCAGGCGGGTCAGCAGGGCGGTCAGCTCGTCCCGGATCCTGAGCACGTTCCCGGCGAACGCCCGCAGCGTCGCCATGTCGCTGAGCCCCTGCTCCCGCTCGGCGGCCAGCAGCTGCGCCACCGCCGCCGACGGGGTGCGGCTGCCCTGCCGGGCCAGGGTGTAGCGGACCTCGCCGCCGTGCACGGGCAGCCGCTGCACGTCCACCAGTTCGAAGCCGCACCGCTGCGCCATGCCCTGCACCGACGTGGCCGAGAAGAGGAAGAAGTGCTCGTCGTAGATCTGGTCGAAGGACGTCTTGGCGACGATGTCACCGAGGTAGGGGTCCTCGAAGACGAAGACGCCGTCCGGCGCCAGCAGCGCGTCCACGCCCTCGAGGACCGACTGGACGTACGGGATGTGGCACAGCGTGTTCGCGGCGTAGATGACGTTCGCGGGCCCCTCGGTCCGGCGGACGTCGTCGGCCGTGGACTTCTCGAAGAAGTCGGTCCGGACCCGCACCCCCTTCTCCTGCGCCTTCGCGGCCACGCCGCTCGACGGCTCGAACCCCAGGTGCCGTACGCCCGCCTCCTGGATCGTCCGCAGCATGATCCCGTCGTTGCAGCCGATCTCCACGATGAACGGGTCGGGCCCGGTCAGCTCCGTGGCGAGGAAGTCGCGGGCGAGCATGGCGAAGTGCTCGCGCATGACGGAGGAGCCCGACGAGTGGTACGGGTACACCTCGTGGAACATGAGGTCGCGGGGGACCTCCTCGGTCAGCTGCACCATCTCGCACGAGTCGCACCGCCCGACGGCGAGCCGGTAGGTGAACTCGTCGTCCAGCTCGTCGGGCTTGCGGAACCGGTCGGACAGCGGCTGCCGGCCCAGGTCGAGAAACTCCTGCACACCGCCCCCGCAGACGCGGCAGGCGGTCGGCGGGGAGACGTCGGCCAGGTTGGACATCATCGAGCTCCTTCAGGTGGGTCACAGATCAGTCAGAACCTCGCGCAGCGCACTGATCACCTTGTCCTGCAGGTCCTGGGACAGTGACGGGTACATGGGCAGCGAGAAGATCTCCTTGGCCAGCCGCTCGGTGACCGGCAGCGAGCCCTCGGCGTACCGGAGCTTGGCGAAGCCCCGCATCGTGTGCACCGGCCACGGATAGCTGATGTTCAGCAGGATGCCGTACTGCTTGAGCCGTTCGATGATCTCGTCACGGCGGGGATGGCGCACGACGTACACGTAGTAGACGTGCTCGTTGCCGTCGGCGACCGACGGCAGGATCAGCCCGTGTGAGTCGGCGAGGTCGCCGAGTTCCTCCTGGTACCGGCGTGCCACCGCCTGCCGGCGGGCGATGTAGGAGTCGAGCCGGGGCAGCTTGGTGCGCAGGATCTCGGCCTGCACCTCGTCGAGCCGGCAGTTGTGCCCCGGGGTCTCGACGACGTAGTACACCTGGTCCATGCCGTAGTACCGCAGCTGGCGCAGCCGCTTGTCGACGTGCGGGTCGTCGGTGACGACCGCGCCGCCGTCGCCGTAGGCGCCCAGCACCTTCGTGGGATAGAAGGAGAAGGCGGCGGCGTCGCCCATCGTGCCCGCGAGCCGGCCGTGGTGGCGGGCGCCGTGCGCCTGCGCGCAGTCCTCCAGCACGAGCAGGCCGTGCTCGGCCGCCAGCCGCTGCAGCGGGGCCATGTCGACGCACTGGCCGTACAGGTGGACGGGCAGCAGCGCCTTGGTCCGCGGGGTTATCGCGGCGGCGACCAGGTCGGTGTCCATCAGGAAGTCGTCCTCGCGCACGTCGACGAAGACCGGGACGGCACCCGCGTTGTCGATGGCGAGGACGGTGGGCGCCGCCGTGTTGGACACGGTGATCACCTCGTCGCCCGGGCCGATCCCCAGGGCCTCCAGCCCCAGCGTGACGGCGTTGGTGCCGTTGTCGACGCCGACGCAGTGCGCCGCACCGAGGTATGCGGCGAACTCCGACTCGAAGCCGTGCACGCTGTTGCCGAGAATCAGCTGGCCGGACCCGAAGACCGTCTCGACGGCCCGGAGCAGGTCCGCCCTTTCCTGCCGGTACTCCGGCAGGTAGTCCCATACGCGCGTCGTCATGTTCCTCACCGTGACAGAAGCTTGGAGGGGGATTCGGCCGTGGCGCTGCCCTGACTGCGGGCGCGGATCGCCCAGTGGCTCATGTAGTTGTTGTCCCGATCTATCCCGAACGCCTGCGAGCTGAGGAAGTCCACCGCGTCGACATAGGTGTACGGCTGCATGAACCCGCCGGCCCGCACGTCGCGGTAGCAGCGGGCGAGCGGGTGCCCGGCGGTGAACGCCGCGCCGCCGACGAGCGTCAGGCAGTCGCTGACGATCGAGGGGGCGAGCTGGTTGACCATCATCTTGGCGTGCTGGAACGGTCGCATCATCTGCCGGCCGCGCTCGCCGGGGTCCATCGACGTGTCGGTGTTGAGCACGTCGATGGTGGTCAGCGCGGTGCTGGCGGTGGCGCGCAGCGCGTACAGGCGGGACCCGGCGTCCGCCACGAGGGTCTGCGCCGCGGCCTGCGGCGGCTCGGGCCGGCGGGCGAGCGCCGCCACGGTCAGGTCGTAGGCGGCCTGCGCGACGCCGACGTAGATCGCCAGCATGGCGATGGAGCTGACCGTCTGCCCCGCGAGCGCCGCGTCGTTGCGGGCACCCACCGGGTCGCGCATCAGGACGTCCGAGGCCGGGATGGGGCAGTTGTCGAAGACGATGTCGACGGTCCCCGAGGCCCGCATCCCGAGGCCGTCCCAGTTGTCCAACACCGAGAGCCCGGGGTTGTCGCGGGTGACGACCGGCGACGCCAGCCGGGGCGGCTCGCCGGTGCCGTCGGTCTGCGCGTTGATGACGAAGTGCGTGCCGACCGGCCCGGCGCTGACCAGCGTCTTGCGGCCGGACAGCAGCCATCCGCCCGACCCGTCGGGCGACAGCGTCGTGACCGCCGAGTGGTGGTCCTTGATGCCGGAGCAGACCACGGCGTCACCGGCGACCATCGCCCGGAGCAGGCGTTCGGCCAGGGCCCGCGCGGCGGGACCGCCGTGGCGCCACTCGTAGCCCAGGGTGAGACCTCGGCTGAACTGCATGTGCAGGGCGAGGGCCGTCGACGCGTCGGCCTGCGCGACCGCCAGGATCGCGACCGCCACGTCGTAGAGCCGGTCCAGGCCCATGCCGCCCAGCTCGGTGGGGACCGTGGCGCCCAGCATGCCCTCCTTGCGGAAGGTGTCGAAGGTGCCGGTGGGGAAGGTGCCGGCGCGGTCGTGCTCGGCGGCGGTGGACCGGATCAGCGGCAGGTAACCGCGGAGCCGGTCGAGCACGGCGTGACCCGCCGGGGTGACCGGCTCGTAGAGTCCCGCGATCGGCTCCTGGCGTGCTGGCCTTAAGGACATGGGCTGCTCCGTACTGTTCGCGCCGCCGGTCGTCTGCGTGATCTCGGCGGTCTGGGAAGCGGAATCACACGGCCGCGCCGGTCTTGCGGAGTGGTTCCCACCAGTCCCGGTTCTCGACGTACCACCGGACCGTCTCGGTGAGGCCGGTCTCCAGGCCGATGCGGGGTTCGTAGCCGAGCTCGTTCTTGATCTTTCGCCAGTCGACCGAGTAGCGCCGGTCGTGTCCCGGCCGGTCCGGTACGGGCCGCACCGACGACCAGTCCGCCCCGAGCTCCGCCAGCAACCGCGCGGTGAGGTCGTGGTTGCTGAGCTCGGTGCCGCCGCCGACGTTGTAGACCTCGCCCGGCCTGCCGCCCTCCACCACCAGCTGGATGGCCCGGCAGTGGTCGTCGACGTGCAGCCAGTCGCGCACGTTCAGGCCGTCGCCGTACAGCGGCACCGGCCGGCCGTCGAGGAGATTGGTGATGAAGAGCGGAATGATCTTCTCGGGGTACTGGTGCGGCCCGTAGTTGTTCGAACAGCGGGTCAGGCACACCGGCAGGCCGTAGGTCCGGAAGTACGACCGCGCGATCAGGTCACCGCACGCCTTCGAGGCGGAGTACGGCGAGTTCGGTTCGAGCGGATGGCTCTCCGGCCACGAGCCGGTCGCGATCGAGCCGTACACCTCGTCGGTGGACACCTGCACCACCCGTCCGACGCCGGCGTCCAGGCAGGCCTGCAACACGGTGTACGTGCCCTGGACGTTGGTGTGCATGAAGTCGGCGGCACCGACGATGGAGCGGTCCACGTGCGACTCGGCGGCGAAGTGGACGACGACGTCTGCGCCCGGGAGCAGCCCGGCGAGCAGCTGCGCGTCGCAGATGTCGCCGACCACCAGCTCGAAGCGCTCGTCACCGGAGACGGCGGCGAGGTTGTCGAGGTTGCCGGCGTAGGTCAGCTTGTCCAGGACGACGACGCTGGCGTCGGCGAACGCCGGATAGGCGCCGCCGATCAGCTGCCGGACGTAGTGCGAGCCGATGAACCCCGCGCCCCCGGTGACGACCACGCGCTTGCCCGTCGTCATGCACCCACACCCGCCTCGACCGCCCCACGGGAGATGTCCATGAGGTACCGGCCGTAGCCGGAGTTCTGCCGTCTGCTGCCGAGCCGGTACAGGGCGTCCGCGTCGATGTAGCCCATGCGGAACGAGATCTCCTCGGGGCAGGCGATCCGGATGCCCCGGCGCTGCTCGGACCGCACGAACGCGGCGGCGTCGAGCAGCCCGTCGTAGGTGCCGGCGTCCAGCCACGTGCTGTCCGGCCCGAGCGAGTGCAGCCGGGCCCGGCCCTGCGCGAGGTAGTGGCGGTTGACGTCGGTGATCTCGAGTTCGCCGCGTGCCGACGGGCGGATCTGGTGCGCCAGCTCGACCACGTCGGGGGAGTAGACGTACAGGCCGGTCACGATCTCGGAGCTGCGGGGGTGAGCTGGCTTCTCCTCGATGCCGACCAGGCGTCCCTCGGCGTCCTTCTCCACCACTCCGTAGGGGCGCGGGTCGGCGACGGTGTGGCCGAACAGCGTGCAGCCGTCGGCGTCCGCCATGCCACGGGCGAGCATGCCCGGCAACTGGGGGCTGTGGAAGATGTTGTCGCCCAGGATGAGCGACACGGGGTCCGAGCCGACGAAGTCGGCGCCGATCCGGAAGGCCTCGGCGATGCCGGCGGGCCGCTGCTGCTCGGCGTAGCTGATCCGCAGACCCAGCTCCGCGCCGGTGCCGAGCAGCTTGCGGAACAGCGGCAGGTCCGCCGGCGTGGAGATGATCAGGAATTCCCGTACGCCGCCCAGCATGAGCGTCGAGAGCGGATAGTAGATCATGGGCTTGTCGTAGAGCGGGAGCAATTGCTTGGAGAAGGCCACGGTCAGGGGGTGCAGGCGTGTGCCCGACCCTCCGGCCAGAACGATTCCCTTCACGAGCGCACCTCTGCAACCTGAGGACGGGTTCGGTCTGGTACGGGTGTCTCAGGAGACGGTGGTCTCCACGGCCGGACGCTTCCGTCTGGCCCGCGCGAAGCGCCGCATCATCGGCCGCTCCACGGCGACGTACAGCAGCCATCCGCCGACCAGCGTGATCGCGAACATCAGCAGGATCCAGCCGATCCCCTGCGTCGTGTTCAGGAAGTGCCGGTACCCCACCTGCTGGCGTCCGTAGAGGATCACCATCATGTGCACCATGTAGAACGCGAACGAGATCTCGCCCAGCCAGATCATCGGCCGGCTGGCCAGGAACGTCGGCCGGCCCGCGGTCTCGGCGCTCGCCACGGCGGGGATGATCAGCGCCACCCCGACGATGGTGACGGCGTTCAGGGAGTAGAGGAACGGCACGAAGCTCGCCAGGACGTAGCACGCCACCACCACGGCCAGCGCCGGCAGCGGCCGGAGGTTGATCCACCGCCCGGCGAGCACGATCCGCGCCATCAGGATGCCCAGGACGAAGTCGAGCAGCCGGACCGGCGGGAAGATGTAGACGAACCAGTACTGCAGGATCGGCTCGGAGAAGCTCTGGTTGTCGGTCAGCAGCAGCATCATCCGCGGCTCGGTGGGCAGCAGCTTCGCGAACAGCGGCACGACGAAGATCGCCGCCAGGACCCCGCCCGCCGCCCACCAGAGCCGCCGGACCGGGATGCGCTGGGCCAGCTTGTACAGCAGGGGGAAGGCCGCGTAGAACAGCAGCTCGCACGACAGCGACCAGGTCACGTGGTTGAAGCTGATGAAGTACGGCATCTTGGGGACCCAGGCGTGCAGCAGCGTGATGTTGAGCAGCGCCGGCAGGAGCGCGCCGGCCAGGGTGGCGTAGACCACCAACGACAGCAGGAACGTCACGATGTGATTCGGGAAGATCTTGAAGAAGCGCCGTCGGTAGAATTCCCGAGCCGTGTCGTACTTGCGCGCCGACCAGGTCAGGATGAATCCGCTGAGCACGAAGAAGAACGAGACCGCCATCGTGCCGGACGTCGCCGAAATGGTCAGGAAGAAGTCGCTGTCCGGGCCGGTGGGCTGGAAGATCCGAATGCTCGCGGCATGAAAGATGAACACCGAGGCAGCGGCGATGAACCGGGCGCCGGTCAGTGAGTCGAGTCTGCTCACTTTACTTTCGTCCACCATGTGGCACGCCTTTCCTTTTCGGCCTGTAGGCAGTGACGACCGTCCGAGGTGGCCCGGTTGCGGGATGTCCTGCTGATGGGGATTCCGGGTTGTTGCGGGCTGCGCCGTACGCGGTCAGAGCCGCGCCTCGACCGCCGCCAGCACCTGCTGCGCGATCATGTCGACCTCGTCGTCGAGCAGCGACTGGTGCGCGGGCAGCAGCAGCGACGTGTCCGACACCGCGTCGGTCACGGGCAGCACGGTGTCCGTGGCGCCGTAGCGCCGGACGCGGTGCAGGGGGTAATAGCGGTAGGACGTGTAGATGCCGTTCGCCAGCAGGTCCTCGCTCACGCCGTCCCGGATGGCCTGCGAGTCGAACCGCACGCAGTAGAAGTAGTGGGTGGAGCGGTGGCCCTCGGGCAGCGGGGGAGGGAGCCGGATGCCGGAGAAACCACCCAGCGCCTTGTCGTACCGCTGGCCGATCGCCCGGCGGCGCTCGACGAACCCGGCGAGCTTGCCCAGCTGCACCGTGCCGATCGCCGCGGTGATGTCGTTGCCGACCAGGCGGCGGCCGATGTCCTCGATCTGGAAGCTCCACCACACGTGCTGCGACTTCGTGGCGGTGGTGAACGAACTTCGGTCGTCCAACCCGTGGTACGACAGCCGGCGCGCCCGCTGGGCCACCGCCGGGTCCCGCGCGTACAGCACCCCGCCGTCGCCGGTGGTGATCACCTTGCGCGAGTCGAGGCTCCAGATGCCGAGGTCACCGAAGGTGCCGCACATCTGGCCGCGCACGCTGGAGGCGATGGAGACCGCCGCGTCCTCGATCAGCGCGATGCCCCGTTCGGCGCACAGCGCGGCGATCTTGTCCACGTCGCCCGGGTAACCGCCGTAATGCAGCACCATGACCGCCCGGGTGCGCGGGGTGAGCGCCGCGAGGACGTCCGCCACCGACGGATTGAGATGGTGCTCGTCGATGTCGCAGAACACCGGGCGGCCACCGGCGGCCACCACGGCGCTGGCGTTGGCGACGAAGCCGTTCGACGGCATGACCACGTCGTCGCCCGGCCCGATGCCGAGCAGCTCGACGGCGAGGAAGAGCGCGGACGTCGCCGAGTTGAGGAACAGCACGTTCTCGGCCGGCACCCCCAGGTGCCGGGCGAACAGGCCCTCGAACTCCTCCGTACGGGGGCCGCTGCCGAGCCACTTGCTGTCAAAAACTGCAGTGATCGCGGCGAGTTCCTCTGCCCCGATACTGGGCTGGGTCACATTAATCATGCACGCGTCTCCCGGTCATGGTGACACTGCAGGTCGAAATGATTGGGCACTCGCCTGCGCCACGGGTCGATGCAGATTATTGTGACTTTCCCTAAATCCTGCCTAAACCTGCCGGGGCTCCAGGTTTAGCATAGCTTCAGGGCGCATGGATAGTCGTTGCAGGGCCGGTCGTCCGGTGGCCAGACACTTCATCCTCGTCCCGGAGGTAGCACCGTGGGCAACGCTATCGAGAACGCGCTCTTCGACGAACGCCTCGCCCAATTCCAACAATGGCAGAAGACGCCCTGGGGCCGGTTGCGCTACTCGGTGGTCGAGGCCAACGTCGCCCGGCATCTCGGCGACCGCCCGCTGCGCGTGCTCGACGTTGCCGGCGGCAACGGCCGGGACGCCGTCCCGATCGCCGCGCGCGGCCACCACGTCACCGTCCTGGACTCGGCACCCGTCTCCCTCGCCATGGCGCAGCGGCTGGCGGCCGACGAGGGGGTCGCGGAGCGCATCGAGATCCGGGAGGGCGACGCGCACGACGTGCCGGAGCTCTTCGCCGGCCAGGAGTTCGACCTGCTGCTGTGCCACAACCTCCTGCAGTACGTCGCCGACCCGGCGGTGGTGATCCGCGGCCTGGTCAAGGTCCTCAAGCCGGGCGGGTCGTTGTCGGTCGTCGGCCCGAACGCCTACGCCGTGCCGTTGGAGGCGGCGGTGCGCGAGCTCGACCTGGACGCGGCCCTGCGGGCGGTGACCGCGAGGACCAAGCAGGTCCCGGTGTACGGCAGGGACGTGGCCGTGCTCACCGCCGACCAGATCGGCGCCGACCTGCGGGACAGCGGCCTGGAGATCGTCGGCCACTACGGGGTGATCAATATCTGCAACGTCATTGCCGACAACGACGTCAAGTCCGATCCGGAGTTCTTCGCCCGGCTGGAGAAGCTCGAACTCGCCCTGGCCGACCGGATGCCCTATCCGCTCACCGCGCGGAACTTCCACCTGGTCGGGCAGCGCCCCGGCTGACCGGCCGCCGTGCGACATCCGGCGGGGCGGCGGCACGACGGCCGCTGCGCCGTCGGCGGGTGCCGCGGCGGCGCCCGCCGAATCCGCGAGTTCGTGCCGGGCTCGCGCAGAACCGACGTCGGCCCGCGCGGCCGAACCCGAATGCGAGGAGAAATCTGATGCGGGTCCTGTTCACCTCGGCCACCTTCCGGTCGCATCTGTTCCCGCTCGTTCCGCTGGCCTGGGCCCTCCGCGCGGCGGGCCACGACGTGCGGGTCGCGGTCCAACCTCCCCTGGTGCGTGACGTGCTGGGCGCCGGCCTGCCCGCGATCGAGGCCGGTGCCGGCCCCGACTTCATGATCGAGCTGAAGAAGGCCCTCGCCGGTGGCCTGGAGGGGCCGGGCGGCACCACACCGAGCATCGAGCAGATCGTCGTGCCGCACGTCCGGATCGCCGAGGCGTTCGCGGCCGACCTCGTGCCGTTCGCGCGGCGCTGGTCACCGGACCTGGTGGTGGCCGATCCCGCCGCGTTCGTCGCCCCGGTGGTCGCCAGGGCCGTCGGGGCGCCGCTGGTCCTGCACACCTGGGGTCCGATGCCCGACCAGCTGTGGGCGGACCTCGTCACCGAGAGCGAGGTGCGGCAGAACTGGCCGAAGGAGCTGCTGGCCTTCCTCGACAGGTGGGACGTGCCCCTGGGCCCCGACTACGCCGACCTCGTGATCGACCCCTGCCCGGACGAGCTCCTCGCCATCCGGATGGCCAGCCGGCACGCGACCCGCTACGTGCCGTACAACGGCTCCGCCCTCACCCCCTCCTGGCTGGACGAACCGGCGGGCCGGCCGCGCGTCTGCATCAGCTGGGGAACCACGAGCGACTTCATGGGCAGCGAGGTGCTGCGGACCCCGCTGCGCATCGTCGAGGCGCTGGCGGACATGGACGTGGAGGTCGTGGCGGCGCTGGGGAAGATCGACCGCGGGCTGCTCGGGGCACCCCGGGACAACGTGCGGGTGGTGGACTGGCTTCCGCTGTCGATGCTGCTGCCGACGTGTGACGCGCTCATCAACCAGGGCGGTCCCGGCACGGTGCTGGCCGCCGTCGCGTCCGGTGTGCCGCAGCTCGTCGTGCCGCAGATCAGCGCGCAGCCCCTCGGGGCCGAGCTGCTGACGGCGAGCGGAGCGGGCCTGTCCCTCACGCCGGACGAGGTCACCGCCGAGTCCATCGAGAAAACGGTGTCGGAGCTGCTCGACGGGAGCAGCGTCCGGGCGGCGGCGCAGGCGCTCGCGGAGCGCAACGCCGCCCGGCCGGACGCGACGCAGCTGGTTCCCGCGCTCCAGGCGCTGGCCGACTCGGCCCGATAGCGGGGCAGCCCCGCACCACGGCGTGCCCGTCGCCGACCCGGTCGGCGACGGGCACGCCGTTGGTGTCTGGGCGGCGGCCGGGTGCCGGTCCGCGGCCGGCCGGCGATCCCGGCCGCGCCGCCTGCGGACGGGGCGACGGCCCGGCCCGGTCACCGCCGACGGTTTCGGCGGTGACGGGGCCGGGCCGCGAAGCGCCGCGCCGGGCGCCGGGTCAGGACCACGCCTCCGGCGGGCTACGAGAACGGGAACTTGAGCGCGCCGGCGATGACGGCGTCGACCAGGGACGCGTGCGCGAGGGATCCCTCGGTCCACTCCGGCGGGGCGCTCCCGGCGAGGACGGCCTGCGCGAAAGCCCGGACGATCTTGGCGAACTGGTCGTCGGCGGGCAGGACGAACTGTTCGAAGTGGTCCTGACGCTCGATGTAGATGACCGGCTGGTGCGTGGCCGGGGGAGTGAACACCCGGTTCAGCCAGAGCCGGCCGGTGCTTCCCCGGAACTCGTACGTGTTGGTGTACGAGTGCTCCATACCGAACGTGAGTTGCGCGGTCACCCCCTGGTCGGTGGCCAGCAGGGTGCTGCCGCCGACCACCACGTCGCGGAACCGCTCGTGGCGGAACACGGCGCCGGCGACCTGCAGGTCGGGTCCGAGGAACCGGCCCGCGGCCCGGATGGGGTAGACGCCGATGTCGAGCAGCGCGCCGCCGCCCACGTCGGCCTGGTAGCGGATGTCCCCCTGCGGCTTCGGCGGGATCGTGAAGCTCGAGGCGAACGACCGGACCTCCCCGATGACCCCGTCGGCGAGCATGTCGGCGACCCGCTGGTGCTGGTGGTGGTGGAGGAACATGAAGTTCTCCACCAGCACGCGCCGGTGTTCGGCCGCCACCCGGAACAGGTGCTCCGCCTGCTTGCGGTCGGTCGTGAGGGGCTTCTCGGCCAGCACGTGCTTACCCGCGCGCAGTGCCCGCTCGATCCACTCGGCGTGCAGCACGGCCGGTAGCGGCACGTACACCGCATCGATGTCGTCCTGCTCCAGCAGCGCCTCGTAGCCCTCGACAGGCACGCCCCCGAACCGTTCGGTGAAGTGGGCCGCCCTGTCCCTGTGTCGGCTCGCGATGGCCGTGAGCGTGATGAGAGGCTCGTTCTCCATCGCCGGCAGAGTTCGTCGCCACGCGATGTCGGCGCATCCGATCACCCCCATGCGGATCGGCCTGGTGTTCCCCATGTGCTCCATCGGCACTCCTTGGGCGAGGTTTCGGTCGGTGAACTGCCACCGGGGGAGATGGGCCTTCAGGCGGATCTGGTGGTCGCCAGCACCTGCTCGTAGGTGGGGAGCAGCCCTGACCCGGCGGCTTCGGCGAGGGTCGGTGCCGCCGCGTCCTTGTCGGACATGACCGGTGGACCGTCCAGCTTCCAGGGGATGCCCAGCGCCGGGTCCAGCGCCGCCACGTCGATCATGGTGCCCGGCACGTACTCCGCCCCGCACAGGTAACTCATGCAGGTGTCGTCCGTCAGGGCCAGGAAGGCGTGACCGATGCCCTCGGTGAGGTAGACGCCGATCCCGGACGTCGCGTCCTGGAACGTCACGTCGAACTTGCCGAAGGTCGGGGATCCGACGCGCAGGTCGACCGCGACGTCCATCGCCGCCCCCCGTACGCAGGTGACCAGCTTGCTCTGGCCGGGGGGAAGCGTGGTGCCGTGAATCCCGCGGAGGGTGTTCTTCCGGGAGACGGAGTAGTTCACCTGACGGATCTCGAATCGCTGCCCGACCTGCTGGAGCAGTTCGCTGAATCGCCACGCCTCGAAGAAGCTGCCACGGCGGTCCGAATGCTGAGTGACGGTGATCCGGTAAGCGCCCGGGATCGAGGTTTCGGTGAAGTCCATACTATCCACATCAGCTCCGTTTCATCCGGTATCGGCTCTCGCCGGGACCGCTCAAGATCAGACGGCGTACGGCTGTATGCGTTGCTCATGGCGAGCTCGCCTGAAGCTCAGCTCGTCGAGATTGTCCTTGAGGATGATCTCCTGTGTTTCCCGGAGAAACCGGCACGGTTCGAGGCCGAGTTCCTCGCGGATCTGCCGCCGCGCCGTCTGGTAGACCTCCAGGGCGTCCGCCCGGCGTCCGGACTGGCTGAGCGCCTCCATGAGGAACGCGTAGAGCTTCTCCCGGAGCGGAAACTCGGCGATCAGCCCGTACAGTATTCGCACGGCCTTGCTGCTCTGGTCCGACGCGAGCAGCGAGCGGGCCAGCAGCTCGGTGCACTCGACCCGCAGCTCCTCGGCCCAGTTGGCGAACTCCCGGATGATCGGTCCCTCGTAGGAGGAGGCCTGGACCGGCTCCCGCCAGTACCGCAGCGCCTCGGTCAGGGTCTCGACAGCCAGGTCGTGCCGGTGGACCGAGCGCTGCAACCGCGCCTTCTCGACCAGGGCCAGGAACAGTTCGAGGTCGAGTTCGTCGCCGCCGAGCTCCAGGATGTAGCCGGGGGCCCGCGTCGTTATCACGCCGGTGTTGCGCGAGAACCTGTTGAGCACCTTGCGGAGTTGGGACACGTACACGTGGATGGAGGCCCGGGCCCGTATGGGAGGTTTGTCGCCCCACAATTCCGTCGCTAGCTGATCAAGGGACAGGATGTGTCCGTTGCGGATCAGGAGCGTCCGCAGCAACACCTCCATCTTGTGCGTCCCCACCGATGGCGTGTCCTTGCCGGCCGTTATGCGAACGGGACCAAGAATCTCGTATCTCAAGCCGTGGCCTCCAAGTACTCCAATCGGAGCGGCGCGACGATAGCAAACCTCATTCCGGCGGAAATGGTTTCTTCTCGCGCTTAGGCGCAGATCGCCGCCCCCCGTCCGGCAGCCGTTCATTCGAACCGGACGAACTCTAACAAGCGGCTTGTTGGACAGCAAACGGCGAAGGTTGTGTGATCTGCGACACACCATGCTTGTGGGTCGAACCACCTGCGAGTTTATAGGGATTTTAGAGTCGGGCGGCACATCTTGTCGGACTACCGCAGTGTATGTCTGACATGCTGTTGGTGCTCGCCTTATCGTCGCTCAGAGTTATGTTAGCCATATTGCACAAGCGATGATCATTATCAATGGATTATTACACGCGTGTCAGATCTGGTGTCGGTGGTCGCGGCGCGGCGACCCCCGCCGCAGGGTCGCCGCACCCTGCACCGGCGTTGATCGGCGCCCGGTGCTGCGGCTCGTGGCCCGTGCCGGGTGGCGTCGGTGCGGGCGCGGGGGTCCGCCTCCTCGTGGCCCCCTGGCCGGCGGCCGCGCCGGCAATCTCCCGGCGTACATCTACGGAAAGTGATGATACGTGTTCCCGCAGTGGTGGTGGGCGGCGGTGGGGCGCCCGGTGCCGCGACCACGAATGTTCACCGTGTCGACGGCCTGCTCGGGTGGCGGATGGCCCGGGACGCCTCGGCGGCGCCGGGATCGCGTTGGTCCGGCGTCGCGTTCGGTCGTCGCGGAGGCGATGCCGATGTCCGTGCGGGTGCGGCGAGCCCGCGCCGTCGGGTCCTGGAACGCGCCGGGCTCGACCCCGGCAGCCCGCCGGCCGGTGGCGGCTGTGGACCTGCCGGACCTCTGCCTCGGTCTTCTCGACCGGGGCGGACGGCAAGCGGCCCGACGGGGCGTGGGCGCGTGTTCCCCGGGCTGGGGCGAGCGCGACCGGCGCCGGTCGCGGGCGGGTCGAGTGACCAGCTGCTCCATCCGACCCTTGCGGCTGGCCAGGAGCTGGGTGTTCGCGTCGAGGGTGCGGCGGGCGCGTCGCCCCGGAGCGTGCGTCCCGGGAGGCGCGATCGCCCCGCTAGCTGGGAGGTGGGGGCGGCGGCTCGGCGCTGTCGGGCCCGTGCGGCGGTGCGGGGCGCGAGGCCGGCGATCCGGCCTGTGCCGTTGCCTCGGCCTGCTGGTGCAGGGTCGCGTTGATGGCTTCGGTGAGCAGGTCGTTGAGCAGGTCCGCCCGTCTGCTGTCGCCGCCGGCCATGTCCAGGCGCCATCGCAGGAGGGTCAGGATGGTGCGGATGTCGTGGAGTTCGGTGGGGGATTCACATTCGGGAAGGCCCAGGTGGAGTTCCGTGCGGGCCGATCTCACCGCCGCTGCGGTCACGTATGCCCCGAGCGAGAGGCCGGCTTTGTCGGCCGCCATTTGAACGATCCGCAACTCGTCGTCGTTGAAACGCAGCGGGCCGACCCGGTGGTCCCGTCGTTGTTTTGTTTTAGCCCGACGATTGGTTGCCGATCGAGTCATGGTGAGTCCTCGCCCCCGCTAGCGCTGCTCTGGTGCCATGTATCCACCGGTAAGAATACGCCCTGCGCGTGTCCGGGCGCAGCTTCGCCATTCGTGGGACGGTTCCGGAACGGGCTGGCCGTCTTGATGATCCGTGGCCGCGAGTCTTCGGACGGTTTCGATCTCCCGGGGAGTAGATTCAACATGACCGATTTGCCCCTTCGGTTGTGCGGCGCTCGGCGCGGCGGATGATCGGTGGTGGGCCGCGCTGCGGCGGCCGGTGCCGACGGTGGGGCGGCCCGGCAGCTTTAACCCGGCTTTAGCTCCCGCGGCGAGGATTATCCCTGTGAGGTCCCGCACGCAGAACACCATCTGCCCGCTCCTGATCCGCTATCTCGCCGAGCTCGGCTACGCCTGCTGGACCATGTCCGGCGTCCCGTTGCCGCCGCTGGAGCGTTCGCAATTCCGGGACGAGGTCATCGAGGTGGGGCCGCCGCCCGGTCATCCCGAGCGGCTTTCGACGGCACCGCCGACCAGGGTGGAGCGCCGGCTGTGGCGGCAGCTCAGGAAGAATCGGACGGCCCGGAGCTGGTCGAGGTTCGCCTTCTTCCGGGGATAGCAGCCGGCGGTGACGCCGCCGGCCCCGGCCGTCACGCTCCGGGAAGCCGCGTCCACCTGCCGCGGTAGAACAGCAGCGGTTCGGTACGCGAGTCGTCGCCGGACCGGGCCAGGCGATACACCCGGGCGACGACGATGACGTGGTCGCCGGCCGGGTGTTCGGCCTCGACCGCGCATTCCAGCCAGGCCAGGGCCCCGTCGAGGACGGGCAGCCCCGAGGGCGACGGCGACCAGGCCACGTCGCGGAACTTGTCGACCCCCCGCCCGGCCAGGCGCAGCCCCTGCTCCTGCTGGTCGGCGGCCAGGAAGCAGATGCAGTGACGTTCCCCCCTGCGCAGCCGCGACCAACTCCTGCTGGTGTGGGCGACGCAGAAGGCCACCAGGGGCGGGTCGAGCGACACCGATGTGAACGAGTTGACCAGCAACCCCACCGGGGCGCCCGCGTCGACCCCGGTCACCGCCGCGACCCCGGTCGCGAAGTGGCCCAGGACCCCGCGGAACTCCAGCGGGTCGATGCTCGCCGGAACGGGAGCGAGCAGCTCGCTGACCGGCTCCACCCGGCTCTCGACCATTCCGATCCTTCCGCGACGCATGGACACCCGGCCGGCGGTTGCCGTCTCGGCCGCCGTCGTTTCAGCATGAGCGGGACCGCTAAGCCGCGCCTTGCGTCGGCCTGGTGTCCCGTGCCCGGGATCGGTCTCCCGGGCCGCTAGCGCGTGGCGCCGATCTCGGCGGTCAGCAGGTCGGCGACCTGGTCCGGGGACGGCATGCTGCCGAGCTCGGCGGCGAGGAGCCGGGCCGCGCGCAGCGGCGGAGGCGAGTGCATCTCCTCGACTGCGGCGGCCAGCGCGCCGTCGCCAAGCTCGTCCCACCCCACCCGGCGGCCGGCGCCGATGGCCCGCATCCGCTCCGCGTTCCACTCCTGGTCGGCGTTGTACGGAAGAACGGTCACCGGCAGGCCGTGCACGACGGCGTGCAGGATGGAACCGAAGCCGCCGTGGCAGATCAGCGCGGTGCAGCTCGCGGCGAGCCGGCCGAGGTCGGCGAACGGCTGCACCTGCACGTGCGCGGGCGCGTGTGCGGCGATCTCCGCGGCCCGGTCACCGGCGGCGAGCACGCAGTCGACCGGGATGCGCGCGAGTTCGGCGAGGACCCGGGTGAGCAGCTCCTTCCGGTTGACCAGGGTGCCGAGGGTGACGAGCAGGCGGGGTGCGCGGGGAGCCGCATGCCCGGGGTCGGGGTCGACCGCCCGCATCGTGGTCAGCGCCTGCGGCACCTGCTCGAAACTGGGTGGGGTGGTCTGCACGTAGCGGCGACGACTGAGCGCGTCCAGGTCGTCGGGGGTCGCCGGCAGCCCGGCCTCCGCGCGGAGCCGGAGCAGCAGGCTTCCGCCGTCGGCCATCAGCCGGTCGCCGGTGCGGAGAAAACCGATTCCGACGGTGGTCACCGGAATTCCGGCCCGCTCGGCCGCGAAGGTCACACCGAACTCGGTCGGCTCGCGTAGCAGCAGGTCCGGCGACAGGTCGTCGAGTACGCCGGCCGCGGCCCGAAAACTGTCCCGGATCGCGGCCTCCGCGAACGAGTAATCCGTCGATTGTGCGGTGGGGCTCTCCCCGACCGTGAACGGCAGGGGTGCCCGTTGCGCCGCCAGCCATGGGCTGCCGACACCGCGGAAGGCGAACCCCCGACTCGCCACGAAACCGCCGAAGGCCGGTGAGGACAACACCGTGACCTGGTGTCCACGATCCCGCAGCGCCCGCAGGAGCCCCGTCATGAGCAGGAAATGGCCCGGGGCGGGCTGGGTGGCACACGCGACGATCACGCAGGTCTCCCGGTCTTGGTGGGGCAGGCGCGGGCGGGCCGGGGCCGTCAGGCGGCCCGAGCAGGGACGATGCGGATCACTCCGCGATCTTCGTGCGCATCGTCCAGCGGAAGATGGGCGCGCCGGTCTGGGTGAACTCGTGGATCCGCTCGAAATGCTCCCAGCCGTTGTGGAACGGAACTTTCACCTTGCTGCCGTCTCTCGGAACTGTTGCGGTGCGCAAATGATCCGGCAGATGCGCGGGGCCGCCTTCCAGGCGGCATTCCTCGACCAGATTGTGGGGCATCAGGGGCACCTCCTCCGAGCGGGCGTATGCGCAGCTGATGTCGCTTCCGTGCCCGCGAGGTTTGACTCCCACAGTAGGTTCGGAAACGGGAGTGTGTCAAGGCTCACCGCTGCCCCGGCGGCGCTTTAGCCTTCCTAAAGGAAGGCCGGATAAAATGGTTTCCCTCACCCTCGATAAATGAGCCGTTCCATTGTGATGGCGCTGTGGGGGAAGGTCGCCAGGCCCGCAATGCTCCACGGCGATCCTTCCGACCAGGCAAGGATCCTGCCGCCCTGTAGCATGCCGCGCATGTATGCGCTCTACGCCTGGGGGAACTTCATCAGCGAGGTCGGACTCGACCGGCGGCCGGCCTGGCTCGACCCGGCGGTACTCCGCGGCGAACAACAGGTCGTCGACGAAAGCCTGATGATCGGCGACACCGACACGCTACTGGTCGACGGTCCCAACACCCTCTTCGAGATCGATGACGACGACAAGAATCTCGTGCCCGGTAGTGAACTCATCGGCCGCGACCTCAGCGGTGTCACGTGGCGGGTCTCCCGCATCCGGGCAGCCACCGACGGCACCCGCGAGGACGCCCTGCGCATCGTCGCGGCGGCCGAGGAGGACGGCGACTACTCCGAGGAAGACGAGCGGCACGAGTACAACTCGGTCCCGGTCGGCGAGATCGTCACCCTCTGGGAAGACGATCACGGCCAGTGGACGCTGGCCCTGGTCGAGCTCTGAAACGGGGTGACCGCGGAGGCACACCGCATCAGCCGGCCGGGGAGATCCCCGCCACCCGGGCGGTTCCGCCCCGCGCGGCTGCTGGAGGTCCCCGATCCCCCGGCGATAGGGTGGGCCGACCGATCTCGACAACCCATGATCCGACCCGGGGGGGGCGCCACGCATGGGCGATTCGTTCGCGCATCTGCACGTGCACACCGAGTACTCGATGCTCGACGGTGCGGCCCGGCTGAAGGACCTCTTCGCCGAGGCCAACCGGCTCGGCATGCCGGCGGTCGCGATGACCGACCACGGCAACATGCACGGCGCGAACGACTTCTACAAGCAGGCCATGGCCGCCGGGATCACCCCGATCCTGGGCGTCGAGGCATACGTGGCGCCGGAGTCGCGCTACCACAAGGCGCGGGTGAAGTGGGGCCGGCCGGAGCAGAAGAGCGACGACGTCTCCGGTAACGGCGCGATCACCCACATGACGATGTGGGCGGCGAACAGGACCGGCCTGCACAACCTGTTCACCCTCAACTCGCGCGCCTCCATGGAGGGCCACTACGTCAAGTGGCCCCGGATGGACATGGAGCTGATCGCCGAGCACGCCGAGGGGATCATGGCCACCACCGGGTGCCCCTCCGGCGCGGTGCAGACCCGGCTGCGGCTGGGCCAGTTCGACGAGGCGATCAAGGTCGCGTCGGCATACCAGGACATCTTCGGCAAGGACAACTACTTCCTGGAGCTGATGGACCACGGCCTCGACATCGAGCGCCGGGTCCGCGAGGGGCTCACCGAGATCGGCAAGAAGCTCGGCATCCCGCCGGTGGTGACCAACGACTCGCACTACACCCACGAGGCGCAGGCCGAGGCGCACGACGTCCTGCTGTGCGTGCAGACCGGCAGCAACATCGCCGACCCCAACCGGTTCCGCTTCGAGGGCGGCGGCTACTTCATCAAGTCCGCCGACCAGATGCGCGCCGTCGACTCCTCCGAGCTGTGGCTCCAGGGCTGCCGCAACACGCTGCTGGTCGCCGAGAAGGTCGATCCGGCGGGGATGTTCGAGTTCCACAACCTGATGCCGCGCTTCCCGATCCCCGAGGGGGAGACGGAGGAGTCGTGGTTCCGCAAGGAGACCTTCAAGGGCCTCGCCCGGCGGTTCCCGGGCGGGATCCCCGAGGGCCACGTGGTGCAGGCGGAGTACGAGCTGGGCGTCATCATCCAGATGGGCTTCCCGTCGTACTTCCTCGTGGTCGCCGACTTCATCCAGTGGGCGAAGAGCCAGGGCATCGCGGTGGGCCCGGGCCGTGGGTCGGCGGCGGGTTCCCTGGTCGCGTACGCGTTGGGGATCACGGACCTGGACCCGATCCCGCACGGGCTGATCTTCGAGCGGTTCCTCAACCCCGAGCGGGTCTCGATGCCGGATGTCGACATCGACTTCGACGAGCGTCGGCGCGGTGAGGTGATCAAGTACGTCACCGACAAGTGGGGTGAGGACAAGGTCGCGCAGATCGCCACGTTCGGCACGATCAAGGCGAAGGCGGCGATCAAGGACTCGGCGCGGGTCCTGGGCTACCCGTATGCGGTGGGGGACCGGATCACCAAGGCGATGCCGCCGGCGGTGATGGGCAAGGACATCCCGCTGTCGGGCATCTTCGACCCGAAGCACCCGCGCTACGCGGAGGCGGGGGAGATCCGGGGCCTGTACGAGTCGGACCCGGACGTCAAGAAGGTCATCGACACGGCGAAGGGCATCGAGGGGCTGATCCGGCAGACCGGCGTGCACGCCGCCGGGGTGATCATGTCGGCGGAGCCGATCATCGAGCACATCCCGCTGATGCGGCGCGACTCCGACGGGGTGATCATCACCCAGTTCGACTACCCGACGTGCGAGTCGCTCGGGCTGTTGAAGATGGACTTCCTCGGCCTGCGCAACCTCACGATCATCGACGACGCGGTCAAGAACATCCAGCTCAACCACGGCAAGGACCTGGACCTGCTGGGCCTGGACCTGGACGACAAAGCCGCCTACGAGCTGCTGGCGCGCGGCGACACGCTCGGGGTGTTCCAGCTCGACGGCGGGCCGATGCGGTCGCTGCTGCGGCTGATGAAGCCGGACAACTTCGAGGACATCTCCGCCGTCCTCGCGCTGTACCGACCGGGCCCGATGGGCGTGGACTCGCACACCAACTACGCGCTGCGCAAGAACGGCCTCCAGGAGATCACGCCGATCCACCCGGAGCTGGAGGAGCCGCTGCGGGAGATCCTCGCCCCCACCCACGGCCTGATCGTCTACCAGGAGCAGGTGCAGCGCGCCGCGCAGATCCTCGCCGGCTACACGCTCGGCCAGGCGGACCTGCTGCGGCGGGCGATGGGCAAGAAGAAGAAGGAGATCCTCGACAAGGAGTTCGTGCCGTTCCGGGACGGCTGCCGCGAGCGCGGCTACTCCGACGAGGCGATCCAGGCCGTGTGGGACGTCCTCGTGCCGTTCGCCGGGTACGCGTTCAACAAGGCGCACTCGGCGGCGTACGGCCTGGTGTCGTACTGGACGGCGTACCTGAAGGCGCACTACCCGGCCGAGTACATGGCGGCGCTGCTGACCTCCGTCGGCGACGACAAGGACAAGATGGCGCTGTACCTGTCGGAGTGCCGGCGAATGGGCATCCAGGTCCTCCCGCCGGACGTGAACACCTCGGCCGGGCCGTTCACCCCGGTCGGCAAGGACATCCGGTTCGGTCTCGCGGCGATCCGCAACGTCGGGGCGAACGTGGTGACCTCGATCATGCGGTGCCGGCAGGAGAAAGGCGAGTACGCCGACTTCTACGACTTCTTGGCCAAGGTCGACGCGGTGGTGTGCAACAAGAAGACGATCGAATCGCTGATCAAGGCCGGCGCGTTCGACGTCATGGGCCACAGCCGCAAGGGGCTGCTCGCCGTGCACGCCGACGCGATCGACGCGTACGCCGACGTCAAGCGCAAGGAGGCCGTCGGCCAGTACGACCTGTTCGGCGCCGGCTTCGGCGACGCCGAGACCGTCGGCGGCAACACCACCGTCATGCCGACCATCGGCGAGGCCGAGTGGGACAAGCGCGACAAGCTCGCCTTCGAACGCGAGATGCTCGGCCTCTACGTCTCCGACCACCCCCTGTTCGGCCTCGAACACGTCCTCGGCGCGGCGGCCGACTGCACCATCGCCGCCCTCTCCGAGGAGGGCACCGTCCCCGACGGCGCGGTGGTCACCCTCGCCGGCATCCTCTCCGGCGTGCAGCGCCGCGTCACCAAGCAGGGCCGCGCGTGGGCGTCGGCCACGCTGGAGGACCTCGCCGGCGGCGTGGAGGCCCTGTTCTTCCCCAACACGTACGAGGTGATCGGCCAGTACATCGCCGAGGACGCGATCGTGGTGGTCAAGGGCCGGGTCGACCGCCGCGACGACACCCCCCGCATCATGGCGATGGACATGCAACTGCCCGACGTCACCAGCAACCCGGGCAGCAAACCGGTCACCCTCACCATTCCCGTGCACCGCTGCACCCCGCCGCTGGTCGAACGCCTCAAGGAGACCCTCGTCCTGCACCCCGGCGACACCGAGGTCCACGTCAAGCTCCTCAACGGCGGCAAGACCACCACCCTGCGGCTTGGCCCCTTCCGGGTCGCGGCCACCACCGCCCTCATGGGCGACCTCAAGAGCGTCCTCGGCCCGGCCAACGTGAGCTGACCCGGGGCGGGCCGGCGGGCGGACGCGGTCAGGCCGGGCGGTACTCCACCTCGGGGCGGCCCGGGGTGCCGTAGCGGGGCGCCCGCACCGCCCGCTCGGCGGCCACCAGATACTCCAGGTACCGCCGGGCGGTGACCCGGGAGATGCCGGCCAGCCCGCCACCTACCTGCTCGACGGCGTCGGACTGATCGTCGGCATCGACCGGTTCATGTCCGAGGCGCGGGCGCTGACCAACTTCGCCGGCAACGCCGTGGCCACCGTCCTGGTCGGCACCTGGACCGGCGAGTTCGACCGCGCGCAGGCCCGCGACGTGCTCGCCGGCCGCCGCCCCTTCGACGAGGCCACCATGCTCGACGAGGACGACGACGACCCGCAGCCGCCGGCCGAGCCGCAGCGCCCGGCGCTCAGCGGCGCACCCGCCTGACCGGGCCCCGCCGCCGCGCCGCCCCGTCCCCGGTCCCCTGTCCACCACCGCCCCCGCGTCGCCCGCCACCCCCCTCGGGTAGGCCGCGACCGGGGGCGGCGGCCACCATCGGTGAATTGGCGCTCACGGAGGTGACTGCGGCCGCACTACCGTCGGCGGCATGGAGTTGGAGCAGGCACGCAAGCTGTGGCAGCCGCAGCCCGGCTGGCTGAACACCGCCAGCTACGGGCTGCCGCCCGAGCCGGCCTGGGCGGCGGTGCAGGAGGCGCTGGCCGACTGGCGGACGGGACGTACCTCCTGGGAGGGGTGGGACGACGCCACCCGGCGCTCCCGGGCGGCCTTCGCCGGCCTGGTCGGCGTGGCGCCCACCGACGTGACGGTCGGCAGCACGGTGTCCGCGTTGTTCGCCCCCGTCGCGGCGGCCCTGCCGGCCGGCGCCACCGTCGTGGTCCCCGAGGTGGAGTTCACCTCCAACCTCTTTCCCTGGCTCGCCCAGGCCGAGCGGGGGGTGCGGGTGCGCACGGTCCCGCTCGACGGGCTCGTCGACGCGATCGACGCCGACACCGACCTGGTCGCGTTCAGCCTGGTGCAGTCCGCCGACGGGGCCGTCGCCGACTACCACCGGATCGTGGCCGCCGCCCGCGCCCACGGCGCGCTGGTGGCCGTGGACGCGACCCAGGCGTGCGGCTGGCTGCCGTTCGACGCCGGCCTGGCCGACGTCGTCGCCGTCGGGGCGTACAAGTGGCTGATGGGGCCGCGCGGGTCGGCCCTGGCCTACCTGGCGCCGGCGTTGCGCGAGCGGCTGCGACCCGACGGCGCCGGCTGGTACGCGGCCGAGGACCCGTTCTCCTCCTACTACGGCCCGCCGCTGCGACTGGCCGCCGACGCCCGGCGGTTCGACCAGTCCCCGGCGTGGTTCAGCTGGATCGGCACCGCCCCCGCCCTGGAACTGCTCGCCGAGATCGGCGTGCCGGCCGTGCGCGAGCACGACGTGCGCCTGGCCAACCGGTTCCTCGCCGGGCTGGGCCGGCCACCCGGCGACAGCGCGATCGTCGCCGTCGAGGTGCCCGGCGCGCAGGAGAAACTGGAACGAGCGGGCATCCGGGCGGCGGTGCGCGCCGGCCGGGTCCGGGCGTCGTTCCACCTCTACACCACCGACGCCGACGTCGACCTGGCCCTCGACGCGCTGACCGGCTGACCCGCCGCGCGCGCCCCGGTCGCCGGCCGGCGCTGGTCGTAGGCCGGCGCTGGTCGCCGGCAGCCGCACCCGCGCCGCATCCGAATCGCGCCGCCCGGACGAACCCCTGGTAGTGACCGTCTACCCGGGGGTACGTCGTGCTGACCGACTCGATGCCGGCCGAGGCCGTCGAGACCGCGCGCAAGCGCCTCTCCGCAGCCGCCGAGGACCTCGACGCCAACGAGGTCGCCGCCCTGCTGCTGGCGCTGGCCGCCGACCACGGGGTGCTCGCGTCCTGGCAGCAGGTCTGCGTTCCGCTGCTCGCCGCGCTGCGGGGCCACACGGCGGCCGAGGTCGCCACCGAACACGCCCTCTCCGAGGGCGTGCGCATCGGCCTGGACGTGTTCCGTCGCGAGCCCGCCCGGCAACTGCCCACCGGCGGCGTACTGCTCGCCGGGGCCGAGCACGAAACCCACTGCCTCGGCCTGCACGCGCTCGCCGCCGCCCTGCGGGAGCGCGGGCGGGGCGCGCTGCTGCTCGGGCCCGCGCTGCCCTGGACGGCGTTGGCGTCCGCCGTGCGCCGGGCGCGTCCGCACACCGTCGTGGTCTGGTCGCAGACGCCGGTCACCGGCCGCGCGTACCGGCTGGTCCGCTTCGGCCGCGACACCCCGGGCGTACGCGTGCACGCGGCCGGGCCGGGCTGGATCGAACCGCTGCCGCCCCCGTCGATCCGCCTGACGACCCTGGCGGCGGCCACCGCCGCCTGCTTGCAAGGAAGGGCCCCTTGTTAACGCTTTCGGTATAGGAGGGGGCCCTTCCTAACACTGGGCTGCCCGGGGGCGGGGACGCTGCCGGCCGGGCCCCGTGTCAGGGGCCCGGCCGGCGGGTGGTGGCGTGCGTGGGTGTGTGGTGTCAGCTGTTGTTCCAGTGCTGGGTGACGAGGTCGGCGGCCTGCTGCTCCCACTGCGCGTACGCGTCGGGGTAGGCCGAGACCTGCACCGTCTGGGCGGCGTCGGTCAGCGGCATGTCGTGCCAGCCGTCGACCTGCTTGAGGCCCTTGAGGAACGCGGTGGTCGCGTACTCCGGGTCGGTGATCTGCTCCGGCGAACCCCAGCCGCTGGAGGGGCGCTGCTGGAACAGGCCGAGGGAGTCGTGGTCGTTGCGGTCGCCGAGGTGGCCGAGGTTCTGCAGCTTCGACTCCTGCAGGGCAGTGCCGATCGAGATGACCGCGGCGCGTTCGTCGAGGCCGGTCTTCTTGGTGGCGGCGATGATGGCCTTGGCGTTGGCGGTCTGTTCGGCGTCGAGGTCGATGCGCGACTGCGTGCCCTGCACGCCGTGCGGGATCAGCTTCCCGGCGTCCACGGTGTTGTCGGCCTGCACGGCGGCGACGGGCCGCGCGTCAACAGTGCCGGTGCCGGTGTCGGTGGTGGTGTGGTGGTTCAGGGGGCCGGCGGCGAGGCCACCGGCGAACGCGAGTCCGGCGATACCGAGGACGCTCTTACGCAGGATGGTCGTGTTCATGAGGGGTGTCTCCAATCGGGGGGTCGGCACACCCGTGCCCGCCCGAGGGGGATGGCGGGGGGTGTGCGAGCACCACGTCGAGGCGCCCGAACAACGAACAAAGGGGGAAAGAAGAAGAAGGAGGAGGGGGCGGCTGCCGTGCGGCGCCGGGTCCGGGTGTAACGACCGGCGACCCGTCCCCATTCCCCGGGGCCTGATGCCGAGGCGGCCGGCACGCCGCGGGGCGGACCGGGCGTCGGTGGGGCAGGCGCGTCGGGTGAGCCAGCACGCGAGCGGCCCGGGGCCTGCCGGATCGGGGGATCCGGGGTGCTGCTGCGGTCGTCCGTCAGGTGTAACGCCCCCGCCCCGGCCAGGATTCCGGCCGCGGGGTGCCGCCGGTCACCCCGCCCCGCCCCCTCGCCGCCCCACCGGGTCGGACAATCCGCCCATTCCGGCGGAGGGGTGACGGGATGCCGGGCAGGTGGCGGTATCAACGGCGCGGGATACCCCCATCTGCCCGACATGAAGTCGATCAACCCGGCCACGCCCGCCCCGGCCTACCCCCGCCCCCCGGCCTACCCCCGCCCCCCGGCCCCGGCCCGTCCTCCGGCCCCGGCCCGTCCTCCGGCCCCGGCCCGTCCTCCGGCCCCGGCCCGTCCTCCGGCCCCG
>NZ_BBOL01000011.1:0-132549 GCF_020884815.1 Micromonospora sp. NBRC 110038 | reverse complement strand
CCCGTCCTCCGGCCCCGGCCCGTCCTCCGGCCCCGGCCCGTCCTCCGGCCCCGGCCCGTCCTCCGGCCCCGGCCCGTCCTCCGGCCCCGGCTCCGGCCCCGCCTCGTCCACGCCGAGGCCGCCTCCACGTCGCCCCCGCCAGGGCCGGACAATCCGCCCGTTTCGGCGGGGGCGTGGCGGGATGTCGGGCAGGTGGGGGTGTCCCGGGGCGTTGATGCCGCCATGTCGCCGACATGGAGTCGATCAACAGGGGTGGGTGCCGGGTGATGCGTGACGTGGCGCACAAACGATACGATCCGGTTCCGTATCGTAAACGGTTCGCCTAGCCTCGTTGGAGTTACGAGCCTGCCCCGTATCGTATCTGCGGGGCGGGCGAACCGGGGGAGAGGACCGGCCCATGCAACCGCACGAGAACACCGGACATCCGAGGCGGTGGGCGATCCTCGGGGTGCTGGTGATCAGCCTCCTCGTCGTCGTCCTCGACAACACCATCCTCAACGTCGCCCTGCGCACCCTCGCCGACCCGGTGCACGGCCTCGGCGCGAGCCAGGGCGAGCTGGAGTGGGCGATCAACTCGTACACCCTGGTCTTCGCGGGTCTGCTCTTCACCTTCGGCGTGCTCGGCGACCGCGCCGGGCGCAAGCGTTTCCTGCTGGTCGGGCTGGTCCTGTTCGGGCTGTCGTCGCTGCTGTCGGCGTACGCGCAGAGTCCGGCCCAGCTCATCGGCGCCCGCGCGCTGATGGGCGTCGGCGGGGCGGCGATCATGCCGGTGACCCTGTCGATCATCTCCAACGTCTTCGACCCCCGGGAGCGCGGCCGGGCGATCGGCGTGTGGGCCGGCGCGGTCGGCCTCGCCGTGGCGATCGGCCCGATCCTCGGCGGCGCGCTGCTGGAACACTACTGGTGGGGCTCGGTCTTCCTGATCAACGTGCCGGTGGTCGCGGTCGGCGTGGTCCTGGTCGCCCTGCTGGTGCCCGAGTCCCGCGACCCCGATCCGGGGCGGGTCGACGTCCCCGGCGTGCTGCTGTCGGTGGTGGGCCTGGTCGCCCTGACCTACGGCATCATCGACGGCGGCGAGCACGGCTTCGACCGGCCCCTGGTCTGGGTGTCGATCCTCGGCGGCCTGGCCGTGCTGGCCTGGTTCGTGCTGCTGGAGCTGCGCAGCGACCACCCGTCGCTGGACGTCCGGCTGTTCCGGGTGCCCCGCTTCGCGGCCCCGGTGGCGCTGGTCGGGCTGGTCTTCTTCGCCGCCATGGGCGTGATGTTCTTCAGCTCGTTCTACCTGCAACTGGTCCGCGGCTACACCCCGCTGCAGACCGGCCTGCTCTTCCTGCCCTTCGCCGCCGCCCAGCTCGTCTTCGCCCCGCGCAGCGCGGCGATGGTCCGCCGGTACGGGGGCCGGGCCGTCGCGGCCGTCGGGCTGGCGCTGACCAGCGTGGCCCTCGCGGCGTTCGCGTTCATCGACGCGGGCACGCCGATCTGGGTGGTCCTGGTGGTCTTCCTCCTCCAGGGCATCGGCATGGCCAACATCATGCCGCCGGCCACCGAGTCGATCATGTCGGCGCTGCCCCGGGAGAAGGCCGGCGTCGGGTCGGCGGTCAGCAACACCGTGCGCCAGGTCGCCGGCGCCCTCGGCGTGGCCGTGCTCGGCTCGGTGCTGTCCGCGGTGTACCGGGACGACGTCGCCCCGGCCCTGCGGGGCCTGCCGGCGGGGGCGCACGAGGCGGCGAGCGAGTCGATCTCCGGCGCGTACGCGGCGGCCGGGCAGCTCGGTCCGACCGGGCCGGCCCTGGTCACGGCCGCCAACGACGCCTTCGTCTCGGCGATGCACTGGGCTGCGGCGCTCTCCGCGGCGGTCGCCGTGCTCGGCTTCGCGGTCGTGCTGCGCTGGATGCCCGGCCGCGCCCCCGACCGGGCGGCCGGTACGCCGGCAACGAGCCAACCCGAGTTGGCCGGAACAGCGTAGGTCCGGGAACAATGTCGGACATGACTTCCGCCGCCGAGGCTCCGCGGTCGCCCGGGCGACCGCGGAGCAGCCGCGCGGACGAGGCGATCGTGGAGGCCACCCTCGACCTGCTCGCCGAGGGCAGCACGATCGAGGCGCTCTCCATCGAGGCGATCGCGGCCCGCGCCGGCGTCGGCAAGGCCACCATCTACCGCCGCTGGCCGGGCAAGGACGCGCTGCTGCTGGACGCGCTGCGCCGGCTCAAGGGCGTGCTGCCGAATCCGGCGGGCCACTCCGTGCGGGACGACCTGGTGCTGCTGGTCGGCGCGGTCGGGCACAACATCGACCCGCGTGCCGCGAAGATCATGCCCTGCCTCGTGCCGGAGGTGAACCGCAGCCCCGACCACTTCCGGCTCTACCAGAACATCATCGCGCCCCGCCGGCAGCTGATGCGCGAGGTGCTCCGCCGGGGGGTACGCCTCGGCGAGCTGCGGGCCGACCTCGACATCGAGGTGGCGATGGCGCTGCTCACCGGGCCGATGCTGATGCAGCGGATGCTGCGCTGGCACCCCGAGCTGGACGACGTCCTGCTCCCGGACCGGATCGTCGACGGCGTCCTGGACGGCATCCGGGCCCGCTGACGCACCCCGCCCCGGTCGGCGAGCCGTCGCGTCGCCCCGCCCCGGTCGGCGAGCCGTCGCCCCGCCCCGGTCGGCGACGTGGCGCCCCGAACCGTCAGGGCGACGGCTCGCGGAGCCGGTGCAGGCGCAGCGCGAGCTGCACCTCCAGGGCCCGGCCGGGCTTCTGCCAGTCGGGGCCGAGCAGCTGGCCGACCCGTTCCAGCCGCTGGGTCACCGTGTTGACGTGCACGTGCAGCAGCTCGGCCGCCCGGGCCAGGCTGCCACCCACCCCGAAGTACGCCTCCAGGGTCTTCACCAGCGCGGTGCCCCGCCGGGCGTCGTAGTCCACCACCGGCCCGACGGTGGTGGCGATGAACCGGGCCACGTCCCCGTCGCCCCGGTCGCCCACCGCGCCCAGCAGCAGCCCGACGAAGCCCAGCTCGGCGGTGCTCGCCCCCTGCCCGGTGCGGCCCAGCGCGCCGAGTGCCGTCAGGCAGCGGTCCGCCTCCTGGAAGATCGCCGCCAGCGAGGCGGGGTCGGTCGACGGGCCGCTCGCCCCGGCGGTCACCGGCCGGCCGGTCACCCGGGACAGGTCCCGGGACACCGCGCGGGCTGCGCCGCCCGCGTCCCGGCCGGGCAGCATCAGCACCACCCGGCCGTCGCGCGCCGCCGCCAGGCCGCCGCGCGTCGAGGCGTACGTGGTGGCCCAGGAGAGCGCCCGCTGCCGGGCGGAACCCGTCGCGGCGATCGCGTCGTCGCCGACCGCCACCAGCACGTGCGGGGCGTCCAGGTCGACACCGAGGCGGCGGGCCCGGGTGCGCAGGGCGTCGGTGTCGGCCAGCGGCCGGGCGATCAGGTCGTCGAGCAGCTCGCCCCGCACCCGCCCCTCCGCCTCGGCCACGGTGCGGCGGAACAGCAGCAGCAGTGCGGTCACCAGCGCCGCCCGCTCCAGGATGCGCTGGTCGGCGTCGACCAGTTCGCCGTCGGGGCGCAGCACCAGCGCGCCCAGGTTCTCCGTGCCGGCGACCACGGCCGCGTACCAGAAGGGGCCCCGGCGGACGCTGCGCCCCTCGGTCCGCGACGCCGCCACCGCCTCCACCAGGTCCGCCCGGTCTGGCTCGTCGATCTGACCGACCCGGGCGAGCCGTCGCCCGTGGGCGTCGAGCGCCAGCAGCGCCCCGCCGAGCACGTCGGTGACGGCGGACGCCACGTCCTCGACCCCGCCGCCGCGCAGCACCAGCGCCGTCATCCGGTCGTGCGCCGCCGCCGCCCGCTCGACGGAGCTGCTGTGCGCCCGGATGGTGGTGTTGGCCGCCGACAGCTCCGCCAGCGCGGCCTGGGTCTCGGCCAGCAGCCGCGCCGTGTCGATCGCGACCGCCGCGTGCGCCGCGAGGGAGACCAGCAGCGACACCTCCTCCCGGGCGAACGGCCGGGCGGAGCGGTTGGCGGCGTACAGCACGCCGATGGAGGTGGAGCCGAGCCGCAGCGGCACGCCGAGGATCGCCACCAGGCCCTCCTCGCCCACCCCGGCGTCGATCTCCCCGGTGTGGTGGAACCGCTCGTCCTCGGGGTAGTTCGCGGTGACGTACGGGGTGCCGGACTGGGCCACCAGGCCGCCCAGGCCCGCGCCCATCGGCAGCCGCAGCCGCTGGAACCGCGCCGAGATCGACCCGTCGGTGACCCGCATGTACGTGTCGCCGCGCTCGTCGTCGTCGAGCGTCATGTACGCCACGTCCGCGCCGAGCAGGTGGCGGGCCCGGTGCACGATCGCCCGCAGCACGGCGTCGAGGTCGCGCAGTCCGGCCAGGTCGCTCGCGGTGTCGTACAGGCCGGACAGCTCGCTCTCCCGGCGGCGTCGGCGCTCCAGCAGGGCCCGGACCCGCAGCGCGACCACCTTCGCCTGCTCCAGCTCGGCGAGCCGGTCGGGGGGCGCGCCGGCCGCGCGGGCCGCCACCAGCGGGCCCTCGAACTCCACCGCGGCGGCCTCCCGGGCGAGCAGTTCCAGGAACTCCACCGGCGACGACATGACCGACATTGTGCGCGAGGCCACTAGTTCGCCGTCCAGCCCCCGTCGAGGGCGATGGACGCGCCGGTGATGAACGCGGCCGGCGGCGCGCACAGGTACGCCAGCAGCTCCGCGACCTCCTCCGGCTCGATGAGCCGCTTGATCGCCGCCCGGGCCAGCATGATCTTCTCCACCACCTCGGTCTCGCCGATGCCGTGGGTGGCGGCCTGGTCGGCGATCTGGTCCTGCACCAGCGCCGTGCGCACGTACGCCGGGTTGATGCAGTTGGCGGTGACCCCGTGCGCCGCGCCCTCCAGCGCGACCACCTTCGACAGCCCCTCCAGGGCGTGCTTCGCCGACACGTACGCCGACTTGTACGGCGAGGCCCGCAGCCCGTGCACGGAGGAGATGTTGACGACCCGCCCCCAGCCCCGGGCGTACATGTGCGGCAGGGCCCGGCGCACGATCCGGAACGGCGCCTCCACCATCACCCGGTGGATGTAGGCGAACCGCTCGGGCGGGAAGTCCTGCACCGGCGCGACGTGCTGCAGGCCGGCGTTGTTGACGACGATGTCCACGTCGGCGTCGAGCCGGTCCACCGCCGCCGGGTCGGCCAGGTCCACCCGCACGGCCCGGCCGCCGGCCAGCGCCGCGACCTCCTCGGCCGCGTCCGCGTCGCGGTCGAGGACCAGCACGCGGGCCCCGGCCGCCGCGAGCCGCAGGGCGCAGGCCCGGCCGATGCCGCCGCCACCGCCGGTCACCAGCGCCGTCCTACCGGCCAGGTCGACGTGTACGACGTGGGGGCCCGCCACGGGTTCTGCCGTCATGGCGCACAAAGCTACGAGCTGGGTGGCCGGGGGCACATGGGTCGATGGCACATACTCGACACCCCGGCTGTGTGCCGCCACGCCCCCCGGCCCGTCGGCGGCCCGCCCCCCGGCCCGCCCCCCGGCCCCTCGGCGGGCTGCCCCCTGCTCTTCGGCGGCGTGTCCCCGCAGCCGGCTGTCGGGGCCGCCCAGTAGGGTGTCGAACACACGTACTGCCGACGTGGTGGGGAGGAGGCGGCGTGCGCGTGCTCGGCGTCGACCCGGGGCTGACCCGGTGCGGGGTCGGCGTGGTCGAGGGCGTGCCGGGCCGGCCCTGCACCCTGGTCGCCTACTACGTCGTCTACACCGACCCGGGCGACGAACTGCCGCTGCGCCTGCTGCACCTGGACCGCTCGCTCACCGACCTCGTCGCCGAGCACCGGCCGGACGCCGTCGCCGTCGAGCGGGTGTTCAGCCAGCACAACGTGCGCACCGTGATGGGCACCGCCCAGGCCAGCGGGATCGCCGTGCTGGCCGGCGCGCGCGCCGGGCTGCCCGTGCAGACCTACACCCCGAGCGAGGTCAAGGCCGCCATCACCGGCTCCGGCCAGGCCGACAAGGCGCAGATGACGACCATGGTGACCCGGCTGCTGCGGCTGCCCGAGCCGCCGAAGCCGGCCGACGCCGCCGACGCCCTGGCCCTGGCCATCTGCCACGTCTGGCGCGGCGGCACCCGCTCGAAGCTGGCCGAGGCGGCCGACCGGGCACGACGAGGAGGAGCACGATGATCGCCAGTGTGCGCGGGACGGTGACCGCGACCGGCCCGGACCACGCGGTGGTGGAGGTCGGCGGGGTGGGCCTGGCGGTGCACTGCGCCCCCGGCACGCTCGCCGACCTGCGGGTCGGCGAGCCGGCCCGGCTGGCCACCAGCCTGGTGGTGCGGGAGGACTCGCTCACCCTCTACGGCTTCGCCGACGACGACGCCAAGCAGCTGTTCGAGCTGCTCCAGACCGCGAGCGGGGTGGGGCCCCGGCTGGCCCAGGCGGTGCTCGCCGTGCACACCCCCGACGCGGTGCGCAAGGCCATCGCCAACGCCGACACCGCCGCGCTGACCCGCGTGCCGGGCATCGGCAAGAAGGGTGCCGAGCGCCTGGTGCTGGAGCTGCGCGACCGGATCGGCCCGGTGCCGGTGGGTGCCGACGGGGCGGCCGGGGTGACCGGGGGCGCCTGGCCCGAGCAGGTCCGCCAGGCCCTGGTGGGTCTCGGCTGGACGGCGGGCCAGGCCGACCAGGCGGTGGCCGCGGTCGCGGAGACCGTCGACGGCCCGCCGCCGCCCGTGCCGGTCCTGCTCAAGCAGGCCATCCGCCTGCTCGGCCGCACCCGATGACGGGGCCCGACGGCAACCTCGTCTCCGCGTACGTCAACGACGCGGAGCGCGACGCCGAGGCCAGCGTCCGGCCGAAGCGGCTGGAGGAGTTCATCGCCCAGCACCGGGTCCGCGAGCAGCTCGACCTGCTGCTGCGCAGCGCGATGCGGCGCGGCTCCCCGCCCGACCACATCCTGTTGTCGGGGCCGCCTGGCTTGGGTAAGACGACGCTGGCCAACATCGTGGCGGCCGAGCTGGGCTCCGGCATCCGGGTGACCAGCGGCCCGGCCATCGAGCGCTCCGGCGACCTCGCGGCGATCCTGACCAGCCTCACCGAGGGTGACGTGCTGTTCATCGACGAGATCCACCGGATCGCCAAGCCGGCGGAGGAGCTGCTCTACAGCGCGATGGAGGACTTTCGGGTCGACGTGATCGTCGGCAAGGGGCCGGGGGCGACCGCCATCCCGCTGGACGTCGAGCCGTTCACCCTGGTCGGGGCGACCACCCGGTCGGGCCTGCTGACCGGGCCGATGCGGGACCGCTTCGGCTTCGTCGCGCACCTCGACTTCTACTCGCCGGCCGACCTGGAGGTGCTGCTGCGCCGGTCGGCGCGCATCCTCGGGGTGCCGATCACCGACGACGGGGCCGCCGAGATCGCCGGCCGGTCCCGGGGCACCCCCCGGATCGCCAACCGGCTGCTGCGCCGGGTGCGCGACTTCGCCGAGGTCCGGGCCGACGGCACGGTCACGGTGGAGACGGCCCGGGCGGCCCTGACGGTGTACGACGTCGACGCGCTCGGGCTGGACCGGCTGGACCGGGCGGTGGTCACCGCGCTGGTCGACTCGTTCCGGGGCGGCCCGGTGGGCCTGTCGACGCTGGCCGTGGCGGTGGGGGAGCAGCCGGACACCGTCGAGGAGGTGTGCGAGCCGTTCCTGGTGCGGGCCGGGCTGCTCGCGCGTACGCCCCGGGGGCGGGTGGCCACCGAGGCGGCCTGGCGTCATCTGGGTCGTACCCCACCGAATGGTACATTTGGCACCGGTGCCCCTCCCGCGCCCGATCTGTTCTCCGCCGCGCCCGATGAGCCGTGATCCGTTCGTGATCTGTGCCGCATTCGGCGTTCCCAGGTGCAGGGACTAGACTCGCCGCGGTCTGTACAGGACGTGAGAATCCGCCTCCGCTCCGGTGCCCCTCGTGCCGAGCCGGAGGCCAATCGGAAGGTCAGTAACCGTGCTTTACGCAGCAGCGGGTGGCGGGGGAGCCGGCGGTCTCACGCCGATCCTCATGATCGCCCTGCTCTTCGGCGTCATGTACTTCATGATGATCCGCCCCCAGCAGAAGCGCCGCCGCGAGGCGGAGCGGATGCAGTCCACCCTCGGTCCCGGCGACGAGGTGGTCACCATCGGCGGTCTCTACGGCACGGTCACCGGCGTGGACGACGAGACCGTCCTGCTCGAGGTCGCCCCCGGCGTGCAGACCCGGTACGCCCGTCCGGCCATCGCCCGCGTCGTCAGCCAGGCCGAGCGGCCCGAGTCGACCGAGGCTACCGAGGCCACCGAGGACGCCGAGACCGTCAAGGAGTGACCGTCGTCCCGGGGACGGGGCAGCGGAGACAGCGATAAAACTGGATAGTTGGGCCCACGCCCGACGCCGACGCGTGAGCGCTGCCGGCCGCCGCCCCCGCGACGGCCGTGGGCAGCCGTGTCGACGTCGGGTCGCCGGCCCGGACACCCGTCGCCGGGACCCCCGGCCCGACCCTCGTGCCGCCGCCGAAGGCGGTGCGACCGTAACAGGGAGACAGACAGCCGTGGCACCACCACCTCAGGGACAGATGCGGCCCGGACGGCAGCTCGCCGTGCTCGGGCTCATCTTCGTCGTCCTCTATCTCTTGGTGTTCTTCTCGGGCGGCGCCAGTGGTGGCTTCAAGGACCGGCTGGAGCCCCGGCTCGGCCTGGACCTGGTCGGCGGCACCCGGATGACGCTGGAGGCGACGAACAGCCTCGACGGCCGGCCCCCGACGGCGGAGAACCTCGAAGAGGCCCGCCAGATCATCGAGAACCGGGTCAACGCCTACGGCGTGGCCGAGGCCGAGGTGGTCACCGAGGGCAACCGGAACATCGTCATCTCCCTGCCCGGCGAGAACCGCGACCTCACCGACGTCGGCAGCGCTGCCGAGCTGCGCTTCCGCAAGGTGCTCAAGGCCGCCGACGGCAGCGGCGCGGCGGCGGCCCCCGCGCCCACCCCGACGCCGGCCCCGTCCGGCAGCGCGTCGCCGAAGCCGTCCGGCAGCGCCAAGCCGTCGGGCAGCGCGTCGCCGTCCGGCGCGAAGGCCACCGCGTCGCCGAGCGCGGGCGGCCAGGGCGGCGGGGCGCCGGCCCCGAGCGCCAGCGCCACCCCGTCGCCCTCGGCGAGCGCCGCGCCGTCGTCGAGCGCCAGCGCCGAGCCGGTGCCGGCGGGCGTCGAGGAGCAGCGCAAGGCCGTCGAGCAGAAGGTCGGCGCCGCCGCCTGGCAGGCCGCGAGCGGCCTGCAGGGCCCGGCCGACCTGACCGCCGACCCGTCGCTGGCCGACAAGCTCAAGCCGTTCGGCGCGCTCAGCCCGCGCGAGGTCGCCGTGCTGCCGGCGGAGATGCAGTTCAACGTGCCGACGATCACCTGCGCGCAGCTCGACCAGCGCCCCCCGGCGTCGATCAAGGACGAGAAGCAGAAGGCGGTCGCCTGCGAGGACGGCGTCCAGAAATACCTGCTGGACGTGGCGAAGGTGCTCGGCACCGACGTCGGCGACGCCAACGCGGTGCTCGACCAGACCAGCTCCTGGGTGGTGAGCCTCGACTTCAAGGGCGCGGGCCAGGAGAAGTGGACCAACCTGACCCGCGAGGCGTTCAACAACGAGGGCCAGGCCTGCGACCAGACCGCGCTGGGCCAGGACGGCAAGTGCCGGGTCGCCGTCGTGCTGGACAACAAGGTCGTCTCCTCGCCGGAGATCCAGGGCGTGCTCACCGGTGACTCGCAGATCACCGGCAGCTTCGACAACAAGACGGCCAACGCCCTGGCCGGCCAGCTGCGCTACGGCGCGCTGCCGGTGACCTTCGAGGCGCAGGAGCAGCAGAACGTCACCGCCACCCTCGGCGCGAGCCACCTGCGCGCGGGCCTGCTCGCCGCCGGCATCGGCATGCTGCTGGTCATCATCTACTCGTTCTTCTACTACCGGCTGCTCGGCTCGGTCATCTTCCTGAGCCTGGTGCTGTCGGGTCTGCTGGTCTTCGGCGCGCTGGTCTTCCTGGGGCGGCAGATCGGCTTCACCCTCACGCTCGCCGGCATCGCCGGCATGATCGTCTCACTCGGTGTGGCGGCGGACTCGTTCGTCATCTACTTCGAGCGGCTCAAGGACGAGATCCGGGAGGGGCGCAGCCCGCGCAGCGCGGTGCCCCGGGCGTGGACCCGGGCCCGCCGCACGATCATCTCGGCCAACGCGATCACCATCATGTCGGCCGTGGTGCTCTACATCGTCTCGGTCGGCGCGGTGAAGGGCTTCGCCTTCGCGCTCGGCCTGGCCACGGTGCTCGACCTGGTCGTGGTCTTCCTGTTCCGTCACCCGATCATGACGATGTTCGCCCGGACCCGGGCGTTCCTGTCCCCGCGGGTCAGCGGTCTCGGCCGGATCCTTCCGCCCGCGCGGAGCGAGCAGGCCACCCGCACCTCGCGCGTCAAGGAGGCCTGAGATGGCTAAGACTGGTTTGGCGAGCCGCCTCTACGCGGGTGAGGCCGGCCTCGACGTCATCGGCCGGCGCAAGCTGTGGTTCGGCGTGGCCGGGGCGCTGATCCTCGTCGCCGTGCTCAGCTTCGCCCTGCGCGGTTTCACCCTGGGCATCGAGTTCGCCGGCGGCAACTCGTTCCAGGTGCCGGCCAGCGTCGGCACCCTCGACGACGCCGAGAAGACGGTCGACACGGCGCTGGCGAGCACCGCGGCGGGCGCCGAGGTGGTCACCGCGCAGAAGGTCGGCGGCACCGGCGGCGACTTCTACGAGATGCGCACCACGCAGCTCAACGCCGAGCAGGCCAACGCGGCGAAGGCCGAGATGGCCCGCGCGTTCGGCATCCAGCCCGACCAGATCAGCGGCAACCAGGTCAGCGAGGCGTGGGGCAGCCAGGTCACGTCCCGGGCGCTGCTCGGTCTGGTGATCTTCGTCCTGCTGGTGACGGTCTACCTGGTCCTGCGGTTCGAGTGGCGGATGGCGGCCGCCGCCGTCTCCTCGCTGTTCATGAACCTGATCCTCACCGCCGGCATCTACTCGCTGGTCGGCTTCGAGGTCACCCCGTCGACGATCATCGGGTTCCTCACGATCCTGGGCTTCGCGCTCTACGACGTGGTGGTGGTCTTCGACAAGGTGCAGGAGAACACCCGGGGCATCACGGCGAACAACAACCAGACGTACGGCGAGGCGGCCAACCTGGCCATCAACCAGAGCCTCATGCGGTCGCTGAACACCTCGGTGGTCGCGCTGCTGCCCGTCGGTGGTCTGCTCTTCATCGGCGCGGGCCTGCTGGGCGCGGGCACGCTGAAGGACCTCGGCCTGGTGCTGTTCGTCGGTATGGCGGTCGCCTTCCTGACCTCCATCCTGCTGGCCACCCCGCTGCTGGTGCTGCTGAAGAACTACGAGCCGCGGATCCAGGCGCACAACAAGCGGGTCCTGGCCCGGCGGACCGCCCTCGCCCGGGGCGAGATCACCCCGAAGGGCGCGGCGCGCCCGGCCGCCGACGCCGACGAGCCCGTCGACGCCGACGCGGCCCTGGCCGGGGCCGCCCCGAAGGTGGGTGCCCGGCCCGCCGGCAAGCGCGCGACCGGTGCCCGGGGCGGTCGCCCCGCCGGTGGCGGCGGCAACCGGCCGGGCGGCGCCAAGCGGCGCTGATCGGCCACACCGGTAGGAAACACGTTCCGGCGGCGTCCCGCAGGCTGTGCGAGCAGCGTGCGGGACGCCGTCGGCCATGAAGGGAGACGGGCCGCCGTGACGGAGACGCACAGCGCCGGGGTACGGGGAGACAGCGGCCCGCGGGTCGCCGAGCTGGTCGCCAGCCGCGTGCTGGACGTGCCGGACTTCCCGAAGCCGGGCGTGATGTTCAAGGACCTGATGCCGCTCTTCGCCGACGGCGAGGTGTTCCGCCAGGTCGTCGACGGGATCGTGGCGTACCACGGGCGGGACGCGTTCGACGCCGTGGTGGGCATCGAGGCCCGGGGCTTCGTCGTCGCGGCGGCCATCGCGTACGCGGCGGGGGTGGGCGTGGTGCCGGTGCGCAAGGCCGGCAAGCTGCCCCGCCCCGCCTACTCGGCCTCCTACGCCCTGGAGTACGGCGAGGCGACGCTGGAGGTGCACGAGGACGCGTTCACCGCCGGGCACCGGGTGCTGGTGGTCGACGACGTGCTCGCCACCGGCGGCACCGCCGAGGCCACCCTCGACCTGGTGGAGCGGGCCGGCGGCACGGTGGCCGGCTTCACGGTGCTGCTGGAGCTGGGGTTCCTCGGCGGGCGCGAGCGGCTCGCCCCGCGCCCCGTGCACGCCCTGCTGAGCGTGTGAGCCGTCCGGGCCGCCCCGCGCCCCGGCGCCGACGACCCGGGGCGCGGCGCGCCGAGTGCCTGTTCGTGCCCCGGTGCCCGATTGGTGGCCCCGGCCGCCGGGCGGACCCGGTGGGGACCGTCCGGCGGAGCGGCGGGGCACCGTGCGTGCGGGTAGCATTGCCCATTGCTGACCGGGCGGGTGACCGTCCGGGCGGCGCGAGACCAGGCCGGCCGGACGGTCGGCGCATCCCCGGCGAGCGGTGAGGAGGCCGGTGTCCCACGATGTCGTCCCTCCGGTGGAGGGCACGGTGCACCCGACAGGCGACGCTGACGGTTCGGTGACCGATCGGGGCGCTGACGCCCTGGCCGTGGCGGGTGGGAACGGCGCGGGCCCCGGGTCCGCCGACGGCGCGGCGGCGGGTGCCGGGGCGTCGTTGTTCCCGGCCGACGCCGCCGACGATCCGTCGCAGCTCACCGGCGATCCGTCGCCGAGCGGCGGCTTCGCCCTCTCCAACGCGCCCACCGGGCGGCGGGTGCGGGCGAGGCTGGCCCGGTTCAACGCGCCCTGGCAGACCTCCCAGGTCAGCGAGGTGCTGGAGCCGCTGATCTCCAGCCACCGGGAGAACCACCCGAAGGCCGACGCGAAGCTGATCCAGACCGCGTTCGACACCGCCAACCGCTGGCACTCCGGTCAATACCGCAAGTCCGGCGACCCGTACATCACCCATCCCCTCGCGGTGGCCACCATCCTGGCCAACCTGGGCATGGACACCACGACGCTGGTCGCCGCGCTGCTGCACGACACGATCGAGGACACCGAATACACCCTCGACCAGATGAAGGCCGACTTCGGCCCCGAGGTGACCCTGCTCGTCGACGGGGTGACCAAGCTCGACAAGGTCAAGCTCGGCGACGCCGCGAAGGCGGAGACGATCCGCAAGATGGTCGTGGCGATGGCGAAGGACCCGCGGGTCCTGGTGATCAAGCTGGCCGACCGGCTGCACAACATGCGCACCCTCTCCTTCCTGCCCGCGCCGAAGCGGGAGCAGAAGGCGAAGGAGACGCTGGAGATCCTGGCGCCGTTGGCGCACCGCCTCGGCATGAACACGATCAAGTGGGAGCTGGAGGACCTCGCCTTCGGCACGCTGTTCCCGAAGCGGTACGAGGAGATCCTGCGCCTGATCGGGGAGCACCAGCCGCAGCGGGAGTCGCTGCTGCGCCAGGTGACGCAGAAGGTGGGCACCGATCTGAAGGCCGCCAAGATCAAGGCGGAGACGACGGGCCGGCCGAAGCACCTCTACTCGATCTACCAGAAGATGATCGTGCGGGGCCGCGACTTCAACGACATCTACGACCTGGTCGGGGTGCGCATCCTGGTCGACACGGTGCGCGACTGCTACGCCGCGCTGGGCGTGATCCACGCGAACTGGCAGCCCGTGCCGGGCCGGTTCAAGGACTACATCGCGATGCCCAAGTTCAACATGTACCAGTCGCTGCACACGACGGTCATCGGGCCCACCGGCAAGCCGGTGGAGATGCAGATCCGCACGTACGCGATGCACCGCACCGCCGAGTTCGGCATCGCCGCGCACTGGAAGTACAAGGAGCACAAGGGCACCCAGATCGTCGGCCCGCCCGCGCACATCGACGAGATGACGTGGCTGCGGCAGCTGCTGGACTGGCAGCGGGAGGCGGCGGACCCGAGCGAGTTCCTCGACGCGTTGCGCTTCGACCTGTCGAGCCAGGAGGTGTACGTCTTCACCCCGAAGGGTGACGTCATCCCCCTGCCGACGGGGTCGACGCCGGTGGACTTCGCGTACGCGGTGCACACCGAGGTCGGGCACAAGTGCATCGGGGCGCGGGTCAACGGCAAGCTGGTGCCCCTGGAGTCGACGCTGTCCAACGGCGACGTGATCGAGATCTTCACGTCGAAGTCCGACACGGCCGGGCCGACGCAGGACTGGCTGGGCTTCGTGAAGAGCCCCCGGGCGCGCACGAAGATCCGACAATACTTCAACAAGGAGCGGCGCGAGGAGGCGATCGAGGCCGGCAAGGACGCGATCGTCAAGGCGATGCGCAAGCAGGGCATGCCGTTGCAGCGGATGCTCACCTCCGACGCGCTGATGGCGATCGCCCGGGACCTGCACCTGGCCGACGTGGCGTCGCTGTACGCGGCGGTCGGTGACAGCCAGGTCTCCGCGCAGTCGGTGGTGCAGAAGCTGATGGCCGCGTACGGGGGCGAGGAGGGCGCGGCGGAGGACATCGCCGAGACCGCCGTTGCCACCCGGCCCCCGCGCAGCCGGCAGAGCAGCGCCGACCCGGGTGTGGTGGTGCGGGGCGTCAGCGACGTGTGGATCAAGCTGGCCCGCTGCTGCACCCCGGTGCCGCCCGACTCGGTCTTCGGGTTCGTCACCCGCTCCGGCGGGGTCAGCGTGCACCGCGACGACTGCGCCAACGCCGAGGACCTGCGGGCCCAGGCCGAGCGGGTGGTCGAGGTCAGCTGGAAGCTCACCTCCGCCTCCACGTTCCTGGTGGCCATCCAGGTGGAGGCCCTCGACCGGCACAAGCTCCTCGCCGACGTCACCCGGGTGCTCTCCGACGAGCGGGTCAACATCCTCTCCGCGACGGTCACCACCACCCGCGACCGGGTGGCGGTGAGCCGGTTCAGCTTCGAGATGGCCGACCCGAAGCACCTGGGGCACCTGCTGGCCGCCGTCCGCAAGGTCGACGGGGTGTTCGACGCCTACCGGGTCACCTCGGGGTCCTGAGCCACCCCGGGAAAGCCCGGACACGACAGCGCCCGCCGGCGGTGACCGGCGGGCGCTTCGTCGTGCGGGGTGGGGCGGGCGGTCAGCCCTGCGCCTCGCTCATCGTCATCTTCTTGATGACGACCTCCTTCTTGGGGTGGCCGCCGCCGGCCTGCTTGGCGTACGCGCCGTCGTCGCCGGCCTTCGCGACGTCCTTGACGATGTCCATCCCGCCGGTGATGGTGCCGAGCACGGTGTAGTTCGCGTCCAGCGGCGAGTCGCCGTAGACGATGAAGAACTGGCTGCCCGTGCTGCCCGGCTGCCCCGAGTTGGCCATCGCGATGACGCCCTCCGGGTACGGCGGGCGCTTGTCGGTCGGCAGGTTCTCCTCGGCCATCCGGTAGCTCGGGCCGCCGGTGCCGTCGGTGTCCCGCCAGCCCTTGCCGGTGGCGCTCGGGTCGCCGCACTGGAGCACCTTGATGCCCTCGGTGACCAGGCGGTGGCACTTGGTGTTGTCGAGGAAGCCCTTGCTCGCCAGGTGGGTGAAGCTCGCGGCGGTGCACGGCGCGGCCGACCGGTCGACCTTGGCGGTGATCGGGCCCAGGTTGGTGTCGAACGTCAGCGTCTGGGTGCCCGTGTTCGGTTGCTGGGCGGCCGGCAGCCCGACGTCCTTGATCTCCTTGGTCCGCTGCTCCTTGGGGACCTCGGTCCAGGCGCACTGCACGAAGCCGGGGGCGGCGGCGGTGTCCTGCTTCTTGTCGTCGTCGCCGCCGATGCTGGCGGCGAGCCAGACGGTGCCGGCGACCACGAGCAGCAGGGCCGCCCCGGCCCCGACGATCGCCTGCGTCTGCCGGCGCTTGCGGGCCCTGGCCGCGCGCTCGGCCATCTCCCGCTCGAGCCGGGCGCGCGCCGCCGCGCGCTGCCGCTCTCTGGTGGACGTCACGGTCGATCCTCCTGGACTGTCTCGGGCGCGGCCGGTGCCGCAAAAGGCTGTGGGATGTGGGGGAGCCGGGTCAGCCGGCGCTGGGGCTGGCCGACGCGCCGCTGGGGGCCGGGGCCGGCGCGGTCGTCGGCTCGCCGACGGTGAGACTCTGGATCACCACGTCGGTCTTCGGCTTGACCTTGGCTCCACTCCCATTGTCCACGGTCGGCAGGGCACCGATCTTCGTGACCACGTCCAGGCCGCCGGTGACCTTGCCGATCACCGGGTAGGCCGGCTTGTCCGGGTCGAAGTCCTTGAAGAAGATCAGGAACTGGCTGCCGTTGGCGCCCGGCGGGTTGGCGACCATCGCCACCGTGCCCTTCGGGTACGCCGGGGGCTGGTCGGGCGCGGGGCTCGCCGACGGGCTGGCCTCGGGGGCCACCGGGACGTTCTCGTCGTAGAACGAGTACGTCGGGCCGCCCAGCCCGGTGCCGCTCGGGTCGCCACAGCGCAGCGCGCCCTCGGAGGTGATCTCGTGGCACTTCGTGTTGTCGTAGAAGCCCTTGCTCGCCAGGTGGGCGATGCTCGCCCCGGCGCACGGGGCCGACGCGAGGTCCAGCTCGGCGGTGATCGGGGCGCCCTGGTTGGTGGTGACGGTCAGCGCCCGGGTGCCGGAGGTCGGCAGGCCCTGGGTGGCCGGGGTGCCCACGTCCTTGAGGTTGGTGTTCGCGGTGGCGTCCTGCGGCGTCCAGAGGCAGACGTCCTCGGCGGCCGTGTCCTGCTTCGGGTCGTCGTCGAAGGCGCCCAGCGCCCAGGCCGAACCGGCCACGATCAGCACGAGCACCACGGCGGCGCCGACACCGGCCTGGATCTGCCGTCGGCGTCTGGTCCGGGCGGCCCGTCGCGCCAGCTGCCGGTCGAGCTTGGCCCGCGCCAGTTTGCGCTGCCGGTCCCTGCTGGAAGCCACCCGTGCTCCCCTTCCTCTACCCTGATGGTCACCGGCGGTCGGCGTCGCGCCCCGTCGGGTGCCACGTGCGCCACGCCACACGCCCGCCAGAGTGTACGGGTAGCGGCTGGGAAAGTGGTGTACGAGGTCCGGGCTGGCTTTATCGGAGTTGCTCACTGGGCTGGTGGTGTCACGGGGGCGGGTGGGCCGGCGCGATGCGCCCGCCGCTGCGGCTAGGCTTCCGGTGCAGGCTAGACAGCGACGGAAGGGGAGCGCCGTGCTCGTGGCGAGCTTTCCCGCGGACGCCTTCGGCACCAACTGCTATGTGGTGGCGACCGGGCCGGGGGAGCAGTGCGTGGTGGTCGACCCGGGCATCGGGGTGATCGACCGGCTCGACGCCGTACTCGCCGAGCATCGCCTGCACCCCGCCGCCGTGCTGCTCACCCACGGCCACCTCGACCACACGTTCTCCGTCGCGCCGGTCTGCGGCGCGCGGGGCGTCACCGCGTACGTCCACCCGGAGGACCGGGAGCTGCTGGCCGACCCGGCCAAGGGGCTGTCGATGGACCTCCGCGGGCTCTTCGGCGGCCGGCTGCCCTACTCCGAGCCCGACGACGTCGCCGAGCTGACCGACGGCGCGACCCTGTCGCTCGCCGGGCTGGAGATCACCGTCGACCACGCCCCGGGCCATACCGGCGGGTCGGTGCTGTTCCGGCTGCCCGGCGCGGGCTCGCAGTGGGAGGCCGAGCAGGTCTGCCTCTCCGGCGACGTGCTCTTCGCCGGCTCGATCGGCCGCACCGACCTGTGGGGCGGCAGCATGCCCCGGATGCTCACCAGCCTGCGCGACAAGATCCTCCCGCTGGCCGACGACACGGTGGTGCTGCCCGGCCACGGCCCTGCGACCACCATCGGCCGCGAGCGCGCGAGCAACCCGTACCTCATCGAGGTGGCGGCCTCGGGCGACGCGCGCCCGGCCGCACCCACCCGCGGTCTCTAGGCCGCGCCTCGACCTTCCCCGCGCCGTCGGCGCGGGTGTTGAACGGAGCGTCATGAGCAAGCCCACGCCCATCTCCGGCTTCCCCGAGTGGACCCCGGCGCAGCGGATGATCGAGCAGTTCGTGCTGGACCGGATCCGCGCCACCTTCGAGCTGTACGGTTTCGCGCCGCTGGAGACCCGCTCCGTGGAGCCCCTCGATCAGCTGCTGCGCAAGGGGGAGACCTCCAAGGAGGTCTACGTGCTGCGCCGCCTCCAGGCCGACGCCGACGGCCCGGCCGGCGACGACGCCCTCGGCCTGCACTTCGACCTGACGGTGCCGTTCGCCCGCTACGTGCTGGAGAACGCCGGCAAGCTCCAGTTCCCGTTCCGCCGCTACCAGATCCAGAAGGTGTGGCGGGGCGAGCGCCCGCAGGAGGGGCGCTACCGGGAGTTCCTCCAGGCCGACATCGACATCGTCGACCGGGACACCCTGCCCGCGCACTACGAGGCGGAGATGCCGCTGGTCATCGGCGACGCGCTGCGGTCGCTGCCGATCCCGCCGGTGACCATCCAGGTCAACAACCGCAAGATCTGCGAGGGGTTCTACCGGGGCATCGGCCTGACCGACCCGGAGGCCGCCCTGCGCGCGGTCGACAAGCTCGACAAGATCGGCCCGGCGAAGGTGGCCGAGCTGCTCGCCGAGACGGCCGGGGCGAGCGAGGCGCAGGCCAAGGCGTGCCTGGCCCTGGCCGAGATCTCCGCCCCGGACGCCTCGTTCGCCGACGCCGTGCGCGGCCTCGGGGTGACCCACCCGCTGCTCGACGAGGGCGTCGCCGAGCTGGTCGCGGTGGTGGAGACGGCCGCCGCGCACTCCCCGGGGCTGTGCGTGGCCGACCTGCGCATCGCCCGCGGGCTCGACTACTACACCGGCACCGTCTACGAGACGTCGCTGGCCGGCTACGAGCGGTTCGGCTCGATCTGCTCCGGCGGCCGGTACGACAACCTGGTCAGCGCCGGTGGCGCGTCCTTCCCCGGGGTCGGCATCTCGATCGGGGTGAGCCGGCTGCTCGGGCTGCTCTTCGGCGCGGGCGCGCTCACCGTGTCCCGCAGCGTGCCGACGTGCGTGCTGGTCGCGGTGACCAGCGAGGAGCGGCGGGCGGCGAGCAACGCCGTCGCCGACGCGCTGCGCCGCCGGGGGGTGCCCACGGAGGTCGCGCCGAGCGCGGCGAAGTTCGGCAAGCAGATCCGGCACGCCGAGCGGCGCGGCATCCCGTACGTGTGGTTCCCCGGCGCCGACGGGGCGCCCGACGAGGTGAAGGACATCCGCTCCGGCGAGCAGGTGGTCGCGGCGGCCGGGGAGTGGACCCCGCCCCGGGCCGACCTGTCGCCCCTGGTGAGCTGAGGGGACGCCGCGCGGGCCGGGCGCTACTGGCGCGTACGGCGCGGAAGACCTACGGTGGCGTAAGTTACGCCACCGTAGGGAGAACCTCGTGACCGAACTCAGCCAGACCGCCCTGCTCGTCGAGCTCGAACCCGTCGTGGCGAAGAACCTCGACCGCCACCTCTCGATGGCGAAGGAGTGGTTCCCGCACGAGTACGTGCCGTGGAGCGAGGGGCGCACCTTCGACGGCCCGCTCGGTGGGCAGGCGTGGTCGCCGCAGGACTCGACGATCCCCGAGATCGCGCGCACCGCACTGATCGTGAACCTGCTGACCGAGGACAACCTCCCCTCGTACCACCACCAGATCGCCACCCTCTTCGGCCCGGACGGGGCGTGGGGGACGTGGGTGGGCCGGTGGACCGCCGAGGAGGGCCGGCACGGCACCGCCATCCGCGACTACCTGACGGTGACCCGGGCGGTGGACCCGGTGGCGCTGGAGCGGGCCCGGATGGTGCACATGACCGCCGGCTACACCAACTCCCACGACGACTCGATGCTGCGCTCGCTGGCATACGTGTCGTTCCAGGAGCTGGCCACCCGGATCTCGCACCGCAACACGGGCCGGGTGGCCGGCGACCCGGTGTGCGAGGCGCTGCTGGCCCGCGTCGCCGCCGACGAGAACCTGCACATGGTCTTCTACCGCAACCTGCTCGCCGCCGCCCTGGAGGTGGCCCCGAGCCAGGCGATGCGGGCCATCGCCGAGGTCCTCGCCGACTTCCAGATGCCCGGCGTGGGCATCGAGGGCTTCGCCCGCAAATCGGTGGCGATCGCCCTGGCCGGCATCTACGACCTGCGTCAGCACCGCGACGAGGTGGTCGTCCCGGTGCTGCGGCAGTGGGACATCTTCAACGTGACCGGGCTGAACGCCGACGGCGAGGCCGCCCGCGACCAGATTGCCGCCCACCTGGACACCCTCCAGGTGCACGCGTCCCGTTTCGAGGAGAAGCGCGACGCCCGCGCGGCCCGCCTGGCCGCCGCCCGCTGACCCGTCCCCCGGAACGGGGGTGGCGGGTGGCTCGGGTGAAACGGGGCGAAGCCGGGTCTTGCGAGTGAATCCAAGTATGTGAATACTTCAGTTCACTCGGCCGGTTCACCCCAGCTCCGGCCGGTGGTCCTCGGGTCCGTCACCCCCGGCGCGACCCGTTCACCCCCTTCCGGGAGGTTGTTACATGCGACCCACGAGGTCAACGCTCCTCCGCGCCGTGTCCGTCGCCGCCGCCGGCACCCTGGTCGCCACCGCGCTGATCGGCGCCCCCGCCCAGGCCGCCCCCGCCGCCTCGCCCGACGCCGCCGCCACCCTGGCCGAGCGGCTCGGTGACCGCTCCGCCGGCACGTACGCCGACGCCAGCGGCAGGATGGTCGTCACCGTGACCGACGCGGCCGCCGCCCGCCAGGTCCGCGCCTCCGGCGCCATCGCCAAGCTCGTCAAGCGGGGCGCCGCCGAGCTGGACCGGGCCACCGCCGAGCTGGAGCGCTCCGCGAAGATCCCGGGCACCGCGTGGTGGACCGACCCGGTCACCAACCAGGTCGTCGTCTCCGTCGACAGCACCGTCACCGGCGCCAAGCTGGAGCGCGTCAAGGCCGCCGCCGCCCGGACCGGCGGCGCCGTCCGCATCGAGGCCGAGGCCGGCGTGCTGAGCACCCGCATCTCCGGCGGCCAGGCGATCTACGCCGCCGGCGGCGGCCGCTGCTCGCTCGGCTTCAACGTGCGCAGCAGCTCCGGCGTGACCTACTTCCTGACCGCCGGGCACTGCACCAACATCGCCTCGACCTGGTACTCGAACTCGGGCCAGACCAGCGTCCTGGGCACTCGCGCCGGCACCAGCTTCCCGGGCAACGACTACGGCATCGTCCGGCACAGCAACTCCGCCAACGCGACCGGCAACGTCTCCCTCTACAACGGCAGCTACCAGGACGTCACCGGCGCGGCCAACGCGTTCGTCGGCCAGAGCGTGCAACGCTCCGGCAGCACCACCGGCCTGCGCGGCGGCACGGTCGGGGCGCTCAACGCCACGGTGAACTACGCCGAGGGCTCCGTCTCCGGCCTGATCCGCACCAACGTCTGCGCCGAGCCGGGCGACAGCGGCGGCTCGCTGTTCAGCGGCACCAGCGCCATCGGCCTCACCTCCGGCGGTAGCGGCAACTGCACCCGCGGCGGCACCACCTACTTCCAGCCGGTCACCGAGGCGCTCAGCGTCTACGGCGTCAGCATCATCTGATCCACCGCGCCCTCGCGAAGCGGGTCGCCGGCCTCCGGCGGCCCGCTTCCGGCGTACCCCGGCACCCGGCGGAGCCGGAAGAGGCCGGGACCGGCGGCCCGGTCGGGCGGGATCCGCGCGCGGATCGACTGGGCGGGCCGAACCGGGGTACCTTGCGCCCGGTGAGCGCCACACCGCCTTCCGCCCCGCCCGCGTCGGCCTGGGCCCCGCTGCGCCTCGCCGTGTTCCGCAGCCTGTGGCTGGCCGTGCTGGCCAGCAACGTCGGCACCTGGATGCAGACCGTCGGCGCCCAGTGGCTGCTGGTCGACCAACCCAACGCCCCCACCCTGGTCGCCCTCGTGCAGACCGCGAGCATGCTGCCGGTGCTGCTGCTGGCCCTGCCGGCCGGCGCGCTCGCCGACACCCTCGACCGGCGTCGGCTGCTCATCGGCGTGCAGTGCTTCCTGGCCGCCGTGGGGGTGCTGCTGACCGCGCTCACCGCCGCCGACCGGATGCCGCCGGCCCTGCTGCTCACCCTCACCTTCGCCCTCGGCGTCGGCCAGGCCCTCACCCTGCCCGCCTGGCAGGCGGTGATCCCGGAGCTGGTGCCCCGGGAACAGCTCGTCAACGCCTCCGCGCTCGGCTCGATCAGCGTCAACCTGGCCCGCTCCGTCGGCCCGGCGGTGGCCGGCGTGCTGGTCGCCCAGGCCGGGGTGGCGGTGGTCTTCGCGGTGAACACCGCGTCCTTCGCGATCTTCGCCGGGGCGCTGCTGCGCTGGCGGCCGGACCGCCCCGACGGCCCGGCCATGCCGGAGCGGTTCACCGCCGCGCTGCGCGCCGGCGGCCGGTACGTGCGCCACTCGCCGGTCGTCCGCCGCATCCTGCTGCGGGCCGCGCTGTTCGTGGTGCCCGGCAGCGCGCTGTGGGCGCTGCTGCCGCTGGTGGCCAGCCAGCGCCTCGGCCTGGGCCCCGGCGGGTACGGCGTGCTGCTCGCCGCGCTCGGCGTCGGCGCGGTCGCCGGCGCGCTCGTGCTGCCCCGGGTGCGCCGGGCGCTCACCGCCAGCCAGCTCCTCCTCGTCGCCGGGCTGGTCTACGGCGGGGCGCTGCTGGTGCTCGCCCTCGTGCCCGTGCCGGCCCTGGTCACGGCGGCGCTGGTGCCCGCCGGGCTGGCCTGGATGACCGTGCTGTCCACCGTGAACGCCGCGATGCAGCTCTTCCTCCCCGGCTGGGTACGCGCCCGGGGGCTGTCGGTCTACCAGATGGTCTTCGCCGGCGGGCAGGCGCTCGGCGCCCTCGCCTGGGGCGCGCTCGGCGAGCTCGCCGGCCTGGTCACCGCGCTCGCCGTGGCCGGGGCGGCCATGGCCGTCGCCGCGCTCACCGTGCCGCTGTGGCCGCTGCGCGACACCCGCGGGGTCGACCGGAACCCGGCCGTCTACTGGCCCGAGCCGCACCTGATGCTGGACGCGCACCCGCGCACCGGGCCCGTGCTGGTGACCGTCTCCTACACCGTGCCGCCCGAGCGGCAGGACGCCTTCGTCGAGGCGATGCGGGCGGTGGGCCGGTCGCGGCGGCGCACCGGGGCGATGCGCTGGGGGCTGTTCCGGGCGGGGGAGCGGGCGCACGGCTTCGTCGAGGTGTACCAGGTGCCGTCCTGGGAGGAACACCTGCGCCAGCACGGCGGCCGGCTCACCGGCGCCGACCGGGCGGCGGAGGAGCGGGCGAGGGCGCTCACCGAGGGCGACGTCCACGTCGCCCACCTCCTCCCCGCCGACGAGCCGTAGCGACCGCGCCGTGGTCAGCGCCGGCTCAGCCACCCGGCGACCAGCGCGGGGCAGAGCGCCTCCGCGCCGGCGGCCACCCGCTCGGCCAGGCCGATCCGCTCCCCGCCGGTGGCCAGCTCGATCGCGAACCAGGCCACCGGCACCAGCAGCCCCACCGCAAGCGCGGCCCAGGCGGCCCGCCCGTGGGTGTGGTGAGCCGGGTGCCCGCCTCCCGGGCGCAGCGCGTCCCCGCGCGGGCGGCCGGCCCGTGGCCCCCCGGTGCCGGCGGGGGCGAACGCCGGCCAGACGGCCAGCGCGCCGAACGCTACGGCGGCGGCCAGCGCGTGCGGCGCCGAGCCGCCGTCGGCCGGCAGCGGGAACGCCGCCACCGCGAGCGTGGCGACCCCGCCCAGCGCGAGCAGCGCCCGCCCCCCGACCGCCAGCGGCCGCAACCCGGCGGCGGTCACGCAGTGGCACAGGCCGAGCCCGACGAGGCCGAGCGTCATGATCCACCGGTCGGCCGCGCCGACGGCCGCGAGCGCGCTGATCGTGCCGGAGACCTGGTCGAACCCGCCGGGCTGCCGGGCCGCGCCGAGCAGCCAGCCGCCGACCAGGAACACCGGCGCCGCGCCGGCGGAGAGCAGGGCCCACGGGGGTACGACACGCATCCGGCACACCGTACGCGGCGCGGGGCGGGTCGGCCGCTCGGCGGTGCTCCGGCGGCGCATCGGCGGCGCTCCCACGGCGCGGGACGGGTTAGCAGGGGTCCCTTGTACAACAGAAAGCGTTGACAAGGGCCCCTCCTTACCCCCAACCGCGCCCGGTGACGGCAGGGGGCGGGGCACCCTGACAGAATGCGAGGGCAGACCGAACGCAGACGATGAGGAGACGCAAGCCGTGATCCGTACCCATGACGCCGGCAGCCTGCGCGCGACGGACGCCGGCACCACGGTGACGCTCGCCGGGTGGGTCGCCCGCCGGCGCGACCACGGCGGTGTCATCTTCGTCGATCTGCGCGACGCCTCGGGCGTCGTGCAGGTGGTCTTCCGCGAGGAGGACGCCCACGCGCTGCGCAACGAGTTCTGCGTGAAGGTGACCGGCGAGGTGACCCGCCGGCCCGAGGGCAACGAGAACCCGGAGCTGCCCACCGGCGAGATCGAGGTGACCGCGAGCGGGCTGGAGGTGCTCTCGGAGGCCGCGCCGCTGCCGCTGCCCGTCGACGACCAGGTCGAGGCCGGCGACGACATCCGGCTCAAGTACCGCTACCTGGACCTGCGCCGGGGCGGCCCGGCGAAGGCGATGCGGCTGCGGTCGCGGGCCAACCAGCTCGCCCGGGGCGTGCTGCACGAGCGTGACTTCCTGGAGATCGAGACGCCGACGCTGACCCGGTCCACCCCGGAGGGCGCGCGCGACTTCCTGGTCCCGGTCCGGCTCCAGCCGGGCAGCTGGTACGCGCTGCCGCAGTCCCCGCAGCTGTTCAAGCAGCTGCTGATGGTCGGCGGCATGGAGCGTTACTACCAGATCGCCCGCTGCTACCGCGACGAGGACTTCCGCGCCGACCGGCAGCCGGAGTTCACCCAGCTCGACATCGAGATGTCCTTCGTCACCGAGGACGACGTGATCGACCTCGGCGAGGCGATCGTGTCGGCGCTCTGGTCCGACCTGGCCGGCTACGAGATCCCCCGGCCCATCCCGCGCATCACCTGGCACGACGCGATGGCCCGGTACGGCTCCGACAAGCCGGACCTGCGCTACGGCGTGGAGCTGACCGAGCTGACGGACTACCTGCGCGGCACGGCGTTCCGGGTGTTCGCCGGGGCGATCGACGCGGGCGGCTACGTCGGCGCGGTCGTCATGCCGGGCGGCGCGGGCCAGACCCGCAAGGAGCTGGACGGCTGGCAGGACTGGGCGAAGGCGCGCGGCGCGAAGGGCCTCGCGTACGTGGTGCTCGACGCCGAGACCGGCGCGCCGCGGGGCCCGGTGGCGAAGAACCTCTCCGAGGAGCACCTGGCGGGGCTGGCCGACGCGGTCGGCGCGAAGCCCGGCGACGCGGTGTTCTTCGCGGCCAGCGCCGACGCCCGGGAGGCGCAGGAGCTGCTCGGCGCGGCCCGCATCGAGATCGCCAAGCGGGCGAAGCTGATCGACGAGTCGGCGTGGGCGTTCTGCTGGGTGGTCGACGCCCCGATGTTCGAGAAGACCGACGAGGGCGGCTGGACGGCCGTGCACCACCCGTTCACCTCGCCGAACGCCGAGTGGGTGGACCGGTTCGAGGAGGCACCGGACCGGGCGCTGGCGTACGCGTACGACATCGTCTGCAACGGCAACGAGATCGGCGGCGGGTCGATCCGTATCCACCGGGGCGACGTGCAGCAGCGGGTGTTCGACCTGCTCGGCATCACCCCCGCCGAGGCGCAGGACAAGTTCGGCTTCCTGCTGGAGGCGTTCAAGTACGGCGCCCCGCCGCACGGCGGCATCGCGTTCGGCTGGGACCGGGTCTGCATGCTGCTGGCCGGCGCGGACTCGATCCGCGAGGTGATCGCGTTCCCGAAGACCCGGGGCGGCTTCGACCCGCTGACGGGCGCGCCGACGCCGATCACCGCGCAGCAGCGCGCCGAGGCGGGCATCGACGCCAAGCCGAAGGCCCCGACCGGCGCGCACGCCGGCACCGCCGGCCCGGCCGCCCCGGTGGCCGACCCGGTCTGAGCGAGCGGCGATCCCGGCGGGCGGCGCTTCGGCGGCCGTCCGCCGGCCGGCGGGAGGAAGCGGGGGCGTGACGCTGCTCGTGGTGGGTGCCAGCGGGTACCTCGGCGGCGAGGTGTGCCGCCGGGCCGTCGCGGCGGGGCAGCGGGTGGTCGGCACGTACCACGCCAACCCCGGCGCGCCGGCCGGCGTCGAGGCGCGCCGGCTCGACGTGACCGACCGGGCCGCCGTGCGCGCGCTGGTCGCGGAGGTGCGGCCGGCCGCCGTGGTGAGCACCCCCTACCGGTACGACGACTGGACGGTCACCGCCGACGGCGCGGCGAACGTGGCGTACGCCGCCGCGGAGGCGGGGGCGCGGCTGGTGCACCTGTCCAGTGACGCGCTGCACGCCGGCCGGCCCGAGCCGTACGCCGACGACGACGTGCCGACGCCGGTGTTCGCGTACGGGGCGGCGAAGGCGGCGGCGGAGACCGCCGTGCGGGCGGTCGACCCGGGCGCTGCGCTGGTGCGTACCTCGTTGATCGTGGGCGACGAGCGGAGCAAGCAGGTCCGGCTCTGCCTGGCCGCCCTCGCGGGCCGGGGGGCCCTGTTCACCGACGAGCTGCGCTGCCCGGTCGACGTGGGCGACCTGGCCGCCGCCGTGCTGGAGCTGGCCGCGTCGGACTACGCCGGCCTGCTCAACGTGGCGGGGCCGGACGCGGTCAGCCGCGCCGAGCTGGGGCTGCTGGTGGCCCGGCGGTTCGGGCTCGACCCGGGCGGCCTGCGCACCGCCACGAGCGCCGCGTCGGGCCTGGTCCGCCCCGTCGAGGTACGCCTCGACAGCTCCCGCGCCGCCGGCCTGCTGCGCACCCGCCTGCGCGGGGTGCACGAGCTGCTCGGCTGAACCGACCCGCCGCATCCCCGACTCTGCACAGATGTTGTGCACAACTTCTGTGCACAGTTATTGTGCATGCCATGGAGAACGTCTCGGAAACCTCGGAGAACGGGGCGGCGCGGCCCGCGCCGCGTACCGTCCGGCTCGACCACCGGCAGGTGCGGGTGCTCGCCCACCCCCTGCGCATGCGCCTCGTCGGGGCGCTGCGGGTGAAGGGCCCCGCCACCGCCACCGACCTCGCCGAGACGCTCGGCACCAACACCGGCGCGACCAGCTACCACCTGCGGCAGCTCGCCGAGGTCGGCCTCGTCGTGGAGGACCCGGAGCTGGGCACCGGGCGGCAGCGCTACTGGCGCGCCGCGCACCAGGTGACCCAGTGGGAGCCCAGCGACTACGACGACGACCCCGACGCCCGCGCCGCGATCGAGTGGATCGAGGGCGACCAGGTGCGCTACCTGACGCAACACGCCGAGCAGTGGTTCGCCCGGCGGCACGAGTGGCCGCCGGCCTGGCGCGACGCGTTCGGCATGGGCGACGTGTTCATGACCGTTCCGCCCGAGCGCCTCCAGGCCCTCAAGGACGAGCTCTGGGCGGTCTTCGAGCGCTACCGCGCGGAGGCCGACCCCGCCGCGCCCGGCGCCGAGCAGGTGCAGATCTACCTGGCCGCCTACCCGATGCTGGCCGAGCTGCGCCTCGCCGCCCCGATCTCCGACGCCGCCCCGCTTCCCGACGAGGACAAGCCGTGACCGCGCTGACCGTACGCCAGGTCCACGTCCGCTACCTGGTCCTGTACGGCCTGCGCTGGCTGCCGGGCGGCCTGATGATCCCGGTGATGATCCTGCTGATGCAGGAGCGCGGGATGTCGCTGTCCCAGATCGGCCTGGCCGGCATCGCGCAGGGCCTCATCGTCCTCGCGCTGGAGCTGCCGACCGGCGGGCTCGCCGACGCGCTCGGCCGCAAGCCGGTGCTCGCCGCGGCCTGGGCCGTCGGCCTCGTCTCGTTCGCCGTCTTCGCCGTGGCGCACTCGTTCTGGCTGTTCTTCCTGGCCTGGGCGTTGCAGGGCGTCTACCGCGCGCTCGACAGCGGCCCCCTGGAGTCCTGGTACGTCGACGCCACCCTCGCCGCCGACCCCGACGCCGAGTACGAGCGCGGCCTCGGCCACGCCGGCACCGTCATCGGCCTCGCCATCGGCGCGGGCGCGCTGCTCAGTGGCGGCCTCGTCGCCCTCGGCCCGGTCGGGCCGGTCAGCGCGCTGACCCTGCCGGTGCTGGCCGCCATCGTGCTGCAGGCCGTGCTGCTGGTCGCCTTGCTGGTCCTGCTCCGGGAGGCACGCACCGCCCGGGGGCCGGCGGCCCTGCGCGCCTCGGTGGCGGCGGCCCCCCGCATGGTCGGGCAGGCGGTGGGCCTGCTGCGCCGCTCCCGGGTGCTGCTCGCCCTGGTCGCGGTCGAGCTGTTCTGGGGCTTCGGCATGGTCACCTTCGAGACGCTGCTGCCCGTACGCCTCGCCGAGGTGGTCGGCGACGCCGACCGGGCCGCCGCGCTGCTCGGCCCGGCCAGCTCGGCGGCCTGGCTGGCCAACGCCCTCGGCGCCGCGCTCATCCCGCTCCTGTCCCGCCGGATCGGGGCCGCGCCGGCCGCCGGGCTGCTGCGGATCCTGCAGGGCGCGACCGTGGTCGGCATGGGCCTGCTCGCCGGCCCGGTGGGGGTGATCGTCGCCTACCTGGCCTGCTACGCCGTGCACGGCGCGTCCAACCCGCTGCACATGGGGCTGCTGCACCGCCAGGTCGACGGCCCGTACCGCACCAGCGTGCTCTCGCTCAACTCGATGGTGGCCCAGCCGGCCGGTGCGCTCGGCGCGCTGACGCTGACGGCCCTCGCCGAGCACACCAGTGTCAGCGCGGCGATGCTGGTCGGCGCGGTGGTGCTCGCCATGGCCGCCCCGCTGTACCTGCCCGCCTGGCGGGCCGGTCGCGCCCCCGCCGTTGCCGATCCCACCCCCGCCCCCGCCGCTTCCAGGGAGCCCGTTCCTGCACCGCGGGCGAGCGGGCGGTGACCCACCGTCGCGCAGGCGAGCCCGGTCCACCGTGGAGATTGGCGATCGGACCGATTGGGTACATCACGCGGCGACCTACTGGGAACCCCCACCGGAGGACCGTCATGCTCGCCATTCTCGCGGCCGTCGTCTTCGGCTTCGCCCTGTTGCTCGACCTGCTCGACACCGACTTCGGCGCGCCGGACCTGTTCAACGTGCACACCCTGCTGATGCTGGGCCTGCTGCTGCTCTCCCTCTACCTGGCCGGCGTGGGCAGCGGTCCGCGCGGCGGTGGTGGCGGCCGCTGGTACCGGGGCCGCCGCCCCGGCCGCGGCTGACCGTAAATGATCTAACCGGGCCGGGCCCGCAGCGCAGTTCCGGCGCGGCGGACCCGGCCCGGTACTGTCTTCGTGATGGAGTCCGACGCTCTCTTCTCCCTCGGCGCACCCGCCGGGGCGCACAGCGCCCCCACGGGTGCCGTCGGCGTCGACGGCTTCACCCCCGTGGGGGCCGACTCCCCGCTTCCCGTCCGGATGCGCCCGGCCAGCATCGACGAGCTGGTGGGGCAGCAGCACCTGCTCGCGCCGGGCGCGCCGCTGCGCCAACTCGTCGGCGGCGCCACCCCGATGTCGGTGATCCTCTGGGGGCCGCCCGGCTGCGGGAAGACCACGATCGCCCACCTTGTGGCGAACGCCACCGACCGCCGCTTCGTGGCCATGTCGGCGCTCACCGCCGGGGTCAAGGACGTCCGCGCGGTGATCGACACCGCCCGCCGGCAGCGCCGCTCCGGGGGCCCGCCGACCGTCCTGTTCATCGACGAGGTGCACCGGTTCAGCAAGACCCAGCAGGATTCGCTGCTCGCCGCGGTGGAGGACCGGACGGTCACCCTGCTCGCGGCGACCACGGAGAACCCGTACTTCTCGGTCATCTCACCGCTGCTGTCGCGGTGCGTGCTGCTCACCCTCCAGCCGCTGGACGACGCGGCCGTGCGCGACCTGCTGCGCCGGGCGGTCACCGACGCGCGCGGCCTCGCCGGCGCGTTCACCCTCCAGGCCGACGCCGAGGACCATCTCGTCCGCCTCGCCGGCGGCGACGTGCGCAAGGCCCTGACCGCCCTGGAGGCCGCGGCTGCCTCGGCGGCGGCGCTGGGCGTCGACCGGATCGACCTGGCCACCGCCGAGCAGGCGGTGGACGTCGCGGCGGTGCGCTACGACCGGGCCGGCGACGCGCACTACGACGTGACCAGCGCCTTCATCAAGAGCATGCGCGGCTCCGACGTCGACGCGGCGCTGCACTGGCTGGCCCGGATGCTGGTGGCCGGCGAGGACGCCCGGTTCATCGCCCGCCGCCTGGTCATCTTCGCCAGCGAGGACGTCGGGATGGCCGACCCGGGCGCGCTGGGTGTGGCCACCGCCGCCGCGCAGGCCGTGGAGTTCGTCGGCCTGCCCGAGGCGCAGCTCAACCTCGCCCAGGCCGTGATCCACCTGGCCACCGCGCCGAAGTCCAACTCGGCGACCACCGCGATCGGGGCCGCCACGGCCGACGTCCGCGCCGGCCGGGGCGGACCGGTCCCGCGCGGCCTGCGCGACGCCCACTACTCCGGCGCGCGGGGGCTCGGCCACGGCACGGGCTACCGCTACCCGCACGACGACCCCCGGGGAGTGGTCACCCAGCAGTACGCTCCCGACGATCTTGTCGGTGCCGACTACTACCGTCCCAGCGGGCACGGTGCGGAGCGGGCGGTGGCCGCCCGGCTGCCCCTGCTGCGCCGGATCGTCCGGGGGCTGCCGGCCCCGGCGCGTCCGGACGAACCCGCCCCGGCAGGGAACGGCCGCCACCCGTCGGGCAACGGGCACGCCAGCGCGGCGGACGAGGACGGCACGGGCGCCGTCGGGGAGGGTCAGCAGTGAGATCCCGTGGTTCGGAGCGACCGGAGGACGGCCCCGAGGAGCGGCGCGAGCCGCGCCCCAAGGGGCGCCGGTGGGGCCGGGGCCGACCCGACAGCGAGCCCGAGGAGCCGGTGGCCGGCGAGGAGTTCGGCTGGATCGACGACCTGCGCTCCGCCAAGCAGCAGCGCGGCGAGCTGGGGCCCGGCGGCGCGCCGGGGCAGGCCCCGCCGCCCGACCAGCCCGACCCGCAGGCACGACAGGCTCCGACCGCGCCTGCGGCCCCGGCGCGCGGCGGCGAACCGGGTCCGGCGCGTCCGCGACCGGTCGACGGCCCGTGGCCCGGCTCGCCGCAGCCGGCCCGCCGCCCCGGGCCCGCCGAGCCGCCCCGCCCGCCGCAGGCCGCACCGCCGCACCTCCTGCCGCAGGGCCCTCCGCAGCCGCCCCACCAGCCGAACCGCCCGCCGCACGGCTCGGCGGAACCGCCCCGGGCTCCCCAGCAGGCGGCCCGGCCACCGCAGGGCCCCGCGCAGCCGCCGGCAGGGCCGTCGGCCCCGCCGGCCGGGCCGATGCCGGGGCCGGCCCAGTCGTCGGTCCCGCCCCGCCCGACGGGTCAACCGTCCGGGCCGCCGTACCCGGCGGGTCAGCCCGCCCGGGCCCCGTACCCGGCGGACGCCGCGCCCCGGCGTCCGCGCGACGACGGTGAACCGTCCGGCGAACTGCCCCGAGCGGCGGCACCGGCGGGCGAGCGGGCCGGCGGACCCTCGGCGTCGGCGACCGGTGCACCCGGGCAGCGCCCCCGCCCGCTGGGTCCACCCGGAGCACCCGTGGCCCCGCCCGCGCGTGTTGGTCAGTCCTCGACCGGCGACTGGCCGGTCGTCCCCGCCGGGTCGCCCCCGGCCGGCCGGGCCGCCGCCCCGGCACCTCCCGCCGGCCGGGCCGCCGCCCCGGCACCTCCCGCCGGCCGGGCCGCTGCCCCGCCGCCGCCTGCCGGCCGGGCCGTCAGCCCGCCGCCTCCGGCCGGTCGGGCCGCGGCTCCGCCGTCCGGGCCGCACCGCGCCGCGCCGGGGCCCGCGGGCCCGCCCTACCCGGCCCCGATGCCTCCCGGCGACGGGCCCCGGCGCGGGCCGGCGGGCGAGCGCCCCGGCGGCCCCGCCGCACCCGCCGCGGACGAGCCGACGGGTCGTGGCACCGCCGGGCCGGTCGCGCCCGTGCCCGGCCCGGTCGGTCGCCGGCGGGCCGCCGAGGAGCAGCCGCCGATCGTCCCGCTCAGCGGCAACGCCCCCGAGGTGCCCGGGGTGCCCAACGGCCCCACCGGCGCGGATCCGGCCGTCGCCCAGGGGCCGGCGGCCGCAGGCCGGGAGCCCGGCCGCCGCCGGGCCCAGCCCGAGGCGGACCCGGGCGAGGCGACGTCGCACCGTCCGACCGGCCCCGTCGACGCCGGGTACCCCGGCCCCGTCGAGCCGGGCGGCCCCCCGCAGGGCCGGGGCGACCGGCCGCAGCGTCCGGCGGAGTGGCTGCGCCAGGCCGGTCGGGGCACCCACACGGACACCGCGATGCCGATGGTCAACCGGGCGGGCGTGCCCGCGCCGCCACCGGGTGTCGCGCCGCCGGTCGGGGAGCCGGGCCACCGGCCCGGTGACGGCGGCCGGGGCACCGGGGCGCCGCACGGCACCGGTGCCGGGCCGGCAGCCCCGATGGGCAGGGCCCGGCCCGCCACCGCGCCCGTCGACCCGGCGGAGGAGCCGGTCCCACTGCCCACCGGCCGGGCGGCGGCGCCGTCCCGTCCGCAGGTCGCGGGCCCACGCACCGGGGAACCCCGTCCGCCGGCAGATCCCCGTGCGGGAGGCCGCCGTCCGGCAGCGGACCCGCGTACGGGCGAGGTGGGCCGGCCACCGGTGGACCCGCGTACGGGTGAGCTGCGGCCCCCTGCGGTGGATCCGCGCACCGGTGAACTGCGTCCCGGGCCGGCGGAGGAGCGCCGCCCGCAGGCCCCGCCGGTCGGGTCCGGCCCTCGGCCCGGTGCCGGCCCCCGCTCCAGCCCGGATCCCCGGTCCGAGGCTGCCGCCGTCCCTCGGCCCGCAGGCTCCGCCCCCGAGTCCGGGCCGACCGCCCGGGCCTCGGCGGCCCCCACCGCGCCCGGTCGAGCCACCCCACCCGGTGGTCCCGCCGCCGGCCGGGTCGTTCCCGGGCCCGGTGGCGCCGGCCCGGTCCACCCGCCGTCCGGCCCCGCCGGCCGGGCCGCGCCTCCGTCCGGCCCCGCCGTACCTCCGTCCGGTCCCGCTGGCCGGGACGTGCCTCCGTCCGGTCCCGCCGGGCGCGCGACGCCGCCGGGGGGTCCCGCCGGCCGGGCCGCGCCGCCCGGCGCACCGACCGCCGGCCCCCACCAGCCCGGCGTGGCACGGGTGGTGATCCCGCCCGGTCGCCCGGGCGAGCGGCCGGCCGACCAAGCCGACGGCCGCGCGGCCCCGCCGCAACGCGACTCCGGCAGCGCGGCGGTGCCGCAGCGCGGCCCCGGCCCCGTGCCGCCGGCGCAGCCGGGCGGGCCCGGCGAGGCGCACCCGCACCACCGTCCGCCGGAGCCGGCCGCCGGTGCGGCGTCGGTGGTCCGCCCCGACCAGCCGCCCGCGGTGGCCCGGGCCGCCGCCGTGGTGCCGGCCGTCGACGCGCCCCCGGCCCGGCCCGGCCCGGACGCGGACCGGTCCGGCCCGCAGGAGCACCGGCCCGGCCTGGAGGTGCACCGGCTCGGCCCGGGCCCCGCCGTCCGTCCGGGCGGCGACGCATCCGGCCCCGGCCCTGGCGGCGCGGAGCCTGCCGGGGCGGCCCAGTTGCGCCGGGCCGCGAACGCGGACGACCCGGACGATGCGGACGAGGACGCGTCGGGTGGCCTGCGCGGCGCCCGGTCGGAGCTGCGGCGGCAGATGCGGGAACGCCGTCGGCTGCGGATGGGCGTGCTCGCGCTGGTCAGCGTGGTGCTGCTGGGTGCCCTGCCGCTCTACTTCGGCATCCGTACGCTGAGCCGCGACCCCGTCTTCGACACCCTCGACGGGCTGAACGTGCCCGGCTGGGCGGCCACGAAGACCGTCGACAACGTCAGCGGCAGCCGCTGGTGTGTGGAGGAGTGCCGGCTGCGCGAGCGCACCGTCGAGTCGCAGCGGCCGGTCGAGGAGACGGCGCGGGCCTACGAGCGGGCCCTGACCGAGTCCGGCTGGCAGCAGTGGAAGGTGACCCGCTGCCCCGAGCAGCCGGCGAAGGGCGACTACACCTGCTGGCGTCGCGACGAGCTGACCCTCGACCTGTGGGTACGCGAGCCGACCTGCGTCCCGCCGCCGATCGACGGGGAGCCCGCGCCGACGTCCCTGGCCACGCCCCCCGCAGCGGGGGAGTGCAATGGGTCGTTGGTGTCGGTGAAGGTCCGCAACGCCATCGACGACGAGCGGACCCGGCCCCAGCCGAGCACCGACCCGTCGCTCACCGGCGAGGATCCCTTCCCGACCCTGAGCGAGGATCCGCTCGGCGAGTTGACGCCGACACCGTCACCGTCGTGAGCCGGGTTTCATCACTGACGGTAGGGTCTGGGGCTGGTAGGCCCGCCTGCCCCCGCTGACCCGGGGCGGGTCGCCGTACGACGGTGTGGGTATGACGGTCGCGCGTTCCGGGGCGTCGGGCCCCGGAACTCTGCTGGAGGAGGACAGGCGTGAGTTTTGGAGAGGTCGCGGCGCTGATCGCGGCGATCGCGTTCGCGATGCTCGTGTTGATCCTGACGCTGCCCATCCTGCGGCTGCGGCACACCGTGGACGCGGCCACCCGCATGATCAACGACCTCAACGACCGCACCGCGCCCCTGCTCGGTGACGTCAACACCACCGTGAAGAACGTCAACACCGCCCTGGAGCAGGTGCAGGTCTCGCTGGACGGGGTCAACCTCCAGCTGGCCAAGGTGGACACGATGACCACCCACGCCCAGAACGTCACCGCCAACGTGGCGAACCTGGCCACCGTGGTCTCCGCCGCCGCCGCGAACCCGCTGGTGAAGGTGGCCGCCTTCGGCTACGGCGTACGCCGGGCCGCCGCCGCCCGCCGGCACGCCGAGACCGAGCGCGAGGTGCGCGACACCATCAAGCAGCAGCGCCGCGCCGCCAAGCGCGGCAACGCCTGAGCCGGCCGGCGACGGAGGGATGAGATCATGAGGCGCCTGTTCTGGCTGGGCATCGGGCTGGCCGTCGGCGTGGTGGTGGTGCGCAAGGCGACCCAGGCCGCGCACGCGTACACGCCGGCCGGCATCGCCGGTGGCCTGTCGCAATCCGCTGGCGGTCTGGTGGAGTCGCTGCGTAGCTTCGTGGAGGACGTCCGGATCGGGATGGCCGAGCGCGAGCAGGAGATCCACGAGGCGTTCGCCCGGGGCGAGGCGTTCGACGACCAGTTCGCCGAGCTGCGGGAGGACCCGCGCATCGGCGACCGAGAGATCTTTCCGGAGGAGCACCAGCGATGAAGACGGCGGAGATCAAGCGGCGGTATCTCGCCCACTTCGAGGCGAACGGCCATGCCGTGGTGCCGTCCGCTCCGCTGCCCGCCATCAGCGACCCGAACCTGCTGTTCGTCAACGCCGGCATGGTGCAGTTCGTCCCCTACTTCCTGGGGCAGCACACCCCGCCCTACTCCCGGGCGGTCAGCGTGCAGAAGTGCATCCGCACCCCGGACATCGACGAGGTCGGCAAGACCAGCCGGCACGGCACGTTCTTCCAGATGAACGGCAACTTCTCCTTCGGTGACTACTTCAAGGCCGGGGCGATCCCGCTCGCCTGGGACCTGGTCACCAAGTCGGTCGCCGAGGGCGGCTTCGGGCTGGACCCGGAGCGGATCTGGGCGACGGTCTACCTCGACGACGACGAGGCGGCCGAGATCTGGCGTTCCGTCGGCATGCCGGCCGAGCGGATCGTCCGGCGGGGCAAGAAGGACAACTTCTGGTCGATGGGCATCCCCGGCCCGGCCGGCCCGTGCTCCGAGCTGTACTACGACCGGGGCCCCGCCTACGGGCGCGAGGGCGGCCCGGAGGTCGACGAGGACCGGTACCTGGAGTTCTGGAACCTCGTCTTCATGCAGTTCCAGATCGACGACGTGCAGAGCAAGGAAATCTTCCAGATCGTCGGCGACCTGCCGAAGAAGAACATCGACACCGGCATGGGCCTGGAGCGGATGGCGTCCCTGCTGCAGGGCGTCGACAACCTCTACGAGATCGACGAGGTCCGGCCGATCCTGGCGCGCGCCGCCGAGCTGACCGGCAAGCGGTACGGCGCGCACTCCGGCCACGTGGCCAGCGAGTCGCACCCCGACGACGTGCGGCTGCGGGTGATCGCCGACCACGTGCGCACCGCGCTGATGCTGATCGGCGACGGGGTCACCCCGAGCAACGAGGGGCGCGGGTACGTGCTGCGCCGCATCATGCGCCGCGCCATCCGGGCGGTGCGGCTGCTCGGCTGGCAGGACCGGGCGCTGCCCGAGCTGCTGCCGGTGGCGCGGGACTGCATGGCCCCGTCGTACCCGGAGCTGGCGGCCGAGTTCGACCGGATCTCGCAGTACGCGTACGCCGAGGAGGACGCCTTCCTGGCGACGCTGCGCGCCGGGACGACGATCCTGGACACGGCGATCGCCGAGACCAAGTCGGCGGGCAAGCCGGCGCTGTCGGGCGACAAGGCGTTCCAGCTGCACGACACCTACGGCTTCCCGATCGACCTGACCCTGGAGATCGCGGCCGAGCAGGGCCTCCAGGTCGACGCCGACGGCTTCCGCCGGCTGATGGCCGACCAGCGGGCCCGGGCCAAGGCCGACGCGCGGGCGCGCAAGACCGGGCACACCGACCTGTCGGCGTACCGGTCGGTGCTGGACGCGGGCGGGCCGGTGGAGTTCACCGGCTACACGGAGCTGAACCGGGAGTCCCGGGTCCGCGCCGTGCTCTCCGGCGGCGACCAGGTCGGCGCGGCCGCCGAGGGTGACACGGTCGAGCTGGTGCTCGACACCACCCCCTTCTACGCCGAGGGCGGCGGCCAGCAGCCCGACCAGGGCCTGATCACCGTCGGCGGCGGCCAGGTCGAGGTCTTCGACGTGCAGCAGCCGGTGCCGGGCCTGATCGTGCACCGCGCCCGCGTCGTCCGGGGCGAGGTGCGCGCCGGCGAGACCGGGTACGCCGAGATCGACGTGACTCGGCGGCGGGCCATCTCCCGCTCGCACACGGCCACCCACCTGGTGCACCAGACGATGCGCAACTTCCTCGGCGAGTCGGCCACCCAGGCGGGTTCGCTGAACGCGCCGGGCCGGCTGCGGTTCGACTTCAACACCCCGACCGGGGTGTCGCCGAGCGTCTTGCACGACGTGGAGCAGCAGGTCAACGAGGTGCTCCTGGCCGACCTGGAGGTGCACGCCTTCGTCACCAGCCAGGAGGAGGCCCGCCGCATCGGCGCGATGGCCCTGTTCGGCGAGAAGTACGGCGAGCGGGTGCGGGTCGTCGAGGTCGGCGACTACGCCCGGGAGCTGTGCGGCGGCACCCACGTGGCCCGCTCGGCCCAGCTCGGCCTCGTCAAGATCCTCTCCGAGGCGTCGGTCGGTTCGGGCGTACGCCGCATCGAGGCGCTCGTCGGCATGGACGCGTTCGGCTTCCTGGCCCGCGAGCACCTGCTGGTCTCCCGGCTCGCCGAGCTGTTCCGGGTCCCCGGCGACCAGGTCGCCGACCGGGTGGAGCAGACCGTCACCCAGCTCCGCGACGCCGAGAAGGAGCTGGAGAAGCTGCGCGCCCAGCTCGTGCTCGGCGGAGCGGCGGCCCTCGCCGGGCAGGCGAAGGACGTGCGCGGGGTGGCGTACGTCGGCACCGAGGCGCCCGAGGGCGCGGCCGGCAACGACGTGCGGACCCTGGCCCAGGAGATCCGCGGCAAGATCGACCCGGCGCGGCCGGCCGTGGTGGCCGTGGCGGCCCGGTCGAACGGCAAGGCGTCCCTCGTGGTGGCCGTGAACGCGGCGGCCCGCAGCCGGGGCCTGGCGGCGAAGGACCTGGTCAAGGCGGCGTTCTCCGGTCGGGGCGGCGGCAGCGACGACCTGGCCCAGGGCGGCGGCCTGCCGGCGGCCGAGGCGCCGAAGCTGCTGGCCACGGTCGAGCAGGCGATCGCCGACGCGTAGCGCGCCGCACGTCGGGTCAGGGCGGGCCGTCACGGTCCGCCCTGACCCGTTCCAGGGCAGGACGAAAACCGCTTCCGGGCGGACAACGGTCTTTTCAGGGCAGGATGAACGGTCTTTCAGGGCAGGATGAACGGAAGATGACCGAAACGGTGCACGGTGTCCGGCTGGGCGTCGACGTGGGGCAGGTGCGGGTCGGGGTCGCCCGGTCCGACCCGCACGGGGTGCTGGCCACCCCGCTGGTGACACTCGCCCGGGACCTGACAACGGCCGAGGATGCGGTGCCCAGCGACATGGCCGAGCTCGTCGCCCTGATCGCCGAGCACGAGTGCGTCGAGGTGGTCGTCGGCCTACCGGTCAACCTCTCCGGCCAGCACGGCCCGGCCGCCCGGAATGTGAAGGCGTATGCTGACCGGTTGGCTGACGTAATAGCGCCCGTTCCGGTAACGCTCACCGACGAGAGGATGTCGACGGTCGTGGCTTCTCGTAGGCTTGCCGAGCGTGGCGTCCGGGGAAAGCGCCAACGCGCGGTGGTCGACCAGGCCGCCGCGGTCGAGATCCTGCAGAGCTGGCTGGACGCGCAGCGGAGGCGGACGCGATGATCGACGATCTGGACCTCGGTTTCGACGAGTCGGAACGGAGTGGTGACAAGGGCAAGCACCGGCGCAGCTACGTACGCAAGCGCAAGGGCGAGTCGGGCGGGAGCGGGGGCAAGACCGCGCTCGCCCTGCTGATGGCCTTCGTGCTGCTCGGCGTCATCGGCGGCGGGGCCTTCTACGGCTTCGACCGGGTGCAGAGCTACTTCGTCACCCCCGACTACGACGGGGCCGGCACGGGCGAGGTGACCGTCGAGATCAAGCAGGGCGCGCTGATCGCCGACATGGCCGTCGCGCTCTACGACGCCGGGGTGGTCAAGAGCGCCAAGGCGTTCATCGAGGCGGCCGAGGCCAACTCGCGCAGCAAGAACATCCAGCCCGGCACCTACAAGGTGCGCAAGCAGATGAGCGGCGAGCAGGCCCTGGTCATGCTGCTCGACCTGAAGAACAAGATCACCAACCAGGTCACCATCCCCGAGGGCCGCACCGCCAAGAACATCTACAAGCTGCTGTCGGAGAAGACCAAGATCCCGGTCAAGGAGTTCGAGGCCGCCGCGAAGGACCCGGAAGGGCTCGGCGTGCCGGACTGGTGGTTCAAGCGCACCGACGGCAAGCCGGCGAAGAAGTCGGTCGAGGGCTTCCTCTACCCGGACACGTACGAGATCCCGCCCAAGGCCACCGCCGAGATCCTGCTGTCGACGATGGTGCAGAACTTCCTCACCGTCACCGGCGAGATGAAGTTCGCCGACCGGGTGCAGGAGGAGCGGGGCGGCATCAGCCCGTACGAGGCGCTGATCGTCGCGTCCCTCGCCCAGGCCGAGGCCGGCAACAAGGACGACCTCGGCAAGGTCGCCCGGGTGGCCTACAACCGGGTGTACGGCGAGTTCCCGTGCAACTGCCTGGAGATGGACGTCACGGTCAACTACTACCTGGAGCTGACCGGGCAGAAGACCAAGACGTCGAAGGACATGACCGACGCCGAGTTGGACGACAAGAAGAACCCGTACAACCGCAAGCTGCGCGGGATGATCCCCAGCCCGATCAACAACCCTGGCAAGCAGGCCATGGAGGGGGCAATGGACCCGCCGCCCGGTAAGTGGCTCTACTTCGTGGCGATCGACAGGCAGGGGCACTCCGCCTTTGCCGAGACGTACGAGGAGCAGCTCCGCAATCAGAGGAAGGCGGAAGAGGCCGGAATCATCTGAGTTGCCGAGGGATCGTCCGGTCCGCCCAACGGGTGGGCCGGACCGTCGCGGGTTGGGTCTGCATCGATAATCACCTTGATGAGCTATTGATGGATCCCTACGCTCTGACGGACGGTAGTCACTACACGGACGGGGAGCGGGCTTTGATCAAGATGAACGCATGGGCCACGAGGGCTGGAATCGTCGCTACGGGCACCGCGGTGGTGCTCGCTTTCGCAGCGGTGCCGGCCCAGGCGGCCGAGATCACCAAGAGCACCACCGGCGCGTCGGGACGTGCTGTCTACATCAAGAATGGTGACTGGGACCTCTTTGCCACCGACACGCTGACCGACGGGCACTGCGCGCGTTGGCAGGAGCGGGCCCCCAGCAGTAGCAGTTGGTCTTACAAGGGCAACTCCATCTGCACCGCGACCGAGGGTTGGGCGGGTTTTGCGCGCTCCGGCTACTCCTACCGGATCTGCCGCACCGGTGTCGGCAACTGCTCGACGGTGGCTACGCTTCCCTAGTTCGGAACCTTGGATGAGGGAGTGACGTGTCGGTTTACAGGGCGGCGGTGGTCGGCAAGCCGATCAGTCACTCCCTCTCCCCGGTGATCCACAACGCCGGCTACGCCGCCGCCGGCCTCGCCGGGTGGTCGTACACGACGATCGAGTGCGCGGAGGCGGAGCTGGCGGCGATGGTCGCCGGCCTCGGCCCCGAGTGGGCCGGGCTGTCGGTGACCATGCCCTGCAAGGAGGCCACCCTCGCCCTCGCGGCCGAGGTGTCGCCCGTCGCCGCCGCGATGGGCGCGGCGAACACGCTGGTCCACCGCCCCGACGGCTCCTGGTACGCGGACAACACCGACGCCGCCGGCATGATCGAGCTGCTCGGCGCGGCCGGCGTGCCGCCGGGGGCCCGGTTCACCGTGCTCGGCGCGGGCGGCACCGCGCGGGCCGCCCTGGCCGCCGCCGCCCGCCTCGGCTCGGGCACGGTGACCGTGGTGGCCCGTCGCGCGTCGGCCATCGACGAGCTGCGCCCGGCCGCCGACGCGCTCGGCCTGCGCCTGGCCGGTGCCGACTGGGCCGACGCGGCCGGGCACACCGACGCCGACGTGGTCGTCTCCACCGTCCCGAAGGGCGTCGCCGACCCGATCGCGGCGCACGCCTGGTGGCGGCCCGGCGCGGTCTACTTCGACGCGTTGTACGACCCGTGGCCCACCCCCCTCGCCGCCTCGGCCAAGGCGGCCGGCTGCCGGGTGGTGTCCGGGCTGGACCTGCTGGTCGCCCAGGCGGTCGGCCAGTTCGAGCACTTCACCGGCGTCCGCGCCCCGGTCGCGGCGATGGCCGCCGCGCTGTCGGCCGAGGTGGGCATCGAGATCCGCCCGACCCGCTAGCCCCGGTCCTGCTCGCCCCGCCCCGCCCCGGTCGCGCCCGCCCCGCCCCGCGCGGCGGCGCGCTCGGTTCAGCGCCGCCATGTCGGCGACATGGCGGTATCCGCACCCACGGATACCGCTACCTCCCCGACATTCGCCGTCGACCGAGCGGGCCGGGCCCCCGGTGTGCATCCGGGGGCCGGCCGGCGTCAGTGGGGGCGACACCAGGCGTTCGGGTGCGGTTCCTAGCGTCCGGGGCATGTTGACCTTGAACCGACGGCCGCGCCGGCCCGTGGCCGTTCTCGCGGCACTCGCCACGACCGCCGGCCTGCTCGCCGCCGTCCAGATATCCGCCCCCGCCCCGGCCGCTGCGAAGCCCGGTGACGTCGTCGTCGCCGAGGACTTCTCCGCCGGTACGCTGCCCGCCGGCTGGCGGGCCATCGACGGGGAGTGGACGGTGCGCGACGGCCGGCTGCGCGGCACCGCCACCAGCGGCACCAAGAAGATCACCTTCGGCCGGCACCTCACCGACTTCCGGTTCTCCGCGACCGTCCGCTTCGAGTCCGTCGCCGAGGCGACCCGGTGGACGGCGCTCGGCCTCGACGTGCCCGCCGACGGGCGTACCCCGTGGTGGATCGCCACCATGCGCAGCGGCACCACCGCCGCGAACGGCCTGGAGTTCGCCCAGCTCACCACCGCCAACGCCTGGAACGTCACCAACACCGGCTCCGCGCCGTACGCCGCCGGCACCGGGCGGGACATGTTGGTCGCCGTGGAGGTGCACGGCAACCAGGCCCGCTGGTTCCTCGACGGCCGCCAGCTGCTGCGCACCAGCAGCCTCACCCGGTCCACCGACGGCGGGCAGGCCCTGATCGTCAACGGCGGCAGCGTCTCCTTCGACGACGTGCTGGTCACCGAGCTGCCGCCGAACGGCTACCTGCGCCCGGCCGGCGCACCGCTGACCGTCATCGCGCACCGGGGCGCGTCCGCCGCCGCCCCTGAGAACACCCTCGTCGCGCAGGAGATCGCCCGCCGCTCCGGCGCGGACTTCGTCGAGAACGACGTGCAGCCCAGCCGCGACGGGGTGCCGTTCGTGCTGCACGACGCCACCGTCGACCGCACCACCGACGGCTCGGGCGCGATCCGTACCCTCACCGCCGCCCAGCTCAAGGCGCTCGACGCCGGCTCCTGGTTCGCCCCGCAGTACGCCGGGGCCCGGCTGCCCACCCTCGCCGAGCAGCTCGCCGACCTGCGGACCCGGGGCGGCAACCTGCTGCTGGAGATCAAGGGCGCGCACACCCGTGACGAGGTCGCCCGCATCGTCGAGGTGATCCGCGCCGAGAAGATGACGACCCGCGTCTTCGTGCAGAGCTTCGAGGTCGACGCCCTGCGTTACACCCGGGAACTCGCGCCCGAGCTGCCGACCGGCCTGCTGCGCAGCGGCCTGGACGCCGATCCGGTCGCCGTGGCGCGGGAGCTGGGCGTCACGGCTTACAACCCGACGGGTACGGCGCTGCTGGCCCGGCCGTCGGTGATCGCCGACCTGCACGCCGCCGGTGTCGCCGTCATGGCCTGGACGGTCGACTCGCCGGCCCAGTGGCAGCAGCTGGAGCGGATCGGCACCGACGGGATCATCACCAACCGGCCGGCGGAGCTGGCCGGTTGGAACGCCGCCGGTCAGCTCGGCGCGGCCGTCCCCACCGTGTCGATCGCCGCCCCGGCCGACGGGGTCGAGCTGGACCGGGCGCAGCGGCCGGTGCTCACCGTGCCGGCCACCGACGCCGACACCGTGACCGTCACCCTCGACGGGGCGGCGGTGCCGGTGGGCAAGCCCCTCGACCTGACCGCGCTGGCTGCCGGCGCGCACCGGCTGCGCGCCGTGGCGAGCGGCCCGAAGGGCACCGCCACCGCCGAGGCCACCTTCACCGTCGCGGTGACCCCGGCCGGCCTCGGTCACCTGGTGCTCACCTCCGGCGCTGCGGACCAGGCGCTGACGGTGCTCACCAACCACCTGGTGAAGGGCCGGTACGCGCAGCTGGCCCGGTACGCCGAACGGCACGCCGGCCGCTTCCTGCCGGAGGCGAAGGCACGCGTCATCGCCGCCGACGCCCGCACCCTGGCCACCCGCTAACCCCGCCCCGCCCCGCCCCCGCTTGCGCCCCGCCTCGCCCCGCCCCGGTCGGTGATCAAGAGGTTTGCGTCATCGTGAAGATCAAACTTGACGCTTTTCTCTTGATCACCGGGCCTGGGGCGGGGCGGGGGGCGGGTGGGGTCCGGGTCGGGTGCCCCGCGTTGGGTCCGTGGCGTCGGGGCGGCGCGTCCGTAGGGCGGGACGCGGTGGGCGGCCCGGTGGGACGTAACCCGGGCGTGACAGACTTGCCCACGTGTTGCGCTGGTTGACTGCAGGTGAATCGCACGGTCCCGCCCTCGTCGCGATGCTGGAGGGCGTGCCCGCCGGGATCGAGGTGACCACCGGCGAGATCGCCGGTGAGCTGGCCCGCCGCCGGCTCGGCTACGGCCGGGGCGCCCGGATGGCCTTCGAGCAGGACGTCGTCGAGATCATCGGCGGGCTCCGGCACGGCGTCACCCTCGGCAGCCCCGTCGCCATCCGGGTCGGCAACTCCGAGTGGCCCAAGTGGCAGACGGTGATGGCCGCCGACCCGGTGGACCCCGACGAGCTGGCCCGGCAGGCCCGCAACGCGCCGCTGACCCGCCCGCGTCCGGGCCACGCCGATCTCGCCGGCATGCAGAAGTACGGCCACACCGACGCCCGGCCGATCCTGGAGCGGGCCAGCGCGCGGGAGACCGCCGCCCGGGTCGCCGTCGGCACCGTCGCGAAGGCCCTGGTGAAGCAGGCCCTCGGCATCGAGATCGTCTCGCACGTCGTGGAGCTGGGCCCGGTCGCCGCGAAGCCGGGGCTGCGCCCCACGCCGGAGGACGCCGAGCGGATCGACGCCGACCCGCTGCGCTGCCTCGACTCCGACGCGAGCGCCCGGATGGTCGCCGAGGTCGATGCCGCGAAGAAGGCCGCCGACACGCTGGGCGGCGTGGTCGAGGTGCTGGCGTACGGTGTGCCGCCGGGCCTGGGCAGCCACGTGCAGTGGGACCGCAAGCTCGACGCCCGGCTCGCCACCGCGCTGATGTCGATCCAGGCGATCAAGGGTGTGGAGATCGGCGACGGCTGGTTGCAGGCCCGCTCCCGTGGCTCGGAGGCGCACGACGAGATCGTGCCGACCGCGACCGGGGTGCGCCGGGTGACCGACCGGGCCGGTGGCCTGGAGGGCGGCATCACCACCGGCGAGCCGCTGCGGGTGAAGGCGGCGATGAAGCCGATCTCGTCGCTGAACCGGGCCCTGGCCACGGTGGACGTGACCACGGGGGAGCCGGCGACCGCCATCAACCAGCGCTCCGACGTGTGCGCCGTGCCGGCCGCCGCCGTGGTCGCCGAGGCGATGGTGGCGCTGGTGCTCGCCGAGGCCGCCGTGGAGAAGTTCGGCGGCGACTCGGTGGCCGAGATGCGCCGCAACCTGGCCGGCTACCTCGACTCCCTGGTGATCCGGTGAGCCCGACTTCGCCCGACGACTCGGCGCTGCCCGGTGACCCGGTCGGCCGGACGCGGCCGGTGGTCGTCCTCGTCGGGTCGCCTGGCTCCGGGAAGACCACCGTCGGGGAGACGCTCGCCGCGCTGCTCGGGGTGGAGTTCCGCGACACCGACGCCGACATCGAGGCGATGGCCGGCAAGCCGATCCCGGAGATCTTCGTCGACGAGGGCGAGGACCACTTCCGTGCCCTGGAGCGGGCCGCCACCGCCGCGGCGCTGACCTCCTGCGCCGGGGTGCTCGCCCTCGGCGGCGGCGCGGTGCTCGCCGAGGAGAACCGCGCCGCCCTGGTCGGGCACACCGTGGTGCACCTGAGCGTCGAGCTGGCCGACGCGGTGAAGCGGGTCGGGCTGGGTGCCGGCCGGCCGCTGCTGGCGATCAACCCGAGGGCGACGCTGAAGCACCTGATGGACCAGCGCCGCCCGCTCTACGCGGAGGTGGCGACCGCGACGGTGGTCACCGACGGGCGTACGCCGGAGGAGATCGCCGCCGAGGTCGCCGCCCTGCTCAAGCCCTGACGCGCTCCCCGCCCCCGGTTGCCTTCATGGAGCTGAGCAGCCCGACCTCCGGCTCCAGCGCGCCGTCCTGACCCAGCGACAGGAAGTCGGCCTCGACCGCCGCCCGGTCGAGCACCCCCGCGCGCACCGCGTGGTAGCGCACCACCGACCAGACGAAGACGTCGAGGCTGTCGAAGCGGGTGCCGCCCTCGACGACCTCCTCCTCGTGGAACCACAGGCCGACCTGCCCGTTGGCGAGCACCACGTGCAGGTTGCCGCCCCCGTCGGCGCCGACGGAGTAGACGTCGTCGTCGGTGAGCACCGTCTCGTAGTCGGCGTCCAGGATTCCGCAGTCGTTGCCCGCGAAGTCGAACCCGTAGGACCAGTCGTAGCTGTCCAGGAACTGGGGCATGCGCCCCGACCGCACGCGCTGGTCGAACGCCGCCAGGGCCGTGGCGGCCGTCGGCGGGAGCCGGTCGAGCATCGGCGCGACCGGCCGGGTCCCGGCGGGAACCGTGACGGGCGGACGGTCGGCGAACCAGCGGGCGAGGTCGGCGTCGAGCCCGTTGGCGACGTAGCCGACGAGGTCGTCAGGGGTGAGCGTCACCGGCGGATGCTAACCGGCCCCACCGACACGCGGCGGTGCCTCACCCGCGGGCGCCAGGTGGCGAGCAGGGCCAGCGCCAGGGCGATCTCGGCCAGGTCGCCGCCGTAGTACATGACCGTCGCCCCGGCGCGCAGCTGCTCCGGCGGGGCCGGGACGTCCACGGCGAGTCCCGCGTACAGCAGTTGGGCGAGGGCGGCGTGGGCGGCCACGGCGACCCCGAGCACCACGAGCCGCGCCGGCACCCGGGGGCGGTGCGGGCCGGGGTCGGGGCCGGCGACCGACCAGGTGAAGAGTAGCCCGGAGAGCAGGAAGTGCAGGTGCACCAGGTGGTGCAGGGCCGGGTGCGCCAGCGTCGCCCGGTACAGCGGCGTCAGGTACAGCGCGTACAGCCCGCCGGTGGTGAGCGCGAGGCCGGTCACCGGGTGGCCGAGCGCGGCGAGGGCGGGGCGGCGCAGCAGCCGTACCAGGGCCCGGCCTCGCCGCCGGTCGATGCTGCGCAACGCCAGGGTGACCGGCGCGCCGAGCACCAGCCCGAGCGGCGCGAGCATGCCGACCAGCAGGTGCTGCCACGCGTGCGCGGCGAAGCCGCCGGCCGGCAGGGCCAGCCCCGCCGCCAGCAGGCCGGCCCCCGCGCCGAAGGCCGCCGTGCGCCGGTGCGGCCAGCCGCCGCCCGGCCCGCGCTGCCGCAGCGCGGCGGCGAGATAGACCCAGAACAGCACCAGGGGTACGAGCAGCGCGGGCCCAGGCGCGTACCCGTCGTGCCCGCCGTGGCTGCCTCCGCCCACTGCCAGGCCCCCGATCATGTCGGGTCACCGGCGGTCGGCGCAGACGTCCACGGTCGTGCCGCGGCGCTGCACCAGCCAACCGACGGCGACCAGCGCCGCCCCGAGCGCCAGGAACCCGAGGTCCCACCACGTCCGGTACGCGCCCTCGCGCACGTGGTGGATGCCGAGCAGGTGGTGGTCGACGATCCCCTCGACGAGGTTGAACAACCCCCAGCCGACCAGCGCCCAGCCCCACAGCACGGGGGAGCGCCACAGCAGCCCCCGCGACCCGGTGACCCGGGCGTAGAGCAGGGCCAGGCCGGTCAGCACCGCCACCCAGGTCACCACGTGGAAGATCCCGTCCCACAGGGTGTTCATCTCCAGGCCGGGCACGGTGTCCACCGGGTACGCCTTGACCCCGACGTTGTCGCTGCCGGTGCCGCTGAGCATGTGGTGCCACTGGAGCACCTGGTGCAGCACGATGCCGTCGGCGAAGCCGCCGAGGCCGACGCCGAGGATCGTGGCGGGCAGCCGGATGTCGGCGCCCTCGGTGCTGGGTGTGCTCATCGCGGGGTACCTCCGCCTCGTCGGCCGGCCCGTGCCGGAACGCCGTCCGTGCTGGAAACGCTGCCCCCGCCCTGCCCGGCTAAACGCCGCCGGCCGCCGCCGGTGACGTGCGGGTGGCGCTGCGCCGAGCGCGGGCGTCGCGCCGCGCGTGGTGTTAGGAAGGGGCCCTTCCTATGCAGGAAGCGTTAACAAGGTGCCCTTCCTTGCATGCGATCCGTGCGCCACGGAGTGGACAGGCGGCGTCGTGGGGGCCGTGGCTGGACTAGGCTGCCGGGCGATGGACGAGGTGACCCGGATTCCGGTCGGCGGCGAACGGCCGTACGACGTGTTGGTGGGACGCGACCTGCTCGATTCGCTCCCGACGTTGCTGCCCGGCGCGACCCGGGTGGCGGTGCTGCACGCGCCGCCGCTGAAGGGGCTGGCCGACGCGATCGGCGCGCGCCTGGCGGCGGCCGGGGCGGCCCCCCTGCTGGTGGAGGTGCCGGACGCCGAGGCGGGCAAGGCCATCGAGGTGGCCGCCGCGTGCTGGGACCGGCTCGGCGAGGCGGGCTTCACCCGCACCGACGCGGTGGTGGGGGTGGGCGGCGGCGCGGTCACCGACCTGGCCGGCTTCGTCGCGGCCTGCTGGCTGCGCGGGGTGCGCTGGGTGCCGGTGGCGACGTCGCTGCTGGGCATGGTCGACGCGGCGGTGGGCGGCAAGACGGGGATCAACACGGCGGCCGGCAAGAACCTCGTGGGCGGCTTCCACCCGCCGGTCGGGGTGCTGTGCGACCTCGCGGTGCTCGACAGCCTCCCGCCGGCCGACTTGGCGGCCGGGCTGGCCGAGGTGGTCAAGTGCGGGTTCATCGCCGACCCGGTGATCCTCGACCTGGTCGAGCGGGACCGCGCGGCGGCGACGGACCCGACGTCGCCGGTGGTCCGGGAGCTGATCGAGCGGGCGATCCGGGTGAAGGCCGACGTGGTCTCCGGCGACCTGCGCGAGTCCGGGGTGCGCGAGGTGCTCAACTACGGTCACACCCTGGCCCACGCGATCGAGAAGGTGGAGGGGTACCGCTGGCGGCACGGGCACGCCGTGTCCGTCGGCCTGGTCTACGCGGGGGAGTTGGCGCGGCTGGCGGGCCGGCTTGACCCGGAGACCACGGCGCGGCACCGCACGGTGCTGACGGCGCTGGGGCTGCCGACGGCGTACCGGGCCGACGCGTGGCCGCAGCTGCTGGCCGCGATGCGGGTCGACAAGAAGAGCCGCGGCTCGCGGCTGCGGTTCGTGGTGCTCGACGCGCTGGCCCGCCCGGCGATCCTGGAGGGCCCGGACGACGAGCTGCTGCACGCCGCCTACCGGGAGGTCTCCTCATGAGGGTGTACGTGCTCAACGGGCCGAACCTGGGCCGGCTGGGCACCCGCCAGGTCGACGTGTACGGGGCGACCAGCTACGCCGACCTGGTGGGGCTGTGCGAGGCCACCGGCCGGGAGCTGGGGCTGGACGTGACGGTGCGGCAGACCGACGCCGAGCACGAGCTGGTGGGCTGGCTGCACGAGGCGGCCGACGAGCAGGCGGCGGTGGTGCTCAACCCGGCCGCCTGGTCGCACTACTCGATCGCGGTGCGGGACGCCTGCGCCCTGCTGCGCGGCCCGCTGGTGGAGGTGCACATCTCCAACATCCACGCCCGGGAGGAGTTCCGCGCGCACTCGGTGGTCTCGGCGGTGGCGACGGGGGTGATCTGCGGGTTGGGCGTGGACGGCTACCGGCTCGCCCTGCACCACCTGGCGGCCCGCGCGGAGGCGGCCGGCGCGAGCGCGGAGGCTGCCCGCGCGGGCGCGGGAACGACCGGCGGCTGACGGCGGGTACGGCCGGCGGCGGCAGCTAGTAGACTTGCCAGGTCTGTCCGCCAATTGATGATCAAGGCAGGAAATGGCCACCACCAACGACCTGAAGAACGGCCTGGTACTCAACCTCGACGGGGAGCTCTGGGCCGTCGTGGAGTTCCAGCACGTCAAGCCCGGTAAGGGTGGCGCCTTCGTGCGTACCACGCTGAAGAACGTGCTGTCCGGCAAGGTGGTCGACAAGACCTTCAACGCGGGCACCAAGGTCGAGACCGCGACCGTGGACAAGCGCACGATGCAATACCTCTACGCCGACGGCGAGGACTACGTCTTCATGGATCTGGAGACGTTCGACCAGATCACCGTCCCCGGGGGCACCGTCGGCGAGGCCGCCAACTACCTCCTGCCGGAGGCCGAGGCGACCGTCGCCACCCACGAGGGCGTGCCGCTCTACATCGAGCTGCCGACCTCCGTGGTGCTGGAGATCACCTACACGGAGCCGGGCCTGCAGGGCGACCGGTCCACCGGCGGCAACAAGCCGGCGACGGTCGAGACCGGCGCGACCGTGCAGGTGCCGCTCTTCATCACCACCGGCGAGAAGATCAAGGTCGACACCCGCGACGGCCGTTACCTCGGCCGCGCCTGATGGCCGAGGGGCCCAAGCAGCAGATGCCGGCGCGCCGCAAGGCGCGTAAGCGGGCGCTGGACGTGCTCTTCGAGGCCGACCTGCGCGACCGGCCGCCGGTGGAGGTGCTCGCCGGCTACGTCGAGCGGATCGAGAAGCCCCACCCGGAGCACCTGGGGTACGCGGTCGGCCTCGTCGAGGGGGTGGCCGCGCACCTGGACCGGATCGACGAGCTGATCGCCAGCTACGCCGAGGGGTGGACGCTGGACCGGATGCCGGCGGTGGACCGCAACCTGGCCCGCATCGCCGTCTACGAGCTGCTCTACGTCGACGAGCTCGACGACGCGGTGGCGATCAGCGAGGCCGTCGAGCTGGCCCGGCAGATGTCGACCGACGACTCGCCGCGCTTCCTCAACGGGGTGCTCGGCCGGATCGCCGAGTACGCCACCCGCTGACCGTCGCCCCTCGGGGCGCCGGCCGGCGAGGCGGTGTCGAAAAGGGCCCGTGCCTGCGGCACGGGCCCTTTCGGCGTGACCTTTGTCGGGGCGCGAAGAGCTCCCCGTGGGCGCGTCAGGACGCGAAGAACGCCCGCGGGTCGGCGACGAGCACGCCGTGCTCGGTGAGGCGCTCGATCAGCCCGGACGGCGAGGCGTCGTAGACGATCGCCAGGGCGCGCAGGTCGTCGGCGCGGATGGAGAGCACCCGGCCGTTGTAGTCGCCCCGCTGCTGCTGGATGGCGCGGGCGTACCGGGCGACGTAGGCCAGGTCCTCGGAGGCGTCGTCGTAGAGCCGCTCCAGGTCCAGGACGATCTTGCTGGTGGGCTCGTGTCGCACCCCGCTGCCGTCGGGCAGCAGCTCGGAGACGGGCACCCGGTAGAAGTCGGCCAGCTCGGCCAGGCGGGACACCGTGACGGCGCGGTCACCGCGCTCGTACGAGCCGACCACCACGGCCTTCCACCGCCCGTTGGACTTCTCCTCCACTCCCTGCAGGGACAGGCCCTGCTGCTGGCGGATGGAGCGCAGGCGGGCGCCCAGCGACTTGGCGTATTCAGAGGGCATTCGGACACTCCCAGTGCTGCTCGGGGTTCACCCCGCGATCGCTACGGAGCGTGACGGTACGGGGATTGCGACAACTGGTCAAGTGGTCGTGACCCTACCGTTGGGCTGGGCGGGTGGAGTTATCCCGATTCGCCAGCCTGATTCTGGGGTCAGTGCCGGCGTCGGCCCCTCCCATGACCGCTGGTAACGTGGCATGCAGCCCCCGCCCGGGTCGCCCGCGGCCCGCCGGAGGCGTCAGACGTCCTTTAACGACCCGTCCCGTGAGGCGGGGAAGGAGGTCCGCCGTGGCCTACCCGTCGGCTGCCCACACGTCGCCACCGCGACAACCCTCGGTGAAGGTGATCCTCGCCGCAGCGGACGTCTCGCGCGTGGTCGACCGCATCGCACACCAGATCCTCGAGAAGACCCAGGGCGCCGCCGACACGGTGCTGCTCGGGATTCCCACCCGCGGGGTGCCGCTCGCCCGGCGGCTCGCCGCCCGGATCGGCACCTTCGAGGACGTCGCCGTCCCGGCCGGCGTGCTCGACATCACCCTCTACCGCGACGACCTGCGCCGGCACGCCACCCGCGCGGTCGGCCCGACCCAGCTCCCGGCCGGCGGGATCGACGGCAAGCGGGTCGTCCTCGTCGACGACGTCCTCTTCTCCGGCCGCACCGTCCGGGCCGCCCTCGACGCGCTCAGCGACGTGGGCCGCCCCGCCTCGGTGCAGCTCGCCGTCCTGGTCGACCGCGGCCACCGGCAGCTGCCGATCCGCGCCGACTACGTCGGCAAGAACATCCCGACGGCGCTGGCCGAGAACGTGAAGGTCACCCTCGCCGAGACCGACGGCGCCGACGAGGTCAGGCTGTACGGGGAGGCGACCGCCGCATGATCCGCCACCTGCTCTCCGGCGCCGACCTGGACGCCGCCACCGCCACCCTGATCCTGGACACCGCCGCCGAGATGGCCACGGTCGCCGGCCGCGAGGTCAAGAAGCTGCCCGCGCTGCGCGGGCGGACCGTGGTGAACCTCTTCTACGAGGACTCCACCCGCACCCGGATCTCGTTCGAGGCGGCGGCGAAGCGGCTCAGCGCCGACGTGATCAACTTCTCGGCCAAGGGATCCAGCGTGACCAAGGGCGAGAGCCTGAAGGACACCGCGCTCACCCTCCAGGCGATGGGTGCCGACGCGGTCGTCGTCCGGCACCCCGCCTCGGGCGCCCCGCACCGGCTGGCCGACTGGGTCGACGGGTCGGTGGTCAACGCCGGCGACGGCACCCACGAGCACCCCACCCAGGCGCTGCTCGACGCGTACACGATGCGGGCCCGGCTGGGCCGGCTCGCCGGCCTGCACGTCGCGGTCGTCGGGGACGTGCTGCACTCCCGGGTCGCCCGCTCCAACGTGCTGCTGCTGTCCACCCTCGGGGCGAAGGTCACCCTGGTCGGGCCGCCCACGCTGATCCCCGTCGACATCGCGCAGGCCCTCGCGCCCGGCATCGACGTCTCCTACGACCTCGACGCCGTGCTGCCGAACGTGGACGTGGTGATGATGCTGCGGGTGCAGCGGGAGCGGATGACCGACTCCTACTTCCCCTCGGCCCGCGAGTACGCCCGCCGCTACGGGCTCGACGCGCCCCGGATGCGCCGGCTGCCGGAGCACGCGATCGTCATGCACCCCGGGCCGATGAACCGGGGCATGGAGATCACGCCCGAGGTCGCCGACTCGCCCCGCTCCACCATCGTCGAACAGGTCGCCAACGGGGTCTCCGTGCGGATGGCCGTCCTCTACCTGCTGCTCGGGGGGAACAACCTGTGACCGCGTACCTGATCACCAACGTGAGCGTCGTCGGCGCCGCGCCGACCGACCTGCTGATCCGCGACGGCGTCGTCGCGCAGACCGGCGCCGGCCTCACCGCGCCCGACGCCACCGTGGTCGACGGCACCGGGCTGGTCGCCCTGCCCGGCCTGGTCGACCTGCACACCCATCTGCGCGAGCCGGGCCGCGAGGACGCCGAGACCGTGGAGTCCGGCTCCCGGGCGGCGGCGCTCGGCGGCTACACGGCGGTCTGCGCGATGGCGAACACCTCCCCGGTCGCCGACACCGCCGGCGTGGTCGAGCAGGTCTGGCGGCTCGGCCGGGAGGCCGGGCTGGTCGACGTGCAGCCGATCGGCGCGGTCACCGTCGGCCTGGCCGGCGAGCGCCTGGCCGAGCTGGGCGCGATGGCCGACTCTGCGGCCCGGGTGCGGATCTTCTCCGACGACGGGCACTGCGTCGCCGACCCGAAGCTGATGCGCCGGGCGCTGGAATACGTCAAGGCGTTCGACGGGATCATCGCCCAGCACGCCGAGGAGCCCCGGCTCACCGAGGGCGCGCAGATGCACGAGGGCGAGGTGTCCACCCGGCTCGGGCTGACCGGCTGGCCGGCGGTCGCCGAGGAGGCGATCATCGCCCGGGACGTGCTGCTCGCCGAGCACGTCGGCAGCCGCCTGCACGTCTGCCACGTCTCCACCGCCGGCAGCGTCGAGGTGCTGCGCCAGGCCAAGGCCCGGGGGGTACGCGTCACCGCCGAGGTGACCCCGCACCACCTGCTGCTGACGGACGCCGTCGTGAGCGGGAGGAGCGAGCTTGCGAGCCCCGCACTCGCGAACAACTGGAGCCCAGCCGGAGCCTACGACCCGGTGTTCAAGGTCAACCCGCCGCTGCGCACGGCCACCGACATCGCCGCGCTGCGCGCCGCGCTGGCCGAGGGCGTGATCGACGTCATCGCCACCGACCACGCCCCGCACGCCGTGGAGGACAAGGAGTGCGAGTGGGCGTACGCCCGGCCGGGCATGCTCGGCCTGGAGACGGCGCTGTCGATCGCGCTGGACGTGCTCGGCCCGCAGTGGGACCTGATCGCCGAGCGCATGTCGCGCGCCCCGGCCCGCATCGCCGGGCTGGACGGCCACGGCGTCGACCCGGCCCCCGGCGTGCCGGCCAACCTGACCCTGGTCGACCCGGCGGCCCACCGGGTGATCGAGCCCGCGGAGCTGGCCAGCCGCAGTCGCAACACCCCGTACGCCCGCATGACGCTGCCGGGTCGCATCGTGGCGACCTTCCTGCGCGGCGAGCCGACGGTCCTGGACGGAAAGGCTGTTAACTAATATGGAGAAGCGCAGGAGCGCGATCCTGGTCCTGGAGGACGGGCGTACGTTCCACGGCGAGGCGTACGGCAGCGTCGGCGAGACGTTCGGCGAGGCGGTCTTCAACACCGGCATGACCGGCTACCAGGAGACCCTGACCGACCCGTCCTACCACCGGCAGGTGGTGGTGCAGACCGCCCCGCACATCGGCAACACCGGCGTCAACGCCGAGGACGACGAGTCCGCCCGGATCTGGGTCGCCGGCTACGTCGTGCGCGACCCGGCCCGGGTCCCCTCGAACTGGCGGTCCACCGGCACGCTGGCGGACCGGCTCGCCGCCGAGGGCGTGGTCGGCATCAGCGGCGTGGACACCCGGGCGCTGACCCGGCACCTGCGCGAGCGCGGCGCGATGCGGGTCGGCATCTCCAGCGTCGACGACGACCCGCGCGCCCTGCTGGCCCGGGTCCGCCAGTCGCCGCAGATGGTCGGCGCGGACCTCTCCGCCGAGGTGAGCACCGCGCAGCCGTACGTCGTCGAGGCCGAGGGCACCCACCGGTTCACGGTGGCCGCCCTGGACCTGGGCATCAAGCGCAACGTGCCGCGCCGGCTCGCCGCGCGCGGCGTCACCACCCACGTGCTGCCCGCCGGGTCGAGCATCGACGACCTGCTCGCCACCGGCGCGGACGCCGTCTTCTTCTCGCCCGGTCCGGGCGACCCGGCGACCGCCGACGGCCCGGTGGGGCTGGCCCGGGAGGTGCTGACCCGGCGGATCCCGCTGTTCGGCATCTGCTTCGGCAGCCAGATCCTCGGCCGGGCGCTGGGCTTCGGCACCTACAAGCTCGGCTACGGCCACCGGGGCATCAACCAGCCGGTGCTCGACCGGGCCACCGGCAAGGTCGAGGTGACCAGCCACAACCACGGCTTCGCCGTGCAGGTGCCGGGGGCCGGGCAGGGCGCGGTCGTGCCCGACCAGGTGATCGACACCGAGTTCGGCGGCGTCGAGGTGTCACACGTCTGCCTCAACGACAACGTGGTCGAGGGGCTGCGGGCGCTCGACGTGCCCGCCTTCACCGTCCAGTACCACCCGGAGGCGGCGGCCGGCCCGCACGACGCGGACTACCTGTTCGACCGCTTCGCCGAGCTGATCGAAGGCCGGACCCACAGCGAGGGGCGCGCGCATGCCTAAGCGGACCGATCTCAAGCACATCATGGTGATCGGCTCGGGGCCGATCGTCATCGGGCAGGCCTGCGAGTTCGACTACTCCGGCACCCAGGCGTGCCGGGTGCTGCGCAGCGAGGGGATCCGGGTCAGCCTGGTCAACTCCAACCCGGCGACGATCATGACGGACCCGGAGTTCGCCGACGCCACGTACGTCGAGCCGATCACCCCGGAGTTCGTCGAGCTGGTCATCGCCAAGGAGCGCCCCGACGCGCTGCTGCCCACCCTCGGCGGGCAGACCGCGCTGAACACGGCGGTCGCCCTGCACGCGGCGGGCGTGCTCGACAAGTACGGCGTCGAGCTGATCGGCGCGAACATCGAGGCGATCAACCGGGGCGAGGACCGGCAGCTGTTCAAGGACATCGTCGCCAAGGCGGGCGTACGCCTGGGGCTGGCCGACCCGGCGGGCCTGGTGCCCCGCTCGCGGGTCTGCCACTCGATGGCCGAGGTCGAGGCCACGGTCGCCGAGCTGGGCCTGCCGGTGGTGATCCGGCCGTCGTTCACGATGGGCGGCCTCGGCTCCGGCATGGCGCACACCGACGCCGACCTGCAGCGCATCGCCGGTGCCGGCCTGGCCGCCAGCCCCGTGCACGAGGTGCTCATCGAGGAGAGCGTGCTCGGCTGGAAGGAGTACGAGCTCGAACTGATGCGCGACCGCCACGACAACGTGGTGGTCGTCTGCTCGATCGAGAACGTCGACCCGATGGGCGTGCACACCGGCGACAGCGTGACCGTCGCCCCGGCGATGACGCTGACCGACCGGGAGTACCAGCGGCTGCGCGACCTCGGCATCGCGGTGCTGCGCGAGGTCGGGGTGGACACCGGCGGCTGCAACATCCAGTTCGCGGTGAACCCGGCCGACGGCCGGATCGTGGTGATCGAGATGAACCCCCGGGTGTCGCGCTCGTCGGCCCTGGCGTCGAAGGCGACCGGCTTCCCGATCGCGAAGATCGCCGCGAAGCTGGCCATCGGCTACACCCTCGACGAGATCCCCAACGACATCACGTTGAAGACCCCGGCGGCGTTCGAGCCGACCCTGGACTACGTGGTGGTGAAGATCCCCCGGTTCGCGTTCGAGAAGTTCCCCGGCGCGGACCCGGAGCTGACCACCACCATGAAGTCGGTCGGCGAGGCGATGAGCCTCGGGCGCAACTTCACCGAGGCGCTCAACAAGGCGATGCGCTCGATGGAAACCAAGGCGTCGGGCTTCTGGACCACCCCGGACCCGGAGGGTGCGACGAAGGAGAACACGCTCGCCGCGCTGGGCACGCCGCACGACGGCCGGCTCTACACCGTGGAGCGGGCGCTGCGGCTCGGCGCGTCGGTCGCGGAGGTCTCCGCCGCGTCCGGCGGGATCGACCCGTGGTTCCTGGACCAGATCGCCGCGCTGGTGGAGCTGCGCGCGGAGATCGTCGACGCCCCGGTGCTCGACGTGGACCTGCTGCGTCGCGCCAAGCGGGCCGGCCTGTCCGACCGGCAGCTCGCCGCGCTGCGCCCCGAGCTGGCCGCCGAGGACGGGGTACGCACCCTGCGCCACCGGCTCGGCGTCCGCCCGGTCTACAAGACGGTGGACACCTGCGCCGCCGAGTTCGAGGCGACCACGCCCTACCACTACTCGACGTACGACTCCGAGACCGAGGTCGCGCCGTCGGCCCGGCCCAAGGTGATCATCCTGGGCTCGGGGCCGAACCGGATCGGCCAGGGCATCGAGTTCGACTACTCGTGCGTGCACGCCGTCCAGGCGCTGCGCGCCGCGCCCGTCGGCTCGGCCGCCGCCGGTGGCGGCGGCTACGAGACCGTCATGGTCAACTGCAACCCGGAGACCGTGTCGACGGACTACGACACGGCCGACCGGCTCTACTTCGAGCCGCTGACCTTCGAGGACGTCCTGGAGGTCTGGCACGCCGAGGACTCGTCCGGCAAGGCGGCCGGCGGGCCGGGCGTGGTCGGGGTGGTCGTGCAGCTCGGCGGGCAGACCCCGCTGGGCCTGGCGCAGCGGCTGAAGAACGCGGGCGTGCCGATCGTGGGCACCTCCCCGGAGTCGATCCACCTGGCCGAGGAGCGCGGCGCGTTCGGCGCGGTGCTGGCGCGGGCCGGGCTGCGCGCCCCGGCGCACGGCATGGCCACCTCCTACGAGGAGGCGAAGGCGATCGCCGCCGAGATCGGCTACCCGGTGCTGGTCCGCCCGTCCTACGTGCTCGGCGGGCGGGGCATGGAGATCGTCTACGACGACCCGACGCTGCGCGACTACATCGGGCGGGCCACCGACATCTCCCCGGACCACCCGGTGCTGGTGGACCGGTTCCTCGACGACGCCATCGAGATCGACGTGGACGCCCTCTGCGACGCCGACGGCGAGGTCTACCTCGGCGGCGTGATGGAGCACATCGAGGAGGCCGGCATCCACTCCGGCGACTCGTCCTGCGTGCTGCCGCCGATGACGCTGGCCGGCTCGCACCTGGCGCAGGTGCGCCGCTACACCGAGGCCATCGCCCGGGGCGTGGGGGTGCGCGGCCTGCTCAACGTCCAGTACGCCCTCAAGGACGACGTGCTGTACGTGCTGGAGGCCAACCCCCGCGCGTCGCGGACGGTGCCGTTCGTGTCGAAGGCCACGGCGGTGCCGCTGGCCAAGGCGGCGGCCCGGATCGCGCTCGGCGCGACGGTCGCCGAGCTGCGTGCCGAAGGGCTGCTCCCGCCGACGGGCGACGGCGGCACCCTCCCGGCCGACGCGCCGATCGCGGTGAAGGAGGCGGTGCTGCCGTTCAAGCGGTTCCGCACCCCGACCGGCAAGGGCGTCGACTCGCTGCTGGGCCCGGAGATGAAGTCCACCGGCGAGGTGATGGGCATCGACACCAAGTTCGGGCACGCCTTCGCCAAGAGCCAGTCCGCCGCGTACGGGTCGCTGCCGACGTCCGGGCGGATCTTCGTCTCGGTGGCCAACCGGGACAAGCGCGGCATGATCTTCCCGATCAAGCGCCTGGCCGACCTGGGCTTCGAGATCGTGGCGACCGCCGGCACGGCGGAGGTGCTGCGCCGGCACGGCATCGCCTGCGAGCAGATCCGCAAGCACTACGAGGCCGGGGCGGGCGCCGACGCGGTGTCGATGATCCTCGCCGGCGACGTGGCGCTGGTGGTGAACACCCCGCAGGGTTCCGGGGCGAGCGCCCGTTCCGACGGCTACGAGATCCGCAGCGCCGCCGTGACGGCGGACATCCCGTGCATCACCACCGTCCCGGGTGCGGCGGCGGCGGTGATGGGCATCGAGGCCCGCATCCGGGGCGACATGACCGTGCGTCCCCTGCAGGACCTGCACGCCACCCTGCGGGCGGGCGAGTGACCGCCGACGGCCGGGGGAGCGGCCGGTGATCTTCGAGCGGGTGGTGCGGCCCGGCCTGTTCCGCCTCGGCGCCGGCGACGCCGAGGCCGCCCACGAGTGGACGCTGCGCCGGCTGGCCGCCGTGTCGCGGTCGCCGGTGGCGCTCGCCGCGCTGCGGGCCCGCTACGCCGTGCGGGCGCCCCGGACGGTGTTCGGGGTGGACTTCCCGAACCCGGTGGGGCTGGCCGCCGGGATGGACAAGGACGGCGCGGCGCTGCCGGCGTGGCCGGCGCTGGGCTTCGGCTTCGTCGAGGTCGGCACGGTCACCGCGCACGCCCAGCCGGGCAACCCCCGGCCCCGGCTGTTCCGGCTGCGCGACAGCGAGGCCGTGGTCAACCGGATGGGCTTCAACAACGCCGGGGCGCGGGCCCTGGCGGACCGGCTGGCGGCGCTGCCCCGCCCGGTCGGCGCGCCGCTGGGGATCTCGCTCGGCAAGTCCAAGGTGACCCCGCTGGACGAGGCCGTGGAGGACTACCTCGCCTCCTACCGGGCGCTGCGCGACCACGGCGACTACTTCGCCGTGAACGTCTCCTCGCCCAACACCCCGGGCCTGCGCTCGTTGCAGGACCGCGCCCACCTGGACGCGCTGCTGGCGGCCCTGGTGGGGGAGAAGCCGGTGCTGGTGAAGATCGCCCCGGACCTGACCGAGCCGGCGATCGCCGAGCTGCTGGAGGTCTGCCTCGACCGGGGTGCGGCCGGGGTGATCGCCACCAACACGACCCTGGCCCGCGACGGGCTCGCCCCCGCCGACCGGGAGCGCGGCGGGCAGGCGGGCGGCCTGTCGGGGCGTCCGCTGGCCGCGCGCGCCCGCGCGGTGGTGTCGTTCGTCCACCGGGAGACCGGCGGGCGGCTGCCGGTGATCGGCGTGGGCGGCATCGTCGACCCCGACGACGCCGCGCGCATGTTCGACGCGGGGGCGGCCCTGGTGCAGCTCTACACCGGCTTCATCTACCGGGGCCCCGGCCTCGTCCGCGCCGCCGCCCGGGCCGCCCGCCCGCTGCCCGCGCCGGTGCCGTCGGGCGGTCGGTCGTGACCGGGGAGCCGGCCACAGCGCGCCTCGCCGGGGCCGCCAGGGGGCGCGGGTGACGCCGGAGGAGATCCTCGCCGCCGACCGGCAGCACGTGTGGCACCCGTACGCGCCGCTGCCCCCCGCGACGCCCCCGTACGTGGTGGCGGGCGCGCGGGGGGTGCGGCTGCGGCTGGCCGACGGGCGGGAACTGGTCGACGGGATGTCGTCGTGGTGGGCGGCGATCCACGGCTACCGGCACCCCGTGCTGGACGCGGCGGTCGTCGACCAGCTCGGCCGGATGAGCCACGTGATGTTCGGCGGGCTCACCCACGAGCCGGCCGTGCGCCTGGCGCAGACGCTGGTCGAGCTGGCCCCGGAGGGGCTGGAGCGGGTCTTCCTGTGCGACTCGGGCTCGGTGAGCGTCGAGGTGGCGGTGAAGATGTGCCTGCAGTACCAGCGGGCGCTCGGGCGGCCGGAGCGCCGGCGGCTGGGCACCTGGCGGGGCGGCTACCACGGCGACACCTTCCACCCGATGAGCGTGTGCGACCCCGAGGGCGGCATGCACCACCTGTGGGGCGACGTGCTGCCCCGGCAGGTCTTCGCGCCCGTGCCGCCGGCCGGCTTCGACGCCCCGCCCGACCCCGCGTACTGCGCGGCGCTGGCCGACGCGGTGGCGCGGCACGCGCACGAGCTGGCCGCCGTGATCGTGGAGCCGGTGGTCCAGGGCGCGGGCGGGATGCGCTTCCACCACCCGCACTACCTGCGGGTGCTGCGCGAGGTGACCCGCGCCCACGGGGTGCTGCTGGTCTTCGACGAGATCGCCACCGGCTTCGGCCGCACCGGCACGATGTTCGCCGCCGAGCACGCCGGGGTGAGCCCCGACGTGCTCTGCGTCGGCAAGGCGCTCACCGGCGGCTACCTGACGCTGGCCGCCGCGCTGTGCACGGCGGAGGTGGCGGCGGGCATCTCCCGCGACGGGGTGCTCGCGCACGGGCCCACGTTCATGGCCAACCCGCTCGCCTGTGCGGTCGCGAACGCCTCCATCGGCCTGCTGCGGGCCGGAGACTGGGCGGCCGAGGTGTCAAGGGTGGGCGCGGCCCTGCGCGCCGGCCTGGAGCCGCTGCGGGGCGCCCCCGGGGTGGCGGACGTCCGCGTGCTGGGCGCGATCGGGGTGGTCCAGCTCGACCACGAGGTGGACCTGGCGGCGGCGACCGCCGCGGCGGTGGACCGGGGGGTGTGGCTGCGGCCGTTCCGCGACCTGGTCTACGCCATGCCGCCGTACGTCGCCGACGACGCGGACGTCGCCCGGATCGCCGCCGGGATGGCCGCCGCCGTGGCGGCCGGCTGACCGGCGTTCCCGGGCGGCCGTGCGGGGTGGCCGCATGACCGCGATCGGACAGGCATGGCGCGCCGGCGGACGCCGGGTGCCCGGAGGAGTCGAGAGGAAGAGGCGCGGATGGAGACCTTCGGTGACCGGTTGCACCGGGCGATGGAGCAGCGCGGCCCGCTCTGCGTGGGCATCGACCCGCACCCGGGGCTGCTGACCCGCTGGGGGCTGACGGACGACGTCGACGGTCTGGAGCGGTTCTGCCGCACCGTGGTGGAGGCCCTAGGCGACCGGGTCGCGGTGGTCAAGCCCCAGTCGGCGTTCTTCGAGCGCTTCGGAGCGCGGGGCGTGGCGGTGCTAGAGTCAACTATCCGACAGTTGCGGGATTCTGGCTCGCTCGTTCTGCTCGACGTCAAGCGCGGAGACATCGGCTCCACCGTCGCCGCGTACGCCTCCGCGTACCTCGATCCATCCAGCCCGCTGTATGTCGACGCGGTCACCGCGAGCCCCTACCTGGGAGTAATGTCGCTGGCCCCGATGTTCGAGCTCGCCGCCACGCACGGCGGCGGGGTGTTCGTCCTGGCGCTCACCTCCAACCCCGAGGGAGCCGCCGTGCAGCGCGCCGTGGGCGCCGACGGGCGCACCGTCGCGCAGGCGGTCATCGACGAGATTGCCCAGCTCAACCGGGGTGCGCAGACGCTGGGCAGCTTCGGTCTGGTGGTCGGGGCGACCATCGGCGACACCGGCCACGACCTGTCGGCGGTGCGCGGCCCGCTGCTCGCCCCGGGGCTCGGCGCGCAGGGCGCCACGGCCGCCGACCTACGGACCGTGTTCGGCGCGAGCCTGCCGTGGGTCCTGCCGTCGTACTCCCGCGAGGTGCTGCACGCCGGGCCCGACGTGGCCGCCCTGCGGGCCGCCGCGCAGCGGGCCCTGGCCGACTGCCGGGCGGCCCTCGACGGCTCCTGACTGAGTGACGGCTCGGTCATTTTGCCGTGGTCGTGGCGTGCCCACGTTGCCGAATGCGTCCGCGACCGCTAGTTTTCCCCGCGCTGGGAACCACGGACCCCTTTGGTTTCCGGCGACTCCACGTTTCACATCTGCGGCGTGGCGTCCCGCCCGTCGCGACAAGGACCTGAGGAGAACTGGTGCCCCTCCCGTCACTTACCCCCGAGCAGCGCGCAGCTGCGCTCGAGAAGGCTGCGGAGATCCGCAAGGCCCGCGCTGAGCTGAAGGAGCAGCTCAAGCAGGGCAAGACCACCCTCGCCGCGGTCCTGGAGCGGGCCGAGGGCGACGACGTCGTCGGCAAGCTGAAGGTCTCGGCCGTCCTGCAGGCGATGCCGGGCATCGGCAAGATCCGGGCGACCCAGATCATGGAGAAGCTCAAGATCGCCGACAGCCGTCGCCTGCGTGGTCTGGGCGAGCAGCAGCGCAAGGCCCTGCTCGGCGAGTTCGCCGCCAACTGAGCCCGGCGGTTCGCCGCCGGCCGCGCACGGCGCCGTGTAGAAACGAGCCGTGAGCACGGATGACGAGGCGCGCCCGGCGGCTCGGCTCACCGTCCTGACCGGTCCCTCCGGGGCTGGCGTGGGCAGTGTCGTCGAGCCGTTCCGGGCGCGTTCTCCGTCGGTCTGGATCCCGGTGCCGGCCACCACCCGGCCCCGCCGGGCGGGCGAGGTGGACGGCGTCGACCGGGTCTTCCTCGCCCCGGCGGCGTTCGACCGGCTGATCGCCGCCGGCCAGCTGCTGGAGTGGGCCCGCATCGGGCCGTACGCCCGCGGCACCCCGGCCCCGCCGGTGGCCGGGCGGCTCGCCGCCGGCCGGCCGGTGCTCCTCCCGCTCGACCTGCCCGGCGCGCTCGCCGTCCGCGCGGCGCACCCCGACGCCCGGCTGGTCCTGCTCGCCCCGCCCGGCTGGCGGCCGGAGGCGGTCGACCCGGCCGGCGACGCGCACGTCGTGGCGCACGACCACACCGAGCGGGCGGTGGATGAGCTGGTAGGCTTGTTCGGTTCTTCCCATCTGGCTCCGGCCCGACCGCGGCGGAGCGGCTGAGTGACCCACCAACCGCGTCCGCGTGGTGGGGCCAGACGAACCGCGTCCGCGCGGTGACGACAGACGCAGAGGTTATTTCGTGGGATCCATCGCCAACCCCGAGGGCATCACCAACCCGCCGATCGACGAGCTGCTCGAGAAGACGACGTCGAAGTACGCCCTGGTGATCTTCGCTGCCAAGCGCGCCCGCCAGGTCAACGCCTACTACAGCCAGCTCGGCGAGGGCCTGCTGGAGTACGTCGGCCCGCTCGTGGAGACCACCCCCCAGGAGAAGCCCCTCTCCATCGCCATGCGCGAGATCAACGCGGGCCTGCTCACCGCCGAGCCGACCGACCAGCCGTAACCGCGCCGCACGCCGATGTCCGCCGAGATCGTCCTCGGGGTCGGCGGCGGCATCGCCGCCTACAAGGCGTGTGAGCTGCTGCGGCTCTTCACCGAGTCGGGCCACCGGGTCCGCGTGGTGCCCACCGCGTCGGCGCTCCGCTTCGTCGGGGCGCCGACCTGGGCCGCCCTGTCCGGCCAGCCGGTCGCCGACGACGTCTGGGCCGACGTGCACGAGGTCCCGCACGTCCGGCTCGGCCAGCGGGCCGACCTGGTGGTGGTCGCCCCGGCCACGGCCGACCTGCTCGCCAGGGCGGCCCACGGCCTCGCCGACGACCTGCTCACCAACACCCTGCTCACCGCCCGGTGCCCGGTGCTGCTCGCCCCGGCGATGCACACCGAGATGTGGGAGCATCCCGCCACCGTGGCCAACGTCGCCACGCTGCGCTCCCGGGGCGTCCGCGTCGTCGAGCCCGCCGTCGGCCGGCTCACCGGCGCCGACACGGGCAAGGGCCGGCTGCCCGACCCGGCGGAGATCTTCGCCGTCGCCCGGCGGACCCTGGCCCGCGGCCTGCACGCCCCGGCCGACCTCGCCGGCCGGCACGTGGTGGTGACCGCGGGCGGCACCCGCGAGCCGCTCGACCCGGTGCGGTTCCTCGGCAACCGCTCCTCCGGCAAGCAGGGTTACGCCTTCGCCCGGTCGGCGGTCGCCCGGGGCGCCCGGGTCACCCTCGTCGCCGCCAACGTGGCGCTCGCCGACCCGGCCGGCGTGGACATGGTGCGGGTCGGCACCACCGAGGAGCTGCGGGAGGCCACGCTTCGTGCGGCGGCCGGCGCGGACGCCGTGGTGATGGCCGCCGCGCCCGCGGATTTCCGCCCCGCCACCTACACGTCGGCCAAAATCAAGAAAACAGCAGCCGGGGCACCTACGATCGACCTCGTCACCAACCCGGACATCGCCGCCGAGCTGGGCCGGCAACGCCGGCCCGGGCAGGTGCTGGTGGTGTTCGCCGCGGAGACGGACGACGCCGAGGCCAACGGCCGGGCCAAGCTCGCCCGTAAGCGGGCCGACCTCATCGTCATCAACGAGGTCGGGCCGGACAAGGTCTTCGGCGCCGAGACCAACGCGGCGACCGTCATCGGCGCGGACGGCTCGGTGCACCCGATGGCCGAGCAGTCCAAGGAGGATCTGGCCGACGCCGTCTGGGACCTCGTCGTGGCGCGCTGGCCACCTTCCCGACCAGTGACGGGGTAGCGACCGTTCCAGCGCGCGTTTAGCCCGGGTGACTACACTTCCGCGGAACGACTTTTCCATAACTTAGGAGTGCCGTGACACGCCGCCTCTTCACGTCCGAATCGGTCACGGAAGGCCACCCGGACAAGATCGCCGACCAGATCAGCGACGGCATTCTCGACGCACTGCTGGCTCAGGACGCGCACAGCCGCGTCGCCGTCGAGACCCTGATCACCACCGGCCAGGTGCACGTGGCCGGCGAGGTGACCACCAAGGCGTACGCCGACATCCCGACCATCGTGCGGGAGACGATCCTCGACATCGGCTACGACTCGTCGAAGAAGGGCTTCGACGGCGCGTCCTGCGGCGTCAGCGTCTCCATCGGCGCGCAGTCCCCCGACATCGCGCAGGGCGTCGACAACGCGATGGAGCTGCGCACCGGCTCCTCGGAGAGCGCGCTGGACGCCCAGGGCGCCGGCGACCAGGGCATGATGTTCGGCTTCGCCTGCTCCGAGACGCCCGAGCTGATGCCGCTGCCGATCGCCCTGGCGCACCGGCTCGCCCGCCGGCTCACCGCGGTCCGCAAGGACGGCACGATCCCCTACCTGCGGCCGGACGGCAAGACCCAGGTCACCATCGAGTACGAGGGGCTGCGCCCCGTCCGGCTGAACACCGTCGTCGTGTCCAGCCAGCACGCGGCCGACATCTCGCTGGACTCGCTGCTCACCCCGGACGTGCGCGACCACGTCATCGCGCCGGAGCTGGAGAGCCTCGGCCTGGACACCGACGGCTACCGGCTGCTGGTCAACCCGACCGGGCGGTTCGAGATCGGCGGCCCGATGGGCGACGCCGGCCTCACCGGCCGGAAGATCATCGTCGACACCTACGGCGGGTACGCCCGGCACGGTGGCGGCGCGTTCTCCGGCAAGGACCCGTCCAAGGTGGACCGCTCGGCGGCGTACGCGATGCGCTGGGTCGCCAAGAACGTGGTGGCCGCCGGCCTCGCCGAGCGCTGCGAGGCGCAGGTCGCGTACGCGATCGGCAAGGCGCACCCGGTGAGCCTGTTCATCGAGACGTTCGGCACCGAGACCGTGCCGGTCGCCTCGATCGAGAAGGCCGTGACCGAGGTCTTCGACCTCCGCCCGGCCGCCATCATCCGGGACCTGCACCTGCTGCGCCCGATCTACCGGCAGACCGCGGCGTACGGCCACTTCGGCCGGGAACTGCCCGAGCTGACCTGGGAGAGCACCGACCGGGCCGCCGACCTCAAGTCGGCCGCGGGAGCCTGACCGGCAACACGCGCGGCGACCGGCGACCCGCCGACGGGTCGCCGGTCGCTCGCGTCTGCGTCGACGTGCCCCTGGCCCACCTCGACCGCCCCTTCGACTACCTGGTCCCCGCCGAGCTGGCCGACGCGGCCGTCCCCGGCACCCGGGTGAAGGTGCGCTTCGCCGGCCAGCTCGTGGACGGCTGGCTGCTGGAACGGGCCGACGACTCGGGGCACACCGGCAGGCTGGCCTACCTCGACCGGCTCGTCTCGCCCGAGCCCGTGCTCGCCGACGAGGTCGTCCGGCTGGCCCGGGCCGTCGCCGACCGGTACGCCGGCAGCCTCGCCGACGTGCTCCGGCTGGCCGTGCCGCCCCGGCACGCCCGGGTGGAGAAGGAGCCGCACGTCCCGCCGGAGCCGCCCGCGCCCCTGGCCCCGCCGGAGGCGGCCGGCTGGCGGGCGTACCCGGCCGGGCCGGCGTTCCTGCGGGCGCTGACCGAGGGCCGCCCCGCCCGGGCGGTCTGGTCCGCGCTGCCGGGGGAGGACTGGCCCGCCCGGTACGCCGAGGCGGTCGCCGCCACCGTGGCCGGCGGGCGGGGGGCGGTGGTCGTCGTGCCCGACGCCCGGGACCTCGACCGCCTCGACGCGGCGCTGACCGCCGCCCTCGGCCCCGGGCGGCACGTCAGCCTCTCCGCCGCCCTCGGCCCCGCCCGCCGCTACCGCGCGTTCCTGGCCGCCCGGCGCGGGGACGTGCCGGTCGTCATCGGCACCCGCGCGGCGATGTTCGCCCCGGTGGCCCGGCTCGGCCTGGTCGCCATCGTCGACGACGGCGACGACCTGCACGCCGAGCCGCGCGCCCCCTACCCGCACGCCCGCGACGTGCTGCTCACCCGCGCCCGGCTCGCCGACGCGGCCGCCCTGGTCGGCGGGTACGCCCGCAGCGCCGAGGCGCAGCTGCTGGTGGAGACCGGCTGGGCGCGGGAGGTGGTCGCCGACCGGGCCACCGTGCGGGCGCGTACCCCCGCCGTCGCGCCGACCGGGGACGACCCGCAGCTGGCCCGCGATCCCGGCGCGGCGACGGCCCGGCTGCCCAGCCTGGCCTGGGTCGCCGCCCGGGACGCGCTCGGCGCCGACGCCCCGGTGCTGGTCCAGGTGCCCCGCCGCGGCTACCTGCCGTCGATCTCCTGCGCGGACTGCCGGACCCCGGCCCGCTGCCCGCACTGCGCCGGCCCCCTCGCCCTGCCGTCGGCGCGGGGGACACCGGCCTGCCGCTGGTGCGGCCGGATCGCCGCCGCGTACGCCTGCCCGGAGTGCGGCGGGCGGCGGCTGCGCGCGGCCGTCACCGGCGCCCGGCGCACCGCCGAGGAACTGGGCCGGGCCTTCCCCGGGGTGCCGGTGCGCACCTCCGGCCGGGAGGAGGTGCTCACCACCGTGCCCGGCGGCGCCGGCCTCGTGGTGGCCACCCCGGGGGCCGAGCCGGTCGCCGACGGCGGCTACGGCGCGGTGCTGCTGCTCGACTCGTGGGCCCTGCTGACCCGGGCCGACCTGCGGGCCGGCGAGGAGGCGCTGCGCCGCTGGCTGGCCGCCGCCGCCCTGGCCCGACCCGCGACGGCCGGCGGCCGGGTGGTGGTGGTCGCCGACGGCGCCCTCGCGCCGGTGCAGGCCCTGCTGCGCTGGGACGCCGCCTGGTTCGCCGCCCGGGAGCTGGCCGAGCGCCGCGAGCTGGGGTTCCCGCCGGCGGTGCGGATGGCCAGCGTCACCGGCCCGCCCGAGGCGGTGGCCGACCTGCTGGCCGCCGCCCGGCTGCCCGAGGAGGCCGAGGTGCTGGGCCCGGTCCCCGCCGACGGCGAGAAGGAGCGGATGCTCGTCCGGGTGCCCCGGGCGCGGGCGGCGGCCCTCGCCGAGGCGCTGCACGCCGCCGCCGGGGCGCGCACTCTCCGTAAGGCCACCGATCCGGTCCGCGTCCAGATCGACCCTCTTTCGCTGTTCTAGTCGATCGGAGTGGCGGTCACGATCCGTGGTCGCCGCTGCGTGATAGCATCGCCCGTCATGCCCGGGCGCACGACGGCGTGTCGGTACGACGCCACGTCGACGACGCCAGTCAGCCGGTGATCAGGGGTGGACCAGTCGTGACCGTTCGTCAATCGATCGTCTTCAACGGTGACCTCGGCAGCGGCAAGAGCACCGTGTCCGTCGAGATCGCCAAGCGGCTCGGGCTGCGCCGGGTCAGCGTCGGCGACCTCTACCGCCAGATGGCGCAGGAGCGGCAGATGACCGCGCTCCAGCTCAACCTGCACGCCGAGCTGGACCAGGCCGTCGACGGCTACGTCGACCAGCTCCAGCAGGACATCGCGGCCTCCGGCGAGAGCCTGGTCATGGACTCCCGGCTCGCCTGGCACTTCTTCACCGACGCGCTCAAGGTGCACATGATCACCGAGCCGACCGAGGCGGCCCGCCGGGTCCTGGCCCGCCCCTCCGGCCCGGCCGAGAGCTACGCCTCGCTGGAGGAGGCCCGGGCCAAGCTGCGCGAGCGCAGCGAGAGCGAGCGGGGCCGGTTCATCGTCCGCTACGGCGTCGACAAGGCCCGGCTGCGCAACTACGACCTGATCTGCGACTCCACCCGGGCCAACCCGGAGCAGGTGATCGGCCACATCATCGACGTGTACGAGGGGCGGCTCGGCGCGGACGTGCTGCGCGACGCCCCGCCGCTGCTGCTGCTCGACCCGACCCGGGTCTACCCGACCGAGGACGTCGGTGCCCTGCGCGGCCTGTGGGACGCGGGCTTCGTCGACGAGGTCGCCGCCGCCGGCGACGAGGCGCTGGAGCCCCTGACCATCGGCTTCACCGGGGAATACTTCTTCGTCGTCGACGGCCACCGGCGGCTCAGCGCCGCCATCCGCAGCGGCTTCCCGCTGGTGCCCGCGCGGCTGGTCGCCGAGGTCGACGAGCCGGTGGTGGGCGGGACGAGCGCGGCGGAGTACTTCGCCGCCCAGGTCCGCCCCGGCACCGTGTACGACTGGGAGGCCGCCCACGGCATCACCCTGCCGCTGCCGGCGCACTGCCTGCTGGCCGGCGACGCCGTGCTCGCCGGCGATCCGGCCCCCGGCGCCTGACCCGTCCCGGTCGCGGGCGGGGGGGAGGCCCCCGGGCAGTCCGTAGACTGGTACGGCCCTGACCCGCCCGACCGAAGGAGCCATCCCGCGTGACCGTCCAGCCCATCCGTCTGTTCGGGGATCCGGTGTTGCGCACGCCGGCCGATCCGGTGGTCGACTTCGACGCCGAGCTGCGCAGGCTCGTTGCCGACCTCACCGACACGATGCGTGAGCAGAGCGGCGCGGGTCTCGCCGCGCCGCAGCTCGGAGTGGGCCTGCGGGTGTTCACCTTCGACGTCGACGACGTGCTCGGCCACCTGGTCAACCCGGTGCTGGAGTTCCCCGACGCCGAGGAGCAGGACGGCCCCGAGGGCTGCCTGTCCATCCCCGGGCTCTACTTCGACACCAAGCGCCGGCAGAACGTCGTCGCCAAGGGCTTCAACAGCTACGGCGACCCGGTCCAGATCGTCGGCACGGGCCTGATGGCCCGCTGCGTGCAGCACGAGACCGACCACCTCGACGGCGTGCTCTTCGTCGACCGGCTGGACCCGGCCGGCCGCAAGGAGGCGATGAAGGCGATCCGCCAGGCCGAGTGGTACGACGCGGCGGCCCCGCCGACGGTCAAGCTCGACCCGCACGCCGGCAACCCCTTCGGCCTGGGGCGGTGACCCGGTGCGCCTGATCTTCGCCGGCACGCCGGCCGTCGCCCTGCCCGCCCTGGACGCCATCGCGGCCTCCGGCCACGACCTCGTCGCCGTCGTCACCCGCCCCGACGCCCCCGCCGGCCGGGGCCGGGGCCTGGTCCGCTCGCCCGTCGGGGCCTGGGCCGACGAGCGCGGCGTCGAGGTGCTCACCCCGGCCCGCCCGCGCGAGCCGGAGTTCCTCGACCGGCTGCGCGCGCTGGCCCCCGACTGCGTCCCGGTGGTCGCCTACGGCGCGCTGGTGCCCCCGGTCGCGCTGGAGATCCCCCGGCACGGCTGGATCAACCTGCACTTCTCGCTGCTGCCCGCGTGGCGGGGCGCGGCCCCCGTCCAGCAGGCCGTGCTGCACGGCGACGAGCTGACCGGGGCGAGCGTCTTCGCGCTGGAGGAGGGGCTGGACACCGGCCCGGTCTACGGCACCGTCACCGACGAGATCCGCCCCACCGACACCTCCGGCGACCTGCTGGAGCGGCTCGCCCACTCCGGTTCCGGCCTGCTGGTGGCCGTCCTCGACGCGCTCGACGCGGGCACCGCCCGGGCCGAGCCGCAGCCGGCCGACGGGGTGTCGCTCGCGCCGAAGCTGACCGTCGACGACGCCCGGGTGCGCTGGGGCGACCCCGCGTTCGCGGTGGACCGGCGGATCCGGGCGTGCACCCCCGCGCCCGGCCCGTGGACCACGTTCCGGGGCGAGCGGGTCAAGCTCGGCCCGGTCGTGCCGGTGCCCGACGGCCCCGACCTGAAGCCCGGCGAGCTGCTGGCGGAGAAGTCCCGCGTGCTGGCCGGCACGGCCACCGTCCCGGTGGCCCTCGGCGAGGTGCGGGCCGCGGGCAAGAAGGCCATGCCGGCGAGCGACTGGGCGCGCGGCGCCCGGGTCGGCGCGGGGGAGGAGCTCGCGTGACCGGGCCCACGGAGCGGCCCCGACGACGGTACGACGAGCAGTCCGCCCCCCGCACCGACCGGCGGCCCGACCGGTCGACCGGCGGCCCCCGGGGCGACCGCCCGGCCTTCGGCGACCGCCCGGCCCGGGGCGGCCGGGGCGACGACCGGCGCGGCGCGCGGCCGGCGCGGCCCGCCGTCGACCTGCCCCGGCACGTCGCCTACCAGGCGGTCGCGGCGGTGCACCGCGACGACGCGTACGCCAACCTGGTGTTGCCGGCGTTGCTGCGGCAGGAGCGGCTGACCGGCCGGGACGCCGCCTTCGCCACCGAGCTGACGTACGGCACGCTGCGCCACATCGGCACCCTCGACGCGATCCTCACCGACGCGGCCGGCCGGGACGTGGCCCGGATCGACCCGCCCGTGCGCGACGCGCTGCGGCTGGGCGCCTACCAGCTGCTGCACACGCGGGTGCCGGCGCACGCGGCGGTCTCCTCGACCGTCGACCTGGTGCGCGCGGTCGGCATCGGGGCGACGGGCTTCGCCAACGCGGTGCTGCGCGAGGTGGCGGGGCGCGACGCCGACGCCTGGGTGGCGAAGCTCGCCCCGCCCTTCGAGACGGACCCGATCGGGCACCTGGCCCTGGCGTACAGCCACCCCCAGTGGATCGTGCGGTCCTTCGCCGAGGCGCTCGGCGGCGACCTCGGCGAGACCACCCGGCTGTTGATCGAGGACAACGAGCGCCCGCCGGTGCACCTGTGTGCCCGGCCCGGCCTGGCCGACCCGGTCGCCCTGGCCGACGAGGTCGGCGGCGCACCGGGGGCGTTCTCCCCGTACGCGGTCTATCTCGCCGGCGGCGCCCCGGGCGACCTGCCGGCGCTGGCCGAGGGGCGGGCGCACGTGCAGGACGAGGGCTCCCAGTTGGTGGCCAACGCCCTCGCGGTCGCCCCGCTCGACGGCCCGGACGCCCACTGGCTGGACCTGTGCGCCGGGCCGGGCGGCAAGTCCGGCCTGCTCGGGGCGCTCGCCGCCCAGCGGGGGGCCCGGCTGACCGCGGTGGAGGTCTCCGAGCACCGGGCCCGGCTCGTCGGCCAGGCCACGCGGGGGCTGCCGGTGACGGTGCTGCACACCGACGGCCGCACCGTGGGCGCCGACCCGGAGCTGCCGGAGGGGCACTTCGACCGGGTCCTGGTCGACGCCCCGTGCACCGGGCTGGGCGCGCTGCGTCGCCGGCCGGAGGCCCGCTGGCGCAAGCAGCCGTCGGACCTGCCGCCGCTGACCCGCCTGCAGCGGGAGCTGCTGTCGGCGGCGCTGCGGGCGGCCCGGCCGGGCGGCCTGGTGGCCTACGTGACGTGTTCCCCGCACACGGTGGAGACGCACGTGACGGTGACCGAGGCGGCGCGGCGGGCCGGGGTGCCGGCGGACTTCGTCGACGCCCGGCCGCTGCTGCCGGCCGGCATGCCGGGGCTGGGCGACGGGCCGTCGGTGCAGTTGTGGCCGCACCGGCACGGCACCGACGCCATGTTCCTGGCGGTCCTGCGCCGGGGCTGAGCCGAGACCGCGGTGGGGCGGCCCCTCCGGGCCGCCCCACCGCGTCAGCCGTCCGCCGGGCGGGTCACTGCACCGGCAGGCCCTTGGTGCCGACGCCCTTCACCGAGCGGGTGAGGTCGCGGTCGACCCAGAGGAAGCACTGCACGCCCCGGTTGCCGTCCTTCCACTCCTGCTCGAAGGGGTGGTAGAAGATGGTGCCCGCCCGATACTCCAGGTCGCCGTTGTTCGGCACCTTCGCGTACGAGGCGATCAGCGTCCGGCAGCCCTTGTGGATGCGCATCCGGTTCTTGTCGACCTGGGCGAAGGAGATGTCGGGGGCCTGGTAGACGCCGACGAACTCGACGCGGTGCTTCCTGGTGCAGGCGACGGGGGTCATCTCCTGCACGTCGTCCTTCTTGATCTTGGGGTTGAAGCAGCGGTGGGCCAGCGCCGAGGCGCCCTTCAACGCGCCGGCGAGGCTGCCGGTGCGGGGCACGGCGCTGGGGTCGTCGACGCTCTCCACCTCGCTCACGTCGCAGCGGAACCAGCGGGCCCCGCCCGACCAGGCCTGCCGGGACGGGAAGACCGGGGACAGGAACAGCCGCCCCGCGCGCCAGTCGGACCCGAGGGCCTTGTTGACCTCCCGGTCGCACTCGGCGCGGACGGCCTTCATCCCGGCCGAGCCGGCGGCCGGTGGCGCGCTCAGCTCGGCGGCGGCGCCGGTCAGCGTGCCGACGTGCAGGGTCTCCACCCGGTGCGACGTCGCGCAGTCCACCGGGTTGTAGCCGCTGAGGTAGCCGACGTCGGCGAAGACGGTGTGGCACGTTCCGGCGGCGGGCACGAACTGCGTCGGCGCCGCCATCGTCCGCCAGTCGTCGGCGAGGTCACCGTCCAGCCCGGCCGGCGTGCCGCAGCCGGCCAGCGCCAGCGCCGCCCCCGCCGACACGGCGACCGCCGTCCACCATCGCCGCATCAGTCCGACCTCCCCGTCGCCGGTGGTCGCGGACACCGGCCTCCGTCGCCGGGCGCGCCACGGAGCGGCACTTTACGCCACCGGCGCTCAGCTCGCGGGTAGTCCCTTCGGCCCAGCGCCGCGCATCGACCGGGTGAGCTTGCGGTCGTCGCTCCACAGGAAACACCGCACCCCGCGGTCGCCCTCGTCCCACTCCCGCTGCGACGGGGGATAGAAGATCGACCCCGCCCGGTACGGCAACTCGCTGTTGTTGGGCACCTCGGCGAACTCGGCGATCAACCCCATGCAGCGGCGGTGCACCTTCTGGTTGGACCGGATGAACTCGGCCCAGGTCATGTCGCGTTCGGTGTAGACCCCGACGAACTCGGCGCGGTGCGGCTCGGTGCACAGCACGGGCGCCATGTAGTTCAGGTTCGCCCCGATCAGCTTCGGGTCGAAGCAGCGGTGGGTCAGCGGCGAATCGCCGACCATCGCGCCGCGCAGGCTGCCGACGCGGTTGACCGGCCGGGTGTTGTCGATGCTGTCGGTCTCGCTGAGGTCGCAGCGGTACCAGCGGGCCCCGCTCGCCCAGGCCGACGTCGACGGCAGGGCGATGGTGAGGCTCAGCCGGGCCGAGTGCCAGTCGCCGCCGAGCACCTCCCGGGCCCGCTGGTCGCACTCGGCGCGGGCGACACGCAGGACGGGCGTGCCCGCCTCGGGGCGCGGGCCCGCGTCGATGGCCGGGTCGGTGAAGATGCCGACGTGGATCGTCTCGGCCAGGTGGCTGCGGGCGCAGTCCACCGTCTCGTACGTGCCGGCCTGCACGACCGCCGTGATCCGGGGCAGGCAGGCGTCGGTGGCCGGGATGAACATCTTCGGTTCCCGCAGCGTCGGCCAGTCGTCGGTGAGGTCGCCGTCTGCCCCGTGCGGGCGGGCGCAGCCGCCCAGCAGCATCACCACCGTGCCGGCCAGCGCCAGCGCCACAAGCCACCGTCGCATCGTCCGCCCTTTCCGGGAGCTGACGGTCGGGCGCCACGGCCCGTGGGGGCGTTTCCGCCACCGGGCGTGCAGCTTACGTGACCGTCCTGCATGGAGTCTTGCCGCGTTTCCCTCGATCGGCCAGTCGCGGCTGACTTTTCGTCCGGGATTCCCATCCGGACCGGTTTATCTTGCACCACCGGTCACGGCTGGGTCACAGCGCGTCCGGGAAGGTGCCGCGATGCGGGCGGCTGATGGCCGCGTTCGTACACTGACCTCGTGACCGTACCGCCGCCGATCATCGCGCCCAGCATCCTCGCCGCCGACTTCGCCCGCCTCGCCGAGGAGGTCCGCGCCGTCGAGGGCGCCGCGGACTGGTTGCACGTGGACGTCATGGACAACCATTTCGTGCCGAACCTGACCATCGGGCTGCCCGTCGTGCAGAGCCTGCGCGCCGCGACCGAGCTGCCGTTCGACGTGCACCTGATGATCACCGACCCGCGCCGGTGGGCCCCGGGGTACGCCGACGCCGGGGCGCACAACGTCACCTTCCACGCCGAGGCGTGCGACAACCCGGTGTCACTGGCCAAGGACCTGCGGGCGGCCGGGGCGAAGGCCGGGCTGGCGATCGACCGGGACACCCCGATCGAGCCCTACCTGGAGCTGCTGCCCAGCTTCGACACGCTGCTGATCATGACGATCAAGGCCGGCTTCGGCGGGCAGCGGTTCATCCCCGAGCTGCTCGACAAGGTGCGCGCCGCCCGCCGGCACGTCGACGCCGGCCACCTGGAGCTGCGCATCGAGGTCGACGGCGGGATCGCCGCCGACACCATCGAGCAGGCGGCCGCCGCGGGCGCGGACGCGTTCGTGGCCGGCACCGCCGTCTACGGCGCCGAGGACCCCGCCGAGGCGGTCCGCCGCCTGCGGGGCCTGGCGGAGCGCGCGACCGCCGGGGCCTGAGGTGGACCCGGCCGACGAGCGACCCGACCTCATCCTCGTCGTCGACGACGACGCCGACATCGCCCGGTTCGTCGAGTTCAACCTGCGGCTGCACGGCTTCGAGGTGATCCACGCCGGCGACGGCCAGGAGGCCCTGGAGATGATCGAGCGGCAGCGGCCCGACCTGGCGGTCGTCGACCTGATGATGCCGCGCGTCGACGGGCTGGAGCTGACCCGGCGGCTGCGCGCCGACCCGATGACCTCCGCCCTGCCGGTGATCATGCTGACCGCCAAGGGGATGACCGTGGACAAGGTCCACGGGCTCAGCGCCGGCGCGGACGACTACCTGGTCAAGCCCTTCGACACCGCCGAGCTGGTCGCCCGGGTCAGCTCCACGCTGCGCCGCAACAAGGAGTTCCGGGAGGTGTCCCCGCTGACCGGCCTGCCCGGCAACTCCCGCATCCGGCGGGAGATCAGCGACCGGGTCCGCAGCGGCGTCGACTACGCCGTCGGCTACGTCGACATCGACCGGTTCAAGAGCGTCAACGACCGGTACGGCTTCGTCCGGGGCGACGAGTTCATCTCCGCCCTGGCCCGCAGCCTGCACCGGGCGGTCGTGGCGATCGGGCTGCCGCCGGCCTTCCTCGGTCACGTCGGCGGCGACGACTTCGTCATCGTCTGCGCCCCCGACCAGGTGCGCCCGCTCACCTCCCGGGCCGTGGTCGACTTCGAGACCGCCGCCGACAAGCTCTACGACCCCTCCGACGCCGCGCGCGGCTACGTCGAGCTGAAGGACCGGCGGGGCAACATCCGGCGGGCCGCCCTGGTCACCCTGTCGATCGGGGTGTCCGTCTCCGACGCCGGCAAGCGCCTGACCAACCCGCTGGACGCGATCGCGGTCGCCTCGGAGATGAAGTCCGTGGCCAAGAGCCAACCCGGCTCGTACGTGGCGGTCGACCGGCGACGCAGCCTTTCTTGAATCTTGCCCACCTGTGTGAGGTAGCTCCCCGAGGGCAGACGCGCGGCGGGTGCCGTGCCACACTTCTCGCAGTACCCACCACGCGCTGGCGGGACTCGGTGTAATTCCGAACCGGCGGTGATCCACGGCTGCGGCCGTGGTAAGCCCGCGACCCGGACGGCCCTGCCGCCCGGTGGACCTGGTGAGACTCCGGGGCCGACGGTTGGGGGCGGGCCAACCCACCCCCAGACAGTCCGGATGGGAGACAGCGCGCGGGACGGGGCGGGCCCTGTGCCGACGGCTGTCCTCGGCCGCCGCGTGGGCTCCCCGGGGTCGGCTCTGCCGTCCCCGGACCGCCGCCGCCTGCCCGCGGCCTCCCGTGTTCGCCCGCGCGGACCGGCGAGTGAGAGGGCAGGACAGGGCGATGGCCAGCGTCTCCGTGGACGACGCGATGCGTCGGGCGATTGCGCTCGCGGCCCGTGGCCTCGGCACCACCAGCCCCAACCCCGTGGTCGGCTGCGTGCTGCTCGACCCGGACGGCGAGGTCGTCGGCGAGGGATTCCACGCGTACGCGGGCGGACCGCACGCCGAGATCGTCGCGCTCGCCCAGGCCGGCCGGCGGGCCCGGGGCGGCACCGCCGTCGTCACCCTGGAGCCCTGCGACCACACCGGCCGCACCGGCCCCTGCAGCCACGCCCTCATCGCCGCCGGCGTCGCCCGGGTGGTGATCGCCGTGCCCGACCCGAACCCCGTCGCCTCCGGCGGCGCCGCCACCCTGCGGGCCGGCGGCGTCGACGTCGAGCTGGGGGTGCGCGCCGCCGAGGCCGAGGCCGGCAACGTCGCCTGGCTGACCTCGATGCGCCGGGGCTGGCCGTACGTCGTCTGGAAGTACGCCGCCACCCTCGACGGGCGCTCCGCCGCCGCCGACGGCACCAGCATGTGGATCACCTCCGAGGCCGCCCGAATCGACGTGCACGCCCTGCGCGGCACCGTCGACGCGGTCATCGCCGGGGTCGGCACCGTCCTCGCCGACGACCCCCGGCTCACCGCCCGCAACCTGCGCGACGGCACCCTGGCCATCCGGCAGCCGCTGCGGGTGGTCGTGGACACGTTCGGGCGTACCCCCGCCGAGGCCCGGGTCCGCGACGGCGCCGCCCGGACGTGGGTCGCCACCGCCGCCGAGGTCGGCACCGGCCCGGACGGCCGGGTCGACCTGCCGGCGCTGCTCGCGGAGCTGCACCACCGGGGGGTCCGGGCCGCGCTGCTGGAGGGCGGCCCGAAGCTGGCCGGCGCGTTCCTCGCCGCCGGCCTGGTCGACCGGGTCGTCGCCTACGTCGCGCCGAAGCTGCTCGGCGCCGGGCCGACCGCGCTGGCCGACGCCGGTGTGGGCACCATCGCCGACGCCATCGACCTGGAGATCACCGACGTCACGCAGGTCGGTCCGGACCTGCGCATCACCGCGCTGCCTCGGAAGAAGGAGGGCTGACATGTTCACCGGCATCGTCGAGGAGCTGGGCGAGGTCGTCCGGACGGCCGAGACCGGCGACGACTCCGCGCTGGTCGCCATCCGGGGGCCGCTGGTCACCGGCGACGCCCGGCACGGCGACTCCATCGCCGTCAACGGGGTCTGCCTGACCGTGGTCGACGTCGACGGCGACGTCTTCACCGCCGACGTCATGGGCGAGACGCTGCGCCGCTCCGCCCTCGGCGCGCTGCGCCCCGGCGCGCCGGTCAACCTGGAACGCGCCGCCGCGCTGGGCAGCCGCCTCGGCGGGCACCTCGTGCAGGGCCACGTCGACGGCGTCGGCGCGGTGCTGTCCCGCCAGCCGGCGGCGCAGTGGGAGACGGTCCGCTTCCGGCTCCCCGCCGCCCTGTCGCGGTACGTGGTGGAGAAGGGCTCGATCACCGTCGACGGGGTGTCGCTGACCGTGGCCGGCGTCGGGCCCGACTGGTTCAGCGTCGGGCTGATCCCCACCACCCTCAAGCTGACCACCCTCGGCGAGCGCGCCGTCGGCGACCCGGTCAACCTGGAGGTGGACGTGCTCGCCAAGTACGTCGAGCGGCTCCTCGGCGACCGGCTGCCCGGTGGAAGCGACCAGCCGCCCGGTGCGGGCGGGCCGACTCCCGGCGCAGTGGAGCCGACTCCCGGCGGGGGCGGGCGGTGACCGGCCCGCTCGGCTGGCTGCTGGAGGCCCAGGTGCACGTCGCCGGCTCGCCCGTGCTGGTCCGCGAGATCGTCGGCAACGCCTTCGGCCTCGTATCCGCCCTGCTCGGGCTGCGCCGGCTGGTCTGGGCCTGGCCCGTCGGCATGGTCGGCAACGCGCTGCTGCTCACCGTGTTCCTCGGCGGGGCGTTCGCCACCCCGCAGGCCCACGACCTCTACGGCCAGGCCGGCCGGCAGGTGTTCTTCTTCGCCGTGAGCGTCTACGGCTGGTGGCGCTGGACGCGCAACCGCCGCGCGGGCTCCGGCGGCGACGACGCGGCGGTCGCCCCGCGCTGGGCCACCCGGCGGGAGCGCCTCGGCCTGCTGCTGGCCGCCGCGGCGGGCACCGCCGCCGCGTACCCCGTGCTGGCCGCGCTCGGCTCCTGGGGGCCGCTGCCCGACGCGTGGATCCTCACCGGCAGCCTGCTCGCCACCTACGGCATGGCCCGCGGCTGGGTCGAGTTCTGGCTGGTCTGGATCGCCGTGGACGCCGTCGGCGTGCCGCTGCTGCTGCGCGGCGGGTTCTACCCGTCGGCGGCCATGTACCTCGTCTACGGGGCGCTCTGCGTCTGGGGCTTCGTCTCCTGGTGGCGCACCTCGCGCGCCGCCCGCCCGGCCCCCGCCACCCTGTCACCCACCTACTCGGAGGTCGTGGCATGACCACCTTCGCCAGCATCGAGCAGGCCGTCGCGGACATCGCCGCCGGCCGGCCCGTCGTCGTGGTCGACGACGCCGACCGGGAGAACGAGGGGGACCTGATCTTCGCGGCCGAGCTGGCCACCCCGGAGCTGGTCGCGTTCATGGTCCGCTACACCTCCGGCTACGTCTGCGTGCCGCTGACCGAGGACGAGTGCGACCGGCTGGACCTGCCGCCCATGCACCACACCAACCAGGACCGCCGGGGCACCGCGTACACGGTGACGGTGGACGCCCGGGAGGGCGTCGACACCGGCATCTCGGCGGCCGACCGCGCGCACACCATCCGGCTGCTCGCCGCCGCCTCCACCGACCCGACCGACCTGGCCCGGCCGGGGCACGTGGTGCCGCTGCGCGCCCGCGCCGGCGGGGTGCTGCGCCGCCCCGGGCACACCGAGGCGGCCGTCGACCTGACCCGGCTGGCCGGCCTGCGCCCGGCCGGCGTGCTCTGCGAGCTGGTCAACGACGACGGCACCATGATGCGCCTGCCGGACCTGGAGAAGTTCTGCGCCGAGCACGGCCTGACCCTGGTCACCATCGCCGACCTGATCACCTACCGGCGGCGCACCGAGAAGCAGGTCGAGCAGGTCGCGGCGGCCCGGATGCCCACCCCGCACGGGGTGTTCACGGCCTTCGGATACCGCGCCGAGCACGACCCGGCCGAGCACGTCGCCCTGGTCATGGGCGACCTCGGCGACGGGCAGGACGTGTTGGTGCGGGTGCACTCGGAGTGCCTCACCGGCGACACGTTCGGCTCGCTGCGCTGCGACTGCGGCCCGCAGTTGCAGGCCGCGCTGGCCCGCGTCGCCGCAGAGGGGCGCGGGGTGGTGCTCTACGTGCGCGGGCACGAGGGGCGGGGGATCGGCCTGCTGCACAAGCTGCGGGCGTACCAGCTGCAGGACCTCGGCCGCGACACCGTGGACGCGAACCTCGACCTGGGCCTGCCGGCCGACGCCCGCGACTACGGCACCGGCGCGCAGATCCTGCACGACCTGGGCGTGCGGTCGATGCGGCTGCTGACGAACAACCCGGCCAAGCGGGCCGGGTTGGAGGGGTACGGCCTGACCGTCACCGGCCGCGAGTCGCTGCCGATCCGGCCGCACCCGGAGAACGTGCGCTACCTGCGCACCAAGCGGGACCGCATGGGCCACCTGCTGGACGAGTTGGACGAGACGACCGAGGCGCCGCTGGGCCGCCCGGTGGCGAACGACGAGATCGGAGCGTAGGGCGATGGCGGGTTTCGGTGAGCCGGGGGTGGCGGCGGTCGACGCTGCCGGGATGACGGTCGGCGTCGTCGCCGCCCGCTGGCACGGGGAGCTGACCGACCACATGCTCGACCGGGCGGTGGCCGCCGCGCAGGCGTGCGGGGCGCGGGCCGTGGTCGCCCGGGTCGCCGGCTCGGTGGAGCTGCCGGTGGTGGCGCAGGCGATGGCCCGCCGCTTCGACGTGGTCGTCGCCCTCGGCGTGGTGGTGCGCGGGGCCACCGCCCACTTCGACTACGTGTGCAAGTCGGTCACCGAGGGGCTGACCCGGGTCGCCCTCGACGAGGGCAAGCCGGTGGCGCACGGGGTGCTCACGGTGGACACGATCGAGCAGGCCCGGGACCGGGCCGGGCTGCCCGGCTCCGCCGAGGACAAGGGCTGGTCGGCGACGGTGGCGGCGCTGGACGCGGCGCTGGCGGTACGCGGCCTGGACGCGGCGGCGGCCCACCGGGTCGGCTTCGGCCGCTGACCCGCCCCGCCCGGTCTGGCCCGCCCGGCTGGGCTGGGCGGCCTGGCTGGGCGGGACGGGGGCGGCCTGGCTGGGCTGGGCGGGCGTCGGGCGGGGCGGGCGTTTGGGCGTCGCCATGTCGGCGACATAGCGGTATCAGCGGGCTCGGGATACCGCCATGTCGCCGACATGACGCGGGCGTCGGGCGGCGCGGGGCGGACAGGCGGGCGGCCGGCGCCGTCAGAGCCGTCCCGCCTCGATGATGCGGCGCAGGAACTGGCGGGTGCGGGGCTCGGTCGGGTCGCCGAGCACCCGTTCCGGCGGGCCCGACTCGACGACCCGCCCGCCGTCGAGGAAGCACACCTGGTCGGCGACCTCGCGGGCGAAGCCCATCTCGTGGGTGGCCAGCACCATCGTCATCCCGTCGGCCTTCAGCTCGCGGACCAGGGCCAGCACCTCCCCGACCAGCTCCGGGTCCAGCGCCGAGGTGACCTCGTCGAGCAGCATCAGCCGGGGCGAGTTGGCCAGCGCCCGCACGATCGCCACCCGCTGCTGCTGCCCGCCGGAGAGCCGGTCGGGGTAGGCGTTCGCCTTGGCCCCCAGCCCGACCCGGTCGAGCAGCTCCCGGGCCTGCGCCTCCGCCTCGGCGCGGGGCCGCCGGTGCACCCGCACCGGGGCGAGGGTGACGTTGTCCAGCACGCTCAGGTGCGGGAACAGGTTGTACGCCTGGAAGACCATCCCGATGCGCCGGCGCACCCGGTCGGGGTCGACCCGGGGGTCGGAGATGTCCTGGCCGTCCAGCTCGATGGTGCCGTCGTCCAGCTCTTCGAGCAGGTTGACGCAGCGCAGCAGCGTGGACTTGCCCGACCCGGACGCGCCGATCAGCGCCACCACCCGGTGCTCGTCGACGGCGAGGTCGAGCCCGTCGAGCACCACGTGACCGCCGAAGGTCTTGCGCAGCCCCCGGCACCGCAGCAGGCTCATCGTCGTCACCTTCCCTGCCGGCGGGCCGCGCGCAGCGTCACCCAGTCGGTGACGGCGATCAGCGGGATCGCCAGCAGCACGAACAGCGCCCCGGCCACGATGTACGGGGTGTAGTTGAACGTCTCGGCGGTGGCGATCTGCGCGGCGCGTACCGCGTCGATCGGCCCGGCGAGGGAGACCAGCCCGACGTCCTTCTGCAGCGCGACCACGTCGTTGAGCAGGGGCGGGGCCACCCGGCGGACGGCCTGCGGCAGCACCACGTGCCGCATCGTCTGCCGGTAGGTCAGCCCGAGCGACCGGGCCGCCGCGAGCTGGCTGGGGTGCACGGACTCGATGCCGGCCCGGAACACCTCGGCCAGGTAGCCGCCGTAGGTGAGCACCAGCGCCAGCCCGCCGAGCACCAGCACCGGCGGCATGCCCTGCAACCGCAGGCCGGGCACGCCGAGGGTGAGCACGTACAGCACGATGATCAGCGGCAGGCCCCGGAACGTGTACGTGTAGCCGGTCGCGAGGGCCCGGACCGGGAAGAAGACCGGGCCCCGCAGCGTGCGCAGGATCGCCACGAGCAGGCCGAGCAGCAGCGCGCCGGCCGCGCAGCAGACCAGCAGCCGCACGTTGAGCCAGAGCCCGGCGAGCACCTCGGGCAGCGCGTCCCGGGCGATCGCCGGGTCGGCGAAGGAGGCACGGACCCGGTCCCAGCCGGGCGCGCCGGTGACCGCGACGACGAGCAGCGTGCCGAGCGCGGCCGTGGAGGCGGCGGCGACCAGCACGCTGGTGACGGTCTGGCGGCGGCGGTGGGCCTGCCGCCGCCGCTGCGCCGCGGAGGGTTCGTGCGGTGCGAGGATCACTTCAGCTCGTACGCCCCCGCGACCTGGGTCAGCCACTTCTGCTCCAGCTTCTTGAGCGTGCCGTCGGCGGTGAGCTGGCCGACCGCGCCGCTGAGGCAGGGGGTGAGGGGCGAGTTGTGGTCCAGCAGCAGCCCGAACACCTCGGGCGTGCCGACCTGCGGCAGCTGCCCGACGACCGTCGCGTCGGTGATCTCCGCGCCGGTGATGTAGAAGGCGGTCGGCAGGTCCACCACGAGGCCGTCGATCTGCCCGTTCTGCAGCGCCTTCTTGGCGTCGTCGTTGCTGTTGTAGACCTGCGGCTTGGTCTTCGGCTTGATGACGTCGGTGATCGCCTGGTAGCTGGTGGTGCCGACCTGCGCGCCGAGTTTGGCGTCCCGCAGGTCGGCCAGCGACGTCTTCCCGGCGATCTTCGCGGACTTCCGCGCGATCACGGCCTGCCGGACCAGGTAGTACGGCCCGGTGAAGTCGACGGCCTTCTTGCGCTCCTCGGTGATGGAGAACTGGTTGATGTCGAAGTCGAACTCCTTGGGGCCGGGGGCGACGGCGACGTCGAACTTCACCCGGGTCCAGGTGACGTCGGCGCGGGCGTACCCGAGCTTCTCGGCCACCGCGTAGGCCACCGCGGCCTCGAAGCCCTCGCCGGTCTCCGGCTTGTTGCCGACGAACCACGGCGCGTACGCCGGCTCGTCGGTGGCGATGGTGAGCTTGCCCGGGGTCCGGGTGGGCAGTTTGTCCTTCAGGCAGTCCGGGCCGGCGGTGGCGGCGGGGGTGAGTGCGGTGACGGGGGTGGCGTCGTCCTGGGGCGCGCAGGCGGCCACCGCGACGAGGACGGTGCCGGCGGCGGCGAGCGCGACGGTACGGGAGCTGAGCATGGCGGACAGCGTAGAGCCATCGACGCCCGTCGCGCAGGTGCGTCCCGCCGCCGTGCCGCCCGATCCGGGCCGGTGGGACCGGCGGACCCGCCGCGCGCCGGGCCGGGCGGGTGCTGGAAGAATCGCACCCCGTGAAGACGTTCGAGGAGTTGTTCGCCGAGCTGCAGGCCAAGGCCGCTGCCGGCACCCCCGGCTCGGGCACGGTGGCCGCGCTGGAGAAGGGGGTGCACTTCATCGGCAAGAAGGTCGTCGAGGAGGCGGCCGAGTCGTGGATGGCGGCCGAGCACGAGGGCCCGGAGCGGGCGGCCGAGGAGATCTCCCAGCTGCTCTACCAGGCGCAGGTGCTGATGCTGGCCACCGGGCTGGAGCTGAAGGACGTCTACCGACATCTGTGAGTGCGCCGTCCGCTGATCATCTCCACCGATCGAGGGAGCACTCCGTCATGCTGCGTGTCGCCGTACCCAACAAGGGCGCCCTGGCCGAGAAGGCCGCCCAGATGCTGCGCGAGGCGGGCTACCGTCAGCGCACCGACCCCAAGGACCTGGTCTGCCCGGACGAGGCCAACGACATCGAGTTCTTCTACCTGCGGCCGAAGGACATCGCCACCTACGTCGGCTCGGGTGACCTCGACGTCGGCATTACCGGCCGGGACCTGCTGATCGACTCCGGCGCGCCCGCCGAGGAGGTGGTCGACCTGGCGTTCGGCCGGGCCACCTTCCGGTTCGCCGCCCGGCCGCAGGACGTCGCGGGCGTCCAGGAGCTGGGCGGGCACCGGATCGCCACCGCGTACCCGGGGCTGGTCGAGCGGTACCTCGCGGAACTCGGCATCAAGGCCGAGGTGATCCGGCTCGACGGCGCGGTGGAGAACGCCATCCGGCTCGGCGTCGCCGACGTCGTCGCCGACGTGGTGGAGACCGGCGCCACGCTGCGCCAGGCCGGGCTGGTCGTCTTCGGCGACCCGCTGCTGCGCTCCTCGGCGGTGCTGGTGCGCCGGGTCGACGCCCCCGAGCACCCGCAGGCCGCGCAGCTGCTGCGCCGGCTGCACGGGGTGCTGGTCGCCCGCCGCTACGTGATGCTCGCCTACGACGTGCCGGCCGGGCTGCTGGACCGGGCCAGCTCGCTGACCCCCGGCATCGAGTCGCCGACCGTCTCGCCCCTGCACCGCGAGGGCTGGGTGGCGGTGCAGGCGATGGTGCAGCGCGACGACGTGCACCGGATCATGGACGAGCTGTACGAGCTGGGCGCCCGCGCCATCCTGGTCACCAACATCCACGCCTGTCGGCTGTGAGGCCGCTGCCGCCGGCAGCCGCCCTCGCGACCGTGGTGCTGGGCGGGGTGGCGTCGGCGGCGCAGGCGGCGGGCAACGCGGTGCTGGGGGAGCGGGCCGGTGACCCGGTCCTCGGCGCGCTGGTGAACAACCTCGGCGGCTGCCTGGTGGTCCTCGTCGGCCTGTCGGGCCTGCCGTCGACCCGGGCCGGGCTGGAGGCGCTGCGCCGGGCCCGGCTGCCGTGGTGGTCGTACCTGGGCGGGCTCGGCGGGGCGGCGATCGTCACCGTCGCCACGTACGTCGTGCCGGTGCTCGGGATCGCGGTCTTCACCATCGCCCAGGTGGCCGGGGGCAGCCTCGGCGGGCTCGCGGCGGACCGGGCGGGCCTGGCCCCGCTCGGCCGGCTGCGGCTGACCGGGCCCCGGGTGGCCGGCGCGCTGCTCGGCGTCCTCGCCGTGGCCCTGGCCCAGCTCGGCCGGCCGGTCGGCGGGGTCGCGGTCGGCGGGGTGCTGATCGCCGTCGCGGGCGGGGCGGCGGTTGCCCTGCAGTCGGCCCTCAACGGGCGGGTGTCGGCGGCGGGCACCACCACCGCCGCAATCGCGGTCAACTTCGCCGTCGGCACCCCCGTCGTCGTGCTGGTGGCCGCGTTCGTCGGGGCCTTCTCCGGCCCCGCGCCGACCTGGCCGCACGACTGGTTCCTCTACCTCGGCGGCCTCTACGGCGTCGGCATCGTCCTCGCCCTGATGCTCGGCGTGCGCGCCGTGGGGGTGCTGCGCACCGGGCTGGCCCTGGTCGCCGGGCAGCTCGGCGGCGCCCTGCTGCTGGACGTGCTCCTGCCCGGTGGTGCCGGGCTGCGCTGGCCGGTGCTGGTCGGCGCGCTGCTGACCCTGCTGGCGGTGGTCGTCGCCGGCCGCGGCCCTGGCTTGCGGCGGGTCGGCGACACGGTGGGACCGCGCACCGGCCCCGCGCCGGTGGGTGGCAGACTGGGCGGGTGAGCGAAACCGCACCGGTGACCCTGCGTCCCCGCCGGATCCGGCTGGTGTGCTGGGCGTCGGCCGCCACGCTGCTGGTCGTGTTCAGCCTGGTGGCCACGTCGCTGGCCGGCCCCACCGGCAACGGCTACGGCACCTTCCAGCGTGGCGACCAGCTCGCCATGGCCGGCCTGGGCGTCCTCGGGGCGCTCGGCATCCTGCTGTTCACCCGGCCCCGCGTCGAGGCCGACGCGCTGGGCGTGCGGGTGCGCAACGTGCTCGGCTCGTACGAGCTGCCCTGGGAGGTCGTGCGGGGGGTGCGCTTCGACCGGGGCGCGCCGTGGGCGAGCCTGGAGCTGCACGACGACGACCTGGTGCCGATGGTGGCTCTCCAGGCGGCCGACAAGGAGCTGGCGGTCGAGGGCGTGCGTGCCCTGCGCCGGCTGCACCAGGCCCACCTCGCGGCGCTGGCCGAGGGCGCGGCCGGGCGCTGACCCACCGCGCCGGGCCCGGCGCCCGGTTTGGGGGCCGGCCCGGTGACGGTGTAGTGTTGCTGAGTCGACCAGACTGCCCCCGTGTCCCACGTGTGGGTGGTCCTGAAGCGGAGCGCCTGCTCCCACCCGAGTCGCCCCAGTTGGTGGCCGGGTCCCGGTCACCGGTTCCGGGCACGTCCCGGTCCCGGATGCGCGATCCTGTGATCGTGCCGACCGGTCGAGCGGGCCCTGGCATGCGCCGGGGCCTTCTGCTTTCCGGGTCGGCCCCCGCCACGGGGGCCGCGGGAGTCGGCCACCGCAGAGCACTCGACTCGAGGAGGCCCCATCAGCGTCGAACCACGCGTGAACGAGCAGATCCGGGCACGTGAGGTCCGACTGGTCGGTCCCGAGGGTGAGCAGGTGGGCATCGTCCCGCTTGAGCGCGCCCTTCAGCTGGCCGCGGACGTCGACCTGGACCTGGTCGAGGTTGCGCCGATGGCGCGCCCGCCGGTGTGCAAGCTCATGGACTTCGGCAAGTTCAAGTACGAGAGCGCACTCAAGGCGCGCGAAGCGCGGCGTAACCAGCAGCAGACCGTCATCAAGGAAATGAAGCTCCGACCGAAGATCGACCCGCACGACTACGAGACCAAGAAGGGTCACGTGGTGCGGTTCCTCAAGGCCGGCGACAAGGTCAAGGTGACGATCATGTTCCGCGGTCGGGAGCAGAGCCGCCCGGAGCTGGGTTACCGGCTCCTGCGTCGCCTCGAGTCCGAGATCACGGAGCTGGGCTACGTGGAGGCCGCCCCGAAGCAGGACGGCCGAAACATGATCATGGTTCTCGCTCCGCACCGGGCCGTCAAGGCATCCGCGGTCGCCGCCACGGCGTCCCGCGGCGCCGGCCGGGAGCGGGCCGCGGAGGAGTCCGCGGCGCCGGCGGCGGGCGAGACCCCGGCGGCCGGCGAGACCGCAGCAGCCGGTGAGACCGGCACGACCGCCGACACCGGCGGTCAGTAACAGGGGAGAGACGTTCCACATGCCGAAGATGAAGAGCCACACGGGTATGGGCAAGCGGGTCAAGGTGACCGGCAAGGGCAAGATCGTCGCCGAGCAGGCCGGCAAGCGCCACCTGCTGGAGAAGAAGTCGTCCACCCGGACCCGTCGGCTGACCGGCACGGTCGAGCTGGCCAAGGCCGACACCAAGCGCATCAAGAAGCTGCTCGGCCGCTGACGCGCGCCACCTGAACCGAAGAAGGAGTTGAGATGGCACGCGTCAAGCGGGCTGTGAACGCCCAGAAGAAGCGTCGTACCCTGCTGGAGACCGCGAGCGGCTACCGCGGTCAGCGCTCCCGGCTCTACCGCAAGGCCAAGGAGCAGGTGCTGCACTCGATGCAGTACGCCTACCGGGACCGTCGCGACCGCAAGGGCGACTTCCGGCAGCTGTGGATCACCCGGATCAACGCGGGTGCCCGCGCCAACGGGATGACCTACAACCGGCTGATCCAGGGCCTGCGCCTGGCCGGCGTCGAGGTCGACCGCAAGATCCTCGCCGACCTGGCCGTCAACGACGCGGCGGCCTTCGCCGCGATCGTCGAGGTCGCCCGCGCCGCCGTGGCGGCCGAGGGCACCGGTGGCGCGGCGGCCCAGGCCGCCTGATCCGCCAGCACCCGACCGAGGCGCCCCCCGTGTCGTCCACGACGCGCGGCGGGCGCCTCGGTCGCGCTGCGGAGCCGCACACCATGCCCTTCACCCCGCGTACGCCCCGGGTCGTCGCCGCCCGCCGGCTGCACCGCCGCCGGGACCGCGACGCCACCGGCCGGTTCCTCGCCGAGGGCCCGCAGGCCGTCCGGGAGGCCCTGGCCCGCCCCGGCACGGTCGCCGAGCTGTTCGGCACCCCGGCCGCCCTCGACCGGCACGCCGACCTGGCCGCCCGCGCCGCCGCCGACGACGTGCCGGTGTCCGAGGTCACCGACGACGCCCTCGCCGCGCTCGCCGAGACCGTCGCCCCGCAGGGCCTCGTCGCCGTCTGCCGGCACCTCGACGTGCCGCTGTCCGAGGCCCTCGCCGCCGGCCCCCGGCTCGTGGCGGTGCTCGCCGAGATCCGCGACCCGGGCAACGCCGGCACGGTGCTGCGCACCGCCGACGCCGCCGGGGCCGGGGCGGTCGTCTTCGCCGGCGACGCCGTCGACCCGTACAACGGCAAGTGCGTGCGGGCCTCCGCCGGCAGCCTCTTCCACGTCGACGTGGTCCGGGCCGGCGACCCCCTCGCCGTCGTCGCCGCGTTGCGCGCCGCCGGGCTGGCGGTCCTCGCCACCACGGGGTACGGCGACCGTGACCTCGACGACCTCGCCGACGCCGGCGCCCTCGCGACGCCGACCGCCTGGCTGTTCGGCTCCGAGGCGCACGGGCTGCCCGACGGGCTGACCGCCGCCGCCGACGCCCGGGTCCGGGTGCCCCTGCACGGGCGCGCCGAGAGCCTCAACCTGGCTGCGGCCGCCGCCGTGTGCCTGTACGCTTCAGCCAGAGCACTGCGCCGCCGCCCCTGACGGGTGCGGCGCGGCCATCCAGCAGGGAGTCGCCCGAGATGATGAACGCGCCACGGCGTTCGTTTAGCCAGCCCGCCGGTGTCGGCGGGCGGCGGGCCTGACCCTTCCCCTGCACGAACTCCCCACCGGCGGGCTGCGGCGAAGCCGCGCGTCCGTAGACTCGCCTCGCCGCCCGCGCAGGGCCGGCGCCGCCGTGAGGAGTGCCCGTACGCCATGACCTACCGCAACGATCCGTACGACCCGAAGCAGGTCGCCCTGCTCGACCCGGACGCCCTGGCCGGTGCCGTGGCCGACGCCGAGCAGGCGTTCGCCGCCGCCGCCGACCCGGACGCGTTGACCGCGCTGCGCCCCGCGCACCTCGGCGACCGGTCCCCGGTCGCCCTGGCCCGCCGGGAGATCGGCGCCCTGCCGCCGGCCGCGAAGGCCGACGCCGGCAAGCGGGTCAACGAGGCCCGCCGCGCGATCGAGGCCGCCTACGCCGCCCGCGCCGAGGTCCTCGACCGCGAGCAGGCGCAGCGGGTGCTGGCCACCGAGCGGGTCGACGTCACCCTGCCCTACGACCGCCGCCCGCGCGGCGCCCGGCACCCGCTGAGCACCCTGATGGAGCAGATCAGCGACCTGTTCGTCGGGATGGGCTACGAGGTGGCCGAGGGGCCCGAGGTCGAGCTGGAGTGGACCAACTTCGACGCCCTCAACATCCCCGCCGACCACCCGGCGCGGGGCCTGATGGACACCTTCCACATCGCCCCGCCGGCCGGCGCGGACAGCTCCGGGCTGGTGCTGCGCACCCACACCTCCCCGGTGCAGGCGCGCACCATGCTGGCCCGCAAGCCGCCGATCTACGTGGTCGTGCCCGGCCGGGTCTACCGCACCGACGAGCTGGACGCCACCCACGCGCCGGTCTTCCACCAGGTCGAGGGCCTCGTGGTCGACAAGGGCATCACCATGGCCCACCTGCGCGGCACCCTCGACCACTTCGCCCGCGCCATGTTCGGCGAGGGCGCGAAGACCCGCTGGCGGCCGCACTACTTCCCGTTCACCGAGCCGTCGGCCGAGTTCGACGTGTGGTTCCCCGAGCACCGCGACGGGCCGCGCTGGGTCGAGTGGGGCGGCTGCGGCATGGTCAACCCCCGGGTGCTGCGCGCCTGCGGGATCGACCCGGAGGTCTACTCCGGATTCGCGTTCGGCATGGGCATCGACCGCACCGTGATGTTCCGCCACGGGGTCAGCGACATGCGGGACATGGCCGAGGGCGACGTGCGGTTCACCCGCGCGTTCGGGGCCGGGGCGTAGACGGTGCGGGCACGAGACAACGAGACGGTGGTCTGAGAGTCATGCGAGTTTCTGTCAGCTGGCTGCGGGAGTACCTCGACCTCCCCGCCGACCTGCCCGCCGCCGACCTGGAGCAGGCGCTGGTCGACCTCGGCATCGAGGTCGAGTCGATCGTGGACCTGCGGTCGACGGTCACCGGCGCGCTCGTCGTCGGCGAGGTCCTCGACATCGAGGAACTGACCGGCTTCAAGAAGCCGATCCGGTTCTGCCGGGTCGACGTGGGCGCCGCCAACGGCACCGGCGAGCCGCAGGAGATCGTCTGCGGGGCGCGCAACTTCGCCCCCGGCGACCGGGTCGTGGTGATCCTCCCCGGCGGCGTGCTGCCCGGCGGCTTCGCCATCGGCGCGCGCAAGACGTACGGGCGCAACTCCCACGGCATGATCTGCTCCGCCAAGGAGCTGGGCCTGGGCGACGACCACTCGGGCATCATCGTGCTGCCCGAGGACACCCCCGCCAAGCCCGGCGACGACGCCCGCCCGGTCGTCGGCCTCGACGACGTGGTCGTCGAGGTGGAGATCACCCCCGACCGGGGGTACGCGCTCAGCGTCCGGGGCATCGCCCGGGAGCTGGCCCACGCCCTCGGCGTGCCGTTCCGCGACCCGGGGCTGGCCCCGGCCCCCGGCGCGACGGCCGAGCCGGCGTACCCGGTGGAGGTCCGCGACACCGTCGGCTGCGACCGGTTCGCCGCCCGGATGGTGCGCGGCATCGACCCGACCGCGCAGACGCCAGGCTGGATGCGGCAGCGGCTCACCGTCGCCGGGGTGCGCAGCATCTCGCTGCCGGTCGACATCACCAACTACGTGATGCTCGAACTGGGCCAGCCGATGCACGCCTTCGACGCCGCCCGGATCACCGGCCCGCTCGTGGTGCGCCGCGCCGCGGCGGGGGAGAAGGTCACCACCCTGGACGGGGTGGCCCGCACCCTCACCGCCGAGGACATGGTCATCTGCGACGACACCGGTCCGGTCTCGCTCGCCGCCGTGATGGGCGGCGAGACCAGCGAGGTCGTCGCGTCCACCACCGACGTGCTCTTCGAGGCCGCCCACTGGGACCCGGTGATGGTGGGCCGCACCGCCCGCCGGCACAAGCTGTTCAGCGAGGCGGCGAAGCGCTGGGAGCGGGGCGTCGACCCCGCCCTGCCGCTGGTCGCCATCGAGCGGGCCGTCGGGCTGCTCACCGCCCACGCGGGCGGCACCGCCGGGGCCGAGATCCTCGACCTCGACCACGTCCGGCCGCGTACCCCGGTCACCCTGCCGGTGGACCTGCCGGGCCGGCGGGTCGGCGTCGCCTACTCCCCGGAGCGGGTGGTCTCCCTGCTGGAGCAGGTCGGCTGCCACGTCACCCGGGGCGTCGACCGGCTCGGCGAGGACCCGGGCACGGCCGGCGTGCCGGCCGGCGGCGCGGACGTGCTCACCGTCGTCCCGCCGAGCTGGCGTCCGGACCTCACCGACCCGGCCGACCTGGTCGAGGAGGTGGTCCGCCTCGACGGGTACGACCGGGTGCCGTCGGTGCTGCCCACCGCGCCCCCCGGGCGCGGCCTGACCTGGCAGCAGCGCCGCCGCCGGGCGGTGGCCCGCTCGCTGGCCGAACGCGGCTACGTGGAGGTGCTGGCCCACCCGTTCGTCGCCGGGTCGCTGGCCGACCTGCTCGGGTTGCCCGCCGACGACCCGCGCCGGGCGGCGGTGCGGGTGGCCAACCCGCTGTCGGAGGAGGAGCCGCTGCTGCGCACCACGCTGCTCGGCCCGCTGCTCGGCATCCTCAAGCGCAACCTCGGCCGGGGCCACCGCGACCTGGCCCTCTACGAGATCGGGGCGGTCTTCCACCCGCGCCCCGGCGTCGGCGCCCCGCCCGCCATGGGCGTGGACCGGCGGCCCACCGACGCCGAGTTCGCCGCCGCCGACGCGGTCGTGCCCGACCAGCCCCGGCACGTCGCCGTGGTGCTGACCGGGGACGTCGAGCCGGCCGGCTGGTGGGGCGCGGGTCGCCCGGCCGGCTGGGCGGACGCCGTCGAGGCCGGCCGGGCGGTGCTCGCCGCCGCCGACCTGCCCGCCGACCGGGTCGAGGTGCGGGCCGCCGAGCACGCCCCGTGGCACCCCGGCCGCTGCGCCGAGCTGCTCGTCGACGGGGTCGTGGTCGGGCACGCCGGCGAGCTGCACCCGGCGGTGCTGGCCGCGTTGGAGCTGCCGAAGCGCACCAGCGCCATGGAGCTTGACCTCGACGCGCTCCCGGCCGCCCCGGTCGCCCCGGCCCCGACGATCTCCGGCTTCCCGCCGGCCCTGATCGACGTGGCCCTCGTGGTCGACGAGCGGGTGCCGGCGGCGCAGGTGCAGCAGGCCCTCGTCGAGGGCGCGGGCGAGCTGCTGGAGGGCGTGCGGCTGTTCGACGTCTACGCCTCGGAGCAGCTCGGGGCGGGGCGGCGGTCGCTGGCGTACAAGCTGACGTTCCGCGCCCCCGACCGCACCCTGACCGTCGAGGAGGCGGTGGCGGCCCGCGACGCGGCGGTGGCCCGCGCGGCCGAACGCTTCGGGGCCACCCTCCGCGGCGCCTGAGGTGTAAGCAGGGGCCCCCTCCTCACGCTTTCTGTGAAGGTGGGGCCCCTGCTGGCCGCCGCTGCCCGGGCCCGGTGGGCCGTCAGCGCTCCTCGGGGTCCAGCTCGCCGAGGGCGCGCAGCCGGGGCAGGTCGCGTACGGTGATGCGCCGGTAGTCGGTGTCCACCAGGCCGTCGGCCCGCAGCTCGCGCAGCGTCTTCTGGATGGACGTCTCCGCCGCCCCGCAGATCGTGGCCAGCTCCGGCTGGGTGAGCCGGACGTCGATGACCACCCCGTCGCGGCTGCGCCGGCCGTGGGTGCGGCACAGCTCGGCGATCACCCGCGCCACCCGGATCTTCACGGCGTACGAGGTGAAGTCGATCCGACGGCGGTTGGACCAGCGCAGCCGGTCGGAGACCATCGCCGCCAGTTCGAGCGCGGCCTGCGGGTGCGTCCGCAGGAACTGGTTGAACCGGTCCCGGGAGATGACGCTGTAGACGGTGGGCCCGCAGGTGGTGACCGTCGCCGAGCGGGGCTTGTCGTTGAGGGCCGACATCTCGCCCATCAGGTCCCCGCCGACGCGCAGCGACAGCAGCGCGGCCCGTCCGTCGGGCACACTGGCCGTCACCTTCGTCAGCCCCTCCTCCAGCAGCACCAGGTGCGACTCGCGGACCCCCTCGTGGATCAGGATCTGTCCGGCCGGCACCTGGCGCCGTACGCCCAGGTCGAGCAGCGCGGTGCGGGCCGGCGGCTCCAGCCGCCGCAGGAAGGTGCCGTACGGCCACTCGGCCCGGGGCGGTTCGTGGTGTCGCATCGACGACCTCGCACTCCTTGTCCGACGGAAACCGTCGAAGCGTAGCCGCCCCTGCGCGTAGCGCGAGACCCCCGCGCGGATCAGGGCGACCGCCACGGTCTGGAGGGCCAGTGCCACGAGTGCCTCGACCGGCGACCAGCCGGCGGCCAGCAGGAGTTCGGTCATGCGTCCAGCACACCCGGTCCGGCCCGCCCGGATACCGGATCCGAGGGGGATGACCTGTGTTGGACAGATTCCGCGGAAGCCGTACTTCTACGGGGTCCCGGCCGGCCGCCGCCGTTTCGATGTTCCGGGCGGCCCGCCCGACGGGGGCGGGCCGGTGACGAAGGGCGGCACGGCGATGGACCATCCCGAGCGACGACTGCTGATCTCCGTGGACATGGAGAGTTACAGCCGGCGCGGGAACATCCTGCAGTACGAGGCGCAGCAGGCGTTCCGCGAACTGCTGCAGGCTGCCGCCGGGGCCGTCGGGCTGGACCGGGTGACCTGGAGCACGCAGCGGGCCGGCGACGGGGAACTGGCGATCCTGCCGCGCGACGTCTCGGAGTCGCGGGTGATCGGCCGGTTCGTGCCCGAGCTGAACCGGCGGCTGCGGGCGTACAACAGCAGTCGGCTGCCGGCGGCGCGGGTGCGGCTGCGGATCGCCGTCCACCAGGGACTCGTGCACCTCGACGGGGCGAACGGCTTTCCCGGCAACGCCGTGGTGTTCGTCAGCCGGCTGTGCGACGCCGACCCCGTCCGGCGGGCGCTGGCGGCGTTCCCCGACGCGGGCGTCGCCCTGGTGGTCTCCACCGACATCTACCGCGACGTGGTGTCCGAATACCCGGAGGAGATGCGGCCCGACCGCTTCCGCCGGGTGCGGATCAGCAAGCCCGACAAGGGCTTCGACGAGTACGCCTGGCTCTGCGTGGTGGACGAGGACCTGTCGATGGTGCCGGCACCGACCGGGGAGGGGCCGGACGGTCCCGAGGGCGGCGCCGGAAGTCCGGCGGTCCCGCCGCCGGGTCCGGTCCGCCCCGACTCCGGCCAGGCGCACCCGGCCGGCGGCATCAGCGTCGGCGACGTCCGGGTGCGCGGGCAGAACGCGATCGGCCCGGGGGCCACGGCGATCGGCTCGGTCGGCCGGGACGCGATCCTCGGCGGGGGCGACCGGTGAGCGGGCCGCCGGCCTGGTCCGTGCCCCGGCACGCCGGGCACGACGCCGATCCGGGCGGTTCGGTGGCGGACCCCGAGGGGGTCCCGGGGGAGCCGCCCGGCGGCGCGACCCCTCCGGACGCCGACGGTGGGTGGGCAGGCCCCGGCGGCGGCCCGGAGAGCCCACAGCAGGCAGAGCCGGCGGAACAACCCGTGGATGTGCCGGACGAGGAGCCCGACGACGTGCTGGCCGACGAGCCGGAGGAGACGCCGGATCCCGGGGAGATCCTCACCCGGCTCGCGTCCCTGCTCGGGCCCTCGTCGGCGATCGGCGTCGGCGACGTGTGGGTGCGGGGCCAGAACGCCACCGGGCCCGGGTCGACGGCCATCGGCACGCTGAACATCACGACGGCGCGGACGGACGGCAGCGGCCGGACCTGGGCCGAGACCCTCACCGGGACCTGGGTGCGGCAGCTGGCCGACGGCTATGCCCCCACGCCGAGCGACCCGCAGCTCGACCGGTGTCTCAAGCAGCGTCACCTGGTCTGCCTGTCGGGTGCCGCCGGCACCGGCCGGCACGCCGCCGCGTGCCTGTCCTCGGCCCGCCGGCACGGTTTCGACCGGGTGGCGGTGCTGCACGCGGAGCAGCCGAGCGACCTCCTGCTGCCCGAAGCCCCGTGGCGCGACGGGCACGGCTACGTGTGGCGGCTCACCGGGACGGCCGTACGGGACCTGGACGGGATGGCCCTGGTCGGGCTGGCCGCCCGGGCCGAGGCGAGGGGCGCCACCCTGGTGCTGGTCGGCGACTTCGACCACCGCGACCAGGAGCTGGCCGGTCACCTGGTGGAGCACCGGCCGGCCGCCCCCGTCGACGTGTTCCGGGCCCAGCTGCGCCGCCAGTTACGGGGCCGCTGCGTCGGGTGGTGCGCCCCCGGCTGCGTCGGTGACTGCGTCGACGGCTACGTCGAGGACGAGTGCGTCGGCAACCCGCTGCTGGCCGCGCACCTGGCCGCCGGTCCCCGGCCCGGCGAGGTGGTCCGCCTGGCGGAGCTGCTGGCCCGCACCGCGCCCCGGGGCGCGGAGCTCACCGAGCGGCTGGAGCGCCTGCTTCCGCGCCAGCTCCGGGAGCGGGCGGCCCGCGTCCTCGCCGCCGCCGACGGCGGCGACACGCCCGCCTGGGGCGTCGACCGGCGGCGCGCGTTCCGGCTGGCCTGCGCGGTGCTGGCCGGGCAGCCGGTGGCCGAGATCCACGCTGCTGCCGGGGCGCTGGCCGCGCCGGGGTTGGCCGGGGTCGGGCCGGGGCCGGCGTCGGACCCGGGCGGCGTCGCGGGTCCGCCGGGCGCCGGCGCGGTGCCGGGCTTCCCGTTCGCCGGTGCCCCGCTCGCCCCACCACCCACCGGCCGGTCGGGCGGGGCGCTCGACGCGCTGCTCGGCCCGGTCCTGCGGGAGGCGGTGCTGGTGGTCGACGACGACCGCGTGCCGGGCGGGCGGCGCATCGAGTTCGCCCCGGGCAACGACCCGCTGCGGCGCAGCCTGCTGGAGGTCGCCTGGTCGGACTGGTGGCTGCCGGAGCAGCTGCTCGGCTGGCTGGGCAGCCTCGTGCGGGACGGCACCCCCGGGGTCCGGCAGGCCGCCGCCGGGGCGGTCGGCTGGTCGGCGGCGCACGGGGTGCACGCCGCCCTGCGCGTGGTGGACCAGCTCGCCCGGGAGCGCCGGGCCGGGGTCCGGCAGGCCGCCGCCATCGCGCTGGTCGGCATGGCCATGCAGCCGGAGCTGCGCCAGCGGGTCCGGATCGAGCTGGACCGGTGGGCGGCCGGCGGGGCGGCGCACCTGCGCGACACCGTCGCGCGGGCGTACGCGCTGGGCCTGGCCCGGCTCTGGCCGGAGACCGCCCTGGGGCAGCTGCGCCGGGTCGCCGAGGCGCGCATGCAGCGGCGGAACAACTCGGTGGTACGCGGCCTGGTCGAGGTGTACGTGGGTGGCCATGCGGCCAGCGTGCTGCCGGCGCTGGCGCAGTGGGCCGTCGACGAGGACGAGCCGGAGGTGCGGCTGCACGCCGGGCGGGCGCTGCGGGTGCTCGCCGACCGGTGGGCCCCGGCCCCCCGGGAACGCTGGCCGGAGCTGCTCGACCTGGCCCGCGTCGGCACGGTGCGGATGGCGGACCTGGCCACCTGCTGGGCGACGGCGCTCAGCCTGCCGGGGACCGCGTACCGCGCGTGGCGGACGCTCGGCTTCTGGCTGAGTCGGGCCGAGGGGCACCCCGAGGTGTCTGACCTCTGCCTGCGTCTGATCGGCCTGGTGGTGGAGGGGCGGGAGCCGCTGCGCCGCCGGCTGGACCACCAGCTCCGGCACGTATGGGGCCCCCTGATGCGCGACAACACCCTGCTGCACGACGTACGACGCCTGATCGACGAGGACCCCGCATGAGCACTCGGTACATTCCCCGCCCGTCGGCCCGGCGGCGCTGGTGGCAGATCCTGCTCTCGCTGTTCGGGCCGGCGCCCGTGAGTCCGCCGCCCGCGCCGCCCCTGCCGCCGCTGCCGCCGCCGGCACCCCCGCAGGTGGTCACCTACCGCCTGGACGCGCCGCAGCCGATCCTGGTGCCGGCCAGGGGAGACGCGTTCGACTTCCGCCTGTTCGCCGTCTACAGCTGGCGGGCGCAGCACATGAGCGCCGAGGCGTTGCGCCAGCGTGCGGAGAGCTACCTCGCCTGGGCCGCCGGGATCGTCCGGGAGCGGGCCGCCGACCTGGCCCGGGAGCACGAGCCGCACCGTTCGCACGAGCTGGAGCGGGCCCTGAACAACCTGCTGCTGGGCCAGCACTGGCCGCGGGACGAGAGCCGGCCGCACTTCACCGTGCAGGTGCGGGTGAGCCCGGACGAGCGGGTCCGGGAGCGGCTGCGCCCGTACTGGGAGGAGCGGATCAGGTTGGAGTGCGACCACGAGTTGCAGCAGCTGCGGGCCCGCCACACCGACGAGCTGACCCGCCGGTGGTGCGAGGTGCTGCGGGCGCTGGAGGACGATCCGGTCACCGCGCACGCCGCCCGCCTGGCGGGGGAGCAGTTCGCCGAGGTCTTCCGCCGCTACGTCACCGAGCGCCGGGAGGCGGTGCCGGAGCTGCTGGGCCTGCTGCGGGAGGCGGTACGCGGGCACAACGACCTCGGCCTGGGCCCGTCGGAGTACACCGAGGCGTGGGACGCCGCGCTGCGTACGTACCAGCGGCAGCACGGCATCGACCAGCGGGCCAACTGACCGGCTCCCTTCCCGGCGCTCCCCCGCCGGGAAGGGGGTCTCCAGGCCTACGGCTGGGCCTTCTCATGCTCATGCAGTGGGGTGTATGACCTTGCGATGCGGCGTAATGAGCGGGTAACCTTCTCTGCATAGTCATGCGGAGGTTAGAATGGGTATCCGAGTTGCGGTCGCCGGGGCGAGCGGCTACGCCGGGGGCGAGCTGCTGCGCCTGATCGCCGGCCACCCCGAGCTCGACCTGGTCACCGCCACCGCGCACAGCCAGGCCGGCGCGCCGGTCACCGCCGTACACCCGCAGCTCACCGGGCTGGACCTGGTGTTCGCGGCGACCGAACCGGCGGCCCTGGCCGACGCGGACCTGGTCTTCCTGGCCCTGCCGCACGGCGAGTCGGCGGCCCTGGCCGCCGCCCTGCCGGAGTCGGTCCGGGTGGTCGACCTGGGCGCGGACCACCGGCTGCGCGACGCCGCCGCCTGGTCACGGTACTACGGCGGCGAGCACGCGGGGGCCTGGGTCTACGGCCTGCCCGAGTTGCCCGGCCAGCGCGCGCGCGTCGCCGCCGCGACCAGGGTGGCCAACACCGGCTGCTATGCCGCGGCCATCACCCTCGCGCTCGCCCCGCTGGTCGCCGCCGGTGCGGTCGCCCCCGCCGACGTGGTCGTGGTCGCCGCCTCCGGCACCTCCGGCGCGGGCCGGGCCGCCAAGGCGCACCTGCTCGGCAGCGAGGTGATGGGCGACCTGTCGCCGTACAAGGTCGGCGCGCACCAGCACGTGCCGGAGATCAAGCAGGCCACCGGCGCGACCAGCCTGTCCCTCACCCCCGTGCTCGCGCCGATGCCGCGCGGCATCCTCGCCACGGTCACCGCCGTGCCGGCCGGCGACGCCGACCCCCGGGCGGTCCTCGCGGCGGCGTACGCGGACTCGGCGTTCGTGCACGTGCTGCCCGAGGGGACGTGGCCGCACACCGCCGCCACCCTCGGCGCCAACTCCTGCCACCTCCAGGCGGCCGTCGACGTCGACTCCGGCCGGGTGATCGTGGTCAGCGCCATCGACAACCTCGGCAAGGGCGCCGCCGGCCAGGCCGTGCAGTGCGCCAACCTGATGCTCGGGCTCCCCGAGACCACCGGCCTGTCCACCTACGGAGTAACCCCATGACCGTCACCACCCCCCGGGGGTTCCGGGCGGCCGGCGTGGCCGCCGGCCTCAAGAGCGGCGCCGCCGCCGACGTCGCCCTCGTCGTCAACGACGGCCCCGACGCCGGGATCGCCGGGGTCTTCACCGCCAACCGGGTCAAGGCCGCCCCCGTGCTCTGGACCCGGCAGGTCGTCCGGGGCGGGGTGGCCCGGGCCGTGATCCTCAACTCCGGCGGCGCGAACGCCTGCACCGGCCCGGCCGGCTTCCAGGACACCCACGCCACCGCCGAGCACACCGCCGCCGCGCTCACCTCGGCCAGCCCCCGGCTGCGGCTCGGGGCCGGCGACGTGGCCGTCTGCTCCACCGGACTGATCGGCGAGCGGCTGCCGATGGACAAGCTGCTGCCCGGCGTACGCGCGGCGATCCGCGCCCTGTCCCGCGACGGCGGCGCGGCGGCGGCCGAGGCGATCATGACCACCGACACCCGGCCGAAGACCACCGTGGCGGCGGGCAGCGGCTGGACCGTCGGCGGGATGGCCAAGGGCGCCGGCATGCTGGCCCCGGCCATGGCGACCATGCTGTGCGTGCTCACCACCGACGCGGTGGCCGGGCCGGCGGCGCTCGACGCCGCGCTGCGCGCCGCCTGCCGGGTCACCTTCGACCGGGTCGACTCCGACGGCTGCATGTCCACCAACGACACGGTGCTGCTGCTGTCCAGCGGCGCGTCCGGCGTCGAGCCCACCGAGGCCGAGCTGACGGCGGCGGTCACCGCCGCCTGCCACGACCTGGCCCAGCAGCTGGTCGCCGACGCGGAGGGCGCCACCAAGCAGATCGCCATCGAGGTCGTCGGCGCGGCCGACGAGGACGACGCCGTCGAGGTGGGCCGGTCGGTGGCCCGCAACAACCTGGTCAAGACGGCGCTGTTCGGCAACGACCCGAACTGGGGCCGCATCCTCGCCGCCGTCGGCACCACCGCCGCCGCGTTCGAGCCGGACGCCCTCGACGTCGCCGTCAACGGCGTCTGGGTGTGCCGCTCCGGCGCCGCCGCCGAGGACCGGTCCAAGGTGGACCTCACCGGGCGCGACGTCACCATCCGCATCGACCTGCACGCCGGAGGGGCCCAGGCCACCGTGTGGACCAACGACCTGTCGCACGCGTACGTGCACGAGAACTCGGCGTACTCGACGTGAGCGCCGTCGACGACCTCGCCCGGGCCCAGACCCGGGCCGAGACGCTGATCGAGGCGCTGCCCTGGCTGGCCCGCCTGTCCGGGGCCACCCTCGTGGTCAAGTACGGCGGCAACGCCATGATCGACCCCGAGCTGCAGCGGGCCTTCGCCGCCGACATGGTCTTCCTGCGCTACGTCGGCATCAAGCCGGTCGTGGTGCACGGCGGCGGCCCGCAGATCTCGGCCATGCTCGGCCGGCTCGGCATCGACAGCGAGTTTCGCGGCGGCCTGCGCGTCACCACCCCCGAGGCGATGGACGTGGTCCGCATGGTGCTCGTCGGCCAGGTCGGCCGGGAACTGGTCGGGCTGATCAACGCGCACGGCCCGTTCGCCGTCGGCCTCTCCGGCGAGGACGCCGGCCTGTTCACCGCCGTGCGCCGCCCCGCGTACGTGGACGGGGAGCCCGTCGACGTCGGCCAGGTCGGCGACGTCGAGTCGGTGAACACGTCGGCGGTGACCGACCTGATCGCGGCCGGCCGCATCCCGGTGATCTCGACCGTCGCGCCGGACGCCGACGGGGTGCTGCACAACCTCAACGCCGACACGGCCGCCGCCGCCCTGGCGATCGCCCTCGGGGCCCGCAAGCTGGTCGTCCTCACCGACGTGCCGGGCCTCTACGCCAACTGGCCGGACACCGACAGCCTGGTCAGCGAGATCACCGCCGACGAGCTGGCGGAGCTGCTGCCGTCCCTGGAATCGGGGATGGTCCCCAAGATGGAGGCGTGCCTGCGGGCGGTGCGCGGCGGGGTGCCCGCCGCGCACGTCGTCGACGGCCGGGTCGCCCACTCCACACTGCTTGAGGTCTTCACCTCGGAAGGATTCGGCACGATGGTGATCAACTCATGAGTCAGTTGGTGGAGCGCTGGCAGCAGGCGCTGATGGACAACTACGGCACGCCGCCGCTGGCGCTGGTCTCCGGCTCCGGCGCCGTCGTGGTCGACGACGCCGGCCGCGAGTACGTCGACCTGCTCGGCGGCATCGCCGTCAACGCCCTCGGCCACGCCCACCCGGCCGTGGTGGCCGCCGTCTCCAGGCAGGTCGCCACCCTCGGGCACGTGTCCAACCTGTTCGTCGCCGAGCCGCCGGTGGCCCTCGCCGAGCTGCTGCTGGCCCTCGCGGGGCGCCCCGGCCGGGTGTTCTTCGCCAACTCCGGCGCGGAGGCCAACGAGGCCGCGTTCAAGCTGTCCCGGCTCACCGGCCGCTCGCACGTGGTCGCCACGGTCGGCGGTTTCCACGGCCGCACCATGGGCGCGCTCGCGCTCACCGGGCAGCCCGCCAAGGCGGATCCGTTCCGCCCGCTGCCCGGCGACGTCACCCACGTCCCGTACGGCGACGCGGCCGCCCTCGCCGACGCGGTGACCGACGCCACGGCCATGGTCATCCTGGAGCCGGTGCAGGGCGAGAACGGCGTCGTCGTCCCGCCCCCCGGCTACCTCGCCGAGGCCCGGCGGATCACCGCCCGGCACGGCGCGCTGCTGGTGCTCGACGAGGTGCAGACCGGCGTCGGCCGCACCGGGCACTGGTTCGCCCACCAGGCCGAGGGCGTCGAACCCGACATCGTCACCCTCGCCAAGGGCCTCGGCGGCGGCCTGCCGATCGGCGCCTGCCTGGCCTTCGGCCCCGCCGCCGACCTGCTGCGCCCCGGCTCGCACGGCACCACCTTCGGCGGCAACCCGGTCAGCTGCGCCGCCGCCCTCGCGGTGGTGTCCACCATCGCCAGCGAGGGGCTGCTCGACCACGTCAAGCGGGTCGGCGAGCGGCTGCGCCGGGGCGTCGAGGCGCTCGGCCACCCCCTCGTCGCGCAGGTGCGCGGCGCGGGCCTGCTGCTCGGCATCGTGCTCACCGCCGACGCCGCCGGGCCGCTCGCGGCGGCGCTGCGCGACGCCGGTTTCCTGGTCAACCCGGTGCAGCCGGGCGTGATCCGGCTCGCTCCGCCGCTCATCCTCACCGGCGGGCAGGCCGACGCGTTCCTGGCCGCCCTGCCCGCCGCCCTCGACGCCGCCACCCCGGAGGCCACCGCATGACCCGCCACCTGCTGCGCGACGACGACCTCTCGCCCGCCGAGCAGGCGACCGTGCTCGACCTCGCCGCCCGGATGAAGGCCGAACGGTTCGCCCACCGGCCGCTGGCCGGGCCGAGGTCGGTGGCCGTGCTGTTCGACAAGCAGAGCCTGCGCACCCGGATCTCCTTCGACGCCGGCATCGCCGAGCTGGGCGGCCATCCCCTCGTGGTGGACACCCAGGTCACCCACTTCGGCCGGGGCGAGACCCTCGCCGACGCCGGCCGGGTGCTGTCCCGCTACGTGGCCGCGATCGTGCTGCGCACCCACGGCGACGACCGGATCGCCGAGGTCGCCGCCGGGGCCAGCGTCCCGGTGATCAACGCCCTCACCGACGGCTTCCACCCCTGCCAGCTCCTCGCCGACCTGCTCACCGTCCGCGAGCGGTGCGGCGGCACCCACGGCCGGACCCTGGTGTACGTGGGGGACGCGGCGAACAACATGGCCCAGTCGTACCTGCTGGCCGGGGCGACCGCCGGGATGCACGTGCGCGTCGCCGGCCCCGACGGGTTCGACCCCGACCCCGAGGTGGTGGCCCGCGCGGAGAAGATCGCCGCCGGCACCGGCGGGTCGGTGCGCGTGCTGCGCGACCCCGTCGCCGCCGTCCGCGACGCCGACGTGCTGGCCACCGACACGTGGACCTCGATGGGGCAGGAGGACGACGGGCTGGACCGGATCACCCCGTTCCTGCCGTACCAGGTCAACACGGAGCTGCTCGCGCACGCCGCGCCGGGCGCGATCGTGCTGCACTGCCTGCCGGCGCACCGGGGCGAGGAGATCACCGACGAGGTGCTCGACGGCCCCGCCAGCGCCGTGTTCGACCAGGCGGAGAACCGGCTGCACGCGCAGAAGGCCGTGCTGACCTACCTGCTGGAGCAGTCGGCATGACCGCGCCGCTGACCCGCGCCGCCCGGCACGCCCGCATCGTCGAGCTGATCCGCGACAAGGCGGTCCGCTCGCAGACCGAACTGGCCGACCTGCTCGCCGGCGACGGCGTCGCCGTCACCCAGGCCACGCTGTCGCGGGACCTCAAGGAACTCGGCGCGGTCACCGCCCGCGGCGGCGACGGCCGCCCCGTGTACGTCATCCCGGAGGACGGCCACCGGCCCCTGCGCGACGCCGAGGCCGCCCCGGCGCGGCTGATCCGGCTGCTGCGGGAGCTGCTCAACGAGGTCGACTCCAGCGGCAACATCGCCGTGCTGCGCACCCCGCCGGGCGCAGCCCAATACCTGGCCAGCGCGTTGGACCGGGCGGGCCTGCCCGAGGTCGTCGGCACCATCGCCGGCGACGACACCATCCTCGTGGTGGCCCGCGAGGCCGTCGGCGGGGCCGCGCTGGGCGAGAAGCTCGCCGCGTGGTCCCGCCGCGAGGAGAGCGCGGAAGGGAACACCACACCATGACCGAGCGGGTCGTCCTCGCGTACTCCGGAGGGTTGGACACCTCCGTCGCGATCCCCTACCTGGCCGAGCAGACCGGCGCCGAGGTCGTCGCCGTCGCGGTGGACGTCGGGCAGGGCGGCGAGAACCTCGACGTGATCCGGCAGCGCGCCCTGGACTGCGGGGCCGTCGAGTCGGAGGTGGTCGACGCGCGCGACGAGTTCGCCGCCGACTACTGCCTGCCGGCGCTGCGCGCCAACGCCCTCTACATGGACCGCTACCCGCTGGTCTCCGCGCTGTCCCGGCCGCTGATCGTCAAGCACCTCGTCGCCGCCGCCCGCCGGCACGGCGGCACGATCGTGTCGCACGGCTGCACCGGCAAGGGCAACGACCAGGTGCGCTTCGAGGTCGGCCTCGGCGCGCTCGCCCCCGACCTGAAGATCATCGCCCCGGCCCGGGACTTCGCGTGGACCCGGGACAAGGCGATCGCCTTCGCCGAGGAGAAGGGCCTGCCGATCGACGTGTCGGCGAAGTCGCCGTACTCCGTCGACCAGAACCTGTGGGGCCGGGCCGTGGAGACCGGGTTCCTGGAGGACATCTGGACCGCCCCGGTCGAGGACCTGTACGCGTACACGGCCGACCCGGCGCAGGAGCGCGACCCCGACGAGGTCGTCGTCACGTTCGACGCCGGCGTGCCGGTGGCGATCGACGGCGAGACCGTCACCCCGTACCAGGCGATCCTGGAACTCAACCGGCGGGCCGGCGCGCAGGGCGTCGGCCGGCTCGACATGGTCGAGGACCGCCTCGTCGGCATCAAGAGCCGCGAGGTGTACGAGGCCCCCGGCGCGATCGCGCTGATCACCGCCCACCAGGAGCTGGAGGCGGTCACCGTCGAACGCGACCTCGCCCGGTTCAAGCGGGGCGTCGACCAGCGCTGGGGGGAACTGGTCTACGACGGCCTGTGGTTCTCCCCGCTCAAGCGGGCTTTGGACGCGTTCATCGACGACGCCCAGCGGCAGGTCAGCGGCGAGGTGCGGCTGGTGCTGCACGGCGGCCGGGCCACCGTCACCGGCCGGCGCTCCGAGGCCGGCCTGTACGACTTCGGCATGGCCACCTACGACACCGGCGACACCTTCGACCAGTCCCTGGCGAAGGGATTCGTGCAGCTGTGGGGCCTGCCGAGCAAGCTGGCCGCCGCGCGGGACGCCCGGTGGGGAGGCTGCTGACCGTGGGAACCAGAATGGGCGACGTGGACGACAAGAGCCTCACCGAGAACAGCGCCGCGACCAACCGTACGAGCCTGTGGGGTGGCCGCTTCGCCGGCGGCCCCTCCGAGGCGCTGGCCCGGCTGTCCGTCAGCGTGCAGTTCGACTGGCGCCTCGCCCCGTACGACATCGCCGGGTCCCGCGCGCACGCCCGGGTCCTCGCGGGCGCGGGCCTGCTCGACCCCGAGGAACTGGGCAGGATGCTGGCGGCCCTCGACGACCTGGAGGCCGCCTGCGCCTCCGGGGCGTTCCGGCCCACCGTCGACGACGAGGACGTGCACACCGCCCTCGAACGGGGGCTGCTGGAACGCCTCGGCAGCCTCGGCGGCAAGCTGCGCGCCGGCCGGTCCCGCAACGACCAGGTCGCCACCGACCTGCGCCTCTACCTGCGCGACCACGCCCGGGGCGTGGCCGGTCGCCTCGTCGAGCTGGCCGAGGCCCTGGTCGAGCAGGCCGCCCGGCACGTCGACACGGCCGCGCCCGGCATGACCCACCTCCAGCACGCCCAGCCGGTCACCTTCGGGCACTGGCTGCTGGCCCACGTGCAGCCGCTGCTGCGCGACCTGGAGCGGCTGCGCGACTGGGACCACCGCACGGCGGTCAGCCCGCTCGGCGCGGGCGCGCTCGCCGGCTCCGGCCTGCCGCTGGACCCGGTGGCCGTCTCCAAGGAGCTGGGCTTCCGCACGTCCTTCGCCAACTCGATGGACGCCGTCGCCGACCGCGACTTCGTCGCCGAGTTCCTCTTCGTCACCGCGCTGGTCGGGGTGCACCTGTCCCGCCTCGGCGAGGAGGTGGTGCTCTGGACGTCGCAGGAGTTCGGCTGGGTCGAGCTGGACGACGCGTTCGCCACCGGGTCGTCGATCATGCCGCAGAAGAAGAACGCCGACATCGCCGAACTGGCCCGGGGCAAGTCCGGCCGGCTCGTCGGCGGGCTGATGGCCGTGCTCACCATGCTCAAGGGCCTGCCCATGACGTACGACCGGGACATGCAGGAGGACAAGGAGCCGGCCTTCGACGCCGTCGACACCCTGGAACTGCTGCTGCCGGCCCTCGCGGGGATGATCTCCACCATGACGGTACGCGTCGACCGCCTCGTCGCCGCCGCCCCCGTTGGCTTCTCCCTGGCCACCGAGGTCGCCGACTGGCTGGTCCGGCGCAACGTGCCGTTCCGCGACGCGCACGAGATCACCGGCAAGCTGGTGGCGCTCTGCGCCGTCCGCGAGTGCGCGCTCGACGAGGTCTCCGACGCCGACCTGGCGGCGGTCAGCGAGCACCTCGACCCGTCGGTGCGGGACGTGCTGTCGGTGCGGTCGGCCCTGGCCGCCCGGATCACCCCCGGCTCCACCGGCCCGGGGCCGGTCGCCGACCAGCTCGCCACCGCCGCCGACAAGCTGGCGGGCTGGCGGGAGTGGGCCGCCGAGACCGTCGTGCCCCGCTGACGTCCCGCGTCACCCCGAAGGCCCTCCGGCAGCACGCCGTGGGGCCTTCACCGTGCTCCCCACCGCATTCACCGGACCGTCGCCTGCGCCGTGCGGCCCTGCGCCGTGCCGTCGCCCCCGCCGGCTCGCCCCGCCGCCCGCTCGCCGCCACCCCACCCTGCGGCGATCTTGCACATTGGGCCCGGGCAAAAGGGGTGAAGCGCCCTTCTACGGGGCCCTAAGTGCAAGATCTGTGCGTGGTGGGGGAGCGGGCCGGGGTGCGGCGGGGCTGGGTGTGGTGCGGGTGCCGGGGGAGCGCACTCGATCAGGGAAAGAGTGGGATCGGTGCGACGCCGATGCCACTCTTTCCGGGAATGAGCACGATCTTGCGCGCCAGCCTTGGGCACTTCGCCCGGAGGCGTGCGCGTAGCGGTGGCCGAGGCAGTGTCCCGGCTGGCCCAGCTCATGGTGGAGGCGCGCGCGCAGCTCGCCCGGCTCCACCCCGAGCGCGCCCCTGACCTGCATGAACGGTTCCTCAGTTGGGCCCGGGCCCGGGGCGGTGCCGCACCCCGCCCCGACGGCGACCCGGATCGCTGACCACGCCCCGGTGCCGGGATCAGGCCGGCGTCGTCGGGCGCTCGCGGCGCGGCAGTTTCGCCACCACCGCCTCGTACGACGTGTCCACCGCCTCGAGCAGCTCGTCGTCGTCGATCGCCCCCGCCAGCCGGAGGCTGTTCCAGCCGAACCGCCCGACGTGCGAGGACGCGACGGCGTCGCCGGGGAACCGGTGCAGCCACTCGTCGGCCAGTTCCCGGGTCGGGGCGCACTTGAGGCCCACCCGGTCGTCGGAGTCGGGGCCGAGGAAGGCGAAGATCTTGTTCCCGACCTTGACCACGACCTCGGCGTCCCACGGCTGGTCGAGCCACGCGCCGGGTTTGCCCAGGCAGTACGCCATCAGCTCCGCGCGGTCCATCACGCCTCCCCGTCGTTGTCGGTGCCGGTGTGCGGGTCTCCGCCGACCCGGCCGGCGAGTCGTTCGTGGCGCTGCCGGGCGGCCTGCGCCGAGCCGAGCCCCAGCCCGTGGCCGATCGCCTGCCAGGTCAGCCCCCGGTCGCGGGCGAGCCGGAGCAGGCCGGCCTCCAGCACGTCCACCTCGGCGCGCAGGTGCGGCACGAGGGTGAGCGCGGCGACCAGGTCGGCCTGGTCGACCGGCTCCTCGCCGTCGGCCAGCTCCGCGCCACCGGCGGCGAGTGCGGTCACCAGGGCCACCGCCTCGTACGGGTCCAGCACGTGCGGGTGGGCGTAGCGGTGGCGGCGCGCCTCGTCGCCCGCGTGCCGCTCGGCGATCCGGGCCAGCGCGGCGTAGGTGCGGTGCGCCCGCGCCCGCCCCGGATCGGGCGCGGCGAACGGTTCCTGCTGCTCCAGACTCATGCCCCGATACCATCACTTGAACGGTACGTTGTCAACGTGCCGTTCATGGATGGCGTAATGATCGACTCCATGTCGGCGACATGGGGCGGTCCCGGCCCCGGGGAAGCCCCCATGTCGCCGACATGGCGACGCCCCGCCCCGCCCAAGCCAGCCCCGCGCCGCCCAGACCGGCAGGGCGGGTCGGGGCTGGGTAGGGTCGGGCTCATGTCGTACCCCGACGTGGGTGTCGCCGGGCTGGCCGAGCTGCTCGCCGGGCCCGTCGTGCCGGCCGCGCGCGGGCTGCTCGGCTGCCGGCTCTCGGCCGGCGGGGTCACCGTCCGGATCACCGAGGTCGAGGCGTACGCGGGCACGGCCGGCGATCCCGCCTCGCACGCGCATCGCGGGCGCACCCCGCGCAACGCCGTGATGTTCGGCCCGGCCGGGCACGCCTACGTCTACTTCACCTACGGCATGCACTGGTGCGTGAACGTGGTGACCGGGCCGGAGGGGGAGGCCTCGGCGGCGCTGCTGCGGGCCGGCGAGGTGGTCGAGGGCGTCGAGGTCGCGCGGTCCCGGCGCACCGCCGTACGCCGGGATGCCGACCTGGCGCGCGGCCCGGCCCGCCTCTGCGCCGCCCTCGGCATCGACCGCACGGCGTACGGGCGCTACCTGCTCGGCGACGGGCCGGTGCGGCTGCGGCCGGCGGCCGAGCCGGTGCCCGACGCGGCGATCGCCGCCGGCCCCCGGGTCGGGGTGACCGGGGCGCACGACGTGCCGTGGCGGTTCTGGGTCGACCGCGAGCCGACCGTGAGCCAGTACCGCCGGCACGTGCCCCGCACCCGCCGTTGACCACCCCCGCTCCCGCCGTTGACCACCCCGCTCCCGCCCGTCGGCCTGCCCCGTTGCGCGCCGCTGACCTGCGGCTGGGCCCCGCCGTTCCCGGTGCGTCGCCCGGTTTCTGTCGGACCCGGTGGTGATAATCACGCCATCCGGCTCCCGGCTCGGCGAAGGACGCACCCATGACGACCCTGCTCGCGATCGGCACCGGCAAGGGCCTCTTCCTCGCCACCAGCACCGACGGCCGCCGCACCTGGCAGCTCAGCGGCCCCCACCACCCCATGACCGGGGTGTACGCGGTGGCGGTCGACACCCGGCGCGAGGTGCCCCGGTTGCTCGCCGGGATGACCAGTTCCCACTTCGGGCCGAGCGTGGCCACCAGCGACGACCTGGGCACGTCCTGGCAGGAGCCGGAGCAGGCCCCGGTCGCGTTCCCGGCCGACACCGGGGCGAGCCTCGGCCGGGTCTGGCAGCTCACGCCCGCCGGGCCGGCGGAGCCGGACGTGGTCTGGGCCGGCACCGAGCCGTCGGCGCTGTTCCGCTCCACCGACGCGGGGCGCACCTTCGAGCTGGTCCGCGCGCTGTGGGAGCACCCCCACCGGGAGCAGTGGGGCGCGGGCTTCGGCGGCCAGGCGGTGCACACCGTCCTGCCGCACCCGCACGACCCGACCCGGATCGCGGTGGCCATGTCGACCGGCGGGGTCTACCACTCCGCCGACGCGGGCGCGAGCTGGGCGCCGGGCAACACGGGCATCCGGGCCTACTTCCTGCCCGACGAGTGGCCCGAGTTCGGCCAGTGTGTGCACAAGGTCGCCCGGGACGCCGGCGACCCGGAGCGGCTCTACGCGCAGAACCACCACGGCGTCTACCGTTCCGACGACGGGGGCCGCACGTGGCTGTCGATCGCCGCCGGCCTGCCCAGCGACTTCGGCTTCCCGATGGTGGCGCACCCCACCCGCCCGGGGATGATCTGGTCGTTCCCCCTCGCCGCCGACTCCCGGCGCTTCCCGGTCGACGAGCGCTGCCGGGTCTACCGCTCGGCCGACGCGGGCGGGACGTGGGAGGCGCTCTCGGCGGGCCTGCCCGCCGGGCCCTACTATCCGGCGGTGCTGCGCGACGCGATGTGCGCCGACGACGCCGACCCGACCGGCGTCTACTTCGGCACCCGCTCCGGCGAGGTCTACGCGAGCCGCGACGAGGGCGACTCCTGGTCCCTGGCCGCCGCCCACCTGCCCGACGTGCTCTGCGTCCGCGCCGCGGAGGTCTGAGTGGTCACCGTCCTGGTGCCGGGGCCGCTGCGCGGCGAGGTCGGGGGCGCGGCGCGGCTCACCGTCGCCGCGGCCGGCACGCTGCGCGACGTCCTCGACGAGCTGGCGGGGGAGTGGCCCCGGCTGGCCCGGCGGCTGCGCGACGAGCGCGGCGAGGTGCGCCGGCACGTCAACGTCTACGTCGATGGCGAGGACTGCCGCCACCTGGGCGGGCTGGACGCGCCGGTTCCGTCGGGCGCCGAGGTGCAGGTGCTCCCGTCGGTGGCTGGCGGCTGACCCGTTCCACTGGGTGGACCCCGCCGCCGCGTCCGGCCACCGGGACCGGGACCCCCCGACCGGCGGAATAGTTGACTCGTCAAATATGTTGTGCGCTGCGTCCGGGGCCGGAACGGTCCGGCAGCCACACGAGGAGTCGTCATGCAGTTCGGGGTCTTCACCGTCGGAGACGTGACCGTCGACCCGACCACCGGGCGGGAGCCGTCGGAGCACGAGCGGATCAAGGCGATGGTGACCATCGCGCGCAAGGTCGAGGAGGTCGGTCTCGACGTCTTCGCCACCGGCGAGCACCACAACCCGCCGTTCGTGCCGTCGTCGCCCACCACCATGCTGGGCTGGATCGCGGCCCGCACCGAGCGGCTGCTGCTCTCCACCGCCACCACCCTGATCACCACCAACGACCCGGTGAAGATCGCCGAGGACTACGCGATGCTCCAGCACCTCGCCGACGGCCGGGTCGACCTCATGCTCGGCCGGGGCAACACCGGCCCGGTCTACCCGTGGTTCGGCAAGGACATCCGGGCCGGCATCCCGCTGACCATCGAGAACTACGACCTGCTGCGCCGGCTCTGGCGCGAGGACGTGGTCGACTGGTCGGGCAAGTACCGCACCCCGTTGCAGTCGTTCACCTCGACGCCGCGCCCCCTGGACGGGGTGCCGCCGTTCGTCTGGCACGGCTCGATCCGCAGCCCGGAGATCGCCGAGCAGGCCGCCTACTACGGCGACGGCTTCTTCGCCAACCACATCTTCTGGCCGAAGGAGCACACCCAGCGGATGGTCGGCCTCTACCGGGAGCGCTTCGCCCACTACGGGCACGGCTCGCCGGACCAGGCGATCGTCGGCCTCGGCGGCCAGGTGTTCATGCGGCGCAACTCGCAGGACGCGGTGCGCGAGTTCCGCCCGTACTTCGACAACGCCCCCGTCTACGGTCACGGGCCGGCGCTGGAGGACTTCATGGCGCAGACCCCGCTGACCGTCGGCAGCCCGCAGCAGGTGATCGACCGTACCCTCGGCTTCCGCGACTACGTCGGCGACTACCAGCGGCAGCTCTTCCTGATCGACCACGCGGGCCTGCCGCTGAAGGCCGTGCTGGAGCAGCTCGACCTCCTCGGCGAGGAGGTGGTCCCCGTGCTGCGCCGGGAGTTCGCCGCGCTGCGGCCCGCGCACGTGCCCGACGCCCCGACGCACGCGTCGCTGAAGGCCGCCCGGGACGCCGCCGCCACAGCCGAGGCCGCCGTCGACGCGGCTGCCGACCCCACCGACGCCGTCGGTGCCGGCGCGGAGGTGGGGCGATGAGCCGCCGTACCCTCGCCGTGGTCTCCGCCGGGCTCTCCCAGCCGTCGTCGACCCGGCTGCTCGCCGACCAGCTCGCCGCGGCCACCCGCGACGAGCTGGCCCGGCGCGGCGTCGAGGCCGAGCTGCGCCCGATCGACCTGCGTGACCACGCCCACGACGTGGTCAACCACCTGCTCACCGGCTTCCCGCCGCCGGCCCTGCGCGACGCGCTGGACACGCTCGCCGCGGCCGACGGCGTCGTGGCGGTCACGCCGATCTTCAACGCGTCCTACAGCGGCCTGTTCAAGTCGTTCTTCGACCTGTTCGACGCCACGACGCTGGCGGACCGGCCCGTGCTGATCGCCGCCACCGGCGGCACCGCCCGGCACTCCCTCGCCCTGGAGCACGCCGTCCGGCCGATGTTCGCGTACCTCAGGGCGGTGGTCGTGCCCACCGCGGTCTTCGCCGCCACGGAGGACTGGTCGCAGGCGGCGGCCGACGGCGCCCTGCGCTCCCGGATCGTGCGCGCGGCCGGCGAACTGGCCGACCAGGTGGCGCGCCGGGCCCCCGCCGCGCCGCCCGACCCGTTCGCGCTCACCGCAGGCTTCGACGAGCTGCTCGCCGGCCGCGACCCCTCCTGACCGCCCGGGGCCGCGGGGCCGGCGGGGCGGCCGTCGAGGTCACGCCGCGTCGGCCGGCTGCGGGTGGGCGACCAGGACCGGACAGTGCGCATGCTGTACGAGCGCCTGGCTGACCGAGCCGAGCACGAGGCCGACGAAGCCGCCGCGCCCGCGCGAGCCGATCACCACCAGGGCCGCGTCCCCGCTCAACTCGATCAGGACGCGCTCGGGCTTGGCCGCCCGCACCGGCCGCCGCTCGACGGTCAGGCCCGGGTGGGCGGCCGTCACCTCGGCGGCGGTGGCGTCGAGCAGGTCCGCCGACTCCGCCCGGGCCGCCGCCCCGGACTCCGCCACCGCGTCGGGCACCGGGCGGGCGTCGTCGGCGCTCGCCACGTGCACCAGCACCAGGCCCGTGCCCCGGCGGGCCGCCTCGTCGGCCGCGAGCACGGCGGCGAGCCGCCCCGGCTCCGACCCGTCCACCCCGGCGACCACCGGGCCGCCGACCGGGATCGGCTGCTCCTCGGGCCGCACCACGAGCACCGGGCAGTGCCCGTGCCCGGCCACCTGCGCACCGACCGAGCCGAGCAGCAGGCCGGCGAAGCCGCCCAGCCCTCGGCTGCCGACCACCACCAGCTCCGCCCGGCGGGACTCCGCCACCAGGGTCGCGGCGGGACCGCCGGCCACCTGGTGCGCCTCGACGGCGACGCCGGGCCAGCGCCCGCGCAGCTCCTCCGCCGTCCGGTCCAGCATCCGCCGGGCCTCCTCGGTGGGCGCGGGCAACCCCATGTCGTACGGGTTGAGCGGCACGCCGTAGCCGAGCGGGTGCAGGTAGCCGTGCACCAGCAGCAGCGGCAGGGACCGCCAGGCGGCCTGCTGCGCCGCGTGCTCGGCGGCGACCAGGCTCGACGGGGATCCGTCCACCCCCACCACGACAGGTCGGTTCATCAGCTCTCCCGGTGCTCGATCAGGCCATTGTCGGCGTGGCCTCCGCCCACCACCGGCATTTACCCCGAACCCGCCGCGCCGCGCCCTTCTCCGCCGGTCGACGGCGTACCGCTGTGCGCGGCGTCGCGCGCACTGCATCGCGGGCGCGGCGTCAGGAAGGGCCCCTTCCTATGCAGAACGCGTTGAGAAGGGGCCCTTCCTTGCACCTCAGCGGTGGTGGCGGACGATCGCCAGCGGGGAGTCGGCGTGGTGCAGCACGGCGTGGCTGACCGAGCCGAGGAGCAGCCCGCCCCACGCGCCTCGGCCGTGCGCGCCGACGACCGTGAGCTGCGCGGTCCGCGACACCTCGACCAGCACCCGGGCCGGTGTGCCCCGGACCAGGCGCCGGTGCACCGTCACCTCCGGGTACCGCTGCGACCAGCCGGCGACGGACTCGGCGAGCACCCGCTCCTCCTCCTCGGCCAGCGCGTCGAGGTCGTACACCAGGGGCAGCACCGCGCCGGGGGCGGCCGGGGTGGGGAAGAGCCACGCGTGCACGACCACCAGGTCGGTGTCGCGGTGCGCCGCCTCCTCGAAGGCGAACCCGATCGCCTCGTCGGACAGCGCCGAACCGTCGACGCCCACCACCACGGGCCCGTCGGCGCGGGCCTCGCCGCGCACCACGAGCACCGGGCAGTCGGCGCGCGCGGACACCCCGATCGCCGCCGAGCCGACCAGCAGCTCGGCGAAGCCGCCCAGGCCCCGCGAGCCCAGCACCAGCAGGGCCGCGTCGCGGGACTCGCGCAGCAGCACCGGGACGGGGGAGCCGTCGACGAGTTCGCCGGTCACGTCCACCTCGGTGGAGACCTTCTTCGCCTCGGCGACGGCGTCGGCGACGATCCGCTCCGCGTAGTTGCGCAGCCCGGCGTCGGGCGGGCCGCCGGGGGCCGGCCCGAGCGGGGTGCCGAGCAGCGGCCAGATGAAGGCGTGCACCACCCGCAGCGGGCGGTGCCGCGCCTCGGCCTCCCGGGTCGCCACCCGCACCGCGTTCAGCGCGGAGTCGGAACCGTCCACGCCCACCACGACGGGGGCACCGGATCTGATGGTCATCACGTCCTCCTTCTTCCGCTTCCAGCCTGCCCCGACCGGGCCGCGCCGGTCAGGGCCGCCGGACCCGACCGGCGGGCCGTTGGTCCCGGTCCGGGTGCCCCGGCCCGTCGGTCGCCGGGTCGTGCGGGCCCTCCGAGGCGCCCCGGGGCCGCAGCAGGCGTAGCGCCACGCCGGGGAGCACGGCCACGGCCGCGCAGGCGAGCAGGTCCGCCGCGCCGAGCGGGTCGGTGCCGAGCAGCACCCGCAGCGGCTCGACCAGCACGCCGGCCACCTGCAGCAGCGCCGAGACGGCCACCGCGACCAGCAGCGCCGGGTTGCCCGCCCGCCCGGCCGCGAGGACGCTGCCGCGGCGCGCCGGCCGCGGGGCCCGCACCGCCAGCGCCACCCCGAGCTGGGCCAGCCCGAGGACCACGAAGACGACCGACTGCCAGGGCCGGTCCCACCGGGCGGCGAGCACCCCGGCGCCGAGCACCACGGCCGCGATCAGCGCCCCGGTGAGCAGCACGTCGCGCCCCAGGCCTGCGCCCAGCACCGACTCCTGCGGCGAGCGCGGTGCCCGGCGCAGGGTGCCCGGCTCGGCCGGCTCCGCGCCGAGCGCCACCCCCGGCACCCCGTGGGTGAGCAGGTTGACCCAGAGGATCTGCGCCGGCAGCAGCGGCACGGCCAGCCCGCACAGCGGGCCGAGCAGCATCACCGCGATCTCGGCGACCCCGCCGGACAGCGCGTAGCGCAGGAACCGGCGGATGTTGTCGTAACTGCGCCGCCCCTCGCCGATCGCGGCGGCCACCGTGGACAGGTCGTCGTCGACCAGCACCAGGTCGGCGGCCTGGCGGGCCACCTCCGTGCCGCCGCCCATCGCCACCCCGATGTCCGCGCGGCGCAGCGCGGGCGCGTCGTTGACGCCGTCGCCGGTCATCGCCACCACGTGCCCCTGCGCCTGCAACCCGGCGATGATGTCGAGCTTCTGCTCCGGCTGGGTGCGCGCGTACACCCGGGCCGCCGGGTGCGCGTCGGTCACGTCGCCGTCGTCGCCCCGCACCACCGGGTCGCCGTCGCGCCACAGGCCGAGCTGCCCGCCGATGGCGGCGGCCGTCGCCGGGTGGTCGCCGGTGACCAGCAGCAGCCGTACGCCGGCGGCGTCGAACCGGCGCGCGATCTCGGCGGCCCCGGCCCGCAGCGGGTCGCCGACCGCGACCAGCCCCACCGGGCGCAGCCCGGTCGGCGCGGCCGGGTCGGGGATCGTGTCCACCAGCGCCGCCGCGACCGCGAGCACCCGCAGCCCCGCCCCCGCCAGCTCGTGCGCCCGCGCGGTCAGCGCCGCGATCTCCGCGTCGTCCGCGTCGAGCAGCGGCGCGGCGAGCACGTTCTCCGGCGCGCCCTTGCACACCACCAGCCAGCGGCCGTCGCAGGACCGGTGCACCGTCGTCATCCGCCGGTTCGCCTGGTCGAACGGGTGCTCGGCGACCCGGGGCCACGCCGCCCGGGTCATCACCGGGTCCAGCCCGCACCGCGCGGCGAAGGCCACCAGCGCCGCCTCCAGCGGGTCACCGACCGCCGCCCACCCCGGCCGCTCCTGCGTAGGCGGGGCCAGCGCGGCGTCGTTGCAGAGCAGCCCGGCCCGCGCCAGGCGGCGCAGCTCGTCGGGTACGCCCACCGCCCCGCCCTCGCGGCGCACCGTCCCGCGCGGCTCGTAGCCGGAGCCGGTCACCTCGTAGCCGGAGCCGTCGGCGGTCACCGCCCGCTGCACCGCCATCCGGCCCTCGGTGAGCGTGCCCGTCTTGTCGGACGCGATGACGGTCACCGAGCCCAGCGTCTCCACCGCGTGCAACTGCCGGGGAATCGCCCGCGCCGTGGCCATCCGTCGCGCCCCCAGCGCCAGGGCCAGGGTCACCACGGCCGGCAGCGACTCCGGCACCGCCGCGACGACCAGGCTCACCGCCGTGATCGCCATGTCCACCACGGGCCGGCCGCCGAGCACGCCGATGCCGAAGACCAGCGCGGACAGCCCCACCGCGACCAGCCCCAGCAGCCGACCCAGGCCGGCGAGCCGGCGCTGCATCGGGGTGGCCCCGGGGCGGGTGGCCGACACCAGCGTGCTGATCCGGCCCAGGGCGCTCGCGGGGCCGGTGCGGACCACCGTGCCGGTGCCCCGGCCCACGGTCACCACCGTGCCGGCGGCGACCTCCTCGCCGACGTCCCGGCTCACCGGTACCGACTCGCCGGTCAGCGCCGACTCGTCCAGGTGCAGCCGGTTGGCCCGCTCCAGCCGCAGGTCGGCCGGGACGACGTCGCCGGCCTCGACGCGTACCAGATCGCCACGGACCACGGCGGATGCCGGCACGATCAGGTCCGTGCCGTCGCGGACGACCCGGGCGGTCGGTGCGGCGAGCTGGTCCAGCGCGGCGATCGCGCGGTCCGCGCGGACCTCCTGCACCACCCCGATCGCGGTGTTCACCAGCACCACCAGGGCGATGACGGCGGTGTCCGGCCAGTCGCCGAGCACGCCGGTGACCACGGCCGCGGCCAGCAGGAGCGCCACCAGCGGGTCGGCGAGCTGACGCAGGACGCGGGTCGCCAGGTGCCGGCGCTGCGGCCGGGCGACGCTGTTGGGGCCCTCGGCGGCCAGCCGCGCGGCGGCCTCGGCGGCCCCCAGGCCCGTCGGCTCGGCGGGGCCGTCCGGCGCGGCCGTGCGGGGTCGGGTGTCAGCGAGCATCGGTCCGCTCCCGTCCGACGGGTACTGCCACCACTGACCTCCCTGTCCGCGCGGCGCGTCACCGGGCACGCCGTCCCCCTCCACCGTCGCGCCGCCGGCCGGCGCGGCGGCAGAGGCGTTTCTCCCGCGTGGCCCGGGACCAACGGCCCTGACGCCACAGGCCGCACAGGAGTCGGATGGGAGGCAGGACGATCGACAAGGAGGTCGAAGATGTCCACCGTCACGAAGTTCAGGGGCGGCGGCACGCTCGCGCCGTTCGACTGGACCAACCTGTCCTGGCTGCCGATGCTGGCCCCGACCATCAGGGTCGAGGACTACCTCGACGGCGACCGGTACGTGGTGCGCGCCGAACTGCCGGGCGTCGACCCGGCCAAGGACGTGCGGATCACCCTGACCGGGGAGAACCTGCGGCTGGACGTGGTGCGCCGGGAGAGCCACGCCGACAAGGTCCGCACCGAGTTCCACTACGGCTCCTTCTCCCGGCTGGTCCCGCTGCCCGCGGGGCTGAAGCAGGAGACCCTCAGGGCCGCGTACGCCGACGGGATCCTGGAGATCACCGCCACGGTCGGCGAGACGGAGCCGACCGCCCGGGAGATCCCGATCACCGTCGAGCACGGCGGCGCCCACTGAGGTGACCACGGGGCCCGGCCGCGCGCCGGGCCCCTCCCACGACGAGGAGACCCGCCGATGACCCCGCTCGACATGCTCCGCGAACATCCGTTCCTGACCGGCGTGCCCGAGGAGTGGCTGCCCCGGCTCACCGGGTACGCCCGACCCGTCGTCTGGCACCCCGGGCACCGGCTGTTCCGGGCCGGTCAGCCCGCCGAGCGGTTCTGGCTGGTCCGGGGCGGTGAGGTGGCCCTGGACTTCCCGGTCCCCGGGCGCGGCGACGTGGGCATCGACACGATCGGCCCGGGCGGGGTGCTCGGCTGGTCCTGGCTGTTCCCGCCGTACCGGTGGCAGTTCGGCGCGGTCGCCGTGCGCCGCACCCCGGCCGTGGAGTTCACCGCCGCCGGGGTACGCCGGATGATGGAGTACGACGACGCGTTCGGCCGGCAGCTCACCACCCGGTTCATGAGCGTGGTCGTGGACCGGCTCCAGTCGGCCCGCATCCGCCTGCTCGACCTCTACGGCTACCCGATGGCGCTGCCCCCGACGGGCTGACCCGGACCTCGGGCCGGGTTCTGGCCCGTCTCGCCCCTGGGTGCGCCGTCCGGTGGGGGCGGCTCCTGCCGGCGCATAGGGAGCTGAGTCGAAAACGACATCACGCACTCACGCACTCACGCGCGCCCGCCGGGTTGACCTCGGCGACGACGCAGGCCTCTTGATCACCGTGCGCCGGGGCGGGGCGGGGCGGAGGGGTGGGTGATGACGTAGATGACTCAGCTCCCTATGTGCCGTCTCGCAGCATCGACGGCCCTGTCCCACGGCCTCGCCCCGGCTGCGGACCCTGGCCACGGCCGACCATCCCCGCGACCGGACGTCACCCGGCTTCGGTGGAGCCCCGGACGGCGTCGCCGTCGACGCGGCGGTGCACGATCAGCTCGTCGACCTCCAGCCGACCGATGCGCAGCTCCCGGATCACCGCCCGGCGGATCGCCAGCCGCCCGATCGCGACGACGGCCAGGGCGCTCGCCCCCACCGCCAGCGCCCCGACGGCCATCGCCCCCGCGGAGAGCGCGCCCACCGCCCGCGCCCCCGTCGCCTGGGCGCCGGTGGCCGCCGCGCCCGTTGCCCGCGCCGGGGCCAGCCGGCCCAGGACCCGATGGGACGTCCGTGATTCCCTCATGGCACCCGATCCTGTCATGATCCCGCGACCCGGCGGGCCGACGTCCCGGGACTGCCGGGTGCTCAGTTGACGGTCAGGCCCCGGGCGGCGAACTGGCCGCGTACCCGGTCCAGCAGCTCCGGCGTGGGCGGCTCGGTGTCGGCGAGCGGGAACGTCAGGCCCAGCTCGGCGTACTTGTGTGCGCCGAGCCGGTGGAACGGCAGCACCTCCACCCGTTGCAGGCTGGGCAGCTCGGCGGCGAAGTCGGCGACCCCGGCGACGTTGTCGGGCGCGTCGGTGAGGCCGGGCACCAGCACGAACCGGATCCAGATCGGGGTGCCCCGGGCCGCCAGCCGGCGGCCGAAGCGCAGGGTCGGGCCGATCTCCCCGGTGCGGGTCACCCGCCGGTACGTCGCCGGGTCGCGCGACTTGACGTCCAGCAGCACCAGGTCGGTGGCGTCGAGCAGGGCGTCGTCGGCGCGCGCACCGAGGAAGCCGGAGGTGTCCAGGGCGGTGTGCAGGCCCAGGGCGTGGCAGCGGCGCAGCACCTCGCCGGTGAACCGGGGCTGCATCAGCGGCTCGCCGCCGCTGATCGTCACCCCGCCGCCGGCCACCGAGATGAACCGCCGGTACCGCTGGACCTGGGCCATCAGCTCGTCGACCGTCTGGTGCCGGCCGCTGCGCCGGTACCAGGTGTCCGGGCTGTGGCAGAACCGGCAGCGCAGCGGGCAGCCGGCCAGGAACGCCACGAACCGCGTGCCGGGGCCGTCCACCCCGATCGACAGGTCCCACGAGTGCACCGCGCCGGTCAGCTCCCGCCCGGCCGGCGGGGCGGAAGCCCCGCCGGCCCGGCCGGTCGCCAGCGGCCCGGTCACAGCGAACCGTGGAAGGTGCGGGAGACCACGTCGCGCTGCTGCTCCGGCGTGAGCCGGACGAAGTTCACCGCGTATCCGGAGACCCGGACGGTGAGCTGCGGATAGCGCTCCGGGTGGGCCATCGCGTCGAGCAGGGTGGCCCGGTCCAGCACGTTGACGTTGAGGTGGAACCCGCCCGCGTCGGCGTACCCGTCGAGCACCCCGGCCAGGTTGGCGATCCGCTCGTCGCGGGTGTGCCCCAGCCCGTCGGGGGTGACCGTGCCGGTCAGCGAGATCCCGTCGCGCGCCGCGTCGTACGGCAGCTTCGCCACCGACAGCGCCGATGCGACCAGGCCGTGGGTGTCCCGCCCGTTCATCGGGTTCGCGCCGGGGGCGAACGGCTCGCCGGCCCGCCGCCCGTCGGGGGTGTTGCCGGTGTGCTTGCCGTACACCACGTTCGAGGTGATGGTGAGCACCGACATGGTCAGCTCCGCGTCGCGGTAGGTGCGCTGCCGGCGCAGCTTCTCCGCGAACGTCTCCACCAGCCACACCGCGATCTCGTCGGCCCGGTCGTCGTCGTTGCCGTACGTGGGCGGCTCGCCCTCCACGGCGTAGTCGACGGCCAGCCCGGTGGCGTCGCGCAGCACCTTCACCCGGCCGTACCGGATGGCGGCGAGGCTGTCCACCGCCACCGACAGCCCGGCGACCCCGGTGGCCATGAACCGGTGCACCGGGTGGTCGTGCAGCGCCATCTCCAGCCGCTCGTAGGCGTACCGGTCGTGCATGTGGTGGATGACGTTCAGCGCGTCCACGTACGTCTCGGCCAGCCAGTCCAGCGTCCGGTCGTACGCGGCGAGCACCTCGTCGTAGTCGAGCGTCTCGCCGCCGACCGGCGGGGCGGGCGGGGCGACCTGGTCGCCGGTCAGCTCGTCCCGGCCGCCGTTGATCGCGTACAGCAGCGCCTTGGCCAGGTTCGCCCGCGCCCCGAAGAACTGCATGTCCTTGCCGACCCGCATCGCCGACACGCAGCAGGCGATCGCGGTGTCGTCGTCGTACGCGGGCCGGATCAGCTCGTCGTTCTCGTACTGGATGGCGCTGGTGTCCAGCGACACCTGGGCGCAGAACCGCTTGAACCCCTCCGGGAGCCGGGGCGACCACAGCACGGTCAGGTTCGGCTCCGGCGCCGGCCCGAGGTTGTAGAGGGTCTGCAGGTAGCGGAAGCTGGTGCGGGTCACCAGCGGCCGGCCGTCGGCGCCGATCCCGCCGAGGGACTCGGTGACCCACGTCGGGTCGCCGGAGAAGAGCTGGTCGTACTCGGGGGTGCGCAGGAACCGCACGATCCGCAGCTTGATCACGAAGTCGTCGACCAGCTCCTGCGCGCCGGCCTCGTCCAGCCGCCCCTCGGCGAGGTCCCGCCGCAGGTAGGCGTCCACGAAGTTCGCGGTCCGCCCGAGCGACATCGCCGCGCCGTTCTGCTCCTTCGTGGCGGCCAGGTACGCGAAGTACAGCCACTGGATCGCCTCGCGGCCGGTCGTGGCGGGGCCGGAGATGTCGTACCCGTAGGCGGCGGCCATCTGCGTCAGCTCGCCGAGGGCGCGGATCTGCTCGGCCAGCTCCTCCCGCTCGCGGATCACGTCGTCGGTCGACGGCCGGTCGTCCAGGGCCGCCTTCAGCGCCCGGCGCTCGGCGACGAGCCGGTCCACCCCGTACAGGGCCACCCGCCGGTAGTCGCCGATGATCCGGCCCCGCCCGTACGCGTCGGGCAGGCCGGTGATGATGTGCGAGCGCCGCGCCGCGAGGACGTCCGCCGGGTACGCGTCGAACACCGCGTCGTTGTGGGTCCGGCGGTAGCGGGTGTAGATCCGGTGCACCGCCGGGTCCGGCTCGTAGCCGTACGCCCGCAGCGCGGTCTCGACCATCCGCAGCCCGCCGGCCGGCATGATCGCCCGGCGCAGCGGCGCGTCGGTCTGCAACCCGACGATCAGCTCCCGGTCGGCGTCGATGTACCCGGGGGCGTGGGCGGTGATCGTGGACGGAGTGGCCGGGTCGACGTCGTACACGCCGCGGCGGCGCTCCTCGCCGAACATGTCGGTGAGCCGTCCCCAGACCGCCAGGGTCCGCTCGGTCGGGCCGGCGAGGAAGCCGGCGTCGCCGGTGTACGGCTCGTGGTTGCGGCGCACGAAGTCCGCCACGTCGATCCTGGTGCGCCACGCCCCGTCGGCGAAGCCCCGCCACGGGTCGCGGATGTGCTCGGTGCCGGTCATCGTCGTGTCCTTCCGGTCGGTGAGGTGGCGGGTCACGGCTGGAGCACGAGGCGGGCGGCTACCCGGCCGGCCAGCACGTCCTCGATCGCCTCGTTGATCTCGTCGAGCTTGCGCACCTCGTACGCGACGTGGGTGCGGCCGGCGGCGTGCAGCCGGAACACCTCCGCCAGGTCGGCGCGGGTGCCCACGATCGAGCCGATGACGGTGATGCCCTTGAGCACGGTCTCGAAGACCGGCAGGGTGACCTCGTTGTCCTTCGGCAGCGACACCAGCACCAGCCGGCCGCCGCGGCGCAGGCAGCGGTGCGCCTGCTCGACGACGCGCGGGTCGGCGGCCAGCACGATCGCCACGTCCACCCCGCCGAGCGCGGTGATCGCCTCGACCGGGTCGACGTCGGCGGCGTCGACGGTGTGCGTCGCGCCGAGCGAGGCGGCCAGGGCCAGCTTCTCGGCGGTGACGTCGACGGCGACCGTCTCGCCGCCGAACAGTTGCGCGTACTGCTGGGCGAGGTGGCCCAGGCCGCCGATGCCGAAGACAGCCACCCGGTCGCCCGGCCGCACCCCGGCTACCTTCACCGCCTTGTACGTGGTGACGCCGGCGCAGGTCAGCGGGGCCGCCTCGGCCGGGTCCACCCCGGCGGGGACGGCCACGGCGTAGCGGGCCGACGCGACCGCGTACTCGGCGTGCGCGCCGTCGATGGCGTACCCGGTGTTGCGCTGCGACTCGCACAGCGTCTCCCACCCGGTGACGCAGTACGCGCAGGTCCCGCACGCCCAGCCGAGCCAGGGCAGGGCCACCCTGTCGCCGACGGCGTGCTCGGTCACCCCCGCGCCGATCCGCTCGACGATGCCGACGCCCTCGTGCCCGGGGACGAACGGCGGGTTCGGCTTGACCGGCCAGTCGCCGCGCGCGGCGTGGATGTCGGTGTGGCACAGGCCGCTGGCCTCGATCCGGACGAGGATCTCGCCCGGGCCCGGCTCCGGCACGGGCAGGTCGAACATCTCCAGTGGACGGTCGAACGCGGTGACGACACTCGCACGCATCGGGGGCCTCCCAGCTCCGTTGTCGCTTCCACCCTCAATCTGCTCCGCCCGCCCCGCCGAAGGCAGAGTCCCCGGACCACCCCACCCAGGACCTTCGCCCCCCGCCCCCCGCCCGGTGATCAAGAGGTTTGCGTCATGGCCGGGGCGAAACCTGACGCAAACCTCTTGATCACCGAACCAGGGGGCACCGGTTCAGCGGGTCAGCGGGGGGATGCGGGGAGGCGGTGGGCGCGTAGGACGTGGGCCCACCAGGGGCGGGGGGCGGTCGAGCGCAGGGCCGGGGCACGCACGCCCCGCAGGCTCACCCACCCGCCCGGTCCCATCCGCACCGTGCCGATGGCCGGCGGGCGACGCCGGCCGGCCACCACCGCCACCGCAGCGGTGACCAGCCCGACGGCCAGCGCCCCGGCCGCCGCGGCGAGCACCTGGTCCGGGCCGACCAGCGAGCGGTAGCGCACCCGCCCACCGGCGAGCACGAACGCGCCGACCGGTCGGCCGTCGCGGGCCACCGGCACCACCGCCGCCGGCGACGTGCCGGGCAGGACGAGCACGGGCCCGACCTGCCCGCCGGGCCGCTGCCCGGCCTCCGGGCACGCCTGCGACGCTTGCGCCTGTGCCTGCGACATCTGCGCCGGCACCTGCGACAGCGCCGCCGCCGACGGTGCCTGCGCCGACTGGGCCTGCGACTGCGGAGCGGGCGACGGCGGGCGCGGGAGTGGGGAGAGCGGGGCGGGTCCGGTGGCGTTCAGGATCGCGGTCATGGCGCGACCTCCGTTCGGTTGTCGGGTCAGCGGCTGTCGGACGGCGCGCCGGCCGGGCGCACCGCGGCCCGTCCGGCGGCCAGGCGGGCGATCGGGATCCGGTACGGCGAGCAGGAGACGTAGTCGAGGCCGACCTCGGCGAAGAACTCGACCGAGTCGGGGTCGCCGCCGTGCTCGCCGCACACGCCGACGGTCAGCTCCGGCCGGGCCGCCCGGCCCTCCGCCACGGCCAGGCGGACCAGCCGCCCCACCCCGGCGGTGTCGATGCTCTCGAACGGGGAGACCGGGAAGATCCCGCGTTCCAGGTACGCCCCGAAGAACGCCCCCTCCACGTCGTCGCGGGAGAACGCCCACGCCGTCTGGGTCAGGTCGTTGGTGCCGAAGGAGAAGAACCGCGCCTCGGCGGCGATCTCCCCGGCGGTCAGCGCCGCCCGGGGCACCTCGATCATCGTGCCGATCGGGATCTCCGGCGCGCCCTCGACCCCGGCGAGCACCTGCTCGGCCTCGACCCGCACCGCGGTCAGCTCCCGCACGTCGCCGACCAGCGGCACCATGATCTCGGGCCGGGGATCGCCGCCGTCGCGTCGCCGCTGGGCCGCCGCCTCGGCGACCGCCCGCACCTGCATCGCGAACAGCCCCGGCACGACCAGTCCGAGCCGCACCCCGCGCAGCCCCAGCATGGGGTTCGCCTCGTGCATCCGGCGCACCGCGACCAGCAGCGCCCCGTCGCGCCCCGGGTCCTCGCCCAGCGCCTCGGCCCGGGCCACCCGGGCGGTCAGCTCGTGCAGCGGGGGCAGGAACTCGTGCAGCGGCGGGTCGATCAGCCGGATCGTCACCGGCAGCCCGTCCATCGCGGCGAGGATGCCGACGAAGTCGGCCCGCTGCAACGGCAGCAGCGCCGCCAGGGCCGCGTCCCGCTCCGCCGGCCCGTCGGCCAGGATCAGCCGTTCCACCAGCTCGCGGCGCTCGCCGAGGAACATGTGCTCGGTGCGGCACAGCCCGATCCCGCCCGCGCCGAACGCGCGGGCCCGCCGGGCGTCGGCGGGGGTGTCGGCGTTGGCGCGTACCCCGAGGCGGCGCACCGCGTCGGCGTGGCCGAGCAGCCGGTGCACGGCGGCGACCAGCGGATCGGCCTCGGGCGACAGCTCGCCGGCGAGGTAGCGGGCGACGGGGGAGGGCCGCACCGGCACCGACCCGGCGTACACCCGGCCGGTGCTGCCGTCGATGGAGATCACCTCGCCGGCCCGGACCACCCGGTCGCCGACGGTGAACTCGCCGCGCTCCGGGTCGATCCGCACCGCCTCGGCCCCGCAGACGCAGGTGCGGCCCATGCCCCGGGCCACCACCGCGGCGTGCGACGTCTTGCCGCCCCGCGAGGTCAGCACCCCCTGCGCGGCGATCATGCCGGGCAGGTCGTCGGGGTTGGTCTCGCGCCGCACCAGGATCACCGGGTCGGTGGCCGCCGCCGCGGCGGCGGAGTCGAACACCACCCGCCCCACGGCGGCACCGGGCGACGCGCCGACGCCGGTGGCCAGCGGCACGGGCGCGGCGTCGAGGTCGAAGCCGGGGAACATCAGCTGCGCGAGCTGCCCCCCGCTCACCCGGTGCAGCGCCTCGTCCGCGCTGATCAGTCCCTCGTCGACGAGCTGCGCGGCGATCACGAACGCGGCGGCCGGGGTGCGCTTGCCGACCCGGGTCTGCAGCATCCACAGCTTCCCGCGCTCGATGGTGAACTCCACGTCGCACAGGTCCCGGTAGTGCCGCTCCAGCGTCCGCATGATCTCCGTGAGCCGGCGGAAGCTCACCGGGTCGATCCGCTCCAGCTCCGGCAGGCCGACGGTGTTGCGGATGCCCGCCACCACGTCCTCGCCCTGCGCGTCGGGCAGGTAGTCGCCGTACACCCCGGGCGCGCCGGTGGCCGGGTCGCGGGTGAACGCCACCCCGGTGCCCGAGTCGGGGCCCAGGTTGCCGAAGACCATCGCCATCACGTTGACCGCCGTGCCCAGGTCGTCCGGGATGTGCTCGCGGCGGCGGTACAGCACCGCCCGGTCGGCGTTCCACGACTCGAAGACCGACCGGATGGCCAGGTAGAGCTGCTCGTGCGGGGACTGCGGGAAGTCGTGCCCCACGTGGTGGGCGTACACCTTCTTGTACGTCTCCACCAGGTCGCGCAGCGCCGCCGCGCCCGGCCCGCCCGGCCCGGCCGCTGCCCGCACCGCCGCCAGCTCCCGCTCGAACTCCTCGGCCGGCACCCCGTGCACCGTCCGGCCGAACATCTGGATCAACCGCCGGTACGAGTCCCAGGCGAACCGCTCGTCCCCGCTGTGCGCGGCCAGGCCGCCCACGGTCGCGTCGTTGAGCCCGATGTCGAGGATCGTCTCCATCATCCCCGGCATCGAGAACCGGCCGCCGGAGCGCACGGCCAGCAGCAGCGGGTCGTGCCGGTCGCCGAGCCACCGGCCCAGCCGCGCCTCCACCTCCCGCAGGTGGGCGTTCACCTCGTCGAACAGGCCGGCCGGCGGGGCACCCTGCGCGAGGTACGCCCGGCAGGCGGCCGTGCTGATCGTGAAGCCCGGCGGCACGGGCAGCCCGAGCCGCGTCATCTCCGCCAGGTTCGCCCCCTTGCCGCCCAGCAGGTCCGCCCGGCTCCGGTCACCCTCGAAGAAGTCGTAGACGTACTTGAGCATGGCGTCGGCCCTCCACTCCGCTACCGTGCGGGAACGTCGTCCCCCTCCTTGGTAGCGGGCCGCGCCGGGCCGCCGACAGGGCCGGATGGAACGACCGCCGGGCCGGAGGTCCCGGCCTGTCGGACCCCGCCGGTACCCTGCCTGCGTGACCGCCGAGGATCTGCGCCCGCCCGCCGCGACCGGCGAGGCCGTGCGCCTGCGCCCCGTGCGCGACGACGACCTGCCGCACTTCTTCGCCTTCGAGCAGGATGCGCAGGCCAACTGGGTGGCGGCATTCGGCCCCGTCGACCCGGCGGACCGGGCGGCGTTCGAGGCGCACTGGCGGCGCATCCGCGCCGACCCGGCGATCGTCACCCGCACCGTCACCGTCGACGGCACCGTCGTCGGCCACGTGGCCGCCTTCCCCGTCGACGACCAGACCGAGGTCAGCTACTGGATCGACCGGGCCCGCTGGGGCCGCGGCCACGCCACCGGAGCCCTCGCCGCCCTGCTGGCCGAGCTGCCGCGCCGCCCGGTGCGCGCCCGCGCCGCCAAGGACAACGCCGCCTCCCTCGCGGTGCTGCGCAAGTGCGGCTTCGTCGTCGTCGGCGAGGACTCGGGGTACGCCAACGGCCGCCGCGCCGTCGTCGAGGAGTGGGTCCTCGAACTGGCCGCCTGAGCGCCGGCACCCGCCCGGCACCGCCCCACAGCCGGCCTGAGCTGGGCGGGCACTAGTCTCGCGGGGTGAACTGGCTGGACTTGATCGGCTGGACCGGCTCGGCGCTGCTGGTCTGGTCCCTGCTGCAGGCGCGCATCCTCCGGCTGCGCGCACTCAACCTCGTCGGCTGCCTCGTGCTGATCGGCTACAACACCGCTCTCGCCGTGTGGCCGATGGTCGGGCTGAACGTCGTGCTCGCCGTCATCAACGTGTGGTACCTGCGCAAGATGCTCGCCACCCGGCACGACGAGCAGACGTACCAGGTGGTCGAGGTCGGCGTCGACGACCAGTTCCTGGCCCACACGCTGCGCGTGCACGCCGCCGACATCGCCCGGTTCAACCCGGGCTTCCACTGGGGCGAGCACACCGCCCGCCGCTCCGCGTTCCTGGTCGTCCGCGCCGACGAGGTGGTCGGGGTGGTCCTCTCCCACGCCGAGGGCGACACCGCCCAGGTCGACCTCGACTACGTCACCCCGCCGTTCCGCGACTTCACCCCCGGCGAGTTCGTCTACCGGCGCAGCACCCTCTTCACCGACCGGGGGTTCCGTCGGGTGGTCAGCCCGCCCGGCATGGTCGCGCCCTACTACCACCGGCTCGGCTTCCGCGCCGAGGACGACGCGTACGTGCTCGATCTGGCCGCCACCGACCGGGCCTGACCGGCGCGGACGGGGCGGCCGACCGGCGGACCCGCCGCCCCGCGACCGCCCGGCCGGCGGCGGGAGGATTCGCCGACCCGCCGACGGGGCACAGAGGGGCCTACGCCGGCCCGGGCCCGCCGGGCGGCGCCACCGGTCGTCGCGACCGGGGCCGTCGGAGCGAGGGAGAGAACCGGGCGTGCAGAGCTACTGGAGCCAACTGGCCCTGGTCGGAGTCCTGGTCGTCCTCAACGCGATCTTCGCCGGCAGCGAGATGGCGCTGGTCTCGCTGCGCGACAGCCAGGTCCAACGGCTGGAACGCAGCGGACGGGCCGGCCGGGTGCTGGCCCGCCTCGCCAAGGACCCGAACCGCTTCCTCGCCACCATCCAGATCGGCATCACCCTCGCCGGGTTCCTCGCCTCGGCCGCCGCGGCGGTCTCCCTGGCCAAGCCCCTCGTGCCGCTGCTCGGGGTGTTCGGCTCCGCCGCCGAGACGGCCGCCATCGTGCTGGTCACCCTGGTGCTGACGTTCGTCACCCTCGTCTTCGGGGAGCTGGCCCCCAAGCGGATCGCCATGCAGGCCGCCGAGCGCTGGGCGCTGCTGGTGGCCCGCCCGCTGGACCTGCTCGCCAGCCTCACCCGCCCCGCCGTCTGGGCCCTCGGCGCGACCAGCGACCTGGTGGTCCGCCTCGTCGGCCTCGACCCCAAGCACGAGCCGGACGAGATCGGCCCGGACGAGCTGCGCGACATCGTCGCCGGCAACCACGGCTTCACCAAGGAGCAGCGGACCATCATCGCCGGGGCGGTCGAGATCGCCGACCGGCGGCTGCGCGCGGTGCTCGTACCCCGGTTGCAGGTCTTCACGCTCGACAGCGGCACCACGGCGGAGGCCGCGCGGCTGGTGCTGGCCGCCACCGGCCACTCCCGCGCGCCGGTGGTGCGCCACGGCGGCCTCGACGACGCGGTCGGCGTGATCCACCTGCGCGACCTGGTCGGGGTGCCCGACGACCGGCCCGTCGACGAGTGCGCCCGCCCGCCGATGCTGCTGCCCGACTCGCTGCCGGTCGTCGACGCGCTGCGCCAGTTCAAGGCGGAACGGCAGCACATCGCCCTCGTCGTCGACGAGCGTGGCGCCGTCGACGGGATCGTCACCCTGGAGGACATCCTCGAGGAGATCGTCGGCGAGATCTACGACGAGACCGACCGGGACGTGCGCGCCGTGCGCACCGAGGCCGACGGCGCGATGCTGCTGCCCGGCACCTTCCCCGTCCACGACCTCGTCGACGTCGGCGTCGAGCTGCCCGGCCGCCCCGCCGGCGACTACACGACCGTCGCCGGCCTGGTCCTGACCCTGCTGGGGCACATCCCCACCGTGCCGGGGGAGGACGTCACCATCGACGGCTGGGCCCTGGAGGTCGCCGACATCGACCAGCGGGCCATCACGGCGGTACGGCTGCGCCGCGTCGCCGCCCCCGCCGAGCCGGACGCCGACGCGGAGCCCGACGCCGAGCCCGCCCTCGACCCGGCCCGGGGCTGACCCTCAGCCCGGCCCGGCCGGTCCCTCCGGCTGCTCCGGCGGTGCGGGCGGCCCCTCCGGCTGCTCCGGTCCCTCCGGCTGCTCCGGCTGCGCCGCGCCGAACGGGAAGCCGGGCACCGGCGGCACCAACCGGACGGCGTCGGCGGGCACCTGACGGCTGCTGCCGCGCAGCACCCGGGCGACCAGGCGGATCAGCCACGGGCCCGACGGGTGCCGCTCCGCACCGATCAGCCGCCCGGTGACCCGGGCGTACCAGCGCCCGGCGACGACGACGTCGGTCAGCCGCAGCCGCCCGTCGGGGACCGCGCTGCGCACCACCACGTCCACCACCCGACCCAACCGCCGGCCGTGCAGGTCGTACGCGGTGCGGCCGAGCAGCTCACCCGCCCGCACGGTCCGCCCCCGGGATCCGGCCGATCAGGTGCCGGCGCAGCCACTGCTCCACCGGAGAGGAGGGCAGGTCGTCGAGGCAGGCCCGCAGCCGCACCGCGCTGTCCACCCGCTCCACCAGCCGGTACGGGATGCGCAGCGGCGTCACCGCCCGCTCCTCGGTGAACCGGTCGGCAACCGCGACGAGGAGCCGCCCGATCCGGCCGCCGATCCGCTGCCCGAGCGCCCCCTGCCCGGTGAGCAGGGCGGCCACGTACAGCACCCCGTCCGCATCGACGCCGAACTCCACGTCGTCGACCTTGCCGACCAGCCGGCCGTCGCGGTCGACGATCTGCCGGTCGAGCAGCTGCCGGCCGAGCTGCATCCTCATCGGCCCATCCCCGTCACCACCGCCAGCGGGACCGCCGCCACCGACGCCACCACGATCACCAGCAGGAACACCACCCCCAGCAGGTTCGCCAGCGGCCCGTTCACCCGATCGCCCAGGTACGTCCGGTCGTTGGCCACGATGAGGATCGGCAGGTACGTCAGCGGCAGCACCACCGCGCTGAGGACCAGCATGTACTCCGTCAGCGTCACCGGGTCGACCGTCGTCAGCAGCACCAGCATCCCGAGCAGGACGCTGACCAGCAGCACGCTGTGGAACCGGGCCGCCTCGCGGGGGCTCACCCACTTGCCCCACTGCCAGCCGAAATACTGCGCGGCGGCGTACGCGGCGGACAGCCCCGTCTCCAGCGCGGCCCCGAACGTGACGGCGAAGAACGCCAGCGCCGCCACCGCCAGCCCCGCCGCCCCGAACGCGAGGACCGCCGGCTGCGCCACCTGGGCGAGGGAGTCCGGCGACGTCCCGCCCGGGTGGTACACCACCGCGGCCGTGGCGATCAGCGACAGGGCGAGGAAGCCGCCCACCGGGAAGCCGATCAGCACGCTGGACCGGGCGTCGGCCAGGTCGGCGGCGCTCCACCGCTCCTCCACCGCGCCCGAGGAGAAGAAGAACACCTCGTACGGGCTGACCGTGGAGGCGAACAGCGCCACCGCCACGAACCAGTAGGCCCCCCAGCCCTGCCCCGCCGCGCCGCCGTGCACCGCCGACCGCCCGAGCGCCGCCCAGTCGGTGGGCAGCCAGAACAGCGCCACCGCGAACCCCACCAGGGCCAGCCCCGCCAGGCCGAACACCCGCTCCATCAGCTGGAAGCGCATCCGCCACAGCACCAGCCAGACCGCCGCCGCGGCGACCGGCACCCAGAGCAGGTAACTCAGCCCGGAGGCCAGCTGCAGGGCCAGCGCCACGCCGCCCAGCTCGGCGGCGAGGGTCAGCACGGTCACCAGGTAGGAGGCCACCAGGTTCAGCAGCGCCACCCGGGGACCCAGCCGCTCCCGCACCAGGTCGAACACCGCCCGGCCGCTCACGGCCGCGACCCGGCCGGCCATCTCGGCGTACGCGCAGATGCCCACCACCCCGAGCAGCAGCACCCAGGCGTGCGCCATGCCGAAGCGCGCCCCCGCCTGGCTCGCCGCCACCAGGTCGCCGATGTCCACGAACCCGCCGACGGCGGAGAGCACGCCGAGCGTCGCGGCGAGGAGCTTCCTCACCTCGGACGCGGGTCGACGGGTGCCATCGCCGCGACGATATCCGGACAGAAAGCCCCTTAAGCCCCGAACCGGGCATCCGGCCGGCGGGTCGGCAGGGCCGGCCCGGCTCTGCCGGCGGCGAGATCAGGCGCCGGTGAGGTTCTGCAGGCGCACCTGGCCCCGGGAGACCAGCCGCCCCGCGTCGTCGGAGATCTCCACCTGCCAGAGTTGCTGGCTGCGGCCCCGGTGCACCGGGGTCCCCACGGCCGTCAGCTCGCCCTCGCGGACCGCGCGCAGGAAGTCCGTCTGGTTCGACACCCCGACCACCCGGCCCTGCCCGCCCAGCCACAGCGAGCCGCCGACGCTCGCGGCGGTCTCCACCACCGCGCAGTACACCCCGCCGTGCTGAATGCCGAACGGCTGGTGCAGGTCCGGGCGGACCCGCCACCGGATGACGACCCGATCGGCGCTCACCTCGTCGAACTCCAGGCCGAGCAGGGCGACGAAGCCCCCGGTCAGCTCGGGCATCTCCACGGCGGCTCCTCCTCGCGTCAGGGAGGGCCAGCCTAGCCAACCGTGATCAGCGGCAAACCCGGTACCGGCCGGTTCCGGCGATGGGGGAGAATCGGTGACCGTGACCGACAGCAGCCTCCCGCCGACCGGGCGGGACTCCCTGACCGAAGACCTGCAGTGGCGGGGCCTCATCCAGGACTCGACCGGCCTCGACGAGCTGCGCGCGCTGCTCGACGGCGGGAGCGCCACCTTCTATGTGGGCTTCGACCCGACGGCGGCCAGCCTGCACGTCGGCCACCTCATGCAGGTCACCACGGCCCGCCGCCTCCAGCTCGGCGGGCACCGGCCGCTGCTGCTCGTCGGCGGGGCCACCGGGCAGATCGGCGACCCGAAGGAGAGCGCCGAGCGGACGCTGAACCCGCCCGAGGTGGTGGCCGGCTGGGTCGACCGCATCCGCGACCAGCTCTCGCCCTTCGTGTCCTACGCCGGCGAGAACGCGGCGCGGCTGGTCAACAACCTGGACTGGACCGGCGAGATGTCCGTGGTCGAGTTCCTCCGCGACGTCGGCAAGCACTTCCCGGTCAACAAGATGCTGGCCCGGGAGGTGGTGAAGGCCCGGCTGGAGACGGGCATCAGCTTCACCGAGTTCAGCTACCAGCTGCTCCAGTCCCACGACTTCTACGAGCTGCACCGCCGGCACGGCTGCCAGCTCCAGTTCGGCGGCTCCGACCAGTGGGGCAACATCACCGCCGGGGTCGACTACGTCCGCCGCCGGGGGGCCGGTCCCGTCCAGGCCTTCGTGACACCGCTGGTGACCAAGGCCGACGGCACCAAGTTCGGCAAGACCGAGGGCGGCGCCGTCTGGCTCGACCCGCAGCTGACCACCCCGTACGCGTTCTACCAGTTCTGGCTCAACGCCGACGACCGCGACGTGGTCCGCTACCTGCGCTACTTCAGCTTCCGCTCCCGCGACGAGATCGAGCAGCTGGAGAAGGAGACCGCGGAGCGGCCGGCGGCCCGGCTCGCCCAGCGGGCCCTCGCCGAGGAGCTGACCACCCTCGTGCACGGCGAGCGGGAGACGGCCCAGGCCGTCGCCGCCAGCCAGGCCCTCTTCGGTCGGGGGTCGCTGGACGACCTGACCCCGGAGACGCTGCGGGCGGCCCTGACCGAGGCCGGGCTGGTGCACGTCGACGAGCTGCCCGACGTCGCCGGGCTGCTGCGGGAGTCGGGTCTGGTGCCGAGCGCCAAGGAGGCGCGTCGGGTGATCGCCGAGGGTGGCGCGTACGTCAACAACACCCGGATCACCGAGGTGGACGCGAAGCCCACCCAGGCGGACCTGCTGCACGGCCGGTACCTGGTCCTGCGTCGCGGCAAGAAGTCGTTCGCCGGCGTGGAGCTGCGCGGATAGCGGCGCGCGGGAAGTGTGACGCGGGACGCCCCCGACGGATTTGACGACCAATCCGTCGGGGGCGTAACTTTCTCTCTGCCAGCGCGGAACGGGCGAAACGGGGCGAAAAGCCTCCAAGGCCGGAGCGCGGCGACGAGCATCGGGTCACGATGGGATTACCCACTGTGATCCGGCCCGGGTGGTGCCCCGGATCTGCCGCAGGGCGGATTTGGTGAGGCGAGACCGACCGGGTAAGGTTCACCGCCGGTAGGGAACCGGGCGAGCGTGCGGGAGACCGCAGCGGCCGGCCTGCCGGAAACCACGGGTGGGGCCGGTGTGGACCGGTTTGTGAG
>NZ_BBOL01000010.1:142682-172348 GCF_020884815.1 Micromonospora sp. NBRC 110038 | reverse complement strand
GATTTGTCCGGCCCGGCGGGGTGCGTGGGACGGGGTCGAGCCGGGTCGGGGTGGTGACGGGCGGCACCCTGCGGCCGGAATCCTGGCCGGGGCGGGGGCGTTACACCTGACGGACGACCGCAGCAGCACCCCGGATCCCCCGGATCCAGCAGGCCCCCGGGTTGTCATCTCCCGGAATGCGGGCCGGTCGTCGGTCGTTACACCTGGACCCGGCGCCGCAAGGCAGCCGCCCCCTCCTCCTTCTTCTTCTTTCCCCCTTTTGTTCGTTGTTCGGGCGCCTCGACGTGGTGCTCGCACACCCCCCGCCATCTTCCTTTGGCGGGTGCGGGTGTGCCGACCCCCGACGATTGGAGTCACCCCCATGAACACGACCATCCTGCGTAAGAGCGTCCTCGGCATCGCCGGACTCGCGTTCGCCGGTGGCCTCGCCGCCGGCCCCCTGAACCACCACACCACCACCGACACCGACGCCCGGCCCGTCGCCGCCGTGCAGGCCGACACGACCGCCGCCGTGGACGCCGGGAAGCTGATCCCGCACGGCGTGCAGGGCACGCAGTCGCGCATCGACCTCGACGCCGAACAGACCGCCAACACCAAGGCCATCATCGCCGCCACGAAGAAGGCCGGTCTCGACGAACGCGCCGCGGTGATCTCGATCGGCACCGCCCTGCAGGAGTCGAAGCTGCAGAACCTCGGCCACCTGGGTGACCGCAACGACCACGACTCCCTCGGCCTGTTCCAGCAACGCCCCTCCAGCGGCTGGGGTTCGCCGGAGCAGATCACCGACCCGCAGTACGCCACCACCGCGTTCCTCAAGGGCCTCAAGCAGGTCGACGGCTGGCAGGACATGCCGCTGACCGACGCCGCCCAGACGGTGCAGGTCTCGGCCTACCCCGACGCGTACGCGCAGTGGGAGCAGCAGGCCGCCGACCTCGTCGCCCAGCACTGGAACAGCTGACCCAGCGAACACACGCCGCCGGCCGGGCCCCGATCACCGGGGCCCGGCCGGCGGCGTTTACGTGGGGCGTACCCGGTCAGACGCGGTAGCCGGCGGCGCGGGCGGCCTGGCGTTCGCGGCGGCGGTCCCGGCGGCGGCGCAGGAACCAGACGGTGAAGGCGACCAGGCCGAGCAGGAAGGCCAGCACCAGCACCGGCAGGATGATCGCCACCAGGGACATGACGACGCTGGTGGCGTCCTCGGCGGTGCTGGCGACCGGCGCGCCGAAGCCGGCGGTGGTCGCGTTGATCACCGGGCGGGCGGCGGACTTGAGCAGATGGACGCCGAGCGCGATGAGCACGCCGGTGACCACCGGCACCCAGTCGTTGGACGAGAAGAAGCTGCCCGGGTCGCTCACGGTGACCGTCTCGGAGGTGGAGCCCGCGCCGAAGGCGAGGCCGCCGGCGGTCGGCCGGACCACGGTCTGGACGACGTCGTTGACGTGGTCGAGCACCGGCACCTTGTCGGCGACGACCTCGACGGTGAGCAGCACCGCGAGGATGGCGACGACCCAGCCGTTGCCGAGCCACTGCCAGCCGCTGGGCAGGTCGATCAGGTCGGTGTAGCGGGCCAGCAGTCCCATGGTCAGCAGGGGTATGTAGGCGTTCAGGCCGGCCGACGCGGCCAGCCCGGTACCCGTGAGGACTTCGAACACCGTCTCAGCATGGCACCGGCACGCCAGTGCCGCTCGGCGGCGGACGCCGGGGTCTGGGCTACCCTCGTCGGGTGCGGCTGGTGATTGCGAAGTGCTCGGTGGACTACGTCGGACGGCTCTCGGCGCACCTGCCGTTGGCCACGCGCCTGTTGATGGTGAAGGCGGACGGGTCGGTGTCGATCCACGCCGACGACCGGGCGTACAAGCCGTTGAACTGGATGAGCCCGCCCTGCCGGCTGGAGGAGGCCCCCGGCGTGTGGCGGGTGGTCAACAAGGCCGGCGAGGAGCTGCGGATCACCCTGGAGGAGGTCTTCCAGGACACCTCGTACGAGCTGGGCGTCGACCCCGGCCTGCGCAAGGACGGCGTCGAGGCGCACCTCCAGGAGCTGCTGGCGGCCAACCCGACGGCGCTGGGCGAGGGCTACACGCTGGTGCGCCGGGAGTACATGACGGCGATCGGGCCGGTGGACCTGCTCTGCCGGGACGCCGACCTCGGCGCCGTCGCCGTCGAGGTGAAGCGGCGCGGCGAGATCGACGGGGTGGAGCAGCTCACCCGCTACCTCGAACTGATGAACCGTGACCCCCTGCTTGCCCCGGTCACCGGCGTCTTCGCCGCCCAGGAGATCAAGCCGCAGGCGCGGGTGCTGGCCACGGACCGGGGCATCCGGTGCGTCGTCGTCGACTACGACAAGCTGCGCGGCATCGAGCGCGACGAGCTGACCCTGTTCTGAGCGCTCACCGCCCGCACGGCGGGCGTCACCCGGCAGCCGGGTCAGCGCCTGCGGCCGTACAGCAGCTTGGTGACCTTGACCAGGCGGGCGACGTCGGCGGGGGTCCGCTCGAAGGTCATCGCCGGCAGCAGCGACCGGGCCCGGCGGCGGGTGACGGCCTTGGGGCGGCCGAACTCGCGCAGCCCGTCCTCGCCGTGGATGCGGCCGAAGCCGGACTCGCCGACCCCGCCGAACGGCAGGGTGGACATCCCCGCGAACGTCAGGGTGGAGTTCACCGCGGCCATCCCCGAGCGCAGCCGCCGCGCGATGGCCACGGCCCGCCGCCGGCCGAAGACCGAACCCCCCAGGCCGTACGGGAGCGCGTTGGCGCGGGTGATCGCCTCCTCGGCGTCGCGGACCCGGTTGATCGTCAGCGTCGGCCCGAAGGTCTCCTCGCGGACGGCGAGCGAGTCCTCCGGCACGTCGACCAGGATGGTCGGCCGCACGTACGGCGGCTGCACCGCGTCGGCGCCGCCGAGGACCGCACGCCCGCCCCGGGCCAGCGCGTCGTCGATGTGCCGGCGGATCACGTCGAGCTGGCCGGGCATGGTGATCGGGCCGATGTCGGACCCGTCGGCGCCGACCGTCAGCCGGCCGGCCCGCTCGACGACCTTGCCGACGAAGGCGTCGAAGACGGGTTCGACGGCGTACACCCGCTCGATGCCGATGCAGGTCTGGCCGGCGTTGGTGAGCCCGCCCCAGACGCACGCCTCGGCGGCGGCGTCGAGGTCGGCGTCGCTGTCGACGATCATCGCGTCCTTGCCGCCCGCCTCCAGCAGGACCGGGGTGAGCGTCTCGGCGCAGGCGGCCATCACCTTCTTGGCGGTGGCCGTCGAGCCGGTGAAGGCCAGCTTGTTCACGCCGGAGCGGCACAGGGCCGCGCCGACGTCGCCGAGGCCGTGCACGGCGGTGAGGACGGGCTGCTCGGGCACCACCTCGGCGAGGCTGTCGACCAGCCACTGGCCGACGACGGGGGTGTATTCGCTGGGCTTCAGCACGACCGTGTTGCCGGCGGCGAGCGCGTACGCCGTGGAGCCGATCGGGGTGAAGACCGGGTAGTTCCACGGGCCGATGACGCCGACCACCCCGTACGGCTGGTATTCGAGGTGGCCGGTGAACTCGGCCAGGATGAGCCGGGAGCGCACGCGGCGCGGGCCGAGGACCCGGCCGGCGTTGCGGGCGGCCCAGTCGATGTGTTCGATGGCGGTGAGGACCTCGACGATCGCGTCCGGGACGGGCTTGCCGCCCTCGGCGTGCATCAGCTCGGCCAGCTCCTCGATCCGCCGGGCGAGGACGCCCCGCCAGCGCAGCAGCCGCTCCCGGCGGCCGGTGAAGCCGAGCCCCGCCCACCAGCCGGCGGCCTCGCGGGCCCGCTCGACCGCCCGCGTGACGTCGTCCCCGGCGGCGACGGGCAGCCGACCCACCTCGGCCCCGGTGGCGGGGCTGGTGGAGACCAGCCGCCCGTCTGAGATGATCGGGGCACCCGGGACACGTACAGCCGTCATGGCGGAAGTCTAGACCCCGAAGCTACTCGTCGGTAGGTGTTCGGTCGGGCTGGTCAGCGGTCCCCGGCGCGGGGCCGGCGGCTCCCGGGGGCCGTGCCCGGGGCGGGACCAATGGCCCTGGTGCGCCGCGCCGCAAGCCGAACCGGCTAACGGGAGTTGTCCTCCCGGGGGCTGGGAGGTGTCCGGGCGGTGGTGGGCATCGATACGGTGTGCTGGCAGGCTGACGCCGGACACCGGTGGCTGGAGGCTGACCGTCCATGGAGGACTTTCCGGAACTGATGCCGCTGCTGACGGTGGCGGGTGGACCGATGCGTGGGGCGAGCTTCCGGCTCAGCCGCACGCCGCAGGTGATCGGCCGTGCGACGACCGTGCAGGTCAGCGTCGACGATCCACACCTGAGTCGCCGGCACGCCAGCGTGCGGCTGGCCGCCGACGGGGTGTGGCTTGAGGACCTGGGCTCGACCAACGGCACGTGGCTCAACGACCGCCGGATCGAGATGCCGGAGCTGCTCTCCGACGGGGACGTGATCCGGCTGGGCCGCACCGAGCTGCGCTTCTTCGACCCGGGCCTGGCCCGGACGGACCCGGTCGGGCTGCGGCTGGCCCCCCAACTGGGCCCGCAGCGCCGCGACCGCCGGCCGACCCTGCCGCTGCCCGTCGCCGCCCCGCCGGCCGCCCGCGCCTGACCCTCTTTCATGTGGGCCGGCCACATGGAGCCGGCCGTCGCCGCGTGGCAGCATGCCGCGGCATGGAGAGCACGCAGCACACCGTGCAGGCCAACGGCATCGTCCAGCGGGTCCGGGTGGCCGGGCCGCCCGACGGCGCGCCCGTGCTGCTGGTGCACGGCAACTGTTCGTCCTCGGCGTTCTGGGAGCCGCTGCTGCGGCGGCTGCCCGACACCCTCCGGGTGGTCGCCCCGGACCTGCGCGGTTACGGCGACACCGAGACCGCCGCGGTGGACGCCACCCGGGGGCTGCGGGACTTCGCCGACGACGTGGCCGCCCTGCTCGACGCCCCGGGGCTCTTCGCCCCCGGCGCGCGGCCGGTGGTGGTCGGGCACTCCCTCGGCGGGGGCGTGGCGATGCGGCTGCTGGTCGACCACCCCGACCGGGTGGCCGGGCTGCTGCTCTCCGCGCCCGTCTCCCCGTACGGCTTCGGCGGCACCCGGGACCTCGACGGCACGCCGACCACGCCCGACTTCGCGGGCACCGGCGGCGGCACCGCGAACGGGGACTTCGTGGCCCGGCTGGCCGCCGGCGACCGGGGCGCGGACGGCCCGACCAGCCCCCGCAGCGTGCTGCGGACCGCGTACGTGGCCGATCCGGCGTCGCTCGGCGACGACGAGGACCTGCTGCTGGACAGCCTCCTGTCCACCGCGACGGGGGACGGCAACTATCCCGGCACGGCGGTCGACTCGCCGCACTGGCCGGGCACCGCGGCCGGCGACCGCGGCGTGCTCAATGCCCTCGCCCCGGCCCACTTCCGCATCGCCGACGACCTCGTCGCCGTCGCCGCCAAGCCCCCCGTCACCTGGGTACGCGGCGACGCCGACGTGATCGTGTCGGACACCTCGCTGTTCGACCTGGCCTACCTCGGGTCGCTCGGGGCGGTGCCCGGCTGGCCGGGGGAGCGGGACTGCCCGCCGCAGCCGATGGTCGGGCAGACCCGGGCGGTGCTCGACCGGTACGCTGCGGCCGGCGGGGCGTACCACGAGGTGGTGTTGCCGGGTTGCGGGCACAGCCCGCACCTGGAGCGGCCGGCGGAGTTCGTCGCCGAGCTGCTGGCGCTGACCGACCGGAGCCGCTGAGACACCCGATCGCCCGACGGGAGCCGTCGACCCCCTCCGCGTCCCGGCGACGGACCGTCACGTGGCAGACTCGCGCGCATAACCTTAGTGACCGTTCATGCGGTCCCGCGGGGTCTCGGCCCGCGGTCCCGCGCAGCATTGGGGAGGCCGGTCGTGGCGCGCGAGTTCACCAGCGTGGGCGTTGTGGGGCTGGGCACCATGGGTGCCGGCATCGTCGAGGTCTTCGCGCGCAACGGCATCGACGTCGTCGCGGTCGAGGTCTCCGAGGCCGCCCTCGACCGTGGCCGCGCCAACCTGACCGGCTCGACCGACCGGGCCGTCGCCCGGGGCAAGCTCGCCGAGGCCGACCGGGACGCCCTGCTGGCCCGGGTCGACTTCCAGGTGGGGCTGGACGCGCTGCACTCGGTGGACCTGGTGGTCGAGGCGGTCCCCGAGCGCCTCGACCTCAAGCGGCGGATCTTCGCCGAGCTGGACCGGGTCTGCAGGCCCGAGGCGATCCTCGCCACCAACACCTCCTCACTGTCGGTCACCGAGGTCTCCGTCGCCACCGGCCGACCCCAGCAGGTCGTCGGCATCCACTTCTTCAACCCGGCCCCGGTGATGAAGCTGGTCGAGGTGGTCCGCACGGTGGTCACCGCCGCCGACGTGGTCGCCGACGTCGAGGCCCTCTGCGCCCGGCTCGGCAAGGTCGGCGTCACCATCGGCGACCGGGCCGGCTTCATCGCCAACGCGCTGCTCTTCGGCTACCTCAACCACGCCGTGGCGATGTTCGAGTCGCGCTACGCCAGCCGCGAGGACATCGACGCCGCCATGAAGCTCGGCGGCGGCCTGCCGATGGGGCCGCTCGCCCTGCTGGACCTGATCGGCCTCGACACCGCGTACGAGATCCTGGACACCATGTACCGGCGCGGCGGGCGGGACCGTCGGCACGCCCCGGTGCCGCTGGTCAGGCAGATGGTCACCGCGGGTCTGCTCGGCCGCAAGTCCGGCCGGGGCTTCTACACCTACGAGAAGCCGGGCTCGTCGAAGGTCGTACCGGACGAGTCGACCCCGCAAGAACGGCCGGCGGCCGGCGACGGCGCGCGCCCCGTCGCCCGGGTCGGCGTCGTCGGCTCCGGCGCGACGGCCGCCGGGCTCGTCGAGGTCTTCGCCGGGGCCGGGTACGACGTGGTCCAGGTGGCCCCGGGCGTGGAGCCGCTCGACGGGCTGGCCGAGGTCGACCTGGTCGTCGAGGCCGTGGCGGAGGACCTGGGCGTCAAGAAGGAGCTGTTCGCCAGCCTCGACGGCGTCTGCAAGCCGGGCGTCGTGCTCGCCACCACCACCTCGTCGCTGCCGGTGATCGACATCGCGATGGCCACCGGGCGGCCCGCCGACGTGGTCGGGCTGCACTTCTCCGGCCCGGTGCCGGCGCGGCCCCTGGTGGAGATCGTGCGGACCATCCGCACCGGCGAGGAGGCCACCGCCACCGCCCGCGCCGTCTGCGCGACGCTCGGCAGGACCGCCGTGGTCTGCGGCGACCGGGCCGGCTTCGTGGTCGACGCGCTGCTGTTGCCGTACCTGAACGACGCGGTGAAGATGCTGGAGGCCGGCTACGCCACCGTCGACGACATCGACCACGCGATGAAGCTCGGCTGCGGCTACCCGACGGGCCCGTTCGAGCTGCTGGACGCGGTCGGCCTGGACGTGGCGCTCGCCAGTCAGCGCGCGCTGTACCGCGAGCTGCGCGACCCCGGCTTCGCCCCGGCCCCGCTGCTGGAGCACCTCGTCACCGCCGGCTACCTGGGCCGCGAGGCGGGGCGCGGCTTCCGCGACCACACCGCCCGCTGACCGGGCCGGGAACCGACCGTAACCTTGACGAGGTGAGCCCCCGTCGCAACCGTCCCCGCCGGGACGAGCACGCCCACCTCGACGCCGACCGGGCCCGCCACGGGGTGCCCACCGTGCGGCAGTGGCGCGACGGCGACTGGCAGGTGCGCGGGATCAGCGGCGGCGCGTCGGTCAAGACGTACCGCTGCCCGGGCTGCGACCAGGAGATCCGCCCGGGGGTGGCGCACCTGGTGGCCTGGCCGGCCGACGACCGGGGCGACCTGACCGACCGCCGGCACTGGCACAGCGGGTGCTGGCGGGCGCGGGACCGGCGCGGCCCCGGCATCCAGCGCGGGCGGGGCGCGCCCCGCTACGGCTGAGCGATCTGGATCACCCTGTTTCCGCCCGGGCGGGCGGTGCCGGCGCCGACGCGCGAGACTGGGACGGTGAGCACACCGATCCGCGCGTCCTCGATCCTGCCCGGGCACCGCGAGGACATCGAGCTGCACACCGCCGACGGCCTGACCCTCGTCGGCGAGCTGGCCCGCCCCGTCGGGAAGGAGCCGGCCGGCACGCTGGTCTGCCTGCACCCGCTGCCCACCCACGGCGGGATGATGGACAGCCACGTCTTCCGCAAGGCCGCCTGGCGGCTGCCGGCGCTGGCCGACCTGGCCGTGCTCCGGTTCAACACGCGCGGCACCAGCAGCGTGCGGGGCACCAGCGAGGGAACGTTCGACAACGCCGTCGGCGAGCGCTTCGACGTCGCCGCCGCCATCGAGTACGCCGAGTTCGCCGAGCTGCCGAACGTCTGGCTGGTCGGCTGGTCGTTCGGCACCGACCTGACCCTCAAGTACGGCTGCGACCCGGCGGTGGCCGGCGCGATCCTGCTCTCCCCGCCGCTGCGTTTCTCCGCCCCCTCCGACCTCGAACACTGGGCGCAGGAGGGCAAGCCGCTGACCGCCCTGGTGCCGGAGTTCGACGACTATCTGCGCCCCGACGAGGCGCGGCGGCGCTTCGCGGCGGTGCCGCAGGCCGAGGTGGTCGGGGTGCCCGGCGCGAAGCACCTGTGGGTCGGCGACGCCGAGACCGTGCTCGACGAGATCGTCCGCCGGGTCAACCCGGCCGCCCCGCTGCCCCTGCCCCGCACCTGGGACGGCCCGATGGCCACCGGCGACGTCAGCGCGTACGCCGACCGGACGGTCGCCTCGTTCGCCGACGTCCCGGTGCCGGGCCCGAAGGCCGGCTCCGCCGACTGAGCCGGGGCGGGTCGGTCGCCCGTCAGCGGGCGTCCTGGCGGGGCAGCACCACCTCGCGCAGGATGAGCTGGCAGGCGGCCACCGTCGGGATCGCGATCAGCGCGCCGACCACGCCCATCAGCGACACCCCCAGCAGCGCGGCGAGCAGGGCCGCGACCTCGTTGACCTCGACCGAGCGGCGCATCACCTTCGGGTAGATCAGGTAGTTCTCCACCTGCTGGTAGACCACGAAGAACGCGACGCAGGCGATCCCCACCGGCAGGTCGGTGGCGAAGCCGACGAGGCTGACCACCACCGCGCCGAGGGTGGCGCCGATCTGCGGGATCAGGTCGGTCACCGCGACCACCACGGCCAGCGCGAACGGGTACGGCAGCCCGACGGCCAGCGCGAACACGAAGGTGGTCACCCCGGCGAGCACGGCGATGCTCAGCGCGCCCACCATGTACGCGCCGACCTTCGCCAGGATCTCGTCGCCGATGAGCCGCACCCGGTGCCGGCGGGAGCGGGGCACCAGCGCGTACCCGACGCGGCGCAGCCGGTCGAAGTACGCGAGGAAGTAGATCGTCAACACCAGCACGGTGAGCGCCCGGAAGACCGTGCCGAAGATGAGCTGGGCGCCGCCGAGGACCCCGCCCAGCGCCCGCCCGACGGTGTCGGCGTTGGCCGCGGCCTGCACCTTCGCCATCACGTCGTACCGGACGACGAAGTCGTTGACCGCCTCGTTGCGGCGCAGCTCGTCGACGTAGCTGGGCAGTTGCTCGACGAACTGCCCGGACTGGGTGACCACCGGCGGGACCAGCGCCACCAGGCCGCCGACGATCAGCAGCAGCACGGTGAGCGTCACCGCCGCGACGGCCAGCCCGTTGGGCAGGCCCCACGAGCGCAGCCGGACCACCGCCGGGTTCAGCCCGACGGCGAGGAAGAGCGCGATGACGACCAGCACCAGGATGCCGGCCGAGTTGCGGACGCCGAGGAAGACGGCGTACGCCAGCAGCACGCCGAGCGCGCCGGTGAAGCCGACGAGGAAACTGTTGCGGCGCAGGGGCCGCCCCGGCACGCCGAAGCGGCCCGAGCTGGCGGCGGGCGACCCGGGCGGGTCGAAGTCGCCGGGGTCGCCGAGGTCCGCCCGGTCGTCGTCCGGCGCGGTCCGATCCGGCGCGGTCCGATCGGGTGCGGAGCGCATCGGCGGGGGGCCGACCGGGTCGGTGCGGCCCGCCGGGACGCCGTCCGGACCGGTGTGGCCCACCTGCCTGTGGCCCATCTGCCCGTGGCCCACCGGCGCGTGGTCCGGCTGCCCGTCGTGCGCCCGTCCGCCGTCCGCCACCGAGACCTCCTCCGCCCTCCGGCGGGTGCGCCCGGAGGGTCGTCAGCCGCCCGCGGCCCCGTCCGGGCGCGGGTCCTGCCGACAGGAGGGTAGTTGCCGGGCGGCCACCCCGGCCACCCCGGCTCACTCGGACTCGACGGACACCTTGCTCGGCCTGGCGCTGCGCTCGTCGGTCGTCGGCTTGGTCGGCCGCTTGCCGTTCTCACCGGTGCTGGTGATCTTCGTGGGGGTCGCCCCCCGGCCGCCCTCGCCGGGCACCGCCGCCACCGTCGGCTCGCCGTCCACCCCGGCGCTGGCCGCACCGCCGTCCACCGTGGTGACCGGCTCGGCCACCGGCCGGGTCCGGGCCGGGGCGGCGTCGTCGGTGGGTGCGGTCTTCGCCGCCCCCGCGTCGGCCGTCGCCTTGATCGGGGTGGGCTTCGCGGGCTCGCCGGGCCCGGCGGCAGCCGGCTTGCCCGACGTGGCGGCCTCGGCCGGCTTGCCCGGGGCGGCGGCCGCCTTGACCGGAGCGGCAGTCGCCTTGACCGGGGCCGTGCCGTCGGCGGCCGGGTCCGGTGCGGCGCCGTCGAGGGACACCGCCGGGGCGGTCGCCTTCGCCGGAACGCTGGCCGACAGGCGGGCACCGGCCAGCTGCTGCCGCAGGTCGAGCAGTTGATGCTGGAGCTCGTCCGACTCCTGCCGGGACTGCCAGGTCTCCTGCCGCAGGTCGGCCAGCTGCTGCTGGGCCTGGGCGATCTCCAACATCACCTGGGCGAGCTGCTGGCGGCCGGCGGCCACCTCCTGCTGGGTCGCCGCGAGGTGCTGCTGCGTGGTGGCCAGGTGCTGCTGGGTGGTGGCCGCGTACTCCTCGAACTGGCGACGGGACGCGGCGACGTGCTCGTCGGCCCGGCGTCGCTTGTCGGTCGCGTCGGCCTCGGCCCGGCCCAGCAGCTCGGCGGCCTCCTCCTCGGCCTGCCGGCGCATCGCGAGGGCGTCGTGCTCGGCGGCGCGCCGGATCTCCGCGGCACCGTCCTCGATCTCGGCCCGCCGGGCGGTGTACTGCTGCTCCAGCTCGGTCTCCCGGGCCGTGAACTGCTGCTCCAGCTCGTCCTGCCGGGCCGCGTGCTGCCGGTCCAGCTCGTCGCGGCGCTGGGAGTGTTCCCGCTCGGCGGTCTCCTTGCGCTGGGCCAGCTCCCGGTCGGCGGCCTCCCGCCGGCCGTTGACCTCCTGCTCCACCCCGGCCCGCCAGGCGCCCAGCTCCTGCTGCGTCTGGGCGCGGGACTGCTGCACGTACGCCTCGGTCTCCGTGCGCATCCGCTGCACGTACGCCTCGGTGTCGGCGCGTTGGCGCTTGCTGGCCTCGGTCGCCTGCGCGGTCAGCCGCTCGGCCTCCTGCCGGGCCCGGTCGCGGGTGGCCTTTGCCGCGCCCTCGGCGTCGTCGGTGATCCGCTTGGCCTCCTGCAACGCCTTGGCGTGGGTCGCCCGGCCGGCCTCGGTGGCGTTGTCGGTGAGCCGCTTCGCCTCCTGCTGGGCCTTGGCGTGCACCTCCTTGGCGGCCTCGCGGAGCTGGGTGGCCTCCTGCTGGGCCTTGGCGAGGGCCTCCTTGGCGGCCTCGCGCAGCTTGGTCGCCTCCTGCTGGGCCCGGGTGTGGATCTCCTTCGCGGCGTCCCGGAGCTGGGTGGCCTCCTGCTGGGCCTTCTCCAGGGCCTCCTGGGCGGCCTTGCGCAGCCGGGTCGACTCGTCCTTGGCCGCCGCACGCAGCTGGGCGGACTCGTCCTTGGCGGCCTTCAGCGTGGCGTCCGCCTCGGCGCGTCGGGCGGCACCGTGCCGCTCCTCCTCGGCCCGCCGGGCGGCGAGGGCGATCTCGAAGTCCTTGAGCGCCTGGGCGGCCTGCTCCTTGGCCTCGGCGACGATGTGCTCGGCGGCGGCCCGCCGCGCCTCGATCTCCTCGTTGGCGGCGGCGAGGATGTCGTCGGCCTGCTCCTCGGCGAGGACGAGGATCTGCTCCACCCGGGGGCCGAGGTGCCGGAACGAGGCCCGGTCCACCACGCCGACCTGCTTGCGCACCTGGGCGAGGTCGCGTTGCAGCACCTCGACCTGCCCGGCCAGCTTGTGGATCTGGGTGTACGCCTGCTCCCGCTCGGCCGCCAGTGTCGCGATCTCGTGCTCCGCGCGAGCGACGTACCTGTCGACCTGTCGTTTCTCGTACCCCCGCAGGGCGGACTCGAAGCTGGGCTCCGTCGTCACATCCCCGCCGAGAGCGAACAGTTCCTCGCCGTGCGACATGCCCCCATCCTCACACGCATCCGGCTCGGCTGGGGCGATACGGACGCCCCGGATGGGAGCTGATTCACTGCCGTTACCGGCGTCCGGGCCAGAGTGCGGGAAACGCATACGGCGCGGGGTCACACCGGTTACCCGGTGTCACCCCGCGCCGTGTCCATGCCCCCCGGCCGTGCGGTCGGTCAGCCAGCGGACTCCGCGTTCACCCGCTCGTCCTTGCTGTCCGCCTTGGCCGGCTCCGGCTTGGCCTGCGCCGGCGGCACGCCCGGCACGATGCCGGCGAGGCCCGACAGCATCTGGCCGAGCTGCGAGGTGACGGCGTCCTTCTGCCGGGTGAGGTCCTCGACCTCGCGGCGGGCGGCCTGCGTGGTCAGGTCGGCCTCGGTGCGGGCCTCCGTGAGCAGCCGCTTCGCCTCGGCCTTGGCCTCGTTGAGGGTCTTCTCGGACAGCGCCTTGGCCTTCTCGACGGTGTCGTTGGCGGTGCGCTCGGACTCGACCCGGCGGGCCTCGGCGCGCTGCTCGATCTCCTTGGCCCGCTCCTGGGCCGCCCGGGCGCGCTGCTCGGCCTCGCCGACCAGCTTCTGGGTCTGGGCGACCTGGGCCGCGTGCCGCTCGGACTCCTCGCGCTCGGCCTTCTCGCGCCGCTCGGCGAGCTGCAGCTCCAGCGCCTGGAGGTCCTTGTCGCGCTTGTCGCGGGCGTCGGTGAGGAGCTTGGTCGCCTCGGCGCGCTTCTCCTCGGCCTCCCGCGCGGCCTTCGCCCGCTGCTGGGTGATCTCCCGCTCGGCGGTGGCGCGCAGGGTGGCGACCTCACGCTCGACGGTCGACTTCAGCTCGGCGACCTCGTGCGCGGTGACGGTGCGCAGCTGCTTGGTCTCCCGCTCGGCGTCGGCGCGCAGGGTGTCGGCCTCCCGGCGGGCCTGCACGCGCACCTCGGCGGCCTCGCGCTCGGCGGCGGTGCGGACGCTGCCGGCCTCACGCTCGGCGGTGGCCTTCATCGCGGCGGCCTCGGCGCGGGCCTTGTCGGTGATCTCGCGCGCCTCAAGGCGAGCCGCGGAGAGGATGCCCTCGGACTCCCGCTTGGCCTCGTTGCGGTGGTCGTTGGCCTGCTCCTCGGCCAGCCGCAGGATCTGCTCGACGCGGGTGCCCAGGCCGGACAGGGTCGGCCGGCTGTTCTCCTCGAGCTGCTTGTTGGTCTCGGCGAGCTTCTGCTCCAGCGCGCTCTGGCGCTGCTCGGCCTGGCGGAGCCGACGCTGGGCGTCGTTCATCCGCTGCTCGGCCTCGGCGCGGGCCTGCTCGGACTGGGTCAGCGCGGCGGTCAGCCGACCGATGAAGTCATCGACCTGCCCGACGTTGTATCCGCGCAGGCCAACGGTGAAATCTGGCTGCGAGTTCGCGTTATCGAAGAACGCAAGAGGGGAGGACTGCTGCTGGGGCATTGGGACATACTCGCAGACCCCCCGGGGTGCTTCGCAAGAGCGGTGCGGGGCTTTCGTGTCCTGTTTACATGGTCAACAAGCCGTCGGCGGGCGGGTCCGATCGATGGGCGATCTTGGCAGCTCCGGGGCCGGTCGGGCGGCCGGTGGGCGGGTGGTCGGGCGGCCCGGTGGGCGGGTGGTCGGGCGCGCTGGAGGCGGGTGGTCGGGCGGCCCTGGAGGCGGGTGGTCGGGTGCGCGGGGGCGTGCGGGAAAAGGGCCGCGGGAGCGCCCGGCGGTCCTTTGCCGGCCCGTGCCGGTTTCTGTTCGGCCCGTGCCGGTTTCTTGTCGGTCGGTGCCGGCGATCTTCCCTGTCGGCCGTGCCGGCATCGCGCGGAATGGGGACCGCAGCCGGCGTCGAAAGGCAATGCCTGACCACCGCGATGCCCGACTGGGCCTCCCCGGACGACTAGCCGGCGGCCGGAGGGTCAGCGGCTGCAGAACCGCTTGATCGACTTCATGTCGGCCGGATGGGGGTTTCCCGTCCCGTTGATACCGCCATGCCGCCGACATGAAGTCGATCAACTCGGCCGTGCACCACTGCGCGCGCGGGGGGCTGTTGTGGTGCCGGGGCGGGTGCCACCGGGGCGCGAGGCGAGGCGGGGTGGGGTGGGGTGGTTGAGAAGGGGCCCCTGCTCCACAGGATGCGTTAACAGGGGCCCCTCCCTTCACCTTTCACCGCTGGGCGGGCTCGACCAACTCGACGAGGACGCCGCCCGCGTCCTTGGGGTGGACGAAGTTGATCCGGGAGTCGGCGGTGCCCCGGCGCGGGGTCTCGAAGAGCAGCCGCAGGCCGCGCTCGCGCAGCGCCGCGCACGCCGCGTCGATATCGGCCACCGTGTACGCCACCTGCTGCACGCCCGGCCCGGAGCGGTCGAGGAACTTGGCGATGGTCGACTCCGGGGTGAGCGGGGCGAGCAGCTGTACGCAGCCGCCCTCGGCGGTCGGCCCGACCGTCAGCATCGCCTCGCGCACGCCCTGCTCGGTGTTGGTCTCGGTGTGCACGCAGCGCATGCCGAAGGTGCGCTGATAGAAGTCGATCGCGGCGTCGAGGTCGGCGACGGCGATCCCGACGTGGTCGATGCGGCGCAGGCCGATGTCTGTGACGAAGTCGGCAGCGGGCTCGGCGGGGGAGTTCTCAGCCATGGCGTTAGTCTGACCGAACACCCGTCCAACCGAACAATCGTTAAGGTTCACAGCTCGGCACCCCCTCGGAGGCAGGCACATGGCTTCGGTGATCGTCAGCGGCGCGCGGACCCCGATGGGGCGCCTGCTCGGCAACCTCAAGGACCTCTCCGCCACCAAGCTCGGCGGCATCGCGATCAAGGCCGCGCTGGAGCGCGCCGGGGTGCCCCCCGAGCAGGTGCAGTACGTCATCATGGGTCAGGTCCTGCAGGCCGGCACCGGGCAGATCCCCGCTCGGCAGGCCGCCGTCGAGGCGGGCATCCCGATGTCCGTGCCGGCCCTGACGATCAACAAGGTCTGCCTCTCCGGCCTGGACGCGATCGCCCTGGCCGACCAGCTCATCCGGGCCGGCGAGTTCGACGTCGTGGTGGCCGGCGGCATGGAGTCGATGACCAACGCCCCGCACCTGCTGCTCGGCCAGCGCGCCGGCTACAAGTACGGCGACGTGACGATCAAGGACCACATGGCCCTCGACGGGCTGACCGACGCCTGGGACTGCTGCTCGATGGGCGAGTCGACCGAGCGGCACGGCGCGCGGCACGGCATCACCCGCGCCGAGCAGGACGCCTTCGCCGCCGCCAGCCACCAGCGGGCCGCCGCCGCGCAGAAGAACGGGCACTTCGCCGACGAGATCACCCCGGTGATCATCCCGCAGCGCAAGGGCGACCCGGTGGTGATCAGCGAGGACGAGGGCATCCGCCCGGACACCACCGTCGAGTCGCTGGGCCGGCTGCGCCCCGCGTTCACCTCCGACGGCACGATCACCGCCGGCAGCGCCTCGCCGATCTCCGACGGTGCGGCGGCCGTGGTCGTGATGAGCAAGGCGAAGGCCAGGGAGCTGGGGCTGACCTGGCTCGCCGAGATCGGCGCGCACGGCAACGTGGCGGGCCCGGACAACTCGCTGCACTCGCAGCCCTCCAACGCGATCAGCCACGCCCTGCGCAAGGGCGGCCTGGGGGTGGAGGACCTCGACCTGGTCGAGATCAACGAGGCGTTCGCCGCGGTCGGCATCCAGTCCATGCGCGACCTGGGCATCGGCGACGACAAGGTCAACGTCAACGGCGGCGCGATCGCGCTGGGCCACCCGATCGGCATGTCCGGCGCCCGGCTGGTGCTCACCCTCGCCATGGAGCTGCGGCGGCGCGGTGGCGGCACCGGCGCGGCGGCGCTCTGCGGCGGCGGGGGCCAGGGCGACGCTCTGATCATCCACGTGCCCGACCCCGCCGAGCAGCAGTGAGCGGAGCCGTCGAGCAGGTCCCGGCCGCCGGCGTGCCGTCGGTGCGCCGCAGCCGGGACGTGCCGATGCTCGTGGAGCGGGCCCGCGCCGGTGACCCGCGCGCCGTGGCCCGGCTGATCACCCTGGTCGAGTCCGGCGACGAGGTGCTGCCCCGGGTGGCGGCGGCCCTCGCGCCGTACGCGGGGCAGGCCCAGGTGGTCGGGCTGACCGGGTCCCCCGGGGTGGGCAAGTCGACCACCACCAACGAGCTGGTCCGGGCGCTGCGCTCGCGCGGGCACCGGGTCGGGGTGCTGGCCGTCGACCCGTCCAGCCCGTTCACCGGCGGGGCGATCCTCGGCGACCGGGTCCGGATGCAGGACCACGCCACCGACCCGGGCGTCTACATCCGGTCGATGTCCAGCCGGGGCCACCTCGGCGGCCTGTCGGCGGCGACCCCGCAGGCGGTGCGGGTGCTGGAGGGCGCCGGCTGCGACGTGGTGCTGGTGGAGACCGTCGGCGTCGGGCAGGCCGAGGTCGAGGTCGCCTCGCTGGCCGACACGACGCTGGTGCTGCTGGCCCCGGGCATGGGCGACGCGATCCAGGCGGTGAAGGCCGGCATCCTGGAGATCGCCGACGTCTTCGTGGTCAACAAGGCCGACCGGGACGGCGCCGACGCCACCGTCCGCGACATCCAGGGCATGATCGCCCTCGGCGAGCGGGGGCCCGGCGAGTGGCGGCCGCAGGTGGTCCGGTCGATCGCCGCGCGGGGCGAGGGGATCGACGACATCGCCGCCGCGATCGACAAGCACCGCGGCTGGCTGGTCGAACACGACGAGCTGCGCCGCCGCCGCGAGAAGCGGGCCGCCGCCGAGATCGAGGCGATCACGCTGGGCGTGCTGCGGGCCCGGATCGGTTCACTTCGCGACGGTACGGAGCTGCCGGCGCTCGCCGCGAAGGTGGCCGAGGGCGCGCTCGACCCGTACGCCGCAGCCGACGAGTTGCTGGCGAAGATCGGCTCCTGACGCGTCCACTGCGGAGCCTCGGCAACGAGTACGCTCGCACCGCTCCACGGTCGTCGTGGGGCGGTGTGCGCGTACTGGGGGAGAGGCATGGCTGACGAGGCGACGCAGGAGCTGTCGGTGACGCCGGACGCGGTGGCGGGCGGAACCACCCACGTCTCGGACGAGGTGGTGGAGAAGATCGCGGTGGCCGCCGCGCGTTCCGTCCCCGGGGTGGCCGACCTCGGCGGCGACGTGGCCCGGTTCTTCAACGCCGTCTTCGACCGGGTCGGCCTGGACCAGGTCGGCGACGCCCGGCGCGGCTGCTCGGCGCACGTCACGAACGGCGCGGCCGTGGTCAACCTGGTCATCGTGATCGACGCCGGCCAGCCGGTGCCGCAGGTGACCGACGGGGTGCGGGCGGCGGTGACCCGGGCCGTCGAGGCGTACGGGCTGCGGGTCGACGAGATCAACATCCGGGTGGACGACGTGACGCTCGGCGACCCCGCCGCGCCGCCGGCCTGACCCGGTTACCTGCCGGTACGCATCTCCTTAGCGATCGTTCAGGCCGGGGACTACACTCGGTCCTCTGACGAGGACTCGAGGAGGAGCCCTGCGCATGGACGCCGACGAGATCGCCGCCGGACGGGCACGCTGGCAGGCCCGCTACGACGCCGCGCGGAAGCGGGACGCCGACTTCACCACGCTCTCCGGGATGCCCGTCGACCCGGTCTACGGGCCGCCCGAGGGCGTCGCCTACCCGGGCTTCGAGCGGATCGGCTGGCCGGGCGAGTTCCCGTACACCCGGGGGTTGTATCCGACCGGCTACCGGGGACGGACCTGGACGATCCGGCAGTTCGCCGGCTTCGGCAACGCCCGGCAGACCAACGAGCGCTACAAGATGATCCTCGGCGCGGGCGGCGGCGGCCTCTCCGTGGCCTTCGACATGCCGACGCTGATGGGCCGCGACTCCGACGACCCGCAGGCCCTCGGCGAGGTCGGCCACTGCGGGGTGGCCATCGACTCGGCCGCCGACATGGAGGTGCTCTTCGACGGCATCGACCTGGCCGGCGTCACCACCTCGATGACCATCTCCGGCCCGGCCGTGCCGGTGTTCTGCATGTACCTCGTCGCCGCCGAGCGGCAGGGCGCCGACCTGTCCACCCTGGACGGCACGCTCCAGACGGACATCTTCAAGGAGTACATCGCGCAGAAGGAGTGGCTGTTCGACCCCGAGCCGCACCTGCGCCTCATCGGCGACCTGATGGAATACTGCGCGCGCGAGATCCCGCGCTACAAGCCGCTGTCCGTCTCCGGCTACCACATCCGGGAGGCCGGCGCGACGGCCGCGCAGGAGCTGGCGTACACCCTCGCCGACGGGTTCGGCTACGTCGAGCTGGGGCTGTCGCGCGGGCTGGACGTCAACGTGTTCGCCCCCGGGCTCAGCTTCTTCTTCGACTCGCACGTCGACTTCTTCGAGGAGATCGCCAAGTTCCGGGCCGCCCGCCGGATCTGGGCCCGCTGGCTGCGCGACGTCTACGGCGCGACCAGCGAGAAGGCCCTGTGGCTGCGGTTCCACACCCAGACCGCCGGGGTGTCGCTGACCGCCCAGCAGCCGGTCAACAACGTCGTACGCACCGCCGTCGAGGCGCTCGCCGCCGTGCTCGGCGGCACCAACTCATTGCACACCAACGCCCTGGACGAGACCCTGGCCCTGCCCACCGACGAGTCCGCCGAGATCGCCCTGCGTACGCAGCAGGTGCTGATGGAGGAGACCGGGGTGGTGAACGTGGCCGACCCGCTCGGCGGCTCCTGGTACGTCGAGGCGCTGACCGACAAGATCGAGGCCGAGGCGGAGGAGATCTTCGCCCGGATCCGGCAGCTCGGCGGCGAGGGCCCGCACCAGATCGGCCCGATGACCTCCGGCATCCTGCGCGGCATCGAGGACGGCTGGTTCACCGGGCACATCGCCGAGTCCGCGTTCGTCTACCAGCAGGCCCTGGAGAAGGGCGACAAGCGCATCGTCGGCGTCAACTGCCACACCGGCACCATCGCCAAGGACCTGGAGATCCTGCGCATCTCGCACGAGGTCGAGGTGGAGCAGCGCCGGGTGCTCGCCGAGCGCAAGGCGGCCCGCGACGACGCGGCGGCGCGCGCGGCGGTGACCCGGATGGTCGAGGTCGGCCGCACCGGCGAGAACATGATCCCGGCCATGCTCGACGCGGTCCGCGCCGAGGCGACCCTCGGCGAGATCTGCGACGCGCTGCGCGCCGAGTGGGGCACCTACCGCGAGCCGGCCCGCTTCTGACGGGTGTCAGGAAGGGCCCCTTCCTATCCGAAAAGCGTTGGGAAGGGGCCCTTCCTCGCAGGCCGGGGCGGGGGTGAGAGTCGCAACTGTCGCCGTCGCGGTTGATCTGAGTTCGGCGGGACACGTGCGAGACTAGATAACCATGAGCGACCCACGGATCACCTCGTCGATCTTCACCCGCGGCGCGGTCGACCTCAGCGCACTGCGCAACACCGCACCGCCCGCCACCCGCCCCAGCACACCGGCTCAGGCCGGTCCGTCCACCGGGCTGCCGGCCGCCGCCGGCGGCGGCCCCGTGATCGACGTGACAGAGGCCAACCTCCAGGCCGAGGTGCTCGAACGGTCCACCGCCATGCCCGTCGTGGTCTTCTTCGGCGCGGCCGGATACCCGGAGAGCGACCAGTTCGCCCCGGTGCTGGAGCGGCTGGCCGCCGAGGGCGGCGGCGCGTGGGCGCTGGCCCGCATCGACGTCCAGGACAACCCGCGGATCGCTCAGATGTTCCAGGTGCAGGGGGTCCCGACGGTCTACGCGGTGGTCGGCGGCCGGCCCGTCGACGCGTTCTCCGGCGCGGTCCCCGAGGCCCAGCTGCGGCAGTGGATCGGCGCGGTGCTCAAGGCCGGCGGCGTCGACGTCGCCGCACCGGGGGACCCCCGCCTCGACGAGGCCGACGACGCCCTGATGAGCGGCGACCTGGACGCCGCCGAGGAGGCGTACAAGAAGATCCTCGCCGAGTCGCCGGCGGACGCCGCCGCCGAGGCCGGCCTGGCCCAGGTCGGGCTCGCCCGCCGGGTCGCCGGCGCCGACCCGCGCGCGGCGCTCGCCGCCGCCGAGGCCAACCCCGACGACGTGCCCGCCCAGCTGCTCGCCGCCGACATCGAGGTGCTCAGCGGCATGGCCGAGCAGGCGTACGCCCGCCTGGTCGACCTGGTCCGCCGCACCTCCGGCGACGACCGGGACAAGGCGCGCCAGCACCTGATCGCCCTGTTCACCGTCGCCGGCCAGGACGACCCCGCCGTCGCCTCCGCCCGCCGGGCCCTGGCCAGCGCCCTGTTCTGAGTTCCGCCGTACGCCAGCGCGGGCCGGCGTTCGCCGGCCCGCCCGACCCACGAGGACGGGAGCCCATGATGCGCCGGATCGCCGTCCTCGACGCGCCGTCCAACCTCGGGCTGCGCCCGCCCACCCCCACCGCCGTCCCCGGCTGCGCCAAGGCGCCGGGAGCGCTGCGCGACCAGGGCCTGCTCGCCCGGCTGCGGGCGCGCGACGCCGGCTGCCTCACCCCTCCCCGGTACGACCCGGGCGACTGGCGCCCCGGCGACGGCGTCTGCCACGCCCCGGAGATCGCCGCGTACTCGGCGGCGTTGGCCGACCGGATCGGGGCGATCATCGACCGGGGGGAGTTCCCGCTCGTCCTCGGCGGGGACTGCTCGATCCTGCTCGGCTCGGCGCTGGCCATGCACCGGCTCGGCGAGGCGGTCGGTGGGCGGATCGGGCTCGTCTTCGTCGACGGCCACTCCGACTTCCGGCACCCCGGCAACGCCTCGTACGTCGGCGCGGCGGCCGGGGAGGACCTGGCGCTGGTCACCGGGCGGGGGCAGGCCGACCTGGCCGCGATCGAGGGGCGGCGGCCCTACTTCCGCGACATCGACGTGGTGGTCCTCGGCATCCGCGCCCAGGACGAATACCGCCTCGACCTCCAGGCCGCCGGGATCACCACCCGGCCGGTGCCGGCGCTGCGCGCCGAGGGCGCCGCCCGCACCGCCCAGTGGGCCCACGAGGAGTTGGCCGACTGCGCCGGCTACTGGGTGCACGTCGACGTGGACGTGCTCGACCCGGCGGTGATGCCGGCGGTCGACGCCCCGGACCCGGGCGGGATCGCCTTCGCCGAGCTGGAGATCCTGCTCGCCGGCCTGGTCGACACCCCGCACTGCCTCGGCGTGGAGCTGACCGTCTTCGACCCCGACTACGATCTCGACGGCGCGTACGCCGCCGAGATCGTCAACACGGTGGTGGCCGGGCTGGCCCCGGTGACCGCCCCGAGCGCGGTGCCGCCCCGCCTGCTGCCGGCCGCCCCGGAGCCCCGCCTGCTGCCGGCCGCCCCGGAGCCCCGCCTGCCTCCCGGGTCGCGCCCGTTCCCGGTCGCGGAGCGGCTCCTGCCCGCCGGGCCCGCCTGCCCGTCGGGCCCGAGCGGTTCGGCCGCTGGTCCGCTGGCCGTCGGCGCGCCGGCCGCTGGCCCGCCGGCCGCTGGCGCACCGACCGACTCGCCGGCCGGGACGGACGAGACCGGGGGCGGGCCGGAGGGACCGGCCGGGCCGGTGGACGATGCCGACCTCGTCGCGGGCTACCCGTCCGGCCCGACGGGGGCCGGCCCGCTGCTGGAGCCCGTCGGGCCGCCCGCCTCGGTCGGGCCGGGCCTGCTGCGCCGGGTCACCGGGTCGACCCCGGGCGACGCCCCGCCGACCCCCGAAGACGATGCCCCGCCCCGGCCGGCGGCCGGCATCGCCTGACCGAGGGCTCGCCGCCCCCTCCTGCCGCCGCGCCGCCCGCCGCCGCGCCGCCCGCCGCCGCGCCGCCCGCCGCCGCGCTGGCCCCGTCGGGGGCCGTCGCGGGGCTCGGGCGCGCTGCCATGTCGGCGACATGGGGGCATCCCGCCGCCCCGGATACCGCTATGTCGCCGGCATGGCGGCCGGCCGAGGCCCGGCGGCCATCCGCCATCCGCCAGCCCCCGGCGAACAGGCCCGCCCGACAGGCCCGCCCGACAGTCCCGGCGGGCCGGCCCGTCAGGAGGCGGCCAGGGCGCGCAGGAAGCGTTCGGCGATCGGGACCGCGCTCGACCCGCTCGACCCGCCCCGCTCCACGAACACCGCGAACGCCACGTCGCCCTGCCAGCCGACGAACCAGGCGTGGGTGTGCGCCGGGTCGTCGTCGTACTCGGCGGTGCCGGTCTTGCCGTGCACGGGCCCGCCGGGGGCGTCCTTCAGGGCGGTGGCGGTGCCGGCGGTGACCACCTCGCGCATCATCGTGCGCAGCGGCTCCACCGACTCCGGCTTGAGCTGCGGCCCGGCGGGCGCGGCCTTGGCCGGGGCCGGGTCGACGACCAGCTTCGGCTGCTCCCAGCGGCCCCGGGCGACGGCGGCGGTGGCGGCGGCCATGGCCAGCGGGCTGACCAGGGTGGTGCCCTGCCCGAACGCGGCGGCGGCCTGCTCGGCCGGTGAGCCGTCGGCGGAGACCTTGCCGGTGAACGCGTCCAGGCCGAGGTCCCACTCGGCCTCCAGGCCCAGGGCCCGGCCGGTCTCGGCGAGGCCGTCGGGGCCGAGCTTCGGGGCGAGCGCGGCGAACGCCGTGTTGCAGGACTTCGCGAAGTCGGTGCGGAACGGCACCGTGCCGAGGGCGAAGTTGTCGGAGTTCTTGAACGAGCGACCGTCCACCGTGAACGTCTTCGGGCAGGCGACCGGGCCGTCCAGGGTGACCGCGCCCCGGTCGAGCAGGCCGAGGGCACTGACCATCTTGAACGTCGAGCCGGGCGGCACCTGGGCGGTGAACGCGAGGTTCTCGCCGGCGGCCCCCGGGCCGTTCGCGGCGGCCAGCACCGCGCCGTCGCCGACCCGCACGGCCACCAGCGCGGCGCGCCGCTTCTCGCCGCGCAGGGCCGCGTCGGCGGCGTTCTGGGTGGCCACGTCGAGGGTGGTCCGCACCGCCTGGCCGGGCTTCGGCTCCTGCCGGAACAGCTCCGTGCCGGTCGGCGCGACGGTGCCGTCCGGCCCGGCCCGCTCGCTGATCACGGTGAGCCCGGGCGTGCCGCGCAGCCGCTCGTCGTGCCGGCCCTGGAGGCCGCCGTGGCCGACGAGGTCGCCCTGCCGGTAGCGGTCGGGGTGGGCGGCCAGGTCGTCGGCCTGAGCCTGGTCGACCGAGCCGAGCACCGCCCGGGCGAACTCCCGGGTCGGGGCCAGGTCGAGCTTCTCGGCCCGGAACTTCGTGCCGGGCAGGTCGTAGATGCGGGACCGGATCTGCCGGTACGCCTCGTCGCGCAGCGTCACCACCTCGACGAACGCGCCCGGGTCGGCGTCGGCGAGGCGCTTGGGCAGGTCGGTCAGGTCGACCGGCGGGGTGATGGCCGGCCGGACCGCCCGGAACGCCGCGTCGAGCTGCCGCGCCACGGCCTTGGCGTCGGTGACCTCGCTCGGTTGCAGCCCGACGCGGACCACCGGCCGGGGCGTGACGATCGGCTTGCCCGCGCCGTCGAGCACCCCCGCCCGGGGCGCGGCGTCGCGGCGCAACGCGATCCGGTCGCCGTCGGTGAGCTGCTCGTGCACCACCTGGGGCTCCCAGATCACCCGCCACTGCCCGTCGTCGCCGGTGGTCAGCCGCACCTGCCGGTCGTACTCCCAGCGGATGTCGCCCGGCAGGGCCCAGGCCACCCGTATCCCGGCGGTCGCGACGTTCGCGTCGACCTTCGGGTCGCCGGTGCGGCGCAGGACCGGCGGGGTGTCGGCCAGCTCGCCGGAGAGCTCGCGGAGCTGGCGGGCCACGTCGGCGGCGGGGACCTTGAGCCCGGCCGGGGTCACGAAGCCGACGGCCTGCAGGTCGCCCTTGCCCCAACCCGACAGGAAGGCGTCGACGGTCGGTGCGGGGCCGTCGTCGGACGAGCAGCCGACCAGCGTGCCGGCGACCAGCACGGTGGCCGCCAGCGCCGCGAGTGACCGCCGGGCGCGGGTGCGGGCGCTGCCGCGACGGATCGGGTGCGTCTGGTGCATACGGGCGGTCCCTCCGGATCTCCGACTGACCGTCACGGTAGTACGACCGTCGCCCGCGCACCGCCCCGCCGAGCCCGTCACGTGCGGGAAGACGTGCCGCGGGGAGGTGATGAAGGTCGCGCGCCGGGGTACACCCCAGCCGGCCGACCAGGGATCTGCAACGGGTGAAAGGACGGAGTCCCGAACCGTACGTCCGGCCGTAGGTCCGACCAAAGCACCAATCGGGAGGGCCTAGGCTGGGCGGCAGAGTGACCCACAACGCGGTGGGTCGAGGGGAGTGGCACCGATGGACCGGCGTCCGGCGATCAAACCGGGACCCGACCTCCGGCAGGACGACACCGGCCGGGACGACAGTTTCGATTCGGCAACCGACGGGGACGGCTTCGGCCGACTCGACACAGGCGTGACCGGGATGACCGGTGCGAGCATCGACACCCTCTACGACCTCGGGCTGCCCGCGGAGGCGCTGGCCGACGACGTCGAGGACGCCGAGCTCGACGAGCCGGTCCCGAACGCCGAACGCCTGGTCGCCCAGGCCGTCGCGCTGGCCGGGGACGATCACGACGCGGCGACACTGGTCGGCCGCTTCTGGCGGTTCGCCCCCGACGAGGAGCTGATCGGGTTCACCGCGGAGGAGATGCTCGACGCGGCCCGCGCCCACCGGGACCTCGCCCAACAGCGGGTGCCGGGCGAGCTGAAGCTGCGCATCCACGAGCCGGACGCCGACCAGCACCACACGGTGATCGAGATCGTCACCGACGACATGCCGTTCCTGGTCGACTCGGTGACCGCCCTGCTCAACGCCCACCACCTCGACGTGCACCTGCTGGTCCACCCGCTGGTGGTGGTGCGCCGCGAGCCGCTGGGCCGCCTCGTCGAGGTCGCCGCCGACGTGGAGCCCGACGACTCGATCGACGGGGACCTCGTCGAGAGCTGGATGCGGATCGAGATCGACCCGGTCCGCGACGCCGCCGAGCGGGAGAAGCTGCGCCGCGAGTTGCAGCGGGTGCTCACCGACGTGCGGGAGGCCGTGGAGGACTGGCCGAGGATGCGCCAGCGCGCCCTGGCCCTGGCCGACGAGCTGGCCACCGCGCGCACCTCGGACAGCCGCCCGCCGGTGCCGGAGAAGGACATCACGGACTCGGTGGAGCTGCTGCGCTGGCTCGCCCACGACCACTTCACCTTCCTCGGCTACCGGGAGTACCGGCTGGTCGACGCCCCCGGCGGCGAGGGGCCGGCGCTGGAGGCGGTGCTCGGCACGGGCCTGGGGATCCTGCGGTCGGACTCCCCGGAGGCGCGGGCGCTGTCGTCGATGACGCCCGAGGCGCACGAGAAGGTGCTGGAGAAGCGCCTGCTGATCATCACGAAGGCGAACTCGCGGGCCACCGTGCACCGGTCGGCGTACCTCGACTACATCGGCTTCAAGGTCTTCGACGACGCCGGTCAGGTGGTCGGCGAGCGGCGGTTCCTCGGCCTGTTCTCCACGGCGGCGTACCGCACGAGCGTGCGGGAGCTGCCGGTGGTGCGCCGGAAGGTGGCCGAGGTGCTGGACCGCTCCGGCCTGAGCCAGCGCAGCCACTCCGGCAAGGACCTGCTCCAGATCCTGGAGACGTACCCGCGCGACGAGCTGTTCCAGATCAAGACCGAGGACCTCTACCACGCGGTGATCGGCGTGCTGCGCATGGCGGGTCGCCGGCAGCTGCGGGTGTTCCTGCGCCGCGACGCGTACGGGCGGTTCATCTCCTGCCTGATCTACCTGCCCCGGGACCGGTTCACCACGCAGAACCGGCTGCGCATGCAGGACATCCTGCTGCGCGAGCTGAACGGCGTCGGGGTGGACTACACCACCCGGGTCACCGAGTCGATGCTGGCCCGGGTGCACTTCATCGTGCGGACGGACCCGACCCGCCCGCCGGGGGACATCGACGCGGACCTGCTGGCCGAGGAGCTGGCCGACGCGACCCGGCTGTGGGACGACGACTACCGCCTGGTGCTGGAGCGCAAGCTCGGCGACGAGCAGGCCAAGCACCTGTTCAGCCGGTACGCCGACGCGTTCCCGGAGGGCTACAAGGACGGGCACACGCCGTACGAGGCGATGAAGGACCTGGCGAAGCTGGAGCTGCTGGAGGAGCCCGGCCAGCTGGAGATGCACCTGTTCCGCAAGCAGCTCGCCCCGCGCGCGGGCGGCGGCCGGGACGCCGACGTCGACGAGACGATGGACGTGCGGTTCAAGGTCTACCGCTACGGCGAGCCGATGATGCTGTCGGCGGTGCTGCCGGTGCTGCACTCGCTCGGCGTGAAGGTGGTCGACGAGCACCCGTACGAGGTGGAGCGCGTCGACGGGCGGATCTGGCTGTACGACTTCGGGCTGCGGCTGCCCGAGGGGCACCAGGAGCTGGCCGAGGTGCGCCCGCACGTGGAGAACGCCTTCGCGGCGGCGTGGCGGGGCGAGGCCGAGGTGGACGGCTTCAACGAGCTGGTGCTGCGCGGCGGGCTCACCTGGCGGCAGGTGGTGGTGCTGCGGGCGTACGCGAAGTACCTGCGGCAGACCGGGACGGTCTTCTCGCAGGACTACATGGAGCAGACGTTCATCGCGTACCCGAGGATCGCCGCGCTGCTGGTGGAGCTGTTCGAGGTGCGGTTCGCCCCGGGCGAGGCGAGCGTCGAGCAGCGCCGCGAGCGCGGCGGCGAGCTGGTGGCGGCGGTCAAGGCGGCGCTGGACGACGTCGCCAGCCTCGACCAGGACCGCATCCTGCGCTCCTACCTCACGCTGATCCAGGCCACCCTGCGCACCAGCTTCTACGCGAAGCCGGTCGGCGGCCGGCCGAAGCCGTACGTGGCGTTCAAGCTGGACCCGCAGGCCATCCCGGACCTGCCGGCCCCGCGCCCGCGGTTCGAGATCTTCGTCTATTCGCCCCGGTTCGAGGGCGTGCACCTGCGCTACGGGCCGGTGGCCCGGGGCGGGCTGCGCTGGTCCGACCGGCGGGAAGACTTCCGCACGGAGGTGCTCGGCCTGGTCAAGGCGCAGATGGTGAAGAACGCCGTGATCGTGCCGGTGGGCGCGAAGGGCGGCTTCGTGCTCAAGCAGAAGCCGGGGGACCGGGACGAGGCGGTCGCCTGCTACCAGGAGTTCGTCGGCGCGATGCTGGACGTCACCGACAACATCGTCGCCGGTGAGATCGTGCCGCCCGAGGACGTGGTCCGGCACGACGCGGACGACCCGTACCTGGTGGTGGCGGCGGACAAGGGCACCGCCACGTTCTCCGACATCGCCAACGAGATCTCGGCGGGGCACCAGTTCTGGCTGGGCGACGCGTTCGCCTCGGGCGGTTCCGCCGGGTACGACCACAAGAAGATGGGCATCACCGCCCGGGGCGCCTGGGAGTCGGTGAAGCGGCACTTCCGGGAGCTGGGGCACGACACCCAGACCCAGGACTTCACGGTGGTCGGCGTCGGTGACATGTCCGGCGACGTGTTCGGCAACGGGATGCTGCTCAGCGAGCACATCCGGCTGGTGGCCGCGTTCGACCACCGGCACATCTTCCTCGACCCGGACCCGGACGCCGCCGCCTCGTACGCCGAGCGGAAGCGGCTGTTCGACCTGCCCCGGTCGTCGTGGGAGGACTACGACGAGAAGCTGATCTCCGCCGGTGGCGGGGTGTACCCGCGCGCCGCGAAGTCGGTGCCGGTGTCGCCGCAGGTCCGCGCCGTGCTCGGGCTGGACGACGACGTCACCCAGCTCTCGCCGCAGGAGCTGATGAAGGCCATCCTGACGGCACCGGTGGACCTGTTCTGGAACGGCGGCATCGGCACGTACGTCAAGGCGTCCTCGGAGACCAACGCGGAGGTGGGCGACAAGTCCAACGACGCGATCCGGGTCGACGGGCGGAGCCTGCGCTGCCGGGTGGTCGGCGAGGGCGGCAACCTGGGCTGCACCCAGCTCGGCCGGATCGAGTACGCCCTCGCGGGCGGGCGGATCTACACCGACTTCATCGACAACGCGGCCGGGGTGGACTGCTCCGACCACGAGGTGAACATCAAGATCCTGCTCAACACGGCGGTCGCCGACGGGGAACTGACCGTGCCGGAGCGCGACGAGCTGCTGGCCGGGATGACCGACGAGGTCGCCGAGCTGGTGCTGCGCGACAACTACGACCAGGCCCGCGCGATCAACAACTCGCAGGCGCAGGCCGCCTCGCTGCTCCCGGTGCACCGGCGGATGATCAACGAGCTGGAGCGCTCGGGCGCGCTGAACCGGGCGCTGGAGGCGCTGCCGCCGGACGAGGAGCTGGCGGCCCGCACCGAGACCGGGCTGACCGCGCCGGAGTTCGCGGTGCTGCTCGCGTACACGAAGATCGTGCTGGAGCGGGAGATCCTGGCCGAAGGGCTCGCGGACGAGGAGTGGACGACCGACGTCCTGGTCAACTACTTCCCGACGCCGATGCGCGAGCGGTTCGCCGACCGGATGGGCCAGCACCGGCTGCGCCGCGACATCGTCACCACCGTGCTGGTGAACGAGGCGATCAACCGGGGCGGCATCACGTTCGTCTTCCGGGTGGTCGAGGAGACGGCGGCGTCGGCGGCGGACGTGATCCGGGCGTACGTGGTGGTCCGCGAGGTGTTCGGGCTTCGCGAGCTGTGGGACGCGGTCGAGGCGCTGGACAACAAGGTCGACCCGGAGCTGCAGACCGCCGTCTACCTGGACACCCGGCGGCTGCTCGACCGGGCGGTGCGCTGGCTGGTGACCAACCGGCGTTCGCCGCTGGACGTGCCGGCGGAGATCGCCCGGCTGCGCGACGGGGTGGCCCGGCTGCTGCCCGGCCTGGAGAACCTCTTCTACGGCAGCGAGCGGGAGGGCATCGCGGCCCACATCGACGCGATGACCTCGCGGGGGCTGCCGCGCGGGCTGGCCGAGCAGGCGACCCGGCTGATGTACAGCTTCGGCCTGCTGGACGTGGTGGAGACGGCGGCGACCAGCGGCCGGGACGTCGGCGAGGTGGCCTCGGTCTACTTCGTGCTCTCCGACCGGTTCCGGGTCGACTCGCTGCTGTCGAAGATCTCCCTGCTGCCCCGGGCGGACCGCTGGCAGACCCTGGCCCGGATGGCGCTGCGCTACGACCTGTACGCCGCGCTGGCCGCGCTCACCGCGGAGGTGCTCGGCTCGACGCCGGACTCGCTGCCGCCGCTGGAGCGGGTGGAGCAGTGGGAGCAGTCCAACGCGACGTCGATCCACCGGGCCCGGCGGGCGATGGGGGAGTTCGACGACTCGCGGGCGGACCTCGCCGCGCTGTCGGTGCTGCTGCGCCAGATCCGCACGCTGGTGCGCACCTCGGCGGCCTGACCCGGGTCGCGG
>NZ_BBOL01000010.1:0-142202 GCF_020884815.1 Micromonospora sp. NBRC 110038 | reverse complement strand
GGCCGAACCGTCCGGGTCAGCCGGTCATCGTGGCGAACACGATGACGTTGTCCACGTAGCTGCCCGCCGCCTGGTCGAACTGCCCGCCGCAGGTGACGACCCGCAGGCCGGCCCGGTCGTTGGGTCCGTAGACCAGCTCGGTGGGGAAGGCGGCCTTCGGGTACGCCCGCACCTCGTCGACCGTGAAGGTGACGCGGCTGCCGTCGTCCCGGGCCACCTCGATGGTGTCGCCCGGCTGGAGCGCGCCGAGGGAGTAGAACACGGCGGGGCCGCCGACCTTCGCCGAGTCGACGTGGCCCACGACGACGGCGTTGCCGATCTCGCCGGGGCTCGCGCCCGGGGAGTACCAGCCGGCGCTCAACGCCTGCTCCAGCGGGGGAACCTGGACGGTGCCGTCCGGGTTGGTGCCCAGCGTCATGATCGGTGCGTCGACGCCGATGCGGGGGATCCTGATGGTGGTCGGGGTGGCCCGGGCCAGGCCGGCCGTCGGCTGCCCCCCGTCCGCCGCCTCCGTGTCGGCGTCGAGGGGCCCCTGACCGGCGACGTTCCCGCCGTCGTCCGTGACCCCACCGACGCGGTCGGGGCCGGCCTGGGTGACCGGCTGGGGCGGGCGGGGGGTGGGCGCGGCGCGCATGGACGCGCCGACCATCCCGGCGCCCACCATGGCGAGCAGGACGACGACGGCCGCGCCGGCGGCGCGCCACGGTGTCCCGTGGCGGCCGCCGGCCGGTGTCGCCGTCACGTCAGGCGAGGGACCCATTGGCCCGACGCCGCCGCATCAGCACGATGCCGCCGAGCGCCGCGGCGCCCATCATGCTCGCCCCGGTGGTGGCGAGCCCACGGTCGGTGCCGCCGGCCGCGCCGCCGTCACCGCCCTCGACGTGGCCGCGCGGGAGCACGACGAGTTCGCCCTCGCCGCAGGAGCCCTTCAGCTCGTAGCGGCCCGGGCGGGCGTCCTCGGCGACCTCCGCCTCGCCGTAGTAGACGAAGTCCTTCTTGTGCTCCCAGGACTTCTCCTCGCCGTACCCCTTGTCCTCGCCGTAGCTGGAGTCCTCGCCGTAGCCCTTGTCCTGGCCGTAGCTGGAGTCCTCGCCGTAGCTCTTCTCCTTGCCGTAGCCGGAGTCCTCGCTCGACCAGTCCTTCTCGGCCTTCTTCTCGGACTTCTCGGACTTGTGCCCGTAGCCCTTCTCGGCCTCCTGGTCGTGCTCGTAGCCGCTCCACTCGCCGGACGAGTCGTCGGCGGCGCCGCCGCCCTTGCCGCCCTTGGCCTTCTCGTCCTCCTTGGCCTTGGACTTCTCGTCCTCCTTGGCCTTCTCGTCTTCCTTGGCCCCGCCGTGCTCCTCGCCGGCCTTCTCGTCTTCCTTGGCCTCGCCGTGCTCCTCGCCGGCCTTCTCCTCGGCCCAGGCGCCCTCTTCCTCGCCCCGGTAGCCGTGGTCCTCCTCCGCCGGGTGCAGCTTGACCTTGCCGGTCACCTCGGACCAGACGGCGGCGTGCTCCTGGGCCTCGGGGCAGATTTCCAGGATCTTGACCTTCTCGCCGGGCTTGACGACGTGCGGCTTGGCATAGACCTTGCCGTCGCGGGTCTCGCCGTCGTAGTGGCCGTCCGCGAACGCGATCCCCGGCGTGAACACCAGCAGGGACGCGCCGCCGAGCGCGGCACCCGCAACGACCTTCCCGAGCATCTTGTTTGCCATGACCTGCGTCACTCCATCCCTCTTCGTCCTGAGCCCGACGTCAGCCGAGCTACCCACGACGTTAGCCCTGTTCGCGAGCTATCAGGGGAAAGATTCGTGTTTTACAGTTTGCCTGAGCATGAGGGTGAAGGTCACTTAAGCGCGTTTGACGCCATGTGTCGGATGAATCGGGTCGGTCGACGGGGTTGCGACCGGCCGGGCGTTCCCGCACCCTTTCGAGGGGGGAGGGTCGCTCACGTGCGGCGTCCCGGTCGGTGCCTCCGGTGCTCCGACGCCCCTACCGGGCCGCTCGTCCCCGGTGGGTGGGGCCGCCCGGCATCGAACCATTGCCATGGAAGCGCTCCCATGCAAGAATTCCCTCACGCGGTACGGGGAGCCACACCGCGCAAGGCAGATGTCGAGGGCACCGGTTCCACCGGACGACGTCCGCCGCCCGACCGGCCGTTCCGCGCGCCGGTCGCGCACCACCACCACACTGCCCGTCCGGGTCGGGCACCCCCGAAATCCCCCGTGGCGCCGTCGATGTCTTTCGATGTCGCGCGCCGTTCCGCCGGGCCGCGAGTCCGGTCTCGCCCAAGGAGATCAGTGGCATGAGTATGAGGAAGAGACTGTCCGGCCGTCGCCGGGCGCTCGCACTGACCGGTGCGGGCGCGCTGGTCGCCGGCGGTCTGGTGACCATTCCGGTCACCGCGGCCCAGGCCGCGACCCAGTGCAGCGTCGACTACACCACCAACGACTGGGCCGGCGGCTTCACCGGCAGCGTCACCATCAAGAACATCGGCGACGCCGTCTCGTCCTGGAACCTCGGCTTCACCTTCCCGAACAGCAGCCAGAAGGTCGTGCAGGGCTGGTCGGCGAAGTGGAGCCAGAGCGGGCAGAACGTCACCGCCACGAACGAGTCCTACAACGGCTCGATCGCCAGCGGCGGCAGCGTGACCCTCGGCTTCAACGGCTCGTGGAGCGGCAGCAACCCGAAGCCCACCTCGTTCACCCTGAACGGCGTGGTCTGCAACGGCGGCACCACCAACCCCACCACGCCGCCGCCGACCACCACCCCGCCGACGACGCCTCCGCCCACGACGCCCCCGCCGACGACCCCGCCGCCGACCACCCCGCCGCCGACGACCCCGCCGGGGCAGAAGGTGGACAACCCGTACCTGAACGCCAAGGGGTACGTGAACCCGGAGTGGAAGGCCAAGGCCGAGTCCGTCGCGGGCGGCAACCGGGTGTCCAACACCCCCACCGCCGTGTGGATCGACCGGATCGCCGCCATCAACGGCACCCCGGACAGCAGCTCCAACGGGGCCATGGGCGTGCGTGACCACCTGAACGCCGCGCTGGCCCAGGGTGCGAACTACATCCAGTTCGTCATCTACAACCTCCCCGGCCGCGACTGCTCCGCCCTCGCCTCCAACGGTGAGCTGAAGCCGGACGAGCTGCCCCGCTACAAGACCGAGTACATCGACCCGATCGCGGCGATCCAGGGCGACCCGAAGTACGCCAGCCTGCGGATCATCAACATCGTCGAGATCGACTCGCTGCCGAACCTGATCACCAACACCTCGGACAAGCCGGGCGGCACGGCGACGTGCGACACGATGAAGGCCAACGGCGGGTACGTCAACGGCGTGGGCTACGCCCTGGCGAAGCTGGGCGCGATCGGCAACGTCTACAACTACATCGACGCCGGCCACCACGGCTGGCTGGGCTGGGACAGCAACTTCAGCCCGAGCGCCGCGATCCTGCGTGAGGCCGCCGGCGCGTCCGGCAGCACCCCGGCCAACGTGCACGGCTTCATCGTGAACACCGCGAACTACTCGGCTCTCAAGGAGCCGTACTTCAAGGTCACCGACACGGTGAACGGCCAGACCGTCCGCCAGTCCAAGTGGGTCGACTGGAACTACTACGTCGACGAGCTCTCCTTCGCCCAGGCGTTCCGCAACGAGCTGGTCTCCAAGGGCTTCAGCAGCAACATCGGCATGCTGATCGACACCTCCCGCAACGGCTGGGGCGGCTCCGCCCGGCCCACCGGCCCGGGTGCGATGACCAGCGTGGACACCTACGTCAACGGCGGCCGGGTCGACCGGCGCTTCCACACCGGCAACTGGTGCAACCAGGCCGGCGCGGGCCTCGGCGAGCGTCCGAAGGCCGCTCCGGAGCCGGGCATCGACGCCTACGTCTGGGTGAAGCCCCCGGGTGAGTCGGACGGTTCCAGCACCGAGATCCCGAACAACGAGGGCAAGGGCTTCGACCGGATGTGCGACCCGACCTACACCGGTAACGCCCGTAACGGCAACAGCATGAGCGGCGCGCTGTCGGGTGCCCCGATCTCGGGCGCCTGGTTCCCGGCGCAGTTCGCCCAGCTGATGCAGAACGCCTACCCGCCGCTCTCCTGACCAGGCGGAAGGCCTACCGGCCGCCGCGGGAGTGAGGCACCGCGCCGGCAGGTTCCCCCGGCCCCTGGTCCGACCGTCCACCGGTCGGGCCAGGGGCCCCCGCCTGTTCCGGGCCGGCGAGTTCCGGGCCCGAGCAGGCCCGGGCCGGCCTGTTCCGGGCCCTGAGGCCCGAGCCGGTGAGGTGCGGGCCGGTCAGGGCACCGTCCGCTCCACCGCCGCCCGGCCCTGCTCGGCCAGGTCCCGGCGGGCCCGCTCGATGTTCTCCGGGGTGGGGTCCTGGCCCCGCGCCAGCACCAGGTCCTCCGGGTCCCACGGCTGCTCCGCGCCGGTGCGGATGTTGTCCCCGCCGGCACCCGTGCCCCCGCCGTACGGGTCGCCGAGCAGGTCCTCGGTCGAACCGACCCCCTCCACGGCTTCCCCCGGCCCGGCGAAGGACGGGTTGTCCCGGTCGGCCCCGCCGCCGGTACGCAGCTGCGGCACCGTGCTCTCGTCGTCCACCGCCGCCGCCACCTCGGGGCTCTCCTCCAGCGGTCGCCCCGCGTTCGGTTCGCGCTCCGTCATCCTGCTGCCCTCCTGTGCGCCAGGTGCTGCCTGATCCCCCTCGCGTACCCCGCAGGGCCGAGGGCATGCCGACGACGCCGGGCCCCGGTCGGCCCCGCTCCTTGCCCGGTCAACCCCGCTCGTCGCCCCGGGCCGGCCCGGGCGGCGCGGCCGGGCTGAGCCACTGCCAGAGCAGGAACAGCAGGCCGCCGCCGTCGCGTCACCCCTCGTGCGGCCGTAATGCGCGCGCCACCACCCCGACGCGACCCCCCCGCCCTTCGACGCGTGGTCCGGCGAATCTTGGACAGGTGCTGTTCGCCGGGCGAACGGTAACTGTCCAAGAATCAGAGGGCGGACGCCGACGCGCCCCGGCCGTGGTCGGCCGGGGCGCGCGCAGCGGGGACGGTCAGCGGCCGAGCACCCGGTCCAGGAAGTCGCGGTACCCGCGTACCGCGATCCGGAGCTGCTCGGTGTCGTCGCCGGTCTGCTGCCAGTCGCCCAGCTTGTTCTTCTGCTCCGCGAGCGCGGCGGCCAGCGCTTCGATCGCCTCCCCGACCAGCGACTCGGCCTGGCCGGCGGCGGCCCGGGGATCGTCGACGAAGCGGAGCTGGACGTCGCGCCAGCGGTCCCTGAAGCCCTGGGCGGTGCCGGGCTCGAAGAGCGTGGCGGCGTCCTCGGGCACCGCGCCCGTGGTGGGCCGGGCCGCCGCCGTGACCGCAGCGACGCCGTCCCGCGTGTGCGCGCCGACGCCGGGGGCGGACGGGGCGTCGTCCCGTGCGTCCGGGTCGATCATGCCGGGCTCGGGTCGGCCGTACCCGGCCGCGCCGGCGACCACCGCGTCGGTCTGGTCGCGGTCCGCGCCGGCCCGCCCGTCGACCGCGTGGCGGGCCCCGGTGCGCCCGTCTCCCGGCTCGTCGGTCGTCCACCGGGACCGGTCGTGCAGTCGGTCGGCGGCGGTCGGGTCGGCCCGCTCGTCGTCGAACGCGTCCGTCCTGCCCGGCGCGCCGTCGCCCGGCCGGGCGGTGTCCTCGCCGCGCGGGTCCCGCTCGTCCTCGGGGCGGCCGCTGGCCATCGCCGAGGCCGCGACCGCGCCGCCGACCGTGGTCGCCCCGAACGCGGTCGGCAGCGGGGCCGGCTCGTGGAACTCGGGCGCGCTGTCGCCGCGCTCGTCGGCCACGGCCGGGTCGTCGAAGGTACCCCGGTCGTCCAGCACGTCCTCGGGCACCTCGGCGCGGCCCTCGACGTCCCGGCCCCGGCGGGCCGCCGCGTCGCCGGTCGCCCCGCCCGGGGGCGGCACCGGCACCGGCGCGGACCTGACGGCCTCGGGGTGGTCGCTGCTCACCTGCTGCTCCTGGCGCATCTGGCTCTCCTCAACGGCTCGTGACGTCGTGCGGACGATCGACCGGCGTCTGCTCCGCCTCCCGGGCCGCGCTGTCCGGCTGGCGCTGCTCCGGGTGGTGCTGCTCGGGCCGGCGGTGCTCCGGGTGCTGCTGGTCCAGGTGCTGCTGGTCCGGGTCGCGCTGCTCGGGGACGCGGGCGGCCACCGGGTCCGCGCCGAGCAGGTCGGCGAAGAGCGCCCGGTAGTGGACGACTGCCTGGCGCAGCTCCTCGGTGCCGGCCTCGCCGCGCTCGTTGCGCAGCCGGATCTCGTGGGCGTCCCGGTAGTGGGAGAGCGTCCGGGCGTGTTCGACGGAGAGGTGGGCGATCTGGTCGGAGAAGTCCCCGGTCGGGTACCCGCGCTCGGCGACGAGCCGGCCGACCAACTCGTCCGCGTCGCTGACCGTCTCGGCGGGGGAGTCGACGAAGCGGACCTGGAGCTCCTCCCACGCCGCCGCGTACCGGGCCCGGGACTCGGGGGTGAGCGGGGTGAGCGTCAGCTCCGCGTGCCGGCGTTCCCGGTCCCGCAGCTCCCGCTCGGCGTCGGCGCGGCTGTCCCGCTCGGCGACCACCCGGTCGTACTCGGGCCCGAACCGGGACCGCAGCGCGCGGCGGCGGGCGACCTGCCGGCCGACGACGGCCAGGGCCGCGACCACCACGAGTACGACGAGAACTATGACGATTACCTGCGTGGGCGACATGGCTCCTCCTTCGTCCCTCCGGTATTCCCTCCGGTCGCTGATCGCCAATCCCGATCCGGGCGACTTTCCTGGGCGATCGGCGGATGCCGGGTGACGGATGGGGGATTCCCGCCCTGATGGGTCCGGACTCCGATACAGCGGAGCGTGCCGGGGCGAGCGCACCGGGCGAGAGGCCGGTACCGCATCCGCCGACGATTACGTATCCTGCCCAAGGCGCCCGTGCCGGTGCCCCGGTGCCGTGGCGGCGAAGCCTGGCCGGTGCCGGTGCCACCCGCTGCCACACGTTCCGGGCGAGGTCTGATGAACACCCGCGACTGGCCGATCCGCTCGAAGCTGACGGCCCTGGTCGTAGCGCCGGTCAGCGCGCTGCTGGCCCTGTGGATCTTCGCCACCACGCTCGCCTTCGGCCCCGCGCTGGACCTGCTCTCCGCGGGCACCCTCCTCTACGACTTCGGCCGGCCCGGGGAGACCGTCGTCGCCGAGCTGCAACGCGAGCGCCGGCTGACCGTGGTGCAGCTCGCCGGCACCGCCGAGCTGCCGGAGCTGACCGAGCAGCGGCGACGCACCGACGTCGCGGTCGCCGAACTGCGCCGCCGGGTCAACGGCGAGCGACTGCGCGACGCCGCCGGCGACCTGCTCGACGCCCGGCTCGACCGGCTGCTCGGCGCGCTGGACGCGCTGCCCGCCGGCCGGGGGTTCATCGACCGCCGTCAGGTGGACCGGACGGGCGCGATCGGCCTCTACAGCGGCATGGTGGGCGCGGCCTTCCAGGCGTTCACCGCGCTGGCGGCCCTGCCCGACAACGAGCTCAACCGGCAGGCGCTGGCGCTGACCGCGCTCGGCCGGTCCCGGGAGCTGCTCGGGCAGGCCGACGCGCTGCTCGCCGGGGTGCTCGTCACCGGGCGCTACGCCACGGGCGAGCACACCCAGCTCGTCCAGATCATCGGCAACCAGCGGTTCCTGACCGAGACGGCGGTGGCCGACCTGCCGGCGGACGACCGGGCGGCCTACCAGCGGCTGGCCGAGAGCGAGGCGTTCGTCCGGTTGCGCGTCCTCCAGGACGAGCTGGTGCGGGCCGATCCCGGCCGGGCACCGCGGCTGGACGCCCGCGCCTGGGAGACCAGCCAGGAGGCGGTCCAGCGTGGACTGCGCGACTTCGAGCTCACCCAGGCCGACGCGATCGCCGACCGGACGGTGCCGGTGGCGGTCGGCATCCTGGCCCGGCTCGGCGTGGCCGGCGTGCTCGGGCTCGCCGCGATCGTGGCGTCGGTGCTGTTCTCGCTGCGGGTCGGCCGGTCGCTGGCGCGGCGGCTCACCGCCGTGCGCGACGCCGCCCTGGAGATGGCCGAGCGCCGGTTGCCGGACGTGGTGACCCGGCTGCGTCGCGGCGAGGACGTCGACGTGGCCAGGGAAGCCCCGCCGCTGCAGTACGGCGAGGACGAGATCGGCCAGGTGGGGCGCGCGTTCACCGAGGTGGGCCGGACGGCCGTCCGTTCCGCCGTGGACGAGGTGACCCTGCGGCGCGGGCTCAACGAGGTCTTCCTCAACATCGCCCGGCGCAGCCAGGGGCTGGTGCACCGGCAGCTCGCCCTGCTGGACCGGATGGAGCGCCGCGTCGAGGACCCGGACGAGCTGGCCGAACTGTTCCGGGTGGACCACCTGGCCACCCGGTTGCGCCGGCACGCCGAGGACCTGGTGATCCTCGCCGGGGCCGCGCCGGGCCGGGGCTGGCGCAATCCGGTCGCGATGGTCGACCTGGTGCGGGGCGCGATCTCCGAGGTGGAGTCGTACGACCGGGTCGACATCGCCGACGTGCAGCCCGCAGCCACCGTCGGCCGGGCCGTCGGCGACGTCATCCACCTGCTGGCCGAGCTGATCGAGAACGCCACCGCGTTCTCCCCGCCCGGCACCCGCGTCGTCGTGCGGGGGCAGAGCCTGCCCAACGGGTACGCCGTGGAGATCATCGACCAGGGGCTGGGCATGTCCGCCCCGGCGCTGGAGGAGGCCAACCGCAGGCTGGCGACGCCGCCGGAGTTCGACCCGGCCGACAGTGCCCGGCTCGGGCTGTTCGTGGTCGCCCGGCTCGCCGCCCGGCACGGCGTCCGGGTGCAGCTGCGGCCGGCCGCCCAGGGCGGGGTCACCGCCGTGGTGCTGATCCCGCACGACCTGGTGACCAGCGAGCCGCCGCCCGGCCCGCCCGGCAGGCGGGAGGCGCAGGGCGCGGGCGACGACCGGCGGATGGCCAAGGTGACCCGCCTCAACACGCTGCCCCGGCCCCGGTCCGCCCGGATCACCCGGGAACGCGGCGACTCGTCGACCGCCGTGGTGCCGCTGGTGCCCAGCCGCTCCGTGCCGGCCGACCCGGGCGGAGACGGCGACGGCCTGCCCCGGCGGGTGCGCCGGCGTGGCCCCACCACCCGCCCCCGGCCGACGGCCCAGGACGCCCCGGCCCCGCGCGCCCCGGAGGAGGCCCGCCGGCTGATGTCCGCGCTCCAGGCTGGCACGGCCCGGGGCCGCCGGGACGGCGCGGCCGGCACCACCGCCGCCGACCTGCCCGCGGTCGGCGACGGCACCGCCCCGACCACCGCCGCCCCGATCTCACCCGCCGCACCCACCCCGACCACCGCCGCCGACGCGACACCGGAACCGGACGCCCCGGCGGCGCCCCCGCAACAACCCACGACCGCAACTGAGAGGGACGCCTAGTGGTGCACACGACGAAGCCGAACGTCGATCTCGACTGGTTGCTCGACGAGCTGGTGGAGCGGCTACCAGCCGCCCGTGAGGCGGTGGTGCTCTCGGCGGACGGGCTGCTGCTCGGAGCCTCCGCCGAGCTCGACCGGACGGCCGCCGAGCACCTCTGCGCCCTGGCCTCCGGCTTCTCCAGCCTGGCCAAGGGCGCCAGCCGGCACCTTGCCGCCGGCGGGGTGCGGCAGACGGTGGTGGAGATGGAGTCGGCGTACCTCTTCGTCACCGCCGCCGGCCAGGGCGCGTGCCTCGCGGTCGTCGCCGAGGCCGACGCGGACATCGGCCTGGTGGCGTACGAGATGGCGATGCTGGTGATCCGGGTGGGCGAGAACCTGGCGGCGCCGGTCCGGGCCTCCTCGGGTGGGGCCGATGCGGGCTGAGTCCCCGGGGCCCCAGCACGAGTGGCTGGACGGCGACGCGGGCCCGGTCGTCCGGCCGTACACGCTGACCGGCGGGCGGGTCCGGCCGCCGGTCGGCCTCGACCTGGTGGCGTTCGTGCTCGCCGGCCGGGGCGCGGACCCGGCGGCCCACCCGCGGCTGCACCCGGAGCACCGCCGCCTGGTGGAGCTCGCCCGGCGGCCGGTCCCGGTCGCCGAGCTGGCCGCCGAGCTGGACCTCGCGGTGGGTGTGGTCCGGGTGCTCGTCGGCGACCTGCTCGCCCGTGGCCTGGTCTCGGTGCACGAGCCGGCCGGCACCGCGTTCCTACCCGACGACAACATCCTCAAGGCGGTGGTCAATGGACTCCGTGCGCTATGACCGGAACGGGTCCGGGGTGCGGATCCCGCTGGCCCTGAAGATCCTCATCGCGGGCGGCTTCGGTGCCGGCAAGACGACGCTGGTGAGCGCGCTGAGCGAGGTCCGGCCGTTGCAGACCGAGGAGGTCCTCACCGGCGCCGGGATCGGCGTGGACGATCTTTCGGGCGTGGAGGGCAAGTCCACCACCACGGTGGCGATGGACTTCGGCCGGATCACCATCAACGAGGATCTCCAGGTCTATCTGTTCGGCACCCCGGGACAGGACCGGTTCTGGTTCCTCTGGGACGAGCTGGCCTTCGGGGCGCTCGGGGCGGTGGTGCTCGCCGACACCCGCCGGCTGGCCGACTGCTTCCCGTCGATCGACTACTTCGAGCAGCGGAACATCCCGTTCGTGGTCGGGGTGAACTGCTTCGACGACGGCCGCCGGTTCAGCCTGGACGCCGTACGCCACGCCCTGGACCTCGACCCGGGCGTGCCGCTGGTGTTCTGCGACGCCCGGGACCGGCAGTCCGGCAAGCTGGTGCTGATCTCCCTGGTCGAGCACGTCGCCCGGCAGCGCGGCGAGCCGGTTCCGGCCTGACCCGGCCGCGCGGGCAAGGACCCGGACCGACGTGGGTAGGGATCCGGACCGACGCGGGTAAGGACCCGGGGTGACGGGCACGGACGGCGGGCCGGGACGGCCGGCGACGGACAACAGCGGAAGGCGGACCGGATGACCGGGCAGCAGACGATCGTCCACCTCGGGTGCTACACGGCGGCCAGCGGCGGGCGGGGCGAGGGGATCGTCGCCGCCCGGCGCGACCCCGTGACGGGCGCGCTGACCCCGCTCGGCACCGCCGCGGCGACCCCGTCGCCGTCCTTCCTCACCCGGCATCCCACCCTGCCGGTGCTCTACGCCGCCAACGAGCTGCCCGAGGGGGAGGTCAGCGCGTTCCGGGTCGGCCCGGACGGCGACCTGACCCCGCTCGGCTCGCGCGGCACCGGCGGCGCCGAGCCCTGCCACCTGGCGGTCACCTCCGACGGCGGGCACCTCGTGGCGGCCAACTACGGCGGCGGAAGCCTGGCGGTGTTCCCGCTCGACCCGACGGGCGCGCCGGGCGAACGCAGCGACCTGGCGGTCCACGCCGGGCACGGGCCCGACCCGCAGCGGCAGGAGAAGGCGCACTGCCACATGGTCTCCCCGGCGCCGGACGGCGGGCCGCTGCTCGCCGTCGACCTGGGGACCGACTCGGTCTACCGGTACGACCTCGACGCGGCCTCCGGGCGGCTGGTGCCCCGGGCGCCCCGGGTGCACGCCGCGCCCGGCTCCGGCCCCCGCCACCTGGCCCGGCACCCCGACGGCCGGCGCTGCTGGCTGGTCGGCGAGCTGGACGCCACGGTCACCGCGTACGAGCTGACCGCCGACGGGGCGCTGCACCAGCGGGGCCGGGTGGACGCCAGCACCCGCGCCGGGCACGTCCAGCCTTCCGAGATCGCCGTCGGCGTGGACGGGCGCTTCCTCTACGTCGGCAACCGGGGCGTCGGCACGGTGTCGGTCTTCGCCCTCGCCGGAGAGCTGCCCGAGCCGGTGGCGGAGGTGGAGACCGGCGGGGAGTGGCCCCGGCACTTCGCGCTGACCGGCCAGCACCTGTACGTCGCCGACGAGCGCGCCGACATGGTCCGGGTGTTCCGGGTGGACGCCGCGACGGGGGTCCCGACGCCGGTCGGGGAGCCCGTGGCGCTGCCCAGCCCGACCTGCGTCCTGCCGTGACCCCCGGCTCCGGGCGGTTCCGGCCCTGATCAGGGGCGTGTCGGCGACCTCGGGGCACCGGGTCGTCACTCAGCGTAGGAAAAGTGATGACATCTGTCTCTCCTGAGTAACTTTCGTCCGAACGGACGTGGCAGTACCAGCAGCGGGTCCGCAAGATGGTCACCGTGTCAGGCCGCCATCGCATGCAGTCAGGTATCCGCGGAGCAGGCGCAGTCGCGTCGGCGACGGCGCTCGTCGTCGTCATCGCGGGTGCCTGGTTCGGCTACCGGGAGCTGGTCCAGCCCGCCTGTTCGGGGCAGGTCCAGCTGGCGGTGGCGGCGGCCCCCGAGCTGGCCCCGGCCGTGCAGGCCGCCGCGGCCCAGTGGATGGCCGACGGGGCGGCGGTCGGCGGCACCTGCATCGCCGTGAACGTCTCCGAGTCCGAGCCGGTGGACGTCGCCGCCGCGGTGGCCGGCAAGCACGGGGTGCAGCTGGCCGGCGTCGGCCAGGCCAGTGGCACGGCGGTCACCCCGGACGTCTGGGTGCCGGACTCCTCGACCTGGCTGCTGCGGCTGAAGAACGCCGGGGCCACCGCGTTCGCCCCGGGCAACGGCGCGTCCATCGCCCGCAGCCCGGTGGTGGTGGCGGTGCCCGAGCCGGTCGCCGAGACCCGGTTCGGCTGGCCGGAGAAGAAGCTGACCTGGACCGACCTGCTGCGCCAGGTGAGCAGCAGCAAGCCGATCCGCGCCGGGATCGTCGAGCCGACCCAGGACGCGGCCGGACTGTCGGGGCTGCTGTCGCTGACCGCCGCCGCGAGCGGGGCGGGCGGCGACGCGCAGCAGGCCACCACGGGGGCCTTGCGGGCGCTGGCCACCGGCCGTTCCGCGCTGCGCGAGGACCTGCTGGCCCGGTTCCCGCGTTCCTCCGACCCGACGGCGATCGCCTCCGGCCTCGGCGCCGCCGCGCTGTCGGAGGAGGACGTGATGGCGTACAACGAGCGGAAGCCGCCGATCCCGCTGGCGGCGCTCTACCTGGAGCCGTCGCCGATGCCGCTGGACTACCCGTACGCAGTGCTGCCGGGCATCGAGCCGGCGAAGCAGGCCGCCGCGAAGGTGCTGTTCGAGGTGCTCACCACGCCGGGCTTCCGCAACCGGCTGGCGGAGCGGTCGCTGCGCGCGCCGGACGGCAACTGGGGCGACGGCTTCAAGGCCCCGCAGGGCGCGCCGAGCCCGGCTGGTGGGGCGGCGACCGCGCCGGCGCCGGGTGGCAACGGCGCGGGGGGCCTGGACCCCGTCGCGATAGAGCGCGCCGTCTCCAGCTGGTCCATCGCCACCCAGTCCGGGCGCATGCTCTGCGTCATCGACGTCTCCGGGTCGATGAAGCAGCCGGTGCCCAGCGCCAACAACGCCACCCGGGAGCAGGTGACGGTCGCGGCGGCCAGCCGGGGCCTGAACCTCTTCGACGACTCCTGGTCGATCGGGCTGTGGACCTTCTCCACCGAGCTGGTCGGCAGCCTCGACTACCGGGAACTGGTGCCGATCAACCCGCTGTCCAGCAACCGCAGCCGACTGGAGCAGGGGCTGGCCACGATCCGGCCCTCCAGCGGCGACACCGGCCTGTACGACACGATGCTGGCCGCCTACAAGGCGGTGCAGGAGGACTGGGAGCCGGGGCGGGTCAACTCGATCGTGCTGTTCACCGACGGCAAGAACGAGGACGCCAACGGCATCTCCCAGCAGAAGCTGCTCGCCGAGCTGAAGCGGATCGCCGACCCGGACCGGCCGGTGCAGGTCGTGATCATCGGCATCGGCAACGACGTCAGCAAGTCCGAGCTGGAGTCGATCACCAAGGTCACCGGCGGCGGCAACTTCGTCACCGAGGATCCGACCAAGATCGGTGACATCTTCCTCAAGGCGATCGCGCTCCGCCCGAACGCGCCTCGCTGACCGTGCACCATACTGAGTCCCGAATCAGCGACGGTGGCTTGCCGCGCGGGAAACCGTTGCGCCAAGCCGCCTGCCGCACCGGTCCGCCAGCAAACTGACGGCAATACGTCCGAAGTAGTTGGTGGCCATAGTTGTTAAGAGAAGATGTCGAGGTGCTCCGGCGCCGTCGGTCCCGTTGGGGAGACCGAGCAACGACCGGGGCCTTTCTCAGCAGAGTGGGGAGGGCCGGTGACGTCGGCGACGCTGTTGACCGCCACCAGGACGCCGCCGCGGCCTGGGGCTGACCGGGGCGGGCCCGTGGCCCGCGTCGACGAGCGGGCGTACGTTCGCATGCTGGTGGTGCTGGACACCGCCGTCCTGGCGGTCGCGGTGCTGATCGGCTACGTCGCCCGATTCGGCGACGAGGAGCCGGTGGGCTCGAAGATCCCGTACGTCGTGGTGGCCCCCGTGCTGCTGCTCACGTGGCTGCTCTCGCTCAAGGTCCTGCGCTGCTACGACGACCGGGTGCTGGGCTACGGCGCCGACGAGTACCGGCGGGTCGGCAGCGCCAGCCTGCGCCTCGCGGGCGGCACCGCCATCGCCGGCTACATCGCCGACGTCGGCGTCTCCCGGGGCTTCCTGGCCATCTCGTTCGCCGTCGGCATGCTGGGCCTGGAAGTGGCCCGGTTCGCCGCCCGCAAGCGGCTGCACCGGGCCCGGTCCCGGGGGCGCGGCTGGTCCCGCAAGGTCCTGGTGGTCGGCGACACCGCGCACGTGCTGGAGCTGGTCCACCAGCTGCGCCGCGAGCCGTACGCCGGCTACCACGTGGTGGGGGCCTGCATCCCGGACGCGCTGCTCGCGCCCGTACCGCAGCGGCTCGGCGACGTGCCGGTCGTCGGCTCGTTCCGGGGCATCCCCGAGGCGGCCACCGCGATCGGCGCGGACACCGTGGCCGTCACCGCCTCCGGCGAGCTGACCGCGACCCGGCTGCGGCGGCTCGGCTGGCAGCTGGAGGGCACCGGCGTCGACCTGGTCGTCGCGCCCGCGCTCACCGACGTGGCCGGCCCCCGCATCCACACCCGGCCGGTCGCCGGCCTGCCCCTGATCCACGTGGAGGCCCCCGAGTTCCGGGGGGCCCGCAAGCTGGTCAAGGGCTTCGTCGACCGGTCCGCCGCCGCCGTGGCGCTGGCCCTGCTGCTGCCGCTGCTGGCCGTGATCGCCCTGGCGATCAAGCTCGACAACCGGGGGCCGGTGCTGTTCCGGCAGATCCGGGTCGGCCAGGGCGGCCGCGAGTTCGGGGTGTTCAAGTTCCGCACGATGGTGGTCAACGCCGACGCCCTGCTCGCCGAGCTGACCACCCGCAACGAGACCGACGGCCTCATGTTCAAGATGCGCGACGACCCCCGGGTGACCCGGGTCGGCCGGGTGCTGCGCAAGTGGTCGCTCGACGAGCTGCCCCAGCTCGCCAACGTGCTGCTCGGGCAGATGAGCCTGGTCGGCCCGCGCCCGCCGCTGCCCTCCGAGGTGGCCCGCTACGACGGCGACGTGGCCCGGCGGCTGCTGGTCAAGCCCGGGATGACCGGCCTCTGGCAGGTCAGCGGCCGGTCCGACCTGAGCTGGGAGGACGGCATCCGGCTCGACCTCTACTACGTGGAGAACTGGTCGCTCGCCGCCGACCTGACCATCCTCTGGAAGACCTTCGGCGCGGTCGTGCGCAGCCGGGGCGCGTACTGACCGGTGGGTGTCCCGGGCCGGCGTCGCGCCGACCCGGACACCGGGCCGGTCAGGGCTGCGGGCCCGTCCAGTCGAGGCAGACCACCACCGCGTCGTCGACCAGGTCACCGGCGACGAACGCCCGCAGGTCGCCGATCAGCGACCGCACCGCGTCCAGCGGCTCCATCGGGCCGGTCCGGCGCAGGAACCGGTCCAGCGCGGTCTCGCCGTACCGGACGTTCTGCCCGGTCGCCTCGACCACGCCGTCGCTGAGCACGAAGAGCCGGTCGCCGCGGCGCAGCGTGAACTGCTGCTCCCGGTAGTCGGTGCCGTCGAACATGCCGAGCGGGAACTGCGCCTCCAGCGGCTGCTCCACGACCTCCCCGCCGCGCAGCAGCACCAGCCGGGGCGAGCCCGCGTCGATCACCGTCATCACGCCGCCGGCCAGGTCCAGCTCCAGCAGCAGCGCCGAGACGTGCTGCTCGCCCCGGTGCAGCGCGTACACGGCCTGGTCGGCGAGGGCGGCCTGGTCGGCCAGGCCCAGCCCCGCCCGGCGGGCGTTGCGCAGGGCGTGCGTGGCCAGGGCGGTCAGCACGGAGGCCTGCACCCCCTCGCCCATCCCGTTGATCGTCGACAGCCACAGCCGGTGCCCGTCGTCGGACCAGTCGAAGCTGTCGCCCCGCACCGCGTACGCCGGTTCGAGCTGGCCGGCGAGGCTGAAGGACGGGCGGATCCGGCTGCGCCCGGGCAGCAGCTCCCACTGCATCTCGGCGGCGAGGGTGAGCCGGCGGCTGCGGCGGGCGGCCCGGTAGACGTCCGTGCCCTCGTTCACGGCGACCAGCTCGTGGCCCAGCGCGGTGGCCACCCCGAGCAGCTCGCCCACGGCGGCCGGATCGCCGGGCACCGGCGACACCCGGAGCACCCCCCGCCGGTCGCCGCGCATGCTGACCGGGAGGTAACCGGTCCGCTCGGTGACGATCGGCTCCTGGTGGTCGAAGCAGCGCCAGGCGGGGTGCCCCGGGCCCTCGATCGGTTCACCCTCGGTGAGCGGCAGCAGTGCCGAGAGGCGGTAGTCGACCTGGAAGAGTTCGACCTCCGTGATCCCGTACGACCGCAGGAGTTCCCCGGCGAGCCGGTCGACCAGCAGGTCGGCGGGCGCCTCGGTCAGGGTACGACGGGCCCGGTCTTCCGCACCGCTCATCGTCACTCCTCTGTTCGGAGGGGCCGGCGACCAGGGACGCCGGGTAGTCTCTTGCCCAACATGACCGAAGAACACGGTCCGCACGGACCAGAAGCGAGTATGGCCGCCGCCCTCGACGCGGCGGCCGGCACCCTGCTCACGGTCTTCGAGGCGGCGCGCGAGCGCACCACCAGCCGGCTCTCCGGGGCGCAACTGCGCGCCGTCATGGTGGTCGAGCAGCACGACGGGATCAACCTGCGTCGGCTGGCCACGCTGCTCGACATGCTGCTCTCCTCGGCCAGCCGGCTCTGCGACCGGCTCGTGGCGGCGGGCATGCTGGAGCGCGAGCCGGGCCGGTCCGACCGGCGGGAGATCTCCCTGCACCTCACCCAGGAGGCCGAGAAGCTCCTCGCCGAGCTGCGGGCCGACCGCCGGCAGCGGCTGGCGGCGATCCTGTCCGGGATGACCCCCGAGGGGCGGCAGGCCCTGCTCGGCGGGCTCCAGGAGTTCGACGAGGTCGCCCGGCTGCGGCACCCGCCGGAGCCGCCGACGGCGGAGTTAGCCGCCGAGGCCCGGCCGGACGAGTGGGCTCCGCCGCCCGGACAGGGCTGGCCGGCGGGGGAACACCCGGCCGGGTGGGCGACCGGGGGCGTGCCGCGCGGCCGACCGGCGACGGACTCGGCCCCGGGCGGCTGGCCCGGCGACGGCACCGCGGGCGGCGGCTGGTCGGCCGGCGACCCGCAGGTGGCCCGCACCGCCTGACCCCGCACCGCCTGACGGCAGCCCGGCGCGGCGTGCCTCTCGCGGCACGGCAGGTGTTGGGAGGGGCCCTTCCTATACAGAAGGCGTTAACAGGGGGCCCTTCCTTGCGCCGCCGCCCGCAGGTGCTCGCACGCGCGGGGGTGGTCGGCCAGGACGGTGCCGCAGGCCGCCAGCACGGCGTCCAGCAGCGGCTCGCGGCCCGCGCCCCGAGCCGCCAGCACGCCGGCCTGCCACGTCGTGTGGTCGAGCAGGAGCTGCGGATCGCCGACCCGGATCGCGGCGGCGAGCGCGTCCACGAGGTGCCCGACGGCGGCGGCGAACTGGTCGGCCTCCGCCTCGGGCGGGGCCACCGCGCGCAGGGCGAACTGCACGACGTCGCGCCGCCGGCGCAGCACCGCGGCGTACTCGTCGCCGCCCGCCGCGGGCGGCGGGCCGGCGTGCCCGGCGAAGAGGTCCGTCTCCAGCAGCCGGGCCGCGTCGCGGGCGGACGCGCCCCACGCCGCCGCCCCCACGGCGGCGGCCCACCGGCCGTCGGGGCCGAACCCCGGGCCGCCGGCGACCACCGGGACCCCGGCCGAGCGGCACGCCTCGATCGTGCGCCCGGCCCGGACCAGCCGGCTCGGCTGCACGCAGCTCAGCAGCACCGCGTCCGGCCCGGTCTGGTGCAGGTAGGAGACCAGGTGGCGGGCGGGGACGCTGGCGCCGAGGAAGGTCACCCGCCAGCCCGCGGCGCGGACCACCTCGGCGACAATGCGGGCGGCCAGCGCGTGCCACTCGCCCTCCACGCAGGCCAGCACCACGTGGCCGCGCGCCGGCCGGCCGGTGGTCCGCGCGCCCACGGCGGCGACGACCAGCTCGCTGACGTGCGTGGCGGCGTGCTCCTGGGCGACGCTCCACCGCCCGGCCGACCAGCGCAGGCCGATCTCCCGCTGCGCCACGGCCACCACGTCCACCAGGACGTCCGCGACGCTGGCCCCGGCGTCGAGCAGGTCGAGGGCGAGTTCGACGGCCGCCGGGTGGTCGGCGGCGTCCAGGCAGGCGAGGTACGCCTCGACCGCCGCCGCCCCCGGCCCGGCGGCGACGGGAGACGCGGTCGTCACCGGCCGCCCGCCCGCACGGCGAGCATCGCGATGTCGTCGTGGGCCTGCCCGTCGAGCCACTCGTCGACGAGCTGGAGCACCCGGTCGACCAGGGCGGCGGGCGGCAGCCCCGCCCCCGACGCGACCGCCCGGCGCAGCCGCTCGTCGCCGAACATGTCGACCTCGCCCGCGCCGCCCCGGGCCTCGGTCACCCCGTCGGTGTAGGCGAGCAGCACCTCGCCGGGGGCGAGGCCGACCTCCGTCTCGGCGAACCGGGGGGCGGCGAGCGCCCCGATCGGCATGCCACCGACCCGGACCTGCTCGACGGCGCCGTCGGCCCGGACGACCAGCGGCGACGGGTGGCCGCCGCCCGCGACGCGGACCAGCAGACCCCCGTCGGACCGGGGCGTGAGGGTGCCGAGCAGGACGGTGGTGAACTGGCTGCGCCGGGCGGCGTCCGGCGCGTCGAACAGGGCCCGGTTGAGCAGCCGCATCAGCTCCAGCGGGCGCTGCTCGACCAGGCGCAGCGTCTGGAGGGACTGGCGGACGCGACCGGTGAGCACGGCCGCCCCGACGCCCTTGCCGCAGACGTCGCCGAGGGCGAACAGCGCGCCGTCGGCGGTGGGGAAGACCTCGTAGAAGTCCCCGCCGATGCGCAGGCTGTCACCGGCCGCCCGGTAGCCGCCGGCGAGGGTGACGCCGCCGATCGTGGGCAGCTCGGGCGGCAGGAGGCTGTGCTGCAGCACCCGCGCCAGGTGGGCCTGCTCGCCGTAGAGCTCGGCGGTGGCCAGGGCGGCGCCGGCCCGCGCCGCGAACTCCCGGGCCAGCTCGATCTCCCGGGCGTCGAAGCCGGGTCGCCCGGCCCGCCGGATGAGCACCAGCGCCCCGGCGGCGCCGGCCGCGCCGAGCATCGGGCTGACGAGGACGGTGCCGGGCCGCCCGAAGCCCGCCGGCAGCACGGCACCGAGGTCGGCCAGCTCGGCGTCGAGCCAGGGGCTCGGCTCGGCGTGGTCACCGGCGAGCGCCTCGGCGAGGCCGGGCACCGCCAGGGGCAGGCCCGCCGGCGTGACCCCGGCCGTCGGGCCCCGGTCGCCCTCGGCGTACCGGAGCCAGTGCGGGGCGTCCTCGGCCGGGGGCGGCGGGCGGTGCACGACCAGCGCCGCGTCGGCCAAATACGGCACCGGGAGGGTGGCCGCGGCCCGCAGGGTTTGCTCGCGGTGCAGGGAGAGCCCGAGCCGGCTGCCGGCCTGGGCCAGGAACGTGGTGCGCGACCGTTCGGCCAGCAGGGCGTCGGTGCGGGCGCGCTCCTCGGTGACGTCGCGCACGTACCAGGCGAACCGGCCGCCCCGCAGCGCGCGGCGGACGCCGTGCAACCGCCGGCCGTGGTGCTCGGCGTCGAACGTGTCCGCGCCGGCCGCCGCCGCCCCGGCCAGCGCGGGCACCGCGCACCCGGCCAGCTCGCCGCCCGGCGCGAGCTCCGGCAGCAGCTCGCCCGCCATCGCGTTGAGCAGGGTGACCACGCCGGCGTGGTCGGTGGTGACGACCGCCTCGGCGAGCCCGTCCAGCAGCTCCCGGGCCAGGCCGGTGTCGGCCGGCAGCGGGGGCTCGGCGGTGCGTCGGTGCGTCGGGCGGGACGCCTGCCCGCCGCCGCTGACCGGCCCGGCGAGACCGCCCCGTCGGATGGTCGTCACGGCCGGGCGCCGGTCGGAGGCGCTGTGTGCATGCTGGTCGTGCGCTCCTCCGCTGCCGAGAACTTGCCTTCGGGCAAGGGTACCGAGGGGCTCCGACGGTCGCCCATCGAGCGGAAGGGGAGGTCAGCCCTGTCGGGTCAGCCAGCCGACCGGCTCGGCGACGATCCGGCGGACGACCGAGCCGGCCGCGCCGACCACGGCGGCCTCGGGGCCGAGCGTCGACGGGCGTACGGTGACCGGCGCCCAGCCGGCGGTGAGCACCCGCCGGGACACCTCGGCCAGCACCGCCGGCCGCAGCCAGGGGGTGAGGAGCGCGTAGCCGCCCCCGAGGACCACGGTGTCCAGGTCCAGCAGGTTCACCACGCCCGCCACCGCGACCCCGAGGGCCTGCCCCGCCTCGGCCAGCGCCGCCAGGGCGGCGGGATGGCCGGCGGCGGCGAGGTCGGCCAGCCGCGCGGCGGCGGTGTCCGCCGGCAGGTCCGCCCGGTCCAGCCCGGCGGCGGCGAGCACGGCCTCCTGGCCCGCGTACTGCTCCAGGCAGCCCCGGCCGCCGCAGCGGCAGGGCCGCCCCTGCGGCTGGACGGGGATGTGACCGATCTCGCCGCTCCACCCGCGTACCCCCCGGAACAGCGCGCCGTCGAGGACGATCCCGGCACCGATGCCCACCTCGCCGGAGACGTGCAGGAAGCTCGCCGGCCCGGTCGGGTCGGCGTGCAGCTCGCCCACGGCGGCCAGGTTGGCCTCGTTGTCGACGACCAGCGGCGGGACCCCGGGCACCGGCCCGGCCAGCGGCGGGTGGTCGGCCAGCAGCTCGGGCACGGCCACGTCCCGCCAGCCGAGGTTCGGGGCGAGCCGGACCAGCCCGGCGTCGCCGACCAGGCCGGGCACGGCGAGGGCCACCCCGGCCAGGGTGAGACCCTGCCCCTCGGCGTCGGCCCGCGCCTCGGCGGCCAGCGTGACGAGCCGGGCGAGGGCGTCGGCGGGGGAGACCGGGCGCAGGTCGGCCCGGCGCACCGTGTGGTGCCGGACCTCGCCGGCCAGGTCGACCACACAGGCGGCCAGGTAGTCGACGTTGATCTCCAGCCCGAGGCCGGCCGGGCCGGACCCGGCCAGCACCAGCCCGCGCGCCGGCCGGCCGGCCCCGGCGCGCGGCGCGGGCTCCGACTCGGCGACCAGCCGGCCGGCGATGAGGTCGTCGACGACGGCCGAGACGGTGGCCCGGGTGAGGCCGGTCGAGGCGGCCACGTCGGCCCGCGACGGTGGGCGGGGCGCGGCGGCGATCCGGCCGAGCACCACGGCGAGGTTCAGCTCGCGCAGGCTGCCCTGGCGGACCGCCCCGGGGACAGGGGCGGGGCGGGTCACCCCTTGACAGTGCCACATGCCCGCCAAATAATTCAACCACTGAACAAATAGCTACCGGAGGTCTGCCATGGCACCCCGTCCCACCCCCGCCGACAAATTCTCCTTCGGCCTCTGGACGGTGGGCTGGCAGGCCCGCGACCCGTTCGGCGACGCCACCCGCGGTGAGCTGGACGCCGTCGAGGCCGTGCACAAGCTCGCCGAGCTGGGCGCGTACGGGATCACCTTCCACGACGACGACCTGATCCCGTTCGGCGCGGACTCCGCCGCCCGCGACGCCCAGATCGCCCGGTTCCGCAAGGCCCTCGACGAGACCGGCCTGGTCGTGCCGATGGTCACCACCAACCTGTTCACCCACCCGGTGTTCAAGGACGGCGGCTTCACCAGCAACGACCGCGACGTGCGGCGGTACGCGCTGCGCAAGGTGCTGCGCAACATCGACCTCGCCGCCGAGCTCGGTGCCAAGACGTACGTCATGTGGGGCGGCCGGGAGGGCTCCGAGTACGACCTGGCCAAGGACATCCGCGCGGCGCTGGACCGCTACCGCGAGGGCGTCGACCTGCTCTGCGAGTACGTCGTCGACCGCGGCTACGACCTGCGCTTCGCCATCGAGCCGAAGCCGAACGAGCCGCGCGGCGACATCCTGCTGCCCACCGTCGGCCACGCGCTGGCGTTCATCTCCACCCTGGCCCGCCCCGAGATGGTCGGCCTCAACCCCGAGGTCGGCCACGAGCAGATGGCCGGGCTCAACTACGCCCACGGCATCGCCCAGGCGCTCTGGCAGGGCAAGCTGTTCCACCTCGACCTCAACGGCCAGCGCGGCATCAAGTACGACCAGGACCTGGTCTTCGGCCACGGCGACCTGATGAACGCGTTCGCCCTGGTGGACCTGCTGGAGAACGGCGGCCCCGACGGCGGGCCGGCCTACGATGGCCCCCGCCACTTCGACTACAAGCCCTCGCGCACCGAGGACTTCACCGGCGTGTGGGCCTCGGCCGAGGCGAACATGCGCACCTACCTGCTGCTCAAGGAGCGGGCCGCGGCGTTCCGGGCCGACCCGGAGGTGGCCGAGGCCCTCGCCGCGAGCCGCGTCGGCGACCTGGCCATCCCGACCGTCGCCGACGGCGAGGGCTACGCCGGGCTGCTGGCCGACCGCTCCGCCTTCGAGGAGTACGACGTCGACGCCGCCGCCGCGCGGGGCTTCCACTTCGTCCGGCTCAACCAGCTGGCCGTCGAGCACCTGCTCGGCGCTCGCTGAGGCCGCCGCCATGCCCCTGGTCGCCGGGTTCGACTCGTCCACCCAGTCCTGCAAGCTGGTGATCCGCGACGCGGAGACCGGGGCGCTGGTGCGCTCCGGCCGCGCCGCCCACCCCGACGGCACCGAGGTCGACCCGGCGGCCTGGTGGGCGGCGCTGGAGGCCGCCGTGGCGCAGGCCGGCGGCCTGGCCGACGTCGCCGCCGTCTCCGTCGCCGGTCAGCAGCACGGCATGGTCTGTCTCGACGCGTCGGGCGAGGTGGTCCGCCCGGCGCTGCTGTGGAACGACACCCGCTCCGCCGGTGCCGCCGCCGACCTGATCGAGGAGGCCGGCGGCGGCGAGGCCGGCGGGCGGTTCTGGGCCGACGCCGTCGGTGTCGTCCCGGTGGCCAGCTTCACCGCCACCAAGCTGCGCTGGCTGGCCCGGCACGAGCCGGCCAACGCCGACCGGGTCGCCGCCGTCTGCCTGCCGCATGACTGGCTGACCTGGCGGCTGGCCGGCGCGCCCGGCCTGGACGCGCTGCGCACCGACCGCAGCGACGCCAGCGGCACCGGCTACTGGTCGCCGGCCACCGGCGAATACCGGTTCGACCTGCTCGAACGCGCCTTCGGCCGGCGGCTGGAGGTGCCCGTCGTGCTCGGGCCGACCCAGACCGCCGGGGCCCTCGACCCGGCGGCGCTCGCCGCCGGCGGGGGGCCCGGCGGGGCGCTGCTCGGGCCGGGGGCCGGCGACAACGCCGCCGCCGCGTTCGGCGTCGGGGCCCGCCCCGGCGACGTGGTCGTCTCCATCGGCACCTCCGGCACCGTGTTCAGCGTCGCCGACGCGCCGACGGCCGACCCGACCGGCACCGTCGCCGGGTTCGCCGACGTGACCGGCCGCTATCTCCCCCTGGTCTGCACGCTCAACGCGGCCCGGGTGCTCGACGCGGCGGCCACCATGCTCGGGGTCGACCTCGACACCCTGTCCGACCTTGCCCTGTCCGCCCCGCCCGGCGCGGACGGCCTGGTGATGGTCCCCTACCTGGAGGGGGAGCGGACCCCGAACCGGCCGTCGGCCACCGGGTCGGTGCACGGGCTCACCCTGCGCACCTCCACCCCGGCGCACCTGGCCCGCGCCGCGGTCGAGGGGATGCTCTGCGCGCTCGCCGACGGCCTCGACGCGCTGACCGCGCAGGGCTGCCGGGCCGAGCGGGTGATCCTGGTCGGCGGCGGGGCCCGGTCGGCGGCGGTGCGCCGCATCGCGCCGCAGGTCTTCGGCCGCCCGGTGGTCGTGCCGCCGCCGGGGGAGTACGTGGCCGACGGGGCCGCCCGCCAGGCGGCCTGGCTGGCCCTGGGCGGGCAGAACGCGCCCGACTGGTCGCCGGCCGGCACCCAGGAGTACGCGGCCGACGGCGTCGCGGCCGTCCGCGAACGGTACGCGGCGGCCCGCGACCGGGTGCTCGACCGCCCCGCCTGACGGGGGCCGACCCGGCAGCGGGCATGCTGGGTCGGTGACGGGTCGGTCGGTGGTACGGCGGCGGGGCTGGGGCGGCGGCGCGGCGCACCGGTCGTACAGCGTGCTGGTGTTCGTGCTGCTCGCCTCGCTGGACAACGTGGCGATCGGCCTCGTCCCGCCGCTGTACGGCCCGATCTCCGGCTCGCTCGGCGTGTCCCAGCGCCTGCTCGGGCTGGTCACCGCCGTCAGCTTCCTGGTCAGCGCGGTCGCCGCCGTCGGTTGGGCGTACGTCGGCGACCGCACCGACCGCAAGCCGCTGCTGATGGTCGGCACCCTGGTCTGGGCGGCCGGCACCGGCGGCAGCGCGCTGGCGCAGGGCTACCCGGCGTTCCTGGCCGCCCAACTCGTCGCGGCGGTCGGCCTCGGCGCGGTCGGTTCGGTCGGCTTCTCCGTGGTCACCGACCTCATCTCGCCGCGCCGCCGGGGGCTGGTGATGAGCTTCTGGGGGCTGTCCCAGGGCGTCGGCACCCTGGCCGGGACGCTCGTCGGCGGCCTGCTCGGGGCCGCCGACTGGCGGCGGCCGTTCTGGCTGCTCACCGTGGTCGGGCTGGCGGCGACGGCGGCGTACCTGTTCACGTACGACATCCGGCGCGGGCAGAGCGAGCCGGAGCTTGCCGGAGCGCTGGCCGGCGGCGCGGAGTACGACTACCGGATCACCCGCGCCGACCTGCCGGGCATCCTGGCCCGGCGGACGAACCGCTGGCTGGTCCTGCAGGGGCTGACCGCCCAGGCGGCCTTCGGGTCGCTGGTCTGGCTGCCGGTGCTGTTCGCCCAGCGGGCGCAGGCCCAGGGCTACTCGGCGGCGACGGCCGTCGTGGTCGGCAGCGTCTTCGCCACCCTGTTCCAGCTCGGCGGGGTGCTTTCCATCGTCGGCGGCCTGGTGGGCGACGCCGTGCAGCGGCGTACCCCCCGGGGCCGGGCGCTGGTCGCGGCGGTGGGCATCCTCGCGGCCCTGCCGTTCTACCTGGTCCTGTTCTTCGTGCCGCTGCGCATCGACGTGCCCGACGGCGGTTCCACCGGCGCGGTGGTCGGCGCGGTGCTGGCCAGCGTCGTCACCGAGCCGACGGTCGGGCTGAGCCTGCTCACCGCCGTCTTCGCGCTGGCGCTGACGTCGGCGAACTCGCCGAACTGGTTCGCCCTCATCGCCGACGTCAACCCGCCCGAGCACCGGGGCACCGTCTACAGCCTCGGCAACCTGGTCAACGGGGTCGGCCGGGCGGCCGGCAACGGGCTGGTCGGGGTGGCCTTCCACGCGCTGCGGGCGGCGTTCCCGCCGCCGCTGAACTACGCCGTCGGGCTGGCCGTGTTCCAGCTCTTCTTCGTGCCGACGGGCGTCATGTACTGGTTGGCATCCCGCACCTCGCCCCGCGACATCGACGCCGTGCGGACCCTGCTGCACGAGCGCGCCGAACGCCTGTAGGACGCGGTCGCGGCGGGCTCCCGGCGCGTGCGCCTTCAGTCGCGACGGGCTCCCGGCTAGGGATCCTCCGCCGCATAGGGAGCTGATGTCGTAGATGACTCACGGGGCCCGTGCAGCCCCGGCTGCGACCACCCGCTACGCCCCTGCCCTTGTCCGCCCGCTGTGCGCGTGCTGCCCTGTCAGTCCCGCCCGTCTGCTGTGCGCGTTGCCCTGCCCGTCTGCTGCCCTGCCGGTTCTGTCCGCCTGCTGCGCGCGTGCTGCCCTGTCAGTCCCGCCCGTCTGCTGCCGCACGCTGGCCTGCCCCGCTGCGCCCATCCGTTGCTCCTGCCCCGGTCGCCCCGCCTGCCGCGCGTCCCCGCCCCGCCCCGCCTCACCGGTCGGCGGGGCGGGGCGGAACGGGGGTGAGTCATCTACGACATCAGCTCCCTATGCGGCGGCAGAGCCCCTGAGCACCCGCCGGATCGCCCCGCGACACCGGCGGAGCACCCGGTGCGCGGCAGGCCAGGCCGGGCGCGGCCAAGGCGCGCAGCCGGGCGGGGCCGGGCGGGGCCGGGCCAGGCATGGCGGGGCCGGGCCAGGCATGGCGGGGCCAGGCGGGGCGGGGCGGCGGGGATCAGGCGGGGCGGAACCAGACGGTGACGTCCTGCCCGACGGTGCCGTCGTCGGGCAGCGGGGCGCTGGCGTGCAGCACCTGCGCCCCGGCCGGCACCGGCACCGGCGTCGCGCCGAAGTTCGTCAGCACGGTGACGTCGCCGTTGCGGAAGCTCACCACCTCGTCGCCCGAGGCCAGCCAGTAGAGGCTGCCCCGGCCGAGCCCGTGCTCGCGGCGCAGCCGCAGCGCGGTGCGGTACAGCTCGTACGTCGAGCCGGGCACGTCGCGCTGCCGGTCGAGCGCGTACTCGGCCCACGACGGCGGCTGGGGCAGCCAACTCGCGTCGGTCGGCCCGAAGCCGTACGACGGGGCGTCGGCCTCCCACGGGATCGGCACCCGGCAGCCGTCCCGGCCGCGCTCGGTGTGCCCGCTGCGCTCCCAGGTCGGGTCCTGCCGCACCTCGTCGGGGAGCGTCATGTGCTCCGGCAGGCCCAGTTCCTCGCCCTGGTAGAGGTAGGCCGAGCCGGGCAGGGCCAGCATCAGCAGGGTGGCCGCCCGGGCCCGGCGCAGGCCCAGCGCGGCGTCGGGCTGCGGGTCGCCGATGCCGATGCCGTTCGGGCGGGGGGTGCCGACGGGCAGGCCGAGGCGGGAGGCGTGCCGGACCACGTCGTGATTGGACAGCACCCACGTGGTGGGCGCGCCGACGGCGTCGGTGGCCTCCAGCGAGCGGGTGATCACCGCGTACTGGGCGGGTGCGGTCCAGGACGCGGTGAGGTACTCGAAGTTGAACGCCTGGTGCATCTCGTCGGGCCGCACGTAGCGGGCCAGCCGCTCGGCCGGCTCCACCCACGCCTCGGCGACCAGGATCCGCTGGCCGTCGTACGAGTCGAGCAGGCGACGCCAGTCCCGGTAGACCTCGTGGACGCCGTCCTGGTCCCACATCGGCGGGCGGGGCTTGTCGACCTCGCTCCCGGAGAGGATCTCCTGCGGCTCCTGCCAGTTCGCCAGGTCGGCCTGCTTGATCAGGCCGTGCGCCACGTCCACCCGGAAGCCGTCGACGCCCCGGTCGAGCCAGAACCGCAGCACGTCGAGGAACTCGGCGCGGACCTCCGGGTTGTCCCAGTTCAGGTCGGGCTGCCCGGGGTCGAACAGGTGCAGGTACCACTGGCCGGGCCGGCCGTCGGGCTCGGTGACCCGGGTCCACGCGGGGCCGCCGAAGACGCTGGTCCAGTCGTTGGGCGGCTGGTCGCCGTCGGGCCCGAGGCCGTCGCGGAAGACGTACCGGGCGCGCTCGGGGCTGCCCGGGGCGGCGGCGAGGGCCGCGGTGAACCAGCGGTGCGCCGACGACGTGTGGTTGGGCACGAGGTCGACGATGACCCGCAGCCGGCGGGCGTGCGCCTCGGCGATCAGCCGGTCGGCGTCGGCGAGCCGCCCGAACAGCGGGTCCACGTCGCGGTAGTCGGCCACGTCGTACCCGGCGTCGGCCTGTGGCGACGGGTAGAACGGCGACAGCCAGACCGCGTCCACGCCCAGCTCGACGAAGTGGTCGAGGCGGGCGGTGATGCCCGGCAGGTCGCCGATGCCGTCACCGTTCGCGTCGGCGAACGAGCGCGGGTAGATCTGGTAGATCACTGCCTCGGTCCACCAGTCGGTGGTGGGGCCGGTGGACTGCTGCTGTGGGGTCGCGTCGGTGTTCAGGGCCTTCTCCCGTGTGTCGAAGCCGTCCCGGTCATGGTTCCCCGGTGGCACGCGGACGAACCCGTCCAGTCTGCCCGGTGCCGGGCGGACGGCCCGCGTTCAGTCCGCCCGGGGCGGGGCGGTCGAGTCGCGTACCACGAGGCGGGTGGGCAGGATCAGCGGCGCGGCGGACGGCCCGGCCGGGCCGACCCCGCGAGGGCCGGGCACGAGCGGCCCGGGCACGAGCGGCCCGGCCGGTGGCGGGAGGTCCCGGCCGCCGAGCGGGTCGAGCAGGATGCGGGCCGCGAGCCGGCCCTGCTCCGCCGCCGGCTGGGCGATCGTGCTCAGCCCGAGCACCCCGGACAGGTCGTGGTCGTCGATGCCGATGACGCTGACGTCCTGCGGGACCCGCAGGCCCGCGTCGCGCAGCGCGCTCATCGCGCCCATGGCCATCTCGTCGCAGGCGGCGAAGATGGCGGTCGGTGGCTCGCCCCGGGCGAGCAGCTCGATCGTGGCCTGCTCGCCGCCGTCGATGGTGAACTGCGACTCGACGTCCAGGCACGGGTCGGGCTCGATGCCGGCGGAGCGCAGCGCCTCCTGGTAGCCCCGGCGCCGGTCCAGGTGGGTGGTGAAGGCCAGCTCGTCGTCCGGGTCGCCGGAGATGTGCGCGATCCGGCGGTGGCCCAGGTCGAGCAGGTGTCGGGTGGCGGTCCGCGCGGCGGCCACGTCGTCGATGCGTACGCAGGGCCAGCCGGGCACCCCGCTGCCGGAGCTGATGGTCACGCCGGGCAGGTCCAGCACGGTGAGCGCGGCCAGCTCGGCCCGGCGCAGCGGGGTGGCGACCAGCATCACGGCGTCCACCCGCTTGTGCAGGTTGGCGGTGCCCAGCACCCGCTGGCGGGTGCGTTCCCGGCCGCCGAGGTTGTAGAGCAGCAGGTCGTAGCCGGACTCGTGCAGGGTCTCCTCGACGGCCTCGACCACGGTGCCGAAGAACCAGCGGGTGATCCGGGGGACGATCACGGCCACGGTGGCGGTCCGCCCGCCGGCGAGCCGCGACGCGCTCGGCGAGACCGCGTACTGGAGCTGCTCGGCGGCGGCGAGGACCCGGCGGCGGGTGGCCGCGGAGACCGTCGGCAGGCCGCGCAGGGCCCGCGAGACGGTGGCGGTGGAGACCCCGGCCAGGCGGGCGACATCATCGATCTTGGTCATGGATTCCCGCTCCGGCCCGGACCGCCGCCGCCCGGGGGACGCGGGCGGCGGCGGTCGCGAGTCAGCCCTTGACGCTGCCGGCGAGCAGGCCGCGCACGAAGTATCGCTGGAGCGACAGGAACACGATCAGCGGTACGACGATCGAGACGAACGCGCCCGAGGTCAGCCGCTGCCACTCGTTGCCCCGGCTGCCGGCCATCTCGGCCAGCCGCACGGTCAGCGGGGCGGTCTCGCTGCTGCCCCCGGCGAAGATCAGCGCGACCAGCAGGTCGTTCCAGACCCAGAGGAACTGGAAGATGCCGAAGGCCGCGAGGGCCGGGGTGATCAGCGGCAGGACGATGGTGCGGAAGATCTTGGGGTGGGTCGCCCCGTCGACCCGGGCCGCCTCCATCAGGTCCTTGGGGAGCTGCGCGATGAAGTTGTGCAGCAGGAAGACGGCGAACGGCAGCGCGAAGCAGGTGTGTGCGAACCACACCTGCGCGAACTTCTGCTCGTCGACCAGGTCCCAGGCGGGCATGAGGGTCACCCCGCCGAGGGTCACGCCGGTGGAGAAGAACTTCAGCAGCGGCACCAGCGCCATCTGGAGCGGGACGATCTGCAACGCGAAGATCGCGATGTACGCCCAGTCCCGGCCCCGGAAGTTGATCCACGCCAGCGCGTACGCCGCCAGCGACGCGAACGCGATCGGGAACAGCACCGAGGGGATGGTGATCGCCAGCGAGTTGATGAAGTAGTTGGCCAACTGCCCCGACGACGAGGAGCGCCCGAACAGCACCTCCTGGTAGTTCTCCAGGGTGAACTGCGGGTTGGTGAAGAACGTCCACCAGCCCGTGGTCTTGATCTCGTTCTCCGGCCGGAACGAGGAGACGAACAGGCCGAAGGTGGGGATCGTCCAGAACACCGCGATGACGATCGAGATCAGCGTCGCCGTGCGGCTGTTGAGCCGCTTGCGGACCCGGCCGGCGGTGGTGGTGGTCTTCCCGGTGGCCTGTGCCCCGGCGGGGAGCGTGGGCGTCGTGGTGGTCATCTCAGCCCTCCCGCTGCTGACGCAGGTTGCGGATCTGGTAGATCACGAGCGGGATCACCAGGACGAAGAGGAAGACCGCCAGCGCCGAGCCCTGCCCGTTCTGGCCGTACCGGAACGCCTGGTTGTACATCTCGTTCGCGATGACGCTGGTGTCGTAGTTGCCGTTGGTCGCGGTCCGGACGATGTCGAAGACCTTCAGCGTGGCGATCGACAGCGTCACGACCACGACGATCAGCGCCGGGCGGATGCTCGGCATGGTGATCTGCCAGAACATCTGCCACGGGGTGACCCCGTCGAGCCGGGCGGCCTCGACGATGTCGGCCGGGATGGCCTTGATCGCCGCGGAGAGCACCACCATGGCGAAGCCGGCCTGGATCCAGACCATGATCACGATCAGCAGCAGGGTGTTCAGCGGCGATTCCAGCAGCCACTGCTTGGGCTCACCGCCGAGGCTCACCACGATCTGGTTGAGCAGGCCGATCTGGTCCTGCCCCTCGCCGCGGTAGGCGTAGACGAACTTCCAGATGATCGCCGCGCCGACGAACGAGATCGCCATCGGCATGAAGATCAGGGACTTGGCCACCGACTCGAACCGGGCCTTGTCCACCATGACCGCGTAGAGCAGCCCGAAAGCGGTGGCCACCAGCGGCACCAGCAGCACCCACACGAGCGTGTTGATCAGCACCCGGATGATCGAGCTGTCGGAGAACATCCAGGCGTAGTTGTCGAGTCCCACCCAGTTGCGGCTGCCGCCGTCCATGAACGACAGCAACGTGGTGCGGATGGCCGGGACGACCAGGCCGATCATGAGCAGCAGCACCGCTGGCAGCAGGAAGAAGAACGCGAACATGCCCTCGCGCGGCTTGCGGCGCCGGGGCAGTGGAGCCCCGTTCGCCGCGGCGGCGATCAGCTGTGCCTCGTGGCGTCGGGCGAAGTAGGACGGCACGGCGTCGAGGAGCAGCAGCAGGCCCCCGACGACCACGGCGAACGCGATCAGCCCGTACAACAACATGAGGAGCTTCGGCTGCACGTCGGCGAAGTCGAACTCCATCAACCCTCCTTCGGGGTTTCGGCTCGGCCGGTGGGCCGGCCCGTGTCGACGGACCGGCCCACCGCCTCAGATCACTTCGGCCAGCTGCTCTCGATGCTCTGGAGCACGGTCGCGGTGTCCTTGCCGTTGATCCAGTCGATCATGCCCTTCCAGAACGTCCCCGTGCCGACGGCGGCCGGCATCAGGTCCGAACCGTCGAACCGGAAGACGCTCTTCTGGTCCTGCAGGATCTGCACGGAGAGCTTGTCCACCGGGTTCGGCACGTTGGCCAGGTCGAGCTGCTTGTTGGCCGACACCCAGTCGCCGATCTTGGCGCGGCTGTTGGCGTACTCACCGGAGGCCAGGTACGTCTGCACGGCCTGGACCTCGGGACGGTCGGCGAAGGCCGCGACGAACTCGCCGCCGCCCAGCACCGGCTTGCCCTTGGCCGGGTCGATGGCCGGGAAGTAGAACGCGAAGACGTCGCCGTCCTCGGCCACCTTGGTGCCCTGCGGCCACTGGTTGGCGTAGAAGGACGCCTGCCGGTGCAGGGCGCACTTGCCGGTGGTGATCGGCGTGCCCGCCTCCTGGAAGGAGGTGGTGGAGATGCTCTTCACGCCGCCGAAGCCGCCGTTTACGTACTTCTCGTTCTTGAGGATGGTGCCGGCCTTGTCCACGGCCTCGGCGACCTTCGGGTCGTTGAACGGGATGCCGTGGGTGGTCCACTGGTCGTAGACCTCGGGGGTCTGCGTCCGCAGCATCATGTCCTCGACCCAGTCGGTGGCCGGCCAGCCGGTCGCGTCCTGCGACTCGATGCCCGCGCACCACGGCTTGGTGCCGCTCGCCGCGATCTTGTCGCTCAGGGCGATCAGCTCGTCCCAGGTGGTGGGGACGGTCCAGCCCTTCTCCTTGAAGGTCTTCGGCGAGTACCACACGAAGGACTTCACGTTGGAGCCGAGCGGGGCGCCGTAGAACTGGCCGTTGACGGTCCCGTACTTCAGCCAGTCGGCCGAGTAGTTCTGCTCGGCCATCGCCTTGGTGTCGGCGCTGGCCGCCTTGAGCTTGCCGGCGTCGGCGAACCGCTTGACCAGACCCGGCTGCGGGATGAAGGCGAGGTCGGGCGCGTTGCCGCCGTCGACCCGGACACCGAGCTGGGCCTCGAACTCACCGCTGCCCTCGTGGTCGATCTCGATGCCGGTGCAGTCCTCGAACTGCTTCCAGGACTCGTCGAGGCGGTCGGCCTCGATGTCCCGGATCGACGAGTAGATCGTGACCTTCTTGCCGTCGTTGCCCTGGTACTTCTCGTAAGCCGCACACTCCGCGGAGTCCGCCTTGTCGCTGCTCTTGTCGTCGCCGGTGCCACAGGCAGTGACGCTGAGCGCCAGCCCCAGTACGCCGGCGACCGCGAGAGCCTGGCGTGGTCTGGCAAAGACCGCCATGCCGTTCTCCTTCCTTGCCGGCGCGGTCGCGTTCAACCGGCGCCGGTCCGATGGGCGTCACCACATGTAAGCGCTTGCATTGGAGCGCGTCCACCCCCCATCGGACACGGACGAGTAACAATCCCGAAACCAGCTCACCCCTAGTGGGCACGCTCCCACCGATAGGGGGGTTCCACCCTCCGTGACCCCTTTCGGTCGATGCAGGAATCTGTCACGCTGAAGGCAATCGATTGAAGTTTATCGACATCGGAGGTGCTGGATGCGTAAGCGGTGGTACAGCCTCGCGGCGGTCGGCGCACTGATCGCGGCGACCCTGGTGCCGGCGACCCCGGCCATGGCCGCCCCGACCTTCAAGGTCCCCTTCCCCTGCGGCCAGTCCTGGTCCGGCCAGACCCGCTCCGACCACAGCCCGGCGTACGCCGTCGACTTCAACCGCACCGACGACCAGGGCGACCCCGTGGTGGCCAGTGCCCCCGGCACCGTCGACCGGGTGACCGACCTCGGCGGCACCAGCTATGGCAAGTACGTCCGCATCGACCACGGCGGCGGCTACACCACCTACTACGCCCACCTCAACGGCTTCAACGTCTCCGTCGGCCAGAGCGTCGGCTACGGCAAGGTCATCGGCTGGGTCGGCAGCACCGGCGGCTCCACCGGCCCGCACCTGCACTACGAGCAGCGGCTCAACGGCAACGACATCCAGGTCCGGTTCAACGGCAACCTGGCGCTGTACTGGGGCACCAAGACGTACACCAGCGACAACAACTGCTCGTCGAGCACCGGCTCCGGCACGGTCGACACCAGCGGCACCCCGCTGACCGTCCGCTCCGGCCCGGGCACCGGGTACTCCTCGGTCGGCACGGTCGCGGACGGGACGAAGGTGACGATCCACTGCCAGACCAGCGGCACCACGGTCACCGGCACGTACGGCACCAGCTCGATCTGGGACCGGATCGGCAGCGGCCGGTACATCGCCGACGCGTACGTCTACACCGGTTACGACGGCTACATCCCGAACGTCCCGCGCTGCTGACCCGCCGCGCGGGTCAGGAGGGGTCCCCTGTGCAACAGAAAGCGTGGAGAGGGGGCCCTTCCTTGCACCTCAGTTGAGCTGCCAGATGGAGAGGTTGAGGGCGGCGGCGAAGGTGACCCACGCCCAGTAGGGGAGCAGCAGCGCCGCCGCCAGCCGGGAGACCCGCGCGAACAGCACCACGGTCACCCCGATGGCCAGCCACATCAGCACGATCTCGGCGAACGCCAGGCCGTACCGGCCGGCGCCGAAGAACAGCGGGGTCCAGATCGCGTTCAGCACGAGCTGGGCCGTCCAGGCGTACAGCGCCGGACCGAAGCCGACCCGCCGCCACACCAGCCACCCGGCGATCGCGATCAGCGCGTAGAGGAACGTCCAGACCGGGCCGAAGACCCAGGACGGGGGCGCCCAGTCCGGCTGGTTCAGGCTCGCGTACTCCTCGGAGGTGCCCCGCACGCCGAGCCCGCCGATCGCGGCGGCGACCGTCACGGCCGCGCCGAAGCCGAGCAGCGCCCACCACCTCCGCCCCCCGGTCCTGCGCCGGAGGCTGTCCGAAACTGTCATGTGCAGCAGGTGCCCGGCGGCCGGCGCGGGCAAACCCCGGACGGCATGGCGCCGGGGTCGTCCTGTCCGGTGGCCCCTGTCTGGGAGGACGAGGCTCCGGTCACGACGACCCCGGCGGGTCGGTGGTGGATACGACGAAGTCGGGGAATCAAGTGTTGAAGATGCTGACCCCGCCCGGGCCGACCAACAGCCCGACCACGATGAGGACGATGCCCCACAGGATCTGCCGGCGGAACAGCGCGAGAATGCCGGCGACCACGAGTACGACTGCGAGAATCCAGAGAATCAGCTCCATGGTTGCTGAGTACCCGATTGACCGATCCGGGAAACCTCCCCGGCGTCCAGGTGATCTCCCAGGTGGAAGATGCTGTACGCCTGCTTGATCACCGGGTGGGCCACGTTGCGCACCCGCACCCCGCCCGGGGTGGTGCCCCGCTCGCTGCCGGCGTGCGCGTGCCCGTGCAGGGCCAGCGCGGTGGGGGCCGAGTCGATGGCCTGCCCGAGCTGGTACGACCCGAGGAACGGGTAGATCTCCAGCGGCTCGCCGGCCAGCGTGTCGGGCACGGGGGAGTAGTGGGTCAGCGCCACCAGCAGGTCGCAGTCCAGCCCCCGTAGGGCCGCGCCCAGCGCCTCCGCGCTCTCGTTCGTGGTGCGGACGAACGCCTTCATCTCCGGCTCGCCGAAGTCGCTGGCGCACCGGCCGGCGAAGCCGCCGCCGAAGCCCTTCACCCCGGCCACGCCGAGTCGCCCGGCGGGGAACTCCAGCACGATCCCCTCGCCCTCCAGCACCCGGATGCCCGCCTCCTCCAGCACCTTGACCACCTGCGGCACCTGGTCGCACTGGTGGTCGTGGTTGCCGAGCACCGTCACCACCGGCACGCCCAGCCCGCCGAACTCCCGGGCCACGCAGCGCGCCTCGGCCTCGGTGCCGTGCCGGGTCAGGTCGCCGGCGAGCAGCAGCACGTCGGCGCAGTCGGGCAACTCGTCCAGGGCGGGCCGGAACCGGCCCACCACGTCCTCGTCCAGGTGCACGTCGCCCACGGCGGCGATCCGGATCACCTTCCGACCTCCCTCACGGCAGCTGTTCGACCTGCGTGGGCGCCTGCGTGCGGATCACCCCGATGTCGCTGGTGACCGGCACGTCGGGGAAGCGCTCGGCGACCCGGCGCAGGATCTCCTCGCGCCGGTGCGGGCTCTCCACCTCGCCGTAGAGGACCAGGCCGCGCTCCCGGCGGACCACGGTGATCCCCTGCTCGGCGACGGCCGGGTCCTCGGCCAGCAGCCGGTGGATCTCGGCCTCCACGTACTCGTCGGGCGGGCCGGCGGTGACGGCGGGCGTCCCGGCGGCGCTGTCACGGTGCTCGCTCACGCGGTCTCCTTCTCCTCGGTGGCGCCGGCGTACGGCACCACGTCCAACCGGTCGAGCAGCACCAGGAACGCCTCGGCGTACGGCGAGTGCTGCGTCTCCTTGCGTACCCGTTCCCAGTCGATCTGTTCGCGCAGTGACCGGGCCAGCGGCAGCGCCCGGGCGAAGTCGCAGTAGTGCTGGGAGAAGCTGAGCAGCTTGTGCACCATGAGCAGGGACGCGGACAGCACGGGCATGTGGATCGCGTCGACCGGGCGGTCGATCGTGTCGGCGAACGTCTCCTCGGTGACCGGGGTCTCGATCGGGCGGTGGATCAGGTCCACCATCCGGCCGTCGTCGTAGACCTTCACCAGCCAGTCCTCGGGCGGGCGCTCGGCGTCGAAGCCCGCCTCGACCAGCGCCTCCAGGGCCCGGTCCACGTCCTCGCCCCGGATCAGGAAGTCGACGTCGTGCTCGCTGGAGTGCCCGCCGTGGGCGTACACCGCGAAGCTGCCGCCGAGGGCGAACGGGATCTCGGACTGTTTGAGCACGGCGGCGACCTTCTTCAGCGTGTGCACCAGGGTCTCGTCCCCGCGCTCGGCCATGTGGCTCTCCCGTCGGTCGTGTCGTGGACAGGCGGATTCGATTTGCGTACCCGGCATTTCGTTCGCCCACACCTGAGCCTCGCCGCTCGGGGCGCGAACCGGCTGCAAAGGGACGAAACGCCGGAGGTGAGCGCGGGTCCGATAGTCTGGTGAAGGTGGCCAGATCACTGCGGGACCGGCGGGGCGGGGCCCGACTGCGCGCCGTCGCCCTGATCGGCATCGACGGGTCGGGCAAGACCACCCAGGCCCACCACCTCGCCGAGGCGCTGACCGCCGCCGGCCGCCCCGCCACCTACCACCGCAACGCCGGCGGCCGTCGCTGGCTCGGCCGCGTCGCCCAGCGGCTCGGCCGCCCCGACGCCGAGCGGCTGGTCGGCCGGCGCGGCCTGCTCGCCGTCGAGTCCGTGCTGCGCTGGCTGGCGATCGCGGCGGCGCTGCTGAGCTGCCTCGTCACCGGCCGGACGGCCGTCATGGACCGCTACTCCGCCTGCCAGTACGCCAGCATCCGGGCGCACGGCGGGCAGCGCTGGGAGCGGCTGGCCCGCGCCGGCTACCGCCTCTTCCCACCGCCGCAGGTCACCTTCCTGCTCGCGGTCGACCCGGCCGAGGCGTACCAGCGGATCGAGCGGCGCGGCACCGACCACGAGACGATGGGCTGGCTGACCGCCGCCGACACGGCGTACCGCACGCTGCCCGAGTTCCCCAGCTTCGTGGTCGTCGACGCCGGCCGCCCGCCCGAGGAGGTGTCCCGGCAGATCCGGGCCCACCTGGCCGCCTGGCTGCCGGCCCAGGGTGCCGCGCCCGCCGAGGCCGCCGCCCCGGCCGCTCCGCCGCCGGCCGAGCCCGCTCCGGCCGCACCGACCGGCACGCCCGGCCCGGTGGCGCGCCCCGTCGATGACGCCGGCCGGGGGCCGGGGCTGCTCGTGGCGGGTCAGGCCTGACCGTAGGCCGGCCGGCCCACCCCGGGTGCCCCACCGAAGGGTGCCGCCGCCCGGACGGTGGGTCGCCGCCCCCGTCCAGCACGGGGCGGGGCCCCTCCGGGGGAGGTGTCGAGCGCTGCGTGGATGACAGTCTTTCCGCAACACTCGTGAACGTCCGGAGTACTTTTTTCCCGATACGTGGAGACATGGTTGACGCTCGCGCCCGGTGAAAGTAAGTTTCATCCGTGGCGAAGAGTCCGAAGATTTCTGCGAGTCACGAGCCGGGTGGGTTGATCGTCCACATCAGCGGCCTGCTCCCCTCGCTGTCGCCCGCCGAGCAGCGGGTGGCCCGGCTGGTGGTCTCCGACCCGGCGGACGCCGCCCGGCGCACCATCACCGACCTCGCCACCGCCGCCGAGACATCCGAGGCGACCGTCATCCGGTTCTGCCGCTCGGTCGGGATGGACGGCTACCCGCAGCTGCGCATCCGGCTCGCCGCCGAGGCCGCCCGCCGGGTCGAGCCGCCGGACGCCCGGGTCGTCGGCGGCGACATCCCGCCCGGCGCCGACCTGGCCCAGATCATCGCCACCATCGCGTTCAACGACGCCCGGGCCGTGGAGGAGACGGCAGAGCAGCTCGACCCGGCCGTCTGCGAGCAGGTCGTCGAGGCGATCGTCGGCGCGGGGCGGATCGAGGTCTACGGCGCGGGCGCCAGCGGCTTCGTCGCCTCGGACTTCCAGCAGAAGCTGCACCGCATCGGCCGCATGGCGTTCTACTTCCCCGACGTGCACACCGCCCTCACCTCGGCCGCGCTGCTCGCCAAGGGCGACGTGGCCGTGGGCATCTCGCACAGCGGCACCACCGCCGACGTGATCGAGGTGCTGGAGCAGGCCCGCGCCCGGGGGGCCAGCACGGTGGCGCTGACCAACTTCCCCCGCTCGCCGATCACCGACGTCGCCGACTTCGTGCTCACCACGGCCGCCCGCGAGACGACGTACCGCTCGGGTGCGATGGCCAGCCGGCTGGCCCAGCTCACCGTGGTCGACTGCCTCTTCGTCGGGGTGGCCGCCCGCAACCGCGCGCGGGCCCGACGGGCGCTGGAGGTCACCGCCGACGCGGTGCGGACCCGGCGGGTCGGCCCCGGCCGGAGGCGGGGATGACGGCCGGGCGCGTCGAGCCCGGGGAGGTCGCGGCGGTCCCCGCCCGCCCGGTGGTCCGGGTGGGTGCGCCCACCGAGCGGCGCAACCCGCGCAGCGTCGACCTCGATTTGATGTCCACCCGGGACGTGCTCACCGTGATCAACGAGGCGGACCGGCGGGTGCCGGCCGCCGTCGCGGCGGTCCTCGACGAGATCGCCGCCACCGTCGACCTCGCGGTCGCCGCGCTGCGCGGCGGGCACCGGGTGCACTACTTCGGCGCCGGGACCTCCGGCCGCCTCGGGGTGCTGGACGCCGCCGAGCTGGCACCCACCTTCAACTCGCCCCGGCACTGGTTCTGCGCCCACCTCGCGGGCGGCCCGGACGCGATGTGGCGGGCCGTCGAGGACGCCGAGGACGACCACCGGGGCGGGTCGGCCGAGGCGGCCGACTGCGTCGGCGCGGGCGACCTCGTCGTCGGGCTGGCGGCCAGCGGACGCACCCCGTACGTTCTCGGGGCGCTCGCCGCGTCCCGGGCCCAGGGGGCCTCGACGGTGCTGCTCTGCGCCAACCCGGAGGCCGAGGCCGCCGGGTCGGTCGACGTCTTCATCGGGGTCGACACCGGCCCCGAGGTGGTGACCGGCTCGACTCGGATGAAGGCGGGCACGGCGCAGAAGCTGGTGCTCAACACGTTCTCCACGGCCGTCATGGTGCGGCTGGGGCGGGTCTACTCGAACCTCATGATCGACATGGTGGCCACCAACGCCAAGCTGCGTGGCCGGATGATCTCGATCCTGATGGAGGCCACCGGCTGCGCCGAGGAGGTCTGCCGGCGGGCCCTGCACGAGGCCGACGGTGACCTCAAGACCGCCCTGGTGTCGCTCGTCTCCGGCGCCGAGGTCCCCGCCGCCCGGGCCGCCCTGGCCCGCGCCGCCGACCAGGTCAGGGGCGCGCTCGACCTGCTCGCCTCCTGAGCGTCTGCGGCACCACCGGTGCGGGGCCGTGACGGTGGTCACCAAGCGCCGACGGTGGGACTTACCACACGCCACGGATTGTTCAACCGGGGCGAGGGTATTCCGTATCCGTGAATGAACCGACCGGTCCGCCGCCGCGTATCAGCCGGTGACCAGGATCGCAGTACGGCGGTGACGCGGGTCGCTGTGCGCCCCGGGGTGGCGATGGTGCCATGCCAGAGGCGGACGCGTTCCGTCGATCCGCCGACCCGTCGGTGGCGCCAACGGCGAGCCACTTTTCGGGGTGCTGACAGCAAACATGGACCGGGCTCTCAGCTACTACTCAGGCATTCGTGACACTTTCGACTCACGACATGGAATCCCCGACGCGTCTCAACTGTTGTGCAGGTGTCAGGTCAGCACCGGAGGGCACAGCGGAAGTTACGGGGGAGGGCTGATGGACGTGGGGATGGCAAGGAACCGGGCAACCGGCGCGAGCGAGGGGACCGTGGGCAACGTGGACAAGAACATCGGCATGCGAACCGACGAGGTGGCCGAGGAGCGCGACCTGGTCGGAGTCTACCTTCACGAGATCTCCCGGACGCCACTGCTGGACGCCGCCACCGAGGTCGACCTCTCCAAGTCGATCGAGGCCGGGCTGTACGCCGAGCACCTGCTCGAGACGGACAGCGTTCCCGCCGGTGTCGCCCGGGACGACCTGGAGCGGGTGGTCGCCGAGGGGGAGCGGGCGAAGGACCTCTTCATCCGCGCCAACCTGCGGCTGGTCGTCTCCATCGCCCGGCGCTACGTGCGCTCGGGCATGCCCATGCTCGACCTGATCCAGGAGGGCAACACCGGCCTGGTCCGGGCGGTCGAGAAGTTCGACTACGAGCGCGGGTTCAAGTTCTCCACCTACGCGACCTGGTGGATCCGCCAGGCGATCAGCCGGGCGATCGCCCAGCAGGAGCGCACCGTGCGGCTCCCGGTGCACCTGGTCGAGGACGTCAACCGGATGCGCAACGTCGCCCGGCAGCTCACCCGCGAGCTGGGCAGCGACCCGGAGCCGGAGCAGATCGCGGCGGCCCTCGGCGTCACCGTCGAGCGGGTCAACGAGCTGGTGCGCTGGTCGCAGGACACCGTGTCGCTCGACACGCCGGTCGGCGACGACGGCGACACCAACCTCGGCGACCTGGTCGCCGACAGCGACGCCCCGTCGCCGGAGGACATCGTCCTCACCGGCCTGGAGCGGCAGCGCATCGAGGGCCTGCTCAACCACCTCGACGACCGGTCGGCCGGCATCATGCGGGCCCGCTACGGCCTGGAGGACGGGCGGGAGCACTCGCTGACCGAGGTCGCGTCGCGGTTCTCGCTGTCGCGGGAGCGGATCCGGCAGCTGGAGATCCAGGCGCTGGGCCGGCTGCGCGAGCTGGCCCGGGCGGAGGGGCTGCAGGCCGCCTGAGCTGGTAGTAATGACGGCGAACGGCCGGCGTCCGATAGGGGGACGCCGGCCGTTCGCCGTCGCGCGGGAGCCGGTCAGCGGACCCGGCCGTACCCGTAGGGCGGCATCAGGTCGACGTCGCGCTTCTCCACGTGCCGGCCGAAGGTCGGCGCGTGGATCACCTGGCCGTCGCCGACGTAGAGGGCCACGTGGCCCAGGCTGTTGTAGAAGACGAGGTCGCCCGGGCGCAGCTCGCTGCGGCTGATGTGGCTGACCACGCCCCACTGCATCCGCGTGTTGTGCGGCAGGGACTTGCCGGCCGCCCGCCAGGCGGCGGAGGTGAGGCCGGAGCAGTCGTACCCGTTCGGGCCGTCGGCGGCCCAGACGTAGGGCTTGCCGAGCGCCCCGTACGCGTACCGCACGGCCGCGCCGGCCCGGCCCGAGACGGCCGGGGCCTTCTCGCCGGACTTCCCGCCCGAGCGCGCCTTCGACGGGGTCGGCTCGGTGGCCCGCCCGTACGCCTGCCGGCGCATCTCGTACAGCTCGGCGAGGTCCTTCTCGATCCGCTTGCGGCTGGCGGTGAGCTGCTTCGCCTGCGCGGCCTGCTTCGCGAGCGTCGCGTCCAGCCGCCCCTTCTGGTCGAGCAGCCGGCGCTGGTTCTCGGTGTAGCCGGCGATCCGCTGCTGGCGCTGCCGGCTGAGCTGGTCGAGGGTGTCGAGGCGGTCCAGCAGGGTGCTCGGCCCGCCCGGGCTCAGCAGCGCGTTGGCGGTGTCCAACCGGCCCGACTTGTACGCGGTGACGGCGATCGTGCCGACGTCCGCCCGGCTCTGCGCGGTCTGCGCCTCCAGCGGCCCGATCCGGGCCGCGAGCTTCGCCGCAGTGGCCTTGTTCGCCTTGATGTCCTCGTTGAGCTTGTTGTAGGACTCGACGACCCGTTCCAGCTCGGTCGAGGACTTCTCGATCCGCCGCGTCAGCTCGGCGGGGGTCGGCTCGGCCCGAGCCACCGACGCCGGGGCGATCAGCGTGGCCACGAGGCCGGCCGTCACCAGTGCGCGCAGCGAATTTCTGAGGGACGACAAGAGCGGAGGGCTCCTCTCCCACCAGCCGGCACGACGTCACGGACGCCGCGTCGGCACTGGCCCGGGGCTGTCCTGGTGGACGGCGGTCGACCGGTCCGGCCTGATCAACCTAGCGCGGGACGGAAGTTACCCGCAGGTGAAGCAGGGACGAAAGTGGCGAAAGGGGACCTACTCAGCCGGCCACCGGCTCCACGGCCGGGGCGGGCCGCGGGGCGAGCCAGTCGCTGACCCGACGCTCGGCGTAGAAGGACACGAACGGGACGGTGCCGGCGAGCATCACCAGCAGCATCCGCTTCAACGGCCAGTCCGCCCGGCGGGACAGGTCGAACGTCGCGGCCAGGTAGACCATGTAGAGCCAGCCGTGCGCGGTGCCGACGACCGCCACCACGGCCGGCTCGTCGAACCCGTACTTCAGGGGCATGCCGACCAGGACCAGCACGACCAGCGCCACGCCCACGATCCAGGCGATCACGCGGTACCGGGTAAGGGCTCCGCCCACCTTCGTCCGTCCTTCCGAAACCGGCCTGCGCCGGATAGTCGCGAACCGGCGTCAGCCGGGATAGTCACCGGGTCGGGCGCCCGGGTTGGCGTTCAACCATGCCAGGTAGCGGTTGTAGGCGGCCAGGTCGGCGTCGTCCGCGCCGTCGACCGGCGTGGCCGGCGCGCGGGACACCCGCACCGGCCGGCGTACCACCGTGGGGGTGGCGGACGGCGTGGCCGCCGCGACCCGGTCGGCCTGGGCCGGCTCCTCCGTCGCCGGCTCCGCCGGCTCGTCGCCGGGGGCCGACCGCAGCGCGTGCCGCAGCTCACGCCACCAGACGAAGAGCACGAACGCGGCGAAGACCGGCCACTCGACCGCGTACCCCCAGCTCAGCGCATTGCCCCCGGCGGCCCGGGTGATCTGCCACCAGCCCAGCCCGAGGAAGCCGACGACCAGCACGACCATGGCCACGTGGCGGGCGATCCACGCCGGTGTCCAGAGCCGCTTCATGGCATCGAGGGTACCGGTCGACGGCGTCGTCTCCGACGCGGCGTCGTAGTGCCGGTGGTTTGCCGGGGGCGCGGGTGGGCATCCGTCTAGACGCCAGCCCAGACGAGACGAGGGGGGCGACATGACCGAATCAGCCTGGCGGACGACCACCGGCCCGGCCGAGGCCAGCCCGGAGCAGCGGATGCCCGAATGGGACGGGGACCACCTGCGCGACCCGGGCACCGACGAGGAGCCCGGCATCGACCCGGCCGAGCTCGCCGACGACGACCTGATCCGCGAGATGCACAGCCTGCACCGCACCCGCCTCGACACCCTGCGGCACGCGTCGGACTCGGCGCTCGCCAACCACCTGCGCCGCACGGCGGAGCTGGAGACCGAGTACCTGGCCCGGCACCCGGGGCGGGAGATCGACCCGGCCAGGCTGCGGGACGAGTGATGACCGCACGCGCCCAGCGCGGCATGTCCGCGCCGCCGGAGGTGGTGTTCAGCACGGCGACCGACCCGGATCGCGCCGCGGCCTGGCTGCCCGAGCCGCTGCGGTCCGACGGCGACAGCCGCCCCGAGGTCGACGCGGGGGACCTGCGGGCCTGGTGGCGCAGCGACTCCGCGCCCGGCTGGTCGGCCGAGATCCGGGTCGAGCCGGCCGACGCCGGGGGCGCGCGGGTGCGCCTCGACCTCGCCGGCGCGGCCGGTGGGGCGGAGGCCGGGCTCGCCGACGAGATCCTGGCCAACCTCGCCCGCGAGGTGGCCGACAACCTGACCGCCGGTTGACCGGCCGGCCGGCGGCGGGCCCCTCGCGGGGCCGCGACGCGCAGACGATGAGGAGACCGGGTTGAGCGAGAGCAGCCTGAAGCAGAAGGTGGCGCGACTGCGCCAGGCGTACGCGCCGCACGAGCACCGCCCGCTGGGCGGCTACCTCGCGGCGATGGGCACGTACGCGGGCGTGGCCGCCACGATCGCGGGCCTGGTGCGGGCGACCGGCCGCCCCGTGCCCGACCGGCCCGCCACCGCCGACGTGGTGCTGCTCGCCATCGCCACCCACAAGCTCAGCCGGCTGCTGTCCAAGGACGCGGTGACCAGCCCGCTGCGCGCCCCGTTCACCCGCTACGACCACCCGATCGGCAGCGGCGAGGTGATGGAGCAGGTCCGCGACTCGGGCAGCCCCACCCGGCACGCCATCGGCGAGCTGCTGAGCTGCCCGTTCTGCCTGGCCGTCTGGGTGGCCACCGGGCTCACCGGCGGGCTCGTCCTGGCCCCCCGGCTGACCCGGCTGGTGGCCACCGCCCTGACCGCGGTCGCGGCCTCCGACTTCCTCCAGATGGGCTACGCCGTGGCCCAGCAGGCGGCCGAGGGCGGCCACCACAAGGACTGATCCCCTGTCGTACGCCCGAAGGGAGGGGCCCTCGCCGGCCCCCTCCCTTCGCGTTCGCGTCTGCCGCGGCCTGCGCCTCGCCTCAGCGCTGCATGCCGGACCAGCCGTGCGGCGACTCCGGCTCGCGCTCGTCCTCGTCCTCGCCGGTGATCACGTCCGCGTCGACGGCCGTCCGGTCGTGTTCGTTGGCGAAGTCCGGCTCGGGCGTGCTGTCCAGGCCCTCCGGCGGCTGGCCGAGCGCCTCGATGTGCTCGTGGTGCTGCTCCTGGCGATCGGTCATCTGGCTGTCCTCTCGGTTGCGTGGCCGGGGCGTCAGGGTGCCGAACCGCCCAGCAGGTCGGCCGCCTCGTCCACGGCGTACTCGCCCTGGGGGAGGGCGGCGATCCGGGTGAGCAGCGACGCGGGAAGCTCGGCGGCGACGGCCCGGCGGTAGATGTCCGCCTGGCTGATCCGCTCCTGGCCGCGGTAGACGTCGTCGAGCAACTCGTCGAGCTGCCGGGTGTCCGGCTCCCCGACCGGGCCGGCGTCGCTCACGGGGGCCGCCGTCACGGGTGCTTCGTCGGTCACAGCTTCGTCGGTCACGACGATCAGCTACCCGGGGCGGAAACGACCAAACCCGGGAGGGGCGAGCGCGCACAGGGTGTCGGGTCGCGTCGGGCCGGGCCGGGCGGTCGCGCGCCGGGCGGTCGCGCCCGTGGCGTGACGCCCGTCACGTCGGCGGCCGGAACATCGACCGGGCCCCGCCGGTTGTGACGGGTGTCGGTGTGCCCAGTGTCCCCGGGCCTCACCTGAAATGCCTTCGCGGAATACCGTCCGGCTGGAGCCGCGTCGCGCCACGCGCCGAGAGGCGACCTGCACACCGACACCAGCGGCGCCCCGGTCTTTCGGCCGGGGCGCCGCTGGCTTTGCCCACCCCGGGCCGCAGGTGGCAGGAGCCGAGCCGGGGCGCGCCTCGTGCCGCGCCCGCCTGAGCACCGTCCGGCGTGACGCACCGCTACCGCCGGCGGGCGCCGGCCGGGGTCTGCCGGGCGACGTCCGCCATCCGCTCCCGCCCCCTTTGCTCTGCACCCGCCGACGCAACGGCTACGGGGCGTCACCAAGCCATCCGGGCCGACCCCGCGCGGACACCGCAAACATGCTGTTCCGCCGGGGTGCTGCGCCGGTGGGTGCAGAGCAAAGGAGATGCGGGAGCCGGCGTGGGGTTGGCCGGCCGGCACGCAGCGTGAGACCGCCCCGGATCCCTCTCGGTCGAGGGTCGCAGTCACCGTCGGTGACCGCGACGTGCCCCTCGCCGGCGTCAGGCGGGGGTGGAGGTCGGGGTGGGAGAGGTGGTGGCCGGGGTGGCGCGGCGGGCGCGGACGGCGGCGGCCAGGTCGTCCAGCACCCCCTCGGTGTCGTCCCAGCCGAGGCAGGCGTCGGTGATCGAGCGGCCGTACTCCAGCTCCCGCGTCGGGTCCAGGTCCTGCCGGCCGGGGAGCAGGAAGCTCTCCAGCATGACGCCGACGATGCCGCGCTGCCCGGCGGCGAGCTGGGCCGCGACGTCGGCGGCGACCAGCGGCTGGCGGCGGTGGTCCTTGCCGCTGTTGGCGTGGCTCGCGTCGACCACGACCCGCTCCGGCAGCCCGGCCGCCCGCAACTGCGCCAGCGCCGCGGCGACGGAGGCGGCGTCGTAGTTCGGGCCGTCGTTGCCGCCCCGCAGCACCAGGTGGCCGTCGGCGTTGCCCCGGGTGTGCATGATCGCCGGGGTGCCGGAGACGTCGATGCCGGGGAAGACGTGCGGGACGCCGGCCGCGCGGATCGCGTCCACGGCCGTGCCGATGCTGCCGTCGGGGCGGTTCTTCATGCCGATCGCCATCGACAGCCCGGAGGCGAGCTGCCGGTGCACCTGGCTCTCCACGGTGCGGGCGCCGATCGCGCCCCAGGCGACGGTGTCGGCGATGTACTGCGGGGTGATCGGGTCGAGGAACTCGCAGCCCACCGGCAGGCCCAGCCGCAGCACGTCCAGCAGCAGCGCGCGGGCGGTGCGCAGGCCGGTGTTCACGTCGCCGGAGCCGTCCAGCGCCGGGTCGTTGATCAGGCCCTTCCAGCCCACCGTGGAACGCGGCTTCTCGAAGTAGACCCGCATCACGATCAGCAGGTCGTCGGCGAGCCGGTCGGCGACGGTGCGCAGCCGGGCCGCGTACTCCAGGGCGGCCGCCGGGTCGTGCACCGAGCACGGGCCGACCACGACCAGCAGCCGGTCGTCGGCGCGGTCCAGCACGCGGGCGACCGCGCGCCGGCCGTCGAGCACGGCCTCGGTGAGCGCCGCGTCCAGGGGCAGGTGGTGGTGGAGCAGGGCCGGGGTGGTCAACGGCACGACGCGGTCGATCCGCTGGTCGATGACGCGATGGCTGTCCGGGGACGTCACGGTGGGGTTCCTTCCGCCGACCGTGCCCCGGGGCCGGCGCCCGAGGTCGAGCCGGCTGCTCGTACGCAAAAGGGCAGGGAATCAGGCCCCTGCCCAGCCGGCTCGAAGAGGAAGTGACGTCAGATCACGGTGAAGTCACCGGCTCCTCCAGCCGGCTGTCTAAACCATCGATACGACCGCGTCACGCCGACCAGCCTACCCGACGCGGCGGGAAAGGCTCACCCCGTCGTCGGGAAAGCCTCGCCTCACGCTCACTTTCGTCGATGTATTCGTCGGTAGTTTCGGCGCCACACACCATCGCCTGGAGGTTCGAATGGACCGTCGTACGCTGCTGCGCGCCACCGCCGCGTCGGGGGCCGCCGCGCTGGCCGGCAGCCTCTGGTCGTCCGTCGCGTCGGCCGCCCCCGCCCAGCCCGGGACGGGTCCGTACGGGCCGCTGGGCGCCGCCGACGGCAACGGCATCCAGCTCCCCGCCGGGTTCACCAGCCGGGTGGTGGCCCGGTCCCGGCAGGCTGTCGCCGGCACCTCGTACGCCTGGCACGACGCCCCCGACGGCGGGGCCTGCTTCCCCGCCGGAACCGGGTGGATCTACGTCTCGAATTCCGAGATCAACCCGGGCGGCGGGGCGTCGGCCGTGCGGTTCGCCGCCGACGGGAGCATCGCCTCGGCGTACCGGATCCTGTCCGGGACCAACCAGAACTGCGCCGGCGGCGCGACCCCGTGGGGCACCTGGCTCTCCTGCGAGGAGGTCAGCCGGGGGTACGTCTACGAGACGTACCCGCAGGGCGGGACGGCACCGCCACCAGCGGCCCGGTCACCTGGGCCCGGGTGCCGGACCCGGACGGCTCGCCGACGTACACCCGCCAGCAGGTCTCCGGGGCCAAGCGGTTCGACGGCGGCGAGGGCTGCTGGTACGCCGACGGGACCTGCTGGTTCACCACCAAGGGCGACAACCGGGTCTGGGCGTACGACGCGGTCGCGCAGCGCATCGACCTGGCGTACGGACGGCACCCGGCTCTACTTCTCCTCCCAGCGCGGCACCTCCGGCGCGTCGTCGGGCGGGATCACCTACGAGGTGCGCGGCCCGTTCCGCTGAGCCGCCCACTGGGTAGAGACTCCGGCATGAGTCACGACCAGAGCGACGCCGACCGGATCTCCTCCCGCGCCCACCTGCTGCCCGAGGAGGCGGCGGTGGGCAGCGACGACGCCTACGCCCAGGCCGAGGCGATCCTCGCCGAGTCCGACCGGCGGGAGGCCGACCGCTCCGCCGCCCCCGACACGGTGCTGGAGCAACGCACCTCCGACGAGACGGTGACCACGATCGAGCCCCCGGACTGAGAGCCCCACCCCGTCCACCCCGGGCGGCGGCCCGCGCCGCCCGGGGCGGGCGGGACCGGCCGTGCCGCGCCGCGCCGACCCACTCGCGTCACGCCTGCGACCTCGGGATCGGATAGCGTCGGGCCATGCCCGACAGCGGTTTCCCCTGGCCGATCGAAACGACCCGACTGGACAACGGCCTGCGTGTGGTGGTGAGCGAGGACCGCACCGCGCCCGCGGTCGCGGTGAACCTCTGGTACGACGTGGGCTCCCGGCACGAGCCCGACGGGCAGACCGGGTTCGCCCACCTCTTCGAGCACCTCATGTTCGAAGGCTCGGTGAACGTGGCGAAGACCGAGCACATGAAGCTCGTCCAGGGCGCCGGCGGCTCGCTGAACGCCACCACCAACCCGGACCGGACGAACTACTTCGAGACCGTCCCGGCCGAGCACCTGGAGTTGGCGCTCTGGCTGGAGGCCGACCGGATGGGCGGCCTGGTGCCGGCGCTGACCCAGGAGACCCTGGACAACCAGCGGGACGTGGTCAAGAACGAGCGCCGCCAGCGCTACGAGAACGTCCCGTACGGCGACGCGTGGCTGCGGCTGCTGCCGCTGCTCTATCCGCCCGGCCACCCCTACCACCACGCGACGATCGGGTCGATGGCCGACCTGAACGCCGCCGACCTGGCCACCTTCCAGGCGTTCCACCGCACCTACTACGCGCCGAACAACGCCGTGCTGACCGTGGTCGGCGACGCCGCCGCGACCGAGGTGTTCGCGCTGGCCGACAAGTACTTCGGGGCGATCCCGGCCCGGGAGTCGATCCCGGCCGCGCCGGACGGCCGGCACGTGCCCCGCGCCGGCGCGCCGGTCGCCGAGACCGTCACCGCCGCCGTGCCCGCGCCCCGCGTGTTCGTCGCGCACCGCACCCACCCGTTCGGCACCCCCGGGTACGACGTGCTGACCGTCCTGGCCACCGTCCTGGGCAGCGGCCGGGGCAGCCGCCTCTACCAGCGCCTCGCCGACGGCGAGCGGCTCGCCCAGCCCGACCTGGTCGGCGCGTACGGGGTGGACCTGCGGCACGCGCCGGCCCCGCTGATCGTCACCGCCACCGCCCGGGACGGGGTGACCGGGGAGCGGCTGGCCGCCGGGGTGGCCGAGGTCGTCGACGAGCTGGCCACCGTGCCGGTCACCGCCGCCGAGCTGGACCGGGCCAAGGCGCTGCTCAGCACCGCGTGGTGGCGGCAGATGTCCACCGTCGACGGCCGCGCCGACATCCTCGGCCGGTACGCCACCCAGTTCGGCGACCCGGCGAAGGCCGCCGAGCGGCTGCCCGCCTGGCTGGCGGTCACCGCCGACCAGATCGCCGAACTCGCCGCCGAGGCGCTGCGCGCCGAGGACCGGGTCACCCTGACCTACCTGCCCGAGGAGACCGCATGAGCCTGATCGCCGACCGTCCCGGGCCGGGGTTGGCCCGGCCGTACCGGTTCCCGCAGGTGGTGCGCCGCGACACCGCCGGCGGCCGGGTCGTCGCCGCGCACCTGCCCGGGCAGAACCTGGCCGTGGCGCTGCTGCTGCTCGACGCCGGGGCCGGCCGCGAGCCGGTCGGCCGGGAGGGGCTCGGCGCGGTGCTGGCCAAGGCCCTGGAGGAGGGCACGGCGCAGCGGGACGCCACCGCGTACGCGCTCGCCATCGAGGCGCTCGGCACCGAGCTGGTGACCGGGCTCGACTGGGACTCGTTCCAGGTCAGCGTCCAGGTGCCGGTGGAGCGGCTCGGCGCCGCCGTCGAGCTGCTCGCCGAGGCCGTCCGCACGCCGAAGCTGGACCCGGACGACCTGCGCCGGGTCCGCGACGACGAGGCGACCGCCCTGCGGATGGACTGGGCCAACCCCGGGCCCCGGGCCGAGGCGGCGCTGCGGGCCGACCTGTTCGGCGCGCAGAACCGCTGGGGTCGACCCATGTACGGCGACCCGGACTCGGTGGCGGCCCTGGACCCGGAGGACGTCACCGTCTTCCACTCCGAGTGGTTCCTGCGCCCCGGCACCCTGGTCGTCGCCGGTGACCTGGACCGGCTCGACCTGGACGCGCTGGGCGCGGCGGCGTTCGCCGGCACCGGCGGCGGCCCGACCCCGGTCGAGGGCCCGATCGACGTGCCGCTGCGCGCCGGCCGGCGGATCATCCTGGTCGACCGCCCCGGGTCGGTGCAGTCCACGCTGCGGCTGGGCCACACCGCCCCGCACCGGGCGCACCCCGACCACGTGCCGATGGCCCTGGCCGGCACGGTGCTCGGCGGCGCGTTCACCTCCCGGCTCAACCACCTGATCCGCGAGGTGCGCGGCTACACGTACGGCATCCGGGGCGACTTCGCCTCGTCCCGCCGGTTCGGCCGGTTCGCGGTCAGCTCCGGGGTGCAGACGGCCGTGACCGCGCCGGCCCTCGTCGAGGCGGTCGGGGAGATCACCCGTACCCGGGCCGGCGGGGTGACCGAGGACGAGCTGGCGGTGGCGCGGTCGTGGCGGGCCGGGCAGCTCTCGGTCGAGCTGCAGAGCCCCCGGGCGATCGCGTCGGCGCTGACCACCCTGGTCGTGCACGACCTGCCGGACGACTACCACGCCCGGCTGCGCGAGTCCCTGCTCGCCGCCGACGTGGCCGAGGTGTCGGCCGCCGCCGCGACCCACCTGCACCCGGAGTCGCTGACCCTGGTGGTCGAGGGCGACGCCGCCCTCATCCGCGACGAGCTGGCGGCCACCGGCCTCGGGGAGATCGTCGACGTCCGCCCCTGACCCGGGCGGTGTGATTCGCGTCGCGCCCCGGCCGGCGGGGCGGCCCGGCCGGGGCGGCGATGTTCCGGCCGGGGCCCGCCCACGCCCCGGAAATTCCGGCGCGGCGCGCGGTGGCGACGCCGACGTTGCGGCGCGGGGCCGCCCCCGGCCCGTCCGGCCGCCGCCCGGGCGGTGGGAAAGCGTTCCCGGCCCGGCCGCCGACCTGGGTAGCCTCGCGGGCATGAGGATCGGCATTGTGGGGGCCACCGGCCAGGTCGGTGGCGTGATGCGGCAGGTGCTGGCGGAGCGCGAGTTCCCGGCGGAGCAGGTGCGGTTGTTCGCCTCCGCCCGGTCGGCCGGGCGGACCGTGCCGTGGCGCGGCGGCGAGGTGACGATCGAGGACGCGGCCACGGCCGACTACGCGGGCCTGGACATCGTGCTCTTCTCCGCCGGCAAGGGCACCGCCTTGGAGCTGGCCCCCCGGGTCGCCGCGGCCGGCGCGGTGGTGATCGACAACTCGTCGGCGTTCCGGATGGACCCGGACGTGCCGCTGGTCGTCGCCGAGGTCAACCCGCACGCCGCCGCGCACCGCCCGAAGGGCATCATCGCCAACCCGAACTGCACCACCATGGCCGCGATGCCGGTGCTGCGCCCCCTGCACGCCGAGGCGGAGCTGGTGAGCCTCGTCGTCTCCACCTACCAGGCGGTCTCCGGTGCCGGCCTGGCCGGCGTGGCTGAGCTGGAGGAGCAGGTCCGCAAGGTCGCCGAGCAGGCCGCCGGGCTGGCGTTCGACGGCACGGCCGTGGAGTTTCCCGCCCCCCGCGTCTTCGCCCGGACCATCGCGTTCAACGTGCTCCCGCTCGCCGGCTCGATCGTCGACGACGGCTCGGCGGAGACCGACGAGGAGCAGAAGCTGCGCAACGAGAGCCGCAAGATCCTGGAGATCCCCGGGCTGAAGGTCTCCGGCACCTGCGTCCGGGTGCCCGTCTTCACCGGCCACTCGCTCCAGATCAACGCCCGGTTCGCCCGGCCGGTCACCCCGCAGCGGGCCCGCGAGCTGCTCGACGGCGCGCCCGGCGTGGCCCTGTCCGACGTGCCTACCCCGCTGCAGGCCGCTGGCCACGACCCGACGTACGTGGGCCGGATCCGCGCCGACGAGACGGTGGAGCACGGCCTGTCCCTGTTCTGCTCCAACGACAACCTGCGCAAGGGCGCCGCCCTCAACGCCGTCCAGCTCGCCGAACTCGTCGCCGCCGAGCTGCGCTGACCGCCGGCGCGCCCCTGCGGCACGCTGCGTTACCCCGCCGGGGCGGCGGGTAGACACGGCGGTGCCGACACCGAGAGGGGAGCACCATGACAACGGTCGGAGAGTTCATGACGACCCGGTTGGTGACGATGGACGGCCACGAGACGCTCACCGCCGCCGCGCGGGAGATGCGCGACAGCGCCATCGGCGACGTGGTGGTGACCGCAGGTGACGACGTGGTCGGCATCGTCACGGACCGGGACATCGCGGTCCGGGGCGTCGCCGAGGAGATGGACCCCAACACGACCCGGCTCAACCAGATCACCAGCCGGGACGTGATCACGGTGAGCCAGTACGACGACGCCGTGGCCGCCGCCGACCTGATGCGCACGTACGCCGTGCGCCGGCTGCCGGTGATCGACGACGGCCGGCTGGTCGGCCTGGTCTCCATGGGCGACCTCGCGGTCGAGCGGGAGCCGCAGTCGGTGCTGGCGGACATCAGCGCCGACGACCCCAACAACTGACCGTCCGCCGCGGCACGCCGGCCCCCGACCCGGGGGCCGGCGTCGCGTCGTGTGCGCGCCCGCTCCGCCTCACCCGATCCGGGTGAGGTTGACCCCGTACCGGACGGGGACCCTTTCCCGACGTCGAACGCCGCGGGTCGACGGGAGGGGAGAGGCCCGATGCCGGACGCGACCACCAGATTCTTCGAGGACCTGGACCGGCGGGGGTACGAGCCGCTGCTGGTCAAGACAACCGGAACCATCCGCTTCGACCTGCACGAGGGGCCGCAGACCACCCACTGGCTGGTCGCGATCGACCGGGGCCGGATCAGCGTCAGCCAGGAGGACCGGGAGGCGGACACGGTCGTCAACACCAGCCCCGTCCTCTTCGAGGACCTCGCCGCCGGCCGGGAGGACGGCATCGCCGCGATCCTGCGCGGGGACATGACGGTCAGCGGCGACGCCCGGCTGGTGGTGCAGGTCGAGCGGCTCTTCCCCGGCCCGCCGACCAGCAGGGGCCCGCAGCGGCTGTTCCAGAGGGAGGCGTGCTGATGACGGAGGGCAACACGATCCGGATCCTCGACGGCAGCACCTTCGTCGTCTCCGAGGACACCGGCGACATCGAGGCGACGCCGAGCGAGCCCACCGGCATGTTCTCCCTCGACACCCGGTTCCTGTCCCGCTGGGTGCTGACCGTCAACGGCGAGCGGCTCAACGCCCTGTCCTACGACGACCTCCAATACTACGAGGCGCGGTTCTTCCTGGTGCCGGGGATGGCCACCCACTACATCGACGCGAAGCTGTCGATCATCCGCGAGCGGATGGTCGGCGGCAGCTTCCGGGAGCAGGTCACCATCCTCAACCACGACGAGAAGCCCGTCGACCTCCAGGTCCGGATGGACGCCGGCTCCGACTTCGCCGACCTGTTCCAGGTCAAGGACGAGATCGTCAACAAGAAGGGCGAGCTGTACGCCGAGGCCGAGGCCGACCGGCTGCGCCTGGGCTACCGCCGGGGCAACTTCCGGCGGGAGACGGTCATCTCCTGCTCGCGGACGGCCACGTACGACCGCAACGGCTTCTCGTTCAGCGTCCACCTCGAACCGAACGAGCAGTGGAGCACCGACATCGACGTGCAGACCTTCGCCCTCGGGCCGGGCGGGCGGGACCTGCGGATGGGCGTGCGGGCGCACGGCACCGAGCGGCTGGCCCTCCAGCACGACCTCCAGGAGTGGATCGCCGCCGCGCCGAAGGTGAACAGCGAGTGCGAGCACCTGGCCCGCACGTACCGGCGGAGCCTCGTCGACCTCGCCGCGCTGCGCTTCTCGCCCCTGTCGCTCGGCGGCACCACCCTGCCCGCCGCCGGCCTGCCCTGGTTCATGACGATGTTCGGCCGGGACAGCATCCTGACCTGCCTCCAGGTGCTGCCGTTCGCCCCGGGGCTGTCCAAGACGACGCTGCGCATCCTCGCCTCGTTGCAGGGCACCCGGTTCGACGACTTCCGCGACGAGGACCCCGGGCGCATCCTGCACGAGATGCGGTACGGCGAGACGGCCGCGTTCGAGGAGCAGCCCCACTCGCCGTACTACGGCTCGGTCGACGCGACGCCGCTGTTCGTGGTGCTGCTCGACGAGTACGAGCGGTGGAGCGGCGACGAGTCACTGGTGCGGGAGCTGGAGCAGGAGTGCCGGGCCGCGCTGAAGTGGATCGACGACTACGCCGACCTGGTCGGCAACGGCTACATCTGGTACGAGCGGCGCAACACCGACACCGGCCTGGAGAACCAGTGCTGGAAGGACTCCTGGGACTCGATCTCGTACCGCGACGGCACCCTGCTGCCCTTCCCCCGCGCCACCTGCGAGGTGCAGGGGTACGCGTACGACGCGAAGATGCGGGCCGCCCGGATGGCGCGCGAGTTCTGGGGTGACCCCGCGTACGCCGACCGGCTGGAGCGGGAGGCCGCGCAGCTCAAGGAGCGGTTCAACCGGGACTGGTGGGTCGACGACGGCCAGTTCTACGCGCTCGCCCTCGACCCTGACGGCCGCCGGGCCGACGTGCTCAGCTCCAACATCGGCCACCTGCTGTGGAGCGGCATCGTCGACCACGACCGGGCCGAACGGATCGCCGAGCACCTGGTCGGGCCGAGGCTGTTCTCCGGCTGGGGGGTGCGGACGCTCGCCGAGGGGGAGGTCCGCTACAACCCCATCGGCTACCACAACGGCACGATCTGGCCGTTCGACAACTCGTTCATCGCGTGGGGGCTGCGCCGGTACGGCTTCGCCGAGGAGGCCGCCGTCATCGCCAACGGGATCCTCGACGCGGCCCGCTACTTCGACGGGCGGCTGCCGGAGGCGTTCGGCGGCTACCAGCGGGAGCTGACCAAGTTCCCGGTGGAGTATCCGACCGCGTGCAGCCCGCAGGCCTGGTCGACGGGCGCGCCGATGCTGCTGCTGCGCACCATGCTCGGCATCGAACCGCACGAGGGGCACCTGTCGGTGGAGCCGCGCCTGCCCATCGGCATGGGCCGGATCGAGGTGCTGGACATCCCGGGCCGGTGGGGCAAGGTCGACGCGTTCGCCCGGGGCCGGCTGGACCTGCACAACCTGGCCGACTGACGAGTCGCCCCCGGGGGTGGCGGCACGCCGTGGGAGGGTACGTCCGGCCCTGGCGTGCCCCCACCCCCAGCAGGGTAAAGTCGCCGGATGCCGGAACTCGTGTATCCGCCCGTGATCGCCGCCGCCAAGACGATGTTCCGGGTCCTCGACCTGCGCCTGACCGTGGAGGGCAGCCACCACGTGCCGCGCACCGGCGGCGCGGTGCTGGCCAGCAACCACGTGAGCTACCTGGACTTCATCTTCTGCGGCTACGGCGCGCACGCGTCCGGCCGGCTGGTGCGGTTCATGGCCAAGCACGAGGTGTTCGCGCACAAGGTCTCCGGCCCGCTGATGCGCGGCATGAAGCACATCCCGGTGAACCGGCGGGCGGGTGCCGGCTCCTACAGCACGGCCGTGGACGCGCTGCGCCGCGGCGAGGTGGTGGGCGTCTTCCCCGAGGCCACCATCAGCCGCTCGTTCACCGTGAAGGACCTCAAGAACGGGGCGGCCCGGATGGCGCAGGAGGCCGCCGTGCCGCTGCTGCCGGTCGCGCTGTGGGGCACCCAGCGGCTCTGGACGAAGGGCCGCCCGAGGACGCTGACCCGCCGGCACACCCCGATCACCATCCTGGTCGGCGAGCCGATCGACCCGGCCGACCACGCCGACGCGAACGCGCTGAGCGCCGAGCTGAAGACCCGGCTGACCGCCCTCGTCGACCGGGCCCAGCGGGCGTACCCGGACACCCCGGCCGGGCCGGACGACAGCTGGTGGCAGCCGGCCCACCTCGGCGGCACCGCGCCGACGCAGGAGGAGGCCCTCGCTCTCGACCGGGGCGGCCGGCGCACCCCCGCCGCCTGACCGGGGCCGTCCGGCGGGGCCGGTCGCGGGATGCGCGGCTGTTCTAGCCTCGCGATCATGTGGAACCTCAAGGGCGGCCGGGGCCGGTCCGTCGACCTGGTGGCGCAGGCCCGCGCGGACGCGGAACGGCGGCACGCCGCCCCGCGACCGGACGCCGCCCCGCAGGCCCAGGACGGTGCCGAGGCGCCCGCCCGGCCCGCCCGCGACGGGCTGTCGCTCGGCGCGCTGCTCGCGTTCGGCCTGGTCACCTTCGTCGTGGCGCAGGCCGCGCTCGGCTACGTGGGCCGGGAGCGGATCCAGGGGTACGCCTGCGCGGTCACCGGCTGCACCGGCCCCGGCATGGCCACGGCGGGCTGGCTGCTGATCACCGTGCCGTTCCTGTACGTGGTGGCCGCCGTCGCGCTCTGGTCCCGCCTGCCCGGCCGGGCCCGCCCGGTGCTGATCCTGCTGGCGGCGCCCCTGGTGGTGGGCGGCTTCCTCTTCGTGCCCGGCGGGCGCAACGACCTCGACGACCTCGTCGACGGCCCGGCCCGGTACGCGACGGCCACCGGCGTCACCTGGGCCGGGGCGGGCGTCGCCCTGGCCGTGCTCACCCTCCTCGTCGTCGCGGTGCTCGCCGAGAACATGAAGGTGGCCCTGCCGCCGGTCTGGGCGTCGCTCGTCGCGGCCGGGGCGTGCCTGGCCATGCTGGGGGTGGCGTTGGGCCGGGTCGAGCCCGTCCCGGTCACCGCCGAGCTGGCGTTCCCCGAGCGCACGTTCACCGCCGCCGGGGACACGCTCACCCGCACGTCGACCGACGACCGGCGGGGCTGTGCCGGGGCGCTGGCCGGCGGCGGGCGGCTGGACGGCTGCGTGCGTACCGTGCGGGGAAGCTGGACCACCGACGACAGCGACGCCGTCGTGCGCCTCGCGGCGGTGCTGTTCCCGACCGAGGCCGTGGCCCGCGCGCGGCGGGGCCCACTGCGCTCCGGCACCGCGCAGGCCGGGCTCGACGGCGAGACGGTCGACGTGGTGTCGACGTCGGGCAGCTGGGTGCTGTTCGTCAGCGTCGGCCACGCCGACGGGCGGGCGATCGCCCGCAGCGACCGGGGCCACCTGATGTGGGCGGCCAGCCAGGTCGTCTACCGGTTCATCGGCCACCAGGTCGGGCTGCTGGTGGCGCCCACGACGAAGGACGGCATCGGCCCCCGCACGCCCTGACCGAATCCGGTGGGGCGGCGGCGGGTGGCCGGCTAGGGTGCCCCGATGCCCACACCACGCCTGGAGACGATCACCCCGGCCAACCTCGACGCCGCCTGCGAGCTGCGGATCCGCCCCGACCAGGAACACCTGGTCGAGCCGGTCGCCCGGTCGCTGGCCGAGGCGTATGTCTGGCCGGGCATCGCCTGGCCCCGGCTCGTCTACGACGGCGACGACCTCGTCGGCTTCCTGATGGGCTTCTTCCGCATCCCGTGGAGCGAGGACACCCCGACCGACCTGCGTTCCGGGCTGTGGCGGCTGAACATCGCCGCCGACCGGCAGGGGCGCGGCTACGGGCGGTTCGCCGTGCGGGCCGTGGCCGAGGAGGCGCGGCGGCGCGGCGAGCGCAGCATCTTCACCACCTGGGAGCCGGGGCAGGACGGGCCGGAGGGGTTCTACCTGCGGCTCGGGTTTCGCCCGACGGGGGAGCGCAGCGGCGGCCAGACCGTCGGCGAGCTTCCCCTGGTGGTGTGACGGTCGTCACGCTGCCCTCCTGTCGGTGTTCCCCGGCCGGCTCCGACCGTTGCCTGAGGGGTGCCGGAACCGGTGTCCGCAGGGGTGCCGGCACCGGTGCCCGCCCGACGGAGAGGAACACCGCGAGATGACGAAGGTGACCGCGCAGCTGTCCGTGTCGCTGGACGGGTGCTACGCCGGCCCCCGGCACACCGGCGACGGCGACTGGATGGACTCGGCCGAGAGTGCCGGCTTCTTCCGGGTCACCCGCTGGGTGACCAACGCGATGGCGTGGCGCGAACGCCAGGGCTTCGCCGGCGGCGAGCAGGACGCCAACTCCGACATCGTCGCGGAGTCCTTCGGCGCGGCCGGCGCGTACGTGATGGGGCGGCGGATGACCGACGGCGGCGAGATCCCGTGGGGCGAGGAGCCGCCGTTCCGCGCGCCCGTCTTCGTCGTCACCCACCGCCCCCGCGAGACCCTGGTGCGCGGTGGCGGCACGAGCTTCACGTACGTCACCGACGGCGTGGCCAGCGCCGTCGCGCAGGCCCGCGCGGCGGCCGGCGGCAGGGACGTCGCCGTGGCCGGCGGCGGCAGCCTCGTCCGGCAGGTGCTCAGGGCCGGCCTGCTCGACGAGCTGGAACTGCACATCGTGCCGGTCGTGCTCGGCGGCGGGCTGCGGCTGTTCGACGCCGGCTCCGGGGGCGGCCTCGGCGGTGGTGCCGACGGCGGCCCCGACGCCGAGCTCGGTCTCGGCCAGAAGGAGGCGATCGAGCTGACCCCGACCCGGGTCGTCGCCACGCCGGAGGTCACCCACATCCGGTACGCGGTGCGCGGTCGCGCCCCTCTCGTGCTCGACGACCGGGGCAGCGGCGGCGGCCCGACGAGGACCGCCGAGTAGGGCGGCTGCTGGCGGGATGGCCCGGATCCCGCCGGCTGGCCCCGTCGCCTTGCCGAGAGCGGGCGCGGTTCCACATCGGAGTCGTTCCTTGACAGAACGTAGCACTGTGGTCGGACAGGCCCCACCGCCCGCGCGATCCTGGTAGGCGCCTCCTGTCTGGAACGGACACCCCGGAGCCCGTATTGAATGCTTCTGACGTCCTGGCGACTGTGGCGATCGTGGCCTCGCTGCTGTCAGCGGTCTACAGTTATCGGCTGTCCCGGCAGTCCCATCACGTGGCCACCTACCATGGCGTCATTGGTCTCCTCAGAGAACTGGACAAGACCTTCATCGAGCATCCCGAAATCCGGCCCTACTTCTATGGGGGAAAACCTTTGGCTGCTGACGATCCGCAGCTCCCCAGGGTTCAGGCGGTGGCCGAGCTGGTGCTCGACTCGTTCGAGTGGATCTGGTACAAGCGGAAGAGCTTCGATGCGGAGAATGGCGGGGGCTGGAAGGCGTACATGGTGGACACCTTCTCCTCCAGCCCGGCGCTGCAGACGCACTACGCGAGATCGGCGTCCTGGTACCCGGGGATCACGCGCCTGATCGCCGACTGTTCGATCGCTCTGGGCCGCGATGTGGCTGGCGTGGGCGGTGTGGGGGTAGTCGACCGCCTCGGGCGGGGCGACCCGGCTGGTGACCGCGAAGGGCGGCCCGGCGAGGGCGGCGGCGACTGACGGACCGGAAGGCCCGAGATCTGGCGAGCCCATGCTCTGGAGATCCTGGAAGCCGGTGGACCCGGGGGCTGAGATCTCCTGGTTGCGGCTCACCTGCCCGCCTGGTGTGGCGGCGCGGGTCCAGGCTCGTGGCGTGTCGGGGCGGCGGGACGTGATCGATCTGGACGAGGGCGGCCGCGAGCCGGCGGAGACGGCCAGCGTCGTTCCCGACGGCCACCCGAGCGGGCGGCGGAGGAAGGCGCAACTCGTCGCCGCCCTCCTGCCGGCGTCGTGCTGGGCGGAGTCGGCGTCGACGAGCTGCGGGACGCGCGAGACGAGCGGCAGCGGAACTCGGCGGTCTCACTCGTGGCGTTCCCCGCCGGTGGCGGTGGCGGCGGTTCCGACGTCGCGGGCGTCCTCCAGATGGATGCGCTCCTGGCAGTGGTCAACGCCGGCCCCGCGCCGATCACGCTTCGTGCGGTGACCGGGCAGGGGCCGGGCGTGGTGCTCCGCGACACCGGCCAGTCGCGGCTGGTGCGGCCGGGCGGCGTCGGGTGGATCGACGTCAAGCTCCGCCTCGAATGTGCGACCGCCTTCGGGAGCGAGCCGCTGCCGGTGCGATTGTCGGTCGAGACCGCCGACCGGCGGACCCGAGAGGTCACCTACCCCGTCGCGGTGCGGGACAGCGTCTGGCACCGTGGGGCGGAAGTGCCCTGCGAACACCTCGGTTGACCGGCCACCGCCGGCAGTTCTTCGGACCTTGGACACCTGTTGTTCGTGCCGTACGTCAGTGTCCAAGATGCGGCGCGGCGCGGCGCGGTGGGGCGTGGTGGGGCGGTGCGGTGGGGCGGTCGGGGGGGTCAGGCCGGGAAGTAGACGTCTACTGCGGCGAATCCGCCGGCCACGTCGCACGTCTCGCCGAACCCGAACGTGCGGGTGGTGCCGGCGGAGGCGGTGCGCGTCTCGTCGAAATAGCAGCTGAGGTCGCCGTTGTAGCCGATGAACTCCACCGTCCGCGAGGCGCTGACCGCCTTCACGTAGCCACTGATGTCCAGGCTGCGGTTGTAGAAGGTGACGGTGCCTTCGGTGATCGACGCGCCGTAGGTGATGCGGAAGGGTTGGGTGGACGAGGCGGCCACCATGATCGTCGCCACGTGGACGCGGGCCGGCGTGGTGCCCCGTGCCTGCGCTGCGGCCCGCGCTGACGCTGCGGCCTGAGTCGCCGTGGCGGCCTGGGCCGGCGTGGCCGCGGCGGTGGCGAGGACGGCCGTCGTGGTGGCGAGGGCGACCGTGGCGGCCAGGCCCCCCGCGCGTCGTCCGATCTTCCTGTGCGTGGTCGTTGGCATTTCCTGCTCCCGTCTCGGAAGAATCGTTGCCCGACGATGAGCGTCAATGTCTGTAGTATGCCCGGAGTGTCTCCCGCGCGACGTCAAGGAGAACTTCGTGTTTCGATCCCGCAATGTCGCCAGCGCTGTCGCCACCGCCGTCGCTGCCGTCACCGTCCTGGCCGGTACGCCCGCTGACGCCCGCACCCGACCCGGTCAAGCGCCCGGCCTCGACCTCGACCGGGCCGAGATCCACCAGAGCATCGACGGCTTCGGCTACTCGATCGCGTTCCAGCGCGCCACGCTGGTCCACAACCTGTCCGAGGCGAAGCGCGCGGAGGTGCTCGACCTGCTCCTCGACCGGCGCAAGGGCGCCGCGCCGACGATCCTGCGGCTCGGCATCGGCTCGTCGACCACCGACGTGTACGACAACATGCTGTCCATCCAGCCGACCGACCCGGGTGGCCCGGCGGCCACCCCGAACTACCAGTGGGACGGCTGGGACGGCGGCCAGGTCTGGTACGCCAAGGAGGCGCGCAAGCGCGGGATCAACCGGTTCTACGCCGACGCGTGGAGCGCGCCGGGATACATGAAGGACAACGGCACCGACGCCAACGGCGGCAGCCTCTGCGGCCTGTCGGGCGTCACCTGCGCCAGCGGCGACTGGCGGGAGGCGTACGCGCGTTATCTCGTGCAGTACGCCAGGTTCTACCGGCAGGAGGGCATCCGGATCGACGAGATCGGGTTCACCAACGAACCCGACTGGACGGCCCCGTACGCCTCGATGCGCTTCACCCCGGCGCAGGCCGCCGAGTTCGTGAAGGTCCTCGGCCCCGTCGCCGCGCAGGCCGGGGTGAAGCTGGTGTGCTGCGACTCGTTCGGTTGGCAGCAGTCGGACGCGTACGCCCAGGCGATCGAGGCGGACCCGGAGGCCCGCCGCCACCTGGACCTGTTCACCGGGCACGGCTACGCCAGCCCCTCGGACCGCCCGCTGCCGACCACGGCTCGCACCTGGATGACGGAGTGGGCCCCGTCCAGCACCGCCGACGGCTGGAACGAGGCGTGGGACAGCGGCAAGGGCACCGACGGCATCGCCGTGGCCCAGCGCATCCACGACACCCTCGCGAAGGCCGACGCCAGCGCCTTCGTCTACTGGCTCGGGTCCTCCCGGGGCGCGACGGCGGCCCTCGTGCAGGTCGACAACGCCACCGACAGCTACCGGGTGTCGTCCCGGCTCTACGCCTTCGCCGCGTACAGCAGGTTCATTCGACCCGGGGCGGTGCGGATCGGCGTCGACGGCGCGCCGGCGGGCCTGGCGGTGTCGGCCTACCGCAACGCCGACGGCACCGAGGTGGTGCAGGTGATCAACACCTCGACCGAGGCGGTGCGGACCACCGTCGACCTGCGGAGGCCGACCGCCTACCTCACGGACTCGACGCACCGGCTGGAGCAGGTCGACGGGCTCGTCTCGGGGCACGGCGCGCACGCGACGGTCGAGCTGCCGCCGCGCTCGCTGACCACCCTGGTCGGCGGCCGGGGCTGAGCCGTCCGGTCCCTACCCCGCGTGGCTTCGGGGCCGCCCGCCGGCACGGTGGGCGGCCCCGGTCGCAGTCGGGGTATCGGCCCTGGCTCCGGTTCCGGTTCCGGTCGCGGTCCCGGCCCGGGTCCCGGTCGCCGTCCCGGATCTGGTCGTGGTCCCGGACCTGGTCGTGGTCAGCGCGGCTCGCGGCCCGCCTGGCTGACGAAGGTGGTCCAAGCCGTCGGGGCGAACAGGAGCGCCGGCCCGGCCGGGTCCTTGCTGTCGCGTACGCCCACGACGCCCGGCAGGTTGGCGGCCACCTCGACGCAGTCGCCGCCGCTCCCGCCGCTGCGGGTGCTCTTGCGCCAGACGGCACCGGCAAGGTCAGTCATGCGCGCTCCTCGATGATCATGTTGATCATTTTCTCTGATTCTGCCTCATCGGAGGCGAGCGTTTCCAGGTCGGACCAGACGTGCTCGTAGGCGGCGACCTCGGCCGGCCGGTCGAGATAGAGCGCGCCGGTGATGTTCTCCAGGTAGACGGTCGTCGGCTCGGTCGAGGCCCGGCCGAACGCCTGCGGGAAGTCCAGCATCACGAAGGTGCCCGTCTCGCTGGCCAGCGGCGGGCCGGCGGCCAGCGGGAGGATGCGCAGGCTCACGTTGGGCAGCGCGGCCATGTCGAGCAGGTGGCGCAGTTGCCCGGCCATCGCCCGCCGGTCGGGGATGGTGCGGCGCAGCACGGCCTCGCTCAGCACCGCCTTCAGCGTGGGCGCGCTGGGCAGCCGCCGGGTCAGCACGTGCTGGCGGTGCATCCGCACCTCGACGAGCTTCTCCCGCTCGGCCTCGGTCATCGTGGGATTCTTGCGGCGGAAGAGTTCGGCGGCGTATTCGCGGGTCTGGAGCAGCCCCGGGATCAGTTCCGAGTCGTATCGGCGCATGAGGGCGGCGGTCGATTCCAGCCCGACGTAGAGCGAGAACCAGGGCGGGACAATTTCGCCGTACGAGTGCCACCAGCCCTTGGCGCGGGTCTCCTTCGCCAGGCCGGTGACGATCGCCTTCATGTCCTCCGGCGCGCGGTAGATCTCGCACATGGCGCGGGCGTCCACCACCCGCACCGGCACCAGGCCCTTCTCGATGCGCCACACCTTCTGCCGCGAGCAGTCCAGCCCTTCGGCGGCGGCGTCCAGCGAGACCGAGGCGTCCTCGCGGAGCTGCGTGAGGAGCCTGCCGAGCTGCCGCCGGGGGACCGTCGACCCGCTTGTTTCATCCGTCATGCAACATCACCATGCCCCTCGTGCAACATTCCCCGCCCATTCCCGCGCATTTCTTTCCTCCATTCCTCGGGGATTGATTCGAATCGAGGCTAGAGGGGGTGGGTTGTGTTGCGCAAGGTGGCGGGCGGGTTGCATTCTGTCGAATGTCGGCAGGGTGGTGCGGGGGTGCCAGAAATGGCGTCGAAAATAGCCCGTCGCCCCCCTGCCGGCCCGCTGTCCCGCTCGTTGCGAGTCACGCGCGGGCGGGGCGGCGCAATTCTTCGGCGGCGCTGTTCTTCGGCGGCGCCATCCCTCGGGAAGGACGCCCGATGCGCGTGACGTACGAGGAGTACGTGGTCGCCGTCGCCCTGACGCTCGCCCGCCGGCATCGGCCGGTCTGGAGTTGGAAGCGCTGGCGCAGGGTGTGCCGCTGCGGCGCGGAACTGCCCTGCCGGGCCCGGCACCGCATCCCGATCAGCCGCGCGCACTGGCCGGGGGAGGACGACGCCCGGCCCGGGTCGGGGGAGACCGGTCGGCCTGGGCCGGGGGAGGTCGATCGGCTCGGGGCGGGGCAGGGCGGCCGGCGGCGGCCCGGGGCGGGGCGGCGGCGCGGGTTGGGGGAGGGGCCGTGACCGGCGGCCGTCCGGTGGCGGTGTCTGACGTGGCGGCGACGGGTGCGCCAGTGCGGGGTGCGCCGCTGCCGAAGGCGGGCGACCTGGTGCAGGTGACCCGGGCGGCCAGCGTGCAGTTCGTCGAGCCGATCAGGTGCCGGGTCGTCCGGGTGCTCGACTGGATCACCTACGACGGGTGGGTGTGGCTCGACGTGTACCAACTCGACGGCAGGGGCGATGCCGTCGCCCGCCGGTCGATCTTCGTACGCCCAGCCGGGCTGCGCGTACTGCGGCCCGCCCCTGCACCCCGCTCAGCCCCCGCTCGGCGTACGACTGGCAGCGGCGCGGTGAGGAGCACGGGCGGCGGCTAGGGTTGATTCATGTCGATCACCGATGTGGCGCTGGTCCTCGATGCGGTAGATGCCGGTGCTGCGGTCGTCCGGGCCCACTACGGATCGGCGTTGGGGCGCATCGACAAGGCCGGGGGCGACTTCGCCACCACCGCCGACATCGCCGCCGAGGCGGCCATCGTCGACGTCCTGCGCGCCGCGCGTCCGAACGACGTCGTGCTCGGTGAGGAGGGCGGACGCAGGGGCCGGGAGGATAACGGCCGCGTGTGGCTGGTCGACCCGCTGTGCGGAACGGTGAACTACGCCGCGAGGAACATGCTGGTCTCGGTCAACGTGGCGCTCCAGACCGGGACGCGCACCGCCGTGGCCGCCTCGGCGGACCCGTTCACCGAGGAGGTGTTCTGGACCGACGGCGACGCCGCGTACGTGCGCAGCCGGGGCGGGGACGAACGGCTCGTCCCGTCGGCCGGGTCCAGGTTGGTCGACGTCAACCTCGACCCGCCGTTCCCGAACAGGGACACCTTCCTGGCCGCCCGGATGCTGGCCGACGAGGGCTTCATCGAGCAGTTCCGCCCCCGAGTGGTATCCACGACCCTGGCCGTGGCCTGGGTCGCCGCCGGACGCCGCGCCGCGTACGTCACGGACGGCCACCTGCGCGACAGCGTCCACTTCGCCGCCGGGATCGCCCTCTGCCAGGCGGCCGGCTGCGTCGTCACCGGGATCGACGGCCAACCGCTGCACACCGGCGTCGGCGGGCTCGTCGTGGCCGCCGACGATCGGACACACGCCGCCCTGCTGGCTCTCGTCCGTGGCGCGTGAGCCTCGTCGGCTCCGGCTGCACGATCTCCGGCGTCCCAGGTCACGTCGGCCACGACAGGTAACGGACGCACCGCCCGTACCGCGCCTGGTCCTCACGTCTGCGCACGCCGTCATCAGCGCGTCGCGAACCGTGCCGCGGGAGTACCGAGATCGCGCAGCGGGGCCGACCGCAGGTGGTGTCCCGGACGTCGCCGGCCGCCGCGCGCACTGGGGTGGGGGAACCGAACCGCCTGCCCGGCTGGGGTCTCGGGAGCGGGTTCGGCCTCCATGCGTCGGGGCCTTCCGGGCGGAAGATGCAGGTACGCCGCGTCGGCCACCGGCCCGCCTTCGAAGGCGACGGATATGCCGGGGCTACACCCCCGCATCGACACGCCCGTGCTGGCCGGTCGAACTCGACCAGCCCCGTGGCCAGATCGCTACCAAGCAGACGGGGCTCTTCGGCGAACTCCGCGAGAACGTCTACTCCCTGGTCATGGCGTCACAGCGGCGCACCTCCCTGTCCGGCGACCCGCACTGACACGTCACGGGCCCAGGCCCGCTCACGCTGCTCGGCAACCATCGCCGGGAGCGTGACCGGGCACGTCGGCGTCGCCCCTGCGTTTTGGTGCGTCCGGGCAGGGCGCTCCTTCGGACCCGAGTCTGCGGCTGTGCTCAGCGCCTGGTCTCGTACCTCGTCAAGATCACTCCGTCAGGGAACGTCCGGGTCTCCACCAGGGTCAGGTTGACCCAGTTGTCGAGGGCCGCGAAGAACGGCTTGCCGCCGCCCAGCAGGACCGGGTGGGTGACGAGCGTGTACTCGTCGATCAGCCCGGCGCGCATGGCCCCGGCGGCGAGGGTGGGGCTGGAGATGTCCAGGGAGCCGCCGTCCTCGGCCCTGAGCCGCGCGATCTCGGTGACCGCGTCGCCGGTGAACAGGCGCGCGTTCCAGTCGACCGTGCTGATCGTCGAGGAGAACACCACCTTCGGCATGTCCCGCCAGCGGCGGGCGAACTCGATCTCCGCCGGGGTGGCACCCGGCCGCTGGTCGGCGGTCGGCCAGTGGGAACTCATCATCTCCCATAGCCTCCGCCCGTACAGCCCCGTGCCCGTCGCCCCCACCCGGTCGGACCACCACTGGAACAGCTCGTCGCTCGGCACGCTCCAGCCGAGGTCGTCGCCGGGCGCGGCGATGTAGCCGTCCAGGCTCAGGTTCATGCCGAAGGTCAGTTTCCGCATCGTGTCAGCCTCTCGTGGGTCGGTCCTCGGCATACAGACGAGCACGGCGCGGAGGAATCATCGGTCAGGCCACACCGAAGGCTGGCTCACCAGAGGGACGGTGGCGTGCCCGCCGGCACGGGGTTGCCAGCCCACTGTGCGGCGCGTCATGTGAAAAAGCTCTGGTGGTGCCACCCCTGGTCAATGGCAGAGCCGGGGCTGCAGTAGTGATCGGATCGGGGCAGTGCCGCCGGTGGGGTCGTCAGGTGCTCGGGGTCGGTAGCGCCATTCTGTAGGCCCCCGTTCGGCAGAGCCGAGCATGGGGGCCTGCCCGGTCAAGGTCATTCAGACAATTAGGGTGCTCCCACTGACCGGGCAGTCTCCCCATGCTCCACGATGTGCAGACGATGGACGACGGGTTGGCCAGAGAGTGCAGTCGAAGAGGTTGGCCGACGCGAGTGGAATGGTGCAACGCCGGTGGATCCTCCAAACTAGTTCGATGAGCATCGACATCGATTCCTGGCTGCGCAGTCTCGTGCTCGGCGGAATATGTTGCGGCTTGCCGCTATTGGTTCTCATCTGGTTCACGTCTGGCGGCAAGCAGGAGGCGCGGCCCCCGGGAGCGCCTTCCTGCGGATACTGTGGAGGGTCGGGCCGGTTCCATGGTGCGTCCCAAGGAGGGCTCATCTGCACCAGATGCAACGGCAAAGGCTACTAGCCAAGTGACAGGCTCGCCCTGCCCGAGGGGATTGACGGCGATTCAACGCCACCGGGCGGCCCGACTGAGGGCACCACTGGGAATCTAGTGAATCAGCCGGGCTGACGACGCGCTGAGTGGCGCGCAGTTCGCCGCGTAGGTGTACTTACTTTCCAGGTGGTGCTGCACGTACACATCGCGACAGGCTCGCGTAGAACGACTCCAGCGTCTCTGGGGTGAGCCGTCCGATCTCAAGCCACCGGCCTGGAAGTTGGTCGATCGTGGCCCGGGTGCGCGGGTAGCGCCGCTCGTCCACCTGGGCCGGGTACCTGCTTTCTCCGCTTCCTTGCGGCGGTGTGGCCGGCTGGAATGATCTCGGTCATGTAGTGCCACTTGCCGCTGATCGGGTCGACGCCCGCATAGACGCGGAGCGACCCGCTGGGGAGGGTTTCGATCTTGTCGCGTTGGTGCTGGCTGCGTCCGCTCGAGGGGGCCATGCGGGCGGCGTAGCACGCTCGCACCGCGAACAGCTCCACGCGAGCTGTTCAGAAGAGGGCAGTACCTGTGCGCCCGGCAGGATTCGAACCTGCGGCCTTGGGATTAGAAGTCCCCTGCTCTATCCGCTGAGCTACGGGCGCGCGCTGGTGGGTCTCGCGCCAAGAGGGTACCGCCGCGCCGAGGGTGCCCGGCGCGACGGGGCGACCCGTCGACGCGCGTTCAGCGTCGCACGGCCCGGTGCCGGCGGGCACCCCTGTTTCGCCCGGTCAGCTCGTTGCGGCGGCCTCCGCGCTCGGCGTGGTCGCCTCCGCAGGTGCCCGACTGGCCGGCACCTCGGGCGTCGGCTCCTCGGGCGTCGGGCCGGCGGCGAGGAACGCCTCCGCCCACCGGCCCACCTCGACGAAGACCTTCTCCCGCACGGCGGGACCGGAGAGGGTCAGGTCGTGCATGCCGCCGTCGAAGCGGGCCAGGGTCACGTGCCGGCCGAGGCGGGGCGCCCAGCGGACCATGTGCTCCACGTCCAGGACCGCGTCGGCGAGCGCCGCCGAATCGTGCCACTTCGTGCCCCGGAAGGTGCGGGTCGAGCAGGCCAGCAGCACCGGCACCGGGATGTCGAGGCCGGCGCGGAGCTGCCGCTGGCCGGCGCGGACCGCGTTCAGCCAGCCGGCCCGGACCGGGAACCCGGCGAGCGGCTTCCACGCCAGGTCGTACGTCCACTCGCCCCGATGGTCGGCGTGCAGGCTCTCGCCGTACACGGTGCCGAGGCCGAAGGGGAGGCGGCGGCGCGGCGCGCTGCGGCCCAGGCGCGAGACGGCGGCCGCGAGGGGTCTGCGGACCACCCAGGGGGCGTTGATGTCGAAGAAGGGGCTGTTGAGCACGAGCCCGTCGACGATGCCGGCGTCGCGTCGGGCGTGCGCCCAGAGGGAGATGACGAGGCCGCCGGTCGAGTGGCCCATGACCAGCAGCGTGTCGTGGCCGTCGTCGGTGCGGACGATCTTCGCGGCGGCGTCCAGCTCGGGGAAGTAGTCGCCGAGGTCGCGGCAGAAGTTCGGGGTCTGGTGCGCGAGCAGGCTGCGGCCGTACTTTCGCAGGTCGAGGGCGTAGAAGTCCCAGCCCCGCTCGGCGAAGAAGTCGGCCACGTGGGTCTGGAAGAAGTAGTCGACGTAGCCGTGCACGTAGAGCACCGCGCGGCGGGTCGGCCGGTCGGCCCGGCGGCGGACCAGGGTCGCGACGACCGGGCCCTCGTCGTCGGTGCCCAGGTCGATCGTCTGCCGCTCGTAGGGCGGCCCCAGCACATCCGGTTCCACGACCGCGACGGTACGCCCGCAAGCTACCCGACGGTAGCCCCGCCGGGGAGATGGCGGCCCGCCGTGGCGGACACCACCTCCCCACGCGGGGGTCGGATCAGGCGGTCTCGGCGTCGGCCCGGGGCGCGTCGCTGCCGCTGCCGCTGTCGGTGTCGGTGTCGGTGTCGTCCAGCTCGGTTTCGGGCAGGCCCGCGTCGGGCTGGCCGGTGTCGCGCAGCCGCTTGTTGTTGCGCGGCTCCTGCCGGGTCTTGGCGTCGTTGAGCCGGCGGCGCAGGTCGTCGCGGACGTCATTGAGCGCGGCGTGCAGGTCCTCCTCGGCCGAGGTGGTGACAATCTTCTGCCGACCGGCGATCCAGCACTCCAGGGTGACCTTCTGCCCCCGCGCCTCCCGGTCCTTCACCGACACCTCCAGCTCGGTGGCGTCGGCGTGGAAGCCGGCCAGCCGGGCGTCGAGGGTCGCGAACTGCTCGGCGATCCAGTTCCGGTCGCCCTGGGAGAACCCGGCCCCGACGCGCAGGCACTCGGCCACGGTCGCGGGGTTCGCCACGGCGCTCATCGCTGCGCCTCGCCGTCCGTGCGGACGGAACCGGTCGTACGGGGTCGGCAGGAAGTCATGTCCCGTGGCCTCTCTGATCGGACGGCGTGCCGTCGGTGGTGCTCGCTTGATCAAAGCTGTACCCAGTCACGGGCCGTCCGGAAACGCCTCCGGCGGGGTCACCCGTGGCGCTTCCCGGCCGGGGGCCTAGCACATCCGAGCTTGATCAGGTCTTTGTCCACAGGCCGTCGGCTTGTCCACAGGCGGCGGCCTCGCGGTGGCGGCGGGCGGGCCGGGGCGGCCAGTGTCGGCGGCGGGTCGACTCACGATGGCAACCCCGATCTCTTCCTGGAGGGACGATGTTCGACACGTACGTAACGATCGTCGGCAATGTTTTGACGGCGCCGGAGTGGCGGCGTACCACCCAGAGCGGCACGCTCGTGGCCAACTTCAAGGTGGCCTCCACCGCCCGCCGGCTCGACCGGGGCAGCGGCCGGTGGGTCGACGGCAACAGCCTCCGCGTCCGCGTCAACTGCTGGCGGAAGCTGGCCGAGGGGGTGGCCGCCTCCGTGATGGTCGGCGACCCGGTGGTGGTCGCCGGGCGGCTCTACACCCGCGACTGGACCGACGACGCGGGCAACCACCGCACGGTGTACGAGCTGGAGGCGGTCGCCGTCGGCCACGACCTGTCCCGAGGGCGCGGGCGGTTCCTGCGCAACCGACCGAACGTGGCCACGAGCACGGTCGAGGACGCCGAGGCGGAGAGCCGGGTGCACGGCGAGCCGACCGAGCGGGTCCCGCGCGGGCAGGCCCCCAGCGGGCCGGAGGACCGCCCCTACGACGAGGACTTCGAGCCGGACGACTTCGCCCCGGCCCGCGCCTCCTTCGGCCCGCGGCGCCTGGACGAACTCGACGAACGGAACGATCTGGACGACGACTCCGGCGACGACGACGGGCTCGGTGAGGACGACGGGTTCGACGGCAGCGGCGGACTCGACGGCAATGGCGGGTTCGACGGCAACGACGGGATCGGCAGCAACCGCGGGTTCGATGGCAGCGGCGGGATCGGCGGCAGCGGCGGGCTCGGTGAGGACGGCGGGCTCGGCGCTGGCACCGGCGCGGATGGCGCGTTCGGCGTGGGTGGCACGGGTCGCGCGGGTCGCGCGTTCGGCGGGGGTGACACGTTCGGTGACGACGAGGAGTTGACCGGGGCGGGCGTGGCCGGTGCTGGCCCGTCCCCGTCCGGTAGCCCGCTGGGCCTCTCCGAGCACGACGAGCTGTCCGCCGGGGCCGGATCCGACGGCTCCGCGCCGTCCGGCGAGGAGGTCGGCGAGGGGGCTGGCGGCGGGACCGACGGGGTGACCCCGACCCGGCGCGGTCGGCGGGGCCGGGGCCGGGTCGGCGCGCCGGCCTGACGGCCCGGCGGCGGCATGCCGGCTGGGGCGCGGCGCCGACCGATGCCGGCACTCCGGCCGGGGCGCGGCACGGGGCGCGTGCCGGCCGGGGCCCGGCACGGGGCGGGTTCGGGCCGAAGGAGTGATCATGTCGGGGATATGGCGGTGTCCTGGCGCTGGGATACCGCCATGTCGCCGACATGACGTCGCCCAAGCGGGTCGCCCCGGCGGCGCGCCCGGCCCCGCCCCGGCCCCGCCCCGGCCCCGGCCCCGCCCCCGCCCCGGCCCCGGCCCCGATCCGGGCGGTATGACGCCGCCCCGCTGGGGAGCGGCGGCTAGGCTGCCGGCCGGAGGTGGTGCCAGGTGCGGCAGTCGATCGCCGTGGCAAACGCGGCAGGGCTGGTGGCGGGGTACGCGCTGGACTCCCTCCTCGGCGACCCGCGACGCTGGCATCCCGTGGCCGGGTTCGGCCGGGCGGCCGGGGCGCTGGAGCGGCGCGTCTACCGGCCGGACCGGGCCGCCGGTGCGGCGTTCACGGCGCTCGCCGTGGGCGTGCCGGTGCTGGTCGGGGCGGCGGCGACGGTGGGCACCCGACACCGGCCCGTCGCTCGGGCAGTGCTGGTGGCCGCCACCACCTGGACGGTGCTCGGCGGGCGTACCCTGCGCCACGAGGCGAAGATGATGGGTCGCGCGCTGCGCGGCGGGGACGTGCCGGCGGCCCGCCGCCGGTTGGGGCACCTGTGCGGGCGGGACCCGTCGATGCTGGACGAGCCCGAGTTGGCACGCGCCACCGTCGAGTCCGTTGCCGAGAACACCTCCGACGCGGTGGTCGCCCCGTTGCTGTGGGGGGCGGTCGCCGGGCTGCCCGGCCTGCTCGGCTACCGGGCGGCGAACACGCTCGACGCGATGGTCGGTCACCGGTCGCCCCGGTACGCCCGCTTCGGCACCGCGTCGGCCCGCCTCGACGACCTGCTCAACCTCGTGCCGTCCCGGCTGACCGGCCTGCTCACCGTCGCCGTGGCCCCGACGGCGCACGGCGACCGGGGGCGGGCCTGGCGGGTGTGGCTGCGCGACCGTGACGACCATCCCAGCCCGAACGCAGGGCAGTGCGAGGCGGCGATGGCGGGCGCGCTCGGCGTGCGGCTGGGCGGGCGCAACGTCTACTTCGGGCGGTCGGAGGTGCGGCCGTACCTCGGGGACGGGCCCCGCCCGGAGGCGCGGCACCTGAAGCGCGCTGCGCGGATCTCCGGGGCGGTGGGGCTGGCCGCGCTCGGGCTGGCCGCCGCCTACCCGGTGACGGTCGGCCGGCTGGTCGGCGCGGCGGCGAGGACCGCGCTGAGGAGGACCACCGCGGCGGGCGCTGCTGTGGCGGGGACCGCGCTGAGGAGGACCGCGGCGGCGGGGGCCGCCCTGACGAGGAGCGCGCTCGCCAGGAACGCCGAGGCTGGGAATGCGGCGGCGAGGGCGGGCCGGTGGGGCGGGGGGGAAGGCAGGTGAGCGGGGGGCTGCTGGTCGCCGGCACCACCTCCGACGCGGGCAAGAGCGTCCTCACCGCCGGGATCTGCCGCTGGCTGCACCGGCGCGGGGTGAAGGTCGCCCCGTTCAAGGCGCAGAACATGTCGAACAACTCGGCCGTGGTGGTCGGCCCGGACGGCCGGGGCGGGGAGATCGGCCGGGCCCAGGCGATGCAGGCGGCCGCCTGCGGAATCGCCCCCGACCTGCGGTTCAACCCGGTGCTGCTCAAGCCGGGCAGCGACCGGTCGAGCCAGGTGGTGCTGCTCGGCGAGGCCGTCGACACGGTCACCGCCGGCAACTACCACGCCCTGCGGCCCCGCCTCGCCGAGGCGGCGTTCGCCGCGCTGGCCGAGCTGCGGGAGGCGTACGAGGTGGTGGTCTGCGAGGGGGCCGGCAGCCCGGCGGAGATCAACCTGCGGGCCGGCGACTACGTGAACATGGGGCTGGCCCGGCACGCCGGGCTGCCCACGATCGTGGTGGGCGACATCGACCGGGGCGGGGTGTTCGCCTCGATGTTCGGCACGGTCGCACTGCTCGACCCGGCCGACCAGGCGCTGGTCGCCGGCTTCGTGATCAACAAGTTCCGGGGCGACCTCGGGCTGCTCCGGCCGGGGCTGGACATGCTGGCCCGGGTCACCGGCCGCCCCACGTACGGGGTGCTGCCCTGGCACCTGGACCTGTGGCTGGACGCGGAGGACTCGCTCGCGTACGGCCGGGTGCTCGGTCGGCCGGCGGCCCCGCACGGCACGGACTGGCTGGACGTGGCGGTCGTCCGGCTGCCCCGGATCAGCAACGCCACCGACGTGGAGGCGCTGGCCACCGAGCCGGGCGTCCGGGTCCGGCTGACCGTGGAGCCGGCCGAGCTGGCCGCCGCCGACATGGTCGTGCTGCCCGGCTCGAAGTCCACCGTGGCCGACCTGACCTGGCTGCGCGAGACCGGGCTGGCCGACGCCGTGGCGGCGCACGCGGCGGCCGGGAAGCCGCTGCTGGGCATCTGCGGCGGCTTCCAGATGCTCGGCCGGGCCGTGCACGACGAGGTGGAGAGCCGGGCGGGCAGCGTCGCGGGGCTGGGCCTGCTGCCGGTCGAGGTCACCTTCGCCGCGCGCAAGACCGTCCGGCAGGCCGCCGGCACCGCCGCCGCCGACCCGGGCGTCCCGGTCCGGGGGTACGAGATCCACCACGGGCACGTCTCGTCGGCCGACCCAGGGCTGCCGCCCCTGCTCGCGTACGCCGACGGCACCGGCGAGGGGGCCGTGCGCGGCGCGGTGTGCGGCACCCACTGGCACGGGGCCTTCGAGTCCGACGCGTTCCGCCGCCGGTTCCTCACCGAGGCGGCCCGCCTCGCCGGCCGTACCGGGTTCCGGGTGGCCCCGGACACCAGCTTCGCCGCCGCCCGCGAGCGCTCCCTGGACCTGCTCGGTGACATGGTCGAGGAGCACCTGGACACGGCGGCCCTGTGGCGGCTGATCGAGTCCGGTCCGCCCGCCGGCCTGCCGTTCGTTCCACCCGGAGCGCCGCGCTGACCCAGGACCCCATGCCCGGAGCGCCGCGCCGACCAGGTACCCCGGCCACCCGGCGCGCCGCGTCGAACCCACCCGGCGCGCCGCGCCGGAGCGGTTCTCCGTGACGCGCCGGCAGTGACGTGTCGCACATGTCCGGACACGCGCAGGTCGGCGACCGCGAGCCGGATAGCGGGTCGCCGCCGCCCCCGTCGGCGGCCGTCGGGGCCCGGCGCGCTCGCTAGGCTGCGCCGATGATCTTCAATCGCAGGGGGAAGCTGGCGGACCGGGTCGCCGACGTCGAGGCGGCCGTGCGCGGGCGTGACGGTGACGCCATGACCAGGGCCGTGGCGCGGGTCTGGCAGGCGGCGCAGCAGGCGTCCGTGGCGGAGCTGGATGCGGTGCTGCCCCGGTGCGTGGCGCTGCTGCCGCAGCTCGGCACGGGCGCGGGCGGCCAGTTCTCCGTCCTCTGCGGCGCGCTGGTCGAGCTGGGGGCCCGCCCCGACGAGCTGGTCACCCCGGCCGCCGACGGGCTCGCCGCCGCGCTGGCCGGCGCGCACCGCTTCCGCTCCGGCTGGCAGCGGGCACGCGGCGACGACGCTCTGCCCGACCCCGACGATCCCGCCACGATGGACGACGCGCTCGCCGCCCTGACCCAGGCGTACGACGACGAGGCCGCCGCCATCGACGCGGTCCAGGGCTGGTACGCGGCCGGCACCTGGGCGATGCCCGTGATCACCCTGTTGCAGCAGTCCGCGTCGGTGCGCGCCTCGTTCCCGCACCGGGAGCGGCTGCTGGAGGTCGGGGCCGGGCTGGCCGGCGAGCGGCCCGACCTGGAGTGCGTCCTGGGGCTGCTGCGGGTGCTCGACGGCGAGCGGCTGCTGGTGCTGCACCGGGCCACGGGCCGGGGCTGGCGGGTCACCATCGACGGGGTGGCCGACAACTTCCAGTTGCACACCCTGCTGGCCGGGGCGCTCGCCGGCCCGGCGGAGCGGGGGCTGATCGAGGGGCTGACCGTCGACCCGGCCTGGGTGGAGGTGGCCACCGACGCGCCCGAGGACCGGTTCGGCGGCACCGTCGTGGGCAGCTTCAACCTGGTCGACGGGTACGGCAAGTGGATCTGGAACGAGGGCGCCCCGGCGGACATCCCGCTCTTCGAGGACGCCCGCGTCGTGGTCCTGGACCCGCCGCCGTACCAGCGGAGTTGGAACAACATCCGGCGGTTCCCGCTGATGTCGGCGGCCCTGACGGTCGACGGGGCGCTCACCGAGGCCGAGGCGGCGCACTGGCTGGGCCGGGTGGCCGAGCCGGCCTGACCGCCGCCCGGCCCAGCACCGCCAGCGGGCGGTCAGTAGCGGATGTCGGCGGGGCGGTCGGACATCGGCAGCCCCGCCTCCCGCCACGCCTCGACGCCGCCGACCAGGTCGGTGGCGCGGTGCAGGCCGAGCGTCCGCAGGCTCGCCACGGCCAGGCTGGAGCTGTAGCCCTGCCGGCACACCACCACGATCTCCCGGTCGTACCCGGTGGCCTCGGGGATGCGCCACTCGCTGGCCGGATCGAGCCGCCACTCCAGCACCGTCCGGTCGATGACGACCGCGCCGGGCAGGTCGCCCTGATCCCGGCGCTGCGCGTCGGTGCGGGTGTCGACGAGCAGCGCGCCGAGGCGTACCGCCTCGACCGTCTCGTGCGGGGTCAGCCGGCGGACCCCCGAACGGGCCTGTTCCAGCAGGGCGTCGATGCCCGGGCTCATCACGTTGTGGCGCACGGCACGATCATGCCTGCGGCCCGGGGACTCCGCGCACCGAAACGGCCTCGGTTCGACCGGACGACGTACGGCCGACGTGCCCGCCGGGGCGGACCGCTAGCGTCGGGGCCGTGGGGGTGCCGGTCGTCGAGACGTACGCCGGGCTGGGCCGGCGGGTGCTGGCCGGGCCGGCGCGGTTGGGGCGTACCCGACTGGTGGCGGTCGACGGGCCGAGCGGCGCGGGCAAGAGCCTCTTCGCGGCGCGCCTCGCGGACGCCCTGGCGGCGCTGCCCGGCGGCGGGCGACCACCGGTGGTGCACACCGACGACCTGCTCGACGGCTGGGCCGACCAGCTCACGTTCTGGTCCCGGCTGGAGCGGTGGGTGCTCGCCCCGCTGCGGGCCGGGCAGCCGGGGTCCTACCGGCGGTACAGCTGGGTGCGGCACCGCTTCCTGCCCGGCGAGCTGCCCGTCCCGCCCGCCCCCGTCGTGATCGTCGAGGGGGTGTCGGCGGCGCGGGCGGCCGTGCGGCCCGAGCTGACCCTGTCGGTGCTGGTGACCGCGCCCGCCGAGCTGCGGCTGACCCGGGCCGTCGCCCGGGACGGGCCGGGGATCCTGCCCGAGCTGCGCCGCTGGCACGTCGGCGAGCGCGCGCACTTCGCCGCCGACGGCACGGCCGACGCGGTGGACCTGGTCGTCGACGGTGCGCCGGACGTGCCGCACGACCCCGGCACCGAGTACGTCCGCCGCCGGCTTCGGTAAGGCCGGCATACGATGCCGGTCATGACCTCACCGATCATGTCCGACGCCGAGGTGCGGGCCGCCGTCGCGCGGGAACTGCCCGGCGTCCGCGCCGACCTGGAACGACTCGTCCGCATTCCCGGCATCGCCTTCGACGGCTTCGACCACTCGCACGTCGAGCGGTCCGCCGAGGCGGTGGCGGAGCTGCTGCGCGGCTGCGACCTCGACGTGCGGATCGTGCGGTCCGGTGGGCAGCCGGCGGTGATCGGGACGCGGGCCGCCCCGCCCGGCGCGCCGACCGTGCTGCTCTACGCCCACCACGACGTGCAGCCCGTGGGCGACCTGTCGCTGTGGGAGTCCGACCCGTTCGAGCCCGTCGAGCGGGACGGCCGCCTCTACGGACGGGGCGCGGCCGACGACAAGGCCGGGATCATGGCGCACGTCGCGGCGCTGCGCGCGTTCGGCGACCGGCTCCCCGTCGGCGTGGTGATCTTCGTCGAGGGCGAGGAGGAGTACGGCTCGGACTCGCTGGAGCGGCTGCTCGCCGAGCACCGCGACGCGCTCGCCTCGGACGTGATCGTGATCGCCGACTCGGCCAACTGGGACGTCGGCGTGCCGGCGCTGACCACCTCGCTGCGCGGCATCGTCAACTGCTTCGTGGAGGTCCGCACCCTGGACCACGCCGTGCACAGCGGCATGTTCGGCGGCGCGGTGCCCGACGCGCTGACGACGCTGGTCCGGCTGCTGGCGACGCTGCACGACGACGCCGGGGACGTGGCGGTCGCCGGGCTGTCCGCCCGGGAGGGCGCGACCGTGGACTACCCGCAGGACCGGTTCCGGGCCGAGGCCGGGCTGGTCGACGGCGTGTCCCTCATCGGCACCGGCCGGATCACCGACCGGATCTGGACCAAGCCGGCGCTGGCCGTGCTCGGCATCGACGCCCCGGCCACCGGCGAGGCCCCGAACGCCCTGGTCCCGGCCGCGAAGGCCAAGCTGAGCGTGCGGCTCGCGCCGGGCGACGACCCGCAGCGGGCGTACGCGGCGGTGCGCGAGCACCTGACGAGGCACGCCCCGTGGGGCGCCCGGGTGGCGGTGACGCTGGAACACGACGGGGCCCCGTGCGTCATCGACGCGTCCGGCCCGATGTTCGACGCGGCCCGCGACGCCTTCCGTACGGCCTGGGACGGTACCGAGCCGGTGGACATCGGCATCGGCGGGTCGATCCCGTTCATCGCCACGTTCCAGGAGATGTTCCCGCAGGCGGCGATCCTGGTGACCGGGGTGGAGGACCCGCACGCCCGGGCGCACGGCCCGAACGAGAGCCTGCACCTCGGCGAGTTCGCCCGGGTCTGCGCGGCCGAGGCGCTGCTGCTGGCGAAGGTGGCCGCGGCGGCGGGGCGGGGTCGCTGAGGCGCGGGTGACGCCGCCGGCACGAACCGGAGTTAGGTGACGGAACCGTAACGTCCCAGTTCATCGGGGTGTTTTCGGCGTGTCGCGGGACAGCCCGGTATAGCCTTTCGAACATGAGTACGAACGAGGTGATGGCGCGGCTCGGGGCCGCCGTCAGCGCTCTGGGGGACGTGGACGTCTCCGCGTGGTCCGAGGACACGCTCAAGGAACAGCTCGGTGACCTTTCCACCGCCCTGGTGACGCTCGACGCGCTGCTCTCCCGCGTCGCCGACGAGGTGCGCGCCCGCGGCCTGCGCATCGAGGAGCCCGTCGCGGCCTGACCGTGCGGCCTGCGGTCGTGGCTGGCCGTCCGCTCGCGGTCAGGGCTGGCCGTCCGCTCGCGGTCGTGGCTCGACCGGCCGTGCGCGGTCGGCGCGGACCGGGCTCCACCGAGACACCGGTCCCCGCACGCTGGGGGGCGGCGGGGACCGGGCGGTCCGGGCATCCGGCACGGGTGCCGGGCCGGGGTGACGCGGCGGCTCCGGAAGCGGCAACTTCCGGTGGCGTTCCGCGTATCCCCAGCGGTGTCGGGGGTGGCTGGCAGGATGAGGTGCGTGCGGTTCCTCGACCTGGCGGCCACCTCCGCCGCCGTGGGCGCGACCACCGGCCGGCGGGCCAAGGTGGACCTGCTCGCGGCGGCGCTGCGGGCGCTCGACCCCGCCGAGGTCCCGGCGGGCGCCGGCTGGCTCGCCGGTGAGCTGCGGCAGCGGCAGACCGGCGTCGGCTGGGCCGGGCTGCGCGACCTGCCGCCGCCGGCCGCCGAGCCGACCCTGACCGTCCGCGCGGTCGACGCCGCGATCGACGACATCGCGTCGGTGGCCGGCCCCGGCTCCCAGGCCCGCCGCCGGCAGCTCCTGCACGGGCTCTTCGCCGCCGCCACCGCCGACGAGCAGCGGATGCTACGCGGCCTGTTCAGCGGCGAGCTGCGCCAGGGCGCCCAGGCCGGGCTGCTCGCCGACGCGGTCGCCCGCGCCGCCGACGTGCCGCTGGCCGCCGTACGCCGGGCGCTGCTGCTCGCCGGTGACCTGCGGGCCGTGGCGGTGGCCGCCCTGGGCGGCGGCGCGGCGGCGCTGGCCGAGTTCCGGCTCCGGGTCGGCCGGCCGCTCGCCCCCATGCTGGCGTCCAGCGCCCCCACGGTCGACGACGCGCTGGCCGCGACCGGCGTCCCCGCCGTGGTCGACGTGAAGCTCGACGGCATCCGGATCCAGGTGCACCGCTCCGGCCCCGACATCGCGGTCTTCACCCGCAGCCTGGACGAGATCACCGACCGGGTGCCCGAGGTGGTCGCCGCCGTGCGGGCGCTCCCCGCCCGGGAGTTGGTGCTCGACGGCGAGGCCATCGGGCTGGACGACACCGGCCGACCGCTGCCGTTCCAGCAGACCTCCAGCCGGGCCGCCCGCCGCTCCGCACCGGCCGCCGGGGCCGGCTCGCCCGACGACACGCCCGCGTCGGCACCCGCCGCCGACGGCATCGCCCCGGTCGCCCCGGCCGTGCGCGCCGCCGCCGAGAACACGGGCGAGGCGGTGCTGACACCGTACTTCTTCGACCTGCTGCACCTCGACGGCGACGACCTGATCGACCGGCCCGGCCGCGAGCGGTGGGCGGCGCTGGCCGGCGCGGTCGACCCGACGCTGCTGGTCGGCCGGATGACGGTCGACGACACCGAGGCGGCCGGTGCGGCCTTCGCCGCGGCGCTCGACGCCGGGCAGGAGGGCGTGGTGGTCAAGAACCCCGACGCGCCCTACGACGCCGGGCGGCGCGGCGCTGCCTGGGTCAAGGTGAAGCCGCGGCACACCCTCGACCTGGTGGTGATCGCGGTGGAGTGGGGCAGCGGCCGGCGCAGCGGCTGGCTGTCCAACCTGCACCTCGGCGCGCGGGACCCGGCCACCGGTGAGTTCGTCATGCTCGGCAAGACGTTCAAGGGTCTCACCGACGAGGTGCTGCGCTGGCAGACCGAGCGGTTCCTCGCCCTCGCCGTCGAGCACGGCGACTGGGTGGTGCGGGTCCGCCCCGAGCAGGTGGTCGAGATCGCGTTCGACGGGGTGCAGACCAGCTCCCGCTACCCGGGCGGCATGGCGCTGCGCTTCGCCCGCGTGGTCCGTTACCGCAGCGACAAGACCGCCGCCGAGGCGGACACCATCGACGCGGTCCGGGCCATCCACGCCGGCCACATGTCGTCGTGATGTCGGGCGGGTGGCGGCATCCCGAGCAGCGGATACCGCCACCCGCCCGGCAGGCCGGTCAGGCTGACAGCGACCGGGCGTAGTTGACCTGGTTGTTGATGTGCATGACCTGCCCCTGGTCGGTGACGGGGATGCGGGCCACGTACTGGTGGGGGCCGTTGCTGACCGTCACCTGCACGGTGCCGTAGTGCCGGGTCTCCTTGATCAGCAGGAAGAGCAGGCTGAAGATGGTGAGGCAGAAGAACCCGAGCACGGCGCAGACGATCGCCCAGGTGGCGACCTTCTGCTCCGTCTGCCAGTAGTCGGCGACGTGCCACTGCGTCCCGGCCAGGGGCAGCACGCCGGCCGGGGTGCGGATCTCCGGCGGGGTGACCATGATCTCGCCGATCTGCACCGCCACCACGGAGGGCGTCCCGTACTGCGGGGCCCCGAGCGGGCTCGCCAGCGCCGGCGGGTAGGGCCCGGCCGGCGGCGCCGAGTACGGTCCGGTGCCCGGCGGGGCGGAGAACGGGCCGGTGCCCGGCGGCACCGGGAACGCTCCGGTGGCCGGCGGCGCGGAGTACGGTCCGGTGCCCGGCGGCGCGGAGAACGGTCCGGTGGCGGGCGGGGCCGAGTACGGGCCGGTCGCGGGCGGGGCGGAGAACGCGCCCGTGCCCGGCGGGGCGGAGTACGGGCCGGCGGGCGGTGCCGAGTACGGCGCGGCGGCCGGCGGCACCGGGAACGGGGCCGTGGCCGGCGGCGGGGCGAACGGGTCGGCGGTGGCCGGGAAGCCCGCCGGCGGGGTCGAGTACGTCGTCGAGCGCGGCGTGACCGCCCACGGGTCGGTCGACGGATGCGTCGCGGTCACCGGCTCGGGGGAGGGCAGGCCCGGGGAAGCCGGCCCCGGCGAGGGCAGCTCCGGGGAGGGCGGGCCCGAGGCGGGCGGCTCCGGCGGGTGTGGTGGCGGCGTGGGATCAGGGGTCACCGCGACCCCCCACGGTAGTCGATCACCCGGCGGACACTACAACTTCCCGTCGCGCCCCGGCGACCCGCCGAGTGTCCGGTTTCCGCAGCGAGCCCGGCCGGGGAAATGCCCGGCGGCGGTCAGGCGGGGGCGCTCGGGGAGGGCTCGGCGGCCCGGTCGAGTGGCTTCGCCGGCCCGTCCAGCCCGGCCGCCCGGCGGGCCTCCCGCCGTGCCACCCAGCCGTAGCCGAAGAGCGTCATCACGGCGAAGATCCACCACTGCACCACGTAACCGAAGTTCTGCCAGTTGTTGGTGTGCCCGATCGGCACCGCCTGGAAGACCGGGTCGGCGGCCGGCGTCTGCTCGTCGAGCAGGACGTACGCGCCGTAGACCGGGTAGGGCAGCTCCCGGGCCAGCCGGGGGACGGCGATCCGCCGGGTCTCCAGCCGGCCGTCGCGTCGGTCGACGGCCCCCGCCCCGCTCTCGGTCGGGTGCACCCGGCCCACCACGGTCACCTCGCCCGGCGGCACCGGCGGCAGCTGCGGCTGCGCCAGGGCCCCGCCCGGGGCGGGCGGCACCCAGCCCTGGTCCACGAGCACGGCCGTGCCGTCGGCGAGGACCAGCGGGGTGACGATCTCGAAGCCGACCCGGTTGTCGACCGTCCGGCCCCGGACCAGGACGATGTTCGCCGTGTCGTACCGGCCGGTCACGGTGACCCGCGACCAGGTGGCCTCGTCGGCGGGGGCTGGGCCGGCGGTGCCGTCGCCCCCGGTGGGGGCCGGCACGGCGTCGCGCAGCGGCACCGGCGTCATCCGGCTGCCGGCGTCGATCCGCTCGTTGATCGCGGTGCGGCCCCGGTAGCGGTCCAGCTGCCAGTTGCCGAGCAGCACCATCACGGCCGCGGCGACCAGGGTCAGCGCGAGGATGCCCAGCCAGCGTGGCGTCAGGAGGAACCGGTACACGCGTCGAGGCTACCCGCAGGAGTGCCGTCACCAGGCGACCGGCCCCGGCACGGCGGGCGGGCGGGGGCGTGTGGCGGAGCGGCGGCGCGCGACCCGGCCGGCGCGACGACGCTACGACGCGCCCCCTCTGCCGCGACGTAACCCGGCCGGCGCGACGACGCAGCCCCTCCGCCGGGACGCGCCCCCTCCGCCGCGACGCGAACCGTTCGGTGGCCGCCGGGCGTCCGTCCGGGCGGGTATCGTCACGCGGGCGGATCGGGGGGCCGACCTCCGCCGCGTACCACCCCCGCCGGAGGAGTCGCTGATGACCGTCGTGCCGCGCCTCGTGCTCAGCGCGCCGTCCTCGGGTCACGGCACGAGCGCGGTGGCGCTCGGGCTGCTCGCCGCCTTCGCCGAGCGGGGCCTCGACGTCGCCGGGTTCAAGGTCGGGCCGGACCAGGTCGACGCCGGCTACCTGGGGCTCGCCGCCGGCCGTCCGGGGCGCACCCTCGACGCCCGGCTGGTCGGGCCCGAGCGCGTCCCGGCGCTGTTCGGCCACGGTGCCGCCGGTGCCGGGCTCGCCGTGGTGCAGGGCACCATGGGGCTGTACGACTCGGTCGCCGGCCAGCCCGAGACGGAGTCCACCGCCGCCGTGGCGATCGCGCTGCGCAGCCCGGTGGTGCTGGTGGTCGACGTGGCGTCGATGGGGCAGTCGGTGGCCGCCCTGGTGCACGGCTTCCGGGCGTACGACGAGCAGCTCTGGCTGGGCGGGGTGATCCTCAACCGGGTGGCCTCGCCCCGGCACGAGGCGATGCTGCGCGAGGCGCTCGACGACGTCGGCGTGCCGGTCTACGGCGCGGTGCGCCGCCACGAGCTGCCTCCGGTGCTGCCGGCCCGGCGGCACGGCCTGGCCCCGGTGGTCGGCCGCGACGCCGACGCGCTGCGGGCGGTCCGCCGGCTCGGCGAGGCGGTGGCCGCCACGCTCGACCTGGACCGGCTGCTGACGCTGGCCAGGTCGGCCCCGCCGGTGCCGGGCGAGCCCTGGTCGCCGGAGCCGGCCGAGCCGGCGGATTCGTCGGGGCCCGTGCCGGCCGGCGCGTCCCCGGTGATCGCGGTGGCCGGCGGGCCGGGCGGCGACTACGGCCCCGCCGAGACGGCCGAGCTGCTGCGCGCGGCCGGTGCCGAGGTGGTCCGCTTCGACCCGCTGCGCGACGAGGCGCTGCCCGCCGGGGCGGCCGCGCTGGTCGTCGGCGGCGGCCTCCCCGAGTCGTACGCGGAGCAGCTCTCCGCCAACCGTCGGCTCTGCATCGCGGTGGCGGAGCTGGCCCGCACCGGGCGGCCGGTGCTCGCCGAGGGCACCGGCCTGCTCTGGCTGGCCCGGGAGCTGGACGGGCTGCCGATGTGCGGCGTGCTCGACGCGGTGGGCGCCAGCCGCGACGGCGTGGTGGTCGGCTACCGGTCGGCGACCGCCCGCACCGACAGCGTGCTGGCCCCGGCCGGTGCGACGGTCGTCGGCTACAAGGAGCACCGGGCGGTGCTCACCCCCCGGGCCGGGCAGGCCCCGGCGTGGAGCTGGGACGGCGGCGCGCCCGAGGGGTTCGTCTGGCGGGGCGTGCACGCCTCCCAGCTGATGGTGCACTGGGCCGGGCAGCCCGGGGTCGGTGCGCGGGTCGTCGCGGCGGCCCGGGCCGCCGCGACGCTCGTGGCTCCCGCCTGACCGTCGCCGGTCAGCCGACGATGGCGTCGGAGGGCGGGGTGAACTGGCGGGTGGGCTGACCCTTCAGCCCGTCGCGCAGGGTGTTTGCCACCGCCGCGATCGGGATCTGGGACTGCCCGTCGCCGACCGCGTTGAACGGGTTGTCCGGGTCCGCGATGAAGCTCGCCGCCGCCAGCTCCGGTGTGTAGCCGACGAACCAGGCCGACCGGGTGCTGTCGGTCGTACCCGTCTTGCCGGCCACCGGCCGCCCCACCGTGCCGCGCACGCTGTCGGCGGTCGACCAGCCGCCGCAGCTGCCCTTCGCCGGGGTGTCGCCGGTCGGGCAGCGGGCCGCGTCGGTGGCGGCGCGGGCCGCGTCGGCGCTGACCACCTGCCGGCAGCGCGGCTTGGCGACCTCCCGCTCGATCCCGCCGGCCGTCGTGTACGTGGCCGGGGTGCCGTCCCGCTGGCTGATGGACTGGACGGGCATCGCCTCGCAGTACCGCCCGTCGGCGGCGATCGCGGCGTAGGCGTTCGCCATCTCCAGCGGGGTGGCGTCGGAGACGCCCAGGGTGAACGCGCCCCACTTCTTGGCCTTGGTCGGCGACGCCTGCTCGCGGTCGACGTCGGTGCGCCAGCGCAGCCCGAGCTGCTCGGCGAGCCGCACGGCGGCGTCCGCACCGACCTTCTCCTCCAGTTGGACGAAGTAGGTGTTCACCGACTTGCCGAACCCGGACCACATGGTCTGCCGGCCGGTCATCGCGCCGCTGGCGTTGGACGGGGCCCACCCGTCGTACACCTCGGAGCGGTACCGGTACGGCGAGTCGTACGCGGTGGACAGCGGCATCCCGGCGTTGAGCGCGGCCAGCATCGGGAACATCTTGAACGTCGATCCGGCCTGGTAGCCGGGGAGGTCGCCGCCGCCGAGCAGGGGCGCCACCGTGTTCGGATAGTTCGCCTTCACCTTCGGCGACGCCTCCGGGTTGGAGCTGGGCCCGTTCTCGCTGACGTCCAGCGAGTAGTTGCGGTTCACCGCCATCGCCTTGATCCGCCCGGTGCCCGGTTCGGCGACGACGATGCCGTTGGCGAACGGGCTGCCGGTGTTCTCCTTGGCCCCGACGTTCTTCTCGGCCGCCGCCTGGATCTTCGGGTCGATGCTGAGCACGATCCGGTAGCCGCCGCGGCGCAGCTTGTCCATCCGTTCCAGCCGGTTCTCCCCGAACGCGGGCTGGGCGCTCCACCAGTTCTTCAGGTAGTCGCAGGCGAAGCCCCAGGTCTGGTACGTCGCCGGCAGCGACGCGCAGTCGTTCGGCGGGTCGGTGAGCTTGAGCCGGATCGGTTCGGCCTTCGCCGCGTTGGCGGCGTCCGGGCTGAGGTAGCCGAGCTGCGCCATCCGGTCCAGCACGTAGTTGCGCCGGCCGGTGGCGTCCTTCTGGTCGGAGCTGGCCGGGTCGTACTCGGAGGGCGACTTGACGAGGCCGGCGAGGGTGGCCGCCTCGACCGGGGTGAGGGTGGCCGGCGTCTTGGAGAAGAAGATCTGCGCGGCGGCGTAGATGCCGTACGCCCGGTGGCCGAAGTACGCCGAGTTGAGGTAGCGCTCCAGGATCTGCTCCTTGGTCAGCTCCTTCTCGACGTCCATCGCCATCCGCATCTCCTTGACCTTGCGCAGGCTGGTCTGCTGGGTGGCCTCCTGGACCTCCTTCGGGGTCTTGGCGCTGTCCCGCAGGGTCATCCGGACGAACTGCATGGTGAGGGTCGACGCGCCCTGGGACACCCCGCCGGAGCGGGAGTTGGCGACGAAGGCGCGGGCGGCGCCCTTCGGGTCGACGCCCCGGTGCTGGTAGAAGCGGCTGTCCTCGGCGGCCACGATGGCCTGCTGGATGTTCGGGGACATGTCGGACAGTTTCGTGTAGCGGCGGTACTCCTCGTAGAACATCGTCAGCACGGTGCGGCCGTCGGGCGCGTACACGTACGAGGTCTCGGCGGGCAGCGCGGTGCGCAGGATGTCGGCCTTCTGCTCGCCGGCGTGCGCGGTGGCCTTGGCGCCGAGGCCGGTGACGGCGGCCAGCGGGTAGAGCGCGCCGGCGATGACGATGCCGGCGATCAGCCCGGCGCGCAGGAGAGGGACGAGACGACCAGCGGAGGCAAGGGGTCGGTTGCTCACGGGGTCAAGTTATGACATTTCCGATTCGTCCGTGAGAACAATTCATAAACCGGCGGCGGGTGACGCGGCCCACGCCGGGATGCGCTGTCCCGCGCGGCGGCTTCCCGGCAGGATCGCGGACATGCGTGCTCACCTGGTGCCGCCACCACCCACCCGGGACGAGCCGGACGCCACCGTCGAGGCGGGCCCCCGTCCCGGCCCCGGCCCCGACGGACCGGGCCCCGACCGGGCCGCCCCCGGCGGTCCCGACCTCGGCCACCACGGGGACGCCGAGGTCGGCGACGGACTGGTCGACCTCGCCGTCAACGTCCGCCGCGCCCCGATGCCGGACTGGCTGGCCGACCCGATCACCGCAGCCCTGGGCGAGCTGGCCGCGTACCCGGACCCCCGGCCCGCCCGCGCCGCCGTCGCGGCCCGGCACGGCCGCCCCCCGGAGGAGGTGCTGCTCACCGCCGGGGCCGCCGAGGGCTTCGTGCTGCTCGCCCGCGCCCTGACCGGCGCACGCCGGCCGGTCGTCGTGCACCCCCAGTTCACCGAGCCGGAGGCCGCGCTGCGGGCCGCCGGGCACCCCGTCGAGCGGGTGCTGCTCGACCCCGCCGACGGCTTCCGCCTCGACCCGGCGCGGGTGCCCGCCGACGCCGACCTCGTCATGGTCGGCAACCCCACCAACCCCACCTCCGTGCTGCACCCGGCCGCCGACCTCGCCGCGTTGGCCCGCCCCGGCCGCGTCCTCGTCGTCGACGAGGCGTTCGCCGACACCACCGCCGCGCCCGGCGTCGACGGCGAGCCCGAGTCCCTCGCCGCCCGGCGGGACCTGCCCGGCCTCGTCGTCGTGCGCAGCCTCACCAAGACCTGGGGACTTGCCGGGCTGCGGATCGGCTACCTGCTCGGCGAGGCCCCGCTGCTGGCCCGCCTCGCCGCCGCCCAGCCGCTGTGGGCGGTCTCCACCCCGGCGCTCGCCGCCGCCACCGCCTGCGCGTCCCCGGCCGCCGTCGCGGCCGAGCGCGCCATCGCCGCCGAGCTGGCCGCCGACCGCGACCACCTGGTGACCCGCCTGTCGGCCCTGCCCGGCGTACGCGTCGCGGGCCGCCCGGCCAGCGCGTTCGTGCTGGTCCACCTGCCCGGCGCGGCCGGGGTGCGGCAACGCCTGCGCGAGCGCGGCTGGGCGGTACGCCGGGGCGACACGTTCCCCGGCCTCGGCGCAGACTGGCTGCGGGTGGCCGTGCGCGACCGGGCCACCACCGACACCTTCGCCCAGGTGCTGGCGGAGATCCTGGAGGCATGATGCTGCACACCACCATCGCGGCGATCCGGCCGCTCGACGAGCCGGCGATGGTCGCCGCCGGTGAGCTGCACGGCCGGCTCACCAAGCCGGCCGGCTCGCTCGGCGTCCTGGAGGAGCTCTCGGTGCGGCTCGCCGGCCTGGCCCGCTCCTGCCCGCCGCCGCTGCCCGAGCCGGCCGCCGTGGCGATCTTCGCGGGCGACCACGGCGTGCACGCCCAGGGGGTGACCCCCTGGCCGCAGGAGGTCACCGCGCAGATGATCGGCAACTTCCTGGCCGGCGGCGCGGTGGTCAACGCGTTCGCCCGGCAGGCCGGCGCCTCGGTCACCGTCGTCGACGTCGGCGTCGCCACCCCGCTGCCGCCAGCCGTCCCCGCCCAGGCGGACGGTCCGCCCGGCGACCCCGCGGGGCGCTCCACGAGGACGCCCCGCCTCGTGGCGGCGAACGTACGCCCCGGCACCCGCGACCTCGCCGTCACCGCCGCCCTCACCCGCGACGAGGCGCTCGCCGCCGTGGAGACCGGCATCCGCATCGCCCGCGAGCTGATCGACGCCGGGGCGGGCATCCTGCTCACCGGCGACATGGGCATCGGCAACACCACCCCGGCCGCCGCCCTGGTCGCCGCGTTCACCGGCGTCGACCCCGCCGAGGCGACCGGCCGGGGCACCGGCGTGGACGACCCCACGTACGCCCGCAAGATCGGGGTGGTGCGGGCGGCGCTGGCCCGGCACGCCCCCGACCCGGCGGACCCGCTGGGCGTCCTCGCCGCCGTCGGCGGCCTGGAGCACGCCGCCCTGGCCGGGCTGATCCTCGGCGCCGCCGCCCGCCGGGTGCCGGTGCTGCTCGACGGGGTGATCGCGGTCAGCGCCGCGCTCGCCGCCGTCGCGTTCGCCCCGGACGCGGTCGGCGCGCTGGTCGCCGGGCACCGCTCCGCCGAGCCGGGGGCCACGGCGGGGCTGCGCCACCTCGGGCTCGACCCGCTCATCGACCTCGGGCTGCGCCTCGGCGAGGGCACCGGCGCGCTGCTGGCCCTGCCCGTGGTCACCGGCGCGGTCCGGGTGCTGCACGAGGTGGCCACGTTCGACTCGGCGGGGGTGGCCGAGAAGTGAGCGCCCCGAACCCGTACCCCCTGGGTCTGCGCCTGGCGGGCCGGCGGGTGGTCGTGGTGGGCGGGGGAGCGGTGGCCACCCGGCGGGTGCCGGCGCTGCTCGACGCCGGCGCGGACGTCCTGCTGGTCTCGCCGGAGCTGACCCCCGCGCTGCGCGCCCACGTCGACGCCGGCCGGCTGCACTGGGAGCCGCGCCGCTTCGCCCCCGACGACCTGGACGGGGCCTGGCTGGTGCAGGCGGCCGTCGACGACCCGGTGGCCGCCGCGGCGGTCAGCGCCGCCGCCGCCGAGCGGCGGATCTTCTGCGTCCGGGCCGACGACCGGGCCGCCGCCACCGCGTGGACGCCGGCCGTCACCCGGCACGGCCCGGTGACGGTCGCCGTCCTCGGCGGCGGCGACCCCCGCCGCGCCATGACGGTCCGCGACGCCGTCCGCGACCTCCTCGGCGCAAGGAAAGGCCCCCTGTCAACGGATTCGGTAGCGGAAGGGCCCCCTGTTGACAACGCTGCCGCCGGGCGCGGGCGGGTGGCGCTCGTCGGGGCCGGGCCGGGCGACCCGGAGCTGATCACCGTGAAGGGGTGGCGGCTGCTCACCGAGGCCGACGTGGTGGTCGCCGACCGCCTCGTGCCGGGGCTGCTGCTCGACGAGCTGCGCACGGGCGTCGAGCTGGTGGACGCCTCCAAGATCCCGTACGGGCCGTCGCGGGCCCAGGAGGAGATCAACCGGATCCTCGTCGACCGGGCCCTGGCCGGGGCGTTCGTGGTGCGGCTCAAGGGCGGCGACCCGTACGTCTTCGGTCGGGGCGGCGAGGAGCTGCTGGCCTGCGCGGCGGCCGGGGTGCCGGTGACCGTGGTCCCCGGGGTGACCAGCTCGATCGCCGCCCCGGCGGCGGCGGGCGTCCCCGTCACCCACCGCGCGGTGGCGCACGAGTTCACCGTGGTCTCCGGGCACGTCGCGCCCGACTCGCCGGCCTCGCTGGTGCGCTGGGACGCCCTCGCGGGGCTGCGCGGCACGCTGGTGATCCTGATGGGGCTGAAGAACCTCGCCGCGATCACCGGGACGCTGATCGGGCACGGGCGGCCCGCGGACACGCCGGTCGCGGTGGTGCAGGAGGGCACGACCGGCGACCAGCGCAGCCTGCGCTCGACGCTCGGGGCGGTGGCCGCCGACGTGGTCGCGGCGGGCCTGCGCCCCCCGGCGGTCGTGGTGGTCGGCGACGTGGTCGGCGCGCTCGACGGCTGAGACCCCGCCCGCCGCCCGCCCGGCGCTGCCCCACCCGTGCCGGCCCCACGAGATCGGGCGTTAAGAAGGGCCCCCTGCTATGCGGAACGCGTTGACAGGGGGCCCTTCCTTACACCTCGGTCACTGCTTGAGCATGTTGTCCAGCAGCAGGGCGCAGCGGATCAGGCCGAGGTGGCTGTACGCCTGCGGGTGGTTGCCCAGCCCGCGCTCGGCCAGCGGGTCGTACTGCTCGGGGAGCAGCCCCGTCGGGCCCGCCGTGTCGACCATCTGGGCGAACAGCTCCTCCGCGTCGGTGCGGCGGCCGGTGCGCAGGTACGCCTCGATCAGCCACGCCGTGCAGATGTGGAAGCCGCCCTCGCGCCCGGGCAGGCCGTCGTCCCAGTGGTAGCGGTAGACGACCGGGCCGCTGCGCAGGTCGGCCTCGATGCGCAGCACGGTGGACAGGAAGCGCGGGTCGTCGCCGGGGAGCAGGCCCGACAGGCCGATCCACAGCGAGGAGGCGTCCATGTCCTCGTCGCCGTACGCGACGCTGTAGGCCTCCACGTCGGCGTGCCAGCCGTACTCCAGCACGTTCGCGCCGATCCGGTCGCGCAGCTCCACCCACTCGGGCCGGTCCTCGCCGCCGTGCTGCCGCACCACGTGCAGCGCCCGGTCGACGGTCATCCAGCACATCACCTTCGAGAAGATGTGGTGCCGCGGGGGGAGGCGGGCCTCCCAGATGCCGTGGTCGGGCTCGTGCCAGCGGCGGCGGACCGCCTCGACCATGTTCTCCAGCACCCGCCACTCGTCCTCGCGGACGGAGCCCCGGGCGTCGGCGACGGCGGCGATGAGGTCGGCGATCGGGCCGAACACGTCGAGCTGGAGCTGGTGGTTGGCGAGGTTGCCGACCCGCACCGGCCGGGAGCCGGCGTAGCCGGGCAGGGTGTCGATGACCGCCTCGGCGCCCAGCTCGTACCCGTCGACGGTGTAGAGCGGGTGCAGCCGCTCGGGGTGCCCGCCGGTGCGTTCGATGCAGCCGTCCACCCAGCGCAGCAGCCCCTCGGCCTCCTCGGTGGAGCCGAGGTCGACCAGCGCCCGCGCGGTCATCGCCGCGTCGCGCAGCCAGCAGTAGCGGTAGTCCCAGTTGCGCACGCCGCCCAGCTCCTCGGGCAGCGAGGTGGTCGCCGCCGCGAGGATCGAGCCGGTGGCCTCGTGGCAGAGGCCGCGCAGGGTCAGCGCGCTGCGGGCGACCAGGTCCCGGGCGGTGGTGGGCAGCCGCAGCGAGGCCACCCAGTCCTTCCACGGCTGCTCGGCGGCGGCCTGCCGCTCGTGGACCGTCAGCCGGTGGTGCTCCAGGCTGTGCGTGCCGAAGCGCAGCTCCAGCACCACCTGCCCGCCGGCGGCGGACAGGTCGACGACGGCCTTCGCCGTCTCGTACCCGCCGTCGTTGTCGACCTGCCACTCGACCCCGGGGGAGTAGAGCGCGATCGGCTCGTTGGAGCCGAGCACCAGCAGCCCGTCGCCGACCGGCTGGAGCTGCGTGGCGACCTGGCCGAACTCGGGCCGGGGGGCGAACTCCACCCGGACCTTGCCGGAGCCGGTGAGCACCCGCACCAGGGCGGAGTCGCCGGTGACGACCGCCGGGCCGTCGGGGGTGGTCTCCCGGGCCGGCTTGTCCAGCCAGTCGGTGACGGTGAGGCCCGACCAGCGGGTCTCCACCGTCATCGTGCCGGAGCGGTAGCGCTGGCCCAGCGGGATGCCGCCGCGCTCGGGGGCGACGCTGAAGTGCCCCGCCGGGCTGCCGCCGACCAGGTCGGCGAAGATCGCCGCCGAGTCGGGCTTGGGGTGGCAGAGCCAGGTGACCTTGGCCTCGGGGGTGAGCAACGCGACCGTACGCCCGTTGGCGAGCATCGAGTGCCGCTCGATCGGGACGGCGCGCTCCCCGAACAGCCAGTGCCGTCGGGTCTCCAGCAGCAGGCCCAGCGCGCGGGCGGCCTCGATGGGCTCGCCGACCCGGTAGTCGGCCTTCGTCTCGCCGAGGCCGATCTTGATGCCCATGTCGGGGCCGTGCAGGTTGCCGAACGCGTTCTCGTCGGTGACGTCGTCGCCGATGAACAGCACGGCGCTGGCCGAGAGCTGGGTGCGGAGCTGGTCGACGGCGGTGCCCTTGTGGGTCGCCACCACGGACAGCTCGATGACCTCCTTGCCCTGGGTGACGGTGACGCCGTCCCAGGTGGCGGGGCCGGAGCGGACCGCGTCGACGGCGGCGGCGGCGACCTGCGGGTCCACCCCACGGGTGTGCACGGCGACGCTGGCGGGCTTGCGCTCCAGCCGGACGCCCGGGTGGGCGTTGGCGATCTCGCGCAGCGCGTCGCGCAGCCGGGTGCGCACGGCGATCAGCTCGGGGGAGAGCCGCTCGACGAAGCCGATGTCGAACTCGGAGCCGTGGCTGCCGACGAGGTGGACCTCGCTGGGCAGCCGGGAGAGCGCGGCCAGGTCGCGCAGCGCCCGGCCGGAGACCACGGCGACGGTGGTCTGCGGCAGCGCGGCGAGCGCCCGGACGGCGGCGACCGACTCGGGCAGTGGCACGGCCTTGCTCGGGTCCTCCACGATCGGCGCGAGGGTGCCGTCGTAGTCACAGGCGACCAGGAGCTGCGGGACCCGGGCTATCCGCCCGATGGCCGCCCGCAGCTCCGGATCCAGCACTCCCGCGGCCGGGGCCGCCCCGTCGTGGACGGACGTGTTCACGCAACCTCCGTATCAGGCACACCGAGCTCGGTGAGGAACGACTTCGCCCAGTGCCCCACGTCGTGGGTACGCAGGTGGCGCTGCATGACCCGCATGCGGCGGCGGGCCTCGGGCTTCTCCACGTGCACGGCCTTGAGCAACGCGTCCTTGACCGCGTCCGGGTCGTGCGGGTTACACAGAAACGCCTGGCGCAGCTCTGTCGCGGCGCCGGCGAACTCACTGAGCACGAGCGCGCCGCCCTGGTCGGCGCGCGATGCCACGTACTCCTTGGCCACCAGATTCATTCCGTCTCGCAGCGGGGTCACCATCATCACATCGGCGGCCACGTACATCGCCGCCAACTCACTGCGACTGTACGACTGATGCAGATAATGCACCGCCGGCACGCCGACCCTGCCGAATTCGCCATTAATCCGGCCAACCTCGCGCTCGACCTTGACCCGTAGGGCCTGGTAGTGCTCCACCCGTTCGCGGCTCGGCGTCGCCACCTGCACCATAACCGCGTCCGGAACTGTCAACTTTCCGTCAGCAAGAAGTTCGCGGAAAGCCTTGAGCCGGAGCTCGATGCCCTTCGTGTAGTCGAGCCGGTCGACGCCCAGGATGATCGTCCGGGGGTTGCCCAGCTCCTCGCGGATCTGCTTGGCCCGGGACTGGATCGCCGGGTCCTCGGCCAGCCGCTCCATCTCCCTGGTGTCGATCGAGATGGGGAACGCGCCCGCCTTCACCTGCCGGCCGTCGACCTGGATCATCTGCCCCTCGTAGCGCAACCCGAGCAGGTGCCGGGCCAGCCGGACGAAGTTCTGCGCCGCGAGCCGCTGCTGGAAACCGATCAGGTCCGCGCCGAGCAGCCCGCGCAGGATCTCGGTGCGGAACGGCATCTGCATGAACAGCTCGATCGGTGGGAACGGGATGTGCAGGAAGAACCCGATCCGCAGGTCGGGGCGCAGCTCGCGGAGCATCGCGGGCACGAGCTGGAGCTGGTAGTCCTGCACCCAGACCGTCGCCCCCTCGGCCGCGACCTCCGCCGCGGCCTCCGCGAACCGCGCGTTGACCAGCCGGTACGCCTCGCGCCAGCGCCGCTTGTACGCCGGTGTCTCCACCGCGTCGTGATAGAGCGGCCAGATTGTCGCGTTCGACTGGCCCTCGTAGTAGCGCTCCAGCTCGTCGGCGCTCAGCGGCACCGGGTGCAGCCGGATGCCCTCCAGGTCGAACGGCTCGGGGGCGGGGCCGGTGCCGCCGGCCCAGCCGACCCACGTCCCCTGGTGCTCGGCGAGGACGGGGTGCAGGGCGGTCACGAGGCCACCGGGGCTGCGTCGCCACTGCCGCCCCTCGGGGGTGTTCACCTCGTCGACCGGTAGTCGGTTCGCCACTACGACAAAGGAACTACGGACGGTCACGTTCGGCCACCTCCGGGTGCTGACGGGTCCACCGCGATTGAGCGTACTGAGCGTAGCTGCGGCGTCTGGGGCCCCGTGCCGGAGTTACCTACCCGTCCCACGCTGGCCGAACCGTGAAGGTGATCACGTCGGCCGCCCGGCTCACAGATCGATGATCGGCCACTCCTTCGGCAGCACCTCGCCCAGCACCTCGCGCCGGTCCGTCATGATCGGCGTCGTCGCCCGGGCGGCCTCCATCGCCGCCTGCGCCAGGTCCATGCTCCCCAGGGTTCGCGACCAGCCGCCGAGGATCGCGCACATGTCGTGCTCGACGGGAGTGACGACCACCTGTTCGAGGTCGCCGAGGATGTCCAGGAGCGGCCAGCCGTCGCTGGTCACCTGCCGGTACGCGGCGGCCAGGCAGAGGGCGGGGACGACCACGACCTGGAGCTTGTCCGCGACCTTGGCGATCTGCTCGCCGACCGCCTCGGTCCCTTCGGAATAGGCGAGCAGGCAGGAGGTGTCGAGCACCAGGCCGGCCTCGCTCACGAGGCCAGCCGTCCGCGCGACGCCTCGCCCAGCAGCGCCGCCGCCTTGGCCCGCAGTTCGGGCGTGATCTTCGCCTGCGCCTCGTCGAGCCGCTGCCCGGCTTCGGTGAGACCCGCCTCGGTCAACCGGAAGCCGACCTGCCGCAGGGCCCGACGGGTGCGTTCCCCGGCCATCCGCTGCCGGACGCTCTCGGTGATGAACGCCGAGACGTTCGGCTCCTCGGCCAGCCGCTCCGCCACGTCGTCGGGAACGCTGATGGCGATCTTCTTGGTCATACCGCGAAAGCTATCCGGTTATACCGGGCGGGGCAAGGAGGCGCGCCGGGGTGGTCGCCGGGCGGGGTGATGTGGGCGCAGCCCGGCGTACCTGTCAGGATTGACGATGGCGTGCGTCGTGGCCGGCCCCCGGCCGGCGGCGGCGAGGGGCCCCCGAGCCCGCGCCCGCATCCCGACGCGTCGAGACCAGCAATCAACGGAGGTAGCCCGCACCGTGGCCCAGTTCATCTACGTCCTGGAAAAGGCGCGCAAGGCGCACGGCGACAAGGTCGTGCTGGACAACGTGACGCTGAACTTCCTGCCGGGGGCCAAGATCGGTGTGGTCGGCCCGAACGGTGCCGGTAAGTCCAGCCTCCTCAAGATCATGGCAGGGCTCGACCGGCCGAGCAACGGCGAGGCCCGGCTCATGCCCGGCTACACCGTCGGCCTGCTCGCCCAGGAGCCGCCGCTCAACGACGCGAAGACCGTCCTCGGCAACGTCGAGGAGGCGGTCGCCGAGATCAAGTCGAAGCTGGAGCGGTTCAACAAGATCGCCGAGCAGATGGCGACGGACTACTCCGACGAGCTGATGGAGGAGATGGGCAAGCTCCAGGAGGAGCTGGACGCCGCCGACGCCTGGGACATCGACTCCAAGCTCGAACTGGCCATGGACGCGCTGCGCTGCCCGCCGCCGGACGCCGACGTGACCCAGCTCTCCGGCGGCGAGCGCCGCCGCGTGGCGCTGTGCAAGCTGCTGCTGGAGGCGCCCGACCTGCTGCTGCTCGACGAGCCCACCAACCACCTGGACGCCGAGAGCGTGCAGTGGCTGGAGCAGCACCTCGCGAAGTACGCCGGCACCGTCCTGGCCATCACCCACGACCGCTACTTCCTCGACAACGTGGCCGGCTGGATCCTGGAGCTGGACCGGGGCCGGGCCATCGGCTACGAGGGCAACTACTCCACCTACCTGGAGAAGAAGGCCGCCCGGCTCTCCGTCGAGGGCCGCCGCGACGCCAAGATGAAGAAGCGCCTCTCCGAGGAACTGGAGTGGGTCCGCTCCAACGCCAAGGCGCGGCAGACCAAGTCCAAGGCCCGCCTCGACCGCTACGACGAGATGGCCGCCGAGGCGGAGAAGACCCGGAAGCTGGACTTCGAGGAGATCCAGATCCCGCCGGGCCCGCGGCTGGGCAGCACCGTCATCGAGGCGCACAACCTGACCAAGGGCTTCGGCGACCGGATCCTCATCGACAACCTGTCGTTCTCGCTGCCGCGCAACGGCATCGTCGGCATCATCGGCCCCAACGGTGTCGGCAAGACCACCCTGTTCAAGACCATCGTCGGGCTGGAGCAGCCCACCGGCGGCGAGGTCAAGGTCGGCCCCACGGTCTCGCTGTCCTACGTCGACCAGAACCGGCAGGGCCTGGCCGGCGACAAGACGGTCTGGGAGGTCGTCTCCGACGGGCTCGACCACCTCATGGTGGGCAAGGTCGAGATGCCGTCGCGGGCGTACATCGCGGCGTTCGGGTTCAAGGGCCCCGACCAGCAGAAGCCGACCAAGGTGCTCTCCGGCGGCGAGCGCAACCGGCTCAACCTGGCGCTGACGCTCAAGATCGGTGGCAACGTCATCCTGCTCGACGAGCCGACCAACGACCTCGACGTCGAGACCCTCTCCAGCCTGGAGAACGCGCTGCTGGAGTTCCCCGGCTGCGCCGTGGTCATCTCCCACGACCGGATGTTCCTCGACCGGGTCGCCACGCACATCCTGGCCTGGGAGGGCGACGACGAGAACCCGGCGAAGTGGTTCTGGTTCGAGGGCAACTTCGAGGCGTACGAGAAGAACAAGGTCGACCGGCTCGGCGCCGAGGCGGCCCGCCCGCACCGGGTGACCTACCGCAAGCTCACCCGCGACTGAGCATGGCGGACCGCTTCGTCTACCACTGCACGCTGCGCTGGTCCGACCTGGACGCGTACGGCCACATCAACAACTCGCGCTTCCTCACCCTCTACGAGGAGGCGCGGGTGGCGTTGATGTTCGCCGGCGGCAAGGCGTGGGGCGTCGGCTCGTTCGCCGACGGGGTCGTCATCCGCCGGCACGAGGTCGACTACCTGCGCCCGGTCGACTACGCGCTCGGCCGGGCCACGGCGGAGGCCGCCCCCACCGTCCGGATCGAGCTGTGGGTGGAGGAGATCCGGGCGTCCCGGTTCACCGTCGCCTACGAGCTGTACGACGGCGACACCCTCGCCAGCACCGCCCGCTCGGTGCTGGTCCCGTTCGACCTGGCCGCCCAGCGGCCCCGGCGGATCACCGACGAGGAGCGGGCCTTCCTGCTGTCGTACGCCCCCGGCGGCGCGGCCGGGAGGCCGGCGTGAGCGACGCCCCGGCGCGCCCGCAGCGCCCCGGCCCGGCCGGCACGGACCCCGCTCCGGCCGGCGGGCACGGGCTGACCGGGGTGGCCGACGCGGGCGCGTTCCTGGCCCGGCTGGTCCGGCTCGACCCGGCCGCGCCGGTCCGGCTGCGTTCGGCCACGCCGGTGGGCGGGCCGGGCGCGGCGGGCGGCCGGACGGCCCTCTGGGCCCGGCTGCCGTGGGGCGTGCTGGCCGTCCGGACCGTGGCCGGGCCGGGGTGCGGTGACGTCACGGTGGCCGCCCGGGAGCTGCTGGCCGCGCTGTCGTCCGGCGCGGGCGACCTGCCCGCGCGGCGGGACGCGCAGTGGCGTTGGCCGCTGCCGCCGCCGGCGAGCCGGTCGGTGGAGCTGCTGCCCGCCGGGGAACTGTGGCGGATCGCGGAGGCGGCGGCCGGCACGCTGCGGGACGCCGCCGCGCACGGGGTGGCCGGCCGGGCGGTGGGGCAGCGGGCGCTGCGCGACGCCCTGCTCGACCACGTCGCGGTGGTGGTCACCCCGGACGACCCGCCCGGCCCCCCGGTCGAGGTCGCCCAGCGGCTGGTCCAGGGGCTGGTGCGGATGGGCTTCCTGGGCCGCCCCGGCAACGCCGCCGGGGCCGCCGCGAGCCCCGGTGCGGGGGCCGGCGGCGGTGACGTTCAGGTAAGGATGGCCGGCCGATGGGTCGGCCTGGTGGGACCATACGGAGCCGTGTGGTCGCAGAAGGTCGCGGATCTTGTCGTTACGCCGCTCGGGGCTCATCCGAAAGTATGACCGGCGGTCATTCTTCTGGCCTGGGGCTGTCGTTGGGGGGATGCCACAACCCGGCTGTCCGGGTACCGTCCATCCTCGGATCCAACGCACCGTAGGCGGCTGGATCCGCTGGGGAGTGAGGTGCGCGAGCGATGCCGTGGTGGTCATGGCGCCCCGGTCCCGCCGTTGGCGGCGAACCGGAAACTCGAAGCGGGATCACAGTGGACAGCACCGTCCGGGTCGGACCACCGGCCCCACGTCAACCGGGCGACGACTGCCCGTCCGTCGATCGGCCGATGATCGCCGACATGTCGGCCACCATCGCGCCGGTCACCCTTCGCCGGGTCTGCGACGCGCTCGACCTGCTGGACGTGCGCTACCTGGCCGACGGCGACGGCAACCTGCTGGCCATGTGGGAGCGGCACGCGGTGCTGGTCACCCTGGAGGGTCCCGAGGACGAAATCCTGGTGATGCGGGCCCGCCCGCACGCCACGGTCCCACCCGACTGGGCCGACCGGGCCTACCGGGTGGTCAACGAGTGGAACCACACCCGACGGTTCTGCAAGGCCTACATCGGCGACCCCACCGAGCGGGGGCAGTTGCCGATCTACGCGGAGCTCCAGGTGCCGCTCGGCGCCGGGGCGCACGACGCGCTGCTGGTGGAGATGCTCGACTGCGGGGCCGCGGTGGCCACCACCTTCGTGGACTGGCTGCACGACGAGGGCGCCCTGCTCTGACCCGTACGATCCCGCCCGGGCCGCCGCCGGCGACCCGGGCGGGACCGCGTCAGGCCGGGTCCTCCATGACGTTGACCATGAAGTAGGCGGCCCGCTCCAGGTAGTCCCAGAGCGCGGTGGCGATCTCCGGCGGCAGATCCAGCCGGTCCACGGCCCGTCGCATGTGGTGCAGCCAGGCGTCGCGCTCGGCGGCACCGATGCGGAACGGGGCGTGCCGCATCCGCAGCCGGGGGTGCCCCCGCTGGGCGGAGTAGGTGTTGGGGCCGCCCCAGTACTGCATGAGGAACAGCGTCAGCCGGTCCGCGGCCGGGCCTAGATCCGCCTCCGGATACATCGGCCGCAGCAGCGGATCGGTGGCGACGCCGGCATAGAACTCGTCCACCAGCTTGCGGAAGGTGGGTTCGCCGCCGACCGCTTCGAAGAGGGTCACGGCACGCTCGGACTCACCGGTGGGATTCACCGCTCCATCCTGCCAGGTGTGGCTGGAGCCGGCGGGGGCCAACCGGCCCGTGCGCTGCCGACCTCGTCACAGCGGGGCGGTGGCGGTCCGGCCGGCGAGGGGAGTCGGGCGGCCCGCGACGGCGGCCCCCGGGTGGGTCAGCTCACCGCCTGGCTGGCCCGGCCGCGCTCGCCCGGCGTGCCACCCTCGTGTCCGCCGCCCGCGGCGGCCGGCCGGGGTCGAGGCTCGCCGCCCCCGGCCGGGGCCGGCGAGCCCGCGTTGCCGGCGGCCTCGACCGCCGTGTCGATCGCCGCCCGCGTCGGCCACGCCGCGGCGGTGAGCAGCATCAGCACCACGCCGGCCGCGCTCCACCCCCCGACCACCACCGGGATCGGGAAGCGCTCGGCGAGCAGGCCGGTGGCCAGCACCGCGAGGCCCTGGATCACCTGGACCCCGGTGGCCATCACGCCGAACGCCCGGGCCCGGTAGCCGTTGGGCAGCGCGCGGACGAAGAGGCCGTTGGCGACCGGGAGCAGCCCGGCGACCGCGAAGCCGCACAGGCCGGCGAGCAGCGCCACCACCAGCGGCGGCGGGTCGAGCAGCGACGGCACCAGGACGAGCGGGGCGAGCACCGCCAGCGGCCGGATCAGCACGAGCCGGCGGGCCGGGGCGACCGCCCGGCTGACCAGCAGCCCGCCCAGGATGAAACCGACCGGGTTGGCGGCCATGATCACGGCCTGGGCGACGCCGCTGTCCATGCCGTCGTCGACGCCCTCGCGGGCCCAGGCGGCGGCCAGCCCCTCCGGCACGATGGAGAAGAGCATGGCGCTGAAGACCAGCAGGGCGATCGCCCGCAGCACCGGGGTGCCGAAGACGATCCGGAAGCCGTCGCCCGTCTCCCGCAGCAGGTGGCTGCGGTGGGCACTGGTCATCGCCGGCGGCCGGTCCTGGACGCCGAAGCGGACCAGGGCCGCCGAGAGGGCGAACGTGGCCGCGTTGACCAGCAGGGCGAGGGTCGGGTCGAACGCGGCGAGGGCCGCGCCGATGAGGTAGCCGAGCACCTGGGCGGCCTGGCCGGTGCTGCTGTTGAGCGAGAGCCCGACCACCAGCCGGTCGCCGGTCAGGATGAGCGGCATCAGCGCGGACCGGGCGGCCTGGCTGGGCGGGTTGGCCAGGGTGGTCGCGAAGAGCAGGCAGAGGATCAGCCACGGCTCGTTGCCCGGGAGGGCGACCAGCACCATCAGGGCCATGCGGATCAGGTCGCACGCCACCATCACCGAGCGGTAGCGGTAGCGCTCGGCCAGCGTGGCCAGCAGCGGGCCGCCGATCAGCCAGGGCAGGAAGCTGACCGCGAACGCGGCGGCGGAATAGCCCACGGACTGCGTCTCGCGGTAGACCAGCACCGTGACCGCGGCCTTGGCGATGAAGTCGCCGATCCAGGAGAGCGCGCTGGCGGTGAAGACCGCCCTGTACTCCCGTTGGGCGAACACCTCGCGGAAGGTGGCCGGCCCTTCCTGGGAGGGTCGCTCGTCGGACACCGTGGCCTCCATCGTTCCCACGGTGGGCCACTCGTGATGGCCTGACCGGGAACCGTCGTCAGATCTACGGATCAGCGAGACGTGATCACGCTCCGGCAGGTGGCGTGCGTACCGGATTCTGCCCGATCGTCTGACAACTAGCTAGGGCGAACGGATTGATCGTCGCATCTCCGACTGAACGAACGGACGATACCCGAGGGGCCGCGCGGTCCGCGACCCCTGTATTCTCGGTCAACAAAACCGCAGGTCATCGATGGTTCTCGGTGCCTGGAGGGGGGTGGGGCCGGCTGCGGCGGTGGCGGCGGAGCCGGGTCAGGTGGCCCCGCCCTGGCCGGTCGCCGTGTCGTCCGCGGCCCGCAGGGGGACGCCCGGATAGAGGCGGGCGGCGGCGATCTTGGCGGTGATGCCCGAGTTCTCCAGCGCCTCGGCGAGCCGCCGGCGCAGTTCCCGGCCCACCGCGAACTGCCCGTCCGCGGTGGTCTTCACGACCGTACGGATCACCGCGCCGTCCACCGTCATCTGCTCGACGCCCAGCACGTCGGGCTGCTCCACGATCTCCGGGGCCAGGTCCGGGTCAAGGGCCACCGACGCGGCGGCCGTACGCAGCACCGCCGTCGCCTCCTCGGTGCCGGCGAAGCCGATCGGCAGGTCGACCACGACCAGCGCCCACCCCTGGCTCTTGTTGCCCACCCGGACGATCTCGCCGTTGCGGATGTACCAGAGCACGCCCCGGCCGTCGCGGACCGTGGTGACCCGCAGGCCGACCGACTCCACCACGCCCGTCGCCTCGCCCAGGTCGACCGTGTCGCCCACGCCGTACTGGTCCTCGACCAGCATGAACAGCCCGGCGATCAGGTCCTTGACCAGGCTCTGCGCGCCGAAGCCGAGCGCCACGCCGGCGATGCCCGCGCTGGCCAGCAGCGGCGCCAGGTCGAAGCTGAACTCCCGCAGGATCATCAGCAGCGCGATGCCGAAGACGAACGCCGTGACCATGCTGCGCAGCACCGAGCCGATGGCCTCGGCCCGCTGCCGCCGCCGCTCGGGGATGAACTCGCCGGGCTCGTGGGCGGCGGTCGGCACCCGCTCGCGCAGCGGGCGCAGCAGCGTGGGCACCCCGTCGGCGGTGGTCCGGACCAGCCGCTTGATCATCCGGTGCAGCGCCCACCGGGCGAGGAAGGCCAGCGCGAGGATCAGCAGCACCCGCAGCGGCTTGAGCAGGATCCAGTAGCTGCCCTCCGCGAACCAGGCCGAGCCGCTCGTCTCGTACAACCACTCGCAGGAGGTGCTGCCCTGGCAGTCCGCGCTCGGCGACGGGCCCGGGGACGCTCCGGGGGCCACGACGGCGGGGAGTGCGGCGAGGAACAGGCTGGGGGCGCTCACCCTGCTTTCGTACCCCACCGCCTGCGACGCTCCGGCAGCGGGGCGCGCAGCCCGGGGCAGCCGCGCCTGAGCTGACGCCGCTCTGGCTGAAACGCATGTCGGATCTCGGGACCTGCCAGATTAGTCTCAGGACGTGGGTGACATTCTGGCTAGACCCTGAGCTCTCAGTTGTTCGGGAGGTTGGTCGTCTCGCGCAGAGCGATATCCAGGACCTGGGCAATGGCGTCCTCGTCAAGCGGCGCTGCGGGCTCGGCCCCGTACTGTCGTAGCGCTTGCCGAACTGCGGTCAGTGACGGGTTTCGGTCGAGTGCCCACTCTGCGGCCTGCGTCTTGGCGCAGTGCACACCTTCGACGCCGAAGCGCCAGATCCGGCAAGCGGTGAGCACCATGAACGCGGCTTCCTCCGCGTCGTCGATGCGTGACTGCCAGGTCGTGAGCCAATGCCTGCCGCGCTCGCGGATCCATGGGGGCGGAACTGGCTCGATGACGTTGCTTGGCTCCATGCCGATCAGCGCGTACCCGTCCGCACGCGCCATGGCCAACTCGGTTGGCAGGTCAGGGGATTGGGTGCGCCGCTCGATCTCGACTCCGATCGACGACCGTTCGTACCGCCCGACGTGCAACTCCATGATCGGGGCTTGCGTGGGTGTGCGGGCCACGTCGGCGGTTACGACGTGCAGATCGATACCGCTCGCCTCGGCGAGGTCGATCTGACGAACCAGCGCCTCCAGCGCGTCGACCTCGGTATCCGCCAGTGTGCCGTCGGTGATGAGGAGCAGATCGATGTCGCTGTGGCCGGAGACGAACTGGCCAGTAGCTAGGGAACCGTACAGAATCGCCGACCGAAGCCGAGGACCGATAATGTCGGAGGACGACCGAGCAAGTTGCTTCGCTGCGGCCAAGACCGCGACCTCATCACCGTGTGCCACTTGGCATTCCTATCAGGAGATCACGTCACGCAGGTCCCGGTGACGATCTGTCACGTAGGCCCCAAGACTGGACGAATGGCTGAAGCGTAGTGTGTTCAGACTTCTTACCTGATCAAGGGCGGGCCTGCGGCCCACCACCGTGCCAGCCGGGGCCCGACCGGCCGCAGGCCGCACGCGTGCCCCGGCTGGCACGGCGTAGCAGGAGAAGTGCGGCGACCAGGCGCACTGCAGTGCCCGAAGCGCTCACGGCTTTCCAGCGCCGACCACAGTCGCCGGCCAGGTGATCGACCGGGCAACCCTCAGGTCGCTGGAGCTTGGCACCCGAGATTGACGCGCAGGGAAGCGCCGGCAAGCCCCAAGCGTGGGGGCGGTGTCCGTCGCACGAGCCTTAGCCCCGCCAGCCGTAGGTGGATCTCCCGCTTGGCGACGGCGTGGCCCTGGCCGTCGAGCACGTAGGCCGTGAGCCACAGTCAACCCGGGTGGGTGGGCTTTAGTGATCTTGGATCGACTTGATCAAATCCAGCAATCGGCTTCAATGCCAGTGCATGATCATTGGGCACGGACCGGGCCCAACTGAGCGCGAAAAGGGGCGTGGAACGTCGAGAGCCGTTGAGGGCTCCCGCCCTGCTCAGGGCCGGATCTGTCCGTTTCCGGGTGATGCCCGGTTGGTGTCCGACATTAGTACGTGCAATCCGGGGCCTTATCAGGGACGATTGGCGCAACGGACGTCGGTGATCCCGCCGACGCCGGCGTCGTTCCGCCCTGCGCGGGGCACGCCCGGCGTGCCAGCGGTGGGAGCAGCTGGACCGGGAGGGTGAGCTCGATGCCTGACATACGACCCACGGTGGGCTCCGGCGCGCTGGTTCTCAACGCCACCTACGAGCCGCTGTGTGTCGTGTCGGTGCGTCGCGCCGCCATCCTCGTGCTCTCCGCCAAGGCCGTCTGCGTCGCCGACGGCGAGGGGATCCTGCACAGCGCCCGCAACGCGCTCCCGGTGCCCTCCGTGGTCCGGCTCACCCGGTTCGTGCGGGTGCCCTACCGCGCCCACGTCGGGCTCTCCCGGCGGGCGATCTTCGCCCGGGACGGCTGGCGGTGCGCCTACTGCCGGGGCCCCGCCGAGACCATCGACCACGTCTTCCCGCGCAGCCGGGGCGGCCGGCACGCCTGGGAGAACGTGGTGGCCGCCTGCGCCCGGTGCAACCACACCAAGGGCGACAAGACCCCCGCCGAGCTGGGCTGGCGGCTGCACGCCCCGCCCGCCGTGCCCAAGGGGACGGCCTGGCGGGTGCTCGGGCACCGGGCCCCCGATCCGCGCTGGGCGGACTGGCTCGACCTGCGCGAGGCCGAGACCGAGGCGGCGGCCTGAGCCGCATGTCCTCCGCCGGCGCGGTGTGCGTCAGGTGGTGCGCGCCTTCACCAGGGACGCGTACACCACCACGTTGTCGGCGTACCCCGTCTCGCCGCCGACCCACGCGCCGCCGCAGGTGATCAGGCGCAGGCCAGGCCGGCTGAAGTCGCCGTAGACCTCATCCACCGGCAGCCGGGCCTTGGCGTAGCGCCGCACCTCGTCGACCTCGAAGATCGCCACGGAGTGGTCGGCCCGGCGCACCTCGACCCGGTCGCCGGAGCGCAGCTCCTTCAGCTCGTGGAAGACCGCCGGCCCGGTGCGGGTGTCGACGTGGCCGACGATCACGGCCGGGCCGTACTGGCCGGGGGTCGGGCCCTGGTCGTACCAGCCGGCCTCCTGGGCGCGGTCGGCGTCGGGCACCCCGATGCTGCCGTCCGCGGCGATGCCCACGTCGTGCACCGGGGCGTCGAGGCCGATCGGCGCGCTCGCGATGCCCACCGGCCGGCTGGCCGGCAGCACCGGGAACTTCTTCGGCGGCGGCCGCAGCCCGGCGATGAAGCGGTCCGGCAGGAGGCTGTGCCCCGTCACCTGTTCGACGCCGAGCATCGCCACGATCAGCACCATCAGGGTGGCGACGAACAGCACCGGGAACCCCGGACCCTGGCGGACCACCCGTTGCCACCGTCGAGCGGCCGTACCGGATCGGCCCGCCGCGCCGACGTGCGCGGCGCGGCCGGGTGTCACGGCGCGGCCGGGCGGCCCCACGGTGGTGACGCTGGCGGAGATCGCCTGCCGGGCCACCCGGGCGAACCGGCCGCAGCCCCGGGCCACCAGCCGGGCCGCCGCCCGGACCGGCCTGCGCCGCGTCCGCCGGGCGCGGTCCCGCCGGGCGCGCTCGAGTCGGGTCGTGGCGTCGGCGCGGGTACGTCGGGCCATGACGGCTCCCGGTCAGGACCGCGTCCCGGTCTGCCGGCGGGAGCCGAACGCACCGAACCCGGCCGCGACGGCCGCCGCCACCAGGCCGCCGACCAGCAGCAGCGAGCCCGTGCCCCGGCCCTCGCCGGCCGTGCCGCCGGCACCGGTGTTCGGGCCCTTGCTCGGCTGCGTCATGTTCAGCACGGTGAGGGTGGTCGTCGCGGTGCCGCCGTTGGCGCAGCGCAGCTCGACGGAGTAGTCGCCGGCCTGCTTGTTGCCGGGGATGGTGACCGCCCCGGTCAGGAAGCCGTTGTTCGGCCGGAGCACGACCCGCCCGAACGCGTCGGACTGCACGTCGGCCTGGCGGTTGTTGTCGTTGTCGCAGCTCGCCCGGATGTCGACCCGGGTGCCGGCCTGGGCGCTGTTCGGGGTGACCTCGATGAAGGTGTTCTCCCCGGCCCGGGCCGGCGCGCCGGCGAACAGGACGAACGCCCCGAGCACGCCGAGGACGGTCAGCACGGCCCGTACGGTCAGCCCGACGTGTGCGGGCCGCGTGGCCGGACGGGTCCTGGCGGCCGGTGCGGCGCACATGGCCGGACGGGCACGGTGTGACGCGGTGAGCCCCCGCATTGTTCCCCCCTCCCGGTGCCGAGGCACCGGAATCCTCCCCGGGACAAGTTCGCGCTGCATTCCCCCTGACGTCGGGGCAAACCCGCCGGCACCGGTCCGCGCGCCGGCTCGGCAGGTGTTCGGCAGGTGTGAGGAGGGGGCCCTTCCTATGCGGAAGGCGTCAACAAGGCGCCCTTCCTTACAGGCGGGTGACGGGGTGCCAGGCCAGGGGGGTGGAGAGGACCATCGTGCTGGACGGCTGGCCGTACGGGGCGAGCCGGTCGATCACCCGCTCGAAGTCCCCGATCGAGCCGGCCGCGACCCGCAGCACGCTGCACGCGTCGCCGGTGATCCGGTGGATCTCCATGATCTCCGGCCAACCCGGCACGTCCGGGTCGTTGAGGATGCACCGCGACCCGTAGCAGGACATCCGGATCAGGGCGACCACCGTGCGGCCGGCGCGGGCCAGGTCGACGTGGGCGTGGTAGCCGGTGATCACCCCCGACTCCTCCAGCCGGCGGACCCGCTCGGCCACGGCCGGCGGCGACAGGTGCACCCGGCGGGACAGCTCGCTGTACGAGAGCCGGGCGTCGGCCTGGAGTTCCCGCAGCAGCGCCCAGTCCATGTCGTCCACGCCTGACCTTCCTCTCCGAAAGGTGGATGGGGGTTTCGCCTTTGCCATCGCAGGTCGAAGGGCGGCAGCGCCGTCGAATCGGCATTCCGTTCGGCCCGTCGACCGGGGCACCATGACGCTACCCGGCTCATGGAGGAGACGACAGGTGGAGCAGACGGACCTGCGGGTGCCCGCACCGGCCACGGTGGTCCGTCCGGCGACCCCGCGGCAGCGGGCGGCCCGGGCGGCCCGCAACGGCGGCGAACCGACCCTGGACTTCGCCGACCGGGTGCCCTACGACGCGTACGTGCACGCCAGCACCCTGCACCGGTTGCAGCAGCCGCTGAGCGACGACCCGGGCGAGATGTCCTTCCTGATGGTCAGCCAGATCATGGAGCTGTACTTCGGGCTGACCCGCCACGAGCTGCGCGAGGCCCAGCGCTGCCTGCGCGCCGACCGGGTGCGCGCCGCCCTGGCCCCGCTGCGCCGCGCGGCGCTGCACCTGGAGGGGCTCAACGCGGCCTGGAAGGGGCTGCGCTGGATGACCCCGGCCGACTTCAACCGGTTCCGCAACCTGCTCGGCGAGGGCTCCGGCTTCCAGTCGGCGATGTACCGGCACCTGGAGTTCACGCTCGGCCTGCGCGACGCGGCCCTGATCCGGCCGTTCCGCCGGCAGGCCGAGGTGCACGCCGAGCTGCGCGCCACGCTTGCCGCCCCGAGCCTGTGGGACGACGTGGTGGCCCTGCTGGCCCGGCGCGGCTTCGCCGTGCCGGCCGAGGTGCTGGGGCGCGACGTCGCCGAGGAGCACCGGCCGCACCCGGCGGTGGAGGCCGCCTGGGTGGCGATCTACGACGACGAGGAAGCCGCCGACGAGGAGGCCGGCGACGGGGAAACAACCGGCGAGGAAGCCGGCGCGGGCGGGCCGGGCGACGAGCTGCGGCTGCTCGGCGAGGCGCTGGCCGAGGTGGCCGAGCAGTTCGGCGACTGGCGGTGGAACCACGTCAAGGCGGTGCAGCGCACCATGGGCGCGAAGGTCGGCAGCGGCGGCTCCGCCGGCCTGGCCTGGTTGCAGCGCAGCATGGCCCGGGTGGTCTTCCCCGAGCTGTGGTCGGCCCGGACGGCGATGTGAGCGGGGAGGACACGATGACCGTCGCGGAGAGCGAGGCGCACCGCCTCGACAAGGCCGACCCCGGGCACCGGCACCTGTTCCACGTGCCGCCGGCCGACGGCGGGCGCTACCCGGAGGCCGCGTACCTGGCCGGCAACTCGCTCGGCCTGCAACCCCGGGCCACCCGCGCCGAGCTGCTGGCCGACCTGGACGCGTGGGGCCGCCTCGGCGTCGAGGGGCACCTGGAGGGGCAGCGGCCCTGGCTGCCGTACCACGAGCTGTTGACCGGGCCCGTCGCGCGACTGGTCGGCGCGCGGCCCACCGAGGCCGTGGTGATGAACTCCCTCACCGTCGACCTGCACCTGCTGATGGTCAGCTTCTACCGGCCGGCGGGGCGGCGCACCCGCATCCTCATCGAGGACTCCGCCTTCCCGTCGGACAGCTACGCGGTGCGCAGCCAGGCCCGCTTCCACGGCCTCGACCCCGACGCCACCGTGCTGCGGCTGCGCCCGCGCCCCGGCGAGGACGCCCTGCGCACCGCCGACGTGACCGACCTGCTCGCCGCCGAGGGCGACACGATCGCGCTGGTGCTGCTCGGCGGGGTCAACTACCTCACGGGCGAACTGCTGGACATCCCGGCGATCACCGCGGCCGGCCGGGCCGCCGGTGCGGTCGTCGGCTGGGACCTGGCGCACGCCGCCGGCAACGTCCCGCTCGCGCTGCACGACTGGGGCGTCGACTTCGCCGCCTGGTGCTCCTACAAGTACCTCAACTCCGGTCCGGGCGCGCTGGCCGGCGTCTTCGTCCACGAGCGGCACCTCGGCCGGGCCGACCTGCCCCGCTTCGAGGGCTGGTGGAGCACCGACGCGGCCACCCGGTTCGAGATGACCCCCACCTCCCGCCCCCCGGCCACCGTGGAGGCGTGGCAGGTGTCCAACCCGCCGATCCTCGCCATGGGCCCGGTGCGCACCTCGCTGGAGCTGTTCGACTCGATCGGCATGCCGGCGCTGCGGGAGCGCAGCCTGCGGCTCACCGGCTACCTGGAGCGGCTGCTCGACGAGGTCACCGCCGACCGGCCGCTGACCGTGGTCACGCCCCGCGACCCGGCCCGCCGGGGCTGCCAGCTCTCCGTGCGCATCGGCGCGGGCAGCGCCGGTGAGCTGACCAAGCGGCTGCGCCACGAGCACGGGGTGGTCGCCGACGCCCGGGAGCCGGACGTCGTCCGGTTCGCCCCGGTGCCGCTCTACTCGACGTACCACGACTGCTGGCGGGTCGCCGACGCGCTGGCCGCGACGGTCGCGGAGGTGACCCCATGAACCCCGAACACGAGGAGATCGCCGTCGTCGGGGCCGGGCTGGCCGGCTGCCTGCTGGCCTGCTTCCTGGCCCGGCGCGGCTACCGGGTGGCCCTCTACGAGCGGCGGCCGGACCCGCGCACCGGTCGCGTCGAGCGGGGCCGCTCGATCAACCTGGCGCTGTCCGAGCGCGGGCTCGACGCGCTGCGCCGCATCGGGCTGGCCGAGCAGGTGCTGGCCGACGCGCTGCCGATGCGCGGGCGCATGATCCACCCCGTGGTCGGTGAGCCGGCGTTCCAGTCCTACAGCGCCACCGGGGACCGGGCGATCAACTCGATCAGCCGGGGCGCGCTCAACAACGCCCTGCTCACCGCCGCCACCGCGCTGCCCGGGGTGCGGGTCGCGTTCGACCGCCGGCTCGTCGGCCTCGACCCGGCCACCGGCGAGATGACCTTCGAGACCCCGCAGGGCAAGACCACGGCCGCCGCGCCGGTCGTCCTCGGCGCCGACGGGGCCGGCTCCGCCGTGCGCGGGCAACTCCTCGCGTACGGGGTGCTCCAGGAGAGCCTCGACTTCCTCGACTACGGCTACAAGGAGCTGACCGTCCCGCCGGTCGGCGGGGAGTTCGCCCTCGACCCGGCTGCCCTGCACATCTGGCCGCGCGGCACGTCGATGATGATCGCCCTGCCCAACCCCGACCGCTCGTTCACCTGCACGCTGTTCTGGCCCACCCACGGCACGGCGAGCTTCGCCTCGCTGACCAGCCCGGCGGCGATCGAACGGCACTTCGCCACCCACTACCCGGACCTGCTGCCGCTGGCCCCCAACCTGGTCGACGACTACCAGCACAACCCGGTCGGGGTGCTCGGCACCGTCCGCTGCACCCCGTGGCAGGCGGGCGGGCGGGTCGGGCTGCTCGGCGACGCCGCGCACGCCATCGTCCCGTTCTACGGCCAGGGCGCGAACTGCGCGTTCGAGGACGTGGTGGCGCTGGACCACTGCCTCGACGAGTGCGCCGACGACTGGGCGGCCGCGCTGCCGCTGTTCCAGGCGCGGCGGCAGGGCGACGCCGAGGCGATCGCCCGGATGGCGCTGGCCAACTTCGTGGAGATGCGCGACAAGGTGGCCTCCCCGGTCTTCCAGGCCCGCCGCCGCCTCGACCACGCGCTGGAGCGGGCCCTGCCCGGGCGGTACGTCTCCCAGTACGAGCTGGTGTCCTTCTCCACCACCCCGTACGCGCGGGTGCGGCGGCGGGTGCGCCGCCAGCAGGCGGTGCTCGGGGCGGTGGCCGCCGGCACGGCGGCGCTGCTCGCCGGCGCGGTCGGCGTGGCCTGGACGCGGGGGCGGCGGCGGTGAGCGTGACCTGGGATCCGGGCCTGATGGACGGGCGGGCGGCCGGCGGGCCGCCGCTGCTGCGGCACTTCGTCGGCGGGGAGTTCGTCGACGCGGGCCGCCGGTTCACCAAGCGCAGCCCCGTCACCGGCGAGCCGGTCTTCGAGGTGGTCGAGGCCGACCGGTCCACCGTCGACGACGCGGTGGCCGCCGCCCGGGCGGCGCTGCACGGGCCGTGGGGCCGGATGGGGGAGCGGGACCGCGCCGAGGTGCTGCGCCGGGTCGCCGACGAGCTGGAACGCCGCTTCGCCGACCTGGTCACCGCCGAGGTCGCCGACACCGGCAAGTCCATCAGCCAGGCCCGCACGCTGGACGTGCCCCGGGCCGCGGCCAACTTCCGGGCGTTCGCGGAGATCGTGGCGACCGCCCCGACGGAGTCGTTCACCACCGTCACCCCGACCGGCGGGAGGGCGTTGAACTACGCCGTGCGCAAGCCCGTCGGCGTCGTCGCCGTGATCGTCCCGTGGAACCTGCCGCTGCTGCTGCTCACCTGGAAGGTCGCCCCCGCCCTGGCCTGCGGAAACGCCGTGGTGGTCAAGCCCAGCGAGGAGACCCCCGCCTCGGCGACCCTGCTCGCCGAGGTGCTGGCCGCCGCCGGGGTGCCCGACGGGGTGTTCAACCTGGTGCACGGCTTCGGCCCCGACTCGGCCGGCGAGTTCCTCACCCGCCACGCGGACGTCGACGCGATCACGTTCACCGGCGAGTCCGCCACCGGCGGGGCGATCATGCGGGCCGCCGCCGACGGGGTGAAGGCCGTCTCGTTCGAGCTGGGCGGCAAGAACGCCGGCCTGGTCTTCGCCGACGCCGACCTCGACGCCGCCGTCGCCGGGTCGGTGCGGTCCAGCTTCACTAACGGCGGCCAGGTGTGCCTGTGCACCGAGCGGATCTACGTGCAGCGGCCCGTGTTCGACGAGTTCGTCGGGCGGCTAGCGAAGGCGGCCGACGCGCTCGCGTACGGGTGGCCCGCCGACGAGGCCACCGTCAACATGCCGCTGATCTCCCACCAGCACCGGGACAAGGTGCTCGGCTACCACGACCTGGCCCGCGCCGAGGGGGCCGAGTTCCGGGCCGGCGGCGGCACGCCCGCCTTCGGCGACGCCCGCGACGGCGGCGCGTACGTGCGGCCCACCGTGCTCACCGGCCTCGGCCCCGACGCCCGCACCAACCGCGAGGAGATCTTCGGCCCGGTGGTGCACGTCGCCCCGTTCGACACCGAGGAGGAGGCGTACGCGCTGGCCAACGGCACCGAGTACGGCCTCGCCGCGACCGTGTGGACCCGGGACGTGGGCCGGGCGCACCGGGCCGGGGCCCGCCTCGACGCCGGCATCGTCTGGGTCAACACCTGGTTCCTGCGGGACCTGCGCACCCCGTTCGGCGGGGTGAAGGCGTCCGGCATCGGCCGCGAGGGCGGCGTGCACTCCCTCGACTTCTACTCCGAACTCACCAACGTCTGCGTGGACCTCACATGACCGTCGACATCGAAGCCGCCGCCCGGGAGCTGACCGAGGCCCGGGCGAGCGGCAAGCCCTGCCCGCCCCTGCGCGGCCGGCTGCTGGCCGAGGGGGACGTCGCGTCGGCGTACCTCGTGCAGCAGCGCCAGGCGCGGGCCTGGCACGGCCGGGGCGAGCGCCGGGTCGGCGCGAAGATCGGCCTGACCTCCCGGGCCGTGCAGGACAGCTTCGGCGTGTACGAGCCCGACTTCGGCGTGCTGACCGACGCGATGGCCGTCGCCGACGGCGACGAGGTGCCGATCGGGCGGCTGCTCCAGCCCCGCGTGGAGGCGGAGATCGCCTTCGTGCTCGGCGCGGACCTCACCGTCGGGCGGCCCACCACCGTCGACCTGCTGCGGGCCGTCGACCACGTGCTGCCGGCCATCGAGATCGTCGACTCGCGGGTCGCCGGCTGGGACATCTCCATCGTCGACACCGTCGCCGACAACGCCTCCAGCGGGCTGTTCGTGCTCGGCACCGCGCCGCGCCGGCTCGCCGACGTGGACCTGCGGCTGTGCGGGATGGTCCTGGAGCACGCGGGGGAGCCCGTCTCGGTCGGTGCGGGCGCGGCGTGCCTCGGCAACCCGCTGCACGCCCTCGGCTGGCTCGCCGGCACCCTCGCCCGCGCCGGCGACCCGCTGCGCGCCGGCGACGTGGTGCTCTCCGGGGCGCTCGGGCCGATGGTGCCGGTGACGCCCGGCGCGGCCTACGAGGCGCGGATCTCCGGGCTCGGCTCGGTGCGGACCTGCTTCAGCGAGGAGAAGTCATGATCGGGGTGGACACCGCCGGCATCGCCGCGAGGCTGGGCGAGGCGGCCGACACGGCCACCGCCATCGGCCAGCTCGCCGCCGAGACCGGCCTCGACGTCGACGGCGCGTACGCGGTGCAGACCGCCCTCGTGCAGCGCCGGCTCGACCGGGGCGAGCGCCTCTTCGGGCTGAAGATGGGGCTGACCAGCCGCGCGAAGATGGCCCAGGTCGGCGTCGACGAGGTGATCTGGGGGCGGCTCACCGACGTGATGCGGGTGCCCGACGGCGGCACGGTCGACGTGGCCGACTTCATCCACCCCCGGGTCGAGCCGGAGGTGGCGTTCCTGCTGGACCGGGTGCCCGAGCCGGGCGAGCCCGTCGGGTCGTTCGCCGACGCGGTGCGCGCCGTGGCCCCGGCGATCGAGCTGATCGACTCCCGGTACGCGAACTTCACCTTCTCCCTGCCGGACGTGATCGCCGACAACACCTCGGCCGGCGCGTTCGCGATCGGGCCGTGGTCGCCGGTGCCCGACGGGCTGGACAACCTCGGCGTGCTGCTGGAGGTCGACGGGCGCATCGCGCAGGTCGGCTCGACCGCGGCGATCCTCGGCGACCCGCGTCGGGCCCTGGACGAGGGGCTGCGCCTCGCCGGCCGGCACGGGGTGCGGCTGCGCTCCGGCTGGGTGTTCCTGGCCGGGGCCGCCACCGCCGCCGTGCCGCTGCGGCCGGGCGCGCACGTGCGGGCCGTCGTGGAGAAGCTCGGCGTCGCGTCGCTGCGGGCGGCGTCGTGAGTGGGCGGGCGCGGGTGGTTGCCGGGAAGGCCGTACCGCGCGGGGCGTTTCCGCACGTGAAGGTCGCGGGCGGCTTCGTCTTCGTCTCCGGTACGTCGTCGCGGCGGCCCGACAACACGTTCGCCGGTGTCGCCGTGGACGAGTTCGGCACCACCGACCTGGACATCCGGGAGCAGACCCGGGCCGTGATCGGCAACGTCCGGGACCTGCTGCGCTCGGTCGGCGCGGACCTGGCCGACCTGGTGCAGGTCACCTCGTACCTGGTCAACATGAACGACTTCGGTGGCTACAACGAGGTGTGGGCGGAGTTCTTCGACGCGGACGGGCCGACCCGGACCACGGTGGCCGTGCACCAGCTTCCGCACCCGCACCTGCTGATCGAGATGCAGGCCGTGGCACTTCTTCCGGCGGAAGGTCAGTCGTGACGTCGGAAGGTCAGTCGTGAGTTCGGGAGGTCAGTCGTGAGTGAGATCGCCGAGCCGTTCAGCTTCCCCGGCTGGATCGCCGAGAACCAGCACCTGCTGAAGCCGCCCGTGGGCAACAAGGAGATGTTCCCCGGCGGCGACGACTTCATCGTGATGGTCGTGGGCGGGCCCAACCAGCGCACCGACTTTCACGTCGACCCGTACGAGGAGTTCTTCTACCAGGTCAAGGGCAACATGCACGTCAACCTGATGACGCCCGAGGGGCCGCGTACGGTGCACGTGCGTGAGGGGCAGATGTGGATGCTGCCGCGCGACACCCCGCACTCGCCGCAACGCCCCGAGCCCGGCTCGATCGGCGTGGTCGTCGAGCGGGTCCGCGAGGAGGGCACGCTGGAGAAGTTCCAGTGGTACTGCCCGCAGTGCGGGGCGAAGGTGCACGAGGTGGAGTTGCAGGTCCGCGACATCGCCGCCGACCTGCCCCCGGTGTTCGGCGCGTTCTACGCCGACGAGGCCGCCCGCACCTGCGGCGAGTGCGGTGCCCTGCACCCGGGCAAGGGCTGATGACCGGGCCCGCCGCACCCGGCCCCGCCGTCGCGGGGCGGCCCGTCGTGGACGTGCACACCCACGTCGTACCGAAGGGGTGGCCGGACCTCGGCGCGGCGTGCGGCGGGTCCGGCTGGCCGTGGCTGCGGGTCGACTCCGAGCGGGCAGCCATGATCATGGTGGGGGAGACGGAGTTCCGGCCGGTCGGCGCGGAGTGCTGGGACGCGCCGACCCGGCTGGCCGACATGGCCGCCGACGGGGTCGACGTGCAGGTGGTGTCCCCGACGCCGGTCTTCTTCGGCTACGACCGGCCCGCCGGCCAGGCGGCGAAGGTCGCCCGGATCTTCAACGACCTGACCCTGGAGGTCACGGCCGGCGGCGGCGACCGGCTCGTGCCGTTCTGCCAGGTGCCGTTGCAGGACCCGGACGCGGCCTGCGCCGAGCTGGACCGCTGCCTCGCGGCCGGGCACGTCGGGGTGGAGATCGGCAACCACGTCGGCGACCGCGACCTCGACGACGCGGGCGTGGTCACCTTCCTCCAGCACTGCGCGCACGTCGGCGCGCCGGTCTTCGTGCACCCGTGGGACATGCCGGACGGCCCCCGGCTCGACCGGTGGATGGCCCGCTGGCTGACCGGGATGCCCGCCGAGACGCACCTGTCGGTGCTGGCGATGATCCTCGGCGGGGTGTTCGACCGGGTGCCGGAGACGCTGCGGATCTGCTTCGCCCACGGCGGCGGCAGCTTTCCGTTCTGGCTGGGCCGCGCCGACAACGCCTGGCACCGCCGGGGCGACCTGGTCCGGGGCGCGTCGGCCGCCCCGCCCAGCGCGTACGTCGACCGGTTCTGCGTCGACTCGGTGGTGTTCGCCCCGGCGGCGCTGCGGCTGCTCGTCGACACCATGGGCGAGGACCGGGTGCTGGTCGGCAGCGACTACCCGTACCCGCTGGGGGAGCGGCCGGCGGGGCGGGTGGTCCGCGAGGCCGACTTCCTCACCGCCGGGCAGCGCGCCAAGCTCCTCTCCACCAACGCCCTGCGCTTCCTCGGCCTCGACCGGCGGTTCGCCATCCGGGAGCTGCTGTCGATAGACCGCGACTGGACGGGCCTGCTGGAGGACGACAAGACGCCGCGGTTCTGACCGGTCGTGTCGGACGGCGGGGCGGGGCGGGGTCGGGCAGGATGGCGGGGTGGCCGAGCTGCACGACCTGACCGCCCTGGAGCAGGGCGCCGCGATCGCGCGCGGCGAGTGCTCCAGCGTGGACCTGGTCGAGCACCACCTGTCCCGGGTCGACGCGCTCGGCGACACCGTCGGCGCGTTCGTCACCGTCACCGGCGAGGCGGCCCGCCAGGCGGCGCGGGCGGCCGATGCCACCCCTGCGCAGGGGCGCGGCCCGCTGCACGGCGTGCCCACCGCGATCAAGGACCTGACGCTCACCGCCGGGGTGCGCACCACGTTCGGCTCGGCGGCCTTCGCCGACCTGGTGCCCCCGCTCGACGCCGACGTGGTGCGGCTGATCCGCGCCGCCGGGCTGGTCAGCCTCGGCAAGACCACCACCAGCGAGCTGGGCTGCTCGCTCTACTCCGAGGGCCTGGTCGCGCCGCCGGCCCGCAACCCGTGGGACCTGGCGTACACGGCCGGCGGCTCCTCCGGCGGGGCCGCGGCGGCGGTCGCGGCCGGGCTGGTCCCCGTCGCCCAGGGCTCCGACGGCGGCGGCTCGCTGCGCATCCCCGCCTCGCTGTGCGGCCTCGTCGGCCACAAGCCGAGCCGGGGCGCGGTCCCCGGCGGGCCGCTCGGCTTCGGCGCGTTCGGCCTGCCGATCAACGGGCCGCTGGGGCGCACCGTCGCCGACGTCGCCGCGCTGCTCGACGTCATGGCGGTGCCGGTGCCCGGCGAGCCCTACCTGCCGCCCCCCGCGCCCGACGGCGGCTACCTCGGCGCGGCCCGCGGCGCCGCGCCCGGCCGGCTGCGGGTCGGCCGGTTCACCGCCCCGATGCTCGCCGACGAGCCCGTCCACCCCGACTGCGTGGCCGCCGTCGACGCCGCCGCCGCGCTGCTCGCCGAGGCCGGGCACGAGGTGGTCGACGTCCCCGCGCCGTTCGGCCCGGAGGTGTGGCCGCTGTTCGAGATCGTGTGGTACGTCCTGGCGCTCACCCCCGTCCCGCCCGAGCGGGAGAGCCGCCTGCTGCCGCTGACCCGCCTCCTGCGGTCGCGGGGCGCGGAGATCTCCGCCGGCACCCTGACCAGCACCCTCGGCGAGCTGCAGGCGCAGGTGCGCCGGGCCGCCCGCCGCACCGCCGGCTGCGACCTGTTGCTCTGCCCGACGCTGTCCGCGCCGCAGGCGCCGGTGGGCTGGTTCACCGCCGCCGGCGACCCCGAGCGCGACTTCGACCTGCAACGGCGGTTCTCGCCGTACTGCGCCGTGTTCAACGTCACGGGGGAACCGTCCGTGTCGCTACCGCTGGGGCGCACCGCCGAGGGGCTGCCCGTCGGGGTTCTGCTCACCGGCCGGTACGGTGCCGACGCGACCCTGATCGGCGTCGCCGCGCAGCTTGAGCACGCCAGTGGCGGGTGGGATCGCCACCCCGCAGTCTGGCGGGCCGTGGGCTCCGCTAACGTGAATACGAGCGGAGTCGGCGAGCCGATGTCATGATCGTCCAACCGACCCGGAAGTTCCTGGTCTCTCTTTCCGCCTGGGGGCGTTGGGATTGTCTGTTACCGAGACGTTGCTGATCTTCGTCGGCATCCCGGCGGCCGTGGTGCTGGTGATCACCGCGCTGGCGTTCGCCGGTGGCCGGTCCTCCGGTGGCGGCGCCAAGCGCTACCGGCCGGGTCGACCCTTCGACTTCACTCCGGTCTGGTTCCTGGGCCGTCCGGAGCAGCTGGCCGACTCGGCCGGCACCGCGCTGGCGGCGGGCGCGCAGGCGCCGGCGCTGACCAGCCACAAGCTTGACCGGGCCGGCGTCGAGGCGCCGGCCGGTGGAACCGGAGGCGCAAGTGACCGTTGGTGAGAAGCAGGCCGAGGCGGGCACCCCGCCCGAGGTGCTGGACGGGCCGTTCTCGACCCGCCAGCTGCTGCGCATCGACGAGGCGCTCCGCCTGGCCGACCAGGGGACCGGGCTGGTCTTCTCGGTCTACGTCGGCGGGCTCGACGAGCCGATCCGGGCGCACGCCCAGCGGCTGCACCGCCAGCTCGCCGACCCCGACCGGTCGGTCCTGATCGCGGTGTCGCCCAACCAGCGCCAGCTGGAGATTGTCACCGGGCGGCAGGCCCGCAAGCGCATCCCCGACACCTACGCGAAGCTCGCCGCGCTCTCCATGGTGGCGGCCTTCGGTGGCGGCGACCTGGCCGGCGGCATCATCAGCGGCCTCGACCAGCTCGCCAGCCACGCCGGCCGGGCGTAAGGAAGGGCCCCTTCTTAACGCGTCCGGTCGAGAAGGGCACCCTTCTCACCACCGGCACGGCGAGCAGCACTGCACAAGACGGCGACGCCCGGTCCGCGACAGCGGGCCGGGCGTCCGTGCGTTCGGCGGCGCGTGCCGGTCCGGCCGTGCATCGCGTCCACCTCCTCACGCCACACTAAACGCCCCGGGGCCGGCGGCGGACTCGCGTCCACTGCCGGCCCCGGGCCGCGTACCACGTGGGGTCAGGCGCTGCGGGCGTCGCGCTCGCGGGCCTTCAACGCGCGCACGACGGCGTCGCGGCCCTCGGCGACCAGCCGCCGCAGCGACGCCGGCTTGTCGCCGGCGGCGGCCAGCCACGCGTCCGTGGCGGCCACCGTGTCCTCGGAGACCTGCTGCGTCGGGTACGCCAGCTGCACGAACTCCTGCGCCGGCTCGCTGTCGCGCTGCGCCCAGACCTGGTCCACCACCTCGAAGTACCGCTCCCGGTAGGGCGCGACCAGCTCCGCCTGCACGGCCGGGGCGAAGCCCTGCAACAGCGCCCGGTTGCGCCAGTTCGGCAGCGCGTCGGGGCCGGTGAGCTGCGCCCAGACCGCCGCCTTGTTCTCCGGCGTCGGCACCAGCGCGTGCGCGTACGCGGCCTCCCGCTCGCCGCTGGCGGTGCGGTCGCCGGCCAGCTCCGCCTCGATCTCGGCCGGCCCGCCGACGCCCTTGCTCACCAGCGACTGCAGGATCACCCAGCGCAGCTCGGTGTCGATGGCCAGCCCGGCGGGCACGTCCACCCCGTTCAGCCAGCCCCGGACGGCGGCCAGGTCCTCCGCCGAGCGGGACGCCTGCACGTACGCGCGCGCCCAGGCGAGCTGGAGCCCGCTGCCCGGCTCGGCGGTGGCCAGCGTCGCCTTCGCGGCGCGGGCCAGCTCCGCCCAGCCGGACGGGGCCCACGCCGGGTCGGCGTACAGGTTGAGGGTGGTCACCACGGACTGCCGCAGGGTGGCGGTGACCAGGTTGATGTCGGTCTCGGCGGGCAGCCCGGCCAGCACCAGCGCCAGGTAGTCGCGGGCCGACAGCTCGGCGTCGCGGACCATGTCCCACGCCGCCATCCAGCACAGGGCCCGCGACAGCGACGACTCGAACCCGGCGATGTGCTGCACCACCGTGGCCATCGACCGCTCGTCCAGGCGCAGCTTCGCGTACGTCAGGTCGTCGTCGTTGAGCAGCAGCACGTCGGCGGCCCGCACCCCGGCCAGGTCGGTCAGCTCGGTCGACTCGCCGGTCACGTCGACCTCGATGCGGTCGCGGCGCACCAGCCGGCCGTCGGTCAGGTCGTACAGGCCCACACCGATGCGGTGCGTGCGCAGCGTCGGGTGCCCCGACGGGGCCTCCTGCCGCACCACGACCCGCTCGTACGTGCCGTCCGCGCCGATCGTCACCTCGGGGCGCAGCGTGTTGACCTGCGCGGTCTCCAGCCACTGGGCGGCGAACTTGCGCAGCTCCCGGCCGGAGGCCGCCTCCAGCTCCGACAGCAGGTCGTCGAAGGTGGCGTTGCCCCAGGCGTGCTTGCCGAAGTAGGCCCGCAGCCCGGCCAGGAACGGCTCCTCGCCGACGTACGCGACGAGCTGCTTGAGCACGCTCGCGCCCTTGGCGTACGTGATGCCGTCGAAGTTGACCTCGACGGCCTCCAGGTCCGGCATCTCGCAGTAGACCGGGTGGGTGGAGGAGAGCTGGTCCTGCCGGTAGCCCCAGTTCTTGCGGATCGACAGGAACGTCGTCCAAGCGTCGGAGAACCGGGTGGCGTTGGCGTTGCACCAGTGGCTGGCCCACTCGGCGAACGACTCGTTGAGCCACAGGTCGTTCCACCAGCGCATGGTGACCAGGTCACCGAACCACATGTGCGCCAGCTCGTGCAGGATCGTGTTGGCCCGCTGCTCGTACTCGAAGTCGGTGACCTGCGAGCGGAAGATGTAGTGCGACTCGGCGTGCGTGACGCAGCCGAAGTTCTCCATCGCCCCGGCGTTGAAGTCGGGCACCCAGAGCTGGTCGTACTTGGGCAGCGGGTAGCGCACCCCGAACTGCTCGTGGAAGAAGTCGAAGCCCTGCTTGGTGATCAGGAACAGGTCGTCGGCGTCGAGGTGCTGCGCCATCGACGCCCGGCAGTAGACCCCCAGGTCGATGCCGTCGTGGCTGTCGCGCACCTCGTGGTACGGGCCGGCGCAGAGCGCGGTGATGTAGGTGCTCATCCGCGCCGACTGGGCGAAGTGGACCGCCTTGAGCCCCTCGCCGGCCGGCTCCTCGCGGGCCACCGGCATGTTGGACACCACCCGCCAGTGCTCCGGGACGGTGGCGTGCCAGGTGTAGACGCTCTTGAGGTCGGGCTGGTCGAAGCAGGCGAACACCTTCTGCGCGTCGGCCGTCTCGAACTGGCTGTAGAGGTAGGTCTCCCCGTCGACCGGGTCGACCGTGCGGTGCAGCCCCTGCCCGCTGTTGGAGTACGCGAAGTCGGCGTCCACCACGAGGGTGTTCTCGGCGGCCAGGCCGGGCAGCGGCAGCCCCTTCTCCGCCGACCAGCCCGACAGGTCGAGCGGCGTGCCGTTGAGGGTGGCCGACCGGACCGACTCGGCGGCGGCCTCGATGAAGGTGGCCGCACCCGGCTCGGCGCAGCGGAACCGGACCTCGGTCACCGACCGGAAGGTGCGTCCGTCGGCCGCCTGCACGGCGGTCGACAGGTCCAGACTGATGTCGTACCCGGTCACCTCAAGCAGGCGGGCCCGCTCGGTGGCCTCCACCTGGGTCAGGTTGCGCACTCCCGGCACTGTTCGTCTCCATCCCACTCTCGCCGTGCGCCGCCGCGGCGCCAGCCCACCGCTCGCTCGTGGCGACCGGTTCCGATCCGAGTCTTCCATGCGAGGGCACCTCGCGGTGGTCGAGCTCACGCTCTCATTCCGCTACCGGTCGATGCGCCGTGGGGTGAGGATCGAGGGACGAGGCGCCGGCTTTCGGCCCTCCCGTCGCGAAGGGAACCTCACGTGACCGACCGTGTCGCCGTCGACATGTGGTTCGACCCCATCTGCCCCTGGGCGTGGGTGACCTCCCGCTGGCTGCTGGAGGTGGAACAGGTCCGCGACGTGGACGTCCGCTTCCACGTGATGAGCCTGTCGGTGCTCAACGAGGGCCGGGACGTGCCCGAGCAGTACCAGCAGCTCCTGCAGGCCGGCTGGGGCCCGGTGCGGGTGTGCGTCGCCGTGCAGCGGCAGCACGGCCCCGACGCCGTCCGCGCGCTCTACACCGCCCTGGGCACCCGCATCCACCTCGGCAAGGAGGAGCTGGGCCGGGACCTGTACGTGGCCGCGCTCGCCGACGCCGGGCTGGGCCCGGAGCTGGCCGACGCCGCCGACTCCACCGACTACGACGAGGCGCTGCGGGCCAGCCACGAGGCGGGCATGCGGCCGGTCGGCCAGGACGTGGGCACCCCGGTGATCCACGCGCCGGGCCCGGACGGCTCGCCGGTGGCGTTCTTCGGCCCGGTGGTCACCCCGCGCCCGAAGGGGGAGGCCGCCGGCCGGCTCTGGGACGGCGTCCTGCTGGTCGCCGGCACGCCCGGCTTCTACGAGCTGAAGCGCTCCCGCGAGGTCGGCCCGAGCTTCGAGTAAGGAAGGGCCCCTTCTTAACGCCTGCGGTAGAGAAGGGTCCCCCTCTCACCCCCGCCCGGGGCGCGCGCCGGCCGGCGCGCGCCCCGGGCGGGGCCCCGCTCAGTTGGTGGACTCGGGTGGGGTGCGGCCGGCGGCGTAACCCCGCGGCGGTAGCGTCAGCGGTCATGACGGTCGTGCATCCGATCGCCCGGGCCTGGATCACCACTGGCGGCACCGGCGCGCAGAACTACGACGAGTTCGCCGACGACGCGGAGATCACCGCGATCATCGAGGCGAACCCGCACAGTGCCCTCGGCATCGAGATGCCCCACCGGGCGCCGGAGAGCCTGGGGAAGTCGTTCCTCGACGCGCTGCCCGACGCGGTGACCCGGCTCGCCGAGGCGAAGGCCGACGGCAGCTACACCCCGGCCGAGCAGGTCGTGGTCCTCTACCGGATCAGCGCGCCGGGGGAGGAGACCGCGTACGGGATGTTCGCCATGGTCGACACCGACCAGATCTCCACCAGCGCCGACGAGCCGGGCCTGGTCATCCGCAACGAGGACGTCTTCATCGCCAAGGTCCGGGAGCGGGTCGCGCTCGCCGAGGCGCTCGGGCATCTGCTCTCGCCCGTACTCCTGCTCCAGACCGGCCGGGGCGACGAGCTGCACGCCGCGCTCGCGGCGGCGACCGAGACGGCCGGCGCGCCCGCCGCGACCGACACCGATCAGGCCGGGCGCACGCACGCCGTGTGGCTGCTCGGCCCCGGCCCGGAGCAGGACGCGCTGACCGCGCTGGCCGGCGGCGGCGAGCTGGTGGTCGCCGACGGCAACCACCGCAGCCTCGCCGCCCAGACCGGCGGCCTGCCCCGCTTCCTGGCCGTGGTGACCACCCCCGCGTCGGTCGCCATCCAGCCCTACAACCGGCTGGTCAGCGAGCTGACCGTCACCCCGGCCGAGCTGCTCGACCGGCTCCGCGCCGCCGGGGCCGAGGTCGAGCCGATCGACGGCCCGGTCGAGGTCCCGACGGCCGGCGGCACCGTCGCGCTTCGGCTCCCCGACCAGGGGTACGCGGTGCGCCTGCCGCACGTCGACGGCGGCCGGCTGGAGAACCTCGACCACGCCCTGGTCGAGCGGGTGCTGCTGCGCGACGCGCTCGGCCTCGACCCCGGCGACAAGCGGATCACGTACGTCGGCGGCGACTACCCGGCGAGCTGGCTGACCGGCGAGGTCGAGGCGGGCCGGGCCGAGCTGGCCGTGCTGATCGCCCCGGTGACCGTCGACGACTTCGTCGCGGTGAACCTGGCCCGGGAGAAGATGCCGCGCAAGAGCACCTGGTTCACCCCGAAGGCCCGCGGCGGCCTCGTGGTGGCCGAGCTGCCCCGCTGAGCAACACCCTGAACTGCGCTTCTGTGTCGAAACCGGCTCCGCGCCGCCGCCCGCGTGTCGGCGCGTGAGCCGGCCTGACAGACTGCGCGGTATGCGCGTCTATCTGGGATCCGACCACGCCGGTTTCGAGCTGAAGGTGCACCTGGCCAGCCACCTCGCCAAGCAGGGGTACGAGGTGGTCGACGTCGGGCCGCACGTCTTCGACCCGGACGACGACTACCCGGCGTTCTGCCTGCACACTGGCACCCGGGTGGTCGCCGACCCGGGCAGCCTCGGCGTCGTCATCGGTGGTTCGGGCAACGGCGAGCAGATCGCCGCGAACAAGGTCGCGGGCGTCCGGGCGGCGCTGGCCTGGAACATCGACACGGCCCAGCTCGGCCGGGAGCACAACGACGCGAACATCGTGGCCGTCGGCGCCCGCCAGCACACCCTGGACGAGGCGACCGCCATCGTCGAGGCGTTCCTCACCACGTCGTTCTCCGGCAACCCCCGGCACGCCCGGCGGATCGAGCAGGTCGCCGCGTACGAGCAGACCCGCGAGCTGCCCGAGCTGCCCTGACCCGGCGCGAGGACCTGCCCCGCCCCGCGCCGCTCAGCGGCCGGAGCGGGGCAGGTCCTCGCGGGGCACCCAGTTGCGCCGGACGACGACCACCCGCTGCTCCGCCTCGGCCAGGTCCGCCTCGGTCGGCCGGGCGGCGTCCCGGGCCCGCATCGCCGCCCGGGGCCCCACCTGCGAGGAGCCGGGGCCGACCAGGCCGCGCAGGCCCCGTTCGCCGCCGTCCCGGTCGTCGCCGCCGGGGGCGGGCCGGCGGCGGGGCGGCTCGGCCGCCACGTCCTGCGTGCCGGCCGTGGCGGCGGCCGGGGTCTCGCCGTCGGTGTGGTGCCTCGACCGGCGTCGCCGTCGTTCCGCGTCACCCATCCGTCGACCGTACCGCCCGGGACCGCCCCCGCGCCCCGCCCCGGTCGACCGGTGCGCCGCCCCGGCCGGGCCAACCGGACCGGCCCGACGCAACCAGGGTGTCAGAAGACGCCCATCCCCGACGGGGCCCGGTGCCAGGAGAAGGCCGGGTCGGCGGCGGCGAGCGCACCGGGGCGCAGCTCGGCGACCCGTCCGGCGTCGGCGAGCGTGGTGATCCCCACCCCGCCCAGGTACAACTCGCCGAGCGCCCGCACGTCGCAGGCCAGGTCGGCCGGGGCGTCGGCGGGCACGCAGCGGGCGCCGTCCGGGCCGCCGGTCAGCCGCCAGCGCCCCGTGTTCTCCGGCAGCAGCTCGTCGGTCACCTCGACCACCACGTCGACGGCGGAGGCGTACCGGCGGGCGGCGAGGGCGGCGGGCACGTCGACCACCCGCACCCACAGCGCGTCCTTCACCCGGGCCTCCAGCCGGCGCGGCTCGTTGACCAGGCGCAGCAGCGGATCGTCCACCGGCCCCCGGTAGGACAGCCGGCGGGTCAGGTCGAGCGAGAGCAGCAGCCGCCACAGCGCCAGGCGGGCCGTCGCGTTCTCGGCCACCACCTCGTCGACGACGGTCACCCCGCACACGCCACCCGTGTCCTGGCCGAGCCGGGAACGCCACAGCGCGTAGCCGTCGACCTCGCCGTCCGGGGCCTCGTGCAGCAGCACCCGCCGCTCCGTCGCGCCGTCGCGCTGGTCGGCCGGGTCGCCGAGCACGTACCGCCACCACCGGTCGTCCCGGTCGGACCAGCCGGGGCGGTCGGCGCGCTGCCGGTCGTACACCCGGGCCAGCTCGGCCTGCCGCGCGGCCGGGCGGTCCAGGCGCAGCCTGCCCTCGGCGGCGGTCGGGGCGGGCAGCCGCAGCTCGGTGGTGGTGCACTCGACGGCGAGCTGCTGGGCGGCGAGGCCGTAGCCGAAGCGGGGGTAGATCCGGCCCTCGCTGGCCCACAGCACGGCCACCGGCTCCCGGCCGGCGTCGCGGACCTCGCGCAGCTGCCGGCGCATGAGCCGGGTGAGCAGGCCGCGGCGGCGGTGGGTGGGCAGCACCGCGACCATGGTCACGTGGGCGGCGGGGACGACCGCCCCCGGCACGGTCAGTTCCCGGGTGTACGCCCCGGCGGACGCGACGAGGTCCGCGCCGTCGAAGACCAGCAGGCTGCGCTGCGGCTCCCAGATGCTTCGCTCGGCCTCGCGCGTCTCGGCGGGGAGGGTGGTGTGGAACGCGATCTCGAACAGGCGGGCCAACTCGTCGAAGCCGCCGGCCCGGCCGACGGTGATCGGCAGCGCAGTATCGGTCATCGCCCGTGTCTATCCCACGGCGCACGCGCGGGCGAGCGGATTTGCCGGCTGGTTACCCTCGGAGATGGCGGGCCGGCGACGCCGGCATCGGTCAGGGGGAGGACACGAGATGGCAGACCAGACACAGCCGTGGGCGGAGCGCACGGTCGAGGTGCCGCCGCAGCCGGGTGTCGGGGTGCCGCCGCAGCCCGACGCCTTCCGCCGGGGCGTGGCGTCCGTCGGCCAGCGGCGCCCGCCGCGCACCGAGCAGTTCCCCACCGTCGAGCACGGCGGCCACGCCGGGCACGCCGGGCACGACGGGCGGTGGTCCAACGTCTCGGCGCCCCGCCGGCCGCTGAGCTGGCACCTCAACCAGCTCCGGGTCGGCGGCGAGTGGAGCGCCGCCGGTGCCCTCTTCGCCTTCGTCTGCTGGGGCATCTGGGCCATCTCCGGGCGGGGCAACCTGGGGGCTCCGGTGCTCACCTTCCTGCTGAGCCTGCTGGTCGCCGCCGGCCTGTTCGGGCTGTCCCGGCTGCTCGGCCGGGTCGTCCTGGAGCGGCAGCTCGGGCGGGTCCGGCGCAGCGCGCGCGGCGCCCACCTGGTGACTGCCGTCTTCCTGGTCGGCCTGGGGGTCGCCTACCTCCAGCAGACCGAGTGGGTGGTCTCCGCCTGGAACTGGGTCACCGGCAACTGAGTCCCCGGTGCGCCCGGGCGGTCGGCCGTGGGCCGGGCCGCCCGGGCGTCGCCGTCGCGGCCCGCGCGACGCGGGCCGTTCCTCACCAGGCCGACGCCGCATACCCACCCGGCGGGCCTTCATCCGCCCCGGCGGGACCGGCCGACCGTCCGGCCCGGGTTCGGCGAGCGGCCGCAGCGCCGTTCGGCGACCCGGGGGGTACGTCCGGCGCACCGGAGCCGACCGGCCGTCGTCCCCACCCGCCGCCCCCGGCGATCATGGCCGGATGGGCGCGTATCGAGCAGCGTACGAGCGGAGCATCGCCGACCCGACGGGATTCTGGCGGGACGCGGCGGCGGAGATCGACTGGCACCGGCCCCCGCAGCGGATCCTCGACGACACCCGGGCCCCGCTGTACCGCTGGTTCCCCGACGGGGAGCTGAACACCTGCCACAACGCCCTGGACCGGCACGTGGCGGCGGGACGCGGCGACCAGCCGGCGCTGATCCACGACAGCCCGGTCACCGGCGTCACCCGCACCTACACGTACGCCGAGCTGCGCGACGCGACCGCGCGGTTCGCCGGGGCCCTGCGCCGGCTCGGGGTCGGCCGGGGCGACCGGGTGCTGCTCTACCTGGCGATGGTCCCGGAGGCGGTGGTCGCGATGCTGGCCTGCGCCCGGATCGGCGCGGTGCACTCCGTGGTGTTCGGCGGCTTCGCCGCGCACGAGCTGGCCGTCCGCATCGACGACGCCCGGCCGAAGGTGGTCGTGGCCACCTCGTGCGGCATCGAGGTGGACCGGATCGTGCCCTACCACCCGATCCTCGACGCGGCCCTCGCCGAGGCCGAGCACGCCCCGCAGCGGTGCGTGATCGTGCAGCGCCCCCAGCATCCCGCGCCGCTGACCCCCGGCCGCGACGTCAGCTGGGAAGACGCCCTCGACGGGGCCGAGCCCGCCGACTGCGTCCCGGTCGCCGCCACCGACCCGCTCTACGTGCTGTACACCTCCGGCACCACCGGCCGACCCAAGGGCGTCGTGCGCGACAACGGCGGGCACGCGGTGGCGCTGCGCTGGTCGATGGCGAACGTCTTCGACATCGGGCCGGGCGACGTCTTCTGGGCCGCCTCCGACGTCGGCTGGGTGGTCGGCCACTCCTACATCGTGTACGGCCCGCTGCTCACCGGCGCGACCACGGTGCTCTACGAGGGCAAGCCCGTCGGCACGCCGGACGCGGGGGCGTTCTGGCGGGTCGTCTCGCAGCACCGGGTGGCCGCCCTGTTCACCGCTCCCACCGCGATCCGGGCGATCCGCCGCCAGGACCCGGACGGCACCCGCATCCGCCGGTACGACCTGACCAGCCTGCGGACGCTGTTCCTGGCCGGGGAGCGGCTCGACCCGGACACCTTCGCCTGGGCCGGGGCGCGGCTGGGCGTGCCGGTGGTGGACAACTGGTGGCAGACCGAGACGGGCTGGCCGGTGGCGGCGAACCCGCGCGGCCTCGAACCGCTGCCGATCAAGGCCGGCTCGCCCTCGGTGCCGGTCCCCGGCTATGACGTGCGGGTGGTCGACTCGCGGGGTGAACAGGTGCCGGCGGGCGTCGATGGCTCGATCGTGATCAGGCTGCCGCTGCCGCCGGGCTGCCTGCCGACCCTCTGGGGCGACGACGAGCGGTACGTGCGGTCGTACCTGAGCACCTTCGACGGCTACTACCTGACCGGCGACGGCGGCCGGTTCGACGCCGACGGCTACCTGTACGTGATGGGCCGCACCGACGACGTGATCAACGTGGCCGGGCACCGGCTCTCCACCGGGGCGATGGAGGAGGTGCTGGCCGGGCACCCGGCGGTGGCCGAGTGCGCGGTGATCGGCGTCGCCGACGCGCTGAAGGGCCAGGTGCCCAGCGGGTACGTGGTGCTCAAGGCCGGCGTCGAGGTGGAACCGGACGCCCTCGCCGCCGAGCTGGTGGCCCTGGTGCGGGAGCGGATCGGCCCGGTCGCCGCGTTCCGCCGGGTGACCGTCGTGCCGGCGCTGCCGAAGACCCGCTCCGGCAAGATCCTGCGCCGCACCATGCGTGGGCTGGTGGAGGGGCGCGACGAGCCGGTGCCGGCCACCATCGACGACCCGGCCACGCTCACCGTCTTCCGGGACCTGGCCAAGACCGACTGACGGCCGACCCGCCCGACGGCCGACCGACGGCCGCCCGGCTCCGCCCGCTCCGCACCGGCGGGCGGGGCCGGGCGGCGATCCACCACCGTGTGCGCGCAGGGTCAGGGCGTCGGGGCGAAGCGATACAGCACGAAGTCCGTCGCCGCGCCGCACAGCAGCACGCTCGTGTTCCACGAGCAGGACTCGCTGCGCACGTCCTCGGCCAGGCCCAGCTCGACCGGGCCGGCGCCGCCGACGGCCAGCCCGGCGACGCTGCGGTCGGCCTCGCTGCCGCTCAGCGGATCGGCGAAGACCAGCACGTTGCCCGCGTCCAGCCGCACGGCCACCCCGCTCCGGTCGCGCAGCACCGCGCGGCCCGCCGGGTCGAACAGCGTGGACGTCGCCTCCGGGAACTGCCGCCGCACGATCAGGTGCGCGCCCACCGGCACCAGTTCCCGGGCCCCCGGCGTCGCCCAGCGCCTCGCCTTCTCGCCCTCCGCGACGGCCACCACCTCGGCGCGGTCCGCGTCGCCGGCCGGGGCCTCCAACAGGCATGCCCGATGCTTGCCGCAGGCCACCAGCGCCGCGACCCGACGCCCGTCGTCGGCGGCGCTGTGCAGCACCGTCGGCTCGGCCACCCGGGTGAGGTCGTACCCGAGCAGCCGGTACCCGCCGACCCCGGCGTCGTCGACCACGTACAGCCGGTCGTCCCGCGCGACCATCGGGTCGTCGAGGTCGGCGACGGCGGGCCAGCTGCGCAGCACCGTGCCCTCGACCAGGTCGATCAGCCGGGCCGAGCGGTCCGCGCCGATCTGCACGAGCCGGTCGGCCTTGCCCCGCCACGGGTCGCGGGGTGTCCCGTCGGCGTACGCCGGCCCGCCGGCCGCCTCGGCGGTCTCGACCGGCAGCACGGCGCTGCGGGCATTGCCCGACGAGTCGCGCGGGTTGTCCTGGGCCCAGACCTGGTTCCCGTCGCGCATCCGCAGTCCGACGAGTCGGTTCCCGGTGGTGTCGACCAGCACCGCCACGTCCCGCCCGAAGATCACCCGGTCGTCGTCGCCGATGCTCCGGCTCCACCGCTGCTCGCCGGAGGCGGCGTCGCGCACCACCAGCTCGCGGGGCGCGTCGACGCCGATCGGGTCGCTGAAGGCCGCCACCGCCCCGGGCACGGCGACGAGCGCGTCCCACTGCTGCGCCGTCTGCGTGGTCTGCTTCCGCCACCGGGTGCGGCCGGTCCCCGCGTCGACCGCCACGATCTCCAGCCGGTCGTCCGGCAGCGGGTACGCCGCGTAGCCGACGTCGTCGAGCAGGGCGGTGAGGGTCTCGACCGGCCGGTCCTCGCCGGCCCGGACGCGCTTGACCTCGGCCAGGTTCTGGAATTCCAGCCCCGGGTAGCGGTCCCGGGTGAACCACAGCGCGGCCCCGACGCCCACCCCGGCGAGGGCGAGCACCGCCGCCACCGTGATCCACAGCGCGCGCCGGCGGCGGACGGCCGGCGGCGACCCGGGCGTGGCGGGTGGTCCAGGCATGGGGGGTGACACGGGCGCGGGCGGTGACACGGGCGTGGGCCCGCCCCACGCGGTGGCCAGCGTCCCGGCGGGGGCGGGCACGGTCGACGGCAGCCCCGGACCACCGCCGGGCGGGGCGGGCGGCGACGTGGGGGCCGGGCGGGGGGTCGGCAGGTCCGTCAGCGCCCCCTCGGCCACCGGCAGCTCCGGCTGCTCCAGCACGGTCGGCGCGACGCCCAGCTCGGCGTGCAGCATGCGGGCCACCAGCGGCATCCGGGTCGGGCCGCCCACCAGGAACAGGCCGGCGAGCCGGTCGGGGGTGAGGCCGGCGGCGGCGATCACCCGCCGGGTCTCGGCGACGGCCCGGGCCAGCAGCGGGGCGGCCACGCCTTCGACGTCCTCGCGGGTCAGCTCGACGACCGCCGGCAGGCCCGGCACGACCACCGGCGCGACCGTCGCCCGGGACAGCATCTCCCGCGCCTCGCGGACGCCCTCCCACAGCTGGTGCCGGTCGCGCCACCGCGGCGCGTCGGCCGGCCGGGTGAGCCGCTGCCACACCTGCGGGTCGGTGGCGGACACCCGCTCGCCCAGCCGGGCCACCAGGGCCGCGTCCAGGTCCAGCCCGCCCAGGTCGGGCACGCCCCCGGTGGCGGTCACGGTGAAGCCCGAGTCGCCCCACGGGTCGGCCCCCTCGTTGCGCAGCACCGCCACGTCGAGGGTGCCGCCGCCCAGGTCGAACACGGCGATCGAGCCGCCGACGGGCACCGGCCGGCGCAGCACCTGGGCGTAGTAGCGGGCGGCGGCGACGGGCTCGCGCAGCAGCCGGGTGCCGGGCGGGGTGGGGCCGGACAGGGTGTGCTCGGCGGCCTGCGGCCAGCCCGCCCGCAGCAGCGCGTCGGCGAGGACCTGCCGGCGGGCCTCGTCCCAGGACGCCGGGCAGGTGAGCACCGCCGGAGGCAGGAAGCCGACCGCGGCGACGGCCGCCTGCCCCACCGCGTGCAGGATCGCGGCGAGCAGGTCGGCGGGGGCGTACTCGCGGTCGCCCAGCGCGACGGTCGGGGCGTCGATGCGGCGCTTCGGGTTCGGCTCGTAGCGCCCCGGGTCGGCCTGCGCCAGCCGCCGGGCGTCCCGGCCGACGTGCAGCCGGCCGTCGGTGTCGGCGTACACGCCGGAGGGGACGACCGGCTGCCCGTCGACCAGCAGCGGCCGGGTCCGCCCGTCCGGCCAGCGCAGCACGGCCACGGTGTTGGACGTGCCGAGGTCGACGCCGAGGGCGAACCCGTCGTGCTGGCCTGCCATCTGCCGTTACCTCCGCCGGGACGAGCCGATGTCCGGCCCCGCATCGTACGCAGGCCGGACACCGGTCCCGTGGCCGCCGCTGTGCCGGCTCAGCCGGCGACGGTGGCGTGCATCTCCCAGACCAGGATCTCGGCCGGCTCGGTGGCCGTGACCCGCTGCCCGCCGGTGGCGGTGAAGCGGACCGCGTCGGCGGTGCCGAGCGCGCCCGAGCCTTCGAGGGTCACCGCGCCCCGGGGCACGAACAGGTGCAGGTACGGCGCCTCGGGCAGCTGCACGCTCTGGCCGGGCTGGAGCCGGGCCGCGTAGAGGGCGGCGTACCGGTTCCTGATCCGGATCGCCGCGGCATCGGCGTGCCGGTCCATCCCCGACGCGACCGGGACGAGCCCGCCGGTGAGCAGCTCGTCGCCGATCTCCAGCTGCTCGTAGCCGGGGGTGACGCCGGGCTCGTCGGGCACCACCCACATCTGCACGAAGTGCACCGGCTCGGTGTGCCGCTCGCCGCCGAGCCGCCACGAGTCGTTCTTCTCCGAGTGCAGGATGCCGGTGCCGGCGCTCATCCGCTGGGCCAGCCCCGGATAGATCACGCCGGAGTGGCCGGTGGAGTCCTGGTGCACCAGCGAGCCCGCGAGGACCCAGGTGACGATCTCCATGTCCCGGTGCGGGTGCGTCTCGAAGCCGGTGCCCGCCCGGACGACGTCGTCGTTGTTCACCAGCAGCAGCCCGTGGTGGGTGTTGTCGGGGGACCAGTGGTTGCCGAACGAGAACGAGTGCTTGGAGTCGAGCCAGGCGATGTCGGTCTTGTACCGGTCGTCGGCCCGGCGGATGTCCACCCGGGGGGTCAGCGTGGCGCTCATGGGATGTCCTCTCAAGGCCGCTGGTGGGAGGGGGAGCGGGGTCAGGCGTTCTTGATCGCCGAGACCTCGAACTCCAGGGTGATCTTCTCGCTGACGAGCACGCCGCCGGTCTCCAGCGCCGCGTTCCAGGTCACCCCGTAGTCCTTGCGGTTGATCGTCACCGCGCCCTCGAAGCCGAGGCGCAGGTTGCCGAACGGGTCGCTGGCCGCGCCCTCGTAGGTGAAGGGGATCGTGACGGGGTTGGTGACGCCCTTGACGGTCAGGTCGCCGGTCAGGTCGAAGGTGTCCTCGCCGGTCTGCCGGAACGCCGTGGAGACGAAGGTGATCTCCGGGTGGGTCTCCATGTCCAGGAAGTCGTTGCTGCGCAGGTGCGCGTCGCGCTGGGCGTTGCGGGTGTCGATGCTCGTGGCCTGGATGGTCACCCGCACGTCGGTGCGGGCGGGGTCGGCCGCGTCGAAGGCGACGGAGCCCTCGAACTCGTTGAACGCGCCGCGCACCTTGGTCACCATCGCGTGCCGGGCGACGAAGCCGATGCGGGTGTGGCTCGGGTCGATGGTGTAGGTGCCGGTCAGCTGGGCCAGGTCGGCGCCGGTTGCGGTGCTCATCTCGATCTCCTCCGGGGTCTCATGATGTGTCATGTACGTTGGCCTCAACCTACATGACGCATCATTCATTCCGTCCATGACGTGTCATGCATCACTGGTACGCTGGGGTCATGACCGGCACCCGATGGCTCGACGACGACCAGCAGCGCGCCTGGCGGGCGTACCTGCGCATGCAGGCCGAGCTGGCCGCGCGGCTGGGCCGGCAGTTGCAGGCCGACTCCGGGCTCTCCTTCGCCGACTACGGCGTGCTGGTCCAGCTCGCCGAGGCCCCCGACGGGCGGCTGCGCCCGTTCGCGCTGCAACGCGACCTCCAGTGGGAGCAGAGCCGCCTGTCGCACCACCTGGGCCGCATGCAGCGCCGGGGCCTGGTCGACCGCGAGGAGTGCCCCCAGGACGCCCGGGGCGCGTTCGTGGTGCTCACCGCCGCCGGCCGCGCGGCCATCGAAGCCGCCGCGCCCGCGCACGTCGACACCGTCCGGCGGCTCGTCTTCGACCAGCTCGACCCCGACGAGGTACGCGCCCTGGAGCGCATCGCCACCCGCGTCGTCGATGGCCTGGACGCCGAACGCCGGCCGGCCTGACCGCGCGTCGGCGGCTGTCCTGACGGCTGCCCGCGCCCGACCGGAACGGCTAATTGCATCGACGTTCATCGAATGGAAGGCTGTCGCTGGGTCGCGCGCCCGGGAGCCGGCGCGAAGCCCCGAACCAGCCTGGGAAGGCGCGCGGGGTGGCAGGGCCATCCGGCGCCGGGCCGCCCTCCCGGCGACCGCCGCCGACCGGTGCCCGCCAGACGGTCGGCGCGTCCCCGCGATCCGAGGAGGTACGGATGTTCCGCATGCCCGGCGTGGTGCTCGCCGCCGCGACCCTTGCCCTGGCCACCTGGGCCGGCGCGGCCGGCGCCGCCGCCGCGCCCCCCGCCCCGATGCAGACCCCGGCGCCGCCGATCCCCACCCCGACCGTGGCGTGCCCGCCGGCCCTGCCGATCTGGGGTCAGGTGACGGCGACCACCGCGACGAGCCTGACCATCACCTACACGATGCTGCTCAGCCCGCCCTGCGGCTACGACCCGCCGATGCAGGTCCTCCTCTTCACCAGCCGCTCCGACGCCGAGCAGTGGCGCAACCCCGCAGCCCAGGCCCTCACCGGGCCCGAGCGCAACGGGACGGTGACCATCGGCGGGCTGACCCCCGGCACCGACTACTGGTTCCGGTTCAGCGAGCCCGACGGCAAGAAGGACCCGTACGTCATCGGCGGGCCCGCCCGCACCACCGACCAGTCGGTGTGCACCGCGACCGCCACCGTCGACAACCGGTGGATCGGCGGCTTCACCGCCACGGTCACCGTGCGCGCCAGCGGCGGCGAACCGGTCCAGGGCTGGCGGGTGTCCTGGCGGTGGCCCGGCGACGAGCGCATCTCGGCGGCCTGGAACGGGGTGGCGGAGACCAGCGGCGCCGACGTCGTCGTCCGCAACGCGTCGTACAACGGCACGCTGGCGCCCGGCGCCTCGACGACGTTCGGGATGATGGTGTGGTCCAGCGGCGCGGCCGGCGTCCCCACGCTGACCTGCGGCCGGTAACCGTCAGCCCGGTCAGTGCTTCAGCCCGGTCAGTGCTTCAGCCCGGTCAGTGCTTCAGTCCGGCTTGGGGGCGAAGGGGCGCCGCCGGGGTTGCCGTAGCTCCCAGTCGGCCGGGCAGAGGTGCGCCCAGGCGCCCGCCACCACCATGTTGATGTCGGGAAGGCCGGTGCCCCAACGCGGTGGGCGGCCCGCGACACGCTGCAGGTAGCGCTCGTAGACGGCGACGAAGTGGTACTGCGGCTCGGTCCGCCACAGCGCGTACGGCTGCTCCCGCATCCAGTCGCAGGCCGCGTCGCCCTCGGCGAGCAGGTCGGCGGCGGGCGGCAGCACCGGCACCGGGGCGTCGCTGTGCGGATCCCCGTACTCCTTGAGGTACGCCAGATAGCCGTCCTCGTCGCGGCGATGGGCGACGTGGACGGCGGCGATGGTGACCGGCGCGGCGAGCGCGGCGGCCGTGACCAGTCCGAGGACGACGCGCAGCCGCTTTCGCATGTGGACGAGGCTAGCCCCGGCGGCGCGCATCCCACAGTCCGGTTACGCGGCTGTTGCGCATGGGTGACCATCGATGGGTTAATGCAGGTGCAGCTCAGCCCCGGCGGCGTCGCGCCGCCGGGGCCCTGCGGCGGATGTCGAGGTCGGCGCGGCCGTCCTGAGGGTGGAAGGACGATCGGATGAGAAGAAGCGGACGCCTCCTGTCGCTGGGGTTGGCGCTCATCGTGACGCTGGCGACGCTGGTCGGGCCGGGCACGGCCGCCCAGGCGGCCCCGGTGACCGTCACCAACGGCACCCAGTTCACCGACACCGGCGGCGCGGTGGTGCACGCCCACGGCGGCGGTGTCCTCAAGGTCGGCGACTACTACTACTGGTTCGGCGAGAACCGCAACCCCGACAACACCTTCCGGGCGGTCTCCGTCTACCGCTCCACCGACCTGCGCACCTGGGAGTTCCGCAACAACGTGCTGACCCAGTCGTCGGCCACCGAACTGCAGCGCGCCAACATCGAGCGACCGAAGGTCATCTACAACGCCAGCACCGGCCGGTACGTGATGTGGATGCACAAGGAGAACGGCTCCGACTACAACGAGGCGCGGGCCGCCGTCGCCTCGTCGGCCACCGTGGACGGCAACTACACCTACCACGGCAGCTTCCGGCCGCTCGGACAGCACATGTCCCGCGACATCACGCTCTACAACGACAACGGTACGGCGTACATGATCTCGGCCGCCGACGACAACTACGACCTGAACATCTACCGGCTCACCTCGGACTACCTCAACGTGTCCACCCTCGTGGGCAACTTCTGGGACGGCGCCCACCGTGAGGCGCCCGCCATGTTCAAGCGGGGCAGCACGTACTTCCTGCTGACCTCCGGAGCGACGGGCTGGAGCCCCAACCAGGCGAAGTACGCCACCGCGCCGAGCATCTCCGGGCCGTGGAGCGGCTGGACCGACGTGGGCAACAGCAACACGTTCAGCTCCCAGCCGGCCTACGTGCTGCCCATCCAGGGCGCCTCCACCACCAGCTACCTGTACCTGGGCGACCGCTGGGCGGGCGCCTGGGGCGGCCCCGTCGGCGACTCGCAGTACGTCTGGCTGCCGATCACCTTCCCGTCCAGCACCAGCATGAGCCTGACGTGGTACCCGTCCGTCACCATCGACACGGCCACCGGGACGGTCACCGGCAACTCGCCCGCCTTTTACCGCGTCACCGCCCGGCACAGCGGCAAGGTGATGGACGTGGTGGGCTACTCCACGGCCAACAACGCCGAGGTCAAGCAGTACACCTGGAACGGCGGCGGCAACCAGAGGTGGGAGTTCCAGGACGCCGGCGGCGGCTACTTCCGCATCGTCAACGCCAACAGCGGCAAGTGCCTCGACGTCGCCAACGCGTCCACCGCCGACGGCGCCAACATCATCCAGTACACCTGTGGCAGCGGCACCAACCAGCAGTGGCAGTGGGCAGCGACCGGCGACTACTTCCAGCTCCGGGCCCGGCACAGCGGCAAGTGCCTCGACGTGGTCAACGCCGGCACCGGCGACAGCGTGGACATCCAGCAGTACGCCTGCAACGGCGGCACCAACCAGCAGTGGTCGCGTACGGAGTCCTGACGACGACCCCGGCAGCCGGGAACGCCGTGGTCTGTCAGCATCGGCGGATGCCAGTGCGGGAACGGCCGGTGGTGATCGCGGTATGCGGGTGCCCGGGCGCCGGGAAGACGACCGTCGCCTCCGCGACGGCCGGTCACCTCGGTATCCCGTTCCTGACCCGCGACGAGATCAAGACCGGTCTCGGCCTGTCCTCCGCCTCCGTCGCCGAGGACGGTCGGGTACGGCTCGCCGGGGACTTCCACGTCGCCGGTGGTCCCGTCAGCCTCCGGGCCGAAGCCGTGATGGTCGGCGCGGCCCGGCTGCTTGCCGCCTCCGGGGTGAGCCTCGTCGTCGAGTCCTCGGTGCTGTCCCACGACCTGCTGCGCGCGCTGCTCGCGGGTGGCAGCCGCGTGCTGGCCGTGCACGTCGTCGCCCGGGAGGCGGTCATCGGCCGGCGGCTAGTTGCTCGGGCGGCCGGGGGCGGGGCAATCGACCAGCAACTTCTCTCCCTGTTCCAGCGGGGCGAAATGAGGCGGTCGATCTTCGCGCCGCCGGAGGGCGTCGACGCCGTCGTCGAAGTCGACACGTCGGACGACGCGGCTCCGGCCATCGAGAGGGTCGTAGCAGCGGTCGTCGCCCTGCTCGGGCCACCGCGAACGGGCAGCGGTCCGCCGACCGGGCCGGCAACGAACCGGGACCCGGAGCCCGTAACGAGGGAACAGTGACCGGCCCGGGTTCAGGGAGAACCACTCCTGAATCGGGGCCGGAGGGTGTGGAGCGGGCGACGGGAATCGAACCCGCACCGTCAGTTTGGAAGACTGAAGCTCTGCCATTGAGCTACGCCCGCGTGCGCCCCGGTGCACGGGGTGCGCCGACAGCCTACCCGGTGCCCCGGTTCGGCGCGCATCCTGTCCGCGCGTGCCCATGATCCACGTCATGCCGGGGAGGTGGCGGTATCCGCACCCCTGGGATACCGCCATGTCGCCGACATGGTGGCGCCGGCCCGCGTCCTGCCCGGCGCCGACCCGCGCAACGCGCGGACGCGGCGCGTCCGGCCCCGGCACCCCTGCCGCGCCTCGACGGCATACACTTCTCGTCGCCACGGGGTGTGGCGCAGCTTGGTAGCGCACTCGCTTTGGGAGCGAGGGGCCGTGGGTTCAAATCCCGCCACCCCGACTGTCGTCCGCGGCCGGGGCACCCCTGGGAGCCGCCGGTTCCCACCTGGTGCCCCGGGCGCTGCCGAGGGGCCGCGTCGGCTCGCCTACACTCGATGGGCTGAATCACGCCCAGACTCAACTGAGATCCGTCAAGGAGTACGCCTGTGAAGAGCACCGTCGAGACTCTGAGCCCGACGCGCGTGCGGCTCGCCATCGAGGTGCCGTTCGTCGAGCTCGAGCCGAGCCTCAAGAAGGCGTACCGGGAGATCGGTTCGCAGGTGCAGGTGCCCGGCTTCCGGCGGGGCAAGGTGCCGGCCGCCGTGATCGACCAGCGGGTGGGCCGGGGCACCGTCCTCAACGAGGCGGTGCAGGAGGCCATCCCGCAGAACATCCTCGCCGCGGTCCGCGAGCACGACCTGAAGACCCTCGGTCGCCCCGAGGTCGAGATCACCGAGTTCAACGACGGCGACTCCCTCAACTTCACCGCCGAGGTGGACGTCCGGCCCGAGATCACCCTGCCGGAGCTCGACTCGATCGAGGTCACCGTCGACGAGCTCAAGATCGACGACAGCGAGATCGAGGAGCAGGTGAAGAACCTGCGCGAGCGGTTCGCCACCCTGAAGACCGTCGAGCGGGCCGCCGCCGAGGGCGACTACGTGCAGATCGACCTGAACGCCACGGTCGACGGCGAGGACGTCCCGGGCGGCTCGGCGACCAACATCTCCCACGAGGTCGGCAGCAAGCAGCTCCTGCCGGGGCTGGACGAGGCCCTCGTCGGCCTCGCCGCCGGCGAGAGCACCACCTTCACCACCCAGCTCGTCGGCGGCGACTTCGCCGGCCGGGACGCCGAGGTGGCGGTGACCGTGCGCACGGTCAAGGAGAAGGAGCTGCCGGAGCTGGACGACGACTTCGCCCAGATGGCGAGCGAGTTCGACACCATCGAGGAGCTGCGCGCCGACGTGCGCGAGCGGGTCACCCGGGGCAAGCGGGTCGAGCAGATCTACGCCGCCCGCGACAAGGCCCTGGAGCAGCTCGTCGAGGCCGCCGGGGTGCCGGCGCCGGAGGGCGTCGTGCGCGAGGAGGTCGAGGGCCGCAAGCAGGCCATGATCGACCAGCTGGAGCGGATCGGCGCCTCCCTGGAGGAATACCTCGCGGCCGAGGAGAAGACCGAGGAGCAGATCGACGCCGAGCTCAACGAGGCGGCGACCGACGGCGTCAAGATCCAGCTGCTGCTGGACACCCTGGCCGACGCCGAGGAGGTCCAGGTCTCCGACGACGAGTTCGGCCACGAGATCGTCCACCGCGCGCAGCGCGCCGGGATGCCCCCGCAGCAGTACTACGACCAGCTGGTCCGCTCGGGCTCGGCGGCGGCCGTCTTCGGCGACGTGCGGCGCGGCAAGGCGCTGGCCTCGGTGATGGAGCGCATCAAGATCAAGGACACCGCGGGCAACGAGGTGAGCCTCGACGCCATCCGCGCCGAGGGCGAAGAGGCGCACGACCACGACCACGAGCACTGACACCTCGGGTGCGGCCGTCGTCCACCGGTTGCGGTGGGCGGCGGCCCAAGCCCTTTTCCGGGTGCGTCCCGAAGGGGCTGCGCTGAGAGCGAAAAGCGCCCCGACCGGGACTCTGCCGCCCGGGCAAGCGGTTAGTGTCGGGTAGGACGGTACGGAGAGCGAAGGGCTGCCATGACCGACATGCACATCCCAGCGAAGCCGCTCCGGGCGATCGATGCCCGCGGTGGCGAGAACATTGGCAACCTCGACGACTCGGTCTACAACCGGTTGCTCAGGGAGCGCATCATCTTCCTGGGCAGCGAGGTGAACGACCAGGTGGCCAACCGCATCTGCGCGCAGCTGCTGCTGCTCGCGGCGGAGGACCCGGACCGGGACATCTACCTCTGGATCAACTCGCCCGGTGGCTCGGTCTACTCCGGCATGGCGATCTACGACACGATGCAGTACATCGACAACGACGTCTCCACGGTCGCGATGGGCATGGCCGCCTCGATGGGGCAGCTGCTGCTCTGCGCGGGCACCAAGGGCAAGCGCTACGCCCTGCCCCACGCCCGGATCATGATGCACCAGCCGTCCGGCGGCATGGGCGGCACCGCGTCGGACATCGCCATCCAGGCGGAGCAGATGCTCTACACGAAGCGGATGTTCCAGGAGCGGGTGGCCTTCCACACCGGCCAGACTTTCGCCCAGATCGAGGCGGACTCGGACCGTGACCGCTGGTTCACCGCCCAGGAGGCGACGGACTACGGCTTCATCGACAAGGTGATCACCGGAGCCGTGCAGGTTCCGGCGGGCGCCGGGACCCTGAGCTGACCGAGGAGCTGACGATGACCGACCTGAGCCTGCCGCCCCAGTTCGCGGCCGTGCACAACCGCTACGTCCTGCCGTCGTTCGTCGAGCGCACGTCGTACGGGGTGAAGGAGTCCAACCCGTACAACAAGCTCTTCGAGGACCGGATCATCTTCCTCGGTGTCCAGGTGGACGACGCGTCCGCCAACGACGTGATGGCGCAGCTGCTGACGCTCGAGGGCACCGACCCCGACCGCGACATCATCATGTACATCAACTCGCCGGGTGGCTCGTTCACCGCGATGACGGCGATCTACGACACGATGCAGTACGTCCGGCCGGACATCTCCACGGTCTGCCTGGGCCAGGCGGCCAGTGCCGCCGCGGTGCTGCTCTCCGCCGGCACCCCGGGCAAGCGCATGGCGCTGCCGAACTCGCGGATCATCATCCACCAGCCGGCCACGGAGGGCGGCTACGGGCAGGGCTCGGACATCGAGATCCAGGCCCGGGAGATCCTGCGGATGCGGACGCAGCTGGAGGAGATGCTCGCCCGGCACTGCAACCAGCCGGTGGAGAAGGTCCGCAAGGACATCGACCGTGACAAGATCATGACGGCCGAGGAGTCCAAGGAGTACGGGCTGGTGGACACGATCCTCACCAGCCGCAAGAAGGGGCTGCTCGCCGCCAACGCGGCCAGCTGAGACGAGCATGGGTCAGAGGTCGGCCGGGCGCTTTGCCGGCCGACCTCTGACACGCCCGATTTGGGGGTCGGAGAAACCCCCGCCAGCGGGTAACGTCGGGCCCGTACCGCTGCGTCGGGACGGTCCGGCGAGCGAACGGAGACGGACGGAGCGCAGCGTCCGCAGGTCATGGCCGGTGCACCGGCCGATGAGTGCAGGGAGAACGTAGGTGGCACGGATCGGTGACGGCGGCGACCTACTCAAATGCTCCTTCTGCGGCAAGTCGCAGAAGCAGGTGAAAAAGCTCATCGCGGGCCCCGGGGTCTACATCTGCGACGAGTGCATCGATCTCTGCAACGAGATCATCGAGGAGGAGCTGGCCGAGTCCGGCGAGGTGAAGTGGGAAGAGCTTCCCAAGCCGATGGAGATCTGCCAGTTCCTCGACAACTACGTGGTCGGCCAGGACCAGGCCAAGAAGGCGCTCGCGGTCGCCGTCTACAACCACTACAAGCGGATCCAGGCCGAGGCGGCCGGCGCGCCGGGTTCCGGCAGCGACGCCGTCGAGCTGGCCAAGTCCAACATCCTGCTGCTCGGGCCGACCGGGTGCGGCAAGACCCACCTCGCGCAGACCCTCGCCCGGATGCTGAACGTCCCCTTCGCGATCGCGGACGCCACCGCCCTCACCGAGGCGGGTTACGTGGGCGAGGACGTGGAGAACATCCTCCTCAAGCTGATCCAGGCCGCGGACTACGACATCAAGCGCGCCGAGACCGGCATCATCTACATCGACGAGGTCGACAAGATCGCCCGCAAGTCGGAGAACCCGTCGATTACGCGGGACGTCTCCGGCGAGGGCGTCCAGCAGGCGCTGCTGAAGATGCTCGAAGGCACGGTGGCCAACGTGCCGCCGCAGGGCGGGCGCAAGCACCCGCACCAGGAGTTCATCCAGATCGACACCACCAACGTGCTGTTCATCTGCGGTGGCGCCTTCGCCGGCCTCGACCAGATCATCGAGGCCCGCACGGGCCACGGCGGGACGGGCTTCGGCGCGCGGCTCCGCTCGGTCTCCGAGCGGTCGACCGACGACATCTTCAGCCAGGTCATGCCCGAGGACATGCTGAAGTTCGGCCTGATCCCCGAGTTCATCGGCCGGCTTCCGGTGATCACCAATGTCCGCAGCCTCGACCGGTCCGCCCTCGTGCGGATCCTCACCGAGCCGCGTAATGCCCTCGTGAAGCAATACCAGCGCCTCTTTGAGCTCGACGGCGTGGAGCTGGAGTTCGAGCCGCCGGCCCTGGAGGCCATCGCCGACCAGGCGATGCTGCGCGGCACGGGCGCCCGTGGCCTGCGCGCCATCATGGAGGAGGTCCTGCTCTCCGTGATGTACGAGGTGCCGAGCAACCCCGACGCCGCCCGGGTGCTGATCACCCGCGAGGTGGTCCTGGAGAACGTCAACCCCACGATCGTGCCGCGCGAGTTCACCGGCCGCCGGGCCCGCCGGGACCGCGAGGAGAAGTCCGCCTGACCCTCCCCGTCCGGCGGGGAGGGTCCACGACCCCTCCGCCGGCGGTGGAGGCTGTCGCGGGGGCCCCGCCAGCCGTACGCTGAGGGTCATGCGCGTCGCCGTCTGCCAGCTGAACTCCCGCGACGACCGGGCCGCCAATCTCGCGGCCGCGGAGGCCCTGTTGGTCCGGGCCGCAGCGGCCGGCGCGGACCTGGCGGTCCTCCCGGAGTATGTCGACTACCTCGGCACCGCAGCCGGGATGCCGGCGCCCGAGCCGGTGGACGGCACGGTGGGTCGGTTCTTCGCCGACGTCGCCCGGCGGCTCGGCATCTGGGTGCACGCCGGGTCGTTCCACGAGGCGGGCCCGGACCGGGACCACACCTGGAACACCTCCCTGCTCTTCGACCGCACGGGCACGCTCGCCGGGACCTACCGCAAGATCCACCTGTACGACGTGGAGATCCCCGGCCGGGTGTCATACCTGGAGTCGGCGACGGTGGCGCCGGGGGACAAGCCGGTGGTGGTCGACGTCGAGGGCGTCCGGGTCGGCTTGTCGATCTGCTACGACCTCCGGTTCCCGGAGCTGTACCGGCACCTGGCCACGGATGGGGGTGCCACGCTGCTGGTGGTGCCGGCCGCGTTCATGGTGCACACCGGGCGCGACCACTGGGAGGTCCTGTTGCGGGCGCGGGCCATCGAGAACCAGTGCTTCGTCGCCGCCGCCGGTCAGACCGGCGACCACGAGCCGGGGCGCACCTGCTTCGGCCGGAGCATGGTCGTCGACCCGTGGGGGACGGTCCTCGGCCAGGTGCCGGACGGTCCCGGTCTCACCGTCGTCGACTTGGACCTGGACCGCCTCCGGACCATTCGCACCGAGCTGCCCAGCCTGGCGAACCGGCGGCTCTGAAACGTCCGGGCCGCAGGTCAGCTCTGCAGGAGTACCCCCAGCACGGTGAGCCCGGCGATGGCGGTGGCCGTGATGAGCAGCGCGGCGGACATCCGCGAGCGTCCACGCCGCGCCAGCCGGCCCACGGAGAGCAGGATGACGGCCACCACCACGGCGCCGATGACCAGCTGCCAGAACGGCAGCAGCAGTCCGAGCAGGGCTTCTTCGGCGAGGGGCGTCGCCGGGCGGGGGAGGGCGTCATCCATGCCAGACACTCTGACATGCGCGGGCGCGATTTCGGTGTGCGGTGGCGGGCCCCTTTCCGTCAGGACAGTTACAGGCGTTGATTTGCCTTCCCGGGGCCGTACGCGTAACTTTCTCTCTGCACGCGGGAGGCCGGACAAACCGGCTGAGAGCGGGCACAGGCTCGCGGCGGAGACGCCGAGCGAGGCTGGTCCGGGCGGTGCGGAGCAACTCCGGTGAGACGGGGTTGCGATCGCGAAGCCGACCGGGTAGAGTGCTGAGGCCGGCAGGAGCCGGGCGGGTGGCCGCGAAGCGGCGATCGGCCGGTCTGCGGCTCTCCACGACAGAAACGACCGCCGTTATTCGGCGTGCGTCGCCGTGGGTCCGAGCGAATCCGAGCGTAAACCTTGGGAACAGGGTTGACGGCGAAGATGAGATCGGGTAAGTTAGAGAGGTTGCCCCGGAAGGCGGCCCTACAGTGTAGGGCTA
>NZ_BBOL01000009.1:45522-466743 GCF_020884815.1 Micromonospora sp. NBRC 110038 | reverse complement strand
CAGAGGAGCAGTCGCACAACCGCAATCCACGCCGATGACGACCAACGCAACAACGATCCTGAGCGGTGGTGGCGAGGTGATCGGCGGGCGTCGCGGCGACAATGCGACAGGTCTCAGCCGTCCTCGGCACCGTCGAGTAGCGCCCGACGCAAGGCGAGACGGTGCTCGCGGCGGATCTGCGCCTCACGGTAGCGTCGCCGGTCGCCGTCGGTCTCGGCCAGCAGCGGCGGCACCGGCCGTGGTTGCCCGTCGTCGTCGACGGCGACCATGACCAGATGCGCGGTGGCCACGTCGACCGGCGGCACCGCCCGATCCCACCGATCCGCGCTGACCTTGACGGCGACCTCCATCGAGCTGCGGCCGGCCCAGGTGATCCGGGCGTCGACGTGGACGACGTCGCCGACCCGCACGGCGCGCAGGAAGGCGGTCTCGTCGATGGCGGCGGTGACTGCGGGCCCGTCGGAATGCCGAGCGGCCACCACTCCGGCGACGGAGTCGATGAGGTTGAGAATCCGGCCGCCGTGGACGGTGCCCATCAGGTTGGTGTGATGCTGGTCCATGATCTGTGACAGGGTCAGATGCGACGCCGACGGGGGCCGGCCGGCGAGAATGGCGCTCTCGTGCATGGTTCATCCGTCCTCGGGAAGCATGCCGTCGACCAGCCGGCACGCACGTCGAGGACCCGCCGCAGCGCGTCACCCGCCCGACCCGCCCGCGAGGTCGACGGCTGCGCACACACCTCTTGTGTGCGCAGCGCGGGCAGGTCTTCGGACTCGCGGGCATGACCGGGTACGCCGGTGTCTCCTACTGGCCGTCGCTTCCCGGGCCCTACGGGCCCAGTGCCGGTGACGGCGGTCGTTCCCACTCACCGCTGCGGGGCAGTCCCGGATTCCCACCGGGTTCCCTCTTACGACGCCCGAGCGTGACAACGCCTGGGCGAACCAGCGCCGGTAACCAGCCTAGCGTTCTTGGTCAGCTGACGGCCGGCTCGGACCTGGATGTGACCTACCTCCCCCATCGCCCTTGCCGATGGATCCGGGTGGCCTGGCGGGTGACGCAGAGGCCGGCCCGGCGGCGGGATCGGTCACGTCGGTGCCGGCCGGGCCTGCGACCTCGGCGCTGTCGGCGACCGGGTCCGGCGGCTGCGGTTCGGCTGCGACGAAGGTGACCGGAGCGTCGAACGCGGCCCGGCGCGCGGCGCGGCGCAGCGCGGCGAGCACCGCCGGGCCGGCCAGGACGATCGCCACCGCGGTGGTGATCGCGCGGCCGGTGTCCCAGCCGAAGGTGGAGGTGACTGCGGTGAACAGGGCGAGGCGGTGCAGGTTCTCCAGCACCGGCGCGCCCGCGACGTAGGACAGTTGGGTGTCCGCTCCGACGCTGAACGGCCAGAACCACAGGTTCATCAGCAGGCCGTAGCCGTAGGCGGCGAGCGCGCCGTAGGCCGCCAGGACGGCGGTCTCGGCCCGTCCGCGCAGCCTCGCCGGAAGCAGGCCGGCGCCCAGGCCGATCCAGGACGCGCACAGCATCTGGAACGGCAGCCACGGTCCGACACCGGCGGTGAGCAGGGCGGAGGCGAACAGGGACGTCGAACCGAGCAGGAAACCGAATCCGGGGCCGAAGACCCGGCCGGCTAGGACGAGGAGGAAGAACACGGTCTCGATGCCGGCGGTGCCCGCGCCCAGGGGGCGCAGCGCGGCGTTGACGGCGGCGAGCACACCGAGCATCGCCAGGGCTTTGCTGTCCATGCCACCGGAGGTGAGTTCGGCCAGCACGAGCGCCACGAGCACCGGCAGCATCAGGAAGAAGACCACCGGTGCCTCGCCGGTGCGGGCGGTGGATTCCGGCTGCGCGGGGACGAAGAACGGCCAGGTGAAGGTCGCCAGGGCGGCGGCCGAGGCCAGGGCCAGCACCACGGCGGTACGCGGGGCGACCCGCAACACGGTCACGCCGGTGCCTGGGTCTGGGTCAACGCGGTGGCGACCTGTTCCACAGTGAGCCACGGCGCGGGGGCGAGGACCTTGGCCACCTGCGGGGCGAACGCCGGTGACGCGAGCATGACCTCCGCCGTGCTGCCGTCGGAGACGATGTCCCCCTCGGCCATGACGATCACCCGATCGGCGAGGGCCGCGACGAGTTCGACATCGTGGGTGGCGACCACCACGGCGCGGCCGGCGGCGGCCAACGCGCGGACGACCTCGGTGAACTGCCGCTTGGCGTGGTAGTCCAGGCCACGGGTCGGCTCGTCGAGCAGCACCACCGGCGGAGCGGCGGTGAGCTGGACGGCGAGCGCGAGGGCCAGCCGCTGCCCCTCGGACAGGTCACGGGGATGCCGGTCGGCGGGCAGGCCGGGGGTGAGCTGGTCCAGCAGCGCCCGGCAGGTGCCGGTCGGCGCCGCGGTCTCCCGGTCGGCCTGGGCGCATTCGGCGTCCACGGTCTCCAGGTAGAGCAGATCGCCGGAGTTCTGCGGGACAAGGCCGACGTGCCGGCGGGCCCGGCCCGCCGGCAGCCTCTTCGGGTCGACGGTCCCCTGCGGTCCGGCCACGTCGACGGTGCCGCCGTGGCGGGGGCCGCTACCCTGCACCGCCCACAGCAGACTCGACTTGCCGGACCCATTGCGGCCCATCAACGCGACGACCTCGCCGGAACGCAGGTCGACGTCGACGCCGGCCACCGCGACCGTGCCCGGATACCGTACGACGATCTTCCGCGCGGTCAGCGCCGCCGCCCTCTCCGTCATCGTCTCGGGCGGCGGCGGGTCCACGTCAGCGAGCCGACGCCGCAGGCCGGACGCCTGCCGACGAGCGTCGCGCACCGACAGCGGCAGGGGTGTCCAGCCGGCGAGGCGACCCAGCTCGATCAGCGGCGGCGCGATGTCGATGTGCGCCAGCACCGTTGCCGGTGTCCCGTCGATCACGCTCCCGTCGCCGGGCAGGTAGAGCAGCCGGTCGGCGTACTGCACCACCCGCTCCAGCCGGTGCTCGGCCAACACCACGGTCACGCCGAGGTCGTGTACCAGCCGGGTGACGGTGGCGAGCACGTCCTCCGCGGCGGTGGGGTCCAACGCGGAGGTGGGCTCGTCGAGCACCAGCACCCGGGGATGGGCCGTGAGCACCGCGCCGATGGCGACCCGCTGCTGCTGGCCGCCGGAAAGCGTCCGCAGCGGCCGGTCGCGCAGGTCCGCGATGCCGAGCAGGTCGAGGGTCTCCTCCACCCGCTTGCGCATGACCGTCGGTGGCAGGGCCAACTGCTCCATCCCGTACGCCAGTTCCTCCTCGACGGTGTCGGTGACGAACCCGGCCATGGGGTCCTGACCGACCACGCCGACGACGTCGGCGAGGTCGCGTGGCGGGTGCCGGCGGGTGTCCCGGCCGTCCACGGTGACGGTGCCGTGCAGGGTGCCGCCGGTGAAGTGCGGCACCAGTCCGTTGATCGCCCGCAACAGGGTCGACTTGCCGGCGCCGGTCCGGCCGGCGACCAGGCAGAGCTCGCCCTCCTCGACCCGGAGCGTCACGTCCCGCAGCGGCGGCGACCCGCCCTCGACGTAGCGGACGGTGACCCGGTCAAAAATGATCATAAGGGGCCTTCCGTCACCGGCGACGACGTGGTGGCGGGGCGTGCCGTGTCCACCCGCGGGCCTGGGGCGGGGAGCGCCGGGACCGCCGCCGGTGGGCGGGCGACCCGCGCCGCGGGCGGTGGCGGCGCCAGCCAGGCGGGGGCCGCCGCGACCGCGACGGCGAGCAGCATCAACGGCGTCAGCTGGGGCCAGGTGAGCGGGCTGACCGGAGGGTAGAGCAGCTCCGGGGCGACCGCGCCGGCCAGCGTGGTCAGCGCGGCGGCGGCCACGCCGCAGCCGGCGACGAGCAGCTCGGCCGGGTGCCAGCGATCCGGCCGGTAGCGGCTGCGGCGGACCCTGCGGCCGGCCAGCAGCATCCCGGCCACGGCGGTGGCCAGGCCACCGAGGAGCAGTGGCAGGCCGAGGTAGCCGGCCCCGGTGTCGAGCAGCCCGTACGTGCCGGCGCACACGCCGATCAGCCCGCCGAGCACCAGCGCGCCGGTGGTGGCGCGCTGGCCCGGGGGCACGGCCGCGGTCCGGCCGTAGCCCCGGGAGTCCATCGCCGCCGCGAGGGCCAGGGACCGGTCCAGCGCGTCGGCCAGCACCGGCAGGGCGATGCCCTGCAACGCCCGCATCCCGCGCCCGGACGCGCCACGCAACCGTCGTGCCCGGCGGACCCGTAGCACGCTCTCCACCAGCTGCGGGGCGACCGACAACGCGACCACGACGGCCGTGCCGACCGCGTACAACGCGCCGGGCACCGCCTTGAGTAGCCGTTTCGGGTTGGCCAGCGCGTTCGCCGCGCCGAGGCAGATCAGCATCGCGGCCAGCCGCAGCCCGTCGTAGAACCCGCCGAGGACCTGCTCGACGGCGACGGGCCCGAACAACCGGATGCCGGCCGCCCAGGCTGGCAGCGGGACCTCCGGCAACCGGATCAGCACGTGGTCGCCCTGCCCGCCGCCGAACACGATGCGAAACACCACCCGCATCACCACGATCACCGCGCCGAGCACCAGGTACATCCGGAACGCCAGCGCCCAGGGCGCGTCGCCGCGCCGCCGGACGACCACCAGCGCGGCGACGGCGATCAGCAGTGCCAGCGGCAACGGATTGGTGGTGTGACTGGCCGCCGTGGCCAAGCCCAGCGCCCAGAGCCACCACGCGCCCGGGTGCAGCCCTCGGGGCAGCGGCGCCGACGGCCACCACGACGCCGCCCGGCCGGTCCGGGCGGTCGCGCCCGGGTGGCGTCTGGCCCGGTCAGTCATCCTGGTCGGCGGTCCGCCGCCGCCTGGCGGCGATCACGCCACCGGCGGCGAGTGCCGCCAGCAGCAACACCCCCGCCGCCGTGCCCAGCGGGACGCCACCGTCGCCACGGGGTGCGGCGACACCGGTCAGCACCGGTTCCTCGGAGTCGCTCGGCGATGGGCCGCCGGACCCGCCGGTCGGCGGCGCGGTGGCCGGCGCGCCAGGTGTCTCCGGCGATCCACTGACCGGTGTCCTAGCGGAGGGCGCCGCAGACCCGGACGCGCGTGTCGTCGGCGCTGCCGAACCGGGGCCACCGCCGGCCGCCGACGAAGGCGCGACCGGCCCGCCGCCTGCCGGTGGCGTGACCGGTGCGCCACCGGTGGTGGGCGGTGGTGGTGGCGACGGTCGTTTCGGTGCGATGCCGGGACGGGGCGCGTCGTTGGCGGTGCGGTTGAGGGAGAACGACCAGCCCTCGAAGGTGCCGGCCGGCGGCTTGCGGTTGAGCACACCCTTGTCGCTGTACGTCCAACTGCCACCGTCGGCCGCGTGCCAGTACGACCAGTAGGCGCTGGCCGGAGGCGTGTCGACGCACTTCTCGGCCGCCGCCGACGGTTTGCCCTCGATCCGGCAGACGAACCCCTCGCCCCAGCGCAGCGTGCCGGTGACCTGGAAACCGGCGCTCTTCAGCGCCGTCAGGCCGGTCGGCTGCTCGCCCCGGGCGCACCGCACCACCGTTCCGCCGCCGAGTTCGTTGAAGTCGACCACCACGGTGACGCCGGAGGCGTCCGGGCAGTAGCCGGCCGCACCGGCGGCCATCGCCGGGCTGCCCGGTTCGCCCACCACGCCGACGGCGGCCAGGACGACGGCCAGCCCGGCGCGGACGATCCGGACGATCACGTCGCCCTCCGTCGGCTGAGGAGCAGCAGCAGCGACCCACCACCGACCATCAGGAGCGCGATCAGCACGTACGTGGTGATCGCCGCGCCGGTCGTCGGTAGGCCACCCGCACCCCCCGGGGCGGTCGGCGCGGCAGTCGGGGCGGCGGTCGCCGACACGGTGGGTGACGGGGCCGGTGCCGTGGTGCTGGCGGACGCACTCGGGGTCGGGCTGGCCGGTGCGGTCGGCGTCGGCGACCCGGTGGGTGTGGGGGACGCCGTTCCGGTCGGTGAGGCCGTGCCCGTTGGAGTCGGCCCGGGCGACGACGGCGGAAGGTCGAGGCCGATGCGGCCGAGCGGCACCTGGGCGAGACCGAGCAGTGCCTGCGCGGTGGCCCGACGCCACTGGTCCCGGGAGACGTCGTCGATCCCGGACCCGACAGCGGCGGCCAGGCCTTCGGCGTTGTAGGCGATGGCTCCCGCGTCGGCGGCTGCGCCGCCGTGCGACGTGGTCAGCTGGAGCACGCGGAGCGCGCCCGCTGCGCGGGCGGCCTCGGCATGGCGTCCGGAGGCGGCGAGCGCCTGCCCGGCCAGGCCGGTGCTGTTGGAGTTCGCGCCGGTCGTCGGCCCCGAGCCGCCGAACGACCCGTCGGAATGCTGCTGGGCGACCAACCAGTCCACGCCCCGATCCGCCGCGGCCGCGGCACCCGTGGCCCCTTCGTCTGCGGCGGCCAGCAGCGCCTGCACGGCCATCGCGGTCGAGTCGACGTCGAGGGTGGCGCCGGCCTGCTCGTCGCACGACGGCGACGGGCCGTCCCCCGTGTCGGGGTAGAGCCGGAAGCCACCGGCCGCGCACTGCTGCCGGACGAGGAAGTCGACGGTGTCCTGCGGGACGTCGCCGCTGCGGGCCAGGCCCAGCACCGTGAAGGACTGGTCGAAGGTGTTGCTGGCGTCCGGACCGCTGTCGGCGGTGGTGCGGCTGGTGATCCGCCCCCGCTGATGCCCGGCGTCCGCCCCGGCGACCAGCGACAGGGCCTCGGCCCGCAGGTCGAAACCGCCGAAGTCGGTGGGATCAGCTCCGGCGGCGGCGGCCGCGTAGAGCAGCTTCGCGGTGGCCCCGCCGTCGGTGAAGCCCTCGATGCCCCAGTCGTCGTAGCTGTTGTAGGAGCGCACGTGCGCCGCGACCTGCGCGGTCGCCGCCTGCCGGGTCGGCACGGCCACCCCGGTCGCGGACAACGCGATGATTCCGTCGATGGTCAGGCCCCAGTCAGGGCTCCCGAACGGCCCGGGAAGTGCCCCGTCGGCGACCTCACCGGCCAACCAGGACGCTGCCTCGCGTGCCGCGGCGGCGTCGGCCGGTGCCGGTGCGGCAACCACGGTCAGGGGCAGGGCGGCGATCGCGGCGAGGGTCGCCGCTGTGCTGGCGGCGAGACCGGTGCCGATCCGCCGGTGCCGGGACAGGGACATGGGGTGCCTTTCGCAGAGCGGTCGGTGAAGGCGCCGGAACGCAGCCGAGGAGTCGGCACCCGCTCGCATGACGACGCGTTGCGCGGGGTGGACGGACCTCGGCGGCCCGGACTTCACCCTGTAGACCTCGACAGTGGAAGCCGCTCGTCCCGGGCGAGGCATTCCGGCTCGCGGGGTCGATGCCTCGCTCACGGTTGCGGGTCAGCGCCGGCTTCAACCGACTTTCCCCCACACGGGACGTATGCAGTTGTGTGCCCGGCGTGAACCGGGTGCCGACACGGTACCGCCCGCACGTCGAGTGACGCCAGAGCGGTGGCCGGCACCCGGCACGTCGGTCGACGGGTCAGGGAGCGGCGATGCTCGGTGGGGCGCCCGCGCCGAAGGACCAGCCCTCGACGCTGCCCGGCGCGGGGTTGTAGCTGGTCGCGCCGGACGTGCTGTAGGACCAGGCGCCGCCGCTCGGCGCGTGCCAGTACGACCAGTACGCGGTGACGGGTGGAGTGTTGACGCACGGCTCGGTCGCGGCGGTGGGCTTGCCGTTGATCCGGCACACGAACGCCAGTCCCCAGCGCGAGGTTCCGGTCACGGTGAAGCCCGCGCCCTGGAGGGCGGCCAGCCCAGTCGCCGGGTCGCCGAGGGCGCAGGCCACCTGGACCCCGCCGCCGAGGGCGGCGAAGTCGACCACCACGGTGACCCCCGACGTGTCGGTACACGCGGCGGCGTGCGCGGCCTGCGGCGCAGGCTCGACGGCGGTCAGCGCGACGGCGGCGACGGCGGCGGCCAACAGTCCGGCAAGCCGCCTACGAATGACGATTCGAAACATGGGTCCTCCCCGAGAGCAGACGAATGAGAATCAGGCGAGCGACGGGACGGCTCACGGGCAGTCGGGGGTCGGTGCGCCGGTCGTCGCGCCGGCGGCGGACAGGTGGGCGTACCCAGCGCCGGTCAGACCGAGGACGGCCTGCGCGGTGGCGCGGGCGGCGGTGGCCGGGTCGAAGGCGCCGCCGTCGAAGTCGACCGCCCCCCGGTCGGCTGACGCGCCGGCGCAGTCGACCTGGAGTCCGGCGAGGAACGTGCGGGCCCGCGCCCAGGCCAGCGGCCGGTGACCATCGCGCAGCGCCTGCGCGGCGAGCCCGGTGCTGTTCGCGTTCGGTGTTCCCCCTACGTTGGCGAACCCGCCGTTCGCGCCCTGCACCGAGAGCAGCCAGCGCAGCCCCGGGGCGGCGTCGGCCCTGCGGCCGGCCGCCCGCAACGCCTGCACCGCGAGCGCGGTGGCGTCCACGTCGGAGGTGCAGACCGGCTGGGCGGGCAGCAGCGGGTAGCCACCGTCGGCGCAGCGGGTGCCGGCCAGCCAGGACGCGGCCGCTGCCGGCACGCCCTGTGCGGTCCGGTCCAGCGCGAGGATCGCGAAGGACTGACTGAAGGCGTTGCTGTAGTCGCCGAACGCCGACCGGTCGGTGAACCGGCCGGTCGGCGACTGGAGCGAGCGCAGGCGGGCGACCAGGTCCACCCCGCCCACATCCGTCGGGTCACCGCCGCGCACCGCGACGGCGAGGGCGAGTTTGGCGGTGGCGCCGACGTACGCCTCGGTCGTGCCGTCGCCCACGTAGGCGTCGCGGACGTCCGGCCGGCTGACCCAGGCCAGCGCCCGCGTGCCGGAGTCGTCGGCGACGCCGGCAGCGGCGAAGGCGAACACCGCGTCGAGGGTGAGCCCCTGGTCCGGGTAGGCGACCCCGTCGTAGACCACCTCGAAGCGTTCCCCGTCGATTAGTTGCCGGGCCAGCCACCCGGCGGCGGCCTCCGCCCGGGTCGGGCCGGCGGGCGCGGGAGCGGCGAGCGCGGGCGTGGTGACTGTGAGGGCGGCGAGCACACCGCAGAACAGCGCGAGCAGGCGGTGCCGGCTCAGGCGAACGACCATCGGAAGCGCCTTTCCGGCCCGGCGGTCGTCAGAACCCGAACGACCACCGTGGCACGGGGTCGACCGGGACTCCGACCCGTGGGCCACGACGGGTGGGGGAGCGAAATCGCGGGCACGTCGGGTATTCGGGCTTGTCATCGGAGCACACCCCGATGGCCTACCGTTGCGGGCCAGCGCCGGACTTCGACCGGACTTCCCCCTACGCGCACGCTGATGAAGTTGTCGCGTCAGTCTGGCCGGGCGGGGCAGCACGTGTCAATGCGTTGCCCGACATCAACACACGGTGACCATCGCGACAGGGTGACACGGTCGCTCGGCCGTGCCGGGCGGGACGGTGTCGGCGTCCCGCCCGGCCTGCGCTCACCTGCCGCGAAGCTCGACGGCGGCGGCGGCGAGGTGCGCCAGAGACGCCTCGACCTCGGGATAGCTGCGGGTCTTCAGGCCGCAGTCGGGGTTGACCCACAGCCGCTCGGCCGGCACCACCGCCAAGGCCCGGCGAAGCGCCTCGACGACCTCGTCACGTGGCGGGACCCGGGGCGAGTGAATGTCCCACACGCCTGGCCCGACTCCGCGGTGGTAGCCGGCCGCGGCTAGGTCGCCGAGGACCTCCATCCTCGAGCGGGACGCCTCGATGCTGGTGACGTCGGCGTCGAGGGCGTCGATGGCGGCGATGATCTCACCGAACTCGGAGTAGCACAGATGGGTGTGGATCTGGATGTCGTCGGCGACACCGCTGGTGGCCAGGCGGAACGCGCCTACCGCCCAGTCCAGGTAGGCATCCTGGTCCGCCGCGCGCAGGGGCAGGGTTTCCCGCAGGGCCGGCTCGTCGACCTGGATCACCCGGATGCCGGCCGCCTGAAGGTCGCGGCACTCGTCACGCAGGGCGAGGGCGATCTGGTCGGCGGTGACGTTGATCGGCTGGTCGTCGCGCACGAACGACCAGGCGAGGATCGTCACCGGTCCGGTGAGCATGCCCTTGACCGGCCGGTCGGTCAGCGATTGCGCGTAGGAGGACCAGGCGACCGTCATGGGAGCCTGCGGGCCACATCGCCGTAGATGACCGGCGGGCGGACGCAGCGGGAGCCGTACGACTGCACCCAGCCGTGCTCGGTCGTGGCGAAACCGGTCAACTGCTCACCGAAGTATTGGACCATGTCGTTGCGCTCCGGCTCGCCGTGCACGAGTACGTCGAGGCCCAGCCGCTCCTGGAGCCGGATGACATGCTCGACCTCGGCGCGCATCCGCTGGACGTAGCCGGAGTCGTCGAGCCGGCCGGACCGGTGTGCGGCGCGGGCCGCACGCAGCTCGGCGGTCTGCGGGAACGAGCCGATGGTCGTGGTGGGCAGCGGCGGCAGGTGCAACCGGGCCTGCTGGACCGCCGCCCGCCGCCGGTGGTCGCCCCGTTGCCTGTCGCCTGGGCGCAGCGCGGCGAGCCTGCCCCGCACGGTGTCGTCGCGCCACGCTTTCGGGGCGGGTGGTAGCGGTTCAGGCAGCGGCGTCGTGCCGTCGCGCAGGGCGCGGCCGAGCAGGACGACCTCGTCGACCTTCTGCCGGGCGAAGGCCAACCGCCGTCGCAGCTGCGGATCGAGCGTGGTCTCGGCGGAGAGATCCACCGGTGTGTGCAGCAGGGAGCAGGAGGTGGACACGGCGACGTGGTCGGCGAGCCCGGTGACCGCGGCACCGGTCGTTATCGCCGCCCGAAGGTCGGTGCGCCAGACGTTGCGACCGTCGACGAGCCCGGCGACGATCGTCTTGCCGTGCAGTGGGCCGGCTCCGGCGAGACGTCGCAGGTTGCCGGGCCCGGCAACGAGGTCCAGGCCGAGCGCCTCGACCGGCGTGTCCAGCAGCGCGGGCAGCGCGTCACCGAGTTCCCCGAAGTAGGTGGCGACGAAGATCCTCGGCCGCTGCCGCACGGAGCACAACCGCATGTAGGCATCGTGTAGCGCCTCGATCTCGGCCGTGGTGCGGTCGGCCACGTAGGCGGGTTCGTCCAGCTGAACCCACGTGACACCGGCGGCGGCGAGGGCACGGAGAACGTCGGCGTACACGTCGACGAGTTCGGCCATCCGATCGAATGACTCGACGCCTGGTGTGGAGGTCTTGGCCAGCAGCAGGAACGTGGCGGGCCCGACCAGCACCGGTCGGCTCTCGATACCCAGCGCGCGGGCTTCTCCGTACTCACGCAACGCCTTGTCGGGGTTCGCGGCGAAGACGGTGTCGGGTCCGATCTCCGGGACCAGGTAGTGATAGTTCGTGTCGAACCACTTCGTCAGTTCCAGCGCCGGTTCGGCGTCGACGCCGCGGGCCATGGCGAAGTAGGTGTCGAGCCCTGACAGGCCGAGTCGGGCGAAGCGTCGTGGGACCGCGCCGACGGCCACCGCCGTGTCGAGGACGTGATCGTAGTAGGAGAACGTGTTCGACGGGATCGCGTCCAGGCGGGCGTCGCGCAGCGTCCGCCAGACCCCGGCGCGCAGCGCGACCGAGGTGCTCTCCAACTCCGCGGCGTCGATGCGGCCCGCCCAGTAGGCCTCCACGGCCTTCTTCAGTTCACGGTTACCACCGATACGTGGATAACCGAGCACGGTGCTCTGACCGAATGTGGTGCTCATGGGTCCTTCCCTCGAAGCGTCCGAGGACTCACGCGAGGGCGGGAGGGAAGAGGCGCAGGGGCGCACCGGCTTCCGCCCCGGCCTTCCCGAGAGACCGTCAGCGGCGCACGCCGGCCGGCGTACGCGGTGCGGGCAGGTCTTCGGACTCGTGGGCATGACCTGTCCGGTCGCCTAATGGCCGTCGCTTCCCAGACCTCGCGGTCCAGTGCTTGATGACGGCGGTCGTTCCCACTCACCGCTGCGGGGCAGTCCCGGTCTCGCACCGGGTTCCCTCTTACGACGCCGCGACGCTTGAGCGTCACAGCGAACCAGCACTGCTGTCTATCCTAGGTGTCCAGAAGCGATCGGCGTTGGCGCGTCCCCCTTCGAGACACAGAGACATCGCGGCAGCAGCCTCGAGCTGTCCGACGGGAAGGTGACGAATGGGCAGTAGGATCGACAGGGTGGCCGTGCTCGTGGACGGCAGCGAATGGGTGGCGATTCGCCCGGAGGACTTCGAACGCCTCGACGCCTGCCGACGGCAGGTAGGCGCGACGGCTGCCCGCGCCACCCGGCTGGAGCACGAGGTGCGTCAGGCCCGGGCCCGGCTGGCGCGGATCGAGGCGATCGTCGCCGAAGGCGACTCCACCGACAGCATGTGTGAGCGTCTCACCCGGGTACTGGCCGGCTCGGATACGGCCCGGCCAGCTGTCAGGGGTCGAGAGGCGTGACGGAGTCACCCCTCAGCCGCTCGCGGTCGTGGTCGACTCCCCTGCCTTGAGTGCCCACGCGGACCACACCGGTGACCGGATCTGAACGACCCGCGTCGACAGGCTCCTCACCGCGGTCTTCTCTGTCGGACCACCGCCGGATGCCGGGGGTCGGTCAGCTGTGTGCCGTCATGCGTGGATACCGCCCGGTGAGAAGGTGGTCGCCGAGTTCCCGGGCCTTATATGCGACGGGGTCGTGCAGGGTGAGCGTGCGGGCGTCACGCCAGAACCGGTCGAGGCCGGTGGCGCGGGCCGTCGCGCGCGCGCCGGTGAACTCGAAGATCCTGCTCGTCGCCTCCGTGGCCAGCCGGCTGGACACGACCTTCGCGGCGGAGACGGTCAGTGCCGTCCGGCCGCGTTCGGCCGGGGTCAGGGCGGGGCCGCGGGCGTCGGCCTCGGTGAGGGCGCGGGTCGCGTGGTCGGCCAGGAGACGCGCTGCGGCCAGGACTGCGGTGAACTCTCCGTAGCCCGTCAGCACGTGGGGATCATCGACGGCTTGCCCGAGTCCGCTCGCGGGCCAGGGGCGCGAACGCTCGCGGGTGTATCTGGCGGCCTCGTCGATCGCGCCGGCAGTGATGCCGACGAGGACCTGCGTGAGGACTGCCTGGAAGGCCAGCGACACCAGGGACAGGCGTAGGTGGCGGGGGCTGGACTCGTCTTCGTCGGCCGGGAAGGTGCCCAGCACGTCGCCCTGGCTGACCCGGACGTCGTCGAAGGCGACGCTTCCACTCGCCGTCAGGCGTTGGCCCAGATTGTCCCAGTCCGGAGGGTGCGAGACTCCACTGCAGCTGCCGTGCATGACGACGACGAGACGTGCCGTGTGATCGTCGCGGATCGCGCTGACGAGCAGGCGGTCGGCGACGGCGCAGCCGGTGGCGAACGCGCCGCGGCCCGAGACGCGGAGTCCGTCGCTGGTCGTGGTGGCCGTGATGGTGTCGCGTGGGTTGCTGACCGCGGCTACGAACACCCGGCCGGTGGCGGCCTCCTGGCGTAGCGAGGTCGCCAGCTCGGCGTTGTCGTAGAGCGTGGCCCGCCACAGGTGCAGGTAGTGGTAACCGAGGAGGTGACCGATCGACGGGTCGGTGGCCGCCACGATCCGGGTCACGGCGTGTGTGGTGGGGTGGTCGTCGGGGTCGAGGGCGAGCAGGCCGCTGTCACGCAGCAGTTCGATCTCGGCGTGCGGGGGTTGGTTGGCGTGGTCCCGCTCGACGGCGTCCGCGCGGAGCCGCTCGGCGACGGTGTGGGCGGTGGTGATCGCTTCTGCCGGGTTCATGACACCCCTGTCGGTTCGGGTGTGGGGCGGCGGAGCATCCGGTCCGCGAGGATCACGACCGGTGGCAGCAGCAGGCACTGGGCGGCGATGGCCAGCCAGAAGCCGGCGAGGTTCCCGGCGGACTCGAACAGCTGGTAGAGGCCCCCGCCCGCGACGCCGCTGAGGAACGCGCCGGCGCCTTCGGCGAGCCGCTGCTGGCCGAAGACGACCGTGGGGGATCTGTCGGTGCGGGCGAGCGCTTCGAGGGTGTTCTTGAGGAAGATCACGGAGTTGCCCGCGCCGATGGCGAGGACGCCGGCGGCGACCGCGATCTCGTTGCCTCCGGTGAAGGCGAGCATGCCGACGGCCAGGCCGCCGAAGCCGAGGGCCATCGCGTGCGGGTACCGCATCCGCTCGACCCGCTGGGAGATCAGCGGCTGGATCACGGCCAGGAGCAGCGAGTACGCCATCATGGCCGACCCGTAGAACACGGCCGGCACCCGGCCCTCGGCGTACGACGACAGATACTGGTAGAAGTGCATGTGCAGGTAGAGGGTCAGGGCGGTCACGGCGAACGGCAGCACCGCGATCCCGTGCAGGGCGCGGCGCAGCGGCTCGACCACCTCGTGGTCGGCTCGTCGTTCCCGGGGCAGGAATGCGTGCCCGATCGTCATCGCCAGGTGCAGCACGGTGGCGACGGCGAACATCACGGTCGGGTCGTGGATGAACAGCGCGCCCGCCACCGGCCCGAGCGCGATGCCGACGTTGCCCGTGGCGTAGCTCGCGGAGACCAGCCGTGGCCGCTCGTCCGGGGTCGCGCCGAGCACCGTGTAGCCCCGCACGCTGGGCGAGTAGACCGCCGAGGCCGCCGAGCGCAGGAACAGCGCGGCGATCGTCAGCGCCGGCCAGGCGCCGCCGGCGAGGAAGCCCAGCGAGCCGAGCGTCTGCAGCACCATCGCGGCGAGCAGGCACCGTTGGAGGCCGAGCCGCTCGGCGAGGGCCGCGCCCGGCAGCCCGCCGGCGAACTGCACGAACGTGGCTAGCCCGAGGATGACACCCACCTGGTCCATGCCCAGGTTCATCCGGTCGCGGAGCAGGACCGCCAGGTACGGGTACACCGAGAAGTTGATCAGGTTGACGAGGAAGCCGCTGCCGAGCAGCGCGAGTTGCACCCGGGTGAACCGGCGGATGCCGGTCACGCCTTGGTTCCCCGGACGATCAGCCGGGTGGCCCCGCCGTCGTACGGCCCGCCATCGAAGTCGCCGAAGCACTCGACCTTTTCGAACCCGGCCTGCGCGACCATGTCCGTCAGCTCCGCGGCGCTGTAGACCCAGCAGGTGAGCGAGGTGTGCTCGGCGCGGTCGCCGCGGACCAGCGTCCAGTCGGTGCGGTACCGGGTCCAGTCGTCGAGGATCGTGTCGCGCATGACCACCATGCCGCCGGGCACGTCGACGATCTTCGGGGGCCCCACCCAGGAGGCGTAGACCTCCTTGCTCAACAGGTCGACGATCAGCGTTCCCCCGGGCACCAGGCAGCGGTACGCGTTGCGCAGGACTTGGAGGTTGTCGTCGTGCTCGTCGAAGTACCCGAAGGACGTGTACATGTTCACCACGACGTCGAACGCGTCCGGCGACACGTACTCGCGTACGTCCGCGCGGACGAACGACGCCCCGGGCCCGGTCCCGGCCGCCTCGGCTTCGGCCCGGTCGAGCAGCTCGCGGTGGAGGTCCACGCCGGTCACCCGGTGGCCCTGACGCGCCAGCGGCACCGCGAAGAAGCCGACGCCACAGCCCTGATCGAGCACGCGGCTTTCCGGCGGGAACGCCAACAGCGGCGAGGTGGTCACCAGGTCGGCGGCGTGCCGGGCCCGCTCGGCGGAGAAGAGCACGTCCGAGAAGCCGGACCACAGGGACAGATCCTCGTACCAGCTCACCGTGGCCTCCCATCGCGCGGCGCCCCGCGTCCTGTCGACATGTCGTATCGATGACCGGGAAAGTTCCTCACGACGGCACGACGCCCAGTCCGGGTGCGTCGCCCAGGACGATCCGACCGTTCTCCAGACCGAGGCCCCGGAAGGGTGGCTCCCGCAGGTACAGGTGGCCGTCTAGGTCGATGTGGTCGGCCAGCGGTGCGAGCTGCGCGGCCTGGCTGATGGCCAGCTCCGACTCGCACATGCAGCTGATCATGGTGCCGAGCCCGGCCCGCCGGCCGGCCTGCATCACCCGCCGGGCGCCGCGGATCCCGCCGGCCTTGCACAGCTTCACGACGAAACCGTCGGCGTACGACCGGGCGGCATGGACGCTCGCCTCGTCGGTGCATCCCTCGTCGAGGAAGACCGGCAGCCGGTCGGGCACCTCCCGGTAGCGGTGGTAGTCGTCGATCGCGGTCACCGGGAACGGCTGCTCGATCAACTGGATGCCGAGCCGCCGCAGGTGGGGGGTGAGCGCGCGGGCGGTGTCGAGGTCCCACGCCTCGTTGGCGTCGATGCGGACCGGCAGCGGGGTGACCGCCCGGATAGCTTCGAGGGCTGCGATGTCGCCGGGGCCGCCGACCTTCACCTTGAAGGCGCCCACCGCCGGAGCGTTGCGGACCGCGTTCGCCGCCTCCTCGGGTCCCGCCATGGAGATCGTGTAGACGGTCGGTCCGAGCGTTCGGGCCGCGCCGGACAGCTTCCAGGTCGGCTGCCCGGCGGCTTTGCCGATCCAGTCGTGCACGGCGCCGTCGAGTGCCATCCGGGCACCTGCGGGCGCGTCCCACCGACCGATCCGGTCGAGGACGTCCTCCGGGTCCCGCAGGTCCCGTCCGAGCACCGCCGCCGCGTCGGCGTCGATGGCCGCTACGACGTCGTCGGCGGTGACGCCGTCGTAGCCGGCCGGTGTGCCTTCGCCGAAGGCGGTGATCCCGTCGTGCGTCAGGGTGACCATGCAGGTCCCGACGGAGTCGATCTCGCCCCGGGAGCTGCGCACCACCTCGATGAGCCGCAGTGTCTCGCGGCGGACGGACAGTTCCATGGGCGAGTCCTCCCGATTGTGCGGCTTGCCGGAACCAGAGCAGGCCCGGCGACGACTATCAGACGCGGCGGACATCAACGGTGGCGGATGGAGTGGTGATGGAGTGGTTCGAGGACGAGACGTTGTGGACCGGGTTCGGGGAGGTGATGTTCTCCGCCGAGCGTGCCGCCGAGGCCGAGGCGCGGGTGTCGATGTCTCCGCTGCTGCGCGTGCCGGCCGGGGCCGCCGTGCTGGATCTGGGGTGCGGGCCGGGGACGTACACGATTCCGCTGGCCCGCCGGGGCGCGGCGGTCACCGGCGTGGACCTCAGCGCGGCGCTGCTCGACCGGGCCGTGACGGCCGCGTCCGCCGCGGGTGTCGGCATCCGGCTCGTCCGGGCCGACATGCGTGAGTTCGTCGAGCCGGACCGGTACGACCTCGCGATCAGCATGTACACGTCGTTCGGGTTGTTCGCCGACCACGACCAGAACATGCGGGTGCTGCGCAACGTCCTGGCCAGCCTCAAGCCCGGCGGTCGGGCGCTCATCGACCTGTACGGCAAGGAGATCGCGGCCCGCGACGGCCTCGCCCCGAAGATCGTCGACGTCGATGGTGGCACGCTCGTCGTGCGCGGCACGGTCCTCGCCGGCTGGACCCGGTTCCGGGACGACTTCCTCCTGGTCCGGGACGGTCAGGCGCGCACGGCCGTCGTCGAGCACGCGCTCTACAGCGCCGCCGAGCTCAAGGGGATGCTCCGCGAGGCGGGCTTCACCGACGTCGACTGCTTCGGCGGCTTCGACGGGGAGCCGTTCGACAACCACGCCCGGCGGCTGATCGTCCGCGGCCGACGCGGCTAGCACGACTGGCGGGTGCGGACGTGGACCGCGCCCGCCGCGGCGACGGCACGGTGGGTGGCGATCTCCGCCGTCGGTCCTTCGGCGAGCACGATGCCGGCGTAGCCACGCCCGTCGGCGACGTGCGCGATGCGGGTGCCGATGGCCTTGGTCGGATACCAGCGCGGCCGACCCGGATAGCGGTGCAGGTCATCGATCCCCTGCACGGCGACGAGCTCACCGGCCCGCTGCGGGTAGGCCAGGACGAACGCCACCGCCGGACCGCCGGGCAGGGCCGCGTCGAGCAGGCGGGGGCGACGGCCGAGCGCGAGGTCGACGAGGCCGGCGTAGACGTTGACCCCGAGCGCGCGGCACATCGCCTCGCCGACCAGCGCGCCGCCGATGCGGGGGTTCACCTCGATCAGCTGCGGACCGTCGGTGGTCATGGCGATCTCGATGTGCGCGAACCGGTCGGTGTAGCCGAGGGCCGCCAGCACCGCGCCGGCCCACGCCTCGATCTCGCGGAGCTCGTCGGGTGGCAGCGCCACGGGGAACGCCGTCACGTCCTCCCGGAACCACGGCTGGGCCGACATGAGCCGGCTCGACAGTCCCAGCAGCCTGGTCTGCCCGGCCCAGGTCACGGTCTCGGCGCTGTAGACGGGCCCGGGTAGGAACGGCTCGGCGAACAGGCTCCCGAACAGCGCCGCGTCCGTGGCCTCGCGGCGGAGGCGGGCGAGGTCGTCGGCGTCGCGGACGAGCCACACGTTCGCGCTGCTGGTGCCGGCGGTGTCCTTGACCACGGCGGGCAGCCCGACCGCCGACGCGAGCCGGTCGAGGCTCACCGTGGCCGCGTCGTCCACCGGGAAGGGCACGACCCGGCTCAGGTTCCTGCGGTGCAGCAGGTCGCGGACGCGGGCCTTGTCGCGGACCAGCCGGATCGTCGCCGGGTCGATGCCGGGCAGGCCGAGCTCGGCGGCGAGTTCGGCGCCGGTCACTCCCCAGGTGTCCGTCGAGCTGATCAGCCCCCGCAGGTCGCCGATCGCGCGCAGGGCCTTGCCGACCGCCTGGCGGTCGTGCGTGTCGACCGGGATGACGTCGATGGTGCCGGGCGGCAGCGTGGCCAGCTCGTGGAGGTAGAGCGGCTCGACGCCGGTCAGCAGCGCCAGCCGCTCACCGCAGGAGTGGGCGGCCCTGGCGAGGTGGGCGAGGCCGAAGGAGAGCATCTCGATGCACGCGATGGTCACGATGGATAGGTCGGGCGGGTGGGGCGAAGGGTTCCCATTGATCGACATCCATCGTTGATGCCGAGGGCGAGCAGGGTCTGCGTGTAGGGGTGGGCGGGCTGGTCGGTGACCTGGTCGGTCGGGCCATGCTCGACGATCCGACCGCCCCTCATGACCGCGATCCGGTCGGCGAGCTGCGCGACGACCGCGAGGTCGTGGGTGATGAACAGGCAACCGAACTCAAGCTGGTCCCGCAGGTCGCAGAGCAGGTTGAGAACCTTCGCCTGCACCGACACGTCGAGCGCGGTGACCGGCTCGTCGCAGATCAGCAGCCGCGGTCGCAACGCCAACGCGCGGGCGATCGCCACCCGCTGCTGCTGCCCTCCGGAGAGTCGCGCGGGGCGGCGGTCGCCCAGCGCGGGGTCGAGCCCGACGAGGTCCAGCAGCTCGTCAACCCGCGCGGACCGGGACCGGGTGTCACCGATCCGGTGGATCTGCAGCGGCTCGGCGATCGCCTGCCGGATCGTGTGCCGCGGGCTGAGCGTCAGGAAGGGATCCTGGAACACCATCTGGATCTGACGACGGTGTGCCCGCAACGCCCGGCCCCGCAACGCGTGCACGTCGACGCCCGCGAGGTGCACCGTCCCAGTGCGGGGGCGGTGCAGGCCGGTGACGACCCGCGCCAGTGTCGTCTTGCCGCAGCCGGACTCGCCGACCAGCCCGACGATCTCACCGGCCGCCACCCGCAACGTGACGTCCTCGACGACCGTCCGGGTGGCACCGTAGCCGGCGGTCACCCGATCGACTGCTAGCACGAGTCCTCCCTGGTCGGCGGGTGCAGGCACGCCGACCGGTGCGCGGTCGCCGGAAGCAGCGGTTGCAGGGCCGGGGGCTCGTGCTCGCAGCTGTCCTGGCGTGATGAGCACCGGGGCGCGAAGCCGCAGCCGGCGAGGTCGTCCGGGCCGCCTCCGGCGAGGCCCGGCATGGTGCGGAACCGGGTGCCCGGCGCCGTCCTGGGACGCGGCACGGCGTCCAGCAGCCCGCGCGTATAGGGATGGTCCGGCTTGTCGATCACGTTGGCGGCCGGGCCCGATTCCACGATCCGGCCGCCGTACACGACGGCCACGGTGTCGGCGACCCGCGACACCACCACCAGGTCGTGACTGACGATGATCATCGCCATGCCCAGCTCGTCGCGCAGCCGCGCCAGCAGGTCGAGCAGCTGCGCCTGCACCGTCGCGTCGAGGGCGGACGTCGGCTCGTCGGCGACCAGCAGCTCCGGCTCACCGGCGAGCGCGATGGCGATCTGCGCCCGCTGACGCATGCCGCCGGACAGCTGGTGCGGGAACTGACGGGCGACCGCCACCGGATCCGGCAGGCCGGCCAGCCGCAGCAGCTCCCCGCTGACCCGGCGGGTCGCGGCCCGCCGTCCGCCCCGGCCGGCGTTGCGGACGGCCTCGTCGACGTGCGCACCGATGGTCCGCAACGGGTTGAGGAACGCGCCGCTGTCCTGGAAGACCACGCCGACCCTGCGGCCGTTGATCCGGCGCCGCTCGCCCGGGGGGAGACCGATCAGCTCGTGGGTACCCAGCAGTGCGGAGCCGGTCACCGTCGCGCTCGGGTCGAGCAGCCCGAACGGCGCGAGCGCGGCCGTGGTCTTGCCGCTGCCGGTCTCGCCGACGAACGCGAGCACCTGCCCGCGCCGCACCTCGTAGGACATGCCGGCGACGATGCGCCGGGAAGCGCTGCCGTCGGGGTACGTGACGGACAGGTCCCGCACCCGCAGCACGGTGCCCGGATCGGGGGACGCGGCCGACCGGGTGGCGCGGCGGATCCGTCCCGGGCGGACCAGACGGATGATCGACGGTCGTTCCGCACCGGCCGCGAGCCGTTCGCCGAGCAGGTTGCTGGCGAACACCACGGCCGTGATCGCGACACCGGGCGGGTAGGCCAGCCACCACGCGGAGGCCAGGAACGGCCGCCCCTCGATGAGCATCTGGCCCCACTCCGCGTACGGCGGGGCGACCCCGAGGCCGAGAAAGCTCAGCGTGGCGACGGCGAGCACGACGGTGCCGACGTCCGTACTGGCGTAGACCAGGCAGGGCCCCAGCGCCAACGGCAGCAGGTGCCGGCCGATGATCCGGCCGTGACCGGCGCCGAGCAGGCGCAGGGCGTCCAGGTGCGGGCTGCCGCGCATGCCGGCGACGCGAGCCCGCGCGATCCGGGCGTACGGCGCCCACGACCACAGCGCGAGCGCGAGGATCAGGTTGTCCACGCCCGGGCCGCGCACCCCGATCACCGCGAGCGCCACCAGCATCCCCGGCAGTGACACGACCACGTCGATCACCCGGGAGACCACGCGGTCGACCCAACCGCCCGCGTAGCCGGCCACGGTGCCGACGACCGCACCGGCGGTCAGGGAGATAGCCAGCACCGCCGCCGTGATCGCCAGGGAGATCTGCGCGCCGTAGAGCAGCCGGCTGAGCTGGTCGCGGCCGAGCTGGTCGGTGCCGAGAAGGTGCTCGGCAGACGGCGACGCCAGACCGGCCGCGAGGTCGTTGGCGGTGGGGTCCGCCGGGGCGATCAGCGGCGCCAGCAGTCCCGCCACCGCGAACACGACCAGCGGCACCGCGACCAGCGTCGTCCGCACCCTGCCGCGGTTCACGACGAGCTCCGGCGGGCGCGCGGGTCGATGAGGCCGTGCAGGACGTCGGCGCACCGGTTGGCCAGGATGAACCCCCCGCCCATGACGAGCACGGCGGCCTGCAGCGCCGGTACGTCCCGCGCCCCGGCCGCCTGCACGAAGTAGGCCCCGAGGCCGGGCCAGCCGAAGATCTTCTCCACCACGACGGTGGCCACCAGGAGGCTGCCGATGCCGAACCCCGCCACCGACAGGATCGGCCCCGCCGCGTTGGGCAGGCCGTCCCGGAGCACGATCGACAGCGGGCTGCTCCCCCGCGCCTGCGCCGCGCGCACGTACGGCCGGTCCAACGCCTCGCGCAGCGTGACCGCGACGACCCGGCTGAGCACTCCGGCCGCCGGCAGGCCGAGCACCGCCATCGGCATGATCCACGTCCGCGGGCCCGCCATCCCCGACGTCGGCACCAGGTGCAGACGCAGCGCCAGGAACAACACCAACAGGTAGCTCAGCCAGAACGCCGGCACCGACGTGACCAACAGCGCGCCGACCCGCAGGCCACCGCGCAGCGCGCCACGCCCCAGCACCGCCCCGGCGACGCCGACCGCCACCCCGACCACGAGCGCCACCGTCGCGGAGCCGGCGACCAGCCCGAACGTGACCCCCAGCCGGTCGGCGACCTCGGGTCCCACGGGCGTGTTCGTCCTCAGCGACAGCCCGAAGTCGCCGGTGCTGGCATGGGCGAGCCACCTCAGGTACCGCACCGGGGCGGGATCGTCGAGGCCGAGCTCGACGCGGACCGCCTCGATCTGCTCGGGCGTGGCCGGTCGTCCGGCCCGGGTCGCCGCGAGCACCGCCGCCGGGTCGCCACGGGCGAGCAGCACCAGGGCGAACGTGCCGACCGACATGGCCAGCAGCACCCCGACGGTGTCGGCGGCCCAGCGTGTGACGTATCCACCGGCGGCGACCAGGCGATCGGGGACCCTCACTCGACGGTGACTCCGGTCAGCTCCAGGTCGACGTCGGTGGGCGGCACCGCGAAGCCCTTGACGGCGTCCCGGGCGGCCCACAGGCGCGGCCGGTAGACCAGCGGCACGAAGCCCGCGTCGGCGGCCACCGCATCGTAGAGCGCCTGGTATGCCGCGCTGCGGGTGGCCGGGGCGGTGGCGTAGAGCGCCTTGTCGACCAGGTCCTCGGTGGCCGGGGTCGCCCACAGCGGGGCCCGGGCACCGGAGGTGAACAGCGAGACGATCGACCCGGACGGGTCGTACGGCGCGCCGAGCCCCTCGAAGAACGTGATGTCGTACGCGCCCTCGGCCCGCTCGTCGTAGTAGGTGGCGGAGTCGACCGGGGCGATCTCGACCGTGATACCGACCTCATTGAGGGACGCGGCGATCGCGGCGGCCATGGCGCGCGGGTCGAGCTGCCCCTCGGCCGGGGCGGCGGGGATGAGCATCTTGAGAGAGAGCTTCTTGCCGTCCTTGACGCGGGCGTCGCCGCTGGGCGTGTAGCCGGCCGCGTCGAGCGTGCGGCGGGCGGCGTCCTGGTCGACGACGACCGGCAGGTCGGTGCCGGAGTCGGGGACGCCCGGCGGGAACACCCGCCGGGCCGGCTCGCCGTAGCCCAGCAGCAGCGCCTTCGCCAGGGCGGCGGTGTCGACCGCCTGCCGGACCGCCTCGCGGACGGCACGGTCACCGGCCGGGCCCTTCGCGTTGAACCCGAGGATGATCGAGACGTCCGGCGCGCCGGTGAGCAGTGCGACGTCGGCGCGGTCGGCCAGCGACCGGGCCTCCACCGGCGTGATCGGGGCCAGGTACGAGCCGCCGATGAGATCGAGCTCGCCGTTGCCGAGCGCGTCGATGCGGGCCTGCGAGTCGGGGATGACCTTGAACTCGAGCTTCTCCAGCTTCGGCTTCGCCCCCCAGTAGGCGTCGTTGCGGGCCAGTGTGACACCGGTGGCTGACTGAGATTCCACCTTCCAGGGCCCGGTGCCGACCGGGTTGTGGAACTCGCCGCTCGCGGTCGCGGACTTCGGGCTGAGCAGCCGCACCGGCCGCACGATCGACATCTCCTGCAGCAGCGGCTCGTACGGCTCGGACAGCGTCAGCCGCACGGTGTCCGCGTCCGGGGTGTCCACGGCCGAGATGATCTGCGAGGCGCGGAAGAACGTGAACTTCTTGTTGCCGATCCACCGGTCGAAGTTCCACTTCACGGCGGCGGAGTCCAGTGGCGTCCCGTCGCTGAAGGCGACCCCGTCGCGCAGGTCGAACGTGACCTGCTTGCCGCCCTCGGCGACGGTCCACGACTGCGCGAGCCCCGGCTCCAGCTTGCCGCCCTCCGCGTAGGTGACCAGCGGCTCGTAGATCGCGTCGAGCAGCAGGAAGTTGCCGGTAAACGCGTGCGGATCCAGCGCGCCGGACTCCCCGCTCAGGCCGATGCGCAGCACCGTGGAGCTGGCGTCGTCGGCACCGGCGTCGACGGTGCACGCACTGACCAACATGATCGACGCTACGAGGGGGGCGAGCAGGCGTAGTCGTGACACGGGCTCTCCTGGGCGGACGCTGACCAGACGGCTCGGCGGCGATTCGTCGGCCACCGCTGAAGTAGTCGGCGGCACAATGCCCCTGGTTCCCCCGAGATCGGTCAATTCGTCATTCGCGAAGATTCCCTGTGCACCGGAACCGGCACGGCCGTGGACGCGACCTGAACGAAGCGCTAGACATCGACCTAGATGACTGGCCTTGGATGCCCGCGCTCCGCCGCCCCCACCAGCGGCACAACACGAGGGACGACCACCCATGCCATTCACGGTCCCGCCCGAAGCCGTCACGACCGTCCACAGCCATGTCACCGACGCCCTCAGGACGCCACGCCTCATCCGCCTGTCGGACAACACCATGCTCGTCCGGTTCGAGACGCTGAAGATCTACGCCGCCCTCGGCGCCGTCCGGGCCCTGCTCGCCGACGGCACCGTGCGGCCGGGAGACACCGTCGTCGACAGTTCGAGCGGCATCTACGCCCTGGCCCTGGCGATGGTCTGCCACCGCTACGACCTCCGCTGCCACATCGTCGCCTCGACCACCGTGACACCGACGATCCGGTCGCAGTTGGAAATCCTCGGCGCGACAGTGGACCAGATGCCAGCCGAATCCGATCTGCGCCTCGATCAGGACCGCAGGGTCGCGCGGGTACGCCAACTGCTGCACGACCACCCCGAGATGCACTGGATGCGCCAGTACCACGACCCCAACCACTACCTGGGATACGCAGAACTGGCCGGCCTCGTACGCATCGCGCTTGCCGGAAGGCCCCTGACGGTAGTGGCCAGCGTCGGCACCGGCGCGTCGAGCGCCGGCCTGATCCAGCCGCTACGCCAGCACGACCCGTCGACCAAACTCGTCGGAGTCCAGCCGTTCGGCAGCGTCAGCTTCGGCAGCGAGCGCTTCCAGGACCCCGAGGCCATCATCGCCGGCATCGGCAGCGCCATCCCCTTCGACAACGTCCGCCCCGACCTCTACGACCGGTTGCACTGGCTGACGTTCCACTACGCCATGGCCGGCACGGTCGACCTGATGCGGACACACGCCGTCTTCGCTGGCCTGTCCACCGGAGCGGCCTTCCTGGCAGCAGCGTGGGAGGCACAGCGTCACCCCGAACGCGAGCACCTCGTCATCGGCGCCGACACCGGGCACCGATACGTGGACCGGGTATTCGCCCGGCACGAGGAGGCCCTAGACCCGGCCCCGCTCAAACCCACCGAGATCGACGCCCTCACAGACCTGGCATTCCCATGGTCAACCATGGACTGGGACCGGCGCGCCCACCCGGACCATGCACTACCCACCCGCACCGTTTCACGTCCCTACCCGGAGATGTACCGAGCACCCGATCATGAACAGGGATGCTGAGGAGTCATCAGCCCGGTTGGCACGGACAGGTCGCCGTCGTGCAGGACCTCGACAGTGGAGATCTGACGGATCCCTGGAACCCGTGGCCTGGAAGGTGAGAGCGGTGATGGGAGGACGCTGCAGCAGCTTGCCGTCGGCGGTGCCGGCCCGTCGACGCGACCCGCCGCAAGGACTTCCTGCCGACGCCGTCCGGGCGGGTCTGCAGCGGTAGGAGCGGTGCTCTCACCGGGCCATCTCTTGCCATAGACAGCTCGCGGCGACGATGAGGATCACCAACAGCACCTCGATCCAGGCGAGAGGGCCGTTGGCAACGATCAGCCGAGCAGGCGCACCACCAGCCCCTCCACGGCGAGGATGATGGACCACAGGATCAACGCCCTGTCCAACGGACCACACCCAGGCCAACACGGAGAACTACGCAGTCCTAGGGCACGGAAAGAACTGTCGCCCAGACGCAGTCGCTCGAAGGTCGCCTCGCCGCCGAGGGTCAGATCCCCACGGCCAGTCCGGCGACGCCGGCAGTTTGTCGGCTCCGATAACGGACGGCTACGCGGTTCTGGGCCGGTTCTGTTGGATCTTCTCGGCGACGGCGTCGGCGGCGTCGTGGCGCATCTTCCTGGTGACGCTCTGGTAGGTGTCGCGGGTGAGGGTGGTGGTGGAGTGGCCGAGTTGTTCGGAGACGACCTTGATGTCCACTCCGGCGTCGAGGGCGATGGTGGCCGCGCTGTGCCGCAGGTCGTGCAGGCGGATCGGCGGGAACCCGGCCTGGCGTACGAGCCTGCGGAAGCGTTGGGTGACCCCGCTGGGATGCCACGGCCGGCCGTCGGGGCGGACGAAGAACAGGCCGGTGTCGGGCCACGCCTCGCCGGCGGCGAGGCGCCACTGGGCGCGGCGGGCCCGGTAGGCGGCGAGGACCCTGACCGTCTCGGCGTCGAGGGCGAGGTCACGGTTGCCCGCCCTGCTCTTGGGCTTCTTGCGCACGGCGGTGTAGCCGTGGGTGGCGATCTGGTGGTTGATCGTCATCTCGCGTTTGTCGAGGCGGACCTCGGCGTCGAGCAGTCCACACGCCTCCCCGCGGCGGGGGCCCCGGTAGGCCATGAGGTGCCACATCGGGTACAGGTCGGGCGTGTGTTCGCGGGCGTGGTCGAGGAACACGACGATCTGTTCGTCGGTCCAGACCATGACCGGTCCGGGGACCTTCCCGGTGTCCTTCCACCGTTGTACGCGTTCGGCCTCCCACACGATCGGCACCGGCCGGTCGGCGGGGACCTTGACCAGCGCGGCGGGGTTGGATCCGACGATCACCTCCTCGGCGAGGGCGTCGTTGATGGCCTTGCGCAGGCAGGCGCGGATGCGCTGCCGGGTCGACGCGCCGGTGGGCCGCACACCGGCGACCGAGGCGCGCACGTCCGGGTCCGCGCTGGCCTTCGCCGCAAGGATGTCCTGGTTGCGGCGTTCGATCGCGGCGAACATGGTCTTGATGTGGCCGGTGCGTAGCCGGTCCAGCGGGATCTCTCCGAGGTGCGGGATCAGGTGCACGCGGGTGAGCGACTCGTAGCCGACCGCGGTGTTGTCATCGACGGTGAGGTGGGTGAGCCACTCGGTGAGGTACTCGCCGACGGTGACCATGTCGGCCAGCGGACCGTCACCGCGCAGCCGTTGCCGGATCCGGTCCACCTCGGGCAGCGGCCGGCCCGCGCGCACGCAGGTCTGCAGCAGGTCGGCGATCTCGGTGCGGCGGCGCCGGTCCCCGACGGCGAGGGCGAGCAGGGCCCGCGCGTGGTCCAGCTCGGCGGCGGCGCCGCGGCGGGTCGACAGCCCGGACCGGCGCAACTGCCGACGCCGGCCGTCACTGGTGGCCGGCAGTTCCAGCTGGTAGGCCCAGTGGCCGTGCTCGAAGCTCCAGGCCTTGTTCGGACGACGCAGCTTCGGGCAGTCGTTGCCCCATGGCCTGCCGGTATCGGGATGGCGGCAGCCGCAGCGCTTGAAGATGCTCCCGTCTGGCATAGCGTGTGGTGCTCCTCGGGTTGGGGGTGCGGCATCGGTTTGTCGATCGACATCCACGCGTGACACGGCGCGACGATCAAGTCATCGACGGACCGGCCGCCGGCAGGGTCGACGTTGCGGCCGGCGGGGCCGCCCTCCGGTCCCGGCGAGACCGGAGGGCATCACGGGACGTGGCTGACACGGTGAGGATCAGGGCGGGTCACCGCGGTCGTCAGCGGCCCGTTCGTCGGGCCCGGTGTCGGTCGGATGCGGTAGGTGCAGCATGGCCAGGATCGGTGCGGTCGGTACCCGGTAGTGGGCACCGACCCGGTACAGCGGCGTGGGGAACGCGTCGCGGCGCGCCAGCTTGTAGGCGGCCGACCGGGACATGCCCAGGATGGCGGCGGCCGTCGCGAGGTCGGTGCTCGGACCCAGCGCGCGGATCCGCTCGACGGTCCACGCCTGCTGCTTCTCACGGTGGGACGCCTGACCGGTGGCGGGCGTAGCGGTTCGGGTTCGTCGTGGCGATCGCATGATCGGTCTCCCTGATGAAGAAACTCGCGGTGACGTGGTGACAGCACCCGGCGGCGCGGCACGCCGGGTTCGAGCGGTGCGAGGCGTGTCCTGGCGTACGGGCCGTGGCGCGGCGGTAGCGTGGTCGGCCAGCGGCAACGGGAGGTCAACGGTGGCCAGGACGTGGTTGTCGATCCGGGTCGAACTCGTCTCCGGGCGGGGCGAGGACTACTGGCCCCGACCGGGCCGGGTCCTCGCCGCCGCCAGGTCGCACACGTTCGAGCAACTGGGTGCCGCCATCGACCTGGCCTTCGCCCGCTGGGACCTCGCGCACCTACGGCTGTTCACCCTCGCCGACCAGACCCCCGTCTGCTCCTTCCGCACCTGGGAAGACATGCCGGACGGCGCGGTGGACAGCGACAGGACCACACTGAGCCGACTCACCCCGGGCGACCAGTTCGCCTACGTGTTCGACATGGGCGACGACTGGACCCACCTGTGCACCGTCGCCGACCACCGCATCGACCCACTCGACCAACTCGGCCTCGTGGCCGCCCAGCCCACCCCGTACCAGGGCTGGGGCGACCTACCGGATCAATACGGCCGCCGCTGGGACGGCGACAACGGATCCCCCGCGCCAAGACCACCCAGCAACCCCCTGGCCGACCTGCCACCCATCCTCCCCTGGTGGGGACCCCGACAGCCGTAGCCACAGCCGACAACCGTCATGACCGAACACCACTCATCCGCGCGGCGCCACGCGCCCCAGGCGATGCCGACGAACACGACGACCGGGCCGGACACTTTCCGCCCGCGACCGCAGAGCCACGAGACCCCGGCGCGGGGGCGAGGACACTCGCTGTGGCAACTGACCAGGCGAGCTGAGGTGATCCACATCGGCCCGCCGACTGCCGGCCAGCTCGCCGGCCGCGATGCGCTCACACCCCCAAACCGGGCTCTGTCAGCTCCGGCGAACACTTCCCAGCCTCACAGCCCTCTCACAAAGACTGACAAGGCCATCACTGACAGCGCAGAACGTACGGGGTAGCGGTCGGACGAGTTCGATAGGAGATGCCGCATTCAGTAGAGTGCGTCCGGCCCTTCGAGATCGCCATCGTCGTGCTCATCCTGGCCGCTGGGTTTGGGCGCACCCGCCTTCCACGCCAGTCCGCCAACGATCGCGGCGATCAGGAGCAGAACCCACTCCGTCCTGGCAGGGGTCACCCATCGGAGCAACCTTGTGCGAATCATGAGCACACCGAAGCACCTATCCGCTCGAAGTATCAGGCGAAAACGAACTCGTGTTATCGGGGGAACCTCAGTCGCGTACCGCCGATGATCGACTGGTTGGATGACCTCATGCCCGCGGCTGTCGAGTGGTTCGATCACCGGGTGATCGACGGCGTCGCCGAGCGGTCGTTCCATGTCGTGCGGACGAGCGGCGACGTTCCAGGCGTGCTCTGGCTGCCGTCTTGCTGCTCCACACCGCGGCCGTTGGTCCTTCTGGGCCACGGTGGTAGCGGGCACAAGCGAAGCGGCCGGATCGTGGAACTCGCCCGATGGTTCGCGACGTATGCCGGCCTTGCCGCGGTCGCGATCGACGGCCCCTACCACGGCGACCGCGTGTCATCCCCGCTGTCGGCGGCGCAATACCAGGCCCGGATCGCCGAGACGGGGATCGAGGTTGTCCTCGACAGGATGGCGGAGGACTGGCGGGCGACGGTGGATGCCATCGCGGCGATGGGCCTGGCCGACCCGGACCGGCTCGCGTATGTCGGCATGTCCATGGGAGCGCGGTTCGGTCTGTCCGTCGCGGCCGCGATGGGCGACCGGTTCCGGTGCTTGGTCTTCGGCAAGTTCGGCCTTCAGCAGGGGTCGGCCATGAACGAAGGAATGGCCGCTCCGGAACGCGTCGCGAGCGATGCCCGGAGAATCACCGCTCCGGTGCTCTTCCACGTCCAGTGGCACGACGAGCTCTTCCCCAGGCATGGTCAGTTGGCGCTGTTCGACCTGCTGGGGTCAACGGGTAAACAGCTCGTGAGCTACGTCGGCACGCACGCGGAGACCGATCCCGGAGCCATCGCTCTCTGGCGTGACTTCATCTCACGTCATCTGGCGCTCGTCAGTTGAGCCGTCGAGCAAGCCCGGGTGCAAGATCGGGTATCCGGATCTGCCGCAGGTGGAGCGCTGCGTAGCGTCACCGCTGGCCACTCAGCACCAGCCGCTGGTGGTCCCGATGACATAGCCGTGTGGGATCGCGCTGGTTAGTCGAAGGTCGACGATGCAGCCGTGTGCCGTGGCCGGTAGCTGGGTCTGTGTCTCCACCAGCGGCGGGTCAGCCAGACAAGCCCTGCCGTAGAGAACCACAGTAGGGACGGCACGACAGCCGCGATGAGAGCGAGTCGCCAGACCTGTGCTTCGCCGGGGTCAACGACGTGGTGGAGGACAATCAGCGTGGCGGTGAGCCACGCCACTGCCTCCATCCCGTGGTCGCGCATCCGGGCCACGAAGAGTCGCCTTCCCTTGCGTACCGGCGGAGGTGGGAGTTCACCCCTGGTCACCAAGGCGGCCCAGCCCGGCCTCGAAACGGCCAGCATGTAGGCGACGGATATCGGTAGCTTCACCAGCGCGATCGAGGCAGCGAGCCCCGCAGGACCCGTGGCCACCTCGCCCAGCGACTCTGGCACGCCAATAGACATCAGTAGATGAGAGAGGAGGGCAAGGAGGAAGTCGACGGCGAACACGAGCAGGGGGAGTGACAGCAGGAAGATTCGGCCCAGCCGTCTGACATCCTGCGGCTCCATTCCCGACACATCACCAAGTGTCGACGCAGTTCGCAAGCCCATCCAACGCCAGCCCTCGAACAGGCCGGTATTCAAGCATCCGGTCTGGACGCTGTGCTGGTGATCGGGGGCCTGTTCGTCGTGGTGGCGCCGGAGGAGGCTGTGCGGGCGCACCGCCGACGTGCCGCGCTGCTGCGCCAAGTGCGGGAGTTGACGCAACAGGAGCGGTCGTGACGTCGTCTGGTGTGCCAGGATTCTGCTGTGGTAGCGATCGAGGTCGTCCTGGGTGACATCACGCGGGAGAACGTGGACGCCATTGTCACGGCCGCGAACGAGTCGCTTCTGGGTGGCGGTGGTGTCGACGGGGCGATCCACCGCGCTGCCGGGCCTCGCCTGGCCCGGGCGGGTGGTGCGATCGGCCCGTGCGAGCCGGGCGAGGCGATGCCGACCCCGGCGTTCGACCTCGACCCACCGGTGCGGCACATCATCCACACGGTCGGGCCGGTCTGGGAGGGCGGCGGCCACGGTGAGGACGATGTTCTGGCCTCCTGCTACCGCAGGAGCCTGCAGGTCGCCGATGAGCTCGACGCCCGGACCGTGGCGTTCCCCGCGATCGCGACCGGCGTGTACGGCTTTCCTGCCGAGCGGGCGGCGCGGATCGCCATAGCAACGATCAGGTCCGTGTCGACGAACGTTCAACGGGTACGACTCGTCGCATTCGACGAAGGCACCCGGGATCAGCTACAGGCCGCGCTGGCAGCCACCGGCTGACCTTGAGACGGGTGCGTTGCGCAGTTCCGCAAGCAGGCTGGGCAGGCGCGGGTGGGGTTCAGTCGGTTCCCCCTCCGCCTCCGCCGGTGTCGAAGGTCGCCGCATCGCCATACGCGGTGTTCTCCGCGATGGCAGCGGAGTGACGGTCGGGGACGCCACGGCCCCGCTGGAAGACGTCGCGATCAGGGCGCGGCGAGTCGCGGCGTATCGACCGCATGGCGGCCCGCGCGGCCGCCGCTTTCTCCGCTGCGCTCTGTGGCCGACGACGTCTGCGCTTGAAGATCAGGACCGCGATGCCCGTCGCAAGCACCATGCAAGCGAGCAAGAGGTGCCACTGCATGTCATCACGGTAGTAGAGGCGTGCATCTGGACGGGAAGCGCGCTCATGCCGTGAATCGTGCGGATCGGCGGCCCGCCGTGACGATCCCGCACCGACTACCACCGCTCTCGCCGTGCGTTCGCGGGCTGGTCGACATAGCCGACACTCGTCGAGCCGGGCGTGGCCTGGATGTGGTAGCCCCAGTGCCTCAGCACCTGGACGATCTTTGTGGCGCCGACCGGGTTGGCGGAGTGGACGTGGACGACGCCGATGTCGAGTGGGTGTCCTTCGAACGCTGCGCGTTCCAGCAGTTCCACGACCGGCCAGATCGTGTTGTCCCCGCCGAGGTCGTGGTCCAGCCATAGCTCGTCCAGCCGTCGGCCCCGGTACTGGTCGAGGAGTTGGACCCCGGCCACGCTGGTGCGGGCCACTTCCGCCTTGCAGCCGTCCACGAAGGACCGGAGATCATCGACCAGGTTGACCCTGACCTCGCTGGCATCCACCTCCGGGATGAATGCCTGAAGCCGTCCTGCTCCGGCACCCGGATCTGCTGCGGACCGTCGACGTCGCCGTGGTCCTACCGTGTGTACTCGGCGTGTAGTTCGGCGTAGGGGCGGCGGTGGTCGGGGTGGCGTCGGATTCTGCCCATGCTGATCTCGGCGCAGCAGTGCGTCGTGGGGTTGTGGGCGCGGTGTGCTGGGCACTCCTCGGCCAGGGCGCGGACCTGGTCGGCTTGCAGCTCGAACGCCTCGCGGCTGCCGGTGAGCACCAGCGTGTCGGCGGCAGGCCGTGCCGGCCATGCTCGGCTGGGTAGTACGACGGTGTGCGGTCTGCCGGTGCCGAGCCGGGAGCGGACCTGTTTCCAGCGTGACGGCGGGAACGCGAGGCGGTGGTGCAGCAGCACCAGGTCGAGCGGGCGGCCCCAGGCGTGGTCGGTCGGCAGTTCGGCGCGTCGCAGGGGGAGGTAGATGATTGTTCGTGGCGACCGGGCGGCCAGGCCCCACGCCTGGGCGAACATCACCGTGGTTTCCTTGTCGAGGCAGAACTGTGCGCCGAGACGGCCCTCGTAGAGACCGGCGAACCTGGGTGGCCTCGCCGGTTGCAGGACCCGGTACTGGTGGTGTCCGAGCTGCACCGTGCTGATCGTCACCGGCCACCTGCGCCCGCCCAACCGTTGCGTCACTCCAGCCGAGTCCTCTCGACCTGCCGTCGGTCCGCCTGTCTGTGCGGGCATTGTCGCCGTAGTCCGCGTGGCGTGGCGAGGGACTTCCGGATGGTGCCGGGCACGGTCGTCTGGCCCCGAGGCATCCACACTCGGCGCGTCATGAGCGGCTCCGATACGCGTCGCGGGCGATGCCCGGCAAATCACCGCCCCGGTCTTCTTCAAGCGGGTGAGGGCTGGAGCGTGTCGGAGATGAGGCGGAGTTCTTCCGGCGTCAGTTCGCCTCCGTGCCGGCGGTAGGCATGCGTTCCGAGGCTGACGAGGACGTCGTTGATGTTCTCCCATCGGCTTGGCGTCCAGGGGTCACCTCGACCCTCGTCGAGTTCCGTAAGGATGCGATCAAGCGGCAGAAGAAGATGAAAAGTGAGGGTGCCTGATGTCGACGCCGAAGGTGCCTGCGAAGGTGACCGCAGGATTACGTCGTCATCTCGCCGACTATGAGGCCGAGCTGCTGGCCGGGGGCTATACCGACCGGGTGTAGGAGGCCCGCCGGGATCACGCTCTCGACTTCGTGTCGTTCCTGGAGGGGCGGTTCTCTCCGGCGACGGAGAAGGGGAAGCAGCAGCGGGTGTGACCGCCGACTGGTGGGGCCGGTTGCCCTCGGATGACCGGCTCTTGGCGTTGTCAAGCCCCCTGGTAGGCATCCTCAAGATCGTCTATCCTTGAGCTAGTTGATCTTGATTGACAGGGTCAGCACGAAAGGAGGAACACTATGCACATCTACAGTCTCGCCCCCGGCAAGGACCACATCAACCAGGCCATCCGAGACGTGCTCGGGCTCGACGACAACCACACCCAAGGGCACTGGGTCATCGCCGCCGACGACGAAAACCGCGCGGTGGGCCTACTCAGAGAGCGGGGCTTCACCGACATCACAGAGCACGACATCATCCCCGATCGAAGTGTGAACGACCTGCGGTCAGCGGCGCTGCTCGACCGGGAAGCCGTGCTCGTGCAGCGCCTACACAGGCGGGACGGTGACGCGGTGGCCATCGTGTTCCGGGACGGCACGCCGCACCGGCTGGGCTGGATGCGTCTCGGAAGGTTCGTGCCCGACACGGACGGCTGAGTCGCTGGTGGGGAAGCCCGTCGCCGTGGTGGTGGCGGGCTTCTCTGTGTAGCCGCCTACGCTGCCAGCGCCCATGGCGTGACGAAGCCGCCCCCGAGGTGATGGGGCGGCTTCGTCGTCCGCTACAGCCGGCCACACCAACGCCGCAAGTCAGCAAGCCGGCTCGAACGCCCTGCCGTACAGCGTCCCATCCGAGTACCGCAGGGTTGCCTCCATTTGGACGCACACGTTCGCGATCTATAGAGGCGCTACTACGAGCAGCGCCACGGCGTGCCGGTGGTGAGCGGGCTCGACAACGTTGGCCGCTAGCCTGGAGGAAAACCGGCCGGCACGGCCGGTGAGACTGTTGGCATGCCGACCCGTCCGCGCTCCTACCGGGCTGCGCCCGGCCACCGCGTCCGGGCGAGGACCGCATCGAGTTGTCCGAGACTCCGGTCACCCCCACCCGGGCCGGCTGGGGGTAGGCCCCGGCCCAGGTGGTCGCGCAGACCGCCGGCGGGGTGTGCGAGCCGTACGCGTTGTACGCGGTGGCGAGGTAGCAGTAGGTGCGCCCCCAGTCCACGGTCAGGTCCATCTCCCAGTACCCGGCCGGGTTGCTCCAGGTGCTGTGCGGGGTGGGCCAGTCGGTCCACGGCCCGTTCGGTGTGGGGCCGCGCCACACGCTGACCTGGGTGGCGTCCCGGGTGCCCACCCGTACGTCGACCTCCATCCGGGGGGTCGGGTAGTCGGGGGCCCGGACCAGGAAGTGGTCGATCACCGGTGCGCCGCCCTGGGTGACCGTCCGGCAGGGCAGCGCGGTGTCCACCCCCACGCCGACGTTGAGCGCGGTGACGCAGACCGTGTGGTCGCCCCGGGCCGCCGGCACCAGCAGGTCGAAGCCGTGGTCGCCGCCGTAGGCGGGGTAGCTGGCGGCCACGTCGGTACGGGTCGTCGAGGCGACCAACGCGGTGTGCAGCCGGCCGTTCACCCGGACCGACACGGTCAGCGGCGAGGCGGTGTCCGGGTCGATGACCCAGCCGCGTACCCGCAGGCCGGACGGTCCGGGGGAGAGTTCGTCGAACGAGCCGAACGGGTCGAACCGGACGGCGAGCGCCCGACAGGCGGTCTCGCCGACCCCGGCTCCCTGGTTGACGACGGTGAGGCAGACGGTGTCCCCGTACCGGGCGGGGAGGGTCCGGATGAAGGCCGAGCCGGAGGCGACACTGAACCGGCCCACCTCCACACCGGAGATCCTGGCGTGAGTCAAGCCGGCGGGCTGGATGCGTCCGCGTGGGTGGGGGTGCCGAGTGTCGGAACCCTCCATTAGCGTGGCAGCTCGGAGAAGCGACGAAGGGCGGGACAGCGTGGTAGCGGATGACGACGAGGTTGAATCTGCCGCGGGCATCGTTAACCCACGGTTGAGTGACGTCTTCGGCCTGGTCATCCGGCAAGACGAGGTGGACTTCGTAGTCCCTCACCTACGTGAGGACCTTCCGCTCTACCTCGACCCCTTTCTGCTCTGGAAGTCTGAGGACCCGCAGTACCAGCAGCTTCACGCCGACTTGCTCGGCTTCGTCGAGGAGGTCCGCCGGCAGGCCGTCGGCGGGCAGGCCAACCGGGCGGCTGTGCTCCTGGCGGAGGTCAGCGAGCCGGTCGAGCTCGGCTTGGGCTACGCCACCGGGACCAAACGGGGATCGGCCCTGGGCCCAGGCACCATCGACGGCATCATCCGCACGTTTCAGCAGGTACCCCAGTTGCAGACCGCGGGCTTGGACCACTTGGAAATCCTCGCGTTGGCTCGTGCCAGGCATCGCCGAGGATCGGATCAGCGACCTGACCGCCTCGGTCATCAAACGGTGGTTGGCTGAGTTCACCCAGCGTCACTGCCAGCAATGGGGCATCCCGACGACACGCCGCCGGCTGATCGGCTGGGACCCGGCTGCGCTCGACTGGCGGCCGTTCGACGCGTACCTTCCGTACAACCCATCCGACGCCTCGCCCGTCCTGCTCGCGCCGCTGAACCTGCTGCGCCGGCTGCCGTGGCTCAACTACGGTGACTACTACCGCACCGCTTACGCGCCGCTCGTGCTGCCGCCGGGGCGCGCGGGCCGGGCCGTCGCCAAGCAGGACGTGCTCGCATACAACCGAGCCCATTTCGACACCGTCCGCGGCTATCTGCCCCTGCTCACATGCCAGGTGCACCTTCGTGGTCAGGCCGCCCCGCGACCGACCGAGCGCGTGATCGTCCGGTTCGACCGTGACCCCGCCCGGAGGTTCGACCTGCAGATCCCCCTTTTACGCGCCCCAGCGGCGTGCTGATGCGCCCGAGCGACCGTCGAGTCCACCGACACGTCCCACGTGATACACCCGGACGCGTCCGCGAGAGCCTGCAAAGCGGTCAGGATCCTCGCCCAGGTCCCGTCACGCTGCCACCGCCGAAACAGCGCGTACGCCGCAGCCCAGGACCCGTAGCACTCCGCGACGTCCCGCCACGGGGCACCGACCCGCATCCGCCACCGAATCCCGTCAATGAGCTGCCGTTTCGTCCATCTCGACGGCCGACCCGGCCTACGCCCCACGGGCAGCAACGGCTCCAGCGCCGCCCACTGTGCGTCGGTCAGGTCATGCCGCCTCGTCACCGCTAGGGTGTCCACGAGGTCTCCGGTGTTCGGGTTTTGCTTGGTCGCTGAACCAGATACCGGAGACCTCGCTACATCTCGAACACCAACACGCCAAGACCCTCAAGCCGGCAGCTCAAGCCCTGGGACCGACTTCGACACAGGGCCTAGATCTCCGTAGCGCTGTCACCTCGGCGCCCCCGTCGCGCCTATCGGTCGACGGTTGGTGTCGCTCCCGGCCGCGGTGGGGCGCTGAGTCCGGTGCTCGGCGAGCTGATCGCCTTCGGCCTCGGTCTCCTGGTTGTCGTCGTAGTGGGAAGGGTCGAGCGCTGCTGTCATGAGGGGGGTTGCCGGCGGCTGTCGCACGACAGCCGACGTGCCGCGCCAGCTCCAGGGTCGTCTTGTTGATCTTCTTCAGAGCGCGAGGGCTGTCGTAGGCGGTCGCGAGGTCCTTCGCGTACTCCACCGGCAGCACGGCGACGTTGTTGATGACGACGATGCGGTAGCTCTTGCCGACGCCGTCACCGCCGTCCGGGCCCTCGGTGACCTGCCCGACCTGCTGATCTCCACGGCGAAGGGCAGCGGCGCCACGGCGGGCCGACCCCGACCGCCGGTCCCGACGGCGCCCCCGGTCAGGCGGTGACTGCCGCCTCGAACACCACCGGATAGTCCGCCCAGCGGGTCCACCGGGTCGAGAAGGTGTCGGGCACCGCTTCGGCCGTGGGATCCGGTCGCATCCCGGCGCGCAGCAGTGCCTGGACCATGAGGGGCACGATGCCGAAGAGGTGGTTGTCGGGCGGCGGCTGGTCGCCGCGCAGCGAGAGGCCGACGGCGAGGTTGCGGCCGATGCAGGAGTGCACGCCGCCGCCGAAGGCGTGCGCGTAGCGCGGCACCGTGGCGGGGACCTCACGCCAGGGGTCGAACTCGTCGGCGCTGGGCCCGAAGACGTCCACGTCGCGGTTGGCCGCCGTCGTGTCGAGTTCCACGAGGGTGTCGGCGGGTACGACGGTGCCGTTCAGCACGGTGTCGGTGAGGGTACGCCGGCGGATCCGGGGAACCGTGGGGCGCAGCCGTACCGCCTCGTGCACGAAGCGCTGTACCAGGAACGTGTCCTGCGTTAGCCGGGACAGCGCGGACGGGTCGCGTCGGGCGTGGTCGAAGACGAGGTCAATGGAGTTGGTGAGCGCCTGGGCGCTGGTGTCGGCGCTCGCCTCCAGATAGAACGCCGTTTCCCGGATCACCTGGCCGTCGTCGAGCCCATGTGCCTCGCGGTGCCGCAGCAGCGTGGTGAGGAGATCGCGCGGAAGGTAGCTCTCCACCCTCTCGCCGGCCTTGACGGCGGCGATCAGCGCCGCCCGCCGATCCCAGGAGGGGCGCAGGAAGGTGCTGGTGAACCCGGCGAGCGCGGCGTCGGAGGCGCTGCGCAATTCGGCTTCTGGCACGACGGCCACGTCGATCGCGACCGCCCGGGTGAATGCCGCGGCGTACCGGATGAGCCGGCGGCGCTGGTCCAGCGAGTCGACGTCGAAGTCGATGCCGACCATCCGCGCCGACAACACGACAGCGAGCAGCGCGCCCGTTTCGACGAGGTCCGCCTTGCCCTGCCGGACGATCGGGGCGAGTGTTTCTTCGATGACCACGGGAAACAGTTTCTGTTCGTATTCGGTCAGCACCTCGCGGCGGAAGAGGGTGTTCTCGATTCGACGCCGGTCGCGGTGCTGGGAGCCGTTCAGCATCATGACGACGCCTTCGAGGATGTTGCCGCGTTCGAACCGTTCGGCGTCGATGCTGCGGGTCAGCGCGCCGTTAGACAACGCTTCCTGGACGTCGCGGTAGGTGCTCAGCACCAGGCTCGGCTGCGCGGCGTTCACTCGACTTCTCCATCCGGCGCACGGCCGACGGAGATGGCGGAACTAGGACAGTTCATCGCCAACTCCCTTGCCCGCGCTGCGGGCATCCGGTGCAGGGCTGGGCCGGGAAGGACACGTGCCGTCTGGTCCGCTTCGAAGGCGAAGACGTCGGGTTCCGCCAATACGCATTCGCCGCTGCCGATGCAGATCTGCGCATCCACCGACAGTCGTGCCGGCGCCTGGCCATCGCCCCCGAAAGGATGCGGATCACTCCGGTCGCTCATCGCTGCTCACGCCCCCGTGTCAAACGACGCTACGGTACCTCGACGCGAGTCTATGCACACGTGCCTCGACAGCCAAGAGCCTCGCGCCGCCCGGCCTTCGCGAACCAGGCCGACGAAACGGGTTCGGCCCCCCGGTCGGCCCTCATTATCAAGTAACATGACCCCGATCGATGGGATGCCGGCCAGCGGGGCAGTTCCAGGAAGGCAGGCTCGCGGTGACGAAATTTCGGGTGCAGTCGGCTTTCAATGAGCGACTCCGGCGGCCGGGCTCGGCGACGCGGCTGTCGCGGCTGCGCCGGGAGATGGAGGCGCGGAAGGTGCTAAGCACCCGCGACGACGTGCGGTTGCCGCCGATGGCCGCCCCGCTGCTGCTCGACCGTGAACAGTCGGCATACCTGCGGCACGCCAGCGAGCGCCTGGTCGCGCTGCTCACCACGGAGCTGGGCCGCTACGTACCGCACGAGCCCGACCTGCTGGACGCGCTGCGGATCGGCGCGGAGCTGCGGCCCTTCCTCCGCGACGCGCTGTCGACGAACGTCACCGTGGCACGCTGCGACTTTCTCTGGTCGGCCGAGGGCTGGAAGGTCGTCGAGGTGAACATCGGCGGCGCGGTCGGCGGCCTGGACGTCCTGGACTACAACGAACTCGCCGAGGCCGATCCGGCGATCGGTCCGTTCCTCCGGGAGCACGGCCTCTCCGCCGGCTCGCCCATCGCGGCGCTGGCCGATGCCGCCCTGGCGGCCTGCGCGCGCCTGGGCACCGCGTCGTCCCGGCCGGTGCTGGCCATCGTCGACAGTCCGACGTACGAACCGCTCTTCCATCTCGCCCACCGCACGCTCGCCAGGCACTACGCGGCCAGGGGATTCCGAGTGGTCATCCGCCACCAGAGGCGGTTGTCGCTGCGCGACGGCCACCTCTACGCCGACGACACGCACGTCGACCTCGTCCATCGCCAGTTCATCATCGAGGACATGCTGGAGGAGCCGGCGGCGGCGGTGCCGGTCTTCGAGGCCGCGCGCGCGGGCAACGTGGCTATCGTCACGGGTTTCCGCGAGGAGTTCCTCGGAGGCAAGGGCATGCTGGCGATCCTCCGCGCCGCAGCCGAGCGGGGCGTGCTCCCCGCCGACGACGCGCGGCTGATGCGCGCGGTGGTCCCCGAGACCTATCTGCTGCACCGGCCGGCCGGGCGGGCCTTCGCCGGAAGCGGCGACGGCCATGACCGGCTCCGCCACCCGGGAGCGGCGCGGGAATGGGTAGTCAAGCCCTCCATAGGCAGTTCCGGCGGCGAGGTCACGCTCGGCCCGGCCGTAAATGACGAGACGTTCCAGGCGGCGGTCGCGGCAGCCACCGTGTCGAACCAGGCGTGGGTGGCGCAGCGGTACGTGCCGAGTGACCTCGTCGACCTGCCGTTCCTCCAGGGGCAGGAGTTGACCTTCCGCGGCTGCCAGATCCACCCGAGCTTCTTCGTGACGCAGGGGCGGACGACCGGCGCGTGGACCCGGGTCGTCCCGGGCCGCAAGCCCGGGCTCATCGCAATGGCTAACGGGGCGCTGTACGGCGGGGTGTTCCTGGAGGACTGAGCCACCCCCGGGCCGCCAGAACGCTCCGAACGGCGGTCATACCCGACCGGCGGTGTGGTCGTCGGGTTCGATCGCCTGCGTCGCCCGGGCGCCGAGTCGGCGTATCGCCCAGATGCTCGTGCCGAGCACGAACGGAATGCCCAACAGGAACGCGGCCCGCACGTCGACCGTCGCGGCCACGACACCCCCGAGGACGGCGCTGACGGCCGCCGCGAGCGAGGTGATGCTACGCGAGAGGCCCATGACCCGGCCGAGCGTGTCGGGCGGCGCCACCCGCTGCCGGATCGTCACCGCCGCGATGTTCCACACGGCGAGCGCCATGCTGCTCAGGACGAGCAGGGCGCCCACGACGAACTCGCTGGTCGCGAGGACGAGGCCGACCTGCGACGCGACGATGCCGGCGGTCGCCGCCACGAGGGCCTTGGCGTCACCGATGCGGTTGCCGGCGCGCTCCATCACCAGCCCGCCGACGATGCCGCCGATGGAACTGACGGCGAGCAGGATACCGAAGACCGACGCTGGGGCGCCGATGTCCTCGGTGACGTAGATGACGAGTACCGCGTACCAGGCACTGTCGGCGGCGGCGACCGCGGCGCCGGCGAGGATCACGGACCGCAGCACCGGATCCCGCCGGACGACGCGGAAGCCGTCGGCGAGCAGCTCGGCCATCGGCCTGCGGACCTTCGGCGGGGGCCCGTCGTCTGACCGCTGCGTCCCAGAATAGCCGGGGTACTTGCCGACCAGAAGCGCCGACGAGAGAAAGAGGGCGGCCGAATGAAGCACGAATGGCAGCGTCCGGGCAACCTCGAACAGCCGGGCGCCGAGGAACGGGCCCACGAACTCGTTGCAGGTGATCCAGGCCGTCGAGAGGAGGCTGTTGGCCCGCGGGAGATTTTCGGACGACACGACCTGCGGCACCGCCACCTGGGACGCCGTGTCGTAGAGGCATTCGCCGAGGCCGATAACGAGTGCCGCCGCGTACAGCCACCAGAGTTCGGCCGTGCCCGCGTAGACGGAGATTGCGACGGATGCCAGCACCAGCGCGCGCACGAGGCTCACTGCCAACATCAGCCGTCGATGATTGACGAAGTCCACCACCGCGCCGGCCACCGGACCGAACAGGATCCACGGGACGAACTCCATGGCGGCGAGCCCGGCGATCGCGGTGGGATCGCGGGTCAGCGTCAATGCCAGCAGAGGAAACGCGGTGATACGGATGCCGTCACCGAGATTGGCGAAGCTGACCGACCCCAGCAGCCGCCAGTATCCGCGTCCCAGGGCAGCCCTTTCCCGCTGCTCAGGCGCTGATATTTCGCCCACCTCCCCGTGCCTCGGGTATACACGTGGCCAGTAGCCTCATGCTCCGGCGATGGTCAGATCGACCCGGCGCCAACCCACCTTTACGTAGTCGACGCCGGATGGCAAGCCCGCCATCGAAGGCGTCGCGCCACCCGGCTCCACCCTGGTTTGGTCCGGCCGCGACAGCCGATTTCGCGCCGCATTGCGAACGCGCGCCCGTCCGCAATCGCCGTTCGAACGGCACGGTCACGGCAACGCCGGCGCGGCCACGGTGGCAACTCCCGTTTCAGCGACGAGGCGCCCCGCGCCGAACGTCATTCGCTCACTGCGACGTCGGCTTGCCCGCTTCGGGCGGTGGCCGCAGTCGCAGGGGGCAGCGCCAGTCGGAAGGCACCGGTGCGCCCGCGAAGCCGGGCACCTGTGAGTCGTCCAGCGTCTTGGGCAGCGAGGGGTTCACCTGCCCTTGGAGGCGAGCGTCGCGTAGCCTGATCTGGTCGCGGAACCGCAGGAACGCCTCGTCCTCGGGGAATTGTGCCCTGTCCTGCTCCAGCGGGTTGAATACCAGGGTGGGCCAGGCGAACCGCCGCGAGAACCGGCTCGCCCCCGGGTAGAGCGTCACGACGAGGTGACCAAGACCGGCGAACGAGAAGGCGAAGTCCGGGCTCTCTGGATCCCGGGAGAACCGATGGTCCCAGGCGTCCTCGTCGATTTCGTGCAGGCGCTGCATCAAGGCCCAGAAGCAGCTTGCCCAGGCCGCCTCGTCGCCAGGGACCCGCGGCTCGACGAAGGATGCGACGTAGCTGTAGAGGTCGCCCAGTTCCAGCCGCACCTGAGCGAAGTGGCGCAGGTCGGCTGCGAGATCACGCAGGCTCTCCGAGGAGCCCATGTCTTCGTGGAGGTTGAAGAGATAACTGCCGTTGGCGAGGGCGGAACGCGCGCCGAGGCAGGGAAACGGTTGGGCCGAAACGAGGGCGTGTAGTTGGCCCCGCACCAAGTCCTTGAGCGCTCCGGGAACCGGCCCGGTGTCACGTCGGGGACGCTCTCGCGGCACCCCTCGAGCTGCCCTTTCCATGGTCAGTACCCCCGCTCGCCAAAAGCATAGAACGATTACCACAAACGTTCGGCGCGACGCTTCGGACCGCACTTCCGAATTGCCGGTGGCGGACCGGCACCGTGGCCCGGCACGATGGCGTGTCGGTCACGGGCGGCTCTGCAGTTCTGGTGAGCCAAGGGTCGGGTGCGGCCGCGGTCGCCCCCGTCCCGGTCCACCAGAATGCTGGACGATCACAAACATCGCAACCCATCTTGGCGAATACGGTCGACCGTCGCGGACCGGTGAGGGCGTCCCAGCAGCGGTGATCAGCGGGAACTTCCCGCTACGCAACGTAGCCCTTGTGTTACGCCTTAGTGTTCGGTAAGTTGCAGAAGGCACGACAGCAGCGGTGTCTGTGAATGTATAACGGACCGGGCGGGGCACGTTCCCGCGCCAGGCACCATTGATCGAGCTGATCTTGTATTACGGGGGTAAGGTGACGGCTCTTGTCGAACGATGTCAAAATTTCGTGTTCACCGAGGACGAGGTCGCGCAGCTGTGGAAAGGCACGGCGGCCTGTCTCGGGACGGATCTGTCCAAGGCGGACGCCGACCAGTTGGTTTCGGCAGCCGCGCCGCTGATGTCCGCCCTCCCCGCGCGACTGCACCGGCACCTGCACGCCTACCGCACGGGTGCCATCGGCGGGGACGCCCTGCTGCTGCGCGGCCTTCTGCCGTCGCTCGACTTCGGGCCCAACCCCGTCTCCTCCGCCGCGCCGCTCGACACGGAGCTGGTGCAGCGCGTCGCCCTGTGCCTGCTGGCCGTGACGATGTCGCTCGGGGAGCCGTTCAACTTCCGGAGCCTCTACGGCGGGCGGGTCGTGCAACACGTCGTACCGGTGCCCGACATGGAGTACACCCAGACCAGCGAGAGCAGCAGCGGCAGCCTCGACTGGCATGTCGAGGACGGTTTCACCCCCGACCGCTGCGACTACTTCGCCCTGTTGTGCCTGCGGGGAGAACCAACCGCCGTCACCCGGTACGCCGCCGCGCGTGACGTGCGCCTGCCACCCGACGTGCGCCGGGTGCTCGCCGAGCCGCGCTTCGAGATGTTCGCCGACTCGGCGCACGTCTCGCCGCACCTCACCAGCTCCCGGACCCCGGTGCTGTTTGGGCCTCCGCACAACCCGGAGATCTGCTACGACGACCACTACCTGCGCGCGGCCGAGGGCGACCCGGAGGCCGCCGAGGCGCTGGTGGTACTGCGTACCGCGCTCTCCGACGCCGTGGTCGGGCACGTCCTGGAACCCGGCGATCTGCTGCTGCTGGACAACCGGCGGGTGGTGCACGCCCGCACTCCGTTCCGGGCCCGGCACGACCGGCGTGACCGGTGGCTCCTGCGCACGATGATCTGCTCGTCGCTGCCGCGGTTCCGGCGGCACGGCGCCCGCGTCATCTGACCCGTTGAAGCCGTCCGCCACGCGCGTGTGGCGGACGGCAACCCATCGCGATACGGGGAGTCCGTCCATGACGTCCTTACGAGGCGCTGCTGCCCTCTGCCCGAAATTCACGCCGTGGCAGTTCATGCTCGCTGTCGACGAGGTGAACTACGATCTGACCGAGCAGGCGGACTACGTCGAGCGTTCCGGCGACGAGCGTCCCCTCGTCAACCTCTCCTCCGGCGTCAACTTTCAGCAGCCGGCCTGGGAGTTCGTGGACTTCGTCCTCGGCGCGGCGCGGGATCCGCTGCTGTGGCACGACTACGACGGGCCGAACGGTCACGTCCTCGGGCGCGCGGCGGTCGCGGCGTACGAGACGCGACGCAGCGCCGGCCTCACGACGATCGGCCCGGAGAACGTCATCGTGACGGCGGGGGCGAGCGCGGGGATAGCCCTCGCCGCCCGGGTGCTGGCCGCCCGCGTCCGGCCGGGACTCCAGCGACCGCACGCCGTCCTGCCCGCGCCGACCTTCCCCCTGGTCGGGGCGGCGCTGTGCGACGCGGGATTCACGGTCTCCCAGGTGGTCTCGTGTCTTCCGGAACGTTGGCTGCCCACCGTCGAGGAGTTGACCGCCAGCGCCCCGCCGCAGACGACGGTGATCTATGTCAACACCTTCAACAACCCCACAGGCGAACGGTACAGCGAGGCCGAGTTGCGGCAGTTGGCCGTCTGGGCGAGGGACCGCTCCGTCGTGATCCTGCACGACGTCGTCTCGTCAGACCTGGCCCCGGAGGGACACCTGCCGCACCTGCCGTCGATCGCGGCGAAGGAGGGGTATGCCGACGGCGTGCTGACCGTCGGCAGCCTGTCCAAGTCCCGGGCGCTGCCCGGATTCCGGATCGCCTGGCTCATCGGCGACGCGCAGACGATGCAGGCGGCTGCGGCGGCCAACGAGCTGATCGCCCCGTCGTCACCGGGTCTGGCCTCACCGGCGCTGCTGCTGGACCGCCTGGCGATGCTCGAGGCCGAACGCCAGTACGGGTCCGCCCGCGATGGCGCCGAGCAGGTCGTCGATCTGATCGAGCCGCACTTCGCCACCTTCCCCGGGCTCCGGGAACTCACCTCGCGGCTGATCGACGAGGCTCACACGAGCGGCGCGATGGCTGGCCTGCTCGCCTGGCGACAGGACCTGCGGCAGCTCCTAGCGGCAAACGAGGCGATTCTGCGCACCCGGTTCGGCGACCTGACCGGGTGGGTGCCAACCTGGCGGGGAGACTTCAACACCTTCATCCACCTGCCGGCCCTGGACGGCAGGGACTACCTGCAGACCACCCACACGCTCTTCCGGCGGTTCGGACTACAGACACTGCCCGCGCCCGCCTTCGGGCACACCGCGCAGTGGTGGCGGCAGCGGGGGTACTTCACCCGGCTGTCCTTCGCGCTTCCTCCCGCGCAGTGGGTGCGCGGTCTGGAACGACTGGCGGACGCGTGCGCCGCACTGGGTCGACCCACCGTCGGCGTCGGCCACCCGACAGCCACGGCCGCACCGACGAATGGAAGAGGGTGAACCATGTCGGCGTCCTATCCGGATTGTCCGAACGGATGGCGGATCTTCCCCATCGGCCTCCTTCGCTCCGCCGGACTGCCCTTCCGCTGGCTGGACATGCTCGCCGACGCCCGGCTCGAGGATCTGGCCCGGTCGGTGCTGGTGGCGGAGGAAACGGTACTCACCGCCCGGGCTTCGACGCTCAACCAAGTCAAGGCGCTGATCATGAAGACCGACGGGGACGAACGCCGCGCACTGCGCCGGGCCTCGCGGCGGGTGATGACCCTGCGACCGGTGCCGGTGGAACAACGGCCGGCCGAAGCCGCGCCGGCGCTCGCGCAGTGGGCCGACGCGCTCGACGCGTTTTCGACCGTCGAGGCGCGGGTCGAACAGGAGCTGCACGCCGCGGCCAGCCGCGAGCTGGAGATCCTCATGGCCCATGTCCGGCAGGGGTACTTCACCGACACGGTGATGCTGAGCAGCCCGGACGTGTACGACGAGTTGCGCCGCACTGCCGCCCGCAACGGCTTCCGCCGGGGCCGGGAGACCGTCGCGTACCGGTTCCTGCAACGGTTCTGCGGCAAGAACGAGACGGGCGGGCAGGTCGGGCCGTTGAACCTGGTCACGATCGGCAGCCCGGCCGATGGATCGTCAGTTCCGGCGACCGTCGTCCACGAGGACCCGGTCCTGGGCCCGCTGACCTATCTGCCGCGCGGCGACGGTCGGGCCGCGAACCGCCGCACCTTCATGGCCTACTGGGCCGCCACCGCCGTCGGAAACGCCGTGCTCACCGAGAACGGCACGGCACACACGATCCCCCGTCGGGTGATCGGCCCCGCCCCGGACGACCTCGACGACGTGGACGCGCGGGTGCTCGCCGCTGTCGACGGCACGGGCGGTCGCAGCGCCCTGGCTGCGGCGCTGGGCCTCGGCGAGGACGTCGTCGAGGCGAGCCTGGCCCGGCTGGTCGGGCGGAAGCTGATCCTCGACGACTGGCACGTCTCCGACTTCACCACCGACGCGGGCGCCGAACTGCGTGCGCTCGTCGGCGGCCTCGACGGCGAGAGCGCCCGCCAGGCGGGCGAGTTGCTGGACGGGATCGAGCGGTTCGCGTCGACCGGCCTGGTCGACCGGCCGGCGATGCTCGCGGAGATCACCAAGGAGTTCTCGGCGCTGACCCGCTGCTCCCCCTGGCGGGGCGCGGGCGGGTTGATGACGGACCGCGCGGTCTTCTACGAGGAGGCCGTCGGCAACATCGAGAATGCCCGGATCACCGCTGACGGGGCGGCCCGGCTGGTCGAGTGCATGTCGACCGCGCTGGACCTGCTGGCGTCCCTGGCCGTCGAGTCCCGCCTCGAAGGGCAGCGGCTGTTGGCGGACGAGCTGCGTCGGCGAGGGCTGTCGGGCCTGCCCGCGGCGGAGGCACGGGCGGTGCCGACCGGCGGCGCGGACGCGGAGCGACGCTACGAGCGACGGCTCGTGGACCTCCTGGACGCCCGCAAGACCGTCGTCGAGCTCGACCGGGCGGATCTCGTCAGGGCCGGGCTGATCCGCGACGACCTCGACGACTGGCCGCTCTTCGGCGCCGTCGACCTGATGCTGACCGGGGACCGGCCCGGCGACGAGCCGCAGATCATCCTCAGCGAACTGCACCACATCTGGCCGACCCTGGCCTGCCAGGTACGCGCCCTGTACACCGACGAGCAGCTCGGCAACGACGAGTTGCACAGGATCGTCACCCGAGAGCTGGCGTCGGCCCTGCCGACACTCCAGCAGGTCAGCCGGGACCAGAAGGGCACCGACTCGTCCCCGTACGGGCATCGGGTCCTGTGCCTGGACACCGACACGCCGGTCCCCGGGGCCGTCACGGTCCCGCTCGACCGGGCCGAGGTCCGGCGGTGGCCCAACGGCTTAATCGGCCTGCACGATCCCGCCGCGGGCACCGACCTGTGGCTGCTGCCCGAGTACGAGGACACCTATGTCGAGATCGGCGGCCTGATGAACTGCGCCCTGCCGGCGCTGGAGCTGCCGAGGCTGACGGCGGGCGCGCACACGCCGCGGATCGTCATCGACGGGGTGGTGCTGCAACGCCGCCGCTGGCATGCCAGCTCGGCCGAGGTACCGGGAATCCGGGGGCACCATCCCAGCGTCGGGGAGTGGCGGGCGATCATGCGGTGGCGCCACGACCGGGACCTGCCCCGCCAGGTCTACTTCATCGTCGACACCGAGGAAAAGCCGGTGTACCTCGACTTTGCCTCGATCGTCTCCGTCCGCAACTTCTGCCGGATGGTGGCCCGGGCGCGGCACGTCGTGCTCTCGGAGGCCCTTCCGGATCCCGACCAGCTGTGGTTGCGGACCCTGGACGGCCGCCTGACCTCGGAGCTCAGGTTCCAGGTGTGGCGTGACCGGGCCGTTGGCGGCACTCGCGTGGGCGCTCCGGGCGGGTGGCAGTCATGATCTACGCGTCCGCGGCGCGCATCATCATCGACGACGTGTTCCTCGCGGTACCGGACTTCCTCGGCCGCCCGGACGTCGAGCTCTACCTCAAGGTGGAGGGGCTCAACGTCGCCGGCTCCATCAAGCTGAAGACCGCCCTGTCGATGGTCGAGTCGGCGGAGCGGGAGGGCCGGCTGAAGCCCGGATCCCGACTCATCGAGTCCTCCTCGGGCAACCTCGGCATCGCGATGGCCGTCGTCTGCGCGTCTAAGGGCTTCTCGCTGACCGTCGTCACGGACGTGCGGACCACCTCGGCGGCGATGGCGATGCTGCGCAGTCTCGGCGCCCGGCTGGTGGTGATCCGGACCGAGGACGCCAACCTGGGCTTCCTGCAGAGCCGCATCGACTACATCCGGCGGGCACTGGAGCAGGACCCGGAACTCGTGTGGCTCAACCAGTACGCGAACCGGTCGAACCCGAACGCCCACCGCCAGCACACGGCGCAGAGCGTGCACAAGGAGCTCGGCCAGGTCGACGTGCTGGCCGTGGGGGCGGGAACGACCGGCACGCTGATGGGTTGCGTCGAGTACTTCCGGGAGCGGAGCCCGCGTACCCGCATCATCGCCGTCGACGTCGAGGGTTCGGTGACGTTCGGCGGCCCGCCGGGGCCCCGGCACGTTCCCGGACTGGGTACCAGCCGGCGCCCCGAGATCATGCGGGACGACGGCAGCTACGAGAAGTGCATCGTGTCGGAGTACGAGAGCATCGCGGTCTGCCGGGAACTGGCACTCCGCTACGGCGTCCTCGTCGGCGGCTCGACCGGCAGCGTCCTCACCGCCCTGCGCCGGATCGCGGGAACCCTTCCCCGGCAGGCCCGGGTCGTGGCCATCAGCCCGGACCTGGGCGACCGGTACCTGGACACCATCTACGACGACCAGTGGATCGCCGCGCGCTACCCGACGTTGGCGGGCGCGTGGCCGGAGGGCCGGCGTTCCCCCGAAGCAGCGCAGAAGCCGCGCCCCCACCAGCGAGGAGTGACCGGATGAGCAGCTTCCACCTGGTGCCGGGCGCCGTCGTCGCCGACGTCCTGGCGCGGTCGCGTCCGCTGGTGCTGCAGACGGTCGCCGACGCGTACGTGGCGCACGAGACGGGCGCCACCACGCTCGGACCGAGCGCGTTCCTGCGTTTCCCGGAGCGGCACGCGCGGATCATCGCGCTCTCCGCGCACGTACGCGTCCCGACGCAGCGGGTCGGCATGAAGTGGATCTCCAGCTTCCCCGAGAACCTGGCCCGCGGCGAGAAACGCGCCTCCGCCGTGATCGTGCTGAACGACCACGAGACGGGGCGACCCGTCGCTTGCCTGGAGGGGGCCCGGATCAGCGCCGCCCGCACCGGCGCGGCGGCGGCCGTGGCGGCGCGGGCCGTGCTCGGCGCGGGCGCCACGGAACGGCCGCGTCGCGTCGGCTTCGTCGGCTGCGGGCCCATCGCCAGTTCAGTGCTCGAATACCTCCTCCAGACCCCGATCGAGGTCGGCGAGATCCACTGCCACGACGCCGACTCGGCCACGGCCGACGCGATGGTCGGACAGGCCAGGCGGCTGGTGGCGGCGCCGGCGCGACGGGTCGGAAAGGCGGAGGCCCTCGACGCGGACGTCGTCGTCCTGGCGACGAACGCGCTGCGCCCGCACATCGGACCCGAGACGACGCTGCGTCCCGGCCAGGTCGTGCTGAACATCTCGCTGCGCGACCTGGCGCCGGAGGTCATCCTCGACGCTCAGAACGTGGTGGACGACGTTGCGCACTGCCTCCAGGCCGACACGTCGCCCCACCTCGCCGAACAGCAGGCCGGATCGCGGGGCTTCATCTCCGCGACCATCGGCCAGCTCCTGCTGGGCGAGGCCGAACTCGACGATCGCCGGCCGGTGGTCGTCTCCCCGTTCGGCCTGGGGGTGCTGGACGTGGCCGTGGCGGGAACGGTGCTCGACCGGGTGCTGGCCGAGGGGGCCGGCCTCGCCGTCGACGACTTCCTCGGCGACGTCCGGAACGAACGGTGACGGGGACGTATCGATGACGATCCAGAACCCGACCGATCCGCTGCGGCGGATCCACCGGCCAGAACTCGTGACCGAACTCCTTGGCTGGGCAGCGGCGGGCTGTGGCCTCGGCACCGTACGCGGACACGTTGTCTGCGACAGCGGCTACGACGACTGCAACCTCACGCTGAGCACCACACGGGGCCGCTACCACGTGAAGATATTCACGACCGAGCGCCCGCGGGAGCTGACCCTGCGCTACGTGGACCTGCTCCGGTGCGTCATCGCGGCCGGGGTGTCCCACCCCGCCCTGCACCCCGCCGGGGGTGCGGACCTGCTGCACCACCGCGCCTCGGGAAACCTGCTCGTCGTGATGGACCACCTCGACGGTGGCACCTTCTTCGACCGCGGCGGGCACCCGAACCCGGCCCAGCTCGCCGACCTGATACGGCAGGTGCGGCTCGTCCATTCGATCGAGCGCGACTTCGCGCCGTTGCACGACTGGTGGGCGACGCCGAACATGCCCGTCCTGGCGCGCGAGGTGCTGCCGCTGCTCCCGCCCGAGGACCAGCGGACCGTCACGGAGGCCCTGGAGTCCTTCGCCACGATCGACCTGGCCAACCTGCCCCGGGCGCTGGTGCACGGCGACCTCACGAAGGCCAACGTCGTACCGACCTCGGACACGACCGTGGCCGTCCTCGACTTCGCCGTGGCGAACCGCTATCCCCGCATCCACGAGCTGTCCATGATCGTCGTCAACCTCATGCACGGCGACCCCCGGGACCTCGACGAGCGCCTCGCGGACCTGACGCGACGGTACGGCTCGCCGCCGCTGACCGACGCCGAGCTGGCCGCGCTGCCCGCCTACGTGTACGCGACGGCGGCCATGGAACTGCTGGGCGCGGCCCGCGAGGCGATCCTCAAGGGCAACGACGGGAGAGAGAACACCTACCTGCTTTCGCTCGGGCGCGCCGCCACGGCCGCCGCCCGCCGGATCGTCCGCCGAGAACACCGAATCCCTGGAGAATGAGATGACCACCTCCCTTCCCGCCCCCGTCAGCCCCGGCACGCTCAGTGACGTGCGTCGACCGGTCAACTCCTGGGACGAGTTCACGCAGCTCCGGGAGATCCTCATCGGGGACGCCACGACGTCCCGGGTGCCGAGGATGACGGACCCCTCCGCCTGGCTGGCGTGCTACCCGACGCTGACGCCGGCGGAGATCGAGCGCGTGCACCAGGGCGAGTTCCCGAAGCAGGTCATCGAGGAGTCCAACGAGGACCTAGCCGAACTCGAGCAGACGCTGCGCGAGCTCGGCGTGACCACGCACCGGCCGCCGGCCGTGGACCACTCCCGCAGCTTCAGCACGCCCTACTGGGACGCGGACGGCTACATCTCCTACTGCCCGCGCGACATTACCCTGATCCTCGGTTCCACGATCATCGAGGCGCCCAGCCCGATGCGCTCGCGGTACTTCGAGATATTCAACCTGCGTCCGCTGTTCCAGCGGTACAGCGACGAAGGGGCCACCTGGATCTCCGCCCCACGCCCGCAGCTGCGCGACGAGCTCTACGCGCGCGACCCGCTGGGACGCCCGCTGCTGGCTGAGGGCGAGCCCGTCTTCGACGCCGCCAACGTCCTGCGGCTGGGGCGCGACATCTTTTATCAGGTGTCGCGCAGCGGCAACGAGACGGGAATGCGGTGGCTGGCGTCGATCCTGCCCATGCTGGGCTCGGATTTGCGCCTCCACCCGCTGCGTGACGTCTACGGCTACACCCACATCGACAGCACGATCGCGATCCTGCGGCCGGGCCTGGTCATGCTCAACCCCGACCGCATCGACCCGGACAAGGTGCCCGCCCCGTTCGACTCCTGGGACATCGTCTGGTGCCCTGAGCCGACCGTGCACCCGACCGCGCTGCCGCACACGCTCAGCGAGCGGTGGATCAGCATGAACCTGCTCATGGTGAACCCCGAGACGGCCATCGTCGACGCGTTCCAGCCGGACCTGCTGCGGGCGCTCGAAAAGGCAGGCATCACCGTCATCCCCCGCAAGCTGCGCCACGCCAGGGTCCTCGGGGGTGGCTTCCACTGCGTCACCCTCGACGTCCTTCGCGACGGTGGGTGCCAGACCTACCTGTCCTGATGCCCCGTGCGGCGCCGTCCGGTACCGGTCGACGTGCGGCCCGGCGGGCCGCCCGAAGGCAGGCGCCAGGCCAGGAACCTCCCGCCGTCCGGACGGCGCCGCAGGCCGGGTTCCAGCCGCGGAACAAGATTCCAGCCGCGGAACAAGAAAGGACCACCGTGCCCACACGTGAAGACACCGGCCAGGTCGTCCCGGCCAACGGTCACACGTTCGCCGTACACGACATCGACTACATCTGGCAGGCGGCGCACGGGCAGACCGCTCTTGTGCAGTTCGGCAACACGCGGCCGGAGCCCGATTCCGCGTTCCCCTTCCAACTGCTGCACGAGAACCTGCCGCCCGACGAGCCGGACGGTGACGACGTCACCTACGAGGTCACCTTCGGGCAGGGAGCCGACGTGCGGCGGTTCCGCCTGCGGCACCTGCTCAACGCGTCCGCGATGAGCCTCGGCGGGATCAACGACAAGCTCGTCGAGGCGGTCGCGCAGGGGCAGCGGGGACTCGGCCTGGTCAACACGGGCGAGGGCGGCCCGAGCATCCATCTCGGCACCGGCGCGGACCTCGTGTTGCAGATCGGCACCGCGAAGTTCGGCCTGGGGGTGCCGGCCCCAGCACACGGGCGGATGTTCGCGCGGCTCGACCTGGACCGGCTGGCCGAGTTGGTCCGGACCCACGAGCACGTGCGGCTGGTGGAGTTGAAGCTGTCCCAGGGTGCGAAGCCCGGGGTGGTCAGCCTGCCCGGCAGCCGGGTGTCCCCGCTGGTCGCGAAGGCGCGGGGCGTCCTGGCCGGTGTGGAGGCCGTGTCGCCGCCGCAGCACTATGAGCTGCTGGGCCGGACCCGCGAGGAGAAGTACGACAAGCTCTGCGCGTGGATCCACGACGTACGCGTCGCCACCGGTCTGCCCGTCGGCATCAAGCTCTGCATCGGCCGGCCCCAGGAGGTGGTGGCGCTTGTCGAACGGTTCCGGCGCACCGGCTGCCCGCCGGACTTCATGACGATCGACAGCGCCTACGGCGGCACGTCCAGCGCCCATGCCTGCACCGCCAACTACGTGGGGTACGGCGACGTCTACGAGAGCATCGGCCTGGTCGACGACGCGCTACGGGCCACAGGGCTGCGCGAGCGCGTGGTGTTGTGCGCCTCCGGCGCCCTGCACACCCCCGCCTACGCCGTCGCCGCCTTCGCGCACGGCGCCGACGCGGTGTTCGTCGCCCGTGGATTCCTCTACGCTGCTGCCGCCGCCAATGGCGTCGCCGTACGACAGGGCGTCTCGCCCTACTCGCTGACCGACCAGGCCCGGGAGACAGCCGAGGCCATCGACGTGGCGCGGACGGCGCAGGGGCTGCGCAGCTACTCGGTGCAGTACGACCAGGACGTCCGGCTGCTCACTTGGCTGCTCGGCCACCGGTCACCGCGCGACCTCGACCGGTCGTGCCTGCGTCGTCGCCACGACCGGGCGGTGGAACGTGTCGCCTGAGCCCTCGTACTACGAGCAGCGGCTGCGAGGCCTGGCCGACGAGCTGCACCGCCTGCTCGGCTACGCCCAGGACACGTGGCGGCAGTACCTGCGGCTGTGCGAGCGCACCGGGATGCGGACCAATCCCCTGGTGGTGCCGGCCGCGCAGCGACGTCTCGCCGCCCTGGTTGAGGAGGTGGACGCCTTCCGGCGCACGGCGCACGAGAGCACCGACTGGTCGGCCTACCTGGACCGGTGCGAGGTCTTCCGGGTCCTCGTCCGGGACCTGGCGAACCTGGCGACCCTGCACGACTGGCAGTCGCCGGCGTACGAGAGCAGCAACCGTCCCCACCTGTTCCACGTCGACGACCACGGCTACCGCGGCCTGCTCGGCTACCGGCGGGTCCACCACCCGATCCTGACCCGCTTGGAGCAGCAGTACCGCTGCGAGCTCGGGTACGGGCAGCTGGGCCCGGCCTGCTTCCTGACCAGCTCGGGGATGGGCGCCTTCACGGCGGTCGAGAACTGGCTGGTGCGCGACCGGCTTCGCGCGGGCGACCGCATCGGCTACATGGCGCGCACGTACTTCGAGTCGCGCGACCAGCTGTCGAAGCTCAAGGGGGTCACCGTCCAGGGGGTGGAGGTCGAGCGCGCCGCCGACGTCGTCGAGTACGTGCGCTCCGCCCGTCCGGCGGCGTTCTTCGTGGAACCCATCAACAACGAGGACGAGACGACCCTCATCGACGTGGTGGAGATGCTGCGGTCGCTCGGCCGGCTGCCCCTCGAACAGGACCTCTTCGTCGTCCTCGACACCTCGATGTCGGCCGGCGGCGAGGGCGCGCTGTTCGCGATCCCGGAGCTGCGCGACAACCCGCGGTTGCACCTCGTGCAGATCGAGAGTCTGCTCAAGTACCGCCAGCACGGCCTGGACCGGATCAACGGGGGCGCCATCCTCGTCGACAGCCAGTTCGCCCGCGAGGTCTTCGTGCAGCGGGAGCGGTGCGGGGCCTTCCTGCCCGACCTGCAGTCCTTTGAGATGCTGGGCTACACCGCGCACGCCCACGACGAGCGGATGCTGCGGATCAAGCAGAACAGCGAGACTTTCTGCCGCGAGCTGCTGGCGGCGATGTCCGAGCCGCTACGCAAGCTGATCGTCCTCGGCACGCCGATCGCCACCACCCACGCCGACCACACCGTCTACCGGCACGCCTACCGGTACCTGGGCGGCGTCGTCCCGCTGGCGTTCACCCGTGAGCTGGGGCTGGACGTCCTCCAGGAGGTCATCTCGACGACCGTGACCGACTGCCGCCGCAGCGGCGTGACCCTGCACCACAGCACCAGCTTCGGTTTCACCTCGACCCACATCGGCATCGCCGCGACAGGCGGGGCCCGCCTGACCAGACCGTTCCTGCGCGTCAGCGTGGGGGAGGACCCGGTCGCCTGCATCGAACACATCGCAGGCGCTCTGGCGGCGGCCCTGGCCGAACACCTGTTGACGCCGACCTACGCGGGCGCGTCCGGCCAGGCCACCGTGCCGGCCACCAGCTGAGCCGCCCCGAGGATGCCGACGGCTATCGCGAGGAGTCCCTGCCATGGCCGAACCCGCCACCACCCCCCGCCGAGTGGTCCTGTCGACCGTCCGGTCGGACGCGCACACGTGGAACCTGACGTACCTCCAGCTCCTGCTGGAGGAACACGGCCACACGGTGGTCAATCTCGGGCCCTGCGTCGTCGACGCGACGGTGGTCCGGGCGGTCCGCGACCACGCCCCCGACGCGGTTGTCGTCAGCACCGTCAACGGCCACGGTCGGCTCGACGGGACCCGGCTCGTCGCGGCGCTGCGCGCCGATCCGGGCACCCGCCGGGTGCCGGTCGTCATCGGCGGGAAGCTCGGCATCGCCGCCGGTGAGATGGACGACGACGCCGCGCTGCTCGACGCCGGCTTCGACGCCGTTTTCCCGGACGACGCCGAGGCCGGGGAGCTGCTTGGATGGCTGGCCGGCCTGCCCGCGCAGCGCCCGGCCGACGGCTGCGCGACCGCGGTACGGGCCGTCCCCGATCTGGCGGACCACGTGGCGCGCGCCCGCGCGGCCGGGCTGCTGGTCGTGCAGCCGAGGATGGGCATGGCGGACCCGGGCGCGATGGCCGAGGGCCTACGCGCGGTGGCGCAGGCCGGAGCCAGCACCGTCGGCACGATCACGCTCGACAGCTACACCAGGGTCGGCGACCATGCCTCGGCACGGCAGGCGCTGGCGGCCGGGCAGCCGCTCAACGGGTTCCCGCTGGTCGTGCACGGCGCCGCCGTCACCGCCGAGGTGGTCCGCGCCGGTCAGGCAGGGCCGTGCCCGGTCCCCGTCCAGGTCCGGCACGGCTCCGCCGTTCCCCAGGAGATCTTCCGTACGGCCGTGCGCGCCGGCCTGAACGCCAGCGAGGGGGGACCGGTCTCGTACTGCCTGCCGTACGGCCGGGTTCCACTCGCCGAGTCGGTGCGGCACTGGGACGAGGCCACCAGGGAACTGGCCGCGACCGCACCGGGTCGGGCGCATCTGGAGACGTTCGGCGGCTGCATGCTCGGGCAGCTGTGCCCGCCGTCGATGCTGGTGGCTATCAGCGTGCTGGAGGCGCTGTTCTTCGTCGAGCGCGGCATCCCCACCGTCTCGCTGAGCTACGCGCAGCAGACCGACGCACGCCAGGACCTGGAGGCCCTGGCGGCGTTGCGCCGACTCGCCGAGGAGCTCCTGCCGTCGTACGTGCGGTGGCACGTCGTCCTCTACACCTACATGGGCGTGCATCCACGCACGCCCGCCGGTGCCGAGCGGCTGCTCAGAGCCAGCGCGGCACTCGCCGTACGGGGCGGGGCGGAGCGGCTCATCGTCAAGACGGCGGCCGAGTCGAGGCGGATCCCCACGGTGGCCGAGAACGTCGCGGCACTGGAGCTGGCGGCAGCCGCCGCCGCAGCGACCCGGCCGTCTCGCTCCGAGCAGTTGGACGGCTCGATGGTGCTGACCGAGGCGCGGGCCCTGGTGTCGGCGGTGCTCGACGGGGGCGACACGGGCCGAGCGCTCGTGCGCGCCTTCGCCAGCGGCACCCTAGACCTGCCGTTCTGCCTGCACCCGGACAACATGGGCCTGACCCAGGCGGAGATCGACGCGGACGGAAGGTTGCGGTGGACGCGGGTGGGGCGGCTGCCCCTGCCCGCCATCGGCGGCGGCACCCGCCGGAAGGTGCGCGCGAACGAGCTGCTTGGCATGCTCCGGCACACGGCGGACACCTACGACGGCCTGGCCACGTCCGGTCCCGCGCCGGGCAGGCCGTCGCCACGTACGCCCACGGTGGACGCGGTCGCCTCTCCGGCGGTGCCGCCGGGCCGGGGCCCGTACACGGTGGCGATCGTGGGCAGCGGGCCACGGGGCCTCGCGGTGCTCGAACGTCTCGCCGCCCGCTTCGCGGCGGACCCGCCCCGGCGGCCGGTGGACGTCTGGCTCGTCGACCGGCGCGAGGTCGGCTGCGGTCGCGTCTGGCGCACCGACCAGCCGCCATGGTTCGTCATGAACACCGTCGCCGACGAGGTGACCATGTTCTCGGGGGCGGCGGACGACGGCCCGGCCAGGCCCGGCGCCGGCCCGACCCTGGCCCAGTGGTGGGGGCGGGTCGACCCGGCCGCTTCGGGCGACGGGTACGCGCCCCGAGCGCTCTATGGCCGGTACCTGCGGTTCCTGCTGGACGCCGTCGAGCGCGACCTGCCGGCCGGGGTTGCCCTGCGCCGCCTGGGCGCCGAGGTCACCGACCTGACCACCGGCCACGGCGGGTACGTGCTCACCACGGCGGACGGCCACCGACTGAGCGCGGACCGGGTCGTGCTGGCCACCGGGCACCCGCGTCCGTTGCTCGACCCCGAGCAGCGGAGATTCGCCACCTTCGCCCGTCGCCACCCGGGGCTGCGGTACGTACGCGGCGACTCGGCAGCGGATATGCCGCTCGACGCGCTGCCCGCGGGGTCGACGGTCGGAGTGATCGGGCTCGGACTGTCGTTCTACGACGTGATGGCGGCCCTCACCGTCGGCCGGGGCGGCAGCTTCGCCACTGAGGCGGATGGCACGCTGCGCTACCAGCCGAGCGGGGACGAACCCCTCCTGGTCGCCGGCTCTCGCAGCGGCGCCCCCCTGCCGGCTCGGGGCCACAACCAGAAGCCTCCCGACTTCTCCTACCCGAGCCGGATCTGCACCGTGCAGCGTGTCGAGAGAATGCGCCGGGACGGCCTACTCGACTTCCGCCGGGACGTGCTGCCGCTGGTGCTGGCCGAGATGCGGCTGGTGTACTACGCCGCCGAGGTGCGCCGGCGGTTCGGCGGGGACGTCGCGGAGCGCTTCGCCGCGCAGCTGCTCGCCTCGACCGACGACCCCCCGTCGCGGGAGGCCGTCGAGCGGCTGGCGGCGGCCTTCGGCGTCACCGACCTGCCGCCGCTCGACCTCACCGCCTGGCGGGAGCCGTTCGGCGACCGGTCGTTCGGCGACCGCGCCGGCTTCCGCGCCGCGCTGACGGAATTCCTCCGGGCCGACATCGCCGAGGCGCTGGCCGGCAACGTCGACGGGCCACGCAAGGCCGCCTGCGACGTGCTCCGCGACGTTCGGCACGTACTTCGGGCCGCCGTCGACTTCTCCGGGCTGACGCCGCAGTCGCACCAGCGGGACTTCCTGGACTGGTTCACCCCGCTGAGTTCGTTCCTGGCCGCCGGGCCGCCGCTGGTCCGGCTGCGGCAGGTCGGCGCGCTCGTCGACTGCGGGCTGTTGCGGGTGCTCGGGCCGCGGGCCCGCTTCGACACCGACGTGGCGACGGGCCGTTTCGTGGCCTGGTCGCCCCAGGTCGCCGGCAGCCGGGTGAAGCTCGACACGCTGGTGGACGCCCGGATCCCCCAGGCGGACCTGCGTACCGACGTCGCCGCCCTGACCACCCGGCTGCGGGCATCGGGGCTGTTGACCTGCTACGCGAACCGGTCCGGCGGCTCGGTCTTCGACACCGGCGGGGTCGCCGTGACCGAGGCCCCGTACCACCCGGTGCGGGCCGACGGCGGTGCCGAGCGGGGCCTCTACGTCCTCGGCATCCCCACCGAGCACACGCGCTGGTTCACCCAGGTCGGCAGCGGTCGACCAGGCCACTGGACCCAGTTCACTCGGGACGCCGACGCGATCGCTGCCGACATCCTGGCCGGGCTGGCCGCGCCCGCGCTGGTGCCGACGGCCGGGAACGAGCCGGGGGCGCCGCGCCGCGCCGTTGACGAGGTGGCGCAGTCGTGACGGGTCCGGACGAGGCGTACTGGCGCCTGCGGCGCACCCGGGCGCACCAGCGGTTCCGGGCCGCCCGCGACCTGCTGCTGCGGCACCGCACGGACTACGACCGGGCGTACGAGGAGTTCCGTTGGCCCCGGTTGCCGCACTTCAACTGGGCACTCGAGTGGTTCGACGTGATCGCCGCCGGAAACGACGCCCCGGCGTTGGTGCTGCCCACCAACGAGGAATCCGCCGACGAGATCGGCTTCGCGGACCTGGCCGCGAGGTCCGACGCCGTCGCGTGCTGGCTCACCCATCTCGGCGTACGCCGTGGGGAGCGCGTGCTCGTCGCCCTGGGTCCTCGGCCGCAGCTGTGGGAGACGATCCTCGCCTGCCTGAAGACGGGCGCGGTCGTCATCCCGGTCAACGTCACGCTCGGCCCGGCGGACGCCCGCGACCGCGTCGCCCGGGGCGCGGTGCGCCACGTCGTCTGCGAGTCGGACCTGACCCGGCTCTTTCCGCCCGGCCCCGGCCTGCGGACGAGGATCGCGGTGGGCGCGCCGCCCCCGGGCTGGCACGACTACCGGGACAGCCTCGCCGTCGCCGGCCCCTACCTGCCGACCGAACCCACCCTGGCCGACGCCACCGCCTTCTGTTATTTCACCTCCGGCACCACCTCGCTGCCGAAGCTGGTGGCCCACACCCACGTCAGCTACCCCGTCGGCCATCTCTCCGGCATGTACTGGTCAGGGCTGATGCCGGGCGACCGGCACCTCAACGTGTCCGCGCCGGGCTGGGCGAAACACGCGTGGAGCAGCTTCTTCGTGCCTTGGAACGCCGAGGCGTCGATCGTGGTGCCACCGTCGGGGTGCCCACCCACGCGGCTCCCCCGCCTGATGGCGCGCCACCGCGTCACGACGCTCTGCGCGTCACCGAGCACGTGGCGGGCGATGCTGCCCGCGCTCGACACCGGATCGCCGGCGCTACGCGAGGCGCTCAGTGCGGGTGAACCCCTTGACGAGCGCGTCGCCGCCGCCGTGCGCGCCGCCTGGGGGGTCCGCGTCCGCGACGGGTACGGGCAGACGGAGACCACCGGACTGGTCGGGACCACGCCGGGCCTGCGTCCCCGGCCCGGCTGGCTCGGCAGGCCCCTACCCGGGTACCACATCCGGCTGCGGGGCTCCGACGGCGGCACGGCCGGCCAGGGTGAGGTGTGCGTCGACCTGACCGACGACCCCGTCGGCGTCGCACCCGGATGCGTACCACCCGGACCGGCGACGCCGGGGCGTGAGTATCGCACCGGCGACCTCGCCGAGCGCAGCCCGGATGGCTGGATACGGATCCTGGGCCGGCGGGACGACGTCTTCAAGTCGTTCGGGCACCGGGTGTCGCCGTACGAGTTGGAGGCGGTGCTGCGCGCGCATCCCGAGGTAGCCGATGCCGCCGTCGTGCCCCGGCGGCTGCCGGACGAGGAGACCGTCGCGCACGCCGTGGTGGAGCTGGCCCGGCCCGCTCGCGCCACGGCGGAGCTGGAGCGGGCACTCGTCGCGTACGTCGCGGGCCGGATGCCGCCCGAGGCGCGCGTGCACTCCGTGAGCTTCAGTCGCGGCCTGCCGCGTACCGCCTCGGGAAAGGTCCGCCGGTCGGACCTACGGGTGCCGAGGGCCGAGCCGTCCCCTGTTGAAAGGAGCGACATGCCCGAGACGACGAGCCGTCCCCCCGTCCCGCAGAGCCGGGACGTCACCGTGCTGCGAGGGCTGATGACCCCGGACGGGCGCGACGCGGTGCCCTGGCAGGAGTGGATCCAGCCGGGCCGCGCCGGTGCCGAAATCCACCATCTCTACCGCTGCGACGGCCCGGCCGGGGCGGCGACAGCCTTCCTCGTCCGGTTCCGCCCCGGCGCCCACGGCGACCTGCACGAGCACCTTGACTACGAACTCATGTTCGTGATCGACGGCGAGCTGCACAACGACAACGGTGACAGCTACCGGCCCGGCGACGTGATCGTCGAGAAGCCACACAGCGTGCACCGGGTCGACTCGCGCGAGGGCTGCACGCTCCTGGTCGTCCGACAGGGACCGACCCGACCCGTCGACCAGTAACCCACCACCACGCCATCGGCCGGAAGGATCCCAACATGCCACTCGTAGAGATCAATGTGTTGCAACGATGTGACCCGAAGACGCTCCAGGCCCTGGGCGACGCCGTCCACCAGGCCATGACCGAGACGGTCGACGTACCCGCCGACGACCTGTTCCAGGTGCTCCGCCGCAACGACGATGGGATGCTGCGCTACGACGCCGGCTACCTCGGCATCCGCCGCGACGACGACGTGGTCTTCGTGCGGATCACGATGCGCGGCGGTCGCAGCGTGGAGCAGAAGCGGGCGCTGTACCGCCGCGTCGTCGAACTCGCCGCGGAACGCGCCGCCGTCGAACCCCGCAACGTCCTGATCACAATCGTCGAGAACGAGCTCTGCGACTGGTCCTTCGGTGAGGGCGTCGCCCAACTCGTCGAGCCGGGCCGGTAGACCGTGGAGCAACTTGCGCCGTACGACCTCGTGCTCACCGGCGGCCGGATCGTCGACCCCCAGGCGGGGACCACGTACGCCGGTGACGTCGCCGTCCGGACCGGTCGGATCGCCGCCGTCGGCCCCGGCTTGGGCGCGGACGCCGGCAGCCGGATCGACCTCGGCGGGCGGTTCGTGGCTCCAGGCTTCGTCGACCTGCACGGCCACTACTTCGCCAGCGGGTCCCCGATCGCCACCGAACCCGACCCGTTCGGCGTCGATGTCGGCGTGACCACCGTCGTCGATGCGGGGACCACCGGTTGGGCGAACTTTCCCGCCTTCCGCGCCCTGGAGATGGCGCAGGCGCGTACCAGAGTGCTCGCGTTCCTGCACGTGTGCAGCATCGGGTTGCAGACCCTGGCCTCGGGCGTCGGCGAGCTGCACGACCTGAGCCTGGCGGACGTAGCCGGGGCGGTACGCCGGGCGGCGGAGTTCCCCAACGAGGTCGTGGGCTTCAAGGTGCGGCTGACCCCGCGGGTCCAGGCGCCGCCGATGGGGGTGCTGAGCCGGGGCCTCGACGCCGCCGGGCGCGCCGGGCTGCCGCTGATGGTGCACGTCACGGACCCGCCGGTGCCGGTCGCGCGAATCTTTGAGCGGCTGCGCCCGGGGGACATCGTCACGCACGCCCTGCACGGCGGCGCCCAAGGCCTCCTGACCAGCGGCGGACGACCGCAACCGTGGTTCGTGGAGGCACGTGAGCGGGGCGTCCTCTTCGACGTGGGACACGCTGGCACGCTCTTCTGCGCGGAGACCGCCCGCCGGGCGGCCGACGCGGGCTTCTGGCCGGACACCCTCAGCACGGACGCCTACCGGACGGGGCCGGGCGAGTGGGTGCCCACCCTGCCGGAGCTGATGTCCGTGTTCCTCACGATGGGGATGCCGCTGGAGCGCGTCGTCGCGTCCGTCACGACGAACTGCGCCCGAGCCCTCGGGGATCCGCACTGGGCCACCCCGTGGCGCCCCGGCGCCCCGGCCGACGTCACGATCTTCGAGGTACGCGACGGCGTCGTTCCGGCCGGGCCGGACGGGCCGCCCGGCGAGGGGCGGCAGGTGACGGTCGTGCACGTGCTGCGCGACGGCGTGCTCCTGCCCGTGGGCGGGAAGGAGGCGACGGTCGATGCCTGACCAGCGGCTGCTCGTGCTGGGGTTCGTGGAGAATCGGGAGTTCGCCATCCGGACCCTGCTCCGCAGCGGCGTACGGCTGCTCCTGGTGGACTTCGTCGACGCTCCCCACCTGCGGCTGGCCGACGACTACCGCAGCGTGGCGGACCTGTTCGACGAACGGCAGGTACGCGCCGCGGTCGCCGATCTCCTCGACGGCGAGGTGCCCAGCGGCATCATGACCTTCTTCGACGAGTGCATGATCCTCGCGGCCGACCTCGCCGCCGAGTTCGCCGTGCCCTTCATGAGCCGGGACGCCGCCGCAGCCGCCACCATCAAGAGCCTCCAGCGCTCCGCGCTGCGCGCTGCCGGGGTGCCGCAACCCCGGTTTCGGGTGTGTCCCTCCCTGGCGGAGGTGCGCGAGGCGGCGCACGACTTCGGGTTCCCGGTCTGCGTCAAGCCGGTCGACCAGGCCGGCAGCATCGGCGTCGGGATGGCCGCCTCGCCCGCCGCGCTCGAGGTCGTCGCCGCGAGGGCCTGGGAGAGGCGGCTGCGGCCGGACTCGCCGGTGCTCGTGGAGGAGCGGGTCACCGGGCAGGAGATCAGCGTCGAGTCGCTCACCTGCGACGGCGAGACGACGGTCCTCTGCCAGGTACGCAAGGAGGTGGTGCCGGGCGACTATCCGATCGTGCGCGGCCACGCCCTGCCCTTCCGGCACGCCGACGCGGACGCCGCCGAGGCGGCTGTGCGTACCGGGCTGACCGCCCTGGGCGTCGACCGCTGCTTCAGCAACTCCGAGCTGATCCTGACCGAACGAGGGCCGGTGGTCATCGAGATCAACGCCCGGACGCCCGGCGACGTGATCATGGACATGATCTGGCACGCGTCCGGCTTCGATCCGTACCGGGCGGCCCTGGAGATGGCGTTGGGCGGCCGGCCCGACGTGCGCCTGCGGTGGCGGCACCACGAGGCGATGCGCTTCCTCTGCAGCAGGAAGGGCCGGCTGCTGCGGCTCGACGGCGTCGAGCGGGCGAGGCGGATGGCCGGCGCGGTGGAGACCCGACTGATGACACCCATCGGGAGCGAGCTGCGAGAGGCCCGCGACAACATGGACCACATCGCCTTCGTCGTCGCCCGGGGCGCCCTGCTCGAGGAGTCGAGCGAACGGGCCGAGGCGATGCTGCGGGAACTGACGGTGGTCACCGGCTGACCATCGCCGCTCCCGCCCCTGCGCCCGCCACCGGCTGAGGCGCTGCCGCGCCGACCCCACCGCCGCCGGTCGGCGGGTAACCGGTCGGGTCACCCATTGCGCCGACGGCGTGGTCGGCCTCAGCGTCCGGAGAGGGCGGCTCGACCGACCTGACCTTCGATACCTACCTCAAAGTGCCCCGGGACGAACCCCTGCTGATCCGTTGGAACATCGACCTCACCGACGACCAGCGCGCCGATCCGAGCCCGGATGCCGCGCCCACCCCGGTGAAGGTGCGGTCGGCGGGGCGTCGGGGATGGGGGTTGATCCGGCGCCACAGGACAACGGCGATGAGGAACACGCCGAGGGTCCGCTTGAGTGGTTCCAGTGGAGCGTGGGCGAACAGGAGAGCTCCGACGACGGCGCACGGCACCGCCCCGAGGGTGAACCAGCCTACGAGCGGCCAGTTCAGGTCCCGCCGGTTGAACCACACCCGGGCGCCGTTGCTGGACAGCTGGGTGAGGGTCAGCATCGGCACCGCCACCCGCAGCCCGAACAGGGCGGTGAACATGGGCAGCAGCAGGACCCCGCCGCCGAATCCGGCGACGGCAGACAGCCAGGCCAACGCGAACGCCGCTGCTGACGCCGCCGCGAGCGTGCCGAGAACGTCGCCGTTCATTCAGGCCCCCGGGGGTGGGGGTTGCTCCGGTGCCGAACCGACGGGCCGGGAGAGAGATCACGGAGCCCATTGCGGAATGCTCCCCTCGCCTCGGACCGGCGCCACGTACGGCGTGGGATCCGGCACGTACGGCGCGACGGTACGCCGGCCCTATCGCGGCGGAATAACGGCACTCGGTGCAGCCGTTCCCCCAGGCCATCTCAGCCTGGCATGGGCCTACTCGGGCCGCGGCCCCCGCTACTGCTTTTCGTTCTGCCGGAGGGCTTCCTCAAGTTGGTCCTCCAGGATGATGATCCGGCAGGCGGCCTCCAGGGCGGTGCCCTGGTCGACCATTTCGCGGGCCCGGGCGGCCAGGCGCAGCTGGTAGCGGGAGTAGCGGCGGTGGCCGCCGCTGGAGCGGTGCGGGTTGATCAATTTCGCCTCGTCCAGGCGGCGCAGGAAGTCCTGCGTGGTGCCGAGCATCTCCGCGGCCTGGCCGATGGTGTAGGCCGGGTAGTTCTCATCGCCGAACATGTCATCGGGGTTCTGCCCCATGTCACCTCCACGTCGAGGGCCCCGGCGCTGACGCGCCGGGGCCCAGGGTTACGGGTCAGAACACCATCTGCCGACAGGAACGTCGGCTTGTCGTATCCGCACCAGCCGTCAACGCCGGCTTCGGGTGCGAGGATCGCGTATGCGTGACCGGAGACCACCTCTCGTTCGATGGAAACTGCGGTGTCCGCCGAGCCTGGCATGACGGCTGCCGGCGGGCGATCCAACGGTGTACGGCCCTCCCTTTCCTCTGCGTCTCTCACCTTGCGGTCGTACGGTCCACCGGCGCCGGAGCCCACGCGACTTCATGGCCCCGACACGTGCGGTGGACATCAGCTGGAGCCCCGAAGAGAACCCTGGCCCCACCTGCACCCCGGCGTGCGTTCCGCCGGGGCTGACGTGCTCCTACTGCCTACTGCTTCTCGGGAGGGAACGGTGAAGCTTGTCCCTCTCCTCGCCGCCCGTCGTGACCTCACGGCCGGACGGCCCGTCTGCGTCTTGACGGATCTTTCCCCTCGACTCGAAGAACAGTATGCCACGCTGCCGAAGATGTCTAGGCTCCGAAGCCTAGATTTCCTGTCCGCCGGCCATCAGGAAGTCGCGGTCGACGCGAGACAGTTTCCGCCGGTCGGGAAACGACGCGATCCAGCGGATGCGGCCGTCAGCGATTCAGCACGTCCCGCCGACGCGCCTGCAACAGGCGCGTCGGCGCCGTCAGAAGTGGACTGGTGCGGGCGTCAGAGGTCGAGGATGAGGTTCGCGGCCACCGCGGCGCCGTCCGGGCGGATGGTGGCGGCCGTCGCGGCGGCGCGGGACCGGGTCTCGGGCGACAGGGCCTGCCCGAGGGCGGCTGCCAGGGACTCGACGGTCGGAGACGGGCCGGAGTGGGCGGCGCCGATGCCCAGGGCAGCGACGCGGGCGGCGAAGTACGGCTGATCAGCCATCTGCGGAATCAACACCTGGGGTGCGCCCGTCAACGCGGCCGTCGTCGTGGTGCCGGCGCCGCCATGGTGCACGACGGCGGCGCAGCGCCGGAACAGCGCCCGGTGGTTGACCTCGGCGACCACGCGGACATCGTCTGCGCTGGCGGACGGGGTCAGGCCAGCCCAGCCGCGGGAGACGACGGCGCGACGGCCATGGGCGCGGATCGCGGCCAGGGCGACCTCCGCGGCGTGCTGCGGTGCGGGCATGCTGCCGAAGCCGACGTACACGGGCGGGTCGCCGGCGTCGAGGAATGCCTTCAGACCGGGGTCGAGCGGACGCGGGTCGGGGACCATCCAGGCGCCGGTCTGCACCACGTCGACGGGGTTTGCGGCGTCGGCTGGCCACGGGGCCAGGGTCGGGTCCGCGGCCAGCCACGGGTCCGCGGTGAAGACGTGGTCGCGGACGTTGTCGACCGGCGACAGGCCGATCGCCGCCCGTTCACGGTTGAGGGCGGCGCCGAAGACCGCGTTGTAGCCCTCGATCGCCAGCGCGTCGAGCTCCTTCCAGTCCGTGACGTCCGGCGGCAGCGGCCGGGTCGGCGCTGACTGCGGGCGGTGGGCGGGCGACGGCAGGAAGATCGGACAGTACGCGGCGTAGACATAGCGGATGCCCAGCCGCTCCGCCACCGACTGCACGCTCGCCGTGACCGGGAACAGGCCCGTCGCCACCATGACATCGGAGCCCTCGGCGGCCGCTGGGAGCTCGGCGAACTGCTCGGCCATTAGCTCGGCGGCCTTGCGCGGCACGTCCGGCACCCTGGTCGGGGCCGGCCCGTGCACCATCTCGCGCACCGACTGGCCGATCGGCACCAACTCCACCCCGAACTGGTCCAGCCGCTCGGCGCAGTCCGGCGGGGCGCACACCCGCACGCCCGCGCCCGCCTCCCGCAGCGCGATCGCCAGCCCGACCAGCGGCTCGACATCGCCACGGCCACCGAATGTCGACAGCAATACCCGCATGTCGCAACCCCCATCTCCACGCGGATTCCAGTTACGGACAGCGATTCTGCGCCCACCCCCGGGCCTTGCCGCAAGCCCCCGGGTGCGGTATATGTTAGTTATGGCAAGGGGATGCGACTCCTTGCCGTTTTTGTTGCGCTCCTCCTTGCCGCGGCTCCCCCTGTCGCCAGGACCGGCCCTGCGATGATCATGGGCGTGACAGTGCGCGGCACCGGCTGATGTTCAAGCCGAACGCGTTATGGGTCACCGACATCACCCAGCAACGCACCCAGGCCGGCTGGGTGTACTGCGGGGTCGTGCTGGACGTGTTTGCCCGCCGGGTCGTGGGCTGGTCGAGCGCCGACCACTGTGCTCGGAGCTGGTCATCGACGCCCTGGATATGGCCCGCTGGCGAGGCCGCCCCACCGAGGGACAAACCGTGGTCCACTCCGGCCACTGCAGCCAATACACCGGCTGGGGCCTTGGGCAGTGACTCCGCTCGGCGGGGCTGCTCGGCTCAATGAGCTCCATCAGCGACTGCTACGACAACAGCATGGCCGAGTCGTTCTTCGGCTCGATGCAGCTGGAACTGCTCGAACGTCAGCCGTGGGGCTACCCGCCAGGAGCTGGCGAACGCCATCTTCGAGTGGATCGATACATGGCACAACCCGCGCCGACGCCACTCAAGTCTTGGCAACCTGGTCCCGATCGACTACGAACGACAGCACACCCCGGTCATGGCCGCGGCCTGACCACCACACGGAAGCCGTCCGGGAAACCGGGAGAAGCTCGATGCCTCATCGGACGAGTGCTCTGGGCCGGTCATCACCACCCAGCACGCGCGGCCAAACTAGCCACGCTGCTGGCCGGGCTCTCACGGCACCGTAAACTGACACGGCGCGGCAACTTCGCTAGACCCAGAAAAGACAGATCGAAACGATCGGAGGACAGCTTGAGCAGTGCTTACGTCCGCTCTACTGATCTTCAGCAAGCGGGCACAACATTGCCCGAGCGCGACCCCACTGAAATAGAGAAGTAATAGATACCCGCAGGTCATTGCCCTGCGGAAACAGATAGAGCACCGCCTTAGGAAACCGACGCTCTATCCCCTGAGCTACGGGGACGCGAGGGCCTAGTCTCGCGACCTGGGGGTTCACCTGGGGTGGCAGGGAGTGGCCCACGTCCACCCACGGCACCCGGACCCCCGTTCACCCAGCCCAGGACCACAGCTCGAGCACACGAAACCCCCGTTTGCGACCACGATCGGCTGTGGTGACCCGCGTTGGCGTCGGTTGACCCGGGCTGGCATCCGCTGGCGGAGTCTCTACGCGACTTCGCACAGCGCCAGCTCAGCTAATCTTGGTTGTCTGGGCTGGTAGGGGGTCTTGTCGCGGATGCAGGCCCAGAGGACGCTGAGGCGTTGTCCGGACAGGGCGGCGAAGCTGGACATACTGAACACCCGGCGCAGGCCGCGATGGTAGCGGTGGGGTCGGATCTGGTGGCCCTGCCGTCGTCCGGAATCACGGGAGATCGGGGCGAGGCCGGCGTGGGCGGCAAGTGCCGCGGGGCTGGCGTAGGTGGTGAGGGTCCTGGCGTGGGCGAGGAACTCGGCGGCGAGGGTGGTGCCGATGCCGGGCAGACTTGTGACGATCTCCCCCGGGTCGGCGAGGGCGGCGAACGCGGCGAGGAAGAAGGCCCGTTTGAGCTGCTTGTTGCCTCCGCGAGGTGGGTGTTCGCCGCGGATGCTGCTGCCGGATCGTCGGGTCACTGGGGCGAGGCCGGCGTAGGTCAGCGCCTCACCGCCGACGACCACCCGCGGCACCGCGGCCAGTGCCTGCGGCTTGGCGACGTCGGCGAGCAGCGACAGGTGCGCCGGGGTCAGCTTGACGAAGCCGAGCCGGCCACCGGCCAGCGTGGCGGGCGGCGCGCCGCGCTGGTCCGCACCTGCCCGACGGCCGGCTCTACGTCGATCTCAGGGCATGGCCACCACGTCGTACTGATCACGAGCAGCGCCCACCTGCCGGAGCCGAACCCGCACCACCAGTTCGACGTCTGTCCGGTCACCCGCGCCGACTCCACGGCCTATCTGCGGTGCACCGCACGGCCAGCCCGGATGGCCGCCGAGGCCCAGGCTCTTGCGGCACCGTAATCAGCGGCCGGCTGGGTCGCCGCGGCCCTGATCCGGCCCGGTGGCGGGCGGCTCCCCGCCACCGGGCCGGATGCGGGTCAGCCCGCCGTACCGGCCGGCTCGGCGGCGCCGAAGTAGTCGGGCCGGCTCACCCAGGCCTCGCTGACGAACATGACGCCCGGACGGTGGGCGAGGATGTCGCGCAGGCCGGTCACGACGGCGGTGGCCCGGTCGTACGGCAGCACGACGATGACCATCACCAGCCCGGCCCGGTCGTTGAAGAGCAACCGGCCCTCGTGGGTGCCGTGGTGGCCGAAGCCGGAGACGCCGCTGAGGCTGGTCCAGCCGCTGACGCCGGAGGCGTGCAGCAGCGTCCGGACGGCGTCGGCGTCGTCGGCGCGGGTCACCACCTCGACCTTGACCATGCGGGTCAGTCCCAGCTCGTTCATGCGGTCGGCTCCTTCTCTGCGATGGGGGACGTGGATCGGACCTGGACCGGCTCGACGGTCCGGGGACGGGTGGCGGGGAACGCGGGCACGGCCTGCCAGGTGCCCGCCGGTCCGGGTTCCCACCAGCGGTCGCCGTGCGGGTCGCGGACGGTCAGCGAGATCCAGCTGCCGTCGACCAGCTGGCGCAGGGCGGGATTGCGGTTCAGCACGGCGTCCACCAGTGCGGTCGGGGCGTACACCACGCCGAGCAGGCGCAGTGGCTCGTGGACCAGCTCCTCGCCGGCGCCGACGGACTGCCAGGGCAGGCCGGTACGCAGGTCGCCGCCGGTGCCGGAGAGGACGCCCAGCCCGTCGCCGAGCACGGTGTGCACGGTCTTGGTGCCCGCGCCGAGCCGCTGCGGCTCCACGCTGGAGAAGTAGTACTGGAGATTGATCCAGGCGGCGACCACCAGCGGCCCGGTCATGATCGCCTCCAGCGCGGCGGCGTCAGGGTCGGTGGACCAGTCGTACGAGTGCAGGAACGTCCGGCAGCCGAGGTCGAGTCCGGCGGTACGGTCCCGGGGCGCGGCGACGAAGGCGGCATTACCGGCGAGCGCCCACTCCGGCCGGACCTGCGCCCAGTCCAGCGCCCGGCCGGGCAGCCGGGTCGGGCCGGGGCGGTCAGGCAGCCGGGTGGCCCGTTCGGCCCGCAGCCCGGCGCTCGCACCCGCAAGGTAGGTCGACAGCGCGTCGACGACCGGCCGGTGGGTGGCCGGGACGGCGTCCGCGTCGAGCAGGCGTACCTCGTCGGTGACGGTGTCGTGTTCGCCGGCCAGGACCAGCGTGTGGTCGGGGATCTCGATGCCCCGGGCGGTGAGCGCCGCGCGTACCCGGGGGTTGTTGAGCAGGGTGGCGGCGAGGCGGGCGCTGACCCCACCACGGTTGCCGCCGCAGGCGCCACAGTCGATGGCGGCGGCGTACGGGTTGTTGCTGCTGGTCGCGCCGTGGCCGCAGAGCAGCAGCAGCGGGGCGAAGTCGGCGGTGAGGCCGATCGTGCGCAGGGTCGCCTCGGCGTAGTAGACCTGCTCGTCCAGGGTCAGCGCGGCGTCCAGCTCGGCCGTGGTGGCCGCGGTGTCCTCGACCGCGGGGGCCAGTCGGCGGGGTGTCGCCAGCCGCAGCAGCAGGGCGGCGGTGGCGAGCAACCCGGCCACCTCGACGAAGGCGAACGCGCCGGCCGGGCTGGCCTTGGCCCCGCCGAACGCCCGTCGCCAGGCCTGCCGTACCCGTCGGGGTTCGGTGCCGGCCGACGGTTCGGTGACCGTGGCGACCGGCGCCATCAGCACTGGGCAGCGGTCCCGGCCGCGGCGGGCGCCGTCGGCCAGGGTGCGGACCGGCAGGCCGAAGAAGCCGGCGAAGCCGAAGGTCCACACCGGTCCGGCCGCCTCCAGGTGCCGGCGCAGCCCCTCGCTGCGCACGTCGATGCAGAACACCGCCTGGGCCAGCGGCGCGCCCGGCGATGCCGGGGCGGACCCGGCGCGGCTGAGGCGGTGCCGCAGCCGCCGCCGGTAGGCGTGTTCGGCGGCGGCCAGCCAGACCTCCGCCTGCCGCTGCGGGGACAGCTCGGTCAGCGTGTCGTGCAGCGCCGACAGGACGTCCTGCGGGAGGGCGGCCACGGTGGCGGCGTCCAGGCCGAGCAGCGCCGCCAGCCGGGCCAGCGCGGCGGCGTCGGCGGCGTCCGGTTCGACCGCCACCGGGGCACGCGTCGCCGCGGCGACCAGGTCGACGGCCGGGCCGACCCCGAGCCGCCGCCGGGCGGCGGCGCCACCCAGGGTGAGCTCGTAGCCGAGGCGTACGGCGAGCAGGTCGGTGACGGTCAGTGCGGGCCGCTGGCCCGGGTGGCCCTGGGACCAGCGGGCGTAGCCGGCCCAGCCGGGCAGCCGCAGCAGCGACCGGGACAGGTAGGCCGCCCACCGCTCCGCCGGCACGCCGAGGGCGCGCAGCAGAACGGCGAGGGCCCGCTCCGGGGCGGCGGGCAGGGCGTCGACCAGGTCGCCCAGGCCGGGGACGCCGGACCGGTCAGCCGCCGCGACCTGCCGCCACCGCGACCAGCAACCCTGCTCCTCGGTGCCGGGGACCGGCCAGGACGCGGCCGGCCGACCGCAGTGCGCGGCGCACCAGCCGGCCACCAGGTCGTCGACGTCGGCCCCGATCCGGGTGCCCAGGGCGTCGTCGAGCAGCTCGGCGAGGGTGCGCTCGCCCACCAGGTCGGGGGGCGACGGGGTGCCGGTGGGTCGGGTGGCGAGGCGGCGCCGGGCCGCGTCGAGCAGGTCGGCTTGGGGCAGCGGCCCGTCCAGCACCGGGTGGCGCAGCACCAGCATCCGCAGCTCGGCGCCGTCGACCAGCCGGCCGTCGAGCGGCACCGCACCGGTCGCGGTCGCCGCCGGCAGGGTGGCCAGCGCGGCGGCCAGGTCCGCCTCGCCGATCTCACCGTCGCGGAGCCGCTGCCGCCACTGCGCGGCCGGCAGGTGGGTGCGTACCCCGCCGAGCTCGCGCAGCCGGGCGGTGGCCGCCTCGAACGGCGTGCGCTCCAGGCCGGCGAGCGGGTTGACGGCGATGAAGCTGTCCAGCGGCCAGGTCGCGGCGACGTGGTCGGCGGCGACGGTCACGGCGGCGGCGGCGCGCGCGGCGTCGGACGGGCCGGCCCCGGCCAGCCCCGGTCCGCTCACCGCTTCGGCCGCCCGGGCCGGGAGGGCCGGGCGGCGAGTCGGCAGCCGGCCGTCCCGCCACGCCCACCACCACAGCCCTGCGGCCCGGCGGCGCCGGACGACCACGCAGAGCAGGGTGACGGCGGCCAGCACCGCCGCCGCACTTGCCACGGCGCCCGGCGTCACCGCCGAGGGCAGGGCCAGCCAGTCGGTGGCCGCCCGCCCGGCGACCAGGTAGCCCCCGGCCAGGGCGACCACCGCGCCGGTGACGGCCGCTGCGGTCCGGGCCGGCAGCCGGCGGTCGGCCAGGGCGGCCCGCAGGGCGGCGATCCCGGCGGCGCCGGCGAGGGCTGCGGTGAGCAGCCCGGTCGCCGTGGCGCCGAGCAGGGTCTCGGTGAGCCCGAGGACGGCGACCAGGACGGCGGTGGCCACGATCATGCGCTGGCGGGGGGCGGGGCCGACCGGCTGTGGCGCCTCGGCCGCCTGCGATCGGGCCTGCACGGTCCCGCCGGCGGAGAGGAACGCGTACGCCTTGTAGACGCCATGCCCGACCAGGTGCACGGCGGCCAGCCCGAAGGCGCCCAGCCCGCACTGGGCCAGCATGAAGCCCATCTGCGCGACGGTGGAGCGGGCCAGGGCGCCCTTGACATCGGTGCGTACCGCGGCGAACAGCGTGCCGGCGGCGGCGGTGACCAGCCCCACCAGCAGGGCCGCCGGGAGCACCCCGGGCGCGGCGACGACGACCGGCGCGAACGTGATCATCAGGAAACCGGCCACGTTCACCATCCCGGCGTGCAGGAAGGCCGAGACCGGGGTGGGTGCGTCCAGGGTGCTCGGCAGCCAGCCGTGCACCGGCACCTGGGCGGAGCGGACCATGCCGGCCACCAGCAGCAAACCGCCGGCGATCGCCAGCAGCCAGCCGGGGGCGTCGCCGGCGACGGCCCGCACGTCGGCCAGGTCGGCGCTGCGGGCGGCCGTCGCCAGCAGGGCGAAGCCGGCCACCAGGGCGAGGTCGCCGAGAAGGAACAGCCGCCGGATCCGGCGGACGGCGGCGCGGACGCGGTGCTGGTCACGGTGGTAGCCGATCAGCCCGACAAGGAGCCAGCCGGCGCCGATCCAGCCGGCCGCGAACTGCACCAGGCTGGGTGCGGTGGCCATCACCAGGGTGGCCACCGCCGCGCCGGCGACCCGGGCCTGGAAGCCGGCCATTCCCGGCTCGCCGTCGAGGTAGCGCCGGGCGTAGCCGGCGACCACGGCGGCGATGCCGCTGACCAGCAGCATGAAGAGCGCATCGAAGCGGTCGACTCGTACCCCGATGCCGAACGGCACGCCGGCGATCTCCGGGCGGGCCGCCACCCCGGCGGCGACGGCTCCGGTGGCGACGCTGACGAGCAACCCGGTGGCCGCGACGGCGGCCAGGGCGAGCAGCAGCCCGGCCGCGCGGGCAGCCCGCCGCGAATCCGGTACGACCAGTGCGCAGACCGCTGCGGACGCGGTCGCGAACAGAACTCCTGTGGCCAGTGCGACGGACATCGCCACCTCCCTCTAATACACGCACTGTAGAACACGATTTGTAATTCGTGTATCGTGAGGCGTACGACAAGTCGGCTGACGATGCAGGAGCGGCGATGAACGTCCCCGATCCCCCCGACCGCACACCCGACCCTGGCGCCACCCTCGCCGCCCTGCGCGCGGGCCACGCGCGCTTCCGCGCCGGCCACCCACCGGCACCGGGGTCCGGACCGCTCGCGGCGGTCCTCGCCTGCGCCGACCCGCAGCCCGAGCCCGGGATGCTGTTCGGCGGCAGCGAGCTGTTCACCGTGCGCACGGCCGGACTGAGCGTCGGCCCGGCCGTGCTCGGCAGCCTGGAGTACGCGGTCACCCAGTTGCACCTGCCGCTGCTGGTCGTCCTCGGTCACCAGTCCTGTCGACTGGCCTGCGGCAACGGCGACGGCCGGGTACGCGCCGTGGTCGCCGCCCTGCGCCACCGGTCCCCGCTGCTCGACGCGGCCGTCCGGTCCGGCCGGTGCGCGATCCACGGCATGACGTGGGACGAGAACCGACAGCTGGTCAGGTCGGTCCGGCGCAACGAGCCGGCACCCGTACGCCGGCCGGCCCGGTCCCGGCCGCCGAGCCGCCGCGCCGCGGGGATCCCCTGACCGGCGGGTCGATTCAGGGGTTGCAGCGCGGGCACCACCGCGGGTCCGCCGGCGCCTCCGCCGGGCTGGTCAGCCGGTGCCCGCACAGCGTGCAGCCGAGGATCCGCCCGGCGGCCAGCTCGGTCGGGGTGCGACAGTCGGCGCACGGCAGGCCGGTCTCGACCCCGGCCACGCCGAAGCCGGGCGCTCCGCAGGCCGGGCAGGGGATGGCCAACCGTTCGGCCAACCGGCCCGCCGCCTCGGCGATCACCGCCATCCGGCGCGGATTGTGGTGGGCCCGCAGGTCCGCCGCCACCCTGACGCGTCCGTCCGTGCCCGCCTCGACCGCGCCGGCCACCGCCGCCAGCAGTTCCGGCACCCGGACGATCCCCTTCACCACCGGGTACGAGGCACCGTCCGGCACGGCTGCGGGTCGGACCGTCACCGCGTGCCCGGGCAGCCCGATCGTGCGGGCGAAGCCGAGCAGCGCGCTCCGGTCGGCGGTGACCAGCTCCCCGTGGTTGGCGACGCGGGCGCAGGCATTGACCGAGCGGGACGAGCAGCTACGGGCGTTTCACGCCGCCGGCTGGCGGCCGGTGGATCTGCAGCGCGTCACCGGGTACAGCCGGGAGACGATCCGTCAGGCACTCCGACCGGAAGTCCGGCGGGCGACCAACCTCAACCGGCGCAGGACGTCACCCCAACCGCCGGCGGACTACCAGCCCCTACGGCGACCGGAAGCCCCACGTCGTGGCCGAAACCCTCGCCGAACTGCACGGCCCGACCGAAGGCACGCCCTTCCGCGTCACCTCGACCGGTCCGGGCACGCCGAATACGACCTGAACAGCGGGATCGCGGAGGGGTGGGACAGCCCAGGCGAGGCGCCCGGTCGGAGCATCGGATCTCGGTCGACTGCTGTCTTACCCGGAGCCTCGCCCTCATCGACCTCCGGGCCCGCCGCACCCCCTCCGACCTGCAAGGTCAGCTTGGAAGAGGCTCAGGGAATGTGTCAGGAACTGCCCGCCGCCTCCGTGGCGCTTCCGCGGGTTTGAGCGGCGACCATGGTGACGAGGGTGTCGATCAGCTCTTCGGCGGTGGTGTGCCATTTGTCGCCTTCGAGCTGGCCGGTGAGTTCCATGCCGGCGATGCCGTCGGCGCTGGCGAGGAGTAGGGCGGCGTATCGGCGGGCGTGGTGTTCGCCGGTCACGGCGGCGACCACTTGAAGGGATTCGTCCTGCGTTGGCTGGGCAGCCCGGGCGAACGCGGTGGGATCGCTGGCGGGGCTGCTGAACATCAGACGGTAGAGATGGGGTTGGCGGCGGGCGAGATTGATGAAAGCGGCGAGGAGGGCCCGCAGCTTTGCGGCCGGTGTGAGGCTGGGGTCTCGGTGGATGGCGCCGATTCGTTGACCGAGTTCGTCCCAGGCATGGCTGCCGACCGCGATCATGAGGTGTTCTTTGTCCGGGAAGTGCCGGTAGGGGGCTCCACGGGTGACCCCTGCCCGCGCTCCAACGGCACGGAGGGTCACGGCTTCGAGGCCGCCCTGGTCAAGCAGCTCGGCCGCCGCTTCGAGCAGGGCCTGGCGTGTCGCGGCGGCGGTTTCAGCCCGGATCATCCGTTCATCCTATGGCCGGGTTAGGACGCCTTTGCCGACCGTAGGCGAAGGGTTGTGGCCACCGGCCCCCGAGGGTGCTACGGCTGTTCGGCCAACGACTCGAGGTGGTGGCCCAGGTTTCGTTCGAGGTCGTCCATCCCGATTTGGGCGATGAGTTTGCCGGCGGCCCGCCGTCGAGCCTCGACGCCAGGTCCCGTGGTGGCTCGGGCGGACTCCACGAACGACGCCAGCAGGTTCTCCTCCGGCGGCAAGGTGGAGCGGTTCACCTGGGTCTTGACCGCCGTGATGGCTTGCTTGTCGAAGCTGGCGATACGCCGGGCCACAGCGTTGACGAAGTCGTCGAGTTCGGCGTCGGGGAGCGCCCGGGTGACCCAGCCGTACTGTGCGGCACGGTCCGCGTCGTAGTCTCGGCCGGTCAGGAGTACCTCCAAAGCCCGGTCGCGGCCGAGGAGGTGCGTCAGTCGTTCGGTGCCGCCGGCGCCGGGGACCAGACCGAAGCCGACCTCGGGCTGGCAGAAGATCGCCTGTTCCCGGCTGGCGTAGCGCAGGTCGAAGGCGGCGGTGTACTCCGCGCCGCCGCCACGGGTGCGTCCCCGGATCGACGCGATGCTGACGAACGGTGCGGCAGCCAGGCGCATGCCGAGTTCGACGAACCCGGGCAGGGGCCCGCTGCCGGCCATGTCCGCGATGGCCGGCATCTGGTCGCTGTCGACGTGGTTGAAGAAGTATCCCGGCGTTGCGCTGTCGAAGATGACGACGCTGACCTGTTCCTCGCCGCTCAGACCGTCGACGATGTCCGACAGTTCAGCCACGGTGTCCGCGCCGATCAGGTTGAACGGTGGACTTGCGAACGTGACTCGACACACCGTCGACGTCTGGTCGCCCACTGTGAACTGCTTCATGGAGATTCCTTCCGCTGGTGGGGCGGCGTAGACGCGAGATTCAGCGGCCCATGGTGTGGGATTGCACCATTTGCCGGAGTCCTTCTTCCACGGTGATCGCCGGCTGATAGCCCAGTCGAAGTCGTGCTCGGGTGATGTCGTAGACGCGGTCGCGGCCCATGAACGAGATGATCCAAGGGGTGAGCGGTGGTGCGGTGGCGCTGCGACGCGCCTTCGCGGCGGTCTGCATGAGCGTGGCCAGAGGTGAGGCGACTGCCCGGGGAACGCTGTTGGCCGCGCTGACGTCGACGCCGCGGGTGGCCAGCAGAGGGGTGAAGAAGTCGCGGGCGGGGCGAGGGCTGCCGTCGGTGACGTAGCAGATCAAGCCGTGATCCCCACGGTCGAGTGCCAGCGTGATGATGTGGGCGAGGTTGTCGACGTGGCAGAAGTCGACCATGTGCCGCCCTCCGTCGATCCAGGAGAATCGGCCGGCTTCGACGGAGTCGATGAATCCCTGCAAGGTGTGGGTCATGCCCTGGCCCCACAGGAACGGCGGCCGGATGACGACCAGGGACGTGTTCCCGTGCGGCAGGACAAGCAGTTCCTGCTCGGTGCGGAGCTTCACGCGGCTGTAGGCGATGTTCGCCTTGCCCGTATCGGAGTTCTCGTCGATGGTGTGGTCGCGATTGGTGCCGGTGGAGACACTGGCCGCGGACACCAAGACGAATCGCTTGACCTGCGCGTCCACGGCGGCCTGGTAGAGGGCGCGGGTCGGCAGCAGGTTGCGGTCGACGAAAACCTGGTCGGGTCCCCAGAAGGCCATGAAGGCTGCCGAGTGCACCACGGCGTCGACCTCGCCGAGAACCTGTAGCCATGCAGGCCCGCTGCCGGGCTTGACCAGGTCCAACAGGTCACCGCTGACCGGGAGCCCGCCGGCCGATGTGATCGCGTCCACGGCGGCCGCGGACCGCGCGAGCGCGTGCACCGTGTGCCCGTCGTTGACCAGCCGCCGGAGGACTGCTCCTCCGGCGAAGCCCGATCCGCCCGTGAGAAAGATTTTCATCGACACTCCTCGACGATTGCGTGACGCCCATGGCATACGTGCGGATGTCGACCCCTGCAGACCGAGGGCCTCGGCGCTTCAAGGTGACGGCGCCATCACAGCCAGCGTAAGCAATCGAGATGACACCGTCAACACTTTGGGATGACTTTGTCATCAGCGGGATGGCCCGTTGCCGACTCACGCCTCCTCGAACGCAGACAACCCATCGAGGAAAGCAGCCACCAGGGCGACCCGGTTGACATCCGCTGGCGAGCACCCACCGCGCACTTCATCGAGATTCATCCATAGCTTTCCGCTCCAGCGGCCCCTGTCGTGCCGTTGTCAGCGGGTAGGGTCTCGGCGTGACGTCGAGCGTCGGTCCCGGGGCGGACTTGCCGCCCGAGTGGCGGCGGTGGACGTGGGAGCATCCCGTTGGTCCGCGTTGGCTGCTGCTGGGCGACGTCGACCTTGAGGGCTCCTGGACTGACGACGTCCCGCTGGCGCTGTGCGCGGAGATCGAAGGACTGTTCGTGGACCTGCCGCCACGGCCTCGGGAGCGGTTCACGCTCGTCGGCTGCACGCCGGTCGGCGCGCTTGCTGACCTCCTCGATCGGCTGCCCGCCGAGGCGCTCGGCACGGAGCATGCCTGGCTGGGCGGCCTCTTCGTGACAGCGTCCCCGCCACCGTACTGGTGGGGCGAGTATCTCGGTGACGTCGTCGTGCTGGCGCAGCGCCCGAACGCCACCGTGCCGGGAGCCGTGGACATCGACCTCAGCGGTTTCGTCCGCGTCCACGACCGCACGGAAGCCGTGCTTGGTCCCGGGCAGGTGACCGAGTTCGTGCTGCAGGGCCCGGACGGAGAGCCGTACGGCACGTGTCGGAACGTCACCGGAGTGTTCCGCGATCAGGCCGCGCCCATGGTGACGCAGGTGCGGCTGCTCGGCTGCCGGCCGGAATCTCCCCTGCTGACGAAGCTCAATGCGCTCGGCCAGTCGACCAAGACCGGTCTGCGTCGCCGGCGGATCAGCGCCGACGTGTACGCGGTCGCCGCCGACGGCTCGGCCAGCCAGGTCATCGGTGCCATGCTGTCCGGGACGGTCGATGCCGGCGAGCCGTCGCGGATCGGTGCCGGACTCCTCGACGTGACGGTCCGCAGCGACATGGGTGAGCCGATGCCGGCGGGGATCCTCGGCATCCTGGCACATTGGCATAACGGAAGGCCCGCCGAGAGGAATCTGTGGGCTGGCTACGGCCGGGAGTTACGCCATCACTGGGCCGGCGTGGCTCTCGCCCACCAAACGGATGCGCCGGACCGGCCGGCAGGTGTCACGTACGACCTCGACGGTCGTTTCGTGACCGACATCGAAGGGTTCTACTGCGCGATCGGTGAGGCGATCAACGGACCGGGCGGATACTTCGGGTGGAACCTCGACGCCCTCGTTGACTGCCTATCCGGAAGGTTCGGTGCTCAGACACCGTTCCGGCTGGTGTGGCACGCCTCGGCCGTCGCCCGTGAACACCTCGTTACCGGCTACGACCGGCATCGACTGAGTCCGACGACCACCATGGAGTACGTGCTCGACATGCTTACGGAGCATCAGGTCGACATCGACTTGCGGTGAGCTGAAGGTCGACGCCGACAACCGCCGCGTCACCCAGCCGAGCCCGACGAGAGGGTGGGACACACGGTGGCAGGCCACCGCCACAAATCCTCCATGACCGGGTGTGCTCATGTCGCGGCCATCCTTCCGGCAGCAGACGGGAGGCGGCTTCGGGTCAGCGGGTGCGCTCCTCGTCGGGGTTGTCGATGTGGACACCGAGCGCTGCGGCGAGGGTGTACGACAGGGCGATGAGGTCCTGGTGGGCGAGTGTCGCGCCGGTCATGCTGGTCACGCCGCCGATCCCGGTGAGGTCACAGCGGGCGAAACGCGCACCGCTCATGCTCGCCTGGGAGAACTGCGCGCCGGTCAGGTCGCAGTCGGTGAAGCGGGCGCCGCGCAGGTCCGCGTTCTGGAAGTCGGCCCGGGTCAGGTTGCAGCCCTCGAACGCCACGCTCGTGAAGGTGGTGAACCGCCACGACGACAGGTCGAGCCGGCTGTCCGAGATCGTGACGTCCCGCAGCGTCCCGTTGACCCACTGCAGGCCCGTCATCCGCGCCGTCGACACCCGTACCCGGAGCATCGACGACCTCTCCGCCCGCAGGTTCGCCAGGTTCGTACTCTCGAACACGCAGTCGGCGAACCGCGCCGCCTCCAGCCGGCTGCCGCTGAGGTCGGTGCGGGTGAAGCGGCACCGGCTGAACTCGACGCCGTCCGCCGAGCGCCCGGACAGGTCGAGGTCGCCCAGGCCCAGCCGCTCGAACGTCACCTCGTCCCCGATGGTCAGGTCCCCGGCGGCGGTCAGGTCCGCCGACGCCGGCAGCTTCGGTGCCGCCGGAGCCCGCCATCGGGCGGCACCACGAGCGGACGAACGCGTGACCATGCCGGGCACGCTAGCCGAGCCGGTGGAGACCCGCCGACGGCGGCACGCGGGCGGCTACGCGGTCCTGGGCCGCCGCTGCCGGATCTTCTCGGCGACGGCGTCGGCGGCGTCGTGGCGCATCTTCCTCGTAACGCTCTGGTAGGTGTCGCGGGTGAGGGTGGTGGTGGGAGTGGCCGAGTTGTTCGGAGGTGTGTTCGTCGTTGCCGCGGATCACGACCTCGACGCGGCCGTCGGCCGTGGAGCCTCCCACCTCGAGCCGACCGCCGAGTCCCATCCGGAGCACGCCTGTCCCGTGTGGCGCGCACACCGCCTGGGCCTCGATGGGCGTTCGCTTGCGGTCGACTTCGGCGGCGATCGCGCGCCAACTCTCGGCATGGATCGTCGGTCACACCACTGCCGTCGATTGCATGCGGATGGATCCCGAGGCCCGGGGACAGCCAACAGGGTTGACCGAGGGCATCCCGGCCATGGTCAGGTGGGTGCCGGCCTGGTCGGGCTACCCCGCCCGGAGGGTGAGCAGGGTGATCTCGCTCGGCGCGAAGATCCGGAATGGCGGACCCCAGAAACCGGTCCCCCGGCTCGTGTAGAGCTGGGTCCGGCCGTGCCGGCTGAGGCCCTGCACGACCGGCTGGTCGAGCCGGACCAGGTAGTGGAAGGGCCACATCTGGCCGCCGTGGGTGTGCCCGGACAGTTGCAGATCCACGCCGGCCGCGACCGCGTCGTCGATCTGCTTCGGCTGGTGCGCCAGCAGCAGCACGGGCAGCAGCGGGTCGGTGCCGGCGAGCGCCGCGGCGTGGTCGGCGCGGTGACCGGCGACGCCGGACGAGGCGGCGGTCACGTCGTCCACCCCGGCGACGACGAGCCGGGCGCCACCGCGCTCCACCACGAGGTGCCGGTTGTGCAGGGGCTCCCAGCCGAGTGTCCGCATGTGGTCGACCCAGCCCTGCGCCTGGCCGTAGTACTCGTGGTTGCCCGTCACGTACACCCGGGCCAGCCGGGCCTGCACAGTGCCCAGCGGCGCCGCCTGCTCCCGGCGCTGGTCGACCGTTCCGTCAGCGATGTCGCCGGTGTGGCAGACGATGTCGGGGGCCAAGCCGTTGACCACCTCGATCGTGCGGGCGGACCAGCGGGCCCGGTCGATCGGGCCGTAGTGGGTGTCGGTCAACAGCACCACCCGCACCCCGTCGAGACCGGCCCCCAGCCGGTCGATGGTGACGTCCACCCGCCGGACCCGGGGCACCCGCATCGCCTCGGCGTAGCCCCAGACGGCCAGGACGACCGAGACGACCGCCGCACCGGCCGCCACGTATCGGGACCGCACCGGATCGGCGACCCCCGCCGCGGCCAGCGGGAGCCGGGCCACATTGCCGATCAGCGCCCAGACGAACAGGATCCACACCAGGCCAAGCAGTGTGTCCCCCGCGCGGGCCGCCGCGTCCAGCCGCCGGCGGCCGTGCCCGAGATACATCAGAACGGGGAACGCGACCAGCGCGACGACGAACACGCTCGTGCCGGCGGCCACCACCGCCGTCGGCCACCGCGCCGCCACCGTCAACGTCCACCATGGCAGCCCGAACAGCAACGCCAGGACCGCGATCAGCGTCGCCCCGGACACCAGCGGTCGCAGCGACCCTCGCGTCGGCCGAACCTGTACGGCATCGCCAGCAGCCATCGCCGTCCTCCCGTCGGGTCCGTGCAGCATGACACGATCCGGGCCGGATCGACCACGCCCGAGAACCGGGACGGATCCGGCCCGTAGGTGCCGATCCGCGACCCGGGGGCGCCTCGACTCGGGTACGTCAGCGGATGGCGTACGACGCCCGGGCAGAGAGCCTGCGCCTGATCGTTTACTGCCAGGTCCAACCCGACGAGGACGCGCTACCACCAGGGCTGGTCCGCGAGTGACGGCCCACAGCTGACCAGTTCGGGAACGTTGCCGGGGGCGCATCTCAGGATGCGGAGGATCGACACGGGAGGCCTCATGTGTGCGGGGCGTCGAGGACGCAGTCCACGGCCGTGTAGAGGGTTTCGGTTTCGGACCTCAGGATCGAGTCCTCGGCGGGCAGGGCTCGTTCGACGGAGAGCCCTTGGAGGAGGGTGAGCAGAAACCTTACTCGGCGTGCGTGGTCTTCCCGGGGGATCGCGCCTTCGTCGGCGAGAACAGTCAGCCAGTACTCGACACGGCGCCCCCCTTCCCGCTCCAAGGCGAGATACGCCGCGCGTACCTCCTCGGTCGGTTCGGGTGCGATGAACATCTGGTACGCCTTGCCCCACGCCTCACGCGCCTGCTTCCCGACGCCGGTGGGAGCGAGCACCTGCCGGAGGCAGTTGACCAGTCGATCCCGGGCGGGTAGCGACCGGTCGTGGATCGGGTCATCGGGGAAGACGTGGTCGTAGATCCTGGCGAGCACCGCGTCCTGCAGCGCCCGCTGGGTCGGAAAGTGGAACCTGAGCGAGCCCGTGCTCACCCCGGCCCGTGCCGCGACCGCACGCACGCTCAACCGCGCAGTCAAGTCTTCCGCGAGCATCGCCGCCGCAGCCGCGAGGATCCGTTCCCGTGAGCCGGTGCTCCCGTCGTCCCGTGCCATCTGCCACCTCCTAGTACATCGTACTAGCACGCCGTGCTAGCGTTGCCACTAGTACAGCGTATTAGTGGGAAGCGGCGGTCGACGGCGAGTGAGGAAACATGATCGAGGAGTGGCGGCGACAGCGGGTAGTCAAGCGCATCACCGGCGGAGACGGGCGGGCGTTGAAATGCCTCCGATGGTGGCAGCTGCCCTTCCGCGCGCTGTTCCACCTACCGCTGCCGCACGGGGGCGGCCGGCAGACGGTTTACGCCGTCGACATCCCACGCCGGACCGACCCGGAAGGCGGCAAGGCAAGAGCGCACCTCTATCTCGACGGCAGGCACCACGCCGAGTCCGTACTCCCGGCCGCCTTCCCCGTCCAGGGCGGCACCATCGAGGTGGCGATCAGTGCATTCGGGCTCAAGCGCTGCCACTACGTCACCACCGCCGGCGCGGAGCACCAGCTCATCCCTGATCCGAAATCCGCCGAAGGTCGCCGCGCCCGCATCGAACGCGAGCACCCGACGCTGAGCCGCTCGATCAGTTACCTCTCCGTGCTGTCGCCGAGAACATCGGAACTTTCGAATCGCCCGTCCGGCTACCGGTCTGGCTCAACTTCGCCCTCGCTGTCGGGGCCGTCCTGGGGAGCACCGAGCGGGCACTCCGCCTGCGTCACAGCGTGCTCGACCAAGCCGGGAAGTAACCACATCCACCAGAGGAAGCCATGACCACGATGAACAAGCCGACCTCGCTACTCACTTCGGCCGAGCCCCGAAACGGGCCGTCAGTCCCCACCGGAGTGGAGTACCACCGGGTCCTCGCCGGCGACAAACGCCGGATCGGTCGCGGCGTTCTCGCCATCATCCTCCTGCTGGCAGGGCTCGTCATCTTCCCGACGGTCCTCGGCAGGGCGGCTGCGCTGATCGACGTACGGATGGGCAACACCCCGCCGATCCTGGGCGGCACCGACTACACGCCGCTCTACCATGCCAGCTCGATGCTCTCCCTCGGCCTGCTGATTCCGTGGAGCATGCTCATCCAGCGGTGGCTCTACGGGGTGCCCGGCGCGTCCCTGCACTCCGTGACGTCGCGGTTCCGCTTCGGCCTGCTCGGCAGGTCGCTGCTCATCTTCGGTCCCGCCTGGCTGGTGGTCAACGCCCTCGGAGCCCTTACGCCCGTCGAGGAGTTCCCCTGGTCGCAGACCGACCTCATCGCCATCCTCCTCGCCACGATGCTCCTCACCCCGCTGCAGTCAGCCGGCGAGGAGTACGGCGTGCGTGGGCTGATCTTCCGCGTGATCGGAAGCTGGACCCGCAGCCCACGGGCGGGACTGGTCGCCGGGGTGCTGCTATCGAGCGTGCTGTTCACGGCGGCACACGGCGCGACGGATCCGTACATCATCGTCTGGTACTTCGTACTCTGGACCGGACTGGCCATCATCACCTGGCGCACCGGCGGGCTGGAGATCGCGGTCATGCTCCACGCCGTCCTCAACACGTTCACGTTCGTCCTGGCCACAATCCTGCGGGTGGACCTCGGTAGTGCACTGCAGGACCGCTCAGCCGGAGTCGGCACGCCGTATCAGCTCGTACCCACCTTCACTGTCATCGTCATCACCGCAATCATCTGGTGGCGCACCCGCGAAACAGGGCCAGCGGTTGCCTCAGACCGCAGTCGAACGCCAGGTCACGCGCGGTCGTGACGTGGGATCGCCGACGGGTGGTTCCGAAAGCGGCTGTCGTCGAACTGTGTCCACCACGCCAACAAGCAGCCGGAGTGCAACCACACCTCGACTCTGGATTGAGAGCACGATGTCCTCCTGGATCACCACCCCGATCACCGCCGACCTGCTGCGCGGAGCGCTCGACGTGCAGCGCACAGCCTGCGGTGTGCTGCCGCACCGGCTGCCCGCCTGGGCGCGCGCCCAGAACACCGACGGCCAGCTCGCCATGGTGGAGGCTCAGCCCGCCGGCGTGCGACTGGCCCTGCGCACCCGCGCGACCGTGGTCGAGGTGGACACGCTGCCCACCCGATGGACCTACATCGGCCTGCCGTCCCGCCCGGACGGCGTGTACGACCTGCTCGTCGACGGCCAGCTGACCGACCAGGCCAGCGTGACCGGCGGGGACACGGTGACCATCGACATGACCAACGGGACCATGGGGCGCCGCTCCGGTCCTCCCGGCACCGTCCGCTTCACCGGGCTGCCCGACCGGGTGAAGGACCTGGAGATCTGGCTGCCGCACCATGAGACCACCGAACTGGTCGCCCTGCGTACCGACGCCCCGGTAGCGCCCGTACCGGCATCGGGCCGCCGGGTGTGGCTGCACCACGGCAGCTCGATCAGTCAGGGTTCCAACGCCACCAGTCCCACCGCCACCTGGCCGGTTGCCGCCGCGCGCCTCGGCGGAGTGGACCTGGTGAACCTCGGCTTCGGCGGCAGCGCGCTGCTCGACCCGTTCACCGCCCGGACGATGCGGGACGCCCCGGCTGATCTGATCAGCGTGAAGATCGGCATCAACCTGGTCAACGCCGACGTGATGCGGCTGCGTGCCTTCACCCCGGCGGTGCACGGCTTCCTCGACACCATCCGGGAGGGCCATCCCACCACGCCGCTGCTGGTGGTCTCCCCGATCTATTGCCCGATCCACGAGGACACCCCCGGCCCAGGCACGTTCGACCTCGCAGCCCTCGCCACCGGCGAGGCGCGGTTCCGGGCCACCGGCGACCCGGCCGAGAAGGCGAGCGGCAAGCTCACGCTCAGCGTCATCCGGGAGGAACTGGCCCGGATCACCGCGCAGCGGTCGGCGGACGACCCGAACCTGCACCACCTCGACGGCCTCGACCTCTACGGTGAGGCCGACTTCGCCGAGCTGCCGCTGCCCGACCAGCTCCACCCGGACACCGCCACCCACCGGCGCATCGCCGAACGCTTCGCGAAGCGGGTGTTCAGCGCCGACGGCGCCTTCGCGGGACCCACCTCCTGAGCGTGCTCGTCGTTCAGGTCGGCGCTACACGCCGGCTGCCGTGGTCACCGGCGATGCGACGCGGCGGGGCCAGGTCCAGGCGGAGCGCAGGATGAAGGCCAGGAGCACCACCTCGATTCCGATGGAGAGGCCGTAGAAGGAGGCCCAGTCCCAGGACTCCCCCACCGCGTTGAACACCGTGACGGGGATGTACAGCGATGCCACGACGAGGTTCGTGGTGCGGTTCGCCCGGGCGGGTAGCGTCATGGAGAGCATCACCATCAGGGCCGGGATCGAGATCAGCGCGAGGAACACGGTCATCAACGCCGGGCTGATGTCGAACTCGAAGACGACGCCAACCAGGATGCCGTCGATGGTCCCGGGCTTGTAGAGGTGGAAGTAGTCGACGTAGATGTAGAGGAACATGAAGCTGGTCCATGCGGCGGCGAGCTTGGCCTGCACGGGGACCGGCGGGTTGTCGAGCAGGTTCGGGGTTGTCGTTCGGATGGTCATCGGTTCTTCCTCCGAGAGGAGTGGTCCGTCCGCCCGAGTGGCGGCAGGTCTGGGTCGTACGCACGGGGTGAGTCGTGCTCGCCGGTCCGGTCGTCAGACGGTGACGACGACCTTCCCTCGGGTGTGGCCGGCCCCGACGTACCGGAGGGCGTCGGCTGCTTCGTCGAGGGGGTAGGTGCGGTCGATGACGGGCGTGATCTGCCCGGTCGCGAGCAGGTCGGCCAGGGTGAGCAGGTCCTGGCGCTTCCCGACGGACGTGAAGGGCTTCAGCCGCTGACGGGTGAACCCGGACAGCAGGCGCGCCTTGGCGATCCGGCCGAGGGGGCCGAGCCAGCGGCCGCCGCGTCCGCTGTTGGGGATGAGGGTGCCGGTGGGCGTCAGCGCGCGGCGGACAGCCGCCAGGGGCTGTGCTTCGACGTTGTCGAGGATGACGTCCCAGCGCTTCTCGGTGCGGGTGAAGTCGGTCCTCGTGTAGTCGACGACGTGGTCGGCGCCGAGCGACCGAACCAGGTCGACGTTGCGGGGGCTGCATACACCCGTCACCTCGGCGCCGAACGCCTTGGCGATCTGCACGGCGAAGGAGCCCACGCCGCCCGACGCGCCCGTGACCAGCACCGTCTGGCCCGGTCGAACGTTCGCGATGTCGCGCAGTGCCTGCAACGCCGTCATGGCCGACGTGGGCACCGTCGCCGCATCCACGGCCGACAGGTTGGCGGGCACGGGCACGAGGTTGTCCGCCGGGACGCACGCGTACTCCGCGAGCGCTCCAGCGGTGCTCCAGCCGAACACCTCGTCGCCGGGGCGGAGAGCGGCGACGTCCTTTCCGACCGCTGCCACGACGCCGGCGAGGTCCCTGCCAGGGATCCCGTTACGCGGCCGGCGGAACCCGAACACCAGGCGCACCACGTACGGCTTTCCGGTCATGACGAAGTAGTCGCCAGGATGCACTGAGGCCGCGCCCACCTGGACGAGCACATCGTTTCGACCGGGCAGCGGAAGCCCGACCTCGGACGACTCGAGCACCGAGGGCGGGCCGTAGCGGTGCTGGACGGCGGCCCGCATCGTCGCCGCCTCGGCCGGACCGGCCCCTGGCACCAGGCGTGCTGAGGCGTTCGATCGCTGTTCGTTTCCCACAGGACCTCCTCGCGTCCGAGCTGCGGCCCGCGCCGACTCGTACACCGTACGTCGTACACCGTACTATCCTCGTACGGTGTACGATTGTCAAGCCGTCCGAGGGAGCGAGGAGACCCGTGTCTGCCAGGAAGCAACGCCAGGTCGCGTCAGACGCGGGGCTCAGCAAGCAGCGGGTGGTGGTCGAGGCGATCCGGCTCGCCGACCGCGAGGGGGTCAACGGGCTGAGCATGCGCCGGCTGGCTGGCGCGCTCGGCGCGGGAGCGATGTCGCTCTACCACTACGTGGCGAACAAGGAGGAACTGCTCGACGCGATGATCGACGTCGTGTTCGAGGAGATCGAGCTCCCGCCCGAGGAAACCGACTGGCAGTCGGCGATGCGACGGCGGGCGGTATCCGCCCGACAGGTTCTCGCACGCCATCCGTGGGCGATCGGCCTGATGGAGTCCCGGACATCCCCGGGGCCCGCGCACCTGCGCCACCGCGAAGCGGTCACCGCCTGCCTGCGGAGGGCCGGCTTTTCGGTTCTGATGGCGACACACGCCAACTGGCTGCTCGACGTCTACGTCTACGGGTTCGCCCTGCAGGAAGCCAGCCTGCCGTTCGACACCGCCAACGAATTCGCGGACATGGCCAAGGACGTCTTCCTCCCCCAGCTTCCTCCCGACGAGTTCCCCTACCTCAACGAGTCCGCCGCGGCGCTCGTCGCCGCCGGCTACGACCCGGCAGAGGAGTTCATGTTCGGGCTCGACCTCGTCCTGGCCGCCCTCGAACCCCTGAGAGCCTCCGCATAGCGACGCCGACGGACCGTCGCGCGCCCTCTTGTGGGCGGAGCTCCGCCAGCGACAGGGTCGGGCCGCTACAGGAGTTCATCCCGTCGCCCGAGCGTTCGGGATGAAGACCCATCAGATTGCCGCCCGCACCAGGATGCCCCGCCCCGCGCGGTCACCCGCCCTGCAGGGTCCCCTGCAGCTCAGCTGGCGCCCGCATCCGCCACGCATCGGTGATCAGTTCGGCCAGCCGCTCGACCGACACCTCGGTGAGGCGCAACATCACCAAGGGAAAGCCGTCGTAGCCGGTCGCCGTGAAGAACAGGTCGGGCTCGCCGAGGAGCAGCGCCTGCTTCTCCGCCTCATCGCCGACGTAGAGCACCGCGATGTCGGTGCGGATGACCCGCGGTCTCCCCGGCAGGCGTTCCGGATAGGACCAGACGAATCCCTTGTTCTCCACCCGGAAGTCGAAGCCGTCGCTGTCGATCTCCACCACGTGGGGCAGCGCGAGCGCCAGACGGCGCACATCGTCGGCATCAGCCATCCGCAGAGGCTACAACGACGCCTGAGGACGTACGTCCTTCCCCAAGCATCCAACACTGGCGATCCCGGGGTCGCCCGGTGCCGCGAGGTCACCTGTCGCCTCCGGTGTCGGTCGGACGTACCGCATCCACCGCCGCCACGGCGTCCAGGTCGGCGACAGGCCGGCGGGGCTGCCCTGCCGCAGCGAAGGTTTCCCGAGCCACCTGGTACTGCCGCAGGGTCGCCTCCGCGATACGGTCCCAGGAGTACGCCGCCCGCGCGTGGGAGCCGGCTCGTTCGCCCAGGGTGCGGGCGCGGTCGGGATCTGCCAGCACCCAACGGATCCATCCGGCCAGCGCGATGTGGTCCTCGGGCGGGGTGAGGATCCCGGTCTCCAGGTGGTCGATCTGCTCGGGGATCCCGCCGATCCGCGCCCCGATGACCACCTTGCCGACGGCCTGCGCCTCGCAGACGGCGATGGGGAAGGGATCGAACCTGCTCGGCACCAGCGCGATCTGCGCGTCCGCGTACAGCGTCTCCAGCCGGCTCCTGGCCACGTAGCCGAGGAAGGTGACCCGGTCGCGCACGCCGAGCGACCGTGCGAGACCTTCCAGTTGGGGCCGGGCCGGGCCGTCGCCCGCGACCACGAGACGGACGGGAAGATCGCGCAGCAGGCTCAACGCCGCGATCGACAGGTCACAGCCCTTCTGGTGGACCAGTCGTCCCACCTGGAGAAGTTCGACCTGTCGGGTTCGCGGCCCGCCGAGCGACGACGCCGGGGCGTCCCGGGCGGTGTCGTGGAACTCGGTCCCGTTGGGGATGACGACGAGGTTCTCGACCGCCCGGCCGACGGACGTACGGACCCCCCGCGCGAGGGACTGGCTGACCGCGATGACGACGGTGCTGCGCTCCAACCCCCACCGTTCGAGCCGTTGTTCGTAGTCGAGCATGACCCGGTCGGAGGTGTCCTCGTCGAGGTGGGTGCCGCCCGCCGAACGGTCGTAGTGTTTCGTCATGACCAGCGGGAGATCCCACAGGTCGGCGACGGCACGTGCCGCCAGGACGGCTCGCGAGTCGTGGCAGTGGACCAGGTCGAAGCCGGCGGGCAGCTTTCCGGCGGCCGCCGCCATGCCCACGTTGCGGTGCAACATGCTCAACGTGGCCGACGCCTCACCGGGGAGGGACAGGATCTCCGCGCCGAGCGTCCCGCAGTAGTGGTCGTCACCGTCGCGGCCGCTCTCCGGTTTCGACCCCGTCGTGATGACCGTTACCGAGACGCCCAGCCTGCGCAGAGCCCCGGCGAGGGCTGCGGCATGCACTCCGATGCCGCTGCGGGGCCGGGGAGGGTAGTCACTGCTGATCATCAGTACACGCATGCCGTCAACCGCCGGGGAAGGAGACGAGGGCTCTTGAGGGGGCGAAGCTAGTAGTGACCCAGCCGCTGGATGTCGTCCGACCGGGGATCGAGGCGCTTCCAGTCCGTCACGAACGACGGGGCGAAGCCCAGTGCGGTCAGGATCCGTTCGCCCCCGGACGCCTTCTGGAGCGAGCCGTGCAACAGCGCCTCGTTGATCACCAGAGCGTCCCCGGCCCTCGCCCGGACGAATTCCAGCGACGGGAAGTTCTCCCTCGTGAGGGCCGCCCTTGGGTTGCCTGTCTCCGAGACCCACGCATTCGGCGAACCCGAGTCACCGTCCGGAAACCAGGCGAAGTTGGCCTTGTGCGATCCCTGCAGGTAGCAGAAGGGTCCATCGTCGTCACTCAGGACGTCGCTCAGATAGATCAGAACCTTGACGAACATGCAGTAGAGCTTCCCGTCATGGAACGTGTGCATATAGCTCATGTTCCGTCGGGCAACCCGGTCCCCCGCGTAATGCAGCACCTCGCCGCTGCCGTTGTGGAGATAGAAGACGCTCTGCCGGGTGCGCCGCAGCGCATAGCTCTCGATGAGCCGGTACGGCTGGTTGACGAGCGGTTCCACCAGCGCCCGCACCGCCTCACTGGCCGCCAACTCGGCGAAGTGGGCGCTGTTCCCCACCAGGTCTTCGACCTTCTCCTTCTCACCGTCGCCGAGTGCCGCCGTCGACGACAGACGCCGCACTTCGGCCCGGCACACCTCGACGGCGTCAGGGGAGAGGAACCCGGGTATCCGCAACAGCCCCATGGTGTCGAACAGGTACAGCTCGCGAGTGGACATCGGCTGCGTCTGCGACGGAGGGATGAGCATAGGGCCTCCTGAGGTCACGACCTCGGTACGGTCACCCGGCAATTCGCCGCGCCGCTGGACAAGGGCCTCGTGGAACTCTGGGTGTGGTCCGGCGACCCCGGACCAACTCCGAGCGTAGGAGGGGGCAAAGTCCGGACGGCGACACTGGCAGGTTCATGCCAGCCCGCCCGCCCAGCTCGGCGTGGACGCAAAGGGCTAACCGGCGAATTCCCCGGGCACCGCCGCGCCCTCGTTCGGTCCACCGTCTCGACGCGTCCGGCTGAAGAGGAGGCCCTGAACAGCCGCCTCGTATCCCGCTTGGAAGCGGCTCTGCGCGCCGAGACGGGTCATCCACCGCGCCACGCTCCGGCGATAGGTGCGCAGGGACATGCCGACCCTGCGTGCGGCGGCCTCGTCCTTGAAACCGCTGACGAGCTGGTGCAGCACCTCCCGGCTCAGCGACTCGGTGGACTCGTCGCCCGGGAACTCGGCGGGCAGGGCCAAGGCATGCGCGTGCATCGACCGAAGCATGAGCCCCAGGAAGGGAAGTTCCCGGCCGGCGAGGCCGCCACTGTCATACCCGCGCTGGTTCAGGGCGGACATCAGCAGTCTTCCATCCACCACACTGAGTCGCGGCAACGATTCCGAAGTCGTGAAGACGGATGCGCCGGAACGGATGAGCCGCCGGACCGCCCCGTCGATGGTCGTCTCACCGACCCGGCACTCGGCACTGACGTATGCCTTGACCCGAATTCCCGCCCGCGCCAGCCGGCACCCGGCGATAACATCCAGCGCCGGCCCCGTTCGCTTCCACTCGACGGGCAACGCCAGCAGAAGCTCGTGCCTGCTGCCGGCAATGGCCCGGTAGACGACCTCGGGACCGACCATCCTCATTTCCAGCGGACCAATGACGTCGCCGAGAACGGACCGCCCTCCAGGCGGCGCAGGAAGAAAGTCGGCAGACCCGCCATCGTCGCGACGGCGACCTCTCGGAAGTGCGGAATCGTTGATCAGATTGCCGTCAGCGCGCACTTCTCCTCTTTTCATCCATGCCGCGACTCATCATGGATCCCACTGCGACCTCGGCAACGGCGCCCAACGCGCCGAGCCGCGGATCGGCTTTATCGCCCAGCACCGACAGTCAGCCAGCGGCAAGCGTTCTTCCCGGCCACCCGCATAGCGGATATACCTTAAACGCAGTGACGAACACCGATCTTTCCATACGTCGACGCGTGATGTCCACAGTCCTTGTCGGAAGGTCATTCCACGCTGGCTGGATGCCCGACGTCACGGGTAGTGAGCTCGGAAGACGTCTGCGGCCCGCACCGGGCGTCTCCGGCGACGACGGTGCTATGCGGGGCGGCGACGAGGGCGGGCCCGGTGCCCATATGCCTCCGCCTGGAGGCGGTAGAGGCTCGCGTACTCGCCCCCGGCCGCCAACAGCTCCGGATGCGTGCCCTGCTCGATGATCCTGCCGCCGGAGACGACGACGATGCGGTCGGCCAGGTGGACCGTCGAGAAGCGGTGGGACACCAGCACCGTGATCGCCCCGTCACCGCCGTACTCGCGAGCCTGCCTGGTGAAGAGTTCGAACAGGTCGTGCTCGGACTGCGCATCGAGGGCCGCGGTCGGCTCGTCCAGGACGAGGAGCAACGGGCTCGTGCGCATCAGCCCTCGCGCGACGGCGAGTCGCTGCCACTGCCCGTGCGACAGCTCGATCCCGCCGAAGAGCCTGCCGAGGAGGGTCTCGATGCCTTCGGGAAGTTCGTGGACGAACTGCGCGGCGGCGGCACGCCGCAGGGCACCGTCGACGGCGACGACGTCCCCGATCTTCCGCAGGTCGCCCGCGCCGACCGATTCCCGCACCGGGACCTGGAGCTTCAGGAAGTCCTGGAGCGTACCGGTGCTCGCCGCCGCCCATCCGGACGCGTCCAGTCGCGTGAGGTCGACCCCGTCGACGGTGATGGTGCCTCCGGTCGGACGAAGCACCCCCATGAGGAGCTTGATGAGGGTGCTCTTGCCCGCCCCGTTCTCCCCCACGACAGCGATCGAGCAGCCTGCGGGAACGACGAGGTCCACCCCGTCCAACACGCGCTCCTCGGTGCCGGGATAGGTGAAGGAGACCCGATCCAGGACGATTCCCCGGGTCAACCGCGTTGGCGGCGGCAGCACCCCGGCACGGGACGCCGACGCGTATCTCGTGAGCCAGAGATGATGTTCGGCGATCCGCCCACCGGCAGCGACCTGGGTGATCGCATCGACCACCGCCTGCTGCTGGGTGCGCAGTTGACCGGCGAGCGAGATGAGCAGGACGGCACCACCCGCGGTGGTCCGCCCGGACGCCATCAGGTGCCCGACGAGGACGAGGGTGACGGCCAGGGCTCCGTAGTAGAGCGCCCAGCCGGCTGCCTCGATGCCCAGGCCCCGGAGCCGCGCCGCCCCCTCTTCGCGGGCGGCCCTCGTCCACAACTGCTGCGCGAGCCGGTTCAGCCTCTCGGCGTTCCCGCTGATCCGCACTTCCTTCGCAGGGCCGGGTCGCAGGCACAGCTCATGCAGCGCGGCCTCCTGCCGCAGCGGCTCCGCAGTCGCGTCGAACGCCTGCTGCTGGATCTTCCGGGCCCGGTTGGTCAGGACGAGGATCGGCAGGGCGCACGGCGCCAGAATGGTGAGCAGCGGGTGGAGATCCGCCAACAGCCAGACGCTCAGGCACAGTCCGACTCCGGCGGACACGGCGTAGGCCGCCGCCCAGCCGGTGGTGGTCAGGGCAACCGTTCCACGCCGCAGCATCGTGATCTGGTTGAGGAACTCGGCGCGCTCCAGGTGCTCGATCGTCGGGATCCGGGCCGCTGTCTCCGTGATCTCCTGCTCCATGGCCATCTGGACGCGGTTGACGAGGTCGTTGCGAAAGTTGAGGGCCAGCCGCTGGCCCACGACCTGCATGACGTAGGCGAGGATGCCGACCACGACGGCCTCGACGAGCCCGGCGAGCATGCGGGTGCCCGCCGCATCGACCAGCCACCGTTGGGCGCTCGCAGTGGCGGCGACGAGGCCGGCCTGGAGAAGGACGAGGACCCCGACGAAGCAGGTCACCCGGGGATCCGCGCGGTAGCTGAGCCGCAGGGTGTGGAGCGCCATCCGCAGGCTCGCCGGCACGGTCACCCCGGGGACTCCCGATGCGGGTGCCGGGCCGTGAACCTCGACGCCTGGAGCGTGAAGAGCCTGGCGTACGTCCCGCCGTCGGCCATCAGGGAGTCGTGATCACCTTCTTCGGTGATCCGCCCACCGTCGAGGAGCACGATCCGGTCGGCCGCCCGGACGGTGGAGAACCGGTGTGAGATCACCACCACCGAGGCGGCCGGTATCGACCCCAGGATCCGCTGGTGGAACTCCGCCTCCGCCCTGACGTCGAGGTGCGCCGTCGGCTCGTCGAGCAGCACCACCTGCCGCCCCTTGTCGACCGCGTGGAGCGTTCGTACCATCGCGAGCTTCTGCCACTGCCCGCCCGAGAGGTCGGTGCCGGCGGTCCCCGTACGCCACAGCGACGTGTCCAGGCCGCGGGGCCGGCCCGCCAGCAGAGCCCCCGCCCCGGCACGCCGGATCAACTCGTCGAGCTCGGCGTCGTCGGTCTCCACCTCCGGGGCGGCCAGGGTGATGTTGTCGCGGAGGGTCAGCGGATAGTGGACGAAGTCCTGGAACAGCGCGGTGACCCTGCGCCGCCACGCCTCGGGGTCGAGGTCGCGCAGGTCGACCCCGTCCACCGTGATCCGTCCCCCCGTCGGCTCGTACAGGCCCGCGAGGAGCTTGATCAGGGTCGTCTTCCCCACCCCGTTCACCCCCACTAGGGCCAGCCGCTCCCCCGCCCGGATGGTCAGGTCGAGTCCGTTCATGACAGGGCGGGGCTGACCGGGATACGAGAAGAACACCTCCTCGAACCTGATGGTCGGGATCGTCGCGGGCGGCGGCTGCAGCTTCCGCCGCGGTTCGACCTGCACGCGCTCAAGGACGGCCAGCGCCCGCATCGGATCCTTGCCGTACTCGATGTCGTGTGCCTCGGCACCGAGGGCGGCGACGGCGAAGATGCCCCAGGCAGCGACCAGACACGACGCCAACGCCCCCACGCTGATCCGACCGTCGAAGGCCGCACGGCCGGGGACCCCGAGTGCCAGACCGGCACAGACCACGGCCAGCACGGCCGCCGTCTTCTGGCTACGGAGAACCCTCCGCCGCAACTTCCAGTAGTCGGCCAGCCAGGCGAGGTGGGCAGCGGCCCGGCGTTCGACCACCCACCCGGCGAGACCGAACAGGCGGACCTCCTTCGCGGCCTCGGGCCCGGCCGCCAACTCCGCCCAGTAGTCGACCTTGCGCCGCTCCGGCATCGCCGCGTCCTTGACCGACTCGAGGTGCATCCACTGCCGGACGGCGATCCACCGCGAGGTGACGGAGAGCAGGAACAGCACTGCCGCCAGGACCGGGAAGTAGGCGCCGAGCGCCACGGCCATGGCCGCCGCGGAGAGGATCCGGCCGGTCAGCGACAACTGGCCCACGGCCGCCAGACCGGCGGACCTGTCGCGCCACGCCACGCCCTGGTCCGCGGCGCGCAGCGCCACGTCCTGGAAGGCGGGATCCTCCAGGTGGGCCATACCGGGCGGCCGGGAGGCGATACGTCGAAGCTCGGCGCGCACGGCACCGTCGACCTGCCTGGCGATCGAGGCCCGCAGGGTCGATCCGGCGATCTCCGCGAACTGCCGGACGAACATCAGGAGGGCGACGGCGACGGCCAGCCGGACGAACTCTCCCGACCTCGAGAGCATGGCGTCGACGAGTCCGCGGGTGGCCGCGACGGTGATCGGGCCGACCGCCACGACGACGACGAGGGACGCGACCAGGGCAGCCAGCCACCGTCGGTCCGCGTGGCGTAGCAACCCGAGCAGCCTGCGCCGTTCGACGTACACCGCCCGCACACCGGACGGGTTCACGTTCTCCCACAACGGCGGCGTGCGCAGGGCCGCGCCGCTCATGGGTCAACCACGCTGTTCCGCGCCTTCGAGCTGCTGGAGCGCACGCCGGAACAGCTCGGGGAGCCGGCGGATGTTGTCCTCGGCCTCCGCCGACTCGATGGATGCGAAGTAGTGGCACAGGACGCGGTTCTCCGCAGGCGGCAGCCTGCTCCACGGCCCCGAGCGATAGGGCTCACCGAGCGGCTGGGCCGCGTCACCGAGCCGCCCGCCCAGCACCGAGTAGAACATCTGGGTGACATGGCGGGGGCGGAAGAGGATCTCCCGGGGCGTCCGATCCATCATGACCTCCAGGTAGTCGAGGTCGAGGAAGCGGCGACGGTGCGCGCAGACGAAACCGCAGCACATGTGCGGCACGTACGGCACGTCGGGTAACGCCTCGGGAATCCACCGCACACCGCCCGGCAGTCGCCCCGACGCGAACCGCTCCTGCGAGTACATGAAGGCCGGCTGCCGCTCGGTGGCGGCGGCCCACCGCACCACCTCCAGCGGTTCGCCGAAGAAGAGGATGTCGCTGTCCATGCCGATGACCAGGTCGGCGTCGCCGAGCAGGAAGTAGTCGACGAGTTGCAGGATGCGGACGTTCCTCCGCCGGACCTCCGCGAGGAGTGGATGGTCCCCGAGCATGGCCTGGACCATGTCGTCGGCGTCGGGCCGCCGGATGACGCGGACGCCCAGGACCTGTTCCTCCAGCAGCGCCCGGTCGGCGTCGGTCAACGAGCCGTCGTCGTGCACGACCGCCCCCACCTGGCGCCAGTAGCCGGCGAGTGACTTGATGGCGAACAGGTACAACGGAACGTGCTTGTGGGAGACCAGGGAGTGGACCTGCACCGGAGCGGCACCGTCGAGTTCGGCCGGAGGTGCCTGGAGCATCCGACGGTGCAGTTCGTCAGGCGAGGAATGCGGCATCAGCGTCACCTTCGCCGGAGACGGATCTGCCGGGCCACCCGCTACCGGCGTCGCGCCCATCAGACCTCCTCGACACGATGTCGCAAACGGTCTCGTCGTCCGACGACGGTAACGCGAGGACGGCCGGCCGCCGGCTCGTCGGCCACATCCTGCCAACCCGGGCTCAGCCGGCGGAGCCCCGACCGGCATGATCAGCCGGCGTCGACGGGTCGGAGGTCGGTCAGCGGTTCCCGCCGCTCAGTGCGGCGTCCCCGGTTTCGGCGTGACGCGTACGTGTGCGCGTTCTCCCTGCCTGCCGACGAGGCTGAGGAACTCGACGGGCCCGGCGCTGGTGGCGCCGAACCAGTGGGGGGTGCGGGTGTCGAACTCGGCGGCTTCCCCGGGTTGCAGGGTGAGGTCGTCGTCGCCGAGGACCAGGCGCAGGGTGCCGTTGAGGACGTAGACCCAGTCGTAGCCCTCATGGGTGCGCAGCTCGGGTACGCGGTTGTCGTCGCCTGCGGGCAGGACGAACTTGTAGGCCTGGATGCCGCCGGGCCGGCGGGTCAGCGGCAGGATGGTGGAGCCGTCGCCGGTGGCGATCGGACGCAGGTTGATGCGGGGATCGCCGGTCAGCGGGGCGTCGACGAGTTCGTCGATGGTGACGTTGTGGGCGCGGGCGAGCGGGAGCATCTGCTCGAGCGTGGGGCGCCGTAGGCCGGCTTCGAGGCGCGAGAGGGTGCTGGCCGAGATGCCGGTCTCCTCGGCCAGATCGGTGAGGGTGATGTTGCGGCGCTGCCGCAGCTGCTTCAGCCGCGGGCCGACCGCGTCGAGGGTGCGGTCCAGGTTCTCGTCCATGCACCCACTTTGCCATTCGGCAAGAAACTTTGCGCATCTTCGCCGGGGCGCCCAGGATCGGGTCACGACCGGAGGAGACCGCGAAAGGGCAGGTCACATGCTAGATCAGACAGAGCTGGTGCGGGACGAGATCGTCGGCGAGGACACCGACCGGGCCGTCGCCCGGCTGACGAACGCGCAGGCCGTCCGATGACGCACAGCTTCGACAAGGCCTACTGGCAACAGCACTGGCAGCAGACCCACGCCGGTCGGCCCGGCTCCATGGCCGGCAACCCACCCAACCCGTACCTCGCCCGAGAGACCGCCGGCCTGGCACCGGGCACCGCCCTGGACGCCGGATGCGGCGCCGGTGCCGAGGCGATCTGGCTCGCCTCCCGTGGCTGGCAGGTCACCGCCGCCGACATCTCCGCCGACGCCCTCGCCCACGCTGCCGTCCGCGCCGCCGCCAGCGGGCCGACGGGGCCCATCCGGTGGGTCGAGGCGGACCTGACCGGCTGGGAACCGGGCCGGCGCTTCGACCTGGTCACCACCCACTATGCGCATCCCGCGATGCCGCAACTGGCGTTCTACCAGCGCATCTGCGACTGGGTGGCACCCGGCGGCACCCTGCTGATCGTCGGGCACCTGCACACCTCGCAAGGCAACGGCCACGACCACGGCCACGACCACGGTCACGGCCACGGTCATCCCGCCGAGGCGACGGTCACCCTCGCCGACATCACGACCGGCCTCGACGAAGCCGACTGGGAGGTCGTCACCGCCGAGGAGCACCAGCGCCCGATCCCCGGGCCCGGCGGCCAACCGGTCACGCTGCACGACGTCGTCGTACGCGCCACCCGCCGCCGCTGACCCCACCCTCTCCCGACGCCGGGGACCGAGGTCCCTCCCGGCGTACCCCATCGCGCCCCTTGGAAGGAACCCGCGCATGCCCGCCCCCGACAGGTCCCCGAGCGTGAGCGTCCCCGACGCGACGATCCGCGACCCGCGCCAGCGCCGTGCCATCCTGATCGCGGTGTGTATCGCCCTGATGGCGGTCATCGCCTCGGTCTCCGGGCTCAACGTCGCTCAGCCGCAGATCGCTGTCGCGTTCGACGCCTCCCAGAGCACCGTCCTCTGGATGATCAACATCTACACCCTCAGCCTGGCCGCGCTGCTGCTCCCACTCGGCGCCCTCGGCGACCGGGTGGGCCGCAAACCGATCCTGCTCGCCGGGCTGGCCCTGTTCGGCGTCGCCAGCGCGGCGGCGGGGCTGGCCACGTCCTCCGAGATGATGATCGCCGCCCGGCTGCTCGCCGGCGTCGGGGCCGCCATGATCATGCCGGTCACCCTGGCCGTGATCACCTCGACGTTCCCCGACGGGGAACGCTCCAAGGCGATCGGCGTCTGGACCGGCGTCGCCGGCGGCGGCGGCATCCTCGGCATGTACCTGTCCGCGGTCCTCGTCGACTGGGCGAACTGGCGGTGGCTGTTCCTGCTGCCGGTCGTGCTCGTCGCCGCAGCCACCGTCGCGGCCCTGCGAGCTGTCCCGAACTCCCGCGAGAGGTCGCAGCACGGTTTCGACCTGGTCGGGTCACTGACCTCGGTGATCGCCGTGGTCGCGCTCATCTACGTCCTGCACGAGGGCCCGGTCCACGGTTGGACCGCACCCGTCACCCTGGCCAGCCTGCTCGTCGGCGTGGTCGCCGCCCTCGGGTTCGTGGCCTGGGAACTACGCCGGGTGGCACCCCTGCTCGACGTGCGCCTGTTCCGCGACCGGCGCCTCGCCAGCGGCTCACTGGCACTGCTGGCCCTCTTCGGCGTCCAGGCCGGGATCTTCGTCGTGCTGTTCCCCTACTTCCAGGCCGTTCTCGGCTGGTCCGGACTGCGCTCCACCCTCGCGCTCATGCCCATGGCAGCGATGATGATGCTCGCCTCCGGACTCGCCCCGCGCGTGGCCGCCCGGGCCGGAGCCCGCGCGACGATGGGGGCCGGGATCCTGCTCGGCGGCACCGGCCTGGCGCTGATGGCCGCCCTCGTCTCCGTCGACGGCGGCTACCTGACGATCCTGCCCGGCATGCTCGCCATGGGACTCGGCATGGGCCTGACCCAGACCCCCTCCACCGAGGCCATCACCTCCGCTCTGCCCCGCGAACGCCAAGGCGTCGCGTCCGCCCTCAACGACGTCACCCGCGAGTTCGGCACCGCTCTCGGCGTCGCCCTCCTCGGGGCGGTCCTGACCGCCGGCTACCGCGACGCCATCACCCCTCGCCTCGCCACGGTCCCCACCGACACCGCCGACACCGCCCGCGAGGGCATCGCCAACGCCATCGACACCGCCGACACCGCCGGCGCCCAGGCACCTGCCCTCATCCGCGCCGCCCAGGAGTCGTTCGTCGACGGCTGGCGTCAGGCCATGTGGGCGGGAGTCGCCGTCATGACGATCCTCTTCGTCTACGTCCTGGCCCGGGGCCCGCGACGGACCATGCCCACCACGCCGGCCACCCCGTCGCACTCGACCAGCGACGCCATCGCCGCGTAACGCCCGATCCACCCCCGGCGAACGCCGGGCCCGCCGGGCGGCCGGCGGGCCCGGCCGTGACGCCGACAAGCGTTCGGGTGCGCCGGCGTCCGCGGCCGGGACGCCGCGTCCGACTCCATCGTGGCGCAGACCGCCTTCTCATGGCGGCGGGAGCTCCACCACCCGCGTCGCCCAGCGGCTCATCAGGGCGGGGTCGTGGGTGATGAGCAGGACCCCCGCCGAACTGCGGCGCTGGTAGTCGGTGACGACGGCGGCGACGTGGGCCTGGGTGGAGGCGTCGAGCATGGCGGTGGCCTCGTCGCAGAGCAGGTAGTCGGGCCGGTGCACGAGGGCGCGGGCGAGGCAGGCGCGTTGCAGTTGCCCGTCGCTGACCGCGTGGGGGCGGCGGGCGAGCAGGTCGGGCGTGAGGCCGACCAGGTCGGCCAGGTCAGCGGTACGGGCGGACGCCTGGCCGCGGGACGCGCCGGTGGCGCGGAGCGGTTCGGCGATGAGGTCGGCGAGGCTCAGCCGGGGGTCGGTGGCGGAGCGGGGGCTCTGGAACAGGATCGCGACGCGGGTCCGCAGGGCGGCGGGCAGCCGGTGCCGGGCACCGCCCACGGGGCGCCCGTCGATGGTGACGTGCCCGCTGTCGGGGGCGTGCAGGAGGGCGAGCACGCGGGCGAGGGTGGACTTGCCGCTGCCGGAGGGCCCGCGCAGTCCGACCGTCTCGCCGGGGGCGATGTGCAGGTCGACCCGGTCGAGGACGCGCTGCCGGCCGTACGCGACGGTGACCCGGTGCGCGGCGAGCCCGCCGGCTGCGGCCCCGTGCACGGTGTCATCGGTGGTCATGCGGGCGCTCCGGGGGTGAGCCGGTGGTGGCAGGCGACCTGCCCCGCACCGTCGGGCAGGAGGCGGGGTGGGATGTGGCAGGCGTCGGTGGCGCGGGGGCAGCGTGGGGCGAAGGCGCAGCCGTCGGGCAGGTCGGTGAGCATGGGCGGATGACCGGGCACGGGCGTGAAGGCCCGGTCGGGCAGGGCGTCGAGCAGTCCGGCGGTGTAGGGGTGGGCGGGTGCGTCGAACAGGGCGGCGGTGGGGCGGTGTTCGACGATGCGGCTGGCGTACATGACGGCGACGGTGTCGGCGACGCGGCGGGCGGCGGTGAGGTCGTGGGTGATGAGCAGCACGGCCGCGCCGGTGTCGCAGCGGCGGCGCAGCAGGTCGAGGGTGTGGTCGACCAGGGGCCGGTCGAGGCCGGTGGTCGGTTCGTCGGCGAGGAGCAGCGGCGGGTCGGGGGCGAGGGCCAGGGCGGTGGCCAGCCGCTGGGCCATGCCGCCGGACAGCTCGTGGGGGTAGCGGTCCAGGTCGCCGGGGTCGAGTCCGACGTCGGCGGCGATCCGGTCGGCGGCGGCGGGGGCGGTGCGGCGGGTGTGTCCGTGGGCGCGCAGGGTTTCCTCCAGCAGCCGCCGGCCGCTGCGGACCGGGGTGAGCGCGGTGGCGGGACTCTGCGGGACGAGGCCGACGGCGCGGCCGCGTACGTGGCGGGTGAGGTGCCGTTCACCGGCGTCGACCAGGTCGACCGGATGGCCGTCCGGCGGGTGCAGGTGGGCGCGTCCGGTGACGGTGGCGTTGCGGGGCAGCAGACCGAGCAGGGCGTGGGCCAGGACGGACTTTCCGCAGCCGGATTCGCCGACGACGGCCAGCAGTTCGCCCGGGTGCAGGGTGAGGCTCAGGTCGGTGACGGCGTGCACGACGGCGCCCCGGAGGTGGAAGCGGACGGTGAGCCCGTCGACGCCCAGCAGGGCGTGAGCGCGGCGGGTGTCGGTGGGGACGGTGGTGGTCACAGGTGCAGCTCCGCTCGGACGCGGGGGTCGAGGCGGTCGCGCCAGCGGCCGGTGAGCACGGCGAGGGCGAGGGTGACCGCGACGAGGAGGAGGCCGGGGACGATGCTGGCCCACCAGGCTCCGGTGAGCAGGGACCGCTGCCCGTCGTTGATCATGTTGCCGATGGAGGCGAGGTGCGGGGGCAGGCCGAGGCCGAGGAAGGACAGGGCGGTCTCGTGCCAGACGGCGTGCGGCACCATCAGGGTGGTGGCCAGGGCCAGTCGCGGCAGGACGTGCGGCAGCAGGTGCCGGGTGAGCACGCGGGTGCGGGAGGCCCCGCCGGAGATGGCGGCGTCGACGAACGGGCGGGTGCGCAGGCTGAGCAGCTCGGAGCGGACGATGCGGGCGGTGGACAGCCAGTGCGTCAGCCCGATGGAGGCGACGACGGCGCCGAGGCCGGGGCGCAGCATCGCCACGACGAAGATGCCCAGCAGCAGGTGCGGCAGGGCGGCGACGGTGTCGACGACGCGCATGAGGGTCCGGTCGACCCGGCCGCCGAGGGTGCCGGCGACCGCGCCGACGAGGCCACCGACGACGGTGGCGACTCCGGCGGCGACCGCGCCGACCAGCAGCGACACCCGCAGGCCGTAGAGGCTGCGCAGCGCCACGTCGCGGCCGAGGTCGTCGGTGCCGGCCAGGTGGTCGGGCGAGGGCGCGAGGCGGGTACGGGCGAGGTCGACCGCGCTCTGGTCGAGTGGCCACAGCAGCGGCGCGAGCAGGCACGCGGCGACGGCGGCGGCGAGGACGCCGACGGCCACCCCCGCGCCGAGGCGACCGGTGCGGAACCGGGTCGGCGGGTGGGTGGTGGCCGGCGGCCGGGCGAGGTCAGTCATCGAGGCGTACCCGGGGGTCGGCGGCGGCGTAGGCGAGGTCGGTGGCGAGGTTCGCGGCCAGGACCACGACGGCGGTGGCCAGGGTGGTGGCCGCCAGCAGCGGGAAGTCGGCGCCCAGCGCGGCCGCGACGGTGACCGCGCCGAGGCCGGGCAGGGAGAACACGGTCTCCACCAGGACCGCGCCGCCGACCAGTTCGGGCAGGTGCGTGCCGACCAGGGTGAGGAACGGCAGCAGCGCGGTGCGCAGCGCGTGGCCGAACAGGACGGTGCGACCCGGCAGGCCGCGGGCGCGGGCGGCCAGGACGTGGTCGTCGCGCAGGCTCTCGGCGACGGCGTCGCGGACGAACAGCACGAACCACGGGGCCTGGGAGATGGCCAGCACCGTCACGGGCAGGATCAGGTGCCGGGCCACGTCGGCGGGGTCGGTGCCGGTCGCGGTGATGTCGGTGAGCCCACCGGCAGGCAACCAGCCCAGGGCGAGGGCGAACCCGGCGATCGCCGCGAGGCCGATCCAGAACACCGGCATCGACTGCACGGCGTACGCGGCGGCGCGCAGCGCCCGGTCGAACCAGCCGCCGCGCCGGTACGCGGCGAGGGTGCCCAGCAGCACGCTGGCCACGAGGACCAGGGCGAGGGCGGTGCCGACGAGCAGCAGGGTCCAGCCGGCACGGGCGGCCAGCACGGAGGTGACCGGCTCGTGGCGGCTGGTCGACCAGCCCAGGTCGCCGCGCAGCAGGTTGCCGATCCAGCGGGCGTACTGCACGGGCAGCGGGTCGTCGACGCCCCAGTTCGCGCGGATCTGCGCGAGGTTCTCCTCGCTGGTGGTGAACGCCGCCGCGCCCGCGTACTGCTGCGCGGGGTCGATCGGGGAGGCCGCGCCGAGGGCGAACATGCCCATGCTGGTCGCGGCCAGCACGGGTACGGCCACCAGCAGCCGCCGCCGGACCACCGCCCCGGCCCCGGCCAGCCGCCGACGCCCGGTCGTCGCCGCGGTCACGGCTGCTTCGTCCAGGTGTGCACGTTCCACCAGAGGCTGTTGGCGACGTCGTGCTCGTGCGGCTCCACCCGCGGCGTCACACCCGCGACGGTGTCCCTGACGACGTAGGTGTGCTGCAGGTAGGTGAGGAACACCCACGGCACGTCGGCGGCGAGCTGCTTCTGGAAGGTGGCGTAGGCGGCCTTGCGGACGGCCGGGTCGGCGCTGTCGCGCCCCTGCTGCAACGCGCCGTCGGCGACGGCGGACCGGTAGGAGCCGGGGTTGAAGAAGCCCTGCCCGGCGAGGGCCGAGCCGAACAGCTTGTAGGAGACGAAATCCGGGTCGTACGGGGTGCCGTAGCCCATCACCAGCGCGTCGGTCTTCATCCGTGGGGTGATCGCGTCCCAGGTCAGCCCTTCCGGGGTGACCCTGATGCCGACCTTCTTCGCGTCGGCGGTGACGGCGAGGGCCAGCTCCTTGCGCAGGCTGTCGGTGGCCGGGTACATCAGCGTGAACGCGGCCTGCCGGCCGCCCCTGGCCCGGATGCCGTCCGGGCCCGGCCTCCAGCCGGCGGCGTCCAGGGTCGCGGTCGCGGCGGCCGGGTCGGCGGCAGCCCTGCCGACGATCGACGGCTCGGCGAACTCCGAGGAGGGCGGCACCGGCCCGAACGCCGGCTCACCCGCCCCGCCGAGGACGCCGGTCACCATGGCCTGCCGGTCCACCGCCGTGTTCAGGGCCCGCCGGATCGCCAGGTCGCCGGTGACCGGGTTGCCCATGGGCAGCATGACGCCCCGGTAGTCGGCGGTCGGGACCCGCTGCACCCGGTAGCCGCCCTGCCCGTCGAAGCCGGTGGCCAGCTTGGGTGCCAGCTCGGCCGCGTCGAACTCCCCGGCCCGCATCCGCTGGGCGCGCACGTTGTCGTCGGCGACGAACGCGACCACGACACCCGGGTTCTTCGGCCGGCCGCCCCAGTGCTTGTCGTAGGCCGCGAGCACGAGCCGGTCCCCCGGCGTCCACGCCGTCACCCGGTACGGGCCGGTGCCGACCGGCCTGCGGTTGAACTCGGCCTTGTTGACGTCCTGCCCGGCGAACGCCTTCGCCGGGACGATCCCCAGCGCCAGCCGCTGCAGGAACGGCGCGTACGGGTGTTTCAGGGTGAAGACCACGGTGGCCGGGTCGGGCGCGGTCACGGAGGCGAGCATGTCCAGGTCGGAGCGCAGCGTGGAGTCGACCTTCGGGTCGAGCACCGCCCGGTAGGTGAAGACGACGTCCTGGGCGGTGAGCGGGGTGCCGTCGTGGAACAGCACGCCCTCGCGCAGCCTGGCCGTCACGGTCCTGCCGTCCGCCGACACGGTCGGCAGGTCGCGGGCCAGGGCGGGCACCAGCCGGTTGCCGGCGTCCCGGGCGACCAGCCCGTCGAAGATCAGTGACGCGCCGTCGACGCCGTAGTTCAGCACCGGGTTGAGGGTGTCCGGTTCACCCGCGGTGGCCACCACCAGCGTGCCGGCGTCGCCCGCCCCGCCGGACGACGCCGTCGGCGACGAGCAGCCGGCGACGGCGAGCAGGGCGGCGACGGCCGCCGCCGTCACGCGCGCGGGCAGGGGCTTGACCATGACGTACTCCAGGCATCGTGCGGCCACGGGCGGCGGCTCCTCGAACGTTCGTCGTCGCATGCGCTGGGCGGGCACCCCGGCACTGGTTCGGATCATCACGCCGCCGGAGCACCCGCCCACTGATGCCACTATCGCGCAGTTGCCAACGATTGGCAATAAGCCCCCATCGGGGTGCCGGTGACACCGCTCCTCGCCGGTGTCACCCCCGGCCTCGCACGGGCGCGATCCTCCGCCAGGCGACTCCAGCGCCTCCCCGGTTTCGCTGGCGCGACGGGCGCTCACGGAAGCCGATTGCCGATAGTGTTCTCAACCACCCTGTCCGCTCGTCCTGAAGGGTTCTGCCATGAGCTTTGGTCGTCGGCGGCTGTCGCGAACTGTCGCCGCCGCGCTGCTCCTCGTCGCCGGGGTGGCTGTCCCCGCCGGCCCCGCCGAGGCGGCGAAGAGGGGCCCGGACCTCGCGGTCGCCGCATCCGGGACGAGAGTCCCGCTGGGGGTCGAGAGGAAGGTCGTCCATCTGAAGGTCAGCAACCTGGGGGACGAGACCCCGACCGACGTCGTCGTCAGGGTCCGCCAGCCGCAGGAGGGCCCCGGCCCCCTGCCGGTCGCCCTGATCTGGCACTCAGAGGGTGGTGTGGGCGAGTGCGACGGCGATTTCGGCGGGTTCTACTGCCGACTGTTGCCGGAGCTGATCCCGGGGCCGGGTGAGACAGTCGACGTTCCCGTCGACGCGACCGTCTACGGGGCTGCGGGGCCCTACGAGGGCAAGTTCGAGGCTTCGGTCACCATCGGGCCGGAGAAGGACGCGAACCCGGCCGACAACACCGGATGGTTCCCGCTGGAGCTGGTCGACCAGTCCAGTGCCGACCTCTCGGTGGTCGCCCCGGACGTGAAGCAGTCGGTGCGGGTCGGGGCCGACGACACGCCCGAGCCCGCCGGGACGCTGCACCCGGGCGAGACGGGTGCGGTCCGGCACACCGTCGCCAATCAGGGCCGGAAGGCCGTCAGCGGAGTGCGGGTCACGCTGCGCCTGCCGGAGGGGGCGACCTTCACCAGCCAGCCGACCGAGTGTGTGCTCGCCGACGCCGGGCGGTCGGCGGTCTGCACCTACGAGAGCCTCACCCTCGTCCCGGCCGTCGAGGACACCGATCCGAACGACACGACCTACTCGGCGGTCGAGCTGTCCAACCTGGTGAAGACCGCGGCCTCCGCCACCGCCCCGGCGACGTTGCGGGGCGGAACCGTGCAGGTGGAGGGCCTCGCCGAGCGGTCGACGGACGACCGCTCCAAGCCTGCGCGCACCGCGCTGCCCGCGAACGCCGTCGCCGTACGGGTGGCCGACACGGACGACAGCGACAACGAGGACGGGTTCGCCGTGGTGCTGGCCGCGAAGAGCGGCGGCGACGATGGTGGCGAGAATGGTGGCGGCGGCGGTGACGGCGGGTTGCCGGTCACCGGGCCGCAGGCCGGTCTGATCGGCGGGATCGGCGTCGCGGCGCTGGCGGCCGGAGCCGCGTTGTTCCTCGCTGCCCGGCGGCGCCGGATGATCCTGGTGACCCCCGAGGACGAGAGGCCAGCAGCCTGAAGCCTGAGCCCGGCTGGATCAGGTGGTCACGCGGCTCGGCCAGCAATCAGCGGAAGAACGGCTGGCCGATGTCAACGCCACCTCAACCGCTTCAGGCGGAGCCGACAGCCGGGGAAACGGGGCCGCACCGGGCGATGACGCAGACCCGATCGCGGGTCTGCGTCATCGATCCGTCTCGGTGCGGCCCCCGCTCCATGTGGGTCCGGTTCCCTGGGCGGACATTCGCCCACGATCGCCCTGCGCAGCATCGGCCATCGATGTGCTGTCGGGCTCAGAACCTGACGGATTACCCGATCAACGTTCAGGACGGGGCACTAGACGGTTCGACGCCGACGCCGGGCCAGCCGGTGACTCATCACGATGAGCGCTCCACCCAGGCCGAGCATGGTCAGTGCGATCGCGGCGTAGCTGGAGATCCGGCTTCCGGTGACGGGCAGAATGCTCTTACGGACCGTGATGCTTGCCGAGGCAGGAGAGCCTGGGCCGCTCTCGATCGAGGTGGCGGCCGTCGTATTGACCTTCTTCCCCGCAGTCTTGCCGGTGACGTTCACCGACACCGCGCAACTCCCGTTGGCCGGCAGGGTCGCTCCGGCCAGGCTGATGCTGCTACCGCCGGAAGTCGCGGTAACCGTTGCGGAGGCGCAGTTGGTCTGCGCGGCGTTGGGAGTGGCGACCACCAGCCCCGCAGGAAGGTTGTCGACGAAACCGACTCCGGTCAGCGACATGGCCGGGTTGGGGTTGCGGAGGGTGAAGCTCAGTGACGTCGTCCCGTTGAGGGGGATGATGTCATCCCGGAAGGTCTTGGCGATCGTCGGTGCCGCGACAGCGCCGACCGTGATGCTTGCCGAGGCAGTAGCACCCGGGCCGCTCTCGTTCGAGTCCACCGGACCGCTCGTGTTCACCTTCGTTCCGCTGGTCGTGCCGGTGACGTTCACCGAGAACGTGCAACTCCCGCCAGCCGGCAACGTCGCACCGGTCAGCCGGATGCTGCTGCCACCGGCGGTCGCGGCGACCGTGCCACCACCGCACGAGCCACTCACACCGTTGGGAGTTGCCACCACCAGCCCCGCAGGCAGCGCGTCGGTGAAACCGACCCCGGTCAACGAGGTGCGCGCGTTGGGGTTGCTGAGCGTGAAGACCAATGAGGTCGTCCCGCCAACCGGAATGGTGGCGTCTTCGAAAGCCTTCGAGATCGTCGGCGGCGCGACGACCGCCGCGCCGACCGTGACACTTGCCGAGGCAGGCAAGCCCGGACCGCTCTGGACCGAGGTGACCGCAGCGGTGGTGTTGACCTTCGTTCCGGTGGTTGTGCCGGTGACGTTGACTGACACGGTGCAGCTCGCGTTGGCCGGCAGGGTGGCGCCGAACAGGCTGATGCTGCTGCTCCCGGCAGTCGCGGCGATCGTGCCGGAGGCGCAGTCGGTTTGCGCGCCATTGGGAGTGGCGACCACCAGCCCCGCAGGAAGGTTGTCGACGAAGCTGACACCGGTCAGCGTCGTGTTCGCGTTGGGGTTGGTCAGGCTGAACTCCAGCGTCGTCGTTCCGTTGAGCGGGATGGTCGCGTCCTCGAAAGCCTTGGCGATCGTCGGCGCTTCCGCAACCCTGACGGTGATGCTCGCCGCGGCGGGCGTACCCGGGCCGCTCTCGTTCGAGTCCACCGGACTCGTCGTGTTGACCTTCGTACCACTGGTCGTGCCGGTCACGTTCACCGAGAACGTGCAACTCCCACCAGCCGGCAACGTCGCACCAGACAAGCTGATGCTGCCACCACCAGCCCCCGCGGCGATCGTCCCACCACCACACGAACCAGTCAGACCATTCGGAGTGGCCACCACCAGCCCCGCAGGCAACGCGTCGGTGAAGCCGACCCCGGTCAGCGGCGTCTCCACGTTCGGGTTGGTGAGAGTGAACCCCAGCGACGTCGTCCCGCCAGCCGGAATGGTCGCGTCATCGAAAGCCTTGGCGATCGTCGGTGGCGCGACGACCTCCGCGCCGACCGTGACGCTCGCCGACGCGACGGCGCCCGGGCCGCTCTCGTTCGAATCCACCGGACTCGTCGTGTTGACCTTCGCACCACTGGTCGTGCCGGTCACGTTCACCGAGAACGTGCAACTCCCACCAGCCGGCAACGTCGCACCAGACAAGCTGATGCTGCCACCACCAGCCCCCGCGGCGATCGTCCCACCACCGCACGAACCAGTCAGACCATTCGGAGTGGCCACCACCAGCCCGGCGGGTAGCGCATCGCTGAAGGTGACGCCGGTCAACGCCGTACCCACGTTGGGGTTGGTGAGGGTGAAACTCAGCGACGTCGTCCCGTCCGCCGGGATCGTCGCGGCCCCGAAAGCCTTCGAGATGGTCGGTGGCGCGATGGACGCGGCGCAGAACGGTCGCGTGATCGTGTTGTGGATCAACGTGACGGCGCCGTTGCGGGCCAACACCCGTCCAGCGACGGTGGCTCCCTCACCCAGGGTCGCCGATTGCAGCGCCAGGATGCTTCCGACGAAGACGGTCCGGGTGTTCAGGGTCGCCGAGCTGCTGACCTGCCAGAACACGTTGCACGCCTGGGCGCCGTTGACCAGGCTGACCCGGCTGTCGACCGCGGTGATCAGATCGGATCCCGCCTGGAAGATGAACACCGAGTTGGGATCGTTCTGCCCGTCCAGCGTGACGGTGCCGGTCAGGGACATGGTGGCGGGTGACGTGTACACCCCTGCGACCAGGGTTTGGCCGCCGAGCTCGCCGACCGTGCTGGTCGTGGGCTCGGCCGCAGCGAAGTTGTACGCGGTGGTCAGATCGGCCTGGGCCTGCATCGCCTCTGTGTCACCGACGTGCGTGGCACCGTTCACCACCGGAGCCCCGGTGACCGACGTACCCGGCCAGACACCCAAGTCCCCGTTGATGACCGAAGGACCGACGGGGGGCGGAACGTCGGTGACCGCCTGACCGGCCAACACCCCGTAGGTCTCGGCAACCCCCAACGGCACCGGGGACTGGGCCCAGGCCGGTGTCCCCACGACGCCGACAAGGATCGTCGTAGCGGCGACGGCCCCCGCCATCAACATCGCAGTAGACCGACGACGCACGCGATACGCGAGCCAAGCGGATCTCGACACGGATGCCCCCACCAATCACGAGCCCGCCAGCGGGCAAGATTCGGAATGCGAAAGTTGTACTGGCGCTCGCGGTGAGCACCTCCAAAGCCTCGGGCCGGAGTGTATCCGCACAGAAGCGCAGCAATATGCCGAAATGCCCCAAAAGGGAATCATCGAGACGGGCCCCCGTGCCACGAGGCGAGTGCCCCAACCTGCGACGCGCCCGCCCGCTTGTCCGGCGGTTCTGCGCCGAGCACGACATCGGCCACCCGGAACCGGGCCGCCTTCAGCCAGGCCCCTCAGCGCCCCCACCACCGGACGTCGGAGGCGCCCGACCCAGTCCGACGAACTGGCCGCGTTGAAGTGCCTGCCAGTGCTGACCAGGATCGGCGGAAACACCGACGGACCAAGGGTGAGTCAGTGGATGCCATCGAAGGCGGACAGGGCGACCGGTCGTGCGGCGCTGAGCGGTGTCCAGTAGTCGGACACTGTCAGCTCACGACGCAGTGTGACCATCGCTTCCATGTTCGTCACCTGCAGCAACCGCAGGGTGCTACCCCTGGGTCGGCAGACGACCAGGGTGGTATGCGCCGCGAGCGCGAGATGCGCGCGGGCGAGGAAGTTGGGCAACGCGGAAGAGGCGAAGGTGACGTCGGCCAGGTCCACGACGACCTCGGTCGGCGCAATGGTGAGCAGGCGGTCTACCACGCCCGACAAAGCCGGGCCAGCCTCCATGTCGATCTCACCTGCCAGGCAGACCAGCGCGGTGGGGCATCGAGGGGCGGTCAGTACGGTGATGACAAAATGCGCGCCGGACACTTGGGCCATAGCCTCACCTCGGCATGAATCAACTGATGCCGGGGTCTGGGGCAACGACCTGTAACAGGCGGTGTCCTGATGCTAGCCCCCGGCGACCCGATGCGCGAACGCTCACTCGATGGGTCAAGCGCGAGATGCCGGCGCATCGAGTCGCCACGGCGTACGCGGCCTCCGGCGCGATCGCCACCAGAGTCGAATCGCAGCTCCCTCGGCCAGTTGCCTCGTGCTGCCCGATGTCCCAGTGAGTGTCACGACGACCGGTCAGGGCGAGCGGACCTCCCGCAGAGCGGAGCACGCGGACCGGGTGATCGCCGGTTCCGGTTCGAGCCTCTCGGAGCCGTTGATGATCGCCTGTGCCAGCTCGGACAGCCGCCGGTTGCGGCTACGGGCACCGTTGCGCAGCAACGCGAAAGCCTCACCAACGTCCATCTGGTGACGTTCGGCGAGGACACCCTTGGCCTGCTCGATAAGGACTCGGCTGTGCAGCGCGGCCCGTAGTTGCTCGGTGAGGATGTCGCCGTGCTGGATGGCGCGTTGCTGGAGCAGCCCGATCGTGGCCACGTCCGCCAATGCCTGCCCGATCCGGACCTTGCCTTCGTCGAGGCCGCCCGGGTGAGCGTCGAAGAGACTCAGCACGCCGATGACCTTGGAACGAAGGCGCATGGGCAGGGCGTGTACGGCGGCGAAGCCGACCTCGGCTGCGGCGGCGGTGAAGCGGGGCCAGCGGTGGCCGGCGGTCCGCAGATCGATGACCGACACGGGCCCGCCGGTGCGGAAACAGTCCACGCAGGGCCCCTGGGCAGTTTGCAGCTGGAATAGCTCCAGCAGCCGGGTGCGTTCGGAGGAGGCCGCTATCACCCGGAGGCTGTCCTGCTGGTCGGTCACCAGCAGCCCAGCCGCCGACACGCCCAGCAGTTGCACACACCGGTCGGCGAGCACATGCAGGAACTCGATCACGTCGAAGTCGTCGACGAGTGTGTCCGCCAGTTCCACGAACACGTCGGACAACCGGATCTCGACCATGTCACTCCCCCTGGAGTAGTTCAGTCCCGCAGAGGTGCGGTGGTGCTGGCTGTCGACCGGTTGCCGGGTGGACGGGGACCCGGCTTCTGACGCCAGCCTGGTCGATGGGCGTGCCACAGGCGCGGGCCACTACCCCGACTGCGACGTCCGGAATCCGATCTCGTTCAGGCGGCTCGGTCCTGGCCCAGGAGCGGCCCGGCGTGGTGTCGCGGTAGTCGATGTCGTGTTCGATGCAACGTTCAATGATCAACTGCCGGGCGCGGGCGCAGGGTGGGAAGCAGCCCGAGCAGGCTGGTGGCGACAACAACTGACTGCCACCGAACGCTCGGGCGCCATGCTCACCATACGCCTCGTCAGGCGGATCCGAACCCGCGCCGAAGGGCCGGAAGCGTCCGGCCGGATCGCAGCGCGAGCCACCAACCCAGCCCGAGGTGAAGGATCCACATTGGCTCAGGGCTTCCCACCCAGCCGACCTGCCCGTGCCCACCGCAGGTCCCTCGCCAGCCCAGGACCGAGCCGGGTGAGGAACGGCAGCAGCGCGGTGCGGTGCAGGCGATCACAGGGACCGGACCGGCCCCGCTCGGGGGACGAGCGGGGCCGGTCGGCGATCGCCACCGCGTCAGGCGGTGTGGCCGGGTCGGGCGGTGTGGCCGGGTCGGGCTGCGACGGCCTCCGAGGCCGCCCGGGGCCCGTCGGCCGTGAGCATCACGCGAGGGGCGTGAGGTTGAACCGCTGGTTGGTCTGTCCGTGGCAGTCGTAGAGCTGGATCTGCGCCCCGTTGGCCGTGCTCCAGACGTCCAGGCAGCGCCCGGACTGCACGTTGCTGATGGTGCCGTTGGAGTTGACGTTCCACTGCTGGTTGGCCTGGCCGTGGCAGCCGTAGATCTGGACCGCCGCGCCGTTGCCCGTGCCCGCCGCGTCCAGGCACATGTCGCCGTACACCTGTAGTTGCTTGGTCGAGGTGTACGTCCACGACTGGTTGGACTGCCGGTTGCAGTCCCAGAGCTGCACCCGGGTGCCGTTGGCGCGGGAGGCGTTGGGCACGTCGACGCACCGGCCCGACTGCGCGCCGACGAGCTGGCTGGCGGTGCCCGGCGGGCTGGTGGGCGGAGGGGTGGTCGGGGTGGTGGTCGGGGTCGCCGTCGGGCTGGTCGGCGGGGTGGGCAGCAGCGGGCACGTGCTGCGGTAGGTGACCACGCCGCTGGTGTCGAGCAGCGGGCAGAGGAACTGGCTGTAGCGGGCGTCGTTGTCGACGAAGATCTTGAGGAACGGCAGCATGGTCCGGATCAACACGGGGTTCGACCGGCCGACCATGAACCCGTGGTCGGCGCCCGCGACCTCCAGGTAGGCGCTCTCCGTGGTGGTCGGGAGGCTGTTGTAGAGGCCGGTGGCGTAGGACGGGGTGACCACCGTGTCGGCCTGCCCGGAGAAGACCATCGTGGGCACCCGGTCGGTGGCCAGGTTCGACGACGGCGAGTACGGCGCGATGCCGACCGCCGCCTTCAGCGACGAGCGCCGCATGGCCGCGCTCAACGCCCCACCGCCGCCCATGGAGTGACCGGCGACGGCCAGCCGGCTGGAGTCGACGCGGTCGCGTACCGGGCTCTGCTGGGTCAGGTAGTCCAGCGCGGCGAGCAACTGGGTGCCCCGGGCCGTGTCGAAGTCGTTGCGGCTGTTGGTCTCGATGCCGATCACGACGAAGCCGTGGGAGGCCAGCCACGGCCCCATCCAGGCCAGCTCGACGGAGAACAGCGCGGTGTAGCCGGGCGAGATCGCGATCGCGCCGAAGGTGCCCTGGCTGGTGTCGGTCGGGTAGTAGATCCGGCCGCCGTTGAAGCCGTAGCCGGTCGGGACGGCGACCGACGTGTTGGCGAAGGGGCCGTTCTCGGACGCGACGCTGGCCCGGGTGGGGTCCGGGCCCCGCTGGTACGGGTTGTCGGCGGCCGACGCCGACCCGGTCGCCACCGCGATGGTGAACAGCCCGACGGCGGCGGCGATGCCGGCTGCGGCCAGCTTGGCCAGTCGTCCCCGCAGGCCGGGGGCCACCCGGCCGGCGCTGGTGTTCCCCGGGGGCGGGGGGTGCGCGTGTCCTCGCACTGTCGGTTCCTCCTGGTGGTGGGGTGGGTGTGGTGGGTCCGGCCGGGCCGGGACGGGGCCAGGTCTACGTTCACATCGATCGATGGTTACCAAGGCTGACAGACAACCCCGGGCGTTTCAACCGGTAGTTTCGAACGAAGTGCCCGAAAGTTTCGACCACGGCCGACCGCTGACCTGGACCCGAAACGGCGACAACGGCACTGCCGGTGACGCGCAGTGCCGTTGTCGCCGTGGCGATCAGGCCAGCCTCAGCTCCCCGCCCCGCCCCCGGGAGCCGGCCCCGCCGAGCGGGGCGCCGCCACCTCCAGGTGCCGATTCCTCACGGACGCAGGGCCTTCGCGGCGGGGGTCCAGGTCGACTCGTCCGCGACGTCGGCGACCGTGATCCCCTTCGCGACCTTCTCCACCTCGGCCAGCGGCAGCCTGTTGCCGAGGCCCTGGCTGCTGACCTGGAGGACGACGCTGCCGTCGGCGCTCCAGACGTTGCAGAAGCCACCCCGCGCGGGGCCGTCGGTGGTGCGGTAGCACTTCGTCGTGCCGGGCTCCGGCGACTGGTTCGAGCTGGTGTTCGGCGTGACGAAGATGTGGAAGCCGTCCTTGATGGCACCCTCGCCCTGGTCGTACGGCGCGGTGAGGCCCGAGGTCGGCATGGCCGGCCTGGTGTACGTCGCGCCGCCGTAGTCGCCGGCGCGGGCCGAGGCGACGCCGTCGAGGCCGGGCATGGCGTGCGTGCCGCTCTGCAGCGGCACGTAGCCCGCCGGGACGTAGCCCACCGTGAACGGCACCGGGGCCGGCTTCGGCTTGCTGGGCTTGAGGCCCTCGACCAGGCCCCCGAGGTCCTGGAAGCTCGGCGTGGCCTCGTCGCCGGAGATCGACGTGACGGCCGCCCAGGCGTCGCGGGCGTACTCCCAGGCGAAGAGCTTGTTGCCCGCGACCGCTGGGCCCTGCGGGTCGAGGCCGACCGGCAGCGTCGCCTGGACGGCCTTGCGACCGGCCACGGTGACCTTCTTGCCGTCCTTGATGCGGGCGGGGTCGAAGGCACCCGGCCGGTAGACGGTCAGGTACGCCCACAGGCTCGGCTTCCCCTTGGCCGCCCTCTTCTTCCACTCGATGATGTCGCCCCGCGTTCCCGCCTCCTCCTCGGCCGTGACGGGCTTGTCGTTCGAGGTGTGGCGGTCGGAGTAGACGGGGGCGATCTGGTAGGTGGTGGACGCGACGATCGGGTTTTGCACGTGCAGCGTGCCGGCGTCGTACCCCTGGAAGGTGAAGGTGAACGGCGCGGCGTCGGACCACGTGGCCTCGGCGGGCCCGGCCGCCGCCGCGCCGGCCTGTGCCGGCGCGGCCGGGGTGTTCCGCTCGGCGCCGGAGGTCGGCAGCAGGAACGCGCCGGTGACCGCGACCACGACGAGACCGGCCGCGCCCGCCGACGCGAAGCCGGCCCGGCGTCGCCGCTCGGCCCGCCGCCCGGCCGCGACGATGTCGTCGACGGTGCGGGCCATCGGCGGCTCCTCGCCCGTCACGGCATCCACGAATTCACGCAACTGCACTGGTCCACTCCTCCATCTGCTTCCCGGTGAGACCGATGTGTTCGCCGGCGAGGGCCTCGCGCAGCTTCGCCAGGCCACGGGAGACCTGGCTCTTGGCCGTGCCCACCGTGCAGTCGAGCACGCCGGCCGTGTCCTCCAGGCTCAGGCCCAGGTAGTGCCGGAGCACGACTGCGGCCCGCTGCCGGGCCGGCACGGCGTCGAGCGCCGCCCGCAGGCGCATCCGCTCGTCGGCCGCGGCGGCCGGGTCCCGCAGCGCCACGTCCGGCATGGCGTCGCCGGCCGACCGCTCGCGTCGCCAGGGCCGGCGGGTCTCGTCGATCGCGGCCCGGTAGACCATGGTCTTGGCGTAGAGATCGGGCCGTTCCAGCTTCCGCCAGCGGGGGTAGAGCTTGACCAGCGCGTTGGCCACGGCGTCCTCCGCCGTGTGCCAGTCGCCGCAGGTCATGTACGCCAGCTTGCGCAGCGACGCCATCTCTGACGTCACGAACTCGCGGAACGCCTGCTCGTCTTCGGCTCTCAAGTCGACTGCCTCCTCGTGACGGAGGTAGAACGGAGCCACCCGTCCGGGGAGTTGCACCGCCCGGGGAAGTAGTCGTCCGAGGACTCTGCGCGACCGCGCCGCATGCCCGAGGGGACGGGGAGCGCCGCCACCGCAGCGCGGCGACCCAAGATCGAAACTATCGCTTGATGAATCCGCAACTTTCTGAAAACATATGACCATCAATACGTGAGCGTTAACACGGGCTGGTGGCAACCCCACGACTCCGGGAGGTGCTTCCGTCGACCACGCGGAGGAAGCCCGGACGCCCGTGGCCGCCACCACCCCGTGGCCCGGTCGGGCAGCCGGGCCGCTCACCCAAGCGGCAACCCGCCGGGCGTCACGTTCCGAGCCCCCTCCTGCCGGGCCGGCCGACGGGCGGCAACACGACCCCACCACGCACATGACGACCGATGAAAGGAACCAGGCAATGGTGAGGCAGTGGAAACACAGATACGTCCTCTCCTCCGTCGCGGCCGCGGCGGCGCTCGTCGTCGCCACCGCCGGCGGCGTGCTGACCGGCAGCCTCGGCCAAGCGGCGGAGGCCGCGACGAACGGCACGCTCGCGGCGACCGCCGGCTGTGGGAAGGCCCCCACGCTGACCAGCGGCACGCGCACGATCTCCAGCAGCGGGCAGAACCGCAGCTACATCCTGCGGATCCCCGACGGGTACGACAGGAACCGCCCCTACCGGCTGATCTTCGGCTTCCACTGGCTGAACGGCTCGGCCAACAACGTCGCCTCGGCCGGCTACTACGGACTGCTGCCGCTGTCGAACAACAGCACGATCTTCGTCGCGCCGCAGGGCATCGACAACGGCTGGGCCAACACCAACGGCCGTGACCTGACCCTGTTCGACGACATCTCCCGGGTGATCGAGAACGACCTCTGCGTCGACACGACGCAGCGCTTCGCGCTCGGCTGGAGCTACGGCGGGGCCATGAGCTACGCGGTGGCCTGCGCCCGGCCCACCGTCATCCGGGCGGTCACCGTCCTGTCCGGGGCCAACCTCAGCGGCTGCAACCCCGGCACCCAGCCGGTGGCGTACTTCGGCATCCACGGCATCTACGACAGCGTGCTGAACATCTCGATGGGCCGGTCGCTGCGCGACACGTTCGTCAGGAACAACGGCTGCACCGCGCAGAGCCCGCGCGAGCCGAGCCGCGGCAGCCTCACCCACATCACCACGCTCTACTCGGGCTGCCGGGCCGGCTACCCCGTGCAGTGGGCCGCCTTCGACGGCGACCACACCCCCAGCCCGGTGGACGGCTCCTCCAGCCCCAACGACTCCCGGACCTGGACCTCGGGCGAGATCTGGAAGTTCTTCAGCCAGTTCGCGTCGACCACGCCCCCGACCACCGCTCCCCCCACCAGCACGCCGCCGACCACCCCGCCCCCGACCACCCCGCCGCCGACGACTCCGCCGCCGACCGGCGAGCCCGGCACCTGCACCGCCACGTACCGCGCGGTCAACAGCTGGCCCGGCGGGTTCCAGGGCGAGGTCACCGTGGCCAACAACACCACGGCCACGCTGAACGGCTGGACCGTACGCCTGACGCTGGGCAGCGGCCAGGCCATCAGCAGCGTCTGGAACGGCGTCAACACGGGCACCACCGGCAACGTCACCGTCAAGAACGCCGCCTACAACGGCACCTTGGCCGCGAACGGCTCGACGACGTTCGGGTTCACCGCCACCGGCGACGGGCCCGCGCCCAGCAACGTCTCCTGCACCAGCCCCTGAGCACGGCACGACCAGGGCCCGGAGCCACCCGGCTCCGGGCCCGCCGGCCGTCAGCGCCCCGGCTCGGTCCCGGACAACACCGTCCCGTCCGCGCGCACGGCGTCGCCGGGCTCGTAGTCGAACCAGTCGAAGCTAACGCTGCCGGCCCCGGCGTACATGCCGATGACCCGGCCGGTGAAGCCGCCGGCGACCTCCGTGGACAGGTAACGGCCGTCGAGCGTGCCCAGCACGTCGTACGTGCCGTCCGCCGCCTCGATGCCGAACCGGAGCACGTCGGGTTCCTTGGCCGGGTGCCAGTCGCCCGGCGACGGGGCGACCACGTCGACGCGCAGACACACCGGGCCGGCACCGACGGGCCGGGTGGCCACCGTGGACAGCACCGAACCGATCCGCGCGAGCACCCGCACCTCGCCGTCGCCCGCCTCGATCTCGTAGTGGTGCCGCTCGTCGAGGCGTACGGCGAGGCCGCCGCGCCCACCGGTCGCGTCGACCAGCGTCCGCACCCGGCACGACAGGTGCTGCTGGCGGCGGCCGACGAACGTGACGTCGGGCTCGTCCAGCGACGCGCCGCGCGCCCGCAGCGTGAGCCAGCCGGGCCGCTCGGTCAGCGACCAGCTTTCGGCGGGTCGGGACCGCACCGACACCCAGCGCGGGTGCAGCCCGTCGGCGTCGAAGTCGTCCCGCACGGCCGACGCCGGCACCGGGTGCGCGGGCCACGGCGGCGCTTGCATGACCGGCTCGACCGCGCCCACCACCGGCCAGTCGTCGACCCAGGTCACCGGGGCCAGGAACGTCTCCCGCCCGAGCACGTGCCAGCCGGGGGTGCCGCCGCCGGGGCGTACGCCGAGCAGCACCATCCACCACGTTCCGTCGGCCGCCTCGACGAGGTCGGCGTGGCCGGTGTTCTGGATCGGACGGTTGGTGCCCCGGTGGGTCAGGATCGGGTTGGCCGGGCACGGCTCGTAGGGGCCGTCGGGCGCGGGGGCGCGGGCGATCGAGACGGCGTGCCCGCGTTCGGTGCCGCCCTCGGCGATCAGGAGATACCAGTGGTCGCCGACCCGGTACAGGTGGGGGGCCTCCGGCGCCTGGGCACCGGACGCGCCGGACCACAGGCGGCGGGGCGGGCCGAGCGTCCGCCCGGTGTACGGGTCGATGCGCACCTGCTCGATGCCGGCGTAGGTGCACCAGCAGGTGCCGTCGTCGTCCCAGGCGAGGTCCGGGTCGATGCCGGCGATGCCGGGCAGCCGGACGGGATCCGACCAGTCGCCGGCGGGGTCGGTGGCGGTGCAGATCAGGTTGCCGCCGCCGTCGGCGCAGTTGGTGACGATCAGCCAGAAGCGGCCGTCGTGGTGGCGCAGCGTCGGCGCGTAGATGCCGGCGGACGACGGCATCGTCGCGGGCAGCACCAGTTGGCCGGGCCGGTCCAGCACGTTGCCGATCTGTTCCCAGTGGACGAGGTCGCGGCTGTGGAAGATGGGCACCCCGGGGAAGTACTCGAAGCTGGAGCAGGCCAGGTAGTAGTCGTCGCCGACCCGGCAGACGCTCGGGTCCGGGTGCAGACCGGCGAGCACCGGGTTGGTGAACGCGCCGTCGCTCCAGCCGGCGGCGCCGGGGGTGGGGTGGGCCTGGGCCGGAGTCATCTGCTGCCTCCCGGGGTCGAGGTGGCCCGCGCGGTGCGGGCCGTACCGCAGTCTCCCCGGCGGCCGGGTTCCGGGTCAGCCCCGGGCAGCGTTCGACCGGCGACCCGGAACACCACGAACAATGTATCGGCATCGACATGACTCATTCAGAATTGCGCCTGCCGAGCGATTGTGAGCGGCCCTCACCGCCAATTCGGTTCCCCCTCGGGACAGGGACGTGTTAGCGCAAACATGGTGACCCGGTATTCGGCACTCGCGGGCCCTTGCCCCATAGGTCGCGCTCACGTGATTCGCCGCGAACTGGGCGACTTGCACCTGATCGGAGCGCGCCTGATCTGCCGCTACGGGAGCGCTTCCACGCCGGGCGGCGACTGTTTCACGAAGATTTCCGGCAAGTCTCGGGAACGCCTTGACAGCCCATGTGAGCGATAACACTATGAACTTCCCGTTACGTTGGCGGCAGGAGTTCGCATGAAAGTAACCGTGGGTCGTGGTGCCTCCGGAGGGCTACGACGGGTCTCACTGGCGGCCGTGGGGGCACTCCTCCTGTGCGCCGGCGTCGTGACGATCGGCACAGCGGCGCAGGCGGCCGACGAGTGGTCCCCGGAGTCGTCGCACACGTCGACCGACCGGGGCGACGGCACGTACACCGTGCCGCTGCTGCGCTCCGACGTGCCGGACATCAGCGTCGAGCGGGTCCCGGCCGCCGAGAACGACGAGGGCCGCGACATCTACTACATGATCAGCACGACGATGCACCTGAGCCCGGGTGCGCCGATCATGAAGTCGTACGACCTCGTCAACTGGGAGACGGTCAACTACGTCTTCGACCGGGCCAGCATCGGCGACTCGTTCTCCCTGCGCAACGGCCAGAACTCGTACGGGCAGGGGCAGTGGGCGTCGTCGCTGCGCTACCACGACGGCATGTACTACGTCGCGTTCAACACCAACAACCTCAACGGCGCGTACATCTACCGCACCGACGACATCGAGAACGGCGCGTGGCAGCGCACCGCCCTCGGCCGTGGCCTGCACGACCCGTCGCTCTTCTTCGACGTCGACGGCACGCCGTACATCTTCTACGGCTCCGGCGGCACCAGCGCCGTACGCCTCAACGCCGGCCTGACCGCGATCGAGCAGGACTACCCGAACATCTTCACGGCGGCCGACTACGCCGGCCAGCCGTTCATCGGCGGCCTGTTCGAGGGCGCGCAGTTCTACCACATCGACGGCTGGTACTACGCCGTCATCATCACCTGGCCCTCCGGCCAGGGGCGTCAGGTCGTCATGTTCCGCTCGAAGGACCTGCTCGGGCGGTACACCTCGGCCGGCGGGGTCAACACGTACGAGGCGCGCGGCGTGCTCAACTCCAACGGCTTCGCCCAGGGCAGCCTCGTGCCGGTCGCGCGCGCCGGCGGCGGGACCGACTGGCACGGGATGTTCTTCCGCGACACGTTCCCGATCGGCCGCATCCCCGCCCTCATCCCCGCCACCTGGTCGGGCGGGTGGCCGACGTTCGGCAACAACGGCGTCGTGCCGGTCGACGGCGCGTTCGCCAAGCCGATCCGGCTCAGCCCGGCCGAGGAGGCCCTCGAACGGCAGAAGAGCATCGTCGCCTCGGACGACTTCGCCAACGACGCGCCGCACAAGGCGTACCAGGACGAGGAGTGGACGATCCCGACGCCGCCCGACCTCGACGAGTCGCTCCTCGGCGTCGAGCTGCTCGGCAACGCCGGCTTCGAAGCCGGCAGCGTCTCGCCGTGGGCCGCGCAGTTCGGTGCGACCCTCGCCCTGGAGCCGGCCGACGCCGCCTCGGGCTCGGCGGCGCTGCGGGTCGGCAACCGCACGCTCAACGGCTCCGGCCCCAACCAGAATCTCGCCGGCAAGCTCCAGCACGGTGTGACCTACACGGTGTCGGCGAAGATCAAGTACACCTCGGGCCCGGCCAGCGTCCGGTTCAACCTGGCCGCCGACTGGGGCTCCGGCGTGCAGGTGATGACCTTCGGCACCGTCCCCGTCGGCCAGTGGACGACGGTCACCGGCCAGTACACGTTCCCGGCGACGGCGAACCTCGCCAACGTCAAGTTCGCGGTGGAGACGCCGTGGGGCAACCCGCAGCCGGCGTCGTCCACGGTGGAATACCTGATCGACGACGTCTCGGTCGTCGGGCAACCCGTCACCACCGAACACCCGACCGAGGCGGAGATCGCCCCGAACGGCTCGCGGCTGGACCTGGCCTGGGAGTGGAACCACGCCCCGGACAACCGGTACTGGTCGCTCACCGACCGGGAGGGCTGGCTGCGGCTGACCACCGGCAAGGTGGTCACCGGCCAGTACGTCTACACGAAGCTGTCGAACCGGGCGGAACTCGCCTGGTTCGAGGAGGCGCGCAACACCCTGTCGCAGCGCACCTTCGGCCCGCGCCAGTCGGCCGAGACCCGGATGGACATCTCCGGCATGCGCAACGGCGACGTCGCCGGCCTGGCCGCCTACAACCGGGGCTTCTCGTACGTGGCGGTCAAGCGCGTCGACGGCCAGAACACCCTCGGCGTGGTCAACCGGGGGCAGCCGTTCGCGGTCGACCTCGACCAGGCCGCGCTGGAGAGCTTCCTGCCGGGCACGACGGTGCCGCTGGGCGACGCGACCGTGGTGCACGTGAAGGCCGACCTCGACTTCGCCTCGCCGGTCGGTCAGCTCTGGACCACGTTCTACTACAGCCTCGACGGGCTCACCTGGACGCAGCTCGGCAACCGGGTCGGCCCGCAGACGCTCGACGGCAGCCTCGCGCACTTCATGGGCCACCGGGTCGGCCTGTTCAACTACGCCACACAGGCCACGGGCGGGCGGGTCGACTTCGACCACTACCTGCTCAGCGACACGCTGACCGCGCAGGGCCAGCCGCTGGACACCGGCGCGCTCGACGCGGCCATCGCGCACGCCGAGACGCTCGACAGCCGGCACTACCCGGCGGACGCCTGGACGGCGATGCGGGCCGCACTCGCCAGCGCCAAGGCGGCCCGGGCCGGCCGGTTCGGCACCCAGAACCAGATCGACGCGCCGCAGCGGTCGCTCAGCTTCCAGTTGGCGCGGCTCGGCGTGCTCCGGGCCGAACCCGAGCTGCCGGTGACGGCGAGCGCGCAGGCACGGTGCGTCGGCGGCCGGGCCTACGTCGCCGTACAGGCCACCAACGGCCACACCGCACCCGTCGACATCACCCTCGAAACCGCGTACGGCACCCGCACCGTCACCGGCGTCGCACCCGGCGCCAACGCCTACCAGTCCTTCACCACCCGCGCCACCTCCGTCGCCGCAGGCACCGCCACCATCCGCGCCACCGGCACCATCGACGGCACCACCGTCACCACCGTCACCACCGCCAACCACCCCGCCCTCAGCTGCGGCGCATAGCCGACCGGCCCGAGACGGGGCCGGTGATCCACCACCAAGTGCACGTCCGAACGAAGGAGCACACCGAGTGAGACAACGCTTGCGAGGGGCTGCCCGGCGACGGGTGACCGCGATCGCGGCGGTCGGCGTCATGCTGGCCGCGGGGCTGGTCGCCACGTCGGCGCCGGCCCAGGCCGCCGAGGAGAACCTCATCGTGAACGGCGGGTTCGAGGCCGGCGTCGCCAACTGGTTCGTGAACAACGGCAACTCGACCGACGGCGCGACGCTGTCGGCGACGCCGGACGCCTACGCCGGGTCGGGCGCGGCGCTCGTCACCGGCCGGGCGACGACCGGTTCCGGGCCGATGCAGGATCTCAGCGGCAAGGTGCAGGCCGGGCAGACCTACGCCCTGACGGCCCGGATCAAGTACGAGAACGCCGCCGGGCCGGCGACGAAGCAGTTCTTCGCCACCATGCACTACGGCGGGTCCACCTACACCAACCTGGTGAGCGTGGTCGCGACGAAGGGGCAGTGGGCGCAGTTCAACGGGACGTTCACCATCCCGGCGGCCCAGAACGTGTCGACGGCCCGGATCTTCTTCGAGACGCCGTGGACGAGCACGCCGTCCACGGACCCGGCCCTGCACCTCATGGACTTCAAGCTCGACGACGTGTCGGTGATCGGCGCGCCGCCGCCCCCGCCGCCGTCGAAGACCATCGAGGTCGTCGGGAAGCTGCCCGGCGAGCACAACCCGTTGATCGGGCACAAGTTCGGCGCCGACGGCTTCGGCTTCGTGCACAACGGCCGGGTCTACCTGTACCTGACCAACGACACCCAGGGCTACGCGCCCGACCCGGTCACGGGCATCTCGCCGAGCATCAACTACGGCAACATCAACCAGATCACGCTGATCTCCTCCGAGGACCTCGTGAACTGGACGGACCACGGCGAGATCCAGGTCGCGGGCCCGAACGGCGTCGCGCCGTTCACCGGCAACTCGTGGGCGCCCGGCATGGCGAAGAAGATGGTGAACGGGAAGGAGAAGTTCTTCCTCTACTACGCCAACGGCGGCGGTTCGAGCAACGTGATCACGGGTGAGTCGCCGCTCGGCCCGTGGACCAGCGAGCGGACGAGCACGCTGATCAACGGCAGCACCCCCGGCGCCGAGGACGTCGCGTGGAAGTTCGACCCGGCCCCGCTGGTGGACGACGACGGCCAGGCCTACCTCTACTTCGGTGGCGGCCCCGCATCGACGAGCATGCCGGCCGCCGAGCGCTTCAACAACCCGAAGAACATCCGGGCGATCAGGCTCGGCGACGACATGGTCTCGACCCAGGGGTCGGCCGTGGTGGTCGACACCCCGGTCTCCTTCGAGGCGGCCCAGGTCTTCAAGCGCCAGGGCAAGTACTACCTGTCGTACTCGTCGCACTTCGGCGGGGCGGACTTCGGCGGCAACCAGACCCCGCTGCCCGGCTACCCCGGCGGCGGCCAGATCGGCTACCTGATCTCGGACGACCCGATGTCCTGGCCGAAGGAGACCTACGCGGGCGTGCTGTTCCCGAACCAGTCGCAGTTCTTCGGCGCCGGCACGGGCGGCAACAACCACCAGTCGGTGTTCGAGTTCGGGGGCAAGTACTACTTCACCTACCACGCCCCGACGCTCAACAAGCGCATCAACGGCAACACCACGCAGGGCTACCGCAGCCCGCACATCCAGGAGCTGACGTTCAACCCGGACGGCACGATCCAGCAGGTCGTGGGCACCTACGCGGGCGTGGACCAGGTCCGCGACTTCGACCCGTACCGGGTGTTCGAGGCGGAGACCTTCGGCTGGAGCAAGGGCATCGCGACCGCGAAGGTCGACGGCGGCTCCGCCCAGTTCGGCACCTCCGCGCCGAACCTGGTGGTGCGTGACATCGACAACGGCGACTGGACGGCGCTGTCGTCCGTCGACTTCGGCACGGCCGGCGCGGCGAGCGTGACGGCGAAGGTGCGGGCGCTGGCCGCCGGCGGCCGGGTGCAGGTGCGCCTGGACGACGTGGCGGGCCCCGTGGTCGGCACGGTCGAGGTCGACACGCCCGTCGGCGAGTGGGCCGAGGTGACCGCCGCGCTCCAGGGCGTCAGCGGCGTGCACGACGTCTACTTCACCTACTCGGGCCCCGCCGGGGCGGACCTCTTCGAACTCGACTCCTGGAAGTTCGCGGCCGCGACCGGTCAGCCGGAGCTGTCGGTGACGGCGAGCGCGCAGGCGCGCTGCGTCGGCGGCCGAGCGTACGTCGCCGTACAGGCCACCAACGGCCACACCGCACCCGTCGACATCACCCTCGAAACCGCGTACGGCACCCGCACCGTCACCGCCGTCGCACCCGGCGCCAACGCCTACCAGTCCTTCACCACCCGCGCCACCTCCATCCCCGCCGGCACCGCCACCATCCGCGCCACCGGCACCACCGACGGCACCACCGTCACCACCGTCGTCACCGCCAACCACCCCGCCCTCAGCTGCGGCGGATGACCACCAACCCCCATCAACCACGGACGTCAACGGAGATCGCATGAACACATGGAAGCGTAAGCGGCTGTACGCGGCGGGTGCCGCGGCCGCCATCCTGGCCGGGACGGCGGCGCTGCCGGCACCGGCGCTGGCCGAGGACGGCGCCGACGTCCGGGTGACGGTCGACATCGAGGAGATCCGGGAGCCGGGCGTGCTCGCCCTGTCGGTCGCGGGCGACTCGGTGGCGCTGGCCGAGGACGGCTCGACCCTGCTGGTGCGCCAGTTCGTCGGCACCCTGCCGACGGTGACGGTCACCGACACCCGCACCGCCGACGAGGTGCCGGCCGGCGCGGCGTGGGCCGTGGTCGGCAGCGCGAGCGACTTCGTCGGCAGTTCCGGGCAGGCCCCGATCAGCGCCGGTCACCTCGGCTGGAAGCCGCGGCTGATCGACGGCGGCACCACCGGCTCGGTGACCGAGGGCGAGGAGGTCGTGACCGTCCTGGACGAGCCGACCCAGCCCGGCAACAATGTCGGCCTGGCCGACCAGGAGCTGCTGATGTCGACGTACGACTCGGGGGCGGTCGCCGGTGACTCGTACTCGGTCAACGCCGACCTGTACCTGCGCACCCCGGCGGACGTCGCCGCGGGCGCGTACACCTCGACGTTGACCCTGTCCCTGTTCGAATGATCACGCGCGGGGGCGGGGCCGGCAGCGGTCCCGCCCCCGCACCCCGCCGGAGGACGCCCGATGATCCGTTCCGTGCCGCAGGCGCTGCCGAGGCTGCTCGCCGTGTTGGCGGCGGTGCTCGTCACCGTGCCGGTCGCGCCCACCGGCGCCGGCGCGGAACCCGCCGCGCCGAAGCTGACCTGGGCGGTGCAGCCGGCCGGCCCGGACGGCCCGGACGGCCGGCGGTGGATCGAGCGCACCCTCGACCCCGGCCAGGTGGTGACGGAACACCTGGCCGTGCGCAACTTCAGCGCCACCAGGGCGGTCTTCCGCCTCCAGGCCGCCGACGGCTACCTCACCGACAAGGGCCGCTTCAACATGCTGCCCTCGACCGAGACGTCGAAGGACGGCGGCACCTGGATCTCGGTGCGCGACACGGTCACCGTCGGCGCGAACGAGACGAAGGTGGTGCCCTTCACGATCACCGTGCCCGCCGACGCCGCGCCCGGCGACCACCCGGCGGGCATCGCGGCGTCGGTCACCAGCACCGGCGGCACGGTCGCCGTCGAGAGCCGGGTCGGCTTCCGGGTCATGCTGCGCGCCAGCGGCACGGCCACGGCGGCCCTGGCCGTCGACGACGTGACCGCCACGTACGCCCGGTCCTGGAACCCGTTCGCGCCGGGCACCCTCCGCCTGCGGTACGCGGTGGCCAACGGCGGCAACGTCTGGGCCTCCGGCAAGGGCCGGGTGACCGTCTCGGAGGCGTTCGGCCTCGCCAGGCGGGACACCACCGTCGAGGTGGAGGAGCTGCTGCCCGGCGGCAGCCGCGTGGCCCGGGCCAGCGTCGGCGGCGTCTGGGGGCTGGGCCCGCTGCGGACGACCGTGACGGTGACCCCGGCGGCGCTCGGCGACGGGACCGTCGCCGACGTCCGGCAGGCCACGGCCACCGTGACGGTCTGGGCGGTGCCGTGGCCACAGCTCGGCCTGCTGGTCGTTCTCGTCGCGGTCGCCCTGCTGCTGCGGGCCGTCCGTCGGCGGCGGCAGCGGCGGCTCGCCCTGCTGCTCGACCGGGCCCGGCAGGAGGGCCGGGCGTCCGCGACCACGGTGGGGCCTTCGACGGACTGAGGCCGGCGACGTCCGGCCGGCGTGGACGGGGGCGTCGCCGGGTATGGTGCGGGGTGACGGTGTCGGCAGGAGGTCCCTCCGCCGTCGGGCATCGTGATCGGGCGCCGGTGTGAGCGCCGACTGGGACCATGCGGCAACACCACCCGCAGCCGCCCAGGTTCTTCCTCTCCAGAAACGGGATCCCCGCATGACTTTCCACGACGACGATCGATCGGCCCTGTTCCTCGTCACGCCGACCGCCGACGACCTCGACGACCGGGGCGTGACCTTCGACGGCAGCGAGGAGGCGATGCGGCGGCTGCGCCATCCGTTCGCGGTGAGCCCGGTCGACCAGGCAGCCGCCCCGACGGAGGCGGGCGACCGCCCGGGGCGAAACGCCTGACGGGCCCGCCACCTGTGGTATATATGGACATCGATTGATGTCCGGCGGTGCCGCGCCCCGGCCCCGCGCCCGCCACCGAGGAGGTCGGGATGACTCGGCACCGCTCTCGCCCGCACGCCTGGATCGCCGCGTTCCTCGCGCTGGTCGCCCTGCCGGCCGCCCTGCTCGTGCCGCCCGCGCCGGCCTCCGCCGCGAACACGCTCTCCATGCTGGGCGCGGACGTCTCCAGCGTGCAGCGCAGCCTGGACCTCGGCGCGCGATACTACGACGCCGCCGGCACGGCGCGGGACCCGCTCGACATCCTCAAGGGCCTCGGCGTCAACTACGTCCGGCTCCGGGTCTGGAACAACCCCGCCAGCGGCTGGAACAACAAGGCCCGGGTGCTGGCGTACGCGCGGACGGTCAAGGCCAAGGGCCTCAAGCTGATGATCGACTTCCACTACTCGGACACCTGGGCCGACCCGGGCAAGCAGTACAAGCCCGCCGCCTGGGCCAGCCACGGCATCGGCCAGTTGCAGACGGACGTCTACAACTACACCTACGACGTCTGCTCCAGCCTGAAGGCGCAGGGCACCACGCCGGACAGCGTGCAGATCGGCAACGAGATCAACGTCGGCATGCTGTGGAACGACGGCAAGGTCGTCAACAACGACTTCACCAACCTCAGCCTGCTGCTCAAGGCCGGCTACCAGGCGACGAAGCAGTGCAACGGCGGCACGCAGGTGATCATCCACACCGCCAACGCGGACAGCATGGCCAACGCGCGCTGGTTCTACGACGGCATCCGGGCCAAGGGCGTCCAGTGGGACCTGACCGCCCTGTCCTACTACTGCATGTGGCACGGCAGCCTGGCCAACCTCTACAACGTCATCACCGACGTGCGGTCCCGCTACGGCAGGCCCGTCGTGCTCACCGAGACGGCGTACCCGTTCACCGCCGCGAACGCCGACGGCGAGCCGAACTCGATCAACGGTGGTGAGCCCTGCGCCGGCCACCCCGCGAGCTGGAGCGGGCAGGCCACCGAGTTCGCCTGGGTGCAGAACACCGCCCGCGACGCCGGCGCCGTCGGCGTCTTCTACTGGGAGCCGACCTGGTACGCCGTCCCCGGCAACGGGTGGGACCCGGCGAACATCAACGGCACCGGCAACCAGTGGGACAACATGGCCATCTTCAACTGGACCGGCCAGGTGAACCCCAACATCCGCTGGACGCCGTAGCCGGCCCGGCCACCGCGCGAACGGCGACCGGACCGGCTCAGGGCTCAGGGCTCAGGGCTCAGGGCTCAGGCGAAGTCGAACACGAGGGGGAAGGCGAGGACGACGACCCAGGCCCAGCCGGCGTACACGGCGAGGTAGCGGGTCTGCCAGCGTTCCAGGCGGGCGAAGGGTGCGCGGCCCCGGACGAAGCCGAGGAACAGCCACGCCGACCAGGCCAGGTTGGTCAGCAGGACGATGTTCTCCCCCAACGCCGCCGTCTTGTTGGGGCTGAAGCCCCACTCGCCGATCCGGCTGGTGATCGCCACCAGCACCAGGACGTCGATGACCAGGGCGCTGACGACGAGCGCCAACTGGAGGCGGTCGAACAGCCCGGGCCGGGCGGCGGGGTCGCGGGCGGAGATGGCGTACAGCAGCAGGCCCAGCACGACGACGAGCAGCAGGTCGAACAGGATGAGCACGTCGCGCTTGACGTCGATGCCGCTGTTGGTCCAGACGACGGCGACCAGGAACGCCAGCAGGGTCGCCGCGAACAGCGGCGTGAAGACGCGGGTCAGCACCGGGGCCATGTTCTCGATGACGCTCTGCTTCGCCTCGACCAGCCACGCCGACACGACGACGGCCGCCATCGCGCCGCACGGCAGCAGCCACGAGCTGATGAACCTCTCGGCGTCGATGCCGATGGCCTGGAAGGTGCCGGCGGTGAAGGCCGTGAGCACGCCGCCGCCCAGGGCGAGGAGGCTGAAGTAGATGACCCACTCGCCGGTGAACCGGATGAAGTCCATCCGGCGCCGCTCGGAGCGCCAGTCGCCGCCCACGTAGGCGACGCCGACGACCAGCCACAACGCCAGCGGCAGGTGGATCGCCGTGAGCCCGAAGGACTGCGAGTCCCCGGCGAGCGGGTACGCGTTCGCGGCGACCCCGCCGAGGGCGAACAGCGCCACGAGCGCCCCGACGACGCGGACGCCGACCCGGCGCTGCCAGGCGAAGTACGCGGCCAGCGCCGGCAGCGCGAACAGGCTCAGGTTGCGGGCGTAGAAGGCGGCGTCCTCGTCGGCCAGGTCGAGCCCGAACCAGCTCGGCACCTTGATCGCGAGCGCCGCGAGGGCCGCGCAGAGCACCATGACGGGCAGCTCGCGGCGGGTGCGGGCGGCGGCGGGCGCGTCCGGCTCCCCCGGCAGCACGAGTTGCTTCCACAACCGCTCGGAGTGCTCGCGGGCGAACTCCCGCGACAGCTCGTCGAGGCTGCCCATGCGCTTGACGGCGATGAGGAACGCCTCGTCGCTGCGCAGGCCCGCCTCGGTCAGCTCGGTGATCCGGCTGCGCAGGTGGTCCTCCAGCTCCTCGGTGTCGGCGTGGTGTAGCTCCCGGCGGCGGCGCGTGTAGGCCCGCCACTGGGCGATCTGGCCTTCCAGGTCGCTGTCGCTGTCGAGGGTCATCGTCCCGCCTCCCAGGCCGGTGCCGCGATCGGGTTGATGGACCGGGTCGTGTTCCAGACGCCGCGCAGGGCGTCGACGACCGCGGCCCACTGGCGGTGCTGCTCGACCAGCTCGGCCCGGCCCTGGTCGGTGATGCGGTAGTACTTGCGGCGGCGCCCCCCGGGCGGGGTCTGCCAGTACGACTCGACGTGCCCGAGTCGCTCCAGGCGGTGCAGCAGCGGGTAGAGCAGACCCTCGGTCCACTCCAGCCGGCCGCCCGATAGCTCGTTGACCTGCTTGAGGATCGCGTAGCCGTAGCTCTCGCCCTCGGCGAGGATCCCCAGCACGAGCGGCGTCGCCGAGGCGGCGACGAGGTCCTTGGTGATGTGCATCCGACCACCTATACCTAGAACTGCAATGCATAGTAGCTCTAGGTAACACGCCCCGCAATCCCCTCCGGCGGGGCCACCCGGCCGGCCGACCTTTTGCCGTTCCGGCAACTTCTCTTGTCGGATCGGCGGGCCGCGCGGCACGGTGGGCGCACGACGAGCGAAGGAGGCGCGCGGTGGACGAGGCGTACGACGTGGTGGTGGTCGGCGGGGGCGCGGCCGGGCTGAGCGGGGCCCTGGCCCTCGCCCGGGCGCGGCGGTCGGTGCTGGTGGTGGACGCCGGGCAGCCGCGCAACGCCCCGGCCGGGCACGTGCACAACTACCTGGGCCGGGAGGGCAACCCGCCGGCCGAGCTGGTGGCGGCCGGGCGCGACGAGGTGACCCGCTACGGCGGCGAGATCGTCGCCGGCCGGGTCGAGGCGGCAGCCCGGGAGGACACCGGCTTCGTGGTCACGCTGGACGGCGGGCGGGAGGTGCGGGCGCGGCGGCTGCTGGTGGCGACCGGGCTCGCCGACGAGCTGCCCGACCTGCCGGGGCTGGCCGAGCGGTGGGGGCGCGACGTGCTGCACTGCCCGTACTGCCACGGGTGGGAGGTCCGGGACCGGCGCATCGGCGTCCTGGCCACCGGGCCGACGGCCGTGCACCAGGCGGAGCTGTGGCGACAGTGGAGCCCGCACGTGCTGCTCCTGCTGCACGACGCGACGCTCGCCGTCGAGGACGCCGAGCGGCTCGCCGCGCGGGAGATCACCGTCGTGGCGGACCGGGTCGCGGCGGTCGAGGTCACCGACGACACCCTGACCGGGGTACGCCTGGCCTCCGGCGAGGTCGTCGCGCTCGACGCGGTGGTCGTCGCGCCCCGGTTCACCGCCCGCGCCGAGGTGCTGGAGTCGCTGGGGTGCAAGCCGGTCGACGTCGAGTTCGGCGGGCAGGTGATCGGCAGCCAGGTGCCCGCCGACCCGACCGGGGCCACCGCCGTGCCCGGCGTGTGGGTCGCGGGCAACGTGGCCGACGTACGCGCCCAGGTCGTCTCCTCCGCCGCGGCGGGCCTGGCCGCCGGCGCGGCGATCAACGCCGACCTCGTCGCCGAGGAGGGTCGCGCCGCCGTGGACGCGTACCGGGAGCGGACGCGGACGATGTTCGAGGAGGCCGCCTGGGAGGAGCGCTACCGCGCCCGGCCGGCGGTGTGGAGCGGCCGACCCAACCCCCAGCTCGTCGCGGAGGCGACCGGGCTGCCGGCGGGCCGGGCGCTCGACGTCGGCTGCGGGGAGGGCGCCGACGCCGGCTGGCTCGCCGGGCGGGGCTGGCGGGTCACGGCGGTCGACATCTCCGCCACCGCCCTGGAGCGGGCCGCCGCCCACGCCGCGGCGGCGGGCCCCGAGGTCGCCGACCGCATCGAGTGGCTGCACGCCGACCTGCGCGTCCGGCCGCCGGCCGAGGGCGCGTACGACCTGGTGTCGGCGCAGTTCATGCACCTGCCGGGCGCGGCGCGGCGGGAGCTGTTCGCGCGGCTCGCCGCGGCGGTCGCGCCGGGCGGGACGCTGCTGATCGTCGGGCACCACCCGCGCGACCTGCGCACCACCGCCCACCGGATGCACTTCCCGGACGCGATGTACACCGCCGAGGAGGTCGCCGCCGCCCTCGACCCCGCCGCCTGGCAGGTGCTGGCCACCGAGACCCGGGCCCGGGCCACGGTCGACCCGGAGGGCCGCGAGGTCACCATCCACGACGCCGTGCTGGTCGCCCGCCGCCGGGCGTGACCGGCCCCGCCCGGTGCGCCGCACGCGCGCACCGGGCCGGGCCAGGGCGTCAGGCGCGGGAGCAGGGGCTGCCGTTGAGGGTGAAGGCCGCCGGTGCGGCCGAGTCGCCGGTGTGGTTGGCCTGGAAGCCGATGGAGACCGAGCCGCCGGGCGGGATCGCCGCGTTGTAGCTGACGTTGGTGGCGCTGACCTGCCCGCTGGTCGGGGCGTAGGTGGCGTTCCAGCCGCCGGTGATGCTCTGCCCGGCCGGCAGGGTGAACGCCAGGGACCAGCCGTTGATCGCCGAGCTGCCCGTGTTGGTGATCGTGATGTTCTCGGTCAGGCCCGTGCTCCACGCGTTGACGGTCGCGCCGACCCGGCACCCGGCCGCCGGCGGGCCCGTCGTGGGCGGCGGAGAGGGCGAGGGCGGGGTGGGCGGCGGGGTCGTGGTGGGGGGCGGGGTGCTGCCCGGGCCGCTGACCCGGTAGACGACCGTGCCGTGGCTCGGGACGCTGGCCGAGATCGTCCCGGTGGTGGTGGTGCTGGTGCCGTTGGTCCACGCGTCGCGCAGGGTGAGGGTGCCGGGGCTCATGCCGATCGCGGGGGCCGTGATCGAGACCGTCGTGGTCGCGCTGCCCTGGTTGAACAGCGCCACCGCCACGTCGCCGTCGGCCAGCTTCTTCGCCAGCACCCGGCGGGTGCCGTCGTTGGACACCTGCACCCCCTGGAGGCCGAGGGGGTCCTGGTTGATGGCGATCAGGTTCTGGTTCTTGAGGATGGTCTGCGTCGCCGCGTTCATCGACCGGATGTCGTTGCCCGCGATGAGCGGCGACGCCATCATCGCCCACATCGCGAAGTGGCTGCGCATCTCCGTGTCGGTCATCCCGCCCCGACCGACCTCCATCATGTCCGGGTCGTTGAACGCGCCTGGCCGGGCGTACGACGCCAGCGGCACCGTCACGTTGATGATGTTCTGGATCCCCATCGGGTAGCCGTTGGTCTGCCCGGTGTTCCACGCGTTGGTGATGTCCTCCGTGGTCCGCCACATGTTCGCCACGTCGCCCCAGTTGCGCTGGGGACCCGTCTTCGCGTGGATGCTGTTCGGGTTGATGCTGAACACGATCGGCCGACCCGTCGCCGCCAGCGCGTCGCGCATCTTCGCGAACGTCGCCACCTGGTCGTTGATCGTGCCCTCCGGGGAGCACCAGTCGTACTTGAGGAAGTCGACCCCCCAGGCGGCGAACTGCCGCGCGTCCTGGACCTCGTGCCCCCGGCTGCCGGTCGCCCCCGGGTACCCGCCGAAGTACTGCGCGCAGGTCTTGTCCACCGGCACCTGGTAGATGCCGAACTTGAGGCCCTTGCCGTGGATGTAGTCGCCGAGGGCCTTCATCCCGCTGGGGAACCGGGTCGGATCGCCCTGGAGGTTGCCGGCGGAGTCCCGGTTGGGGTTGAACCAGCAGTCGTCCACCACCACGTACTGGTAGCCCAGGTCCCGCATGCCGCTGCTGACGATCGCGTCCGCCATCTGCCGGATCAGCGCCTCGTTGATGTTGCAGCCGAACGTGTTCCAGCTGTTCCAGCCCATCGGCGGGGTGCGGGCGACCCCGTTCTCCAATGCCTGGCCCGCCGGGGCGTGCAGGCCCACGGCGGCGCCGACCAGAAGGAACCCGGCCGCCAGGGCGGTCACCCACCGGCGGCGGGAAGCGGTACGTCTCATCGTTGTCTCCTCTTCGGCGGCGGAGCCGACGCCGCGGACGCTGGGCCGGGGCTACTCCGGCCAGGAAACTATAAGCGTCGATGTTATCGGTAACGACGGCCACCGCCGGCCCCGTCGACCGAGACCACCCCGGCAACGACCCCCGCCAGCTGTGACGTGGATCACCACAGATGGGAAACCGGGGCGGGCCCGGGGATCGTCTTGCCTGTTGTGAGACAGAGCCTGGAAACCCTCGACGAGGGTGCGCTGCTGCGCCGCGTCGCCCGGGGCGACCGGCGGGCCTTCGACGAGCTGTACCGCCGCACGTCGCCCTGGTTGACCGCCCGGCTGCGGCGGCGCTGCGCCGACGACGACGTGGTCGCCGAGGTGCTCCAGGACACCTACCTGGCGGTGTGGCGGTCGGCCGGCAGCCAGGCACGGCACTCGGGCAGCGGCAGCGCGGTCGGCTGGCTGTGGACGATCGCCGCCCACCGGCTGGTCGACGCGTTCCGCGCCCGCGCCCGCGCCGAGCGGGTCCCGGCGGTGCGGACCTTCGCCACCGTCGCCCCCGCCGCCGAGGAGGAGGCGCTGGCCGGCGGGATGGACGCCGACCTGGAGCAGGCGCTGCTGGCGCTGCCGCTCAACCTGCGCCGGGTCCTGCGCGCGATGGTGCTCGACGGGCTGACCACGCGGGAGACCTCGGTGCTGCTCGGCATGCCGGAGGGAACCGTGAAGACGTACGCGCGGCGGGCCCGCATCGCGCTACGGGAGGCGCTGTCATGACCGACCACCCCACCCCCGCCCTCATCTCCCGGTACGCCACCGGCGACGACGGCGTCGACGACGTCACCGTCTGGGCCGTCGAGGCGCACCTGGAGTCCTGCGCCGGGTGCCGGGCGCTGCTGGCCGACGCGGCCGACCCGGCCGCCCGGCAGCTGCTGGACCGGGTGGCCGTCGGGATCGCCGCCGGCCTCGACGCCGGGCCCGGGCCGGTGCGTCGCCGCCGGCTACGGCGCACCGGTGTCGCCGCGCGGCTCCTGCCCTGGCTGGCCACGACCACCGCGCTGGTGGTCGTCGCGGTCCTGCTGGAGATGGTGTCGGGCCGGATGCCGTCGCCGGTGCTGCTGGTCGCGCCGTTGGTGCCGCTGCTGCTGGTGGCCGCCGCGTGGAGCCGACGCACCGATCCGGCCTGGGAACTGATCGCCACCGTGCCCCGCGCGGGGCTGCCGCTGCTGCTGCGCCGGACCCTGGCGATCCTGACGGCGGTCGTCCCGGTGCTGGCCGTGGCGGGCTGGTGGACCGGGCACTCGCCGGCGCTGTGGCTGCTGCCGTGCCTGGCCTTCACCGCCGGCGCCCTGGCGCTGGGCGGGCTGGTCGGGGTGGACCGGGCGGCGCTCGGGTTGGCGATCGCCTGGTCCGTCGGCGTGATCACGCCGAGCCTGGTCGGCCAGGAACTGCCGGTCGTCCTCCAGACCCGTAGCTGGCCCGGCTGGGCGCTGGCCACCGTCGCGCTGAGCGCGGTGGTGCTCCTGCGGGCCACCGACCACAGCCGGCTGCGCGCCGACCGGAGCTGACCGGCCCGGTCGTCACCGGCGACCCCGGTCGTCCGGCCGGTACATCCCCTTCTCCGTCGGCGGGCACCGCCGACGACACGACGAACGGAGAGATCATGATGCGTGCCGTCAGCGCGGCGGAGACCGCACCGACCACGTACGCGTGGACGGTGCACGCCGAGAACCTGGCTGTCCGCGCCGGCCGACGCCTCGCGGTCAACGGGCTCGACCTGGCGCTGGGCACCGGTGTGCACGGGCTGCTCGGCCCGAACGGCGCCGGCAAGACCACCCTGATGCGGGCGCTCGCCACCGTGGTGAGGCCCGCCGGTGGGCGGCTCGACCTGCTGGGCGAGAACATCAGCGGGCGCGCCGACCTGCGTCGGGTCCGCCGCAGGCTGGGCTACCTGCCGCAGCACTTCGGCTTCTATCCACGCTTCACCGTCCGGGAGTTCGTCGAGTACATGGCCTGGCTCAAGGAGATGCCAAAGGCCGACATCCCCGGCGCGGTCCAGCGGGCCGTCGACCGGGTGGGCCTGACCGACCGGGCCGACGCCCGGATGAAGACGCTCTCCGGCGGCATGGTGCGCCGCGCCGGGATCGCCCAGGCGATCGTCAACGACCCGGAGCTGCTGCTGCTCGACGAGCCGACCGTCGGCCTCGACCCCGAGCAGCGGCTCGACTTCCGCGAGCTGCTCCGCGACATCGGGTCGGACAGCTGCGTGCTGGTCTCCACCCACCTGGTCGAGGACGTCGCCGTGGCCTGCACCGACGTGGTGCTGGTGCACGAGGGCCGGCTGGTGTGGCAGGGCACCACGGCGCAGCTCGCCGCGCAGGGCGGCACCGGCGACGCCGGGGACAGCGCCGCCGAGCGCGGCTACTCGGCGCTGCTGCGCTCCCACCGGGAGCGGGTGGCGGCATGATCGGGAGGATCATGCGGACCGAGGTGCGCCGGTCGGCGGTCCCCGGCATCGTCCTGCTGTTGGTGATCGTCGGCGCCGCGCTCATGCTGACCGTCACCGGGGGGTACGCGGGGCGGTGGACGCAGTTGGCGGTGTACGCCCGGTCCACGCTGATGATGCTGATGCCACTGGCGCTGGCCGGCGGCGCATGGTTGGGACGCCGCGACCGGCGGCACCGGGTCGACGAGCTGTTCGGCACCACCGTCCGCCCCCGGTGGCAGCGGAGCGTCCCGCTCGCCGCCGGCTACGCGGTCGCGCTGGCCACCGTGTACCTGCTGACGTTCCTCCTCGGGATCCCCTGGGTGGCGCCGACCGCCGGCTACTTCCCCGTCGCGACGATCCCGATCACCGCGGTCGGCGTGCTCGCGCTGGTCGCCGCCGGCTGGCTGGGCATGGCCGCCGGCCGGGCGGTGCCCCGGGTGGCCACCGCCCCGATCCTCGCGGTGGTCGCGTTCGCCGTGCTGACCTTCGTGCCCGACTACGTCTCGATGTCGGGCTACGACGAGAACTTCACGAAGGTCCGGCCCGACCCGGCGGCGCTGCTGCTGGCCCCTGCCATCAGTTCGTTGAACGACTTCAAGACGATCCCGTCGTCGGTCAGCCTGCTCCAGGCGCTGTGGCTGGCGGCCCTCGCCGCGACCGGGCTGCTGCTGCTCGGGGCGGCCGGCCGCCGCACCGTCGCACTGGCCGCGCTTCCGGCCGTGGTCGGTGCCGCCGTGGCGGTGCCGTTGCTGCCCACCGGCGGATACTCCGGGTCGGCCGTGCTCGATCCGGCCGCCGTCGAGCTGGTCTGCGACGACGACGGCCCCCAGGTCTGTGTGACCCGGGCGCACGCCGCGCTGCTGCCCAAGGTCGTCGGCCCGGCCCGGGAGACGCTGGCCCTCATCGACGCGAAGTTGCCCGGCGCCGCCCCCACCCGCGTGGAGGAGAGCCGGCAACTGCTCGACAACACGGTCCGGTCGGACGCGAACCATGTCCGCGACGACGGGACCCTGGTCTTCGACGCCCTGTCGGTGGGCTGGACCGGCTTCGCCGACGTCTCGCCCGACGAACTGTCGGCAGCGCTGCTCGACGCCGCCTGGTGGCGGGAGTGCGGGACCGAGCACACGACCTACCTGGCCCGTGCGGTCGCCGTCGCCTGGCTCACCGGCGGGCAGCCGGACCTCGGTCGGGGGTCGGCCCCCGAGGAGCGGCAGAAGGTGGACGCCGCCCTCCGGGAGCTGCGGAACCTGCCCTCCGACGAGCAGCGGAAGCGGGTGCAGGCGGCCCGTGCCGCCGCGCTCGGCTGCGAGATCGACCGGTTCCACTCGCTGCTGTTCCTGGCGCAGCCGTGAGGTGGCTCCGCCTGTACCTGCGGGCCCGCCGGGTTCCCCTGGCGCTGGCCGGCACGGTCTGCGCGGTCGGGTCGCTCTGGGCGAGTTGGCCGTACTTCTCCGACGGGCAGACCGTCAACGCCCGGGTGGTCAGCGTCGCCGCGCTGGTCGCGGCGGTCGCCGTCGGCACCACGCTCGGCGGCGCCGACGACGCCCTCGACCACACGGCGTCGGTCAACTGGCCCGCCCGCCGCGCCGGGCACGTGCTGGCGGCCGCCGCCGCGATCGTCGCGCTGCTCCTGGCCAGCACGCTCACCGACGTGCGGTTCGAGCCGCTGGGTGTGGTGGCGCGCAACACGGCCGGCCTGCTCGGGCTCACCGCGCTCGGCGCCGCGCTGCTGGGTGCCGCGCTGTCCTGGATCGCCCCGCTGACCTGGACCCTCGTCGCGATGCTGCCGTGGCTGGGGCCGAGCGACCAACTGCGGCTGCAGGTCGGTGCCTGGCTGGTCCAGCCGGCCGGCACCACCGCCGCGACGGCCTGCGCGACGGTCCTCGCGGTGGTCGGGCTCGTCGCGTACGCCCTGCGGGGCTGCCCCCGTCGCCCGGCCGCGGAGACGGCTCCCGACCGGTGACGTGGCCCGCATCGGGCCGGCGGCCGGATACGGGCCGGGCCGCGTCGGGGCGGAAGTAGCCCCGACGCGGCCCGGGTTGGGCTGCCGTCAGCTCAGCTGACGGTCACCGAGATGGTGGTGGGCGGCTGCTGGAGCTGCCCGTAGTTGTCGACCGCCCGCACCGAGATCGTGTACGCGCCCGCCGGCACCACCGGCGACGTGTACGCGAAGTTCGACCCCGGCGACCCCGGGCTGGTGAGGAACGTGGCGATCCACGGGGCGGAGCCGCCGCCGAACGCGCCGGAGGAGTTCATCCCCTGACCCGCGCCGTTGACGATCTGCACCTCCACCTTCGACATGCCGACGTCGTCCACCGCGCGCCCGGTCACCACGATCCGCGAGTCGCCGAAGACCGCGCCGTTGGTCGGGCTGAGGCTCGGCTCCAGCCGCGGGTCGAGGTCGCCCGGGTAGACGAGGTACTTGGCGGTGGCCCCGGAGGTCGAGCTGTCCTGCTGGCCCGCCGTGTCGACGGCCCACGCCTCGACGCTGTACTCGCCCTTGGTCGGCAGGTCGACCGACAGGGTGAAGGCGGTGCTCGTCGCGCCGGGCGAGGCGAGCGTGGCGTTCACCGTGGCGAAGCTCGCCGCCATCGTGCCGTTGGGCTGCACGTACCGGCCGGTGTCCAGGTCGCGCAGCGCCACCCGGACGCCCTGCACGCCCTTGTCGTCGGTCGCGGTGCCGGCCAGGTTCAGGTGCAACTGCTCCACGTTCTGGTCGGTGCCGGTGAAGTTCAGCTTGCCGTTCGGGAAGGCGTCGCCGGGCACCTGGGCGGTGACGCTCAGCTTGCCCAGGTTGGCGTTCGTCGTGACCAGACCCAGGTTGTCGGTGGCGCGTACCCGGAAGTCGTAGATGCCCGGGGTGAGCGCCGCGGTGGTGAACGACCAGTTGTACGACGCGGCGTTGAGGTTCGTCGGCGACACCCGGTGGTAGGCCGCGACCGCGTCGGGGCCCCACGTCCCGTCGGCGGCCAGCGACTCGCGGGTGGTGGTGTTGCGCAGGTAGACCTCGACCGACTTCAGGGTGCCGTCGTCGCTGGCCGTGCCGGAGAAGGTGAGCGGGCTGCCGGGGGCCACGGTGACCGGGCCGGCGGCGGTGGGCGGGGTCATCGCGGCGGGCGCGGTGATGGCCACCGTCGGCGCCACGCCGTCCTCCGCGATGATCCAGTCCCGGTTCTCGCCGCGCAGGTCGCTCTGGCCGGCGGTGTCGATGGCGGTGGCGGTCATCCGCCACTCACCCTCGGTCGGCAGGGTCACCTCGACCTGCCAGGTCGTCGACACCGCGCCGATCACGTCCGGCTCGGTGCGGAACGTGTTGTAGACCGGCGCGACGGTGCCGTCGTCCTGGAGGTAGCGGTTGTCCGGGGTGCGGAACGAGTAGGTCAGCGCGTTGACGCCCTTGTCGTCGGTGGCGGTGCCGGTGGCCACGAAGGTCTTCGTGGCGAGCAGGCCGGCGGCCGGCGCGCTGAACTTCGTCGTCGGGGGCAGGTCGTCGAAGCTGAACGTCTCGATCTTCTTGACGGCCTTCGTCGCGTCGGTCTCGCTGCTGGTGCGACCGAACGTCTTCGCCTGGACCTGGTATTCGCCGACGGGCAGCGAGACGGCCAGCGACCACATGGTCGAGGTGGCGTTCGGGCTGGCCAGGGTCGACACGATGACGGCGGAGGAGCCCCACGTCTTCAGGTCCGGCTGGAGGTACTTCTTGGAGCCGCGGTTCTGGATCTCGACCTGCACCTTCTTGACGCCGGACGGCGCGGTCGCCTGGCCCTCGATCGTGAACGAGCCGTTGGCGGGCTTCACGCGTCCCTCGATGGGCGTGTCGATCGTCGTCTCCACCGCCGAGGGCGCCGGCACCCGGCCCAGGTCGAAGAAGCCGACCCGACCCACCGTGAGGCCGCCCTTGGTGTTGCCGTCGCCGCCGACGAAGAGGCCGCGCGGGGTGGCCAGCATCGCCTTCTCGCCCTCGTACGAGCTGGAACCCGGGTTCCACTCCAGGGCGGTGCCCGTCGCCGGGTCGAGCGCGCCGAGGTGGTCACGGCGGACCACCTGGTCGCCGAGGCCGTAGCCGCTGAGGCCCTGGCCCGTGCCGTACCCGACGTTGTCCAGGCCCGGCCACGGGACGTTGGCGGTCGGCGACTCCTGCCAGCTGAAGTGGCCGCCGACGTAGACTGCCGCCTCGGTGACGGCGACCGAGTAGATGCTGTCGAAGTGCCGGGAGATCCAGATCGGCTCGACGTGGTCGCCGCCGGCCATCGGGAACGCCATCGCGGTGTCGTTGATCGGCGGCCGGTCGCCGCCCGAGCCGCTGGTGACGACGAAGTACGAGTCGTCCGGCGAGATGTCGCCGCCGAAGGCCCGCTGGATGCCGCCGACGAAGGAGAGGTTGTCCTCCCACAGGCGGGTGCGCCACGGCAGGAGCGCCTTGGTGGCGGTGTCGATCAGGCCGACGCCGTAGCGGTCCTGGCCGGCGATCTGCCGGCCGGTGTGGACGACCATCAGCTTCGCGCCGTCGTGGGTCAGCTTGAGCTGCTGCACGGTGAGCATGCCGCCGACGCCGATGCCACCGGACAACTGCAGGTCGAAGCCGGCGTCCACCGCCCCCGTGGTCGGGTTGAGCGCCGCCAGGCCGGTGCGGTTCGTGCTGTTGATCTTGGTGAACTGGCCGCCCACGTACACCGCGTTGTTGGTCACGGCCAGGGCGGTCCCACGGCCGTTGCCCTGCGCGGTGAAGCCGGCGACCGGGGCACCGGTCACCGGGTCGAGCCGCGCGACCTTGCGCTTGGTGAGCCCGCCGACGGTGTTGAACGTGCCGGCCACGTAGAGCGCCGAGCCGTCCGGCGACGCCTCGACGGCCTCGACGGCCCCGTCGAACGTCGGCCGGAAGTCGGTGTCGACCTTGCCCGTGTCGATGTTGTACGACGCCAGCCACCGCTGCGCGAGCGCGGTCTGCCCGACGTTGGCGATCCCGGTGAACGAGCCGGCGATGAACACCCGGTTCCCGATCACCTCGATGTCGGTGACCTCACCGTCGGTGATCCTCGGGACATCGTTGCGCGGTGTGCTGGGCACCAGGCCGGTGTGCCCCGGCCTTTCCACGACGAGCGCCTTGGCGGCAGGACCCGCCTGCCAGGCAGACACCGCCGCGATGACCGGTTGACCGATCAACACGACAGTCCCGGCCACCAGACCCGCGATGACGCGGCTCCGAACACGCATCGAGACAAACCCCCTGTTAGCGCCCGCATCGCGCCGCCGGGTCGGCCCCGGCAGCGTCCACCCGCCGGCATGCCGAGGACACCGTAAGAGGCGAAACCGCCTCACCACCCCGTGCCTCGCCGGAATCCGGCCGATCGCCATCAGACATGATCCCGGCGACGGAACGCACCACCATCGGAGCGAATCTCACTCCACCGAACGGATCGGGCTCGGCGGCTGCGCCGGGGCCGGCCTCAGGCCCCGCGCAGGCGGGCGTAGACGTCGCCGGACCGGCCCGCCGGGCGGAACCGCTCCAGCAGCCGCACCAGCCCGGCCGCGTCGAGCCACTCGTCAGCGGCGTAGCGCATCGTCTCCACCGGCGAATAGTTGTAGCGGTACCCGCCGGCCGGGCCGCCCAGCCGGTCCACGATGTCGAGCGCGGCGAGGGCCGCGTCGTGGGCCGGGGGGAGGTACTCGAAGGACAGCGCGGGCAGGGGCCGGCTGAGCCCCGACAGCACGTCCACCTCGAAGCCCTCGACGTCGATCTTGCAGAACGCGGGCACGCCGTGCGCGGCGACGAGGTCGTCGAGGGTCACCACGTCGACCTCGACGGACCGGTCCCAGCGGACCCCGGAGAAGCTGCTGTCCGCCGTGACCGACTCGATCCACTCGGTAGACATCGTCGAGACCGTCGGGGTGGCGGTGGACAGGGCGAGCCGCGCCCGGCCGGCGTCCGCGCCGACGGCCTCGGGCACGATCGTCACGTTCGGGTCCCGGCCGAAGAACAGGCGCAGGGCCCGCAGACAGTCGGGTTGCGGCTCCACCGCCACCACCCGCGCGCCCAGCCGCCGCCAGGTGCGTACCCGGCCGCCGACGTGGGCGCCGATGTCGAAGCCGACGTCCCCGGGCTTGAGGAACTCCCGGTAGAGCTCCAGCGCCCGGCGGTGCTTGTGGGGTTGGCCGTGGTAGATGGCCAGGGAACGGGTGAGTCCCCAGGCCCGGCGCAACGTCCGCTGTCCGGGCCGCGCGTCGCTGGTCATGGTGGTCCTCCCGTCGCCCCGCCACCGGGACACCTCGGATCGTCGGCGCCGCCGCACCGCCCCGCCGTCCGGCTGTCCGGCCGGCCGGTTGGACGCCGCGCGGCGCTGACGATGACTACGCGGGCAGCGGCGAAACGGTTCATCCGCCCGGGATGCCCGCCGATTCCTGGACAGTTCCCGTTCCTGGTGAACAGCAACTGTCCAAGGTCCGGGGCGGCGGCGGGCCCCTACCGGCCCAGCAGGCGGTTGGCCACCCGGCGCAGGCGGTTGCGGACGCGCCGGTGCAGGGCGGGCTTCTTCTTCGCGGCGGGCACGACCCGCACCGGGGCGGCACCGTCGGCGGCGCACCGGAAGGTCAGCGGGAGCCGCGCGTCCTCGGTCCACCCGTTCTCGGTGAGCCGGGCCTTGAGCAGCCAGGTGCCCTCGGTCCGGCCCGAGTTCAGGGTGGCGAAGTCCACCGTGGCGGTGGCGTGGTGCACGAGATGCACCCGCCCCTGCCCGGCGCCCTGGAGCGGCTCGTCCTCGACCCGGAACTCGACCGGCAGGAAGCACTCCTCGCCGCCCTCCTTGCGCCGGGCCACCACGTCGAGCCGGGCCATGGCCCGGCGGGCCGTGACGTCGAGGATCTCCGGGTCGAGGTCGACGGGCAGGACGATCTGGTAGCGCCCGTCGGAGGCGGTGAGGGCCACCGGCTGGTCGCCGGACGCGAGGTGCGCGGTGACGTCGACGGTGAGCACCGTCCCGTCCACCCGGTGGTCGTCGACCCGGGCCTGGACGCGGACGCCCGCCTCCCACTCGGCCAGCTCGCGCAGCCCGGCGACGTCGTCGGCCGCGGTGAGGGCCGTGATCGCCCGTTGCAGCGGCGGGAGCCCGGCGGCCACGCCCGGCGCGAAGCGCTCCCGGACGATCTTGCCGCACTCCAGCGCCACCTGCTCCACCCAGTCGGCCGGCTCCCGGAGGAACCGCTTGCCGCGCAGCCGGCTGACCATCTCGTTGCGCAGCCAGCGCCGGTGCAGCTTGTCGCGCAGCGGCCCCGGCTCGGTGTGCGCGTCGACGACGTCCAGCACGTCGCGCAGGTTGGCGTAGTAGCCCGCCGGGTCCAGCCCCTGCGCCGTCACGTTGCCGGCGTCCTCGCGGCGGATGTGGTGGTAGCAGACGTAGTTCGACAGCACGGAGGTGCGCTTGGACAGCAGGAAGGCCCGGACCACGAAGAGGTGGTCCTCCAGCCGGCGCTTCTCCTCCACGAAGCGGATCTCGTGCTCTTCGAGGAAGGACCGGCGGAACAGTTTGTGTGCCGTCAAGCTGTCGATCAGCGGCGCGTTGTCCAGCGTGGCGTCCGGGCGGTCCCGGCGGAACAGCTCGCGCGGCACCGAGCGCCCGTGGCCGGCCATCTTGCCGATCACGATGTCCGCGTCGTTCTCCACGGCGTACGCGTAGAGGCGTTCCAGGGCCTCGTCGCCGAACCAGTCGTCGTCGTCGGAGAAGAAGACGTACTCGCCGCGGGCGTTGGCGACGCCGACGTTGCGCGGCCGGGACGGCCAACCGGAGTTCTCGATGTGCACCACCCGGATGTGCGGGTGCGCGGCGGCCAGCTCGTCCAGCCGGGCCCCGGTCGAGTCGGTGGAGCCGTCGTCGACGAAGACCGCCTCGAACTCCCCCGGCTGCAGCGACTGGCGCAACAGAGAGGCGATCAGCCTCTCGATGTGCGGGCCGGAATTGTAGGCCGGCACCACCACGCTGACTTTGGGAACATTCGTACTGGCCGTCATCGTCTTCTTCCCCGTCAGGTCCGTGAACCGGTATGCGAACAACCGACGAACATCATGGACCGGAACGGGCACCCTGCGGTGCCCCACGTGTGTCCATGCCGTTACGTCGGCCGGCCCGTCCCGCTCCACCTGGACTGCCTCGCCCCGGTCCGGAACACGGAACACGGTAGCGGTCCGGGCCACGGCGGGTGAGCACCCCCCTGCCGCCCGCCTGCCGCCGCGACACGCGCCGGGATGGGCGATTGTCACCATGTGACGCGATTGGGCACGTCCGACCGGGGAAGTTCACTGTCGTACCACCGGCCCCGGAGGAAAGGGATGCGGCCGTGACCCACGACCAGTACGACAGGCGGGACCCCCAGCAGCAGTTCCCCACCCCCGACGAGCTCGGGGTGACCGGCGGCAAGCCGCTGGCCTGACCGCGGCCCCGGCCACCCCGGTGGGCCCGGTCGCGCGGGTCGTGTGAACGGCGGGCGCGCAGGGTACTGCCCGCTCATGGGATCGTTGCGGACGTCGCCGCCACCGCCCCGCGCCGTCGAGATGCGGACCTGGGCCCTGTCCAGCGGGGCGGAGCTGCGCGGCCTGCGCGCCTCCCTGCACGAGGCGTTGACCGGGCACGCGCTCGCCGAGGGCGAGGAGCTCGACGACATCCCCGAACGGATCGTGCTCGTCGCCACCGAGCTGGCCACCAACGCCCTGCTGCACGGGCTGCCGCCGACCACCGTCCGGCTGCTGCGCGACGACGACCTGTTCGTCCTCGACGTCGCCGACCACGACCTGACCACCGTGCCCGAGCTGGCCGACACCCGACCGCTGGGGGCCGGCGGTCGTGGCCTCCAGCTCGCCCGTGCCTTCTCGCTGGACGTCGGCTGGTACGCCACCGAGGGCACGAAGCACATCTGGGCGTCCTTCCCCCGGCGGGAGGCCGACGAGGCGGGCGGCACCCGCTGACGCCAGGAGGCGGCACCCATCGACGCCGGGAGGCGGCACCCGCTGACGCCGGGGCGCTCGCAGGCAGTGGGGCCGCCGAGGTCGGCGGGGATTGGCCGGACGGCCACCCGGGTATCGGTCCACGGCCGTCGGCGAGAGGGGAAGGGGCCGGCGGCGGAAGGGGGCCGTCATGGACGTCGAGAGCCGCCCGGACCCGGTCCGGTCACGCCGGATCAGGGCCACGTCGAGCCGCCGGCCGCGCGCCGCCGGGCCGGACGACGACCTCGCCGCCCGCCTCGCCGAGATCGCCCGCGCGCTCCAGGACGAACCCGGCCTCGACGCCACCCTCCACGGGATCGTCCGGTGCGCCGTCGGCACCGTGCCGGGCGCCTGGCACGCCGCGATCACCGAGGTCGAGGGCCGGCACCGGGTGGTGACCAGCGCGGCGACGGGCGATCTGGTACGCCGGGTCGACCAGGCGCAGTACGACACGGGTCAGGGCCCCTGCCTGACGGCGCTCTTCGAGCACCACACCGTGCGGATGCCCGACGTCGCCGCGGAGACCCGCTGGCCGGACTTCGTCCGCCGGATCGACGGGCTGGGCGTACGCAGCATGCTGTCGTTCCAGCTCTACCTGGCCCGGGACAACCTCGGCGCGCTGAACCTCTACGCGCGTGAGCCGGGGGCGTTCACCGACGAGTCGGAGCGGATCGGGGTGCTCTTCGCCGCGCACGCGGCCGTGGCGATGGGGGACGCCCGGAGGCTGGCGCAGCTCTCCCAGGCGCTGGACGTGCGGGACCTGATCGGTCAGGCGAAGGGGATCCTGATGGAGCGGCACCGGCTGACCGGGGAGCAGGCGTTCGAGCTGCTCGTCCGGGCCAGCCAGCGGCTCAACGTGAAACTGCTCGACGTCGCCCGCGACCTGATCGAGACCGGCGAGCTGGTCGACCGGCCCTGACCGGGAGCGCCGACCCGGGCAGCCGGCGTCATCGAATCGGCGGTGCGTCGTCAGCGGGTCTGCGGTGCCTCGTCAGCGAATCGGCGGTGCGTCGTCGGCGGCTTCGGCCGAGGTCCCCAGGCCGAGCAGCTCCAGCACGCCGGTGATCTCCAGGACCCGGCGGACCGTGGGCTGCACGTCGGCGACGGTGAGACGGCAGCCCCGGTCGGCGGCCCGGCCCTGGGCACGCAGCAGCACCAGGATGCCGGAGGAGTCGAGGAACCGGACGCCGCCGAAGTCGAGTTCCAGGGCGGCCGGCGGTGCGCCGTCGAGCAGGTCGGCGAGGACCGAGGCCAGCTCACCCGAGGTGGCGATGTCGATCTCCCCGGTCACGACGAGTCGCCCCCGACCCTCGGCGACCGTGAACGGGCCGATCGACAGGCCACCGGGGGGTGGCAGCGAAACGGACAGCGGCGTGGCGGGGCCCAACGGGAACTCCCCTGATCGGCACCGGCAGCGATCCCTCGTAGCAGAAGGCGGGTGCCGGTCGTCCCCAGGGTAGCCGTCATCCCCGTCGATCGCACTCACCCAGCGTGCCGGCAGCGCACCACCCCGTCCGAACGGGCCGCCGGGGCCGGACCTCACCAGCCGTCCGGCACCGGGTCGTCGTACTGGCCGGGCGGGCCGGTGAACACGGCACCGTCCACCTCGGGCCAGGCGTTCGGGAGGCAGCCGTGCAGGCCCAGGGTCTGCTGCTGCATGACCGGGGCGGGTCCCCCGGCGCGCGGGCACAGCTCGTGTCCCCGGCCGAGCCGGTGGCCCACCTCGTGGTTGAGCAGATACCGACGGTAGGTGGCGAGGTCGCCGGTGAACTGCGGCACACCGCCCGCCCAGCGGGCCACGTTGATCACCACCCGGTCGCCGTTGCGGCAGGACGTGTAGTGGTCGGTGACGTCCCCGCAGAGGACGCCCCGGGTCACCGGAGTGGTGAGCGCGACGGTGAAGTCGGCCGGGTCGTCCGGGCCGACGCGTTGCAGCCGCCACCGGCCCGCCCCGGTCCAGCCCCGGGGGTCGGCGAGGATCGCGCCCACCTCCCGGCCGAACCGTTCCACGTCGACGCCGTCGATCCCCTCCTCCACGGTGACCCGGTACCGCAGCAGTTCACCGGAGCGCCCGGCGACGGCGCCCCGGAGGGTGGCGGCGCGGAAGTCGCCCGTACCCCGGGGTGGGAAGGTGATGTCGGCGGGCGCCTGCGCGGTCGGGGTCGGGGTCGCGGACCGGGCCGGGGCCCGGGTGGTCGGCGAGGCGAGGGTGGGCGCGGCGACCCCCGCGGCCGCGACCGGCCGGGTCGCCTGGTCCGGCCCGCCCCGGCGGACGGCCCCGGCGCCGGCCGTGGCCAGGGCGACCACGGCCAGGGCGACGCACGCGACCACCGGCCCGTTCCGGGTGGCGGCGCGCCGCCGGCGGTGGCCACCCGGGCCGGACCTGGCATGGGTACGACTCGACAACTCGCGCTCCGTCCCGTCGATCCGCTGTCGGTGCACGGAGGGATTCCGCACCCGTGCACGGATGGATACGGACGGCGACCCGGAGCGGATGAGGCGTCCGGCGGTCATTTCGTCGGCGGTGGCGGCGCTCACGCCCGGCCGGTGCTGCTCCGGCGGTACGGTTTCCGGCGGAACCTGGCCGACCGGCTCCGCCCCGGCCAGCGGACGTTGCGCCACCCGACCCTGAGGAGCAGCTCGTGCCGGACGCCGACGCGCTGGTCGCCGACGCCCTCGCGGCGGCGCGCGGCACCGACGTACGCGCCGCCGAGCGGCAGTTGGACCGCCTGGTGGTCGGTGCCGGCGTGCCCGACGGGCCGGCTGCGGTCGACGCCGCCCTGACCGCGCGCCTGGTGCGCGGCGTGGGCCGGCTCTGGCCCCGGGGTTGGCAGCCCGTCGACCTGGTCCGCATCGCGACCCGCCGGCTCGGCCCGGCGGCCGGGCGGCTCGTGGCCGACCTGGCCGCCGCCCAGCGCAGGGTCCAGCCCGATCCGGTGCCGCTCTGGTGGGACGACCAGCTCGCCGGCCTCGACGCGGCCGTGTGGTGGGACGACGACCGGCGGCACCTGACGGCCTGGGCGGCCCGGGAGGGCACCGACCGGATCGCCGCCCTGCGCGACGCCGTCGACGTGCTGGCGCTGGTGGAGGGGCTCCCGCCGATCGCGGTGCTGCGCCCGCCGCCCGGCGTGGCCGCCCCGGCCACGGCCGTCGGGCGCGGCGGCAGCGGGTCGCGGATGCTCGACCGGGTGCGGGCGCTGCTGGCCAAGGCCGAGTCGACGACCTTCCCGGCGGAGGCGGAGGCGCTGACCGGCAAGGCGCAGGAGCTGATGGCCCGGCACAGCATCGACGCGGCCCTGGTCGAGGCGACGGCCGAGCGGGGCGACGCGCCCGGCGGGGTGCGGCTGGGCACCGAGCCGCCGTACCCGGGGGCGAAGGCGCTGCTGGTGCAGGAGGTGGCGGCGGCGAACCGCTGCGAGTCGGTGTGGTCCGACGACCTGGGCTTCGCCACGGTGCTCGGCTTCCCGGCCGACCTGGCCGCCGTCGAGCTGCTCTACACGTCGCTGCTGGTGCAGGCCACCGCCGCGATGCTGCGGGGGCGCACCGAGCGCCGGGCGCGCGGCGGCAGCAGGCGCACGAAGGCGTACGACGAGTCGTTCCTCAACGCGTTCGCGCTGCGCATCGGCGAGCGGCTGCGGGCCGCCGCCGACGAGGCGGGCCGGGAGGCGGCCCGGGAAGCGGGCGGGGAGCGGCTGCTGCCGGTGCTCGCGTCCCGTGCGACCGCCGTGCGGGAGCGGCTGGACGACCTGTTCCCCGGCGTGACCAGCAAGCGGCTCACCGTCGCCGACGAGGAGGGCTGGGCCTCCGGCACCTCCGCCGCCGACCGGGCGGCGCTGGACCCGAGCGGATCCGCCCCGGCCCGGGTGTCGGGTTCGGCGCACCGGCTCCGACCCCCTGCCGGGACGCGCCGACGGGGCGCGGCCGACACGTGAGGAGTACGCCGTGAAGTACATGCTGCTGATCTGGAACCGCCCCGGCTTCGTCGACGGCATGTCGGAGCAGGACCGGGCCGCCCTCTTCGGCGAGGTCGACGAGATCATGCGGGAGCTGACGGCCTCCGGCGAGCTGGTCGGCGGGCAGGCGCTGGCCGACCCGTCGCAGACCCGCACGGCTCGGCTGGCCGGCGACCGGGTCGAGGTCACCGACGGGCCGTTCATGGAGAGCAAGGAGCAGTTCGCCGGCTATCTCACCGTGGACTGCGAGTCGGTCGAGCGGGCCGCCGAGATCGCCGCCGGCTGGCCGGACGTGGTGCGGGGGTTCGGCGTGCTGGAGGTGCGGCCCATCATGGACGAGGCCGGGGCGGAGATGTGATCCCCGCCGGGCCGGGCCTCTCCGGCGGGACCGGCTCCGGCGAGCCGGCCGGTGCGGGTATCTCCCGTGCGGGTGCCTCCGGTGCGGATCCCTCCCGTGCGGGGTGCTTCGGTGCGGGGGGCTTCGCCGGCCGGGACGGTACGGGCGTCGGTGACCTGCTGCGCGGGCTCGCGCCGCAGGTCCTCGGCCTGCTCGTGCGCCGGCACGGCCAGTTCGACGCCTGCGAGGACGCCGTGCAGGAGGCGCTGCTGGCCGCCGCGACCCGGTGGCCCGCCGACGGGGTGCCCGACAACCCCCGGGCGTGGCTGCTCACCGTGGCGACCCGCCGGCTCACCGACGCCTGGCGCAGCGAGCGCGCCCGCCGGGACCGCGAGGTCGCGGTGGCCCTCCGGGAGCCGGCGTACGCCGCGGCGGCCCCGCCGCCCGACGAGCAGCCGCCGACCGGCGACGACACCCTGCTGCTGCTCCTGCTCTGCTGCCACCCGGCGCTGAACCGGTCGGCGCAGGTCGCGCTGACCCTGCGCGCGGTCGGCGGGCTGACCACCGCCCAGATCGCCCGCGCCCACCTGGTGCCCGAGGCGACGATGAGCCAGCGCATCCGCCGGGCCAAACAGCGGATCGAGGCGGCCGGGGCCCGGTTCGTCCTGCCCTCGCCCGCCGAACGCGACGAGCGGATGCGCGCCGTGCTCCAGGTGCTCTACCTCGTGTTCAACGAGGGCTACACCGCGTCCAGCGGGCCGGACCTCCAGCGCGCCGAGCTGACCGCCGAGGCGATCCGGCTGACCCGGGAGCTGCGCCGGCTGCTGCCCGACGACGGCGAGGTCGCCGGGCTGCTGGCGCTGATGCTGCTCACCGACGCGCACCGGGATGCGCGCACCGGCCCCGACGGCGAGCTGGTGCCGCTGGCCGAGCAGGACCGCAGCCGGTGGAACCGGGCCGCGATCACCGAGGGCACCGCCCTGGTGACCGAGGCGCTGACCTGGTCGCCGCCCGGGCCGTACCAGCTCCAGGCGGCCATCGCGGCGGTGCACGCCGAGGCCCCGACCGCCGCCGAGACGGACTGGCGGCAGATCGTGGCGCTCTACCGGCTGCTGGGCCGGCTCGCCCCGAACCCGATGGTCACCCTCAACGAGGCGGCGGCGGTGGCCATGGTGGACGGTCCGCGCGCCGGCCTGGCCCTGCTCGCCACGCTCGACGGCGACGGGCGCGTCGCCGGGCACCACCGGCTCGCCGCCGTGCGGGGTCACCTGCTGGAGCTGGCCGGGGACCCGGCCGCCGCCCGGGACGCGTACCGGGCGGCGGCCCGCGCCACCACCAGCCGCCCCGAACGCCGCTACCTGGAATCCCGCGCCACCCGCCTGCCCCACCCCCTCCCCACCCCCGCGCCCCCTCGCCCGCCTCGCCCGCCTCGCCCCCCTCGCCCCCCTCGCCCCGGTGATCAAGAGAAAAGCGTCAAAGTTGATCTCCACGATGACGCAAACCTCTTGATCACCGAGCCGGGGTGGGTGGGTCAGCGGGGTTCTAGCGGTGGGCAGTGGGTGTTGGGGGCGGGAGACTTCAGCTCGGCCAGGTAGCGGTCGATCGTGGCGCCCATGCAGGGGCTGGTGGTGTAGCTGCCGTGCCCCCACCCCTCGTACGCGAGCAGGACGCCGCGCAGCTGGCGGGCGACGGCGGCGGCCCGGTCGAACTCGCTCACCGGGTCGTGCCGGGTGGCCGCCACCAGCACCGGCACGTCGGTGCGACCCCGGGGCCGGTGCTGCGGGTTGCCGACGGGTGCGCCGAGGCACAGGGCGAGCGCCTGCACCACCAGCGGATACCGGACGTCGGGGGCGAGCGCGGCGAGTCGGCGCAGGTGCCGGGCGTACTCGGCGTAGTCGTCGACGGGCAGGCTCCAGTCCTGGCAGAAGATGGCGAGCGGGTTCGCTGCGGTCGCTGATGTTCCTGGGCCGGCGGTGGCGGCGGCAGCGGCGGACGCCGGAGTCGCCGACCAGGAGGCGATGCGGCCGGCGAGCACCGCCCAGTCGGGGCCGTAGAGGTCGCGCTGGGCGCGGGCGGTCAGCGCGAACGGAGTCAGCGTCGCACCGGGTCGGGTCGGGTCGGGCAGCTCGCCCCGCTCGGCCCGGTCGAGCAGCTCCGCCCAGCGGGCCCGGACGTCCTGGCCGTGCAGGGCACACTCGGCGGCGCGGTCGCACCAGGCCACGAACTCGTCGAACGAGTCCTGCGCGGCGGCGGCCTGGCTGGCCAGGAACGGCCGCATCGGCAGGCTGTGGTCGATCACGCTCTCCAGCACCATGGCCCGCACCCGGTGCGGATACTCGTCGGCGTACTGCGCGCCGAGCAGCGTGCCGTAGGAGCTGCCGTGGAAGGTCAGCCGCTCCTCGCCGAGGGCGGCCCGGACGGCGTCGAGGTCGCGTACCGCGCTGCGGGTGTCGAGGTGGTCGAAGACGGGTCCGGTGCGGGCCCGGCAGTCGGCGCGCAGGGCGGCGTTGTCGCGTACGGTGGCGTCGAACTGCGCCTGGTCGGTGATCACCTGCGGGACCCGGGCGAGCAGGTCCGCCGCGCAGACCACCGGGTTGCTGCGGCCGACGCCGCGCGGGTCGAAGCTGACGATGTCGAAGCGGCGGCGCTGCTCGGCGCTGAACCGCACGCTCTCCACCACCTTCTGCACACCGGAGTCCCCCGGGCCGCCGGGCCCGAAGAACAGCACGCCGACCCGGGCGGCGGGGTCGGTCGCGGGCCGGCGGGCCAGGGCAAGATCGAACCTCGGGCCGGCCGGGTCGGCCCAGTCCACCGGCAGCGACAGGGTGCCGCACTCGGCGGAGCCGTCGGCGGGGCAGGGCACCCACCGGATCGGCCCGAACGCCGTCGACCCTGACGTCGGCCGTACCGTCGGCTCTGCTGCCGGATCGGCGCGGGCCGTGCCGGGCGTGCCGGCGAGGGCCGTGCCGGCGACGGCCGCCGCCAGTGTCGCGCCGACGGCCCGCCGGAAGCCGGCGAGCGCTGGCCCGCCGGCTGCGGATTTGCGGGTACGCAGCATGAGATGCTGTCCTCTCCTCGAAGGAGCGTTGCGCTGAGAACTCGCCCACGGGCGAGGTGATGCTGCTTCACCTGGGTCGCCGAGTTGCCGCTCGGCGGCCCAGGGCCATCGCTGGTTGCCGCCGCTCAGTCGACGTCCCGCAGGACGCGCTCCAGCGCAGCCGTCCGGGTCGCCAGTTCGCCGAGCCGGGCGTCGATCGTGGCCAGGAGCCGCTCGTTGGTCTCCTGGGCCCGCGCCGACGCCTCGGCGAGCCGGCGGTAGTCGTCCTCGCGCCCGCCGGACAGCCTGGCCCGGCGGTTCTTGGACAGCTGCACGACCAGCACCGTGAAGACGGTGACGAGCAGGGTGAAGATGCCGGCCGCCCCGATCACCTCGGTCCAGTCGTGGCCGCTCATCCCGGTCATTCCCCCTCCTGTCCGGCCGCGTTCGGCGGGCTCAGCGTCTCGGCCGCCCGCCGGATGGCCTCGGGGGTGAGGGTGAACACGAACGGATTCACCTCGTAGAACTTCATTGCCCTCCCGTCCTCGGAAAGCTCCAGGCGCGCGGAGACCAGCCCGGCCGCCGCCAGCTTGCGCAGGTGGACCTGGAGCAGGGCCCGGCTGATGCCCAGCTCGCGTGCCAGCCGGCTGACGTAGGCGCGTTCCCTGGCCAGCGCGGCGACCACCCGGAGGCGGTGCGGGTTGGCCAGGGTCGCCAGCACCCGCAGGAGGTCGTCCCCGGTGGGCGGCTTGTCGCTCATAACCAACCCTTGCACATGCAAAGGAAAGTTAGCAGGGCTGGTCGCACGGTCACAAGTGGACGGCGGGAACCGGGGTGGATCTTGGAAGATCTCGGCCCCCAGAGGGGCCGTTCACTTCCCAGATCGCTTATGGCACGTCGCGGCGTCAGGCGTGGCAGTCCCGGGCCAGCTTCGGCGGGATGTCGACGAAGGTCTCCCCCAGCCACTTCGCCGGGCTGGCCGCCTTCGCGCCCCCGTCGAGCTGCTTCGCGACGTCCGTGATCAGCTTCTCGATCTCCGGGTCCTCGGCGCGCGCCGCCTGCCTGCGTACGTCGCCGGCCAGCCCCGCGATGGTCCGCTTGAGCCGGTCGTTGAGCTCGTCGGGGGTGGTCTCCTTGTCCCGGGTGACGGCGGCCGAGTCGGCGGCGAGCTTCTTGCTGCCGGCGAGGATCAGCCGGTCGACCTCTCCGCACACCTCGGCGGTGTTGGCGGCGGTCACGGCGGGCGTGGACGCGGACGGCGTCGAGCTGGCGGCGAACGGCTCGACGGAACCGGTCGGCCCGGTCGAGGCGTCGGCGGCGGGCGCGGTGGTGGCGGGCGCGGCTGCCGGGTCGTCGGTGGTGTCGTCGGACTGGCAGCCGGCGGCGAGTGCGAGCACGGCCACCAGGGCGGCGGCGCGGAGCGCGGTCACGGCAGGACGAGACATGTTCTCCCCGTTCGGTGGTGGACCGTCCCAGCATGCCGGCCGCCGTCGACCCCGGCACGTCGGCCCGCCGAGGTCACAGACGCAAGCGGGCACGAACGCGCGCGCCGGGCCGGCAACAGGGGCCGGCCCGGCGCGCGCGACGGGACGTACGACTCAGCTCTTGAATGCGTCCTTGATCTTCTCGCCGGCCTGCTTGAGGCTGGCCTTGGCCTGGTCGTTGCGGCCCTCGGCCTCCAGGCGCTCGTCGTCGGTGGCCCGGCCGGCGCCTTCCTTCAGCTTGCCGGCGGCGTCCTCGGACGCGTTGGCGATCTTGTCATCGAAACCCATCATGAACCTCCAACGTCCTGGTCACTGGGGTGGTGCGACACCCATCCAGTACCCCGACGCGGCCCGCCAAACCCTCAACTGACGCGGGCCGGCTGGAAGCGGCGCAGGCGGAGGCTGTTGGCGACGACGAAGACCGAGGAGAAGGCCATCGCCGCGCCCGCGATCATCGGGTTGAGCAGGCCGGCGGCGGCCAGCGGGAGGGCGGCCACGTTGTAGGCGAACGCCCAGAACAGGTTGCCCTTGATGATCGCCAACGTGCGGCGGGACAGCCGGATCGCGTCCACGGCGGCCGTCAGGTCGCCCCGGACGAGGGTCAGGTCGCTGGCCTCGATCGCCGCGTCGGTGCCGGTGCCCATGGCCAGGCCCAGGTCGGCCTGGGCGAGGGCGGCGGCGTCGTTGATCCCGTCGCCGATCATCGCCACGGTGCGGCCGTCGGCCTGGAGCTGCTTCACCACGTCGACCTTGTCGGCGGGCAGCACCTCGGCGGTCACCTCGTCGATGCCGACCTCGGCGGCCACCGCCCGCGCCACCGTGGCGTTGTCGCCGGTGAGCAGGATCGGCGTGAGGCCGAGGGCGCGCAGCCCGGCGACGGCCGCCGCGCTTGTCGGTTTCACCACGTCGGCCACCGCGAGGACCCCCCGGGCCCGGCCGTCCCAGCCGGCCAGCACCGCCGTCCGGCCGGCGGCCTCCGCGTCGGTCACCGCCCGCTCGACCTCATCCGGTACGTCGAGTCCGCGCTCCCGCAGCAGCCGGGGCCGCCCGACGGTCAGCTCGCGGCCGTCGACCGTGCCGGTGACGCCCAGCCCCTCCACGTTGGCGAAGCCGGTGACCGGGGCGAGCGGCCCCGCGTCGGCGGCACCGGCGGCCACGGCGCGGGCGATGGGGTGCTCGCTCGCGGCCTCCAGCGCCCCGGCGAGCCGGAGCACCTCTCCGGCGTCCTCGCCGTCGGCGGGCAGCGCGGCGACCAGGGTCATCCGGCCGGTGGTGACGGTGCCGGTCTTGTCCAGCACCACCGTGTCGACCTGCCGGGTGGATTCCAGCATCTCCGGGCCCTTGATCAGGATGCCGAGCTGCGCGCCGCGCCCGGTGCCGACCAGCAGGGCGGTCGGGGTGGCCAGGCCGAGGGCGCACGGGCAGGCGATGATCAGCACCGCCACGGCGGCGGTGAACGCGGCCGTCGGGCCCGCCCCCGCGCCGAGCCACCAGCCGAGGGTGCCGGCGGCGAGCGCGATCACGATCGGCACGAACACCCCGGAGATCCGGTCGGCCAGCCGCTGCACGGCCGCCTTGCCGGTCTGGGCCTGCTCGACGAGCCGCGCCATCTGGGCGAGCTGGGTGTCGCCGCCGACCCGGGTGGCGGTGACCACCAGCCGGCCCCCGGCGTTCACGGTCGCGCCGACGACGGTGTCGCCGGGGCCGACCTCGACCGGCACGGACTCGCCGGTGAGCATGCTGGCATCGACGGCCGAGGTGCCCTCGTCGACCACCCCGTCGGTGGCGATCTTCTCGCCGGGGCGGACCACGAACCGGTCCCCCACGGCGAGCCGGTCCACCGGGACCCGGGTCTCCACGCCGTCGCGCAGCACGGCGACGTCCCGCGCGCCCAGCTCCAGCAGGGCGCGCAGCGCGGCACCGGCGGTCCGCTTGGAGCGCGCCTCGAAGTAGCGGCCGGCGAGGATGAACACGGTCACCCCGGCCGCCGTCTCCAGGTAGATGTTGCCGGCCCCGTCGGTGCGGGTGATGTCGAACCGGAACGGGTGGGTCATCCCCGGCATGCCGGCGTCGCCGAGGAACAGCGCCCACAGCGACCAGGCGAACGCGGCCAGGGTGCCCAGCGACACGAGGGTGTCCATGGTGGCCGCGCCGTGCCGCAGGTTGATCAGGGCGGCCCGGTGGATCGGCAGGCCGCCGTAGACCACGACCGGGGCGGCCAGGGTCAGCGACAGCCACTGCCAGTAGTCGAACTGCCAGGCCGGGACCATGGCGAGGACGACCACCGGCACGGCCAGGGCCACGGACACCCACAGCCGGGTACGCAGCCCGCGCAGCTCGTCCACCGGCTCGGCGGCGGCCGTGGGCGACTCGGGCGAGGGCGAGGGCGACGGTGGGGGCGGCAGGGCGGCCGTGTAGCCGGTCTTGGTGACGGTGGCGATCAGGTCGTCGGGGGTGACGTCGTCGGCGTACGAGACGGTGGCCTTCTCGGTGGCGTAGTTGACCGTGGCGGTCACGCCGTCCATCCGGTTGAGCTTCTTCTCGATCCTCGCGGCGCAGGACGCGCAGGTCATGCCGCCGATCGCCAGCTCGATGCGGTTCGGTGCGACCGGTAGCGGTCGCGTGGGCGAGCTCATCGCTGCCTCCCGTCAGTCGTGCCCGTGCCCGGGGGCGCCGTGGTCGGCGTCGGCGGTCGGGGTGCTGGTGGCGGCCGGTGTGCCGGTCGTCGTAGGTGTGCCGGTCGTCGTCGGTGCACCCGACGCGCCGGGACCGGCTCCGGCGGGGGTGCCGGCGACGACGGTGAACTCGGCGGTGCGCACCGTGTCGCCGTGCCGGAAGTCGAGGTAGAGCCGGTAGGTCCCGGCCGACGGGAACTCGGCGGAGAACGTGACCGCCGGCCCGGCCAGGGTCGCCCCGTCGCCTGGCGCGCCCTCCGGGTGCACGTGCAGGTACGCCAGGTCGCCCTGCCGCAGGGCCACCAGGTGCCCGTACGCGCCGAGGTAGGGCTGGAGGTCGGTGACCGGCGTGCCGTCCCGGCTGACGGTCAGGGTGAGCCGGCTGGCCCGGCCGGGCTGGGCCGTGCCGGCCAGGGTGACGGTGTAGCCGTCGACGGTCGTGGCGGCGGCGGGCGGTGGCAGCGGCCGGGCGTCGAGCGCGCCGGGGACGGTGACGTCGACGCCGAGGGTCAACGCCGGCCCGCCGGCCGGGGTGAAGTCGGCGAACGCCCGCCAGACGCCGGGGCCGGCGAGCGGGGACGCCACCCGCCAGGTGCCGTCCGGCCCCGCCTCGGGGTGGACGTGCCGGAAGCCGGAGAGGTCCCGCCGGGCGACGATCAGGTGCATCCGCTTGTCGTGCGCGACCTCGTAGCGGGTGACCGGCCGCCCGTCGGGGCCGGTGATCCGGAAGGCGAACTCGCCGGCCGGTGCGGCCAGCGGGGCGAGGGTGTAGCCCCGGTCGGAGACGAGCAGCCCGCCGGGCAGGTGGGCGGCCGGCGCGTCCCCGGCGTCGGCGTGGGTGGTGCCGTGGGCGGGGTCGTCGGCGTCGTGGCGGGTGTCGGCGGCCGGGGCGACGGGGCCGACCACCTGGCCGACCCCGTACGCCGCGCCGAACACCGCCGCCAGGCCGAGGGCGAAGCCGCTCAGCTTCGTCGCCGTGTTCATCGTGTGCCTCGGTTTCTCCGCAGGGGCGGCGTCACGCGTCGACGAGGGTGTATCCGGCCTCGTCGACGGCGGCGCGCACGGTTTCGGTGTCCAGCGGGTTGTCGCTGGTGACGGTGACCCGGCCGCCCTCCAGGTCCACCTTGACGTTGGTGACGCCGTCGATCGCGCCGACCTCGGTGACGACCGAGCCGGCGCAGTGCCCGCAGCTCATCCCCCGCACCTCGTACGTCGTGCTGACCATCGCTCTCTCCTTCCGCTGCACCTCACGTTACCCCCGGGGGGTAAACGCGAGGCGGACCACCGTCTCAGGAACGCCAGGAATACCGGGTGGGGGTATCCGACGCAGGGAACCGTACCATACCCCCGAGGGGTATGCTAATCTCGGTCGCATGACCGGACCCATGCCCGCCCCGACCCGGGGGTACACCGCCAGCAAGGACCAGTTGCTCGCGCGGCTCCGCCGCGTGGAGGGTCAGGTCCGCGGCATCGAGAAGATGGTCGACGAGGACCGCTACTGCATCGACGTGCTCACCCAGATCTCCGCGATCCAGGCGGCCCTGGACAAGGTCGCCCTCGGCCTGCTCGACGGGCACGCTCGGCACTGCCTGCACGAGGGCGCCGTCGAGGGCCGGGCCGACGAGATGGCCACCGAGATGATGGCCGCCGTCGGCCGCCTCATGAAACGCGGCTGACGCCCGCCCGGCCCACTGACGCCGCCCGCGCAGCGCGACTCGCGCCTGTCGGCTCGCGACTCGCCCCGCGCCGCTCGCGACTCGCCCCGCGCGCCGACAGGCGCTTGATCGACTTCATGTCGGCGACATGGGGGCATCCCGAGCTGCGGACACCCCCACCTCGCCGGCATGACGCGTGGCGCGGCCCCGCCGTCCGATCCGGCCGTCAGAGCCGGCCGACGATCTTCCTCATCTGGTCGATCTCACCCTGCTGGCTGGTGGCGATCTGCTGGGCCAGCGCCTTGGCCTCGGGGTTCGCCCCCGCGGCCAACTCCTCCCTCGCCATGGTGATCGCGCCCTCGTGGTGGGCGATCATCATGGTCAGGAACTGCCGGTCGAAGCCGACGCCGCGCGCGCCGGCCAGCTTCGTCATGTCCGCCTCGGACATCATCCCCGGCATCTCGTGGTCCATCTCCGGCATGCCGTGCCCGTGCCCCGGGGCAGGCGACGGGACCGGCCGGCCCCACCCCGTCAGCCAGCCGGTCATGGTGGCGATCTCCGGTGCCTGGGCGGCCTTGATCGCGGCGGCGAGCCGCTTGACCTCCGGGTCCGCGGCGCGGGTCTCGGCCAGCTCGGCCATCTCCACGGCCTGCCGGTGGTGCGGGATCATCATCTGGGCGAACATCACGTCGGCGTCGCCGAACGCGGCCGGCCCGCGCGTCGGAGTCCCGGCGGCGCTGGCACCGGCAGCGGTGGTGCCGGCGGCCGGCTGGGCGTGGCTGGGCGAGCCGTGGTCGGCGGAGCCGCAGGCGGCCAGGCCGAGGACAGCGGTCAGGGCCACGCCGGCAAGGGCGGCGCGGCGCGCGGTCGTACGAGTGGTCATGGCGAATCCTTCGGTCTCGGTCACGTACGAGGGCAGGACGGAGACACGGGTCACCGGCAGAGCCGGGCACCGCGCCGGGGCGTCCTACGTACGCGACACCGAGACCTCGGCCAGCCGAAGGCCGAGCGGGCGGGATGGCGGGGCGCGCGGCCCGGCGGACACGCCACCGGCCTGCCAGCCGGGCGGGCCGGGTGCCCGGGCACGGGTCAGCAGGAGCACGGCGACGAGCAGGGCCACCCCGAGCGCGCCGAGCACCGCCAGGCAGACGCTCCAACCGGACGGCCCGTCGGCGCGACCACCGTCCGGCAGCAGCCGGGCGGGCGCACACCCACCAGCCGGACAGCCGGCGCGGCCACCCAGGGTGACGGCGGCGTCCATGCCGCCGACGGGGACGGCCATTCCACCGGCGAACGCCCAGAGCGCATCCGCGCCGCCGGCGAGCGCCACAGGGACAGCCGCGCCGCCGGCAAGCACCACGGGGACAGCGGGCGCCACGGAGCCGCCCATGCCGCCGACGAGTGCCACGGGACCGCCCGTGCCGCCGACGAGTGCCACGGGACCGCCCGTGCCGTCGGCGAGCGCCACGGGGACAGCCGCGCCGTCGGCGAGCGTCGCTGGGGCCGGGTGGCCGTCGCGCGGTGTTGCCCCGTCGTGGCCGGCGTGGGTGCCGCCGGAGTGTGCGCCGTGGCCGAGGGTGTGCATGGCGGCGAGGCCGATCAGGGTGCAGAGCAGCAGCGCGAGGCGACCCCACCGCCCGCCCGTCACCGCCGTCGTCCCCACACCACCACGCTAGAGCCTCGCCCGGGGTCGACTCACCTCGCCTCGCGGATGCGGGCGCGGAATGTGACCCGGCACCGCGAGCCGGGCCGCGGCCCCGACCGCGATCAGCCGGGGGTGAGGCGGACCCGGCGGAGCAGTTGGGCGTTCAGCGCCACCACGATCGTGGACGCCGACATCAGGATCGCCCCGACCGCCGGGCTCAGCGCCACCCCCGCCCAGGCCAGCACCCCGGCGGCCAGCGGCAGGGCCACCACGTTGTAGCCGGCCGCCCAGGCCAGGTTCTGCACCATCTTGCGGTAGGACGCCCGGGAGAGCCGGGCCACCGCCGCCACCCCGCGCGGGTCGGACGAGGCGAGCACCACCCCGGCGGACTCGATCGCCACGTCCGTGCCGGCCCCGATGGCGATGCCCACGTCGGCGCGGGCCAGCGCCGGGGCGTCGTTGACCCCGTCGCCGACCATCGCCACCGTCAGCCCACGTCGTTGCAGCTCGGTGACCTTCCCGTCCTTGTCGGCCGGCAGCACCTCCGCGAAGACCTCGTCCACACCGGCACGGAAGCCGAGGTCGGCGGCGACCGCGTCCGCCACCGCCCGGGCGTCCCCGGTGATCATCGCGATGGTCCGGATGCCCTGGGCACGCAGCTCGGCGATCGCCTCGCGGGCCTCGGGGCGAACTTCGTCGGCGAGGGCGAGCGCGCCGAGCACCGTGCCGGGAAGGCGGACCAGGTGCAGCACGGCGGCCCCTCGCCCCGCCCAGTCGGCGGCGGCCTGCTCCAGCTCGGTGGGGAGGCCCACGCCCAGCTCGCGCAGCAGGGCCGGCCCGCCCACGGCGTACTCCGTGCCGTCGATCGTGGCCCGCACCCCACGGCCCGGCAGGGCGCGGAAGCCGGTGGCCGGTGCGGGGCCGCCGCGCTGTTCGGCGGCGGCGACGATCGCGCGGGCCAGCGGGTGCTCGCTGTCCGCCTCGACGCCGGCGGCCAGCCGCAGCAGCTCGTCCTCGCCGGTGCCCGCGACGGCCGCGACGCCGGTCACGGCGTGCTCGCCCCGGGTGAGGGTGCCGGTCTTGTCGAACAGCACCGCGTCGACGGTGCGCATCCGCTCCAGCGCGAGACGGTTCTTCACCAGGATGCCGGAGCGCGCCGCCACCGCCGTGGACAGCGCGATGACCAGCGGGATCGCGAGCCCCAGCGCGTGCGGGCAGGCGATGACCAGCACCGTGACGGTCCGCACGACGGCCTCGTCGGTGTCGCCGAGGAGGGACCAGACCACGACCGTCACCACGGCGGTGGCGGTGGCGACGTAGAACAGCCAGGCCGCGAAGCGGTCCGCGAGCACCTGGGCCCGGCCGCTGGAGCGCTGGGCCTCGGCGACCATGCGCTGGATGCCGGCGAGGGTGGTCTCCTCGCCGGTGGCCTGCACCTCGACCCGGAGCGCGGAGTCCGTGGCCACCGTGCCCGCCACCACCCGGTCGCCGACCGACCGGGCGACCGGGCGGGACTCGCCCGTGATCATGGATTCGTCCAGCTCGGCGGCTCCGTCGACGACCCGGCCGTCGGCCGGCACCCGACCGCCGGGCCGGACCAGCAGCACGTCGCCGACGTGCAGCGCGGCCACGGGGACCCGCTCGGTGCCGCCGTCGGGCCCGACCCGCTCCGCGTCGTCGGGCAGCAGCGCGGCCAGCGCCGCGAGGGCGCCCCGGGCCTGGCCGATCGCCTTCATCTCCTGCCAGTGCCCGAGCAGCATGATGGTGACCAGCGCCGCCAGCTCCCACCAGAAGTCCAGGTCGAACGCGCCGGCGCTGGTGGCCAGCGACGCGGCGTACGCCACGCTGATCGCCATCGCGATGAGCAGCATCATCCCGGGTGCCCGGTCGCGCAGCTCCCGGACCGCGCCGACCAGGAACGGCCACCCGCCCCACCAGAAGACGGCCGAGCCGAGCACCGGGCCGACCAGGGCCCGGCCGGGAAACTCCAGCGAGTAGCCGAACCAGTCCATCACCATGTGGCTGGTGACGACGATCGGCAGGGTCAGCGCGAGGCAGACCCAGAACCGGCGGCGGAACATCTCCGGGTCGTGCCCGGCGTGCTTGTCGTGCCCGCCGTGTCCGGCGTGCTCGTCGTGGGCCATGTCTCCAACATGCCCTGCCGGCCGTCGAATCGGCAGGATGTCGGCCAGATGGCGGTATCAGGGCGGCCGGAACACCGCCATGTCGCCGACATGGTGTCGGCCGACCTGCGTTCGCAGGTGAGGGTGGCTACGATTCCGGGCGATGGGACGTGGGATCCCGCTCCGGGCGGTCCGCAGGGCGGAGACCGGGCCGCCGGTGGGGCGGGGCTTCGGGCGACCCGCGGGACGGGCAGGTCCTCCGGCGGCCGGCCCGGTGCGGTCGTCCGGGCAGCCGGCCCGGATCGATCGCCCGCGACGCTGAACCGTCCGGGCCGCCGAGCCGTATCCCGCGCTGACACCGTTTGGAGATCGTCGATGGGCGCCGACCACAACCGACCCGCTCCGCCCACCCCACCGGGGGTGCGGCGGGTCCTCGTCGCGACCGTGGTGCCCCTCTTCGTGCTCACCGTGATCGCGGCGGTCGTCCTGTGGCCCCGCGACGGCGGTCCCGAGGTCGACGGCGGTTCGCCGGTGCCCCGCTATCACGGCACGGTGACCCGGGTGGTCACCGAGGAGTGCCCGCCGCAGCCGGAGACGCCGGAGGGCGGCGGGCCGGGCGTCGCGGACGGCCCGTGCGGCACGGTGACCGTCCGGGTGGAGCAGGGGCCCGACGCCGGGCAGCAGGTCGAGACGCCGATCCCGACCGGCCCCGGCGCGCCCACCGTAGCCGTCGACGACCGGATCGTGCTGGTGAAGCTGACCGACCCGGCCGACCCGGCGGCGAGCACCTACAACATCGCCGAGCACCAGCGCGGCGCCCCGCTGATCTGGCTGGCGGTGGTGTTCGCGCTGGCGATCGTCGCGTTCGGCCGCTGGCGGGGGGTGGCCGCCCTGGCCGGGCTCGCCGCCACCTTCGCCATCCTGCTGACCTTCGTGCTGCCCGGCATCGGCGCGGGCGGGTCGCCGCTGCCGATCGCCGTCGTCGGCTCCGCGTTGATCATGTTCGTGGTGCTGTACCTCACCCACGGGGTCACCGCGCAGACGTCGGTGGCCGTCCTCGGCACCCTGGGCAGCCTGGTGCTCACCGGCCTGCTGGGCACCCTGGCCACGGCGGCCACCCACCTCACCGGGTACGGCAGCGAGGACGCCACCACCCTGTCGATGTTCCGGGGCGACGTGGACCTGCACGGCCTGCTGCTGGCCGGCATCATCATCGGTTCGCTCGGGGTGCTCGACGACGTCACCGTGACCCAGGCGGCCACGGTCACCGAGCTGGCGCACGCCAACCCGGGGCTGTCCCGGTTGCAGCTCTACCGGGCGGCCACCCGCGTCGGCCGGGCGCACATCGCCTCCACGGTCAACACGATCGTGCTGGCGTACGCGGGCGCGTCGCTGCCGCTGCTGCTCCTGCTCACCGCCGACTCCCGCCCCGTGACCGAGATCCTGACCAGCGAGTTCCTCGCCCAGGAGATCGTCCGCAGCGCGGTCGCCACGCTGGGCCTGATCGCCGCCGTGCCGCTCACCACCGGGCTGGCCGCCGTGGTCACCGCAGCGGGGCGCACGGCGGCGGGACACACGGCTGAGGGGCACACCGCCGCGTCCCGGCCCGGCCCAACGGACGGCGGGGACGTGCCGGCGGCGCGTACCCCCGGGGGCGGGCGGCGGACCGCGGACCGCAATCTCGCGCTGGAGGCGCTCGGCGGCGGCCGGGCGGCCGAGGGGTTCCCCGACGACCACGCCCCCACCCACCCCCCGGCCGGACGGCCGCACCGAGAAGGAGGCACGGACACCGCATGGTGACACTTCACAGCGTGACCGGTGGCGGCATCCGCCCTGAGAAGCGCATCACTGATTACCGATGGCGATTACGAAATGACGCTTTTAGTCGGCATCCGGACGTAGCTCCCCGCATGGGCTCTCGGGTAACCTCGCTGCCGGTCACCGCCGAAGGCGCGAAGCGGCGCCTGCGGTGCCGCCGCCCAATCGCCGCAAGGCGAGCCGGGGAACCAGGTGCCCGGGGTGAATCCGCGCGAGCGGTAGGGGCCGCTTCCGCCCCGAACCCGTCAGCTAACCCGGTCGGCGGTCGATGGAAGGGAACATTGTGACGGCACCCCTGCACCGCTGGTTGACACCCGTGGTGGCCGTGCTCGCTGCCCTGGCGGTCGTCGCCGGGCCGGCCGCCCCGGCGCTCGCCCTGCCCGCCGCCGCCCCCCAACCCTCGGGGCACGAGGAGGACGACGAGCCCCAGCTCATCACCGACGTCATCGAGGCGACGAACCGGGACTACGCCCAGGCGAAGTCGAAGCTCGAGAAGTCCAAGAAGCGCCAGGCCCAGCTCGCCGACGAGGTGCGCAAGGCCCAGGAGGAGCTGGACGCGCTCGCGCCGCAGGTCGGCGAGATGGCCGCGCAGTCGTACCGGACCGGCCGGGTCGGCGCGATGGCGATGCTGCTGGAGAGCAACACACCGGACTCGTTCGTCAAGCGCGCCTCGGCCCTCGACGAGCTGAACATGGTCAACGCCAACAAGCTGGCCGAGGTCAGCGCGGCGAAGAACCGCGCCGAGCAGGCCAAGCTCGCGCTCGACGCCGAGGTGCGCGAGCAGCAGAAGCAGGCGTCGGTCATGGCGAAGAAGAAGTTCGACGCCGAGAAGGCACTCGCCCTGGTCGGCGGCAAGGGCTTCACCGGCGGCCTGGTCAACGCCACCTCCCCGGTCGCGAGGATCGGGCCGGGCCGGACGTCGGACGGCGACTGGCGGCCCGAGTCGTGCAGCGAGAACGACCCCACCACCTCCGGCTGCATCACGCCCCGCACCCTGCACGCCTACAAGGAGACCAAGCGGGCCGGCTTCAACCGGTTCGTGGGCTGCTACCGGCCGGGCGGGCCGTGGGAACACCCCAAGGGCCGGGCCTGCGACTGGTCGCTCCAGAACAGCGGGTTCTCCCCCTGGCACAACAACGACACCCGGATGTACGGCAACAACCTCGCCGCGTTCCTCATCCGCAACGCCGACCGGCTCGGCATCTACTACGTCATCTGGAACCGGCAGATCTGGTTCCCGGCGACCGGCTGGAAGTCCTACAGCGGGCCGTCCAACCACACGGACCACGTGCACATGTCGCTGCTCTGACGCGGCGCGCCGCGCACGACGAGAGGGGCCGTCCCGCTGTGGGGGCGGCCCCTCTCGTCGTGTCTCGGGCGGCGGTGCGCGTCAGGGCCGGGGTGAGCGCCGGGCGGCGGGGGTGCGTCAGGCGGCGGCGCGGGCCGGGGTGGCGTCCGCCGCCATGGCGGCCGGCACGGCGGCCACCGTCCGCACCCCGCCGGCACTGAGCCGGTACGACATCCCGACGACCGCGCAGCGGCCCGCGTCGACCTCGGCGGCCAGCACGGGCGACCGGTCGAGCATCGCCTCGACCGTGCACGCGATGTGGATGTCGACGATCTCGTCGATGCCCTCGACGCCCCGCTCGGCGGCCCGGTGCAGGCTGGGCACCACGGCGTCCACCACGGCCCGCAGGTTGCCGGCGGGCTCGCTGCCGGTGCCGGCCGCCGCCTTGGCCGCCTGCACCGCCCCGCAGGAGTCGTGGCCGAGCACCACCACCAGGGGGGTGCCCAGCACGGTCACGGCGTACTCGACGCTGCCCAGCACCTCGGGGCCGACGGTGTGCCCGGCGGTGCGGACCACGAAGAGGTCCCCCAGGCCACGGTCGAAGATGATCTCGGCGGCGAGGCGGGAGTCGGAGCAGCCGACGATCACCGCGAACGGGTGCTGCCCGTCGGCGACGGCCGCCCGGTGGTCGGCGTCCTGGTTGGGGTGGCGCGGCGTTCCGCTGACGAAGCGGTGGTTGCCGGCGTGCAGCTCGGCGAGGGCCCGGGCCGGGGTGCAGGCAGCGCCCGGCTCGCCCGGTCGCCCGACGGACGAGAGGGGGTCTAGCTGCCCGGAGCCCGCCTTAGCCATCGACATGCTGGAATGCTCCATGCCCCATCACCTCGTCATTCACGCGCACGACCAGTTCCCCCACGGTCACACGCAGCGAAAGGCACGTCAAGCGTTACGTGATACACATTTCCTGCTTTGGGAAGGGGTTGCGCAGGCCCGCGCTCCGGCCCGCGTCGGCCCAGGGGCGTGGGCGTCGTCGCCGAGCCCTAACATGTCCGACATGGCGACGACAGCAGGCGGGAACGGGAACACCCGGAACTGGACGTTCCTCACCAACCACGGCCACGTCCTGCTCGCCATCGCCCGCAACCCGACCGCCCGGCTGCGCGACGTCGCGGACGAGGTGGGCGTGACCGAGCGCGCGGCGCAGGCGATCGTGGCCGACCTGGAGGCCGGCGGCTACCTGCGGCGGACCCGGGTCGGCCGGCGCAACGAATACACGGTCAACCCCAGCGGCCACTTCCGCCACCCGGCCGAGGCGGACCGCCAGGTCGGCGACCTCCTCGCCCTCTTCACCACCGACCAGCCCGAACGGGACGTCCCGGACCAGACCGGACGGAGCGCCCCGGGTGGGCACGCCCCGGACCGGGCCGAAGGGGACGCCGGGTGACCGGGCGGGCCGGGCTGCGGCGGGCCGCGCTGCCCGCGCTGGCGGCCCTGCTCGCCACCGCCGTCGTGCCGCCCGCCCCGGCGTCGGCCGCCCCCAGCTGCGGGCCGACCGGCAGCACCGCGCCCACCGCGGCGCCCTGGGCGCTGACCCGGCTCGACCCGGGCGCGGCCTGGCGGGTCACCCGGGGCGAGGGCGTCACCGTGGCGGTCGTCGACTCCGGCGTGTCGGCCATCCACCCGCTGCTGCGGGGCCAGGTGCGACCCGGCCGGGACTTCAACGCGCTGCCCCCCAACGAGGGTCAGTGCGACGCGGCCGGGCACGGCACGATCGTCGCCGGCATCATCGCCGGCCGGGAGGGCACCGGCTCGCCGTTCACCGGCGTCGCGCCGGCCGCCCGGATCCTGCCCGTACGCGTGCTGCCGGACACCCGGCGCACCAACGACGAGGGCCTGCCGGCGCAGATCGGCCTCGCCATCCGCTGGGCCGTCGACCAGGGCGCCGACGTGATCAACCTGTCCCTGGTCACCCTGCCCCGGCCCGAGCTGGCCGCCGCCGTCGAGTACGCCCTCGCCAAGGGCGTCGTCGTGGTGGCCGCCGCCGGCAACCGCCAGGAGCAGCAGCAGGACCTGCCGGCGTACCCGGCGGCGTATCCCGGGGTCATCGCCGTGGCCGGCGTCGACGCGCAGGGCGGCCACGTGGGCAGCTCGGTCAGCGGCGACTACGTGGACATCGCCGCCCCGGGGCTGGACATCGTCGGCCCCGCGCCCCGGGGACAGGGGTACCTCGCCGAGCCGCAGGGCGGCACGAGCTTCGCCGCCGCGTACGTCTCGGGGGTGGCCGCGCTGGTCCGCGCCGCGCATCCCGACCTCACGCCGGACGGGGTGGCCTACCGGCTCACCCGCACGGCGGACAACCCCCCGGACGGGCACAACGCCGAGGTCGGCTACGGGGTGGTGAACCCGTACCGGGCGGTGACGAGCGTGCTCGGCACGCGCAGCGACCCGCCGCCCGGGGCGTTGGCCGCGCCCGCCCCGCCGCGGGACCCGCTGGGCTGGCAGCGGGCCGTGGCGGTCTGGGTGGCGGCGGCCGGCGCGGTGCTGGCCGGCGTGCTGCTGGCCGCCAGGCCGATCCTGGCCCGGGGACGGCGCCGGGGCTGGCGGCCGGGCCGCCGCCCCACCCCGGCCGGGGGATGACCTCGGCCGGACCGCCGCCCCACCTCCGCCCGGGGATGACCACGGTCGGGCCCGCCCCGGGCCGGTGACGGCGACCGGCCAGCCTCACAGTCAGCGCAGGATGCCGGGGGTGGTGTCGCCGCCCGCGCCCCAGACGTCCTCGTCCTCCTCCAGCCAGGTGTTGCGCACCTGCTCCTCCTCGGCGTAGCCGGCCCCGCCGCCCGCGCCGGCCACGCCGCCCCGGCCCGCCGTCGCGCCACCCGGCCGACCGGCACCGGCAGCCCGGCCGCCCGCGCCCCGGGCACCGGCGGCACCGCCGCCCATGCCGGGGGCCATCATGCCGCCCATGCCCGGCTTGCCCGCGCCGAGCCGGCCGCCCGCGCCCCTGCCGGCGCCCCGGCCCGCGCCGGCGGCACCGCCGCCGAGCATCGGCGGCAGCCCGGGGCTGACCGTCTTGCCGAGCGCGCCGCCGCCGGGGATGCCGCCGCCCGCGCCGCCACCGGACAGGCCCGCGCCGCTGCCGCCGCCCAGCCCGCCCGGGCCGAGGCCGGTGGTGGTCGGCGCGCCGGCACCGGCCAGGCCGGTCCCGTAGCCGTCGTCCAGCCCGCCCGGATCCACGGACCCGGTGTCGGGGAGGTCGGTGACCGGGGTGAGGTCCGGGTGGGTCGTCGACCCGAAGTCGGGCTTACCGTCGCCGACGTCCGGCAGCTTGCCGAGGCCCGTCGGGGACGCGCCGCCGACGCCGCCGGTGGAGGGCATGCCGCCCACCGAGGGGACCCCGCCGGCACCCCCGCCGCCCGGGCCGCCGCCGAGGTTCGGCACCTCCGTCGGGCCGGTCCCCAGGTTGTTGGAGGTCACCGTGCCCGGCGCCTCCATGGTGCGGTCCTTGAAGTTGCCGTTGACCTCGTCGTAGACCTTGCGGGCGTCGCCCTCCTGGTCGGAGAACCAGCCGGTCACCCAGTCGCCCACCTTGCCGAGCTGCTCGGCCGGCCAGCTGCCCATGACCTCCGCCTTGACCCGGGTCTCGAAGAGCCCGACCCCGAGGGTGATCTCGCCGTTGCGGGCGGCCAGGACGTCACCGACACAGGCCGCCGGGATCGGCATCTTGTTCTGGGCGTCCTCCAGCTGGCGGGCGGCCGTCTCCAGGGTGGTCACGATGCTGACCTTGCCCCGCCCCGGGTTGTCGATGTCGTCGACGATCGACTTGGCGTTCTTGGCGAGCCCCTCGATGTGCGTCTTGAACGACTCGTACGCCGGGCCCTTCCAGACCGCGCCCAGGTCCTTGACGTTCTTCTCCAGGCTCTCCCGGACCTGATCGACGTTCTTGATCAGCTCCTGCCAGCCCAGCGCGGCGCTCTGCACGTCGGCCGGGCGGCCCTCGACGAGGACCTCCCGGGCCATGTCCTCCCAGCTCTTGTCCCCCATGCTCCGCTCCCGTCGATCTAGCTGCCGCCGCGGGCGGCGTCGGTGAAGGCCTGCTGCATCTCCTGCGCGGTCATCTCGTTGGCCCCCTCGGCGGTCTCGTAGTTGCGCTTGACCGTGCGCAGCGCCTCGGCCGCCGAGTAGAGGTTCTCCGAGAGGGTGCGCAGCCCGCCCTCCGTGCCGGTGTAGACCTGCTGGTGCCGCTGGGCGAGCTGGAGGGCGTACGGGAAGCCGCCGAGCGGCCCCTTGCCGGCGACGGCCTGGCCGCCGCCGAGCTTCTCGGAGATGTCGGCCATGTCGTAGGAGAGCCGGTGGAGGTAGCTGGCGTGCGTCTCCAGCCAGGTGATGGCCGAGTCGAGGTTGCCGGCGTCCCACTCCGTCTGGACGCCCTTCTCGCCCTTGCCGGCGACCAACCCGCTCGGCGTCTCGGCCTGGTCCACGCCGGTCCGGTCGAAGCTGATCCCCCGGATGTCGCCCATCCCCGGGTACAGCGGGTTGATCGGCAACGGCACGGGCAGGTCGACCTCCACCCGGTCCGGGTCGTTCCGTTCGTCGCTCATGGTGCCCTCCCCTGGCCCCGTATCTCAGGTGTCGGTGTCAGCGCGGCTGCGGGCCCGGCGGCCCCGCCGGGTCGTGCGGGTACCCGCCGGCCGGGCCCGGCGGCGGCCCGTGCGGGTGCGGGCCGGGCGGCGGGGCGTACCCGTGCGGGCCCGGCGGGTTGTGCGGATACGCGCCCGGCGGGCTCTGCGGCTGTGGGCCCGGCGGGCCGGACGGGACCCGGCGGCGGGCCGCCCGGCGGTTGACCACGACCAGCACCACGATCACCGCGCCGGCCAGGAGCACCGCCAGCAGGCAGAGCGCGAGCTGGATCGGGGCGTTGTCCGCCAGGCCGACGGAGACCGCCGGCCGACCGTCGTCGGAGTCGTCGGCCGGGGAGTCGGCGTCGGGGTCGCCCGGCTTCGGGGAAGCGCCGGTCAGCAGCGGATTGCCGTCCACCTCGGGCACGGTGGCGGTCAGCGCGGCCAGCACGTCGACGCCGCCGAAGCCGTACTCCGGGTCGCGGCCGGGTGCGCCCCGGTCGCGCGCGGTGCGGATCAGCCGGTTGACCACGTTCGCGGTGTCGAGCCGGGGATAGCGGGACCGCACCAACGCGGCGACCCCGGAGACGATCGCCGCCGCGTCGCTGGTCCCGTCGCCCACGCCGTACCCGTTCGGCGACACCGGCGGCGGCACCGAGCTGATGATCCGCTCACCGGGCGCGGCGAGCACCAGCTCCGGGCCGGTGACCGACCCGCTCCACCGCGAGCCGTTCTTCGCGGTGCCCCCGACCGCGAGCACGCCGGGCACGTTGGCCGGAGTCGGCACGGCCTGGTTGGTGCTGCGGTTGCCGGCGGCGGCCACCAGCACCGCGCCCTTGCCGAGCGCGTACCGGACGGCCTCGGTGACCTGCGGATCGTCGCCGGGGGTGCCGACGGACAGGTTGATCACGTCGGCTCCGGCGTCGGCCGCCCAGCGGATGCCACCCGCGATGTCGTATTCGCGGGGCTGGCCCAGCGCGACCGGCAGGATCCTCGCCTCCGGGGCGATGCCGAGCAGGCGCATGGGCCCGCCGCCCCGGCCGGCGATGATGCCGGCCATCGCGGTGCCGTGGCCATGCTCGCGATCCGGGTCGGCGTGGCCGTCGGCCCGTACCGCGCTGGACAGCGAGGTGCCCTTCAGGACCTGACCGCGCAGGTCGGGGTGGGCGGCGTAGACCCCACCGTCGATCACCGCGACCGTGACGCCCCTGCCCCGGGACAGCTTGTGCGCCTCGGGAATGCGCAACGAGTCGAGGTGCCACTGGAGGCCGCGCACCGTGTCGGCGGCGCGCGCCGGGGCGGGCGCGGTGAGCAGGCCGCCACCGGCGAGGGTGACCAGCGCCAGCGTGGCGGCGGCGGACCGCAGCAGCGGTCGGCGGTGTCCCCCCGTGTGCATCGTTCTCCCCGGCTCTCGTCGGCCCTCACGCAGAACGGCTCCGGTCCGGCTCGACCGGACCGGAGCCGTTCCCGCGTCAGCTCAGCTGTTCCACACCTTGGAGTTGCTCATCTCCGTGGTGACGTAGTTCTCGCGGGCGATGCCGACCGCGCCGCCGATGTCGTTCAGGATCTTGTTGATGTCCCGGACGGCGGCGTCCCACTGCGCCTGGTGCTGCTCGTAGGCGGTGCGGTCCTCGCCCTCCCAGTGCAGCTTGCTCAGCATGGACCGCAGCGTGTCGAGCTTCTCGTCGATGGTCCGCGAGATGGCGGTCATCTGCTGGTTGCTGCTCTCGAGAACCGCGTAGTCGACCTTGATGCTCATGATTTCCTCCCCTACGCCTGGCTGCCGGTCACGGGTTCAGCGCAGCGTGGAACTTGTCCAGCATCTGCTGCTGCTCCTCGTCGTTGACCTGGTGGGTCGTGCCGGACTTGTCGAGCAGGTCGGCGATGTTGTCCATCGCGGTCAGCAGCTTGGCCGTGTCCTCGTTCCAGCGCAGCATGAGCTGCTGGAAGCCCGAGGACGCCTGCCCCTTCCAGGCCATCGCCAGGTCGTCGACCACGTTCCACAGCTTTTTGAGCTCACCGTCGACATCGCCGCGCGTGGACCGCACGTCATTCGCCGCGGTATGCAGAGTCGATGCGTCGACCTCGAACGCCATGCTTCACACCCTTCCGTCATCGTTGTGGCGGCGGAACTCTGCCGCGCCCCTCCCCCGTGGCGAGGCGACCAACCCCACCGACGGACATTCAGGATGCACCGTAACCGACCCCGTCCAACCCGCGCAGCCCTGCCGCGGTGTCACCGGTGCAGGGGCGCCCTCGCGTGGACCGTCCCGATCGGACCCGGGCCGCATCCGGGTCAGGAGGGCTTGCGGTAGGACCGCACGTGCATCACCACGCCAAACACCAGCAGTACGGCCAGCAGCACCACGCCGGGCCAGAGCACCGGCTTCTCGAAGGCCCGCTCGAACACCACCGGCAGCAGCGCGGCGACGCCCGCGAGGACCGCCACCTCGCTGCCCCGCTTGGCCCAGGTCACCCGCCAGATCTGGGCGACCAGCCCCAGCACGAGGAAGACCGGGATGGTGAGCAGGGAGAACACGAAGAGCGCCACCATGTCGCCGCCTCTCACTGGTAGAACTTGGAATCCTTGACCCAGTCGATCTTGATGTCCTTGATGTCGGGGTCGGTGCCGGTGGCCGCCCAGCCGGGGCGGGAGTCCGACACGAAGGCGAACCGGTTGTTGTGCTGGAACCCCGCCATCACGCTGGTGAACAACGCGCTGATGTCCCCGAAGACCAGGGCGAGGATCGCCACGCTCACGGTCAGCCCGGTGATCCCGATCGCCTCGGCGATGGGCGCGGTCGCCGGGAACGCCTGGAGGGCGACCGACGCGATCACCGCGACCAGGACCGGAATGAGCGCCTCGACCAGCGCGTTGACCGCGTCGTTGAAGGCGTCCCGGGCGGCGGTGAGGCTCTCCTTGTTGGCGTTGAACGCCTCGGCCAGCGAGTTGATCTCCGCACCCAGCTTCCGGAGGAAGAGCTCGAACGCGTCCCGGTCGTCGAAGTCCCACTCCTCGTCGGACGGCGGCACCTGCCCGAGGGCCGCGCCGAACTGGTCCGCGCCGAGCAGCCGGGCGGCGTCGCCCCACTCCTTGATGGACTTGTTGACCTCGTCGTTGTCGAACGTCTCCAGGTAGGCGATGCCCATCGCGAGGAGGCTCGCCCCCACAAGCCACACCCAGTTGGCCCGGGCCGCCGGGAGCAGCCCTCGCACCGGTGCCGTCGTCGCGGCGACCGTGTGCGTGCCGGTCACCGCGCCGGACGCGTTGGCGATCAGGATCTCCGTCATCGGTGCTGCCCCCCGTCGCGCTCCCGGCCGGTCACTTGACCACCCAGGGCTGATCCGACTTCTCCCAGTTCTTGGCGGTCTGTTCGAGCTGCTCGGCCGCCCGGTGCAGGTGCTCGATGCCCGTCTTCACGTTTTCCAGGTGGCCGTCGACCGAGGCGTTGTGCGCGTCGACGGTCGCGCCACCGAAGAGGGTCAGCGACCCTTCCGGCAGCCTCACGCTCTCCAGCAGCGACTGCACGTTGCGCAGGTACTGGATCGGACCGTCCGGGGCGTCGAGCTTCTGGCCCGCCTTGCGGATCGCGTCGACGTCGACCTTGTTCGCCATCGTGTCCCCCTGCCGGGCTCAGCGGCGCAGGCCGCGGAACGGGTCGTCCAGGTCCACCCCGAACCGGCGGAACCAGTCCTGGGGGGTCAGGGTGCCGTCCTGGGCCTTCCTGACCAGCTCGGAGCCGCCGAGCATCTCGGTGAGCAGTTCCTGCTGGTGCTCGCCGTAGGCCGCGTACGCCGCGTCGATCGCGGCCTGGAGCGACTCCGCGAGGGAGAAGCTGTCCAGCCGCATCGCCCGCGCGTTGATCTCGATGTCGCCGATCTTCATCTCGCCGTCGACCGTGACCCGGACCAGGCCGTCCGGGCTCTCCCCCGGCACCCGCAGCTCGGCGCGCCGCCGCTGCAACTCGGCCAACCGGCGCTGCTGCTCCTGCGCCTGACGCAACATGTTCTCGACGGCGCCGCCGCCCCCGTATCCCCCCGAGGTGCTCACCACGGTCCCTTCTGCACGATCGACGATCGGCCCGACGCTACCGGACCGGGTCACCCCGCGTCCGTCCCCGGCCCCGACGGAACGCGGCTAGGCCGGATCGGACCAGGCCGTCTGGATGAGCTGCTGGCCGTCGCGCCGCCGCACCAGCGTGCCCCGGCCCGGCGGCTGCGGGCTCGGGCGCAGCGTGCCGAAGACCGGCCCTTCCTCCCGGGCGCCGGACATCAGCAGGCCGGGCGAGTCCAGCTCGCGCAGGCGTTGCAGCACCGGCTCGTACAGCGCCCGCGCCACCCCGCCGACGCGGCGGGTGACGATCAGGTGCAGGCCGATGTCGCGGGCCTGCGGCAGCAGCTCGTGCAGGGCGCTGAGCGGGTTGCTGCCGCCGGAGGCGACCAGGTCGTAGTCGTCCACCAGGATGTAGAGGTCCGGCCCCTTCCACCAGCTCCGGTCGCGGAGCTGGGCGGTGGTGACGTCCGGGCCGGGCAGCCGGTTGGACAGGGCGCTGCGGATCGACGCGAGCCCCTGGGCGAAGACCTGGTTGGACGGGGCGTAGTCGAGCAGGTGCTCGCCCTCGACCGCGCCGAGCAGGCCGCGCCGGTAGTCGGCGATGACCAGGCGGGCCTGGGCCGGGGTGTAGCGCTCGACGATCCCCCGGGCGATCACCCGCAGCAGGTTGGTCTTGCCGCACTCGGCGTCGCCGAACACCGTGAGGTGCGGCTCGCTGGCCAGGTCCAGGTGGACCGGGGCGAGCGCCGACTCGTTCACCCCGATCGGCAGGCCCGGCGCCGACCGGTCGGCCACCCGGGCCAGCTCGGCCAGGGGCAGCCGGCGCGGCAGCAGCCGTACCTTCGGGGCGGGGGCGCCCGGCCACGCCCGCGCCACGTGCCCGGCCAGGGCGACCGACGCCTCCGTCAGGTCGTCGACGTCGCGGCGGCCGTCGATCCGCGACACCGCCGCCAGGAAGTGCAGCTTGTCGCGGGTCAGGCCGCGACCGGGGGTCTTCTCCGGCACGTTCTGCGCGGCCCGTCGGTCGATCTCCGACTCGGCCGCGTCGCCGAGCCGCAGCTCCAGCTTCGTGCCGAGCAGGTCACGCAGGTTGATCCGGATCTCCGCCCAGCGCACCGCCGTGATCACCACGTGGATGCCGAAGCCCAGCCCCCGGTTGGCCAGGTTGGTGATCGTCTGCTCCAGCTCCTCGTACTCCTGGCGCAGCGTGTTCCAGCCGTCCACCACGAGGAACACGTCGCCGAACGGGTCGTCGGCGAACTCGCCGGCCGCCCGGCGACGCCGGTACGCCGCCACCGAGTCGATGCCGTGCTGGGCGAACCGCTGCTCCCGCTCGTCGATGATCCCGACCACCTCGGCGACCGTGCGGCGGACCGCCTCGGTGTCCCGCCGGCCGGCCACCCCCGCCGTGTGCGGCAGCCCCTCCAGGCTGCGCAGCGCCCCGCCGCCGAAGTCGAGGCAGAAGAACTGCGCCTCGCGCGGGGTGTGGGTGAGCGCCAGCGAGGCGAGCAGCGACCGCAGCAGGGTGCTCTTGCCGGACAGCGACGCGCCGACGATCACCACGTTGCCGCCCGCGCCGGCCAGCTCCACCATCATCGGGTCGCGCCGCTGTTCGTACGGGCGGTCGACCACCCCGACCGGGACGGTGAGCCGGCCCCGGCCCGCCCAGCCGGCGGTGGTCAGGCCGTACGTCGGGTCGACGGCGAGCTGGCCGAGCAGGTCCGCAAGGCTCGGCGGCTCCGACAGCGGCGGCAGCCACACCTGGTGGGCGGGGCGACCCTGGCCGGCGAGCCGACCGATCAGCACGTCGAGCATGGCCACGGCCTTGCCCTCGGCCGGCTGCTCCGGCTCGGCCACCGGCTCCGCCGTCAGGTCCGGGGCGGGCACCGGCAGGAACTCCGTGCCGTACGGCACGATGCGGCGGCGCACCAGCGCCTGCGCCGAGCGCGCCTGCTCCCCCGGGGCCCGGTACGGGCCGGACACGTACGCGGCGCGGAACCGCAGCATGGTGGCGGTGTCGGTCTTGAGGTAGCCGTGGCCGGGGGCGCTGGGCAGCTCGTACGCGTCGGGCACGCCGAGCACGATCCGGCTCTCCACCGCCGAGAAGGTGCGCAGGCCGATCCGGTACGACAGGTGCGTGTCGAGGCCGCGCAGCTTGCCCTCCTCCAGCCGCTGCGAGGCGAGCAACAGGTGCACGCCCAGCGACCGGCCCAGCCGGCCGATCATCACGAACAGGTCGATGAAGTCGGGCTTCGCGGCGAGCAGCTCGCTGAACTCGTCGCAGACGATGAGCAGGCTCGGCATCGGCTCCAGCGCCTCGCCGGCGGCCCGTGCCTTCTCGTACTCGAAGCGGGAGACGTAGTTGCCGGCGGCCCGCAGCACCTCCTGGCGGCGGTTCATCTCGCCGGCCAGGGCGTCGCGCATCCGGTCGACCAGCGGCAGCTCGTCGGAGAGGTTGGTGATCACCGCGCTGGTGTGCGGCAGCGCGTCCAGGGAGGCGAACGTCGCGCCGCCCTTGAAGTCGACCAGGACGAAGTTCAGCTCCTCCGAGGAGTGGGTGACGGCGAGGGCGGCGACCACCGTACGCAGCAGTTCGCTCTTGCCGGAGCCGGTCGCGCCGATGACCAGGCCGTGCGGGCCCATGCCCTCGTGCGCGGACTCCTTGAAGTCCAGCTCGACGACGTTGCCGTCGGGGCCGACGCCGAGCGGGATGCGCAGCCGGTCGCGGTGGCTGCGCGGTCGCCACGTCTGCCGCACGTCGACGGTGGCGGCGTCGCCGACGCCGAGCAGGTCCGGCAGCTCGGTGCTGCGGGCCAGCGGCTCCTCCGCGCCGGCCTGCTGCTGGGAGAGGCGGTAGGGGGCGAGTTGCCGGGCCAGTCCCTCGGCCGCGGCGGCGGTGAGCCGGTCGGGGCGGCCCAGCCGGGTGGTGGTCGCGCCCCGGACCAGGTCGACGGCGCTGCCGTCGCCGACGTCGAGGCAGAGCAGCCAGCGGCCGGCGTCGCGGGGGACGGCCCCGGAGAGGTCGACGACGGTGGTGCCGAGCAGGCTCGGCCCGGTGAGCTGGCAGGTGGCGGCGACCTCGCCGCCGTCGACGACCACCACCAGGTGCGGCGCGGTGGTCAGCGGCTTGGCGTCCGGGCTGAACCGGGCCCGGCCGGCCAGCTCGTCGGCGAGGGACTCCTCGGCCTCGGCGAGGGTGGCGAAGACGAGGCGGCGGGCCCCGGCGGCGTCGGTGCGGCCGGGGTGCTGGGCGTGCGGCAGCCACTTCACCCAGTCCCAGGCCGGCTGCCGGTCGTCGGCGGCGACCACGACGACGACCAGGTCGTCCGGGGCGTGGAAGGTGGCGAGCTGGCCGATCGTGGCCCGGGCCAGGTCGAGCACCGGCTCCCGCCCGCCGCGCAGCACCACCCGGGAGAACGCCCGCACCGACAGCGCGGTGGGCAGGTCCGGCACCGTGGAGTGGGCGCGGACGAACCGGCGCAGCGCGATCGCGCTCATCGGCTCCAGGTCCTCCACCGGCTTCGTCTCCGGCGGCACGATCTCCACCGCCAGCCGCTGCGGTCCGACGGCGATCCGCGCCTCGCCGAAGTCGTCCTCGGTGACCCGGCGTTCCCACAGCCGGCGGGACGCGGCGATCGACCAGAGCGCGTCGGGCTCCGGGTGCCGCCAGGTCATGGCGGCCCGCTGCTGCTCGGCCGCGCGCCGGGTGCGCTTGCGCATCTGGGCCAGGTAGCGCATGTAGTCGCGGCGCTCGGCGTTCAGCTCGGCCTTGTCGTTGCCGCCGTTGCTCAGCGAGCCGATCGCCATGCCGAGCATGGAGACCCCGAAGAGCCCACCCGCGACGTACGTCATCATGCCGCCGCCCCGGCCGGCGTAGAGGAACGCCATCGCGCCGACGCCGCAGACCATCGGCAGGATCATCAGCAGCTGGCCCATGCCCCGGGGGGTCGGCTCGGGCAGCTCCGGCGGGGACTCCAGCAGCACCTCGCCGCGCGGCAGGGCCGGCCCCGGTTGACGCGGAAGCCGACGGAACACGACGGTGCTCACGGCGTTCTCCTCCCCCAGAAGCGGCCCGGACGCCGGCCGGCGCGGCGTGACGTGCGGCCGGGGCGGCGCGACGACCGGGCGCGGGCCGTCGGGTGGGCATCGTACGTGGGGGCCATCGTAGGTAATCTCCCGTGGGCGTCGGGGACCCACTTCGGCGGCGGCCCGGGCGGGTGGAGCGCAGGCGAACGCGAGGAGGCCACAGTGGCGACGAGGACGGCGACCGGCGGCCTGAGCCGGGTCACCATCGTGGCGCCCCGGACCAGGATGGACCTCGCCCTCCCCGCCGACGTGCCGCTGGCGGACCTGCTGCCGACCCTGCTGCGGTACGCCGGTGAGGACCTCGCCGACGAGGGGGTGCGGCACGGCGGCTGGAGCCTCGCCCGGCTCGGCGGGCAGCCGCTCGACGGTGGACGTACGGCCGCGCAGCTCGGCGTCCGCGACGGCGAGGTGCTCTACTTCAACCCCCGCGCGGCGGCGGCCCCGGAGATCGTCTTCGACGACGTGGTGGACGCGGTGGCCACCGCGACGAACCAGCGCCCCGGCAGCTGGCAGGTGAGCACGACCCGGTCGTTCGCGGTGCTGTTCGCGGCGGCGGCGCTGTCGGCCGGCGCGCTGGCGGCGCTGTTCGCGGGCCCGCCGCAGCTGCCCGGGGCGATCGCCGCCCTGCTGATGGCGGTCGCCCTGCTGGTCGGCGCGGCCGTGCTGTCCCGGGCGGCCGGCGACAGCCGCACCGGCGCGGTGCTGGCCCTGGTCGGCCTCGGGTACGCCGCCGTCGGCGGCCTGCTGGTGCTGGCCGGCGACCGGGGCCTGGGCGAGCTGGCCGCCCCGGACGTGCTGCTCGCCGCGACCGCCGTGGTGGTGTTCGGCGCGGTCGCCGCGCTGGCGGTCGGCGACCGGCTGCCGCTGTTCTTCGGCGCGGTCGCCGTCGGCGGGGCGGTCGGCTTCGGCGCGGTGGTGAGCCTGGCGTTCTCGGTGGGCGCGCCGGCCGCCGCCGCGGTGGTCGCCACGGTCGCGTTCGCCACCCTGCCGGCCCTGCCGATGGCGGCGTACCGGCTGGCCCGGCTGCCCGTGCCGTCCATCCCGACCGGCCCGGACGACCTCAAGACCGACACGGAGACCGTCGACGGCCGCAGCGTGCTGCGGCGCAGCGAGCGGGCCGACGAGTTCCTCACCGGTCTGCTGTGGACGGTCGCCCTGCTGGTGCTGGGCGGGGAGTTCGTGCTCGCCCTCGACGGCCGGCTGCCGGCGGTGCTGCTCTGCCTGGTGCTGGCCCTGCTGTCGCTGCTGCGCGCCCGGCCGTTCCTCGGGCGCGCCCAGCGCGTTCCGGTGCTGCTGGCCGGGGGCCTCGGGCTGGGCCTCACGGCGGCGGCCACGTTCGCCGCGGGCGGGGCGGCCGTCCGGCTCGGCGTGGTCCTCGGCGGGCTGGTGGTGGCGGCCGTGGTCAGCCTGATCTACGGGCTGACCGTGGCGGGCAAGCGGATCTCGCCGGTCTGGGGACGGCTGCTGGACATCGTCGAGGTCCTGCTGATCATCTCCCTGGTGCCCCTGGCGGTCTGGGTCTGCGGCCTCTACGGCTGGATCGTCAACCTCCGCCCCTGACCGCCCCTGCGGGGACGGCTCAGTCGGGTCGGTGGTCGACGACGCGGCGGGCCGTCGGGGCGGCGGCCCAGGCGGCGGGGCCGTGCTCGCCGTCGAGGGGCCGGGCCGGGGCGCCCGCCCGGCGGGCGACGTCCCGGACCACCTTGACCAGCGCCTCGACGTGGTCGGCCGGGGCGGCGACGCGCAGCAGCGGCGGGCCGGGCCGGTCGCCGGGGCGGACCACGGCCGCGAACGTGTGCGACGGCGCGGAGGTGGCGGTGACGGCGTCCACCAGCGGCCCCCAGGTGGCGCCGGCGCGGGCGCGCAGGGCCAGGCAGCGCTGGGTCCAGCCGCCGCCGCGCAGCCCGGTCCAGGTCTCCGCCTGCGGCTCGGGCGTCAGGTCCAGGCCGGCCCCGGAGACCAGCGCGGCGCGCAGCTCGTCCCGGCCCAGGACCCGGTGGCCCAGGCCGGCGGCGTGCAGCGCCTTGCCGAGCCGGCCGACCGCCGCGGCGACGGTGCGGTGCACGCCGAGCGGCCCGCCGCCCCGGGTCACCGCCTCGGTGCGGGCGTCGCGCACGGACAGCCGTACGGCCACCCAGACGGTGCGGTGGGCGGCCGGGGGCGCGCCCGGCGCCGGATACCAGACGAGGGTGTGCGAGACGACCTGGGCCAGCGACACCGGCGCGGTGAACTCGGTGAGCACGGCCAGCGCCCGGTCCACCACCGTCGCGTCGACCGAGCCGGCGGGAGCGCCCGGGGGCGGGTCCAGCGCCACGGCGGCGAACCAGCCCCGGACGTCCTGGCCGACGCCGAGGCGGGTGCCGCGCTCGGTCAGCTCGATCATGGTCAGCTCGGGGGCGACGACGGCCAGCCGGGCCTCGCCCGTGTCGCCGCCCGCCGCCGCCCGCGCCTCCTCCCGGCGCAGCCGCAGCCGGCGGCGCAGCAGCAGGTCCTCGTACCACCAGCGGCCGCCCCGGCGGGCGAAGGCGGCGGCGACGGCCGCCACCGCGACGACCCCGACGACGCCGACCAGCCACGGGGGTCCGCCGAGCGCGGCGTAGCCGGCCAGCGCGGCCAGCTCCGCCACGACGAGCTGGCCGACGACGACCGGGCCGAGCCGGCCCCGGCTGCGCCGGTCGGCGGGGACCACCGCGCGGTCGGGCGGGGCGGGCCGGGCGGGCGGATCGGCCGGGCCGGCGGCCGTACGACCGGGTGGCGCCTGGACCTGCGTCATCGGTGGCGTCCCTTCTCGACAGCGGCTCTCCTGGCGGCCGGCCCGGCGGGCGGCGACCCCCGCCCCGCGTGGACGGCGGCCCCGGTCCCGCCGGACGGTGGCCCCACCCCCGGACGGGCGGTGGCCCCGGTGACCGGCCGGCGGCCCCTTATCGTAGGGAAGCCCGTGGCGGCGCTCGGACCTGATCGCCACGGCCCACCCCGTCGTCGGGCTCGATCGTCGCGGCCCGACCCGCCGCCGGAGGTAGCTCATGCGGACCCGCCGCGACCAGGTGCAGGCGTACCGCTTCGTCACCCGCCGGATCGTCTCCGCGCTGCTCTCCGGCGACCCCGAGACGACGAACCTCCCGATGCGGCGGCTCGGCCTGGCGGTGGTCGGCAGCGTGGTGGCCGCGGCGGTGGTGCTCGGCGGCGTCGGCGCGTACGGCCAGCTCACCGGCAACGCCGCGCCGCTGGAGGCGAACACGCTGGTGATCGAGCGGGAGACCGGCGCGACGTACGTCTACGTGGACGGCCTGCTGCACCCGACCCTGAACTACGCCTCGGCCCGGCTCGTCCTCGACGCGGCGGACCCGACGGTGCGGACCATGTCGCGGGCGTCCATCGCGGACCGGCCGCGCGGGCGCACCATCGGGATCGTCGGCGCGCCGGACGCGCTGCCCGACCGCAAGGCGCTGGTCGGTCTGCCCTGGTCGGTCTGCGACGTGCCGGACCCGGCCGCTCCCGACCGGTCGACCACGCACGTGGTGATCGACCGGCCGCTCGCCGGCGGCACGCCGCTGGGCGACCGCGCGGTGCTGGCCACCGTGGACGGTCGGCGCTATCTGCTCACCGGCGACGCCCGACTGCGGATCGCCGGCGGGGACCCGGCGACCGCCGCGCTGCGGATGGCCGGGGCCACCACGCTCACGGTCGGCGAGCAGCTGCTCAACGCCGTGCCGGCGGGGCCGGTGCTCCGCGAGCCGCAGCTGCCCGGCGACGGCGAGACCGGCCGGCAGAGCGTGGGCGACGGGCCGGCCCGGGTCGGCGACGTGTTCCGGGCCGCCGGCCAGCACTACGTGCTGACCCGGGAGGGGCTGGCGTCGATCGGCGAGGTCAGCGCCCTGCTGTTGTTGCGCGACGGCGGCCGGATCACCGACATCACCCCGGACGAGGCCGGCCGGCTGCTGACCCGGCAGCGGGTGGAGCCGGAGGGCACGCCGCGCACCCTGCCGACGCTGCACCCGGTGCAGGCGGGCCGGACGGTGCTCTGCGCCACCTACCGCAGGTCGGCGGCCGACGCGCCGCCCACCACCACCCTGGAGGTCTTCGACCGGGTGCCGACCGAGCTGACCGGCCCGGCCGCGACCCCGGTCCGGCAGGGGGCCCGCGACGCGGTCCGCACCGCCGAGCAGGTGCTGCTGCCGGGCGGCCGGGGCGTGCTGGTCCAGGCCGCGCCGGGCGCCGGGGAGGGCGGCGCGGCCGCGCCGGGTTCGACGGTCTACCTGGTCACCGCCCAGGGGGTACGCCACCCGCTGGGCACCCGGTCGGGCGACGCGCTGACCGCCCTCGGCTACGGCGGGGTGCAGCCGCTGGCGGTGCCCGCGTCGCTGCTGGCCCTCATCCCGACGGGTCCCGCCCTGGAACGTCAGGACGCGCTCGCCTACTTCGCCCCGGGCACGTAGCCGCTGCTGCCGGGCACGTCGGCGCTGCCGCACGGGCACGTAGCCGCTGCCGTGGGGCGTCGTCACGGGTCGCCCGGTCTGGTCGCCGTCCACTAACCTGATCCTCGCCAACGGTTATCGACGACGTACGGGGAATGCCATGACCGGGCGCACGACAGTCGACGTACTGTCCCTGGAGGACTTCCAGCGACGGTTGGCCGCGCGGCTCACCGAGGCCGAGGCCGTGCTCAGGAAGCTCACCACCGAGTTGCAGTGCCGGCCGCCGGATCTGGGCACGTTCGCCGACGCGACCAGCAACGCCCGCCGCTACTCGGCGCTGCAGACGAGCTACGCGCAGCGGGTCGGGCGGCTGCGCGACGCGGTGCGGGCGGCGCAGAGCGCGACCGGCACGATCCTGACCAACTACCGGACCACGGAGGCGCGCAACGCGGCCAACGCCGCCGACATCGCCGCCGCGCTGACCGGGGTCGACGACGCGCTGAACGGGAGGGACGACCCTCGTGTCTGAATACACGGCGCGCTACGAGAACGTCAGCCACCAGCGGCTCTACGACGCCGTGCGGGCCGGCGACCCCGAGCAGATCGACGGTCTCGCCAGCAGCTGGAGCTCCATGAAGGGCACCCTCGACGACCTCGCCCGCGACCTGCGCGCCGACCTGGAGAAGCTGGCCAACGGCTGGACGGGCGACGCCGGCCGGGAGTTCCAGCGGCGGGTGTCGCTGATCGTCGACTACTCGACGACCCTCTCGGAGGGGATGGCCGACGTGCGGCAGGGGCTGACGCTGATGGCCACCGACCTGCGCGCCGCGCAGAAGCAGGCGGAGAGCCCGGCCGAGACCGACGACCACGACAAGACGGTCTCCGGGGCGATCACGGGCGGCCTCACCGGTGGCCTGCCGGGCGCGATCGTCGGCGGCTTCCTCGGGCACGAGCAGGACAAGGCCGAGCAGGAGAAGGCGCACCGGCGGATGGTCCAGGTGGTCGCCGAGCTGGCGGCCGGCTACGACCTGTCGGCGTACGGCCGGCTGGTCGACCCGCCGCCGCCGGACGGCGACCTGCCGTACGACCCGAGCACCAGCACGTCGACGCCGACGGCCGGTCCCGGGGCCCACGCCCCGAGGAGCGCGCCGGGCGGCGGCTTCGGCACCCCGACCACGGGTCACGCGACGGTGGACGCCCCGGGCGGCCTGTCGGACGGGCCGGACGCGCAGCCGCCGGGCGGGGGCGACGGCGGCTCGGCGTCGCCGGGCGGCACGGCCGGGGCCGGCGGCACCGACCTCGACACCGGCACGTCCCTGGCCGGCGCTGCGCCGCTCGGCGGCGGCGTGCCGGCTGGCCCGGTGGGCACGGCGGCTGGCGTGACGGCCGCCGCGTCGGCCGGGGCCGGGGCGGGGCTGCTCTTCGGCGCGCCCGCCGGGGCGCCGGTCGGCGTGCTCGGCGGCGGCACCGGCTCCCTGGCCGGGTCGGCCCGCACGGGCGCGACGGTGGCGGCCCGGCCGGCGGGTGGCCTGGCGGGGGCCGAGCACCGGGCGGCCACGGGCGTGGGCCGGGTGGGCGCGAACGGCACCGGCGGCGGCCGGGCGGGCGTGCTCGGCGGGCGCGGGCGGGCCGACGACGACGAGTCCGACGAGCGGCTGACCTGGCTGACGGAGGACGACATGGTCTGGCGGGACGGCGACCCGGGGGTCCCGCCGGTGCTCGACGCCGGCTGATCCTTCTTCCGCCGCGCACGCTGCGGGGCCCTCCCCGACGGGGAGGGCCCCTTTTCCGACCTGCCTATCCACCATGTGTATACATGATGTGTATAGTCGCGGCCATGTCGATCGGTCAGACCTTCCTCGGGCTCCTGGAGTCCAGCCCCCGCCACGGCTACGACCTGAAACGCGCCTACGACGAGCGCTTCGGCCAGGCCCGCCCGCTGCACTTCGGCCAGGTCTACGCCACCCTGTCCCGGCTGCTGCGCAACGGCCTCGTCGAGGTCGACTCGGTCGAGGCCGGCGAGGGCCCCGACCGCAAGCGGTACGCGATCACCGAGGCCGGGGTGACCGACGTGCGGCGCTGGCTGTCCCAGCCGGAGAAGCCCGAGCCGTACCTGCACAGTGTCCTCTACACCAAGGTGGTGCTGGCGCTGCTCACCGGCCGCTCCGCCGCCGACCTGCTCGACACGCAGCGCGCCGAGCACCTGCGGCTGATGCGCGAGCTGACCCGGCGTCGGGACTCCGGCGACCTGGCCGAGCGGCTCATCTGCGACCACGCCCTGTTCCACCTGGAGGCCGACCTGCGCTGGCTGGAGCTGACGGCGGCCCGGCTGGACGAGCTGGCCGAGGCGGTGCGGCGATGACGGGCACCCACGCCGACGGCGGTACGGCGATGACGGGCGCACGCGCCGACGGCGGGACGACGGTGGACGGCCACGACCGGACGACCCCGGCGGAGCAGCTGCTCGTCGCCGAGGAGCTGCACCGGGCCTTCGGCCCCACCCCGGCGCTCGCCGGGGCGTCGCTGACCGTCCGGGCCGGCGAGGTGCTGGCGGTGCTGGGCCCGTCCGGCTCCGGCAAGTCGACCCTGCTGCACTGCCTCGCCGGCATCGTCCGTCCCGACTCGGGGCGGGTGACCTACCGGGGCGCGGACCTGACCGCCATGTCGGACCGGGAGCGCAGCGCCCTGCGGCGGGGGCAGTTCGGCTTCGTGTTCCAGTTCGGTCAGCTCGTGCCCGAGCTGACCTGCCTGGAGAACGTGGCCCTGCCGCTGCGGCTGGAACGGGTCGGGCGGCGGGAGGCGGAACGGCGCGCCACCGAGTGGCTCGGCCGGCTGGAGGTCGACGACGTGGCCGGCAAGCGCCCCGGCGAGGTCTCCGGCGGGCAGGGCCAGCGGGTCGCCGTGGCCCGGGCGCTGGTCACCGGCCCCCGGGTCGTCTTCGCCGACGAGCCGACCGGCGCGCTGGACTCGCTGCACGGCGAGCGCGTCATGCGGCTGCTGACCGGGGCGGCCCGGGACACCGGTGCCGCCGTGGTGCTGGTGACCCACGAGGCGCGGGTGGCCGCGTACTCGGATCGGGAGGTCGTGGTGCGCGACGGTCGCACCCGCAGCCTGGAGCCGGCCGCGTGACCGGGCCGCGTAGGCCGGGCCGGGTGCTGGCCGACCTGTGGCTGGGCGCGCGGATGGCCGTCACCGGCGGCCGGGACGGGTGGACGCGGGCGGCGCTGACCGCGCTCGGCGTCGGCATCGGGGTGGCCATGCTGCTGCTGGCCGCCGCCGTGCCGGGCGCACTCGACGCCCGGGCGGTCCGCAATGAGGCCCGCAACGACACCGGGTGGCGTCCCGAGAAGGTCGCCGCAGCCAACACCCTGCTCGTCGCCCTTGCCGACACCGAGTTCCGGGACCGCTCGGTGCGCGGCCGGATCGTGCGCGCCGAGGGGCCGGCCGCGCCGGTGCCGCCGGGGCTGACCCGCCTGCCCGGGGCCGGCGAGGTGGTCGTCTCCCCGGCGCTGCGGGACCTGCTCGACTCGCCCGACGGCCCGCTGTTCGCGCCCCGGCTCGGCGGCGCGCGGGTCGCCGGCACGATCGGCGCGCAGGGCCTCGCCGGCCCCGGTGAGCTGGCCTTCTATCTCGGCAGCGCGGACCTGACCGACGAGTGGGCCGTGCGGCGCGACCAGTTCGGCGGCGGGAAGCCCGGCGAGGAGTTCTCGCCGGTGCTGATGGTCCTCGTCGTGGTCGTCGTCGTGGTGCTGCTGTTGCCGATCGTCGTCTTCGTCGGCGCGGCGGTCCGCTTCGGCGGGGACCGCCGGGACCGCCGGCTAGCCGCCCTGCGCCTGCTCGGTGCCGACACCGCGATGGTCCGGCGGATCGCCGCGGGCGAGGCGGCGGCCGGCGCGGTGTTCGGCCTCGCCGTCGGCGGCGTCCTCTTCGCCGCCGGCCGCCAGCTCGCCCCGCTGGTCACCCTCCGCGACATCAGCGTGTACGCGTCGGACCTGCGCCCCGCCCCGACCCTGGTGGCGGCGGTCGCGGTGGCGGTGCCGGTGCTCGCCGTGCTGGTGGCGCTCGTCGCGCTGCGCCGGGTCGTCGTCGAGCCCCTCGGGGTGAGCCGCCAGGGCCCGGCCGTGCGTCGCCGCCTGTGGTGGCGGCTGCTGCTGCCGGCCGCCGGGCTGGCCCTGCTCTACCCGCTGACCGGCGTCGGCGAGGGCCGCTCCGACACCCCCGACTACCAGGTGGCGGCCGGGGCGGTGCTGCTGCTGGTCGGCACGGTCACCATGCTGCCCTGGCTGGTCGACCTCGCCGTACGCCGGCTGCGCGGCGGCCCGGTCCCGTGGCAGCTCGCGGTGCGCCGGTTGCAACTGGACAGCGCCACCTCCGCGCGCCTGGTCAGCGGCGTGGCGGTGGCGGTGGCGGGCAGCATCGGCCTGCAGATGCTCGTCGCCGGGGTGGAGGCGCAGTTCACCACCCGCACCGGCCAGGACACCTCCCGGGCCCAGGCGTTCGTCACCTTCGACGACGTGCCCGACCCCGACGCGGCGCTGGCTCGGCTGGCCGCCGCCCCCGGCGTGGCCCGCAGCGCGGGCACGTCGACCACCGTCGCGATCGGCTCCGACGTGAGCCAGGCGGCCACGCTACGCATCGGCGACTGCGCCACGCTGGCCGAGTACGCGCGGCTCGGCCCCTGCGCCGACGGGGACGTCTTCCTCGCTCAACCGCCGGCCGGCGAGCAGCAGCTCACCGGCTTCGACCCCGGCAACCGGGTGACCCTGAGCGGGAACGAGACGGCCTGGACGCTGCCGCGGCGGCTGCGCGCCGTGCCGTCGGTCCCGGACCCCGTCGGTTGGTCCCACACCAGCCTGCTGGTCACCCCCGGCGCGGCCGACGCCGCCTGGACGGGACTGCGAGCGCAGGCGCTGCTCAGCCTCGACCCGGCCGACCCCGACGCGCTGGAGCGGGTCCGCAACGCCGCCGCCGAGGTGGACGTGCGCGCCCAGGTCATGGCGCTGGACGAGGAACGCCAGGCCACGCAGTTCGTCAACGTCAAGCGGGGCCTCTTCGTCGGCGTCGTGGTGACCCTGCTGCTGCTCGGGGCGAGCATGCTCGTCGGCGTGCTGGAGCAGTTGCGGGAGCGCCGCCGCCTGCTGGCGATGCTGGCCGCCGTCGGCACCCCGCGCCGCACGCTGGGCCTGTCGGTGCTGTGGCAGGCGGCCGTGCCGGTGCTCGTCGGGCTCGGCCTCGCCGTGGCCTTCGGCCTGGGCCTCGGGGCGGTGCTGCTGCGCATGGTCGGCGCGCCGGTCTCGATGAGCTGGCCGGTGGTCGGCCTCGGCGCCGCCCTCGGCGGCGGCGTGGTGCTGCTGGTCACCGGCGCGAGCCTGCCCGCCCTCTGGCGGCTGACCCGGCCGGAGGGCCTGCGGGCCGAGTGACACCGGCCCGGAGCCGGTCGACCCGACCGACGAGGGCCTGCGCGGGTAAGCGGCCGGCCCGTCGCGCCCCGGCCGGCGGGCCGGGCGTCGACGGGCCGGCCGGGCGGTCAGCAGAAGCTGCCGGCGTCGGCCCCGCCGTCCTGCCGGGTGGTGCGGAAGTCGCAGAGGTCGTAGCCGTTGGCGGTCAGCACCGCCTTCGCCTCGGCCAGCTCGGCGCCGCCCAGCGCCGGCCCGCGCGACAGCACGAAGCCGGTGCGGCGGTCCGGGTCGCCGACGACGGCCCAGCGGTAGTCCGCGTCGAGGCCCATGACCAGGTAGTTCGGCCCGCCAAAGTAGAGCCAGCGCCCGCCGACCTCCAGGAACGAGACGGTCAGCACCGAGTTGGCCGGCGGGTTCTCGCTGCGGGCCCGGCCGGTGACCGCGCTGGTGGTGCCGAGGATCGTCCGGCAGGTGTTGCGCACCCCGACGGTGCCGTCGGGCTGGACGTCGTACCGGGCCTTCACGTTCTTGAAGCACTGGATCTCGAAGATCGCCGGGATCGCGGCGACCTGGTACCAGTCCCCGGCGTAGCGCTGGAGGTCGACCGCCGCCACCGGGGTCACCGCTGCGGCGGCCACCGACGGCGCGGCGCTGGCGGGCGCGCCGGTGGCCGCCACCGTCGCGGCCACGAGCAGGGCGGTGGCGGCGACGGCGTGCGCCACCTGTCGACGTACTCCCATGGGGTCTCCTCCGGTCTTGCGCTCCACCGTGGGGTGCGGCACCCCACGGGCGACGGCGGGGCCGCGCTACCCGACAGGATGCCCGGGGACACCGCCGGAAAACTGTCGGCATTCTCATCGCCGTCGATGCATCCGGCGGCGGCGCGGCGGTCGTATCCCGACGGGGATCCTCTGTCCACTGCGACGGGTCGTGGCCCGGGTCACCAGCCGGGCCGGCCGCCGAGGCTGCGGGCGGGCCGCATCGGCGATAGGTTGGTGTCGTGCAATCCGTAGCGTTCGCCCGGCCGTCCCTGCCGGCGACGCTGCGCGGGTCGCGCCTTTCGTGGCGGTCGAGGCTGCGCCGCATCGGGGAGTTGGGTCGCCTCGCGCTGACCACCCTGGTCCTCGCCGTCGGCCTCGGCGGCGTCGCCGCCCTCACGGCCGGCACCCCCGCCATGGCGGCCACGGCCACCGGCCCGACCCACCCCGTCGTGGTGGCCAGCCGGGTCGACTCGCTGGGCCCCGGCGCGACGGCCGAGCCGCGCACCGATCCGGCCGCCCCGCAGGCCCGCCCGGTCGTCGGCGACGCGCGGCGGCCGGTCCCGGCCCCGGTGGGCGGGCCCGTGGCGGCCGTCCCGGTCGACCGGCCCGCCGTCGACCCGGCCGCCGGCGCCGTCGTCCGGCGCGGGCCGCCCCGGCACTGACCCGGGCCGCCACCAGCCGCCGATCCGGTCCGCCCCGGCGTCGTACCGCCGTGCCGGCACCATATTGGCCCGCCGCGAGCCCGCCGCCCGCCGCGCTCCGCGCCGCCGACGACCCCGCCCGCCGTCACCCGCACCGGTGACGACTCCGGCAGGGCCCCGTCCGGCACCGGTCGACGCGCGGCCCCGCCCGCACCGCGGGCCCCGACCGTCAGTCCACTTCGTCCCCTCCGAGGTGCCCCTCATGCAGACCGCGCTCTCCTCCGTCCTGCTCGACGTGCCCCGGGCCGCCGCGATCTGGCTGGCCCTGCTCGTCCTCGCCGTCGTCGCCGTGGCCGGCCTGGTCGCCCGGCCCGACCTGTTCCGCTCCGTGATCGGCGGGCGGATCCGCGAGGCCGCCATGCCCAGCCTCCTGGAGGAGGCCGCCGAGGAACGCGCCCAGCGCCGGTACGCCGACGAGGTGGCGACCGCGGCGGAACGGGCCGCGGCGACCGCCAGCCGGATGCGGGCCGAGTGGCTGTCCGCACAGGATGAGGTCGAGGCCGCGTGGCAGGCGTACGAGGCGGCGGAGGCAGATGTCCGCCGGCTGGCGGCCGCCACGGCCCTGCCCCGCCCGCACACCGAGCGCACCCCCGCCGAGTACGCCGACCGCGAGCGTTACCTGCACCGGGCCGCACTGGACGCGTACTGGCGTCGGGAGCTGTCGGAGGAGCAGCTCAGCGACGTGTTCGCGCACCGCAACGGGTGGGACCCCCGGCTGCACCCGGTCGACCAGGAGCTGGTGCTGCGCCGCGCCGTACGCGACCACCTGCGCGCCCGGCAGGAGGCCGCCCAGGAGCGGGAGCAGGCCGCCTGGCGGGCCGCCGAGCAGGCCGCCGTCGCCGCGCGCAGCCTGCGGGACGAGGCCTTCGCCGCGACCGTGCCCGCCCCACAGGAGCAGGAGTCGCTGCTGCCCGGGGTGGGCGACGAGCCGTCGCCGGCCGCCGAGCAGACCCGGGAGATGCCGGTGGTCGCCCGGCAGAAGCCGGCCGTGGCGAGGGGCCGGGCCGCCGTCCCGGCCTGAGCGGCCACGCCTGACGGGTGAGGGTGGCCGCCGCGCCCCGGACACCGTGCCGGCCGCCGCCGAGCGGGTCGGGGCGGCCGACACGGGGCTCAGAGCTGCCGCAGGATGGCCACCTTGTCGTAGGCGACGGCGACGACGTCCGGCTTGCCGTCCCCGGTCACGTCACCGATGGCCACGCCGTCCCGCTGGGGCCCGACGCCGTCGACCCGGTTCGTCGTGTACCCGCCGAGCGTCCCGGTCGGCTGCTGCAGGTGGACGCTCACCGCCAGCCAACTGTCGTGGGTGACCGCCAGGTCGTTGCGACCGTCGCCGGTGAGGTCGCCGACGGCGAGACCGGAGGCGATGTCGTAGGCCGGATACCGCACCGGCGTCGTGGCGAGCCCACCGGTGCCCTGGGTGAACACCTGGACGGCGGAGTCGGGGGTGTTGCCGCTGACGCTCGTCACCAGGTCGGCCCGGCCGTCGCCGGTCACGTCGCCGACCGCCGCGCCGTTGCTGACCCGGCGGTAGCCGTTGCTGTCCTCCGGCGTCCGGTACGTCGTCGCCGGCCCGAAGGAGCCGTCCGCGCGGCGCAGCCGCACCCACGTGCCGTGCCGGTAGAACTGGGCGACGTCGAGCCGGGCGTCCCCGTTGAGGTCGGCGGCGAACACCTGCTCGCCCGGGGCGCCGGCGAGGTACGGCCCGGTCACCGTCGAGTGGACCGGGAAGGCACCCGTCGCGGTCTGCGCGTGGATCCGCACCTCGCCCGGCCGCGCGCTGACCACCAGGTCCGGCCGGCCGTCCCCGGTCATGTCCGCGATCGCGACGTCTCCGGCGCTCCCCGCGACGAGCACGGGTGCGGCGAGCCGCCCGCCCCGTTGGAACAGCAGGTCGACCCCGGCGGACGACGACAGCGCCACGTCCGTGCGCCCGTCGCCGTCGATGTCGGCGACCGCGAGGCGTACGTCGCTGTTGTAGCCGCCGTGCGCGACGATCCTCGTCGGAGCGCCGTAGCTGTGGTCGGCGCGCTGGGCGAAGAGCAGCACCGAGCTCGTCTGCGTGCCGTCCACGGCGTCGACGCCGACGACGATGTCGGGTCGCCCGTCCCCCGTGACGTCGGCGACGGCGACGGCGTTGGTGGCCGTCGACCCGCTGGCGAGATACTGCGGGGGCGCGAACGTCCCGCTGCTCGCGGCCCCGGCGGCTGCCGGCACCGCCGCCCCGGCCACCGCGGCGAGCGTCGCCGCCAACCCGACACAGGCACGTCTGTCCATTGCGAATCCCCCGTCACCGTACGGTCACCCATCGACCACTGTCGGCGCTCCCTCTTCCCTGAGCGCCGACGGCGCAAACTCTGTCGCCCTTCTTCGCCCCCGGTCGGCTAGCGTGGGCTCATGACGGAGCGCACCTGGCTGCTGGTCGTCGCCGGCCTCGTCGTGGCGGCGACGCTCGTCGGCGCCGTCGTGCTGGCCGTACGGGTGGTCCGCACCCGCAAGCTGCTCGGCACGCTGGGCGTCGGCGGCAAGGTCGCCTTCTGGGGTGCGCTGGCCTACACGATCTTCCCGATCGACGTGCTCCCCGACCCGATCTACCTCGACGACATCGGGGTGCTCGCCGCCGCCCTGCTCTACCTGGGCCGGCTGGTCCGGCAGCACCGCGCCGCCCAGCGGCAGCTTCCCGGCCAGCCCGGGCCGCAGGAGGACAGGACGCGCCGCCCGGTCGGCTGAGCCCGTGCCATGATCGGGGCCGGGCTCCCGCGTCGGGGGCGGCACGGTGCGGCGGGATCGGACAGGGGCGGGACATGCCGGGCGACCATCGGTTGGGCATCCACGACGAACGGGTCCTCGCGTTCTGCCGGGAGCGGCACCTGGCCACCCTGACGACGCTGCGCGCGGACGGGACCCCGCACGTCGTACCGGTCGGGATGACCCTCGACCCGGCCGCCGGCCTGGCCCGGGTGATCACGTCGGGCACGTCGGCCAAGGCCCGGCACGTCGCAGCGGCCGGTGCGGCGGGCACCCCGGTGGCGGTCTGTCACGTCGACGGGAGGCGCTGGCTGACCGTGGAGGGTCGGGCGGTGCTGCGCGCCGACCCGGCGTCGGTCGCCGAGGCCGAGCGCCGGTACGCCGAGCGCTACCGCGTCCCGCGCCCCAATCCGCAGCGGGTCGTCATCGAGATCGCCGTGACCCGGGTGCTGGGCAGTCTCTGACCGGCTGGCCGAGAAACCCGGCACCACCGGTGGACGCGGGCGAGCCGGTGGTGGCCAGCGTCCTCGCCAGCGCGGTGGACACCGGGGGCCGGGAGCACAGCTACCCGGGCCCTGCCGGGCACGACCCATACAGTTTAGAACTTTTGGGAGCAAAAGGCGCTTTAGTGTGTCAAAGTCCGGTTACGCATACTCTGTAACCGGTGGCATCGGGGAGTCGCCATGGTGGCGGGAACCCCGAGGCGCACCACGAGAGGGCCACATCGTGACACGCACCAAAGTCCGACGACTCCGCCGCGCGGTACTGCCGGCGCTCGCAGCCGTCACCGCCACCGGCACCGCCGTAGCTGTGCTGATCTTCAGCGGCACCGGCGCGAGCGCCGCGGAAGCGCCGGTCAACCTGGGAACGGCCGCGAACTTCTCCGTGCTGGCCGGCTCCACGGTGACCAACACCGGGCCGAGCTTCCTGGCACAGAGCCTCGGCGTCCATCCCGGCAACACCGCGCCAGGCTTCCCACCGGGCGTCGTGGCCGGCGAGATCCACCTCGGCGACGCCGTCGCCCTCCAGGCCAAGAACGACCTCACCACCGCCTACAACGACGCCGCCGGCCGGACCCCGTTCACCATCCTCCCCGCGGAACTCGGCGGCACCACGCTCACGCCCGGGGTGTACCGGATCGGTGCCGCGCAACTGACCGGCACCCTGACGCTCAACACCCAGGGCGACCCGGCCGCCGTGTTCATCTTCCAGATCGAGTCCACGCTCATCACCGCCTCCGACAGCAGCGTGGTGTTCATCAACGGCGCCTCACCCTGCAACGTCTACTGGCAGGTGGGCAGTTCCGCGACGCTCGGGACAGGCACGCAGTTCGTGGGCAACATCCTGGCCCAGGCTTCGATCACCATGAACACCGGTGCCACTCTCCAGGGGCGTGCCCTGGCCCAGACCGGCGCCGTCACCCTCGACACCAACACCATCACGCAGCCCGTCTGCCTCGGGCCGACGGGCAGCCCGACCGGGCAGCCCACCGGCACCCCGACCGGCCAGCCCACCGGCACCCCGACCGGCCAGCCCACCGGCACCCCGACCGGCCAACCGACGGGCAGCCCGACCGGCACACCCACCGGGACCCCGACCGGCCAACCGACAGGCAGCCCGACCGGATACCCCACCCGCAGCCGCACAGCGCTGCCGGTGACCGGGGGTAACGACGGCACCGCGTCGTTGCCCCTCCTGACGGGCATCGGCGGAATCGCGCTCACCACCGGCGTGGCCCTGTTGGTCCTCTACCGACGGAGGACATCCGAGTCCTGACGGGAAGGCCCCGGCGGCCGGTGACCGGCCGCCGGGGCACCACTGCTGCGTACGCGCGGCGGTGAGCAGGGGGCCCAGCTGCGCCGACGGCGTTGCTCGGGGCCCCTTCCCGCTACTCGGGCCGGACGAACTCGTGCCGGACGAGGTGGACGACGGCCGATTCCCCCACCGCCATGGGTTCGCCCGAACAGCGCAGGGTACCTGCCACAGCACCGACCGATTCCGCAACCGGTAAGGGGCAGCGACATGACCAACCCGCAGAGCGTGACCGACCAGGACGTCGTGGACGTACTCGTCGCCGACCACCGCGCGGTGGAGGCGATCTTCGTGGAGTTGGAGGGCCGGCAGGGCACCCCGGAGCACCGCCGGCAGCTCGCCGACGTGGTGATCGCCGAACTGGTCCGCCACTCGGTCGCCGAGGAGCAGTACGTCTACCCGGCCGCCCGCAAGGCGCTGCCCGACGGCGACCAGCTCGCCGAGCACGAGATCGCCGAGCACGCCGAGGCCGAGCGGACCATGAAGGAGCTGGAGTCGGTCGACCCGTCGGAGGCCCGGTTCGAGCCGCTGCTGGGTCACCTGGCCAAGACGATCCGCCACCACGTGCAGGAGGAGGAGGCGGAGCTGTTCCCCCGGCTGCGCGCCGCGATGGCCCGGGAGGAACTGGTGGAGCTGGCCGGCAAGGTGCAGGCGGCGAAGAGGTCGGCGCCGACCCGGCCGCACCCGGCCGCGCCGGACCACCCGCCGGCGAACCGGCTGCTCGCCCCTGGCACCGGCCTGGTGGACCGGCTACGGGACGCCCTCAGCGGCCGGCCCACCTCCATGGAGGAGCTGCGCGACAAGCAGCTCTGAACTGTTGCGGTGACGCACCGCCGACACCGGTTCGGGGTCGGTGTCGACGGTGGTCACCGGTCAGGGCTCGGGGGCGATCCGCCGGCGACTGTCCGCCTCGGAGACGAGGATCGCCTCCATCGGGCAGGAGTCGGCCGCGTCGAGGACCGCCTGCGCCGGGGCCACCCGCTCGGCCAGCGGGCGGGACAACCCGTCCACCAGGCCGAAGTGCTTGGGTGCCGTCCCGGCGCAGATGCCCGAGCCGATGCACCGGGTCGGGTCCACGTGCAGCCGCCACCCCGGGCCGGACTGCCCTTCCTCCATGCTCACCTGATCCTCCCCCTCACCAGGCCACCGGCATCGCGGTGAGGCCGCGTACCAGCAGGCCGCTCTTCCAGATCAGCTCCGGCTCGGGCACCGCCAGGCGCAGCCCCGGGGTGCGGTCGAGCAGCGTGTCCAGCACCACCTGGAGCTCCATCCGGGCGAGCTGGGCACCGACGCAGTGGTGCACCCCGTGCCCGAAGCCCAGGTGCGGGTTGACCTCCCGGCCCAGGTCGAGCCGGTCGGCGTCGGCGAAGACCGTCTCGTCCCGGTTGGCCGACGGGATCGACACGACCACCGGCTCGCCCGCGCGCACGAGCACGCCGCCGATCTCGACGTCCTCCTTCGCGTAGCGGGCGAAGGCGGCGGTCGCGCCGAGCGGGACGAAGCGCATCAGCTCCTCGACCGCGCGGGGGACCAACGTCCGGTCGGCCCGCAGGCGGGCCCACTCGTCGGGGTGCTGCAGCAGGACGTACACGAAGTTGGGGATCTGCGTGACGGTGGTCTCGTGGCCGGCGGCGAGCAGCCCCGCCGCGAGCTGGACCACCTCCTCCGCGCTGAGCCGGTCGTCGGCGTCGCGGGCCCGGACCATCGCGCCGATCAGGTCGTCGGTGGGTTCGTCGCGCCGCCGCGCGATCAGCTCGCCCATGTACGCGAACAGGTTGTCGATGTACTGCTGGATCTGCTCCTGGCTCAGCGAGGTGGTCGAGACGATCGCCTCCGACCAGGTGTGGAACTTGTCCTGGTCGGTGACCGGCACACCGAGCAGGTCGCAGATGACCCGGATCGGCAACGGGGTGGCCACGTGCTCCACCAGGTCGGCCGGCGGGCCGGCGGCGAGCAGATTGTCGACCAGCTCGTCGGCGATCTGCCGGGTGCGGGGCCGCAGCTCCTCGACCCGGCGCGCGGTGAACGCGCGGGCCACGAGCCGGCGCAGGCGGGTGTGGTCGGGCGGGTCCATGGACAGGATGCCGCCCTGGATCTGCCGCGCGGTGTTGCGCGGCTCGTCGCGCCCCACGGCGGCGGCCCGGCTGAACCGGGCGTCGCCGAGCACGGTACGCACGTCGGCGTGCCGGGTGGCCAGCCACGCCGGCTCGCCGTACGGCAGGCGGACCCGGATCAGCGGCTCGTCCCGGCGCAACCGGGCGTAGCGCGGATCGAGGTTGAGCCGGTCGGGATCGCCGAACGGGTAGCGCTGGATCGTCGCCTCGGATGTGTCGGTCACCGGATGACTCCCTCTCGTCCGCAGCCCCGCCGTCGGGCCGCCCGGTCCGCCGGGGCGACCCACCTGGAGTCATGCCCCGAATACGGATCGTAGCGAGAGAGTTCGATGATCGGCCAGTGAGCGGGACCGGATTTCCGGCCCGGGTCGCCTTGACGAGAATCCCCCTGGCCCGCCCCGGCGCGGCGGCTGCTCCGACACGACGGTCCCGGGGCGCCTCGGCGTGGCGGCCCGGGACCGGAGACGGGTCGGGGTCAGCGCGGCGAGGTGTCGCCCTCGCCGGTGCGCCGCTGGGCCATGTCGACACCCTTGTCGATCTGCTTGTCGTACTTGCCGCCGCTGCGCTGGTCGGCCATGTCGCCGGTCTTCTCGATGCCCTGGTCGACCTGCTTGTCGTGCTTGTCGGCGAAGTCCTTGGCCTTGTCCATGAAGTCACCCACGCGCTTCCCCTCCTCTGCTGGATCCCTCGCTGGATCCCTCCGCTGATTCCCTGACGGAAGCGTTCCCTGAGGGGAGCGTTCCCTGCCCCCACCCGCACAAACCGCCGCCGGATCGGCCGCGCCCGCCGACCTTGGACAGTTCGCGTTCCGTCCCAGCGACAACCGTCCAAGATTGGTACGAGGTGGGGCGGGTGTCGGGGAGGTGGCGTTCGGGTACGGGGAACTCGCCGAGAAGTGGGAGGGTGACGTGGTCGACGACGGTGCCGGGGATACGACGGACGACGGGCAGCGCGCCCGGCGGGTCGCGGTCGACGCGAGCGGCGCGGGGTCGCGCCAGGCGTGGGCCGGGCTGCCGTGGCTGGTCCGCTCTGCCGTGCTGTGGAGCGCCTGCCTGGTGGTGGTCGTCGCCGGGCTGTACCTGGTCGGGAAGATCGCCGTACTGCTGGCCCCGCTGGCGATCGCGCTGGCCGCGACGCTCTTCCTCACCGCCCTGCTCGACCCGGTGCTGCTCCTGCTGCGCCGGCTCCGGCTGCCGGCGGCGCTGGCCGCCCTGCTCACCGTGCTGTTCCTGCTCGGCATCCTGGTCGGCGTCGGGGTGCTGGTGTGGAACCTGACCGCCAGCCAGTTCAGCGAGCTGAGCCAGGAGCTGGACCAGGGCCTCCAGCGGACCCGGGACTTCGTCACCTCCACCCTCCCGGTGACCGACGACCAGCTCGACAAGCTGATCCGGCAGACCCGGGACGGGCTGGGCGGCGGCGCCCCCGACCCGGTCGGCGGGGCGCGGACGGCCGCCGAGGTCGCCGGTTCCGTGCTGCTCTCCCTGGTGCTGCTCTTCTTCCTGCTCAAGGACGGCCGGCCCATGTGGCACTGGGTGCTGCGCCGCACGGCCGGCCCCAACCGGGACGTCGCCGCCGAGGCCGGCCGGGTGGGCTGGCGGACCCTCGGCGCGTACAGCCGGGGGACGATGATCATCGCGGCGATCGACGCGCTCGGGATCGGCCTGGCCCTGGTGCTGCTGCGGGTGCCGCTCGCCCTGCCGCTGGCCCTGATCACCTTCCTCGGCGGGTTCGTCCCCATCATCGGGGCCACCGTGGCCGGGGCGGTGGCGGTGCTGGTGGCGCTCGCCGCGAAGGGGCCGACCGTCGCGCTGCTCACGCTGGCCGCCGTGATCGCCGTACAGCAGATCGAGGGCAACCTGCTGGAGCCGCTGGTGATGAAGCGGCAGGTCCAGCTGCATCCGGCGGTGGTCCTGGTGGCGGTGACGGCCGGCACGCTGATCGCCGGCATCGCCGGGGCGTTCGTCTCGGTGCCGATCACGGCGGTCGTGTACCGGGTGATCGACACCGTGCAGCGGCACCGGCAGGCCGCCACCGGACGGCCGCCCGCGCCCGCCTGAGACCGATGGCCCGTCAGGTGGGCGGGCGCAGGTGGGTGGCGAACCAGTCGGCCGCCGCGTCGGCGACCTGCTCCAGCGCGCCCGGCTCCTCGAACAGGTGGGTCGCGCCGGGCACCACCCGCAGCTCGCCGACGTCGCCCAGCTCCGCCACCGCCTGCTCGTTGAGCGTGATCACCTGCTCGTCCAGCCCGCCCACCAGCAGCAGTGTCGGGGCGGCCACCCGGGGCAGGGCGGCGCCGGCCAGATCCGGTCGGCCGCCCCGGGAGACCACGGCCCGCACCCGCTCGGGGCGGGCCGCCGCGGCGACCAGCGCGGCGGCGGCACCGGTGCTCGCGCCGAACAGGCCCACCGGCAACCGGGCCAGCGTCGGCTCGACGGCCATCCAGTCGACGATCGCGGCCAGCCGGTCGGCGAGCAGCCCGATGTCGAACCGGAGTTCGGCCGTACGGGCGTCGACCCGGTCCTCCTCCGGCGTGAGCAGGTCCACCAGCACCGTGCCGAGCGCCCGCCCGTTCAGCACCCCCGCCACGGCCGTGTTGCGGGGGCTGTGTCGGGAGCTGCCGCTGCCGTGCGCGAAGAGCACGACCCCCGTGGCCCCGGCCGGGACCAGGACGTCGGCCGGCAGCCCGGCGTCACCCGCCGGGATCGTCACCTCGCCACCCCGGGTCGTCGTGCCCACCTGTCCCCGTGCCGCCATCGCACATCCTCCCCACGGCTTCCGCCTCGTCCGGCGGCGCTTACCCGCCCTGGCGGCCGGGATTCGCCGTTGCCTTGACATCGGCGGCAAGGTCTAGCGTTGCGGTCGGCGGCGGGCGAAGGAGGTCGGATGCTGATCGGTGAGCTGGCGGAACGCGCCGGCACGAGCACCCGGACCCTGCGGTACTACGAGTCGCAGGGGCTGGTCCGGCCCCGACGCTCCGCCAACGGCTACCGCGTCTACGACGAGGCGGAGCTGCGCGTCGTACACGAGATCCGGGCCCTGCTCGCGGTGGGCTTCGGCCTGGACGACATCCGGCCGTTCGTGGCCTGCCTCCGGGCCGGGCACGCCTCCGGGGACGTCTGCCCGGACTCGGTGGCCGTGCTGCGCCGCAAGCTGGCCGAGGTGGACGCCTACCTCGACCGGCTCGGCGCGGTGCGGCGACAGCTGCACGACCAACTCGCCCAGGCCATCGCGTACCGGGAGGAAACATGCCTCAGGAAACGGGAACCACCCCGCTGACCGCCGTCACCGACGCCTCGTTCGCCGCGACGGTGCTCGCCGCCGACCGGCCGGTGGTCGTCGACTTCTGGGCCGAGTGGTGCCCGCCGTGCGTGGCGGTCTCCCGGAGCCTCGCCGAGTTGGCCGTGGAGTTCGGCGACCGGCTGCGCATCGTCACGCTCAACACCGACGAGAACCCGGCGACGACCCGGGCGTACCAGGTGATGTCGATGCCGACCCTGCTGGTGTTCCGCGACGGGGAGGTGGTCGGCTCCACCGTCGGGGCCCGCCCCAAGAGCAACCTGCGGCTGAGCTTCGCCCGGCACCTGGAGCCCTGGCGGCCCTGACCCGGCTCGCCGCCGCTGCGGTTTGCCGCCGGGCCGGGCGGGAAGGCCCGGGGTGACCGCAGCACCGGCGCAGCCGCGCCCCGACGGATCGCGAGGATCGTCATGGCCCGACGACAGGACAGGTCCAAGCAGCAGACCGCCGAGCGGGACGAACAGCGGGAACGAGACGCCGAGCGCAGCCGGGACTGGGCGGACGAGGCGGCGCAGGCCCGCACCGCCGACGACCCGAGGGCCGTCGCCCCGCACGACGCGGCCGGTCGGCCGTCCCAGGGACGGCCGCTCTGAGCGTCCCGTGCCGGGTGGACGGGTGCCGGCCCGCCGTGGGCAACTAGCCTGCGGGTTCTGTCCGGGTTGTCGGGACGGCACCCGGGCCGGCCTTTCTGCCCTTCGAGACGAGGCTGATATGAAAGACGCTCTCTGAGGACACGAGGTCGACGACGAACCGGGGAAGCTCCCGCGTCGCGAAGACGTCGTGGGAGTAGTCCTGCGCGTTGAGCCAGGTCGACACCGTCGCCTTCTCCTCCCCGCGTAGGGCAGGGGCGAGACAGGAGTCCACCATTGCCCGGATCAGCCGCCGGTCCTTGGTGTGTTGTTGGTCACCGACGGTGCAGAAGAGAGTAGCGACCTCGGTCCCGTCCCCGTCCGGGCTGCCGAGGACCCCGAAGCGGGCACGGTAGGCGGTCCCTGGCAGCTTCGCCGTGGTGTCGTACCCTTTGGCGAAGGCCTTCGGCGGGGTGCCCCACCGTTTCGCCCAGTCTGCGGCGACGGCCTCGACCTTCACCCCAGGGATGGCCGGCAGCGGTCCGGCGGACTGCTGCCCGGAGTCCCCGGTCGTCTCGGGACGTGCTGCGGCTGGGGCGCTCGAGGGCAAGGGCGAGCCAGGGGTGACACCGGACACCTCGACTGCCGGCTCCGTCCTCGCCGCCCGGAACCACCACGTGCCGAGCCCGAGCGCGGCGATGACCAACACGATCAGCACGACGAGCAGGGGTCCTCCGGCCCGCCTCGGTCGTGGCGTGCGTGGTCTGAGTTCGGCCCCGAACTGCTCCGTCATGCGCATCCCCCGTTCGTCGCACCGCAGCCAGCAGGGGCTGAGGCGGAGCCACGCTAACACTGCGAGATCGGCGCCTCTGACGGCAAGTTCACGATGCGGTGGGGCGTCCCCGCAGGTGGCGACACGGCCCCGTACGCCGAGGTCGACCTGCACCAGATCGGAGCCGGATACAAGGGGCACATCTGGTACACGTACGTGGACAAGGGCAACAGCAAGCGCCGGATCGTCGGGTCTTGGACCCCGAATCTCGACCTGGCCCCAGGCGAGCGGGCCCGGTACGACATCGTCGCCCACGTGCCCAGCCACGGTGCCGACTACGACAACGCCGAGTACCTGATCACCAGGGGCGCGGTCCTCCCGCAGGCGGCCTGTTCGATCAACCTCGCCAACGAGGCGGGCTGGGCGATCGGGGGGATACCCAACCCGAACCCCCTCGACCTCGGCGACGACAAGTGGGTGTACCTGGGCTCGTACGAACTGGGCCGAGGCGCCCAGGTGCAGCTCAACAACGCCGGCTCCGCAACCACAAGCGGCTTCGACGCGGTCGCATTCGACAGCATGGCCTTCGTTCCGATCGGCTCCAACGCGGGCCACTCGTGCGGTGAGGACTACTGAGCCGTCGAGGAGCCTGATGCCGCCTCTCGTCGGCGGCACGCAGCAACGGTCAAGGGGTCGGAGGTCGCTTACGACTTCTCCGACCCCTTGGCCCACGGCCGTCACCCCGGCCCCGGGGACCGTGGCGCAGCCTCGAACACCACGACCGTTTCGGCGCCGATCCGGGCGCGGAGCTTCAGCCGAGCTGCTCTGGGAGGCGGAGCAGCGGGGCCCGGCCGGGCGGCTGCTCCGGTTCGGTGGCCGGCGGCGTGAACGGCGGCACCGGCACGGTGACCGGCTCCGCGTAGGTCACCCGCACCTTCTCGCCGTGGTGCCGCAGTTCCACCACGTCGTCGGCGCGGCCGTGGCGCAGCGCGTACGTCGTCTGGTGCGCCCGGACGTCGACCCGCAGCCGCAGCCCTCGCCACTGCAACGAGAACTCCAGCCGGTCGAGCCGGCTCGGCAGCCGGGGCGCGAACGCGAGCATCCCGTCGTGGTCGCGCAGCCCGCCGAACCCGGCGACCAGGGCGATCCACGCCCCGGCGAGGGACGCCATGTGCACCCCGTCGCGGGTGTTCTCGTTGAGGTCGTGCAGGTCCATCAGCGCGGCCTCGCGCAGGTACCGGTGGGCCAGCTCCAGGTAGCCCACCTCGGCGGCGATCACCGCCTGCGTGCAGGCCGACAGCGACGAGTCCCGCACGGTGCGCCGCTCACAGTAGAGGAAGTTGCGCCGCTTCTCCTCCTCGGTGAACGCGTCCCCCCGCCAGTGCATGGCCAGCACCAGGTCGGCCTGCTTGATGACCTGCTTGCGGTACAGGTCGAAGTACGGGTAGTGCAGCAGCAGCGGGTACTTCTCGGTCGGCGTGTGCTCGAAGTCCCACTCCTGGAGCCGGGTGAACCCCTCCACCTGCTCGTGCACCTCGACGCCCTCGTCGTACGGGACGCACATCGCGTTCGCCGCGTCCCGCCAGGCCGCCGCCTCCTCCTCGGTGACCCCCAGGCCGATCGCCTGGTCCCGGAAGCGCATCGCGCACTGGGCGGCGGTGAGCAGGTTCCGCTGCGCCATCAGGTTGGTGTAGACGTTGTCGTTCTTCACGGCCGTGTACTCGTCGGGGCCGGTCACGCCGTCGATGTGGAATCGGCCGTGCCGGTCGTGGTGGCCGAGGGAACGCCACAGCCGGGCCGTCTCGACCAGCAGCTCCAGGCCGATCTCCCGTTCCAGCCCCTCGTCGCCGGTGACCAGCACGTACCGGCGCAGCGCGTCGGCGATGTCGGCGGCGATGTGGAACGCCGCCGTCCCCGCCGGCCAGTACGCCGACGACTCCGGCCCCTCGATCGTGCGCCACGGGAAGGCCGCCCCCGCCAGGTTCAGGGTGCGGGCCCGCTCCTGCGCCTGGGCGAGGGTGGAGTACCGCCAGTACAGGGCGTCGCGCACCGCCCCCGGCTGGGTGTAGGTGAGCACCGGCAGCACGAACATCTCGGTGTCCCAGAACGCGTGCCCGTCGTACCCCGGGCCGGTGAGGCCCTTCGCGGAGATCGGCCGGCGTTCGGCCCGCGCCCCGGACTGGAGCACGTGGAACAGCCCGAACCGCACCGCCTGCTGCACCTCCGGGTCGCCCTCGACCCGGACGTCGGCGACGTCCCAGAACTCGTCGAGGTATTCCCGCTGCTCCCGGCGCAGCCCGTCCCAGCCGTCGAGGCGGGCCCCCGTGAGGGCCGCGCCGACCTGGTCGCGCAGCGCCGGCAGCGACCGGCGGCTCGACCAGCCGTACGCCAGGTACTTGACCACCCGCAACTTCTCGCCGGGCTTCAGCACGCAGCCGACGGTGGTGCGGACCCAGTCCTCGTACCCCTCGGTGGTGACGGTGGTGTGCTCCGGGGCGTGCACGTCGTGGTCCATGGCGGCGGCCACCCGCAGCCCGCTGACCTTCGTGCGGTGGATGAGCAGCCCGCCGTCGTTGGTGGTCAGTTCCTCCTCGGCCTGCAACGGCGACTCCAGCACCGCCGCCACCCGGGGGTCGCGGCTCTGCGCGGGGAGGTTCTCGTTCGCCACCAGCTCGGACTGGAGGATCAGCCGCAGCGGCCCGTCGACCGCCTCCACCTCGTAGTTGATGCAGGCGACCGAGCGCTGGGTGAACGACACCAGCCGCGTGCTGCGCACCTTGACCTCGCGCCCGGCCGGGGTGCGCCAGTGCAGCTCCCGGTGCAGGGTGCCGGCGCGCAGGTCGAGGATCCGCTCGTGGGCGAGGAGTTCGCCGTACCGGACGTCGAGGGGCTCGTCGTCGACGAGCAGCCGGATCAGCTTGCCGTTGGTGACGTTGACGATGGTCTGGCCGGACTCGGGGAAGCCGAACCCGGCCTCCGCGTACGGCAGGGGGCGCAGCTCGTAGAAGCTGTTCAGGTACGTGCCGGGCAGGCCGTGCGGCTCGCCCTCGTCGAGGTTGCCGCGCAGGCCGATGTGCCCGTTGGAGAGCGCGAAGACCGACTCGGACTGCGCCAGGACGTCCATGTCGAGCCGGGTCTCCCGGATGTGCCAGGGCTCCACCGGATAGGCGCGTTCCCGGATCATGCGACGGGTCTCCTGTCCACGAGGTCGGCGAGGTCGGTCACCACGACGTCCGCCCCGTGCGCGCGCAGCTCGTCGGCCTGGCCCACCCGGTCGACGCCCACGACGTACCCGAATCCGCCGGCCCGGCCGGCGGCAACCCCGGCGAGGGCGTCCTCGAAGACGGCGGCCTGCGCGGGGTCGACGCCGAGCAGCTTCGCGCCGGCCAGGAACGTGTCGGGGTGCGGCTTGCCGCGCAGCCCCTGCTCGCGGGCGACCACCCCGTCGACCCGGGCCTGCAGCAGCGACTCCAGCCCGGCGGCGGCGACGACGTCGCGGCAGTTGGCGCTGGCGGAGACGACGGCGCGGCGCAGGCCGGCGTCGGCTGCCGCCCGCAGGTACGTCACGGAGCCCGGATAGACCTCGACCCCGTCGGTGTGGATGCGCTTGAGCAGGACGGCGTTCTTCCGGTTGCCGACGCCGTGGACGGTGTCCGCGTCGGGCGGGTCGTCGGGCGAGCCCTCCGGCAGGACGATGCCCCGGGAGGCGAGGAACGACCGCACCCCGTCGGCGCGGGGCTTGCCGTCGACGTACCGGTTGTAGTCGGGGCCGGGGTCGAACGGCCGGTACGGCTCGCCGGTGGCCGCCGCGCGGCGCTGGAGGAACGCGTCGAACGTCTCGGTCCACGCGGCGTTGTGCACCCGGGCGGTCTGCGTCAGCACACCGTCCAGGTCGAAGAGACACGCGGTCACGTGAGCAGGCAGGCCCAGCACGGTACGAATCTATCCACCCCCGGAATCCCCCAAACCCGTTTGGGGAGAAGGAGGGGCCCGCACGGGGATCAGCGGTGGGGGCGCAGGGTCCAGACGACCGTCATCGCCGAGGTCGGGGTGCCGTCCTCGGTGGCGATCTCGACGTCGACCGGGAACTCGGGCCGCCGGCCGGCCTCCAGCTCCGCGACCACCTCGGGCGCCGGCCGACCGAGCCGCGCGGTGGCCAGCACCGGACCCATCGCCACCTTCCCGTACGCGATCTCGGCCCGCACCGCCAGCGGCACCGCCCGGTCGAGGAGCTGCCCGAACGCGGCGAGCACCACCGCGCCGGAGGCGGTCTCGCCGAGGGCGAACATCGCCCCGGCGTGCGGGCCGCCGACGTGGTTGTGGGTGGCCGGCGAGTCGGGCAGCCGGACCACGGCGCGCACGCCGCCGTCGGCCTCGGGGGCCACCTCGACGAATTCGACGCCGAGCGTGCGGGCGAACGGCACCGCCTCCAGCATGCCGGCGGCGACCTGGCGCGAGTCGATGGTCATGCCCGCACGTTACTCCGCAGTAACTTGCGGCTCAAGCGTCGGCTGCGGAGGCCGGCGGGTGGAAGTGTTCGGTTCCCGACCCGACGCTGTCGGATGCTGGCGCGGCGGCGGCACGATGGGGAGCGTGATCGATGCACAGCAGCGCGCCGCAGCCCTCGTCGTCGACGCCGCGCGCCGCGCGGTGACCGGCTATGCCCCGGAGGAGCTGGAGGTGTTCGACGGGGTGGCCGCCGGCTGGCGGGAGCAGGCCGCGAGGGGGGCTCGGCAGCAGGAGGCCCCGGGCAGCGCGGTCGGCTTCGGCATCGACACCACGCTCGTCAGCGAGCTGTTCCTCCAGGCCATGTCCGCCGCCGTGACCGAGGTGCTCGTGCTCGGCGTGACGGGGGTCGGCGCGGGGCTCCGGGCCAGGTGGCTGCGACACCGCGGCCGGGACGCGACGACGGCCGAGTCGACGGAAGCGCTCGCACCGACGGAAGCGCTCGCACCGAACTCGGCTGGCGAATCCGCGAAGGTCGCCAGCGAACCGGAGGGACCGGCCACCGGATCGGCGGGACCCGCAGCCGGCACCGGCCCGACGGCAGCGAAGGCACCGGAGGCCGGCACCGGGCCGGCCGACGGGCTCGGGTTGACCGGCCCCCAGGTGGCCGCACTCCAACAGGCGTGCCGCCGGCACGCGCTCGCGCTGGGCCTGCCGGCGGACGCGGCCGATCTGCTGGCCGACGCCCTGGTGGGCGCGCTGGCCGCACCGGGCGACCGGTGACCCGGCCAGCCGGCACACCCGAGGCGGGCCGCGACGAGCCCCCGCCACCCCAGGACCGCGACGAGCCCTCGCCACTCCATGACCGTGACACGACGACGACGCCCGGCCACGACGGCGACGGCGGCACGCCGTACCGGCTGGGCTGGCTGTACCTGCTCGTCGTCGCGGCGCTGGTCGCCATCGGGATCAGGGCGGGTGACCTGCTCTTCCTCGCCAACCGGGCGTGGAGCCTGCCCTGGGCAGCCGCCTTCGCCGAGTGCGAGCTGGCATACGGGGCGACCGCCGCGAATCCCATCCCGCCCGGGTTCACCGACTGCATGGCCGGTCCGGCCCGAGAACGTGGGTTGGTCATGCTCGGGGCGGTGGGCGTGGTGCTGGCCGGCGCGGCCCTGTTGCTGCTGCTGGTGCCGGCGGTCGACCAGTGGCGGCTGCGCCGGCACCGGGGCCGGTTCGCCGTGCCGGGGGCGGCCGACCGGTTCGACGCGCTCTGCGACGACAACGGGCTGACCGGCCGCAACCGGCCACGCCTGCTCATCGCCGGCCCGCCGGTCCGGCAGGCGTTCACCATCGGGGTCGTCGGCCGGCGGCCGCTCGTCGTGCTCCCGGCGGGGGTGGCCGTGGCGTACCGCGACCCGGCCCGGTTCGACCCGGTCGTGCAGCACGAGCTCGCCCACGTACGGGCCCGCGACGTGACCTGGGCGGCTGCCGTACGAGGACTCGTCTGGTTGCCCGTGCCCGCGGTCGCCGCCGGCATCCTCGTGGAGATTGCCTCCAACCAGCAGACCTCCCCCCTCTCGCAGACCACCAGCAGATGGCTGGGTGGCTCGCTGCTCACGGTCCTGCTCCTGGCGGGCCTGGTCACGCTGCTGGCGGCCAGCCTGCTCCGGATGCGTGAGCGGGAGGCGGACCGGCACGCGGCCCGGGCCGGCCAGGCGGACGCGTTGGCCGCGCTGCTGCGCGACGCCGCCGCCCGGACGGCGCCGGCCGGCAACCGGTTGGCCGTCGCGCTGCGCAGCCCGTTCGCCCGCCACCCCCGGCCGCTGGACCGGGTCCGGTCGCTGCGGCAGCCGGACGGACGCGACGGCGACCTGGCGCAGGGGCTGGCCGTCGGCGCGGTGACGGTCATGGCGATGGCCGCCGCCGCGAACCTCACTTGGGCGCTGCACTACGCGGCGCAGGGCTGGCTGCCGACGGCCGCCGCCGCCTGGGTCGGTGCCGCGCTGCTCGTCGGCGGGCTCCTGCCGTCGCTGCTCTGCCGCGCGGAGTCGGCCCGGCGGACCGGAGTGCCGGCCACGTGGTGGCGGCCGGTCGCGGGCACGGCGACCGGCCTTTCCGTGGCCGCGTTCGGCACGGCGATGCCGTCCCTGCCCGGTGCGGATGGGCTGTTCCTGGCCCCGGGGACGGCGGACGGCCTGCTCTTCGCCGCCGCTACCGCAGCGCTGGGCGCGGGCGCGGTCGGCCTCTGCGTGGCCCTCGCGACCGTGCTGGCCGGGACCAGGCCCTCGACAGGCCCGGCACGGGCTGCGGGACGGCTCGCCGGGCACCTCGTGGCGATCGCCGCCACGGCCGTCCTGCTGTGGCCGCTGCACATACTCGCTACGGTGTTGCACACGGACCTCCCGGAAGCGTTCCGGGCCTGGCTGGTCTACTCGCTGCCGAAGGCCGCCTGGCCAGCGGCGCTCGCGCTGCCGGCGCTGATCGCGGTGCGGTCGCTCGCCACCGGGCCAGGCGCACTGCGCCGGGCACTCGGCTCGGTCGAGGCGAGGACCGCCGCGCTCGCCGCGCTCGTCGGCGGCACCGCCGCGATCCTGCGTACCCAAATCGATCCACCCGCGACCATCGACGAGGCGCTCCGCGCGGCGCAGGCCCGGTGGCTGCTCTGCGCCCTGACCGGCTGGGTCGTCCTGCTCGCGACCGCGACGAGGCCGGGCCCGCGGGCCCTCGCCCGTGGGCTGCTCGCCGCCGGGTCCGCGACGGTCCTGGCCGGCTTCCTCCAGTACGCGCACTCGGCCGTGACCGGGCGCTCGGCCGACGTCCTGGCCCTGCGGCTCGCTGTCGGGACGCCCCTGGTCTGGCTGCTGTTCCTGACGGCGCTCACGTCGGCCGTCCTGCTGCTGCGCCCGGCCCGCACCGCGCTGCCCGACGGCACCCCAGCCCACGCCGCGCCCCGCGACAGCACCCCGGCCCGCACCGCGCCGCCCGGCCGTGTCCCGCAGTCGCCCGACCGCCCAGCGCTGCCGGGCCGGCTGGTCCTGCCGGCGACCGGGCTGGTCATCGTCCTGTTGGCCGGGGTCGTCCTCGGCCCGGGAGTGCCCGGCAGCTACGCGCCGGTGCCGCTGCCCGCCGCCCTCCCGTCGGCTCCGCCGGACGGCACCGGCGCCGCCGCAGCGCCGGCCGGTTCGCCCGGACCCGGCGCGGACGGGACGATCCCCGCCGCTCCGACGACGACCACGGATCCGGCGCGCACGGGGCCACCGACCATCGGCAGCTCCGCCGACGCCGGTCGCCTGCTCACCGGCACCGAGGCCCGGAAGGTCGCGCGGGCGGTCCGGGCGGCACTGCCCAGGTCCTGGGTCGCCGAGGAGGCCGGGCCGGGCACCGAGTCCCGGATCGAACCGGCCGCCTGCCGCCCGCTGGCCCGGGACGCCTACCTTGACGGGCTGAAGCCCGGCGAGCGGGCAGCCGCCGAGGCGCGCTACTCCACGCCGCCGGGCCAGGTCGGCATTGCCTCGACCACGGCGAAGGTGACCGTCGCCTCGTATGCCGAGCCGGTGCCCGCCTCCGTGTTCGCCGCCGCAGAGGCCGACCGCGCCGCGTGCCGGCGGTTCACCGGCAGCAACGACGACGGCCCGCCCGTGCGGTTCGCGGTGCGCGCCCGGCCGGCGCCAGCGGCCGGCGAGCAGTCCTGGCGCGTCGACTACGGGCTATCGGTCGGCAGCGGCGTCAACGAGATCACCGGCAGCAGCGCGTTCGTCATGGTCCGGGTGGGCCACAACCTCGTCACGCTCACCGTGACCTCGGTGTTGCGGCCCCTGGACGAACGGCTCGTCGCCGACGCGCTGACCGCCGTCGTGCGCGCCCTCGACCGGCGCTGACCCGACCGCCCCTGACGGGTGGCGGCATCTCGGCGGCGCGCGTGCCTCAGCGGTGCTTCGCGTGGGCGACGAACGCCGCCCAGCTCGCCGGGGCGAACACCAGCACCGGGCCCCGCCGGTCCTTGCTGTCGCGCACCGCGACCGCCCCCGGCAGGTCGTCGGCCACCTCCACGCAGTTGCCCTGGTTGCCGCTGCTGCGGGAGCTCTTGCGCCAGGTCGCGCCGGTCAGGTCCATGCCTCTGCCGCCTCCATGATCGCCGTGAGCGTGGCACCGTGCGGCAGCGCCTCCGCCCGCACGGACTCCCACCCCTGCCGCAGCGAGTGTATGTCCACTGTGCGCTCCACGATGGTGCCCTGCAACTGGTTGTCCAGGTAACCGACGTCGTTCGCCTCGGGCAGGGTGGCGAGCACGAACGCGCCGTTGAGCCCCGGGTACGCGCCGGTCCCGCGCGGCACCAGGTGCAGGTGCACCCGGGGGCGGCGGCCCATCTCGACCAGGTGCCGCAACTGCTCGCGCATCACGGCGGGCCCGCCGACGGGGCGTTCCAGCACGGTGTGGTCGAGCACGGCCACGAGCTGCGGCGGGGCGGGCCGGTCGAGCACCGCCTGCCGGGCCAGTCGCGCGGCGAGGGGCGGTTCGATCGCCTCGCCGACGAGCTGGGCCGCGCCCTCGTAGAGCGCGCGGGCGTACCCCTCGGTCTGGAGCAGGCCCGGCACGACCAGCGGCTCGAAGCTGCGCAGCGTGGTGGCCTCCTGCTCGATGGTCACCCACTCGCGGAACCACGGCATCAGGCTCTCCCGCACCAGCGTGTCCCGGATCCGCACCAGCAGCCCCTCGCCGCCCAGCGTGTCGTCGCACCGCTGGGTGAACTCCTCCCGGGGCGGGCGGCGGCACTGCTCGACCGCCGCGACCAGCGACGCCGAGTAGTTGACCCGCTCGCCGAGGGCCTCCTGCGACAGGCCCGCGCCCGTCCGCAGGCGGCGCAGCTCGCCGGCGAACAGCTCCAACATGGGGATCCGATGGCTCATCTGCACACCTCTGCACACACGCCCCGGCCGATCCGGACGGCCGGGCTGGTGGGAGCGGAAAGACTTCTGAGAGTAGTACGACGATCAGCAGACTGTCACACAGCGGGGCCGCCGCCGCTTCCGCCCCCGGGAACGCGGCGCGACCGCACGGGCCCGCCCCGCCATTCCCCCGGCGGGGCGGGCCCCTCCCGGCGAGAAAGGAGACGTACGTGATCAGCCACCAGCTTCCGCAGCCCGGTGACGGGCCGGCGGCGGACCGCCCCCGGGCGTACCCGCCGCACGCCACGCCGCACACCCCGCTGCGCCCACTGTGGTGCTGTCGGGCGTGCGGGCAGCCGTGGCCGTGTGCCGAGGCGCGGTTGCTGCTCAAGGCGGACTACGCGGGCAACGCGATCGGCCTGTCGATCTACCTGTGCGGGATGTTCTACGAGGCGGCCCGGGATCTCTACCGACTCAACCCCGACGACGGCCCCGCCCCCGCCGACCTGTACGCCCGCTTCGTCGCCTGGGGCCCGTACCGTCGCCGCCCACCCACCCCCGACCCCCCATGACCGGGCCACCGGTGACCCGGCTCGCCGCTCGGCTCTGGTGATCAAGAGGTTTGCGTCATCGTTGCGATCAACTCTGACGCTTTTCTCTTGATCACCAACGCCGGGGTGGGGGCGGGAGGCGCGGGCGGGAGGCGGCTAGAAGAGGTTGCCGAGGGTGCGGATGATCTCGGCGTAGAAGTTGCCCTCGATGCTGCGGAACAGCGCGAACCCCTCGCCGGGGCTGCCGAAGAACGGGCGCAGCGTCCAGGCGAGCTGGGTGCCGACGAAGCCGAACAGCAGGATCCACACGTACAGCAGGGTCATGCTGGCCGGGCGCTGCGCGTCCGGTGCGGGGCGGGCCGCCGGGTACGGCCACTGCCGGTGCTGCTGCGCCGGGTACCCGGGCGGGAGCAGGCCCGGCCCGGCCGGCACCAGGTGCTGCCCGGCCACCATCTGCTGCGGCGGGACGCCGACCGCGACGGGTACGGGCTCACCGGCCCCGTTCGCCGGGGTGGAGGCAGCCGGGGCGGCGGGAGTGGCCGGGGCGGCGGGAACTGGCGGAGTGGCCGGGACCGCCGGGGTCGCGGCGCTCGCGCCGTTCGCGCCGACCGCCACCGGCTCGGCGGCGGGCTGACCGACGGCCTGCGGCGTCACCTGAACAGCCGGCACCGCCAAGGCCGGCGCGGCCGGAGCAGCCGGGACAAGGGCCGGGGCAGCCGGGGCGACGGCCGGGGCGGCGACGGGAGGAGCCGCAGCCGGGGCGAGCAGGCCGTGGGCGTTGAGCACCTGCATCCCGCCGGTCAGGAAGCGCAGCCCGACCACCGCGCTCAGCGTCAGGATCGCGACGTTGAGCAGCTTGAAGAAGCCGTAGTCCGGGGCGGTGATCAGGAAGAACAGGCTGATCGGCGCGAACGCCACGGCCAGCATCGAGGTGACGGTGATCGCCACCATCACCAGCGCCAGCGACTGCCGCACCGACAGCCGGGCCCCGAACACGAGGTTGAACAGGTAGAGCGTGGGCAGGCAGATGGCGAGGGTGACCAGGAACAGCAGTGGGAGCTTGACCGCCGACGTCAGCGCCATCAGCACGCTGTGGAACGCCCCCAGCACCGCCCCGTAGCAGGCCAGGGCGACGCCGGAGCTGGCCAGCATGCGCAGCGTGAGGGCGTTGAGGTCGTGGTCGGCCACGATCTGCTGCCAGATGCCCTGCCGGTCGCGCAGGATGCGCTCGATGACGAGCGGGCTCGGACGGTCACCCGACACGGGCTGACCCCTTTCTCACACTGTGCTCAGTGGACGAGGTCCGCTGACCGTAGGGCACCGCCCGCCCCGCCCGCCACCCCGCTCGACTCCGGCGCGGATCGGAACGGGCCGCTCAGCGCCAGCCCACGTCGATCCGGTCGCCGCGCTCGTCGAAGAAGTGCAGGGCGTCCATGCGTACGGAGATGGCCAGCGGGTGCCCGGAGCTGACCGCCGGGTACGGGGCGAGTCGCACCGCCAGCTCGGCGGGGCGGCGGTGGTGCCGGCCCGGGTCGTTGAGCACGCTGGTGCGGTTGCCGCCGCCCCGGGCCGGCTCGGCGGGGGCCGCCTCGGCGTCACCGGAGCGCCCGGTGAGCCGCTGCATGACCTGCCCGAACCGGCGCAGCCCGCGCTGGCCGCCGCTGCTCTCCTCGGTCCGGTTGCCCATCTCGTCGACCACGATCGCGGTGGCCCCGATGTCGAGGAACGCCAGCGACTCGTGGCCGTGGTGCTCCAGGTAGCGGATCCGGCCCTGGAGGACGTGCCCGGGGGTGTCCGGCGCGACCGGGGTGAGCGCCTCGGCCCGCATCCCGACCACGATCCGCTCGCCGTGGTAGTGCGCGACGGCCCGGCTGCGGATGTCGTCCCAGGGCAGGTAGAGCGACTGCTCGCCGAGGTTCAGCGCGACGTACCGGTCGAGGTGGACGTAGACCGACGCCTCCAGCAGGTTCATCCTCGGGCTGCCGAGGAACGCGGCGACGTAGAGGGTCGCCGGCCGCCCGTACACCTGGGTGGGGGTGCCGACGTCCTGGAGGACGCCCTTGCGCATGATCGCCACCCGGTCGGCCATGGTGAGCGCCTCGGCCTGGTCGTGGGTGACGTAGATGGTGGTGACGCCCAGCTCGCGGGTGAGGGCGGAGATCTCCGCGCGCAGCTCGGCCCGCAGGCCGCTGTCGAGGTTCGACAGGGGCTCGTCCATCAGGAACAGGCCCGGCCGGCGGACGATGGCCCGGCCCATCGCGACCCGCTGGCGCTGCCCGCCCGAGAGCTGGCTGGGCTTGCGGCCCAGCACGTCGCCGATGCCCAGCGCGCTGGCCACGTCGGCGACCCGTTCCCCGCGCGGCGACGGGTCCACCCCGGCCAGCCGCAGGGGGAAGCCGATGTTGTCGCCCACCGTCATGTGCGGGTAGAGGGCGAAGTCCTGGAAGACCATGGCGATCTTCCGGTCCCGGGGCGGCAGGTCGTTGGCCAGCTCGCCGTCGAGCAGCACCGCACCGGAGGTCGGGTCCTCCAGGCCCGCGATCATCCGCAGCACCGTCGACTTCCCACAACCCGACGGGCCGAGCAGGACCATGAACTCCCCGTCGTTCACGTCCAGATTTATCTTGTCGACGGCAACTGTGCCGTCCTGAAACACCTTGGTCACATCCTTGAGCGCGACGGTTGTCACCGTCTCCTCCCCAGCCCCTCGGTTGAACCCCGAATGAATGTGACCAGGATCATGGACGCCGCACATCGGGTAAACGTGCCATGTTCGGCTCGTGACAGACCTATTACATGATCCTGCGGTTCAGCCGACTTCCCCCAGGAACACCCGCCGGACGACCCGCTCGGCGGCGTGCCCGTCCTCCAGGGCACAGAACCGCTCCCGGAACCGGCGGCGGGCCGCCGTGGCGGGCTCGGCGTCGACCGCGCCGGAGCGGAACAGGTCCAGCAGGCCGGGGAAGCTGGTGGTCACCGCGCCGGGGGGCTCGGCGAGCAGGTCGAGGTAGACGCCCCGGGCCAGCCGGTACGCCTCCCAGTCCGGCGCGTAGACCACGATCGGCCGGTCCAGCACGGCGTAGTCGAACATCGCCGACGAGTAGTCGGTGACCAGCACGTCGGCGGCGAGGTAGAGGTCCTCCACCCGGTCGTGCCCGCTGACGTCGCGCACCCGGGCCGGCCCGGGACCCGCCCCGGGATCAAGGCCCGGCCGCCGGTCCCGGTCGGCGAAGTAGTGGCTGCGCATCAGCAGCACCCCGGTCGGGCCGAGCGCGTCGCGCAGCAGCTCCGGGTCGAACGGCGGGCGGTACCCGGGCAGGTGCTCGCGGTGCGTCGGCGCGTACAGCACGACCCGGTCGCCGGGGGCGAGGCCGAGCCGGGCGCGCACCTCGCGCACCTCGGTGTCGGTGGCGGTGACCAGCCGGTCGTTGCGCGGGTAGCCCACCTCCAGCGTGGTGTACGCGGCCGGGTACGCCCGCTCCCACATCTGGGTGGAGAAGCTGTTCGCCGAGACGCTGTAGTCCCAGCGGTCCACCCGGCGCAGCAGCTTCGCGAAGTCCATCCCGACCGCGCCGACCGGGTACCGCTGCTGGTCCAACCCCATCACCTTCACGGGGGTGCCGTGGTGGGTCTGCACGTGCACCGACCCGGGGCGCTTACGCACGAAGTCGGGGAAGTTCACGTTGTTGACCAGCCACGTCGCCCGCGCCAGCACGCGGTGGTACTCGCGGGTGCCGGCGACGACGTACTCCACCCCGGGCGGCAGGGATTCGACCCGGTCCCGCCGGACGATCCACACCCCGCGCACCTGCGGGGCCAGCCGGCGGGCCGCCTCGTAGATCGCGGCCGGGTTGCAGGCGTACCCCCGGAACCAGTAGGCGGCGTAGACGGCGAGGTGCGGGTCGAGCGGCCGGCGCAGCTCCGCCAGGTAGTACTCGCGCAGCACCGCGTCGCGGCCCAGCCGGGCGGCCCGGCGGGCAACGGGCCTGCCCCGGCGGACCTGCCGCCCGGCGACCTCCCGGGCCTGGTTGGCGGCCCGCAGCGCGCTGAACGTCCGCCACCGGCCGGCGGCGACCAGCCGGTGCTTGAGCCCCTCCACGCCGGGCGGGGCCGGGTAGCCGCCGGGCGGCAGCCAGCGGGCGTGGTCGGCGGTGATCCGGTCGAAGAAGGCCGACCGCAGCTCGGGGGCGATCCGCTCGCCGTTGCCGAGCACGGTCAGGTAGTGCCAGATCATCCGCTCGAAGACCGCCGGCCGCAGGCCGTCGACCGGCGGCGTCCGCCCGTCCATCCACCGGAACACCCGGTGCCACTGGACGAAGACCTCGAAGTGCCGGTCGCCGCGGGTGCGGGTGATCGCCCCGGCCCGGCGCTGCCGGTAGTTGAGGCAGACGCGGTCGAGCACCCCGATCCGCTCGGCGGCCAGCAGCAGCGGATAGCTGAACGCGACGTCCTCGTACCAGCCGGGTTCGAAGCGCAGCCCGAGGTCGACGAGGAACTCCCGCCGCACCAGCTTGTTCCAGGCGGTGTGCAGCAGCCGCAGCGCCTCCGGCCGCTCGGCCAGCCGGAACGTCTCCTCGCCGGGCGGGGTGGGGAAGACGTCGGCCAGCGCGCTGCGGGTGGCCCGGCCGTCCCAGCGCACCCGCACGTGGTCGACGAGCAGCACGTCGGGGCGGGTCCGGCGCAGCCGGGCGGCCACCTCGGCGAGGCAGTCGGGGGCGAGCCAGTCGTCGCCGTCGACGAACCAGACGTACTCGCCGCCGGCCCGGTCCAGCCCGACGTTGCGGGCCGGACCGAGGCCGACGTTGTCGTCGAGCCGGACGGCGTGCACCCGGTGGTCCCGGGCCGCGTAGTCGGCGAGGATGTCGCCGCTGCCGTCCGGCGAGTGGTCGTCGACGCCGATGACCTCGACGTCGTCGAACGGCTGGCCGAGGATCGAGTCGAGGCACTCGCTCAGGAACGCCTGCACCCGGTAGGCCGGTACGACGAAGCTGATCAGCGTCATCGGCCGGCCCCTCACGTCAGCCCGGCTGGCGGACCTCACCGCCCGCCGGGACCCCCACGCCCCGCCGGGCGCGGGCGGGCAGGACGACCCAGGCCAGGACCACGCTCCCGACGAAAACCACGAGCAGGTACGCACCGAGTGTAGCCATGGCAATCCCCGCAAAACCGGCGAAAGCCGCTACCGCGAGCACCGCCGAGCGCCCCTCCCAGCCCAGCGTGGCACCGTGCAGCGGCGGGGCCGCCTGCCGCTTCTCCAGCCGGGCGGTCAGGTCGTAGTGGTGCAGGGTGAGCACGAAGACGTAGCCGAAGACCACCCATGCGGGGGCCCCGCCGACCACGCCGGCGGCGATCGCGAACAGGTATTCGCCGGCCCGCAGCGCCGCCGGCACCAGCCAGTCCAGCGGGCCGTTGTGCGCCGCCCCCGCCCCGAGCGCGGCGACCAGCAGCACCAGCAGCGCCACCGGCACCGCCCAGGCCAGCCCGCCCGCCTCGTCGCCGGCACGCACCCGCAGCCCCGCCGCGACCAGCAGCGCCGCCGGGCCGAGCGCCCCGAGCACCGCCAGGGTCAGCGGGCCCATCGGCCGCAGCACCGGGAACCGGGCCGCGATCGGCCCGTCGTCGCGGTGCAGGGTCGCGTCGACCGTGTCCAGCACCGGCACCCACATCCAGCGGGCCCGCAGCGTGCGCAGCGCACCCGTGTACGCGAACGCCAGCACCCCCCAGGTCAGCACGGCGACGAGGCTGACCAGCGGCCCGAACAGCGCCACCGTCAGCGCGATCAGCGCCCACCGCTCCCCGATCGGGAACACCACCGTGCGCTTCAGCCAGTACGACAGCGAGCCCGTGTCGGCCTGCACCCGGGTCGACGCGGCGTTCAGCCGGTCGCCGATCCCGCCGCCGCCCCCGCCGACGGCCTTCGGCCGGCGGGCCGCCTCGTCGTGCAGCACCCCGTACCAGGTGTCGGTCATGTGCCGGACGGTCTGCAACGTCATCGCGGCCACGGCCAGCGCCCAGCCGTAGCGGAACCCGGCGGCCGTCGCGCCATAGCCGAGGCCGGCGTAGACCAGGTATTCCTTGGCCCGGTCGGCCATCGTGTCCAGCCAGCCGCCCCACGCGCTGAAGTGCCGGGTGTAGCGGGCGAGCTGCCCGTCGACGCAGTCGAGCACGAAGCCGAGGTAGAGCAGCACCGCGCCGGTGACCAGCGCCGGCCGGCCGCCGACGCCGAACAGCACCGCCGCGACCGCCGCGAAGAGCACCGAGATCGCGGTGACCCCGGTCGGCGTCAGGCCGAGCTTCGCCGACGCCTTCGTCACGTACGGCGACCAGGTGCTGACGAAGAACGTGGTGAAGAAGTCGTCCTTCTCCTTCACCGACAGCCGCAGCTCGGCTCGGTCCTCGTCGACGGCGGCGACGGCGGCCTCGGCGGCGGCCAGCCCTGCCGGGTCGGCGACCCGGTGGGCGACGAGCAGGCGTACCCGATGGGCGAACGTCAGCGTGCCCAGCGCGGTGAGGCCGGTGAACAGCCGGTCCACGGCGGACCCGGCCGCCTCGGGCCCGGCGGCCGGCGGCGTGCCCGCGACGGCGGCCGTGCCGGCGATCGGCGTGCCCGCGACGGCGGCGCGGGCGGCGGCGGCCAGCGCGGACAGGTCGTCGCGGCCCACCCGCAGCGCGCCGCCGAACACCCCGGTCTGCCCGCCGTCGAGCCGCCCGTCCGGGCCGGCATCGACGACCTGGCCGCGCTCCTCGCGCACCACCGCCTGGCCGGGGGCCGGCGGGTCGGTCAGCACCAGGGCCACCGTCGGGCCCACCGGGCTGGTGGCCAGGTGCCGCAGTACGGCGGTGTGCGCCACCAGGTCCGTCCCGCTGACGATCACCGGCCCGGTCGCGGCGTCGACCAGCGTCGCCAGCTCGGTCAGGTTCGCGGCGCGCCGCACGTGGGTCACCCCGGCCCGGTGCCACTGCTCGGCGAGCCGGTCGGCGAGGGTGTCCCCGAGCGTGTCCCCGGCGGCTGTCGGCTGGCCCGCGGCCGGCGTTCCGGCGGCGAGCACGATCGCGACGGTCACCGCGCGACCGCGGCGTGGTACGCGTCGAGCGCCTCGGCGATCGTCCCGTCGACGGTCAGCCGCCCGGCGTCGAGGTAGAGCCCTCGACGGCAGAACCGGGTCAGATCCTTTTCGTTGTGTGACACCAGCACGAGTGTGCGTCCCTCCCGAAGCAATCTCTCGATCGTCGCATAGCACTTCTCGCGGAACTCCGCGTCCCCGACCGCCGTCACCTCGTCCATCAGCAGGATCGGGTGCGGGAGGTGGGAGATGATCGCGAAGCCGAGGCGGACCTTCATCCCCGACGAGTAGTGCCGCACCGCCGTGTCGATGGCCCGTTCCACCTGCTCGCCGGCGAAGGAGACGATCTCATGAAAGTGTTTCCGCAGGTAACGCGACGACAGGCCGTGCAGCCCGCCGACGAGGTAGAGGTTCTCCCGCCCGGTCAGGTCGTTGGAGAACCCGGCCGAGAGCTCCAGCAGCGGGGCCACGTCGCCGCGCACCCGGATGCTCCCCTCGTCGGGGATGAGCACCCCGGCGATCAGCCGCAGCAGGGTGCTCTTGCCGGTGCCGTTGCGGCCCACCACCCCGAGCGTCTCGCCGGGCGCGACGCGGAACGACACGTCCCGCAGCGGCCAGAACCGCCCGTCGTCGCCGGACCGGCTCTTGTCGGCGGCGAGTCCGGCGGTGCCCCGGCCGCCGGGACGGATGAAGAACTCGCGCAGCCGCAGCTGCCGCCGCCGGTTGCGGACGAACCGGATGCCGAGCCCGTCCGCCTCGATGATCGGATCGGCGGCCATCACAGCTCCTTGAGCACGGCGGGTTCGAGCCGCCGGAACGCCCACCAGCCGGCCACCAGCACCAGCACGCTCACCACGACCGTGGTGACGAGCAGCCGGGCGTCGGGGAACTGGTCCGGGTACCACACGGCGTGGTGCAGCTGGAAGATGCCGACCAGCGGATTCAGCTCGTACGCGGCCTTCACCCACCCCGGCAGCGTGGACTCCTGCACCAGGCTCAGGGGGTAGATGATCGGGGTGGCGTAGAACAGCACCCGGATCACCAGCCGCATGAACCGCTCGATGTCGCGCATCAGCACGTTCAGCGCCGACAGCAGCAGCGCCAGCCCGACCAGCAGCACCGCCTGCACGGCCACGGCCAGCGGCAGGGCGAGCACCGACCAGCCCGGGTGCACCTCGCCGCGCACCGCGTACGCGACGGCGATGGCGGCCAGGATCGGCAGGCCGGCGGCGTACTCGGCGAACCGGCCGGTGATCCGGCCGATGGGGAACACCTGGCGCGGCACGTTCATCGTGGTGATCAGCCGGGCCTGACCGGTGAGCGCGTTGGTCGCCTCGCTCAGCGCCGAACTGGTCCACATCCAGGCGAAGATGCCGGTGATCAGGAACAGCGGGTACGACCCGGCGGCCTGCCCCAGGTGCCGGCTCGTGTCGCCGGAATAGAGCACCCCGAAGACGAACCAGTAGATCGCGCCCATGCCCAGCGGCTCGATCAGCGACCAGAAGTAGCCCAGCACCGACTGCTGGTACTTCACCGCGAGGTCGCGGCGGACGAGGATGCGCAGCGAGTTGCGGTGCGCCCACAGGCGGGCCACGGGCCCGTGCGGGCCGGCCGCCCGGACGCCAGACGTCACCGCCCGCCTCCTCGCCCGCTCAACACTCGATCACGTTGACGGCCAGGCCGCCCCGCGCCGTCTCCTTGTACTTGACCTTCATGTCGGCGCCCGTCTCGCGCATCGTCTTGATCACCTTGTCCAGCGACACGTGGTGCACCCCGTCGCCGCGCAGCGCCAACCGGGCCGCAGTGATCGCCTTGATGCTAGCCACCGCGTTCCGCTCGATGCAGGGGATCTGCACCAGGCCCCCGACCGGGTCACAGGTCAGCCCCAGGTTGTGCTCCATGCCGATCTCGGCCGCGTTCTCCACCTGCTCCGGGGTGCCGCCGAGCGCCTCGGCCAGCCCGGCGGCGGCCATCGAACAGGCCGACCCGACCTCGCCCTGGCAGCCCACCTCGGCCCCGGAGATCGACGCGTTCTCCTTGAACAGCACGCCGATCGCCCCGGCCGCCAGCAGGAACCGGACCACGCCCGCCTCGTCCGCCCCCGGCACGAACCGGGTGTAGTAGTGCAGCACCGCCGGGATGATGCCGGCCGCGCCGTTGGTCGGCGCGGTCACCACCCGCCCGCCGGCCGCGTTCTCCTCGTTGACCGCGAGCGCGAACAGGGTCACCCAGTCCATCACCCGCAGCGGGTCGGCGCTCGCGGCGTCCGCCTCCAGGCCGCGCCGCAGCTCCGCCGCCCGCCGCCGCACCTTCAACCCGCCGGGGAGTACGCCGTCGCGGGCGCACCCGTTCTCGACGCACTCCCGCATCACCCGCCAGATGTCCAGCAACCCGGCCCGCACCTCGCCCTCGGTGCGGCGGGCCAGCTCGTTGGCCAGCATCACCTCGCTGATCGACAGCCCGTTGCCGGCGCTGACCGCCAGCAGCTCCGCCCCGGTGCCGAACGGGTACCGCACGCGGGTGGTGTCGGGCACGATCCGGTCCGCCCCGGCCGCCGCCTCGTCGACCACGAACCCGCCGCCGACGGAGTAGTACGTCCGCTCGCGCAGGAGCGCCCCGCCCCCGTCGTACGCGGCGAAGGTCATCCCGTTCGGGTGGTACGGCAGCGACCGGCGGCGGTGCAGCACCAGGTCCCGGTCCGGGTCGAAGTCGACCTCCTGCGCGCCGAGCAGGGTCAGCCGCCGCCCGGCGCGAATCGCGGCCACCCGGGGGGCGACGGTGTCGGTGTCGACGGTCTCCGGGGCCTCGCCCTCCAGCCCGAGCAGCACGGCCGGGCCGCTGCCGTGGCCGTGACCGGTGGCGCCCAGCGAGCCGAACAGCTCGGCGCGCACCCGGACGACGTCGGCGAGCAGGCCGTCGGCCTTGAGCCCGGCCACGAACGTCCGCGCCGCCCGCATCGGTCCCACCGTGTGCGAGCTGGACGGGCCGATGCCCACGCTGAAGAGGTCGAAAACGCTGATCATGTGCACTTCCTCGCCGTCGTACGCCCTTGTACGGACCCGACGGGCGAGCCTACCCGCCGCCCGCTTCCCTGCTCGGTGCGTCGGGGCGGGCCCGCCCGGGTAAGCACCTACGGGTCAGGGGTACCGGGATCCCCCTCGCGACGGAGGGCGGGTGCAACGGCGGTTCCTACCGTTGAGTCAGAGGCGGCGGGCACGCCGCAGAGTGGGAGTACGACGATGAGTCGCAAACTGGTCCGGCCCCGCGAGGGGCGCATGCTCGCCGGCGTCTGCGTCGGCCTGGCCCGCCGGTTCAACACGTCCGCCAACCTGGTCCGGCTGCTGTTCCTGCTGTCGCTGCTGCTGCCCGGCACCCAGGTGATCGTCTACCTGGTGCTGTGGGTGCTCATGCCGAACGAGGACCGCTACGCCGCCACCGCCCGCTACTGACCCGCCGCACGAGGACGCCCGCCCCGGCTCCCCCCGGGGCGGGCGTCCGTTCGCTGTCCGCGCTGGCGTTCGCGTTGCTGTTCGCGCCGGTCAGGGCGCGGTGTAGGTGACGGTCACCTTCTCGTAGCCGAGGGAGCGCAGCAGGCCCGCCAGCATCTTGTCGGTGTTCTCCTGCGCCCGGTCGGTCAGGCCGCTGTCGCGGGCGGCTGCCGTGATCCGGTCCTCGGCCAGCTTGTAGACCTGCTGTTGGCGGTTCGGGTCGCCCTTGACCAGGTCGTTGATCCGGTTGAGCAGGCCGCGCTGCTCCGCCACGACATAGCTCTTCTCCATGTCGAGGTTGGTCTGGCCGAGCTGCGGCGCGGGCAGCTTCACCTCGACGGACTTCCCGTCGGGCGAGACGACCACCGCCCCCTCACCGATCTTGGTGAAGTCGACGTACGCCTCCACGCTGCCCGCCCCGACGAAGAGGGTGCGCTGGTTGAGCAGGAACTCCGGCACGTTGTCGCGGTCGTTCTGCAGGTCGACCACGACCTGGAAGTTGCCCTCGGCCGCGACGTAGCGGCTGAGGTCCTGGATCGACTTGAGCAGCGGCGGCTGGCTGCGGTCGGTCTGCTCCTTGGCGAAGGGGTTGCGGAAGTCGGGGAACACGTTGGTGGCCTGCGCGCCGAGCAGCACGACCACGGCCACCGCCGCCGCGCCGAGCACCACGAGCAACCCCCGGGCGGGCCCGGAGGGGCCCTTGGGGGCGGGCCGGTCGACCTCACCGTCGTGGGACATCGCTCACCATCCTCGATCGAACATCGTCTGAGGATGACGTTACGGCCACCGTGCGACACCCGCCCGCCGACGGCACCGAGGCGTATGGTTCGTGGCGTGCCCAGCGGTCGTCTCATGCGGATCCACAGCGCCGAGTTCCAGGCCATGGCCGCCCGGGTCCTGCGGGTCACCGAGCTGACCTCCCGCCTGAACGTGCTGCCCTTCGAGGACGAGGCGGGCAAGGCGGAGCTGTTCGCGCAGATCCTCGGCAGGCCGCTGCCGGCGCGGGTCACCATCTATCCGCCGTTCTACACGGACCACGGCCTCAACCTCGACCTCGCCGAGCGCGTGTTCATCAACCAGAACTGCACGTTCCTCGACTACGCCGGCATCCGGCTCGCCGAACGCGTGATGGTCGGCCCGAAGGTCACCTTCATCACCAGCGGCCACCCGGTCGACCCCGAGGAACGGCGGCTGTATCTCACCGGCGCGCCCATCGACGTGGCGGAGAACGTGTGGATCGGCGCGGGTGCCACGATCCTGCCCGGCGTCAGCATCGGCCGGGACGCCGTGATCGCCGCCGGCGCGGTCGTGGCCGACGACGTACCGCCGGCAACCCTGGTCACCGGCGCGAAGGCGACCACGCGCCGCCAGTGGTGAACGCCTTTCCGGGAGCGCCGGATCGGGCCCAAGATCGTGCTCGATCGGTGCCCAAGATCGTGCTCGATCAGGGAAAGCGGGGCCTCGCTCCGGCTTGGACCCAACTCCTTCACCGATCGAGCACGATCTTGCAGGCCAGGACCCGACCGACGAGACTCCCCCGCAGACCACCGGCCCAGAACGCGCCAAAGCCAGGAGATCTTGGAAGCCGACGGCCCCTCTGGGGGCCGGATTCTTCCAAGATTCAGTCCCACCGCCTGCGGAGCAACCGAGCCAGTCAGGGCAGGTGCACAGCGCACAGTCAGGCCAGGATCGCCGTCGCCTCGACCTCGACCTCGACGTCGGGCTCGAAGAGGTAGTCGACACCGATGAGCGACGCCGGAGGCAGGGGTTGCGGCAGGCCGAGTTCCCCCGCGACGTCGTCGACGCCGGCCATGAAGTCGCCGATCCGCTCCGGCGCCCAGTTCGTGACGTAGAACGTCAGGCGGACCACGTCCGAGAAGCTCGCGCCGGCACCGGCGAGACCGTGGGCCGTGTTGCGGAGCGCCTGGGCGACCTGCCCCCGGAGGTCACCGGACGCCACCGGCCGCCCCGCCTCGTCGCGGCTGATCTGGCCCGCCACGTGGACGTGGCGCGACCCCGACGCGACCGCGACGTGGTGGTAGGGAACGGGCTGCATCATGCCCCGGGGGGAGAAGAGCTGGACACCCATCGCAATTCCTTCCTCGCACCAACCTTGGTATCACCTTGATACCTGGTGCCTAGAGGAAACTTCAACGAGACTAGGTGCCATGGCAGATACCGACCCCGGCACGGCGGAGCGTCTCGACGTCACCCCGGCGCACCGCGAACTCCTGGACCAGGTCCTCGACAAGTGGTCGCTGGAGGTGCTCAACACCCTCTGCGAACGACCCTCGCGGTTCAACGAGCTGCGCCAGGCGATCCCGGCCGTCAGCCAGAAGTCGCTGAGCGCGACCCTGCGCCGGCTCGAACGCAACGGCATCGTCGAGCGTCGCGTCCTCTCGTCGCGGCCGGTCGCAGTCGAGTACCGGATCACGCCGCTGGGCAAGACCCTCCGGTCGCCGGTCGACGCCCTCCTCGACTGGGCCGACCATCACCTGGGCGCGATCGAGACGGCCCGCCGGGCCTACGACGAGGCAGACCCCACCGCATCCTGACGGCGGACGAGGTCCCGCAGCCCGACGGCAAGCGCCCGCCCCGAGCACGGGACGGGCGCGTCACGCCTGTGGCACGGGCTGGTCAGGCGAACGCGGAAAGCCCCGTCAGCCGCTGCCCGATGACGAGCTGGTGGATCTCGGAGGTGCCCTCGTAGGTGAGCACGCTCTCCAGGTTGTTGGCGTGCCGCATGATCGGATATTCCCCCGAGACGCCGTTCGCGCCGAGGATGGTGCGGCACTGCCGGGCGATGGCCAGCGCCTCCCGCACGTTGTTCAGCTTGCCGACGCTGACCTGCTCGGGGCGCAGCCTCCCGGCGTCGGCGAGCCGGCCCAGGTGCAGCGCCAGCAGGAAGCCCTTCTGCCACTCGACGGCCATGTCGGCGAGCTTGGCCTGGGTGAGCTGGAAGCCGGCGAGCGGCCGGCCGAACTGGGTACGCGTGCCCGCGTACGCCAGGGTGGTTTCCAGGCAGTCGCGGGCCGCGCCGAGCGCGCCCCAGACGATGCCGTGCCGGGCCTCGGTGAGGCAGCTCAGCGGGGCCTTGAGCCCGGCCGCGCCGGGCAGCAGCGCGTCGGCCGGGAGCCGGACGTCGTCGAGCGCGATCTCGCCGGTGAGGGAGGCCCGCAGCGACATCTTGCGCCGGATCTCGCGCACCGACACCCCGGGCGTATCCAGGGGTACGGCGAACCCGCGCACCCCCTCCTCGGCGCGGGCCCAGATCACGGCGACGTCGGCGACCGGCGCGTTGGTGATCCACATCTTGCCGCCGTGCAGCAGCCAGTCGTCGCCGTCGCGGCGGGCGCGGGTGGCCATCGACGCCGGGTCGGAGCCGTGGTCGGGCTCGGTCAGCCCGAAGCAGCCGATCGCCTCGCCGGTCGCCATGGCGGGCAGCCAGCGCTGCTTCTGCTCCTCGCTGCCGTAGCGCCAGATCGCGTACATGGCCAGCGAACCCTGCACCGAGACCAGGGACCGCACGCCGGAGTCGCCGGCCTCCAGCTCCAGGCAGGCCAGCCCGTACGCGACGGCGGTGGAGCCGGCGCAGCCGTACCCCGTCAGGTGCATGCCGAGCAGGCCGAGCCGGCCGAACTCCCGGGCCAGCTCGCGGGCCGGCACCTGGCCCCGCTCGTACCAGTCGGCGACGTGCGGCCGGACCCGGTCGTCGACCAGCCGGCGTACGACGGACCGGATCTGGCGTTCCTCGTCGTCGAGGAGGGAGTCCAGGTCCAGCAGGTCGACAGGAGTCATCCCGCCACCCTAACGAAGCCTCAGGAGCGGGTCACTCGTGCTGACCGGCCAGCACCAGCACCCGGGCGTGGATCTGGTTGCGTTGCTGGAGCGCGGCGCGCAGCGCGCGGTGCAGCCCGTCCTCCAGGTAGAGCCCGCTGTTCCACTGCACCACGTGGGGGAACAGGTCCCCGTAGAAGGTGGAGTCCTCGGCGAGCAGCTTGTCCAACGCCAGCTCACGCTTGGTGGTGATCAACTGGTCCAGCCGCAGCGGACGCGGCGGGATCTCCGCCCACTGCTTGAGCGTCAGGTTGTGCTCCGGATAGGGACGCCCGTCCCGGACCGCTCTGAAGATCACGACGGCACGCTCCCCTCCCCCTCACCGTTCCGACCCACCGCGCCGGGTCGGATCGCGGCGTGGCACCGCGCGGCACGGCACCGATGACCGTGCCAGCGTAGCCGCCCCCGCCACACCGCGTTTTACTCCCTCATGTCGCTTTCGCGACCACTGTTGGTCAACCCCGCCCGGCGACGCCGGGCCGGCCGCCGACACCGCCCCGCCGACGGCGAGCCGGGCCGCCGACGCCCCCCGGCGTCAGCTCCAGCGTCCCCGCCGGACCACCTCGTCGACCGGGCGACGCCCCCGCCGCAGCGACGGCGACCGGTGGTCCGGCGCCCGGTACCCGACGGTGACCGCCCCGACCGGGTCGTACTCCGCCGGCACCCCGAACGCCTCCCGGTACGCCTGCGTGCGCTGCGGCGGGATGCCGAAGAAACACGCGCCCAGCCCCTCGTCCACGGCGGTGAGCAGCATCAGCAGGGCGGCGAAGCCGGTGTCGACATACCAGTACGGCACCGGCCAGCGCTCCTGCGCGCGGTCCGTCCAGCCCTTGTCCGGCTCGGCGTACCGGTCGAGGTACGCCGATCGGTTGGCGTGCGGCACGACGATCAGCGGGGCCCGCCGCATCCCGGCCAGCCACCGCTCGCGCCCGCCGCCGTCCGGGGTGGTCGCCGCCCAGAACCGTTCCCGGTCCGCCGGCTCCTCCAGCACCAGGAACCCCCAGCCCTGGGCGAACCCCGCCGACGGGGCCCGGACGGCGTGGTCGAGCAGCCGCTGCACCACCTCCGGCGGGACGGGGCGGTCCGGGTCGTAGTTGCGCACCATCCGGCGTCGCCGGAGCACCTCGGCGAACTCCACGCCGCCTGCTCCCCCTGCTACCGGGCCCCGGGCCGGATGCCCATGGTGCCCCGCCAGGTGTCGCCCGGCTCCAGGGTGATCACGTCCTTGCCCGAGCGGTACGCGTCCGGCGGGCAGGTCATCGGCTCGATCGCCACCGAGCGGCGGTGCCGCTCGCCGGTCAGGGTGTCCCCGGTGAAGACCTGCCACCAGCCGAACTCGCGGTCCGCCCAGACGGTGACGGCCGCCGCGTCGTCCGGGGCGGCCAGGGTCACCGAGGAGCCGCCGTCGGCGTCGCGGACCACGTCACCGAACGCCGTGTCGAGCACCGCGTGGCCGATCCGCCGGGGGCTGGTGTAGTCGTACTCGGTGCCGGCGACCGGGGTCGCCCCGACCGGCAGCAGCCGCCCGTCCACCTGCACCCGCAGCTTCGCCGGCACCCGCAGGGCGAGGTCGTCCACCGCCACCCCGGGCAGTTGCAGGTAGGGGTGCATCGAGAAGCCGAACGGGCAGGGCTCCCCGCTGACGTTGGTGGCCTCGTGGTCGATGCGCAGGCCGTCCGGGCCGACCGAGTATCGGTTGCGCAGCCGCAGCGCCCACGGGTAGCCCGGCTGCGCGGGCAGGTCGTAGCCGAGGGTCACGGCGTCGTCGGACTGCTCGACGAGGTGCCACGGCACCCAGTTGACCAGGCCGTGCAGGGCCGCGCCCCGGCTCGGCTCGGTCAGCGTGAGCTGGAACTCCCGGCCGCCGAAGGCGTACTGACCGTCACGGATCCGGTTCGGCCAGGGGGCCAGCACCTGCCCGGCCCCGCCGGGGCAGAGCTCGTCGGCGGCGAACCCGTCGACGTAGTCGACGCCGTCGTGCCGGTACGTCCGCAGGCCGCCGCCGACCTCGACGAGCACGGCCTCGTGGCCGGCGGCGGAAATGGTCCACTGGGTGCCTGACGGCGGGCGGGGTGCGGCGTTCTGCATGCCGGTGACCTTAGTCGGTCACCTCCGCGCACGGGGTGCGGCTGTCGGTCATGGCCGCGCAGCGGTATCGACGCCCGCCCGGTAGCGCACCAGGGCCGGGAAGACGGCCACCAGCAGCACCGCGAGCACCGCCGCGGCGAGGCCGCCGCCGACCCAGGCGACGCCGGTGCCGAAGCCGGCGGCCATCGTGCCCGCCCGCAGGTCGCCGAGGCGGGGCCCGCCCGCCACCACCACCGTGTTGACGCCCTGGAGCCGGCCCCGCATCCGGTCCGGCGCGTGCACCAGCAGCATCGTCTGCCGCAGCACGGCGCTGACCAGGTCGGCCGCGCCGGCCACGGCGAGCAGCCCGACCACCAGCCAGAGCTGGCGGGCCAGCCCGGCGGCGGCGATGGCCAGCCCCCAGCCGACGACGGCGCACACCAGCGCCACCCCCTGCCGGTGGAGCCGGCCGATCCAGCCGGACGTGAGCCCGCCGAGCATCGACCCGATGGCGATGGCGCTGAACAGCCAGCCGACGGCCGCGCCGCCGCCGAAGCGTTCCTCGGCGATCTCGGGGAACAGCGCCCGGGGCATCGCCAGCACCATCGCGATGAGGTCGATGGCGAAGGAGAGCAGCAGCACCGGCGTGGTGGCCAGGTAGCGCAGCCCGTCGACGACGCTGGCCAGCCCTGCCCTGCGGGGCGAGCCGTCCCCGTCGGGGTCGGGCTCCGGCGGCAGCGCCGGCATCCGCAGCGTCGCCCAGACCGCCGCCGTGAAGAAGACCGTGTCCACGCCGTACGCGATGGGCAGCGCGACCCCGACCTCCCAGGCCGCGAAGATCAGCCCGGCCAGCAGCGGCCCCAGCACGGACGCGGCGGTGTGGGTGGTGAAGTTCAGGGTGCTCGCGGCCGGGACCAGCTCGGCCGGGACGAGCCGGGGGATGCTCGCGGTGCGGGCCGCCCCGCTGACCGCGAACCCGACCGACTGCAACGCCACCAGGACCAGCAGCAGCACCGGGCTGCCCACCCGGAACACGGCCTGGGCCAGCAGCCCCACCATCGACGCCCAGAGCACCGCCTGGCTGACCAGCAGCACCACGCGCCGGTCCCGGGCGTCGGCGACCGCGCCGCCCCACAACCCGAAGACCAGCAGCGGCAGGAACGCGGCCACGCCGAGCAGCCCGACCCAGAACGAGTCCCGGGTCAGCGCGAACATCTCCACCGGCACGGCCACGGCCGTGAACTGGAAGCCGAGCATCGCGACGCTGTTGCCGACCCAGATCCGCCGGTAGACGGGCACCCGCAGCGGGCGCAGGTCGATCGCCCAGCGACGCGCCCCGCGCGGCCGGGTCTCCTTGACGGCGGTCACGGGGCGAGCCGCTCCACGACCCACCGGCCGTCGTCGGCCGGCCCCGGGTCGGGCGCGGTGCGGCGGAACCGCAGCCGGTCGTGCAGCCGGCTGGCCCGGCCCTGCCAGAACTCCACCGTCTCGGGGCGCACCCGCAGGCCGCCCCAGTGCGGGGGCGCGGGCACCGGGTCCACGTCGGCGAACCGCTCGGCCACCGCCCGGTAGCCGGCGTCCAGCGCGGCCCGGTCGCCGATCACCCGCGACTGCTCGCTGGCCCACGCGCCGAGCTGGGAGCCGCGCGGCCGGCTGGCGAAGTACGCCTCGGTCTCGGCCCGGTCGACGGGCTCGATCCGCCCGGCGACCACCACCTGCCGCTGGATGGGAAACCACGGAAAGACCAGGCTGGCGTACGGGTTGGCCAGCGCCTCGGTGCCCTTGCGCGAGCCGTGGTTGGTGAACAGGACGAAGCCCTGCGGGTCGTACCCCTTGAGCAGGACGGTGCGCCCGCTGGGGCGGCCGGCCGCGTCGGCGGTGCCGAGCACCATCGCGTTCGGCTCGGGCAGGCCGGACGCCACCGCGTCGGCGAACCAGCGGGCGAACTGGGCGTGCCAGTCGGCGGCCAGATCAGCCTCGGAAAGGCCCAGGTCGGCGGCGTACTCGTTACGCATGCCGGCCGGGCCGGGTGTGTCACCCGTCACAGCTACCCTCCCCTTCGGTGGCCCCGTCACCCTCGGCGACGCTGGCCAGCCCCTACCGCCCAGTCTCATCGACCCCGCACGCTTGTCCACCGGCGGGGATGTCGCGTGCAGCACAGTCGTCGCGGGTCGCGCAGCCGGTTACCCACCAGGCAAGATGTCACGAACACGTCCCTGAGGGTCGCCTAAGGCGCTCGGCCGGCCGGGCCGGATGAGCCCAGGCGGGCGCATCGAGCAGATCCAGGAGTAAGAATGGCCGACTTCAAACCGGGCCTGGAGGGCGTCGTAGCCTTCGAGACCGAGATCGCCGAGCCCGACCGCGAGGGCGGTGCCCTGCGCTACCGCGGCGTGGACATCGAGGATCTGATCGGTCAGGTCTCCTTCGGCAACGTCTGGGCGCTGCTGGTCGACGGCCGGTTCGGCCCCGGCCTGCCGCCGGCGGAGCCGTTCCCGGTGCCCGTGCACTCCGGCGACATCCGGGTCGACGTGCAGTCCGCCGTCGCGATGCTCGCCCCGTACTGGGGGCTCAGCCAGCTCCTCGACATCTCCGACGAGCAGGCCCGCGAGGACCTCGCCCGGGTGTCGGTCACCGCGCTCTCCTTCGTCGCCCAGTCCGCGCGCGGCCTGGGCCTGCCGGCCGTGCCGCAGAAGGAGATCGACAAGGCGGAGACGATCGTCGAGCGCTTCATGAAGCGCTGGCGCGGCGAGCCCGACCCCCGCCACGTGAAGGCCGTCGACGCCTACTTCATCTCGGCCGCCGAGCACGGCCTGAACGCCTCCACCTTCACCGCCCGGATCGTCGCCTCCACCGGCGCCGACGCCGCCGCCTGCATCTCCTCCGGCATCGGCGCGCTCTCCGGCCCCCTGCACGGCGGCGCGCCGTCGCGGGTGCTCAGCATGCTGGAGGCCGTCGAGCGCAGCGGCGACGCCGAGGGGTACGTCAAGGGCGTCCTCGACCGGGGCGAGCGGCTGATGGGCTTCGGCCACCGGGTCTACCGGGCCGAGGACCCGCGCGCCCGCGTGCTGCGCCGCACCGCCAAGGAGCTGGGCGCGCCGCGCTTCGAGATCGCCGAGGCGCTGGAGAAGGCGGCCCTGGCCGAGCTGCAGGCCCGCCGACCGGACCGGGTGCTCGCCACGAACGTCGAGTTCTGGTCGGCCGTGGTGCTCGACTTCGCCGAGGTGCCCGCGCACATGTTCACCTCGATGTTCACCTGCGCCCGGATGGGCGGCTGGAGCGCGCACATCCTGGAGCAGAAGAAGCTCCAGCGGCTGGTCCGCCCGTCGGCCCGCTACGTCGGGCCGGGCAGCCGCAAGCCGCAGCAGGTCGAGGGCTGGGACGCCATCCCGCACGGCGTGTGAGCAGCGGCCCTCTCGACGCCTTCGCCAGACACCCACCACCTGGGTGCGCGACGCCCGTCCGATCCACCCGTCGACGCGACGACGGAAGGGGCCCCGCCGGTTCGGCGGGGCCCCTCCGCGTACCAGAAGGTCTGTCCGGCCCCGCGTAACCGCGGGTGGGGTGGCGACGTAACCGGGCGGATGTGTCATACGCCTCAGCTCCGGCGGCGGGACCCTCGGGTGTCCGGGCCGCCCCGGGTGCGAGGATGAGGGCTCGGCAGTGCCGCCGGACCGGGCTCGGATCCGGCCGCCCGTGCGTCCCACGCACGCGTCCGTCCTCCGCGCCCGACCACCACCTGTGACCGGGCCCCGCCCACGCGGAAGGATCTCGACAACCGTGGCTGACGCACCGACCATCCGGATTCCCGACGACATCAAGCCCGCCGACGGGCGGTTCGGCTGCGGGCCGTCCAAGGTCCGTCCGGCGGCCGTCTCCGCCCTCGCCGACGCGGCGACGGGCTTCCTGGGCACCTCGCACCGGCAGAAGACCGTCCGCGACCAGGTCGCCCGGCTGCGGCGCGGCATCGCCGAGTTCTACTCCCTCCCCGAGGGCTACGAGGTGATCCTCGGCAACGGCGGCACCACCGCCTTCTGGGAGGTCGCGACGTTCGGCCTGATCCGCGACCGGGCGCAGTTTGCCAGCTTCGGCGAGTTCGGCGCGAAGTTCGTCAAGTCGGTCAAGGACGCCCCGTTCCTCGGCGAGCCCACCGTGCGCAAGGCCGAGCCGGGCAGCGCTCCGGCGCTGGTCGCCGAGGCCGGCATCGACGCGTACGGGCTGCCGCAGAACGAGACCTCCACCGGCGTCGCGGTGCCGATCAACCGGGTCGCCGGAGCCGACGAGGGCTCGCTGCTGCTGGTCGACGCGACCTCGGCGGCCGGCGGCCTGGCGGTGGACGTCGCCGAGACCGACGTCTACTACTTCGCCCCGCAGAAGTGCTTCGCCTCCGACGGCGGCCTCTGGCTGGCCCTGATGTCGCCGGCCGCCCTGGACCGGGCCGCCGAGATCAAGGCGTCGGGCCGCTACATCCCGGCGTTCCTCGACCTGGTCACCGCGATCGACAACTCGCGGCTGGAGCAGACCTACAACACCCCGGCACTGGCCACCATCTTCCTGGCCGCCGAGCAGACCGACTGGATGAACGAGCAGGGCGGCCTGGCCTGGGCGGCCAAGCGCACGGCCGAGAGCGCCGGCATCGTGTACGGCTGGGCCGAGCGCTCCGCCGTGGCGACCCCGTTCGTCACCGACCCGGCGCTGCGCTCCAACGTGGTCGCCACCATCGACTTCGCCGACGGGGTGGACGCGGCGGCGATCGCCAAGGCGCTGCGGGCCAACGGCATCGTCGACACCGAGCCCTACCGGAAGCTCGGCCGCAACCAGCTGCGCATCGCGCTCTACCCGGCCGTCGAGCCGTCCGACGTGGAGGCGCTGACCGCCTCGATCGACTACGTGGTCGAGCGGCTCTGAGACATCGTCACACTGGGTGGCCGCCGCACCGCCGCCGGCCACCCAGTGTGATCATCTTCGCAGCTCATCCGCGACATGCGGGTGTCGCATCCCCCACCGGGTTGCGGATGGGCGTACCGTGGTGCGGGACGCCCGGGTGGCCGACCCGTGGCGTGCGGCCAGCGAAGCGGGACGGAGGCAACGCTCATGCGCCCAGTACGCTTCGTCGCCCTCTCCGAGGACGGCCAGGCTCTGGTGCTCGCCGACGAGGTCGGGCGGCTGCTCGCCCTGCCCATCGACGAGCGCATCGCCGGCGCCCTGCACGCCGAGCCGGGCGCGCCCCCGCTCGCCGTGGTGCCGAACACCACCGACCACCCCCTGCCGTCGCTGTCCCCGCGCGACATCCAGGCCAAGATCCGTTCCGGCGAGTCCGCCGAGGACGTGGCCCGCGTCGCGGGCGTCCCGGTCGACCGCGTGCTGCGCTACGCGGGCCCGGTGCTCCAGGAGCGGGCGATGCTCGCCCAGCACGCCCGGCGCACCCGCCTCAAGGGCGCCGAGAAGCCGACCCCCCTGGCCGAGGTGGTCAACGGCCGGCTGGCCCAGCACGGGATCGACACCGAGAAGATCTCCTGGGACGCCTACCGCCGCGACGACGGCACCTGGCGGATCATCGCCACCTGGCCGTCGGGCAAGGCCACCGCGCAGGCGGTCTGGGATCTGGACAAGACCCGGCAGCACGTCGTCCCGCACGACGACATGGCGCAATACCTCTGCGCCGAGCGCCCCACGCCGATCCTCGGCCAGGAGCCGGCACCCGAGCGCGGCGGCCACGCGCTGCCCGGCCCCTCGCGCGGCGAGCCGAGCCGGGGCGGGCACGGGCTGCCCGCGGCGGCCGGCGACCACAGCCGCCCGGGGCGCGACCCGATCCGCGCCGGGCGGGACGCCCTGCTCGCCTCCCTGGACCGGCCGCTCGGCTCGACGTCCGGTCGCGGCCTGGAGCCGCGTACGCCGGCGGCACTGGCCGGGTCCGACGCGCCCCGGCAGCGGCCGGTCGGCGGCGGGGCGGCGGCCCTGCTCGGCGGCGGCCAGGGCTCGGCGTTCGACGACGACTCGGACGCGCCCAAGGAGGTCCCGGCCGTGCCGTCGCTGGCGGTGCTCCGGCCCCGCCGCACGGGCGCTGCCGCGGCGGCCTCCGGCGGCGAGTCCACCGACGCCTCCGGCAAGCCGCGCAAGCGCCTGCCGAGCTGGGACGACGTGCTGTTCGGCAGCGGCCCGGCGGCCCGCGAGTCCTCCTGACCCACCCGCCCGCGCCGGGCGGCACGCGCTCCCCGCGCACCGCCCGGCGACGGCGAGGCAGTCGGCGTGCCGCCGTGGCAGGGTGGGTCGTATGGAGTACACGAATCTGGGACGCACCGGTCTGTCGGTGAGCCGGCTCTGCCTCGGCACGATGAACTTCGGTCCGCAGACCAGCGAGCCGGACAGCTACGCCGTCATGGACCGGGCGCTGGAGCACGGCATCAACTTCTTCGACACCGCCAACGTCTACGGCTGGCAGACCGGCGAGGGCATCACCGAGCAGATCATCGGCCGCTGGTTCGCCCAGGGCGGCGGCCGGCGGGAGAAGGTGGTGCTGGCCACCAAGGTCTACGGCAAGATGGGCGACTGGCCCAACGAGCAGGGCCTCTCCGCCCGGCACATCATCCGGGCCTGCGAGGATTCGCTGCGCCGGCTCCAGACCGACGTCATCGACCTCTACCAGATGCACCACGTCTCCCGGGCCACCCCGTGGGAGGAGATCTGGCAGGCGATGGAGACCCTGGTCGCCCAGGGCAAGGTCGTCTACGTCGGATCGTCCAACTTCGCCGGTTGGCACATCGGACAGGCACAGGCGGCGGCGCAGCGGCGCAACTTCCTCGGCCTCGTCTCCGAACAGTCCATCTACAACCTGCTGACCCGGGCCGTCGAGCTGGAGGTGGTCCCGGCCGCCCAGCACTACGGCCTCGGCATCATCCCCTGGTCGCCGCTGCACGGCGGGCTGCTGTCGGGGGCGCTGCGCAAGATGGCCGAGGGCGGGGCCGCCCGCAGCGCCGCGGGCCGCGCCGCCGAGGGCCTGGCCGAGCACCGGCCGACCATCGAGGCGTACGAGAAGTTCTGCGCCGACCTCGGCCACGATCCGGCGGACGTGGCGCTCGGCTGGCTGCTCTCCCGGCCCGGGGTGACGGCCCCGATCATCGGCCCGCGCACCATCGACCAGCTCGACCGGTCGCTGGGCGCGCTGGACGTCCGCCTCGACGAGGCGGCGCTGGCCCAGCTCGACGAGCTGTTCCCGCCGGTGGGCAAGGGCGGCCCCGGCCCGGAGGCGTGGGCCTGGTAGGGCCTACGCCGAGCGCGGCGGGCGCGCGTCGCGCCGCGGCCGGGCACGCACCGCCGCCGGGCACGCGCCGCCGCCGGGCACGCACCGCGGCCGGGCACGCGCCGCCGGGCACGCGCCGCGATGTCGGCGACATGGTGGTATCCCCGAGGCGGGAAGCCGCCATGTCGCCGACATCGCGGGCCACCACCGGCCCCGACGCGGCCCGACCCGGCCCCGACCCGGCCCCGCCGGCGCGACCGGGCCACCACCGGCGCGACCCGGGCCCACCGGCCCCGACCCGGCCGCCGGTCCCGGTCAGATCGGCCAGGCGGCCACCCGGTCGTACGTCGGCTGCGGGCACTGGTGGCTGCGGACCAGCACCAGCTCGGCGGCCGGCCACGGCGGCCCCAGGTAGTCGTGCAGGGCCTCCCGGTCGGCGGCCACCTCGGCGCGGTCGATCCGGTCGCCGGGGCGGGCGATGGTGAGGTGCGGGGTGAACGGCTTCTCGTCGTACGGCAGCCGGCCCCGGCGCAGCCCCGACCGGACCAGCCGGGCCAGGACGCGCAACGCCTCGACGTCGCCGCGCACGTCCACCCAGAGGACCGTGAACCGGCCCCGGCCGAAGCTGCCCCCGCCGCCGAGCCGCAGCACGGCCGGCCCGGTCCGGCCGCCCGCTAGTCGTTCGGCCGCCGGCAGATCGCGGGTGCGGAACGTCTCGGCGGCGATGCCGAGGGCGTTCTCGACGTCGACGAGGCGGCCCGCGTCGACCTGGCCGAGGAAGGCGACGGTGAGGTGCGCCCGCGCCGGGTCGGCGAGCCGTACGTTGGTGCCGGCCGCCGCCGCGCGGCCGACCCGGAGCCGGGCCACCTCGGCGCTCAGGTCGGCGACGGCCTCGGGCGGCGGGAAGACCCCGACGAAGAGCCGCATCCCGGCGGCGGGCACGACGGTGCCGGTCACCGGGGGCTCGGCGGGGGTCAGCGGTGCCGCTGGCGGTGTCGGGGCCGGGCGGCGGGCAGGGTGAGACCGGCCGCGTGCAGCATCCCCTCGACCCGGACCCGCTCGATCTGCCGGTCGACGCCCTCCAGCTCGCCCAGGTGCTCGGGGAGCCCCAGGCAGCGGCAGGCGGCCCTCAGGTGCTCGTCGTACGCGTCGACGACGGCGGCGTGCCAGATCACCGCCCGGCCGCCCGGGTTGACCCGGTGCCCGGCGAACCGGTGCAGGTCGGCGGCGATCTGCTGGAGGGACCGGCGGTCCTCCCGGTCGAACTCGGTGAGGTCGATCCCTCGGGTCAGCCCCTCGGCGTCGACGGCCCGGTCCAGCCGGGCGATGGTGCGGCGTTCCCGGCGTCGTTCGCGCCACTCGGCGTAGCCGCAGGCGACCCGGTCGATGATCTCGTCGGCGCAGAACACCAGCGCAAAGGCGACCGGAAGACTCGCGACAGCGACGAACGCCAGGGCAAGGAGCATCGCTCGGCCTACCTCCACGCATCGACGCTATGCTGCCGCGAGCCTCGCCGCCACCGGTTTGTTGACATTCACCATCTTCAATTACTCGGCGTCAGCAGGGGGCCCCTCCCTGCTCCCTGCTCCACCACGTAGAAGCGGGGGGACGGAAGCACCCGCAGGCGCAGCCGGGCCCCCGAGCGGCGCAACTGCCAGGCGAGCGCCAGCAGGGCGGTGGCCAGCGAGATCAGCCCGCCGATCCAGATGCTCGCCCCGGCGCCGAACCGCTCGGCCACCCAGCCGATGATCGGCGCGCCGACCGGGTTGGTGCCGAGGAACACCAGCACCCACAGCGCCATGACCCGGCCCCGGAAGGCGGCGTCGGTGCCGAGCTGCACCCGCTGGTTGGCCGACTGGGCGAAGAAGACCATGAAGAACCCGGCGGGCAGCAGCAGCGCCACCACCATCCAGTACGCCGGGGCGAGCCCGACCAGGGTGCCGAAGACGGCACAGCCGACCGCCGCGCCGAGCACCAGCCACACCGAGGGGCGGCTGCGCCGCCCGGTGCCGGCCAGCGCCCCGACGAGCGCGCCGACGGCCAGCGCCGTGCTGAACAGGCCGAACGAGGCGGCACCCGTCTTGAACACGGTCTTGGCCAGGGCGGCGAGGGTGAGCTGGAAGTTGAACAGGCTCATCCCGATCACCGACATCACGGCCATCGGCAGCAGCAGGTCGGGGCGGCGGGCGACGTAGCGCAGGCCGTCGACGACCCGGGCGGAGTCCCGCTCGGCGACGGGGAGGAGGTCCTTGCGGTGCAGCTCGGCGGGGCGCATCCGGACCACGGTGGCCAGCGGGCCGAGCGAGCTGAGCGCGGTGAACAGGAAGACCGGGCCGACGTCGACGGCGGCGATGGCCAGGCCGGCGACGGCGGGGCCGACGATGCGGGCCGAGTTGAACACGGCCGCGTTGAGCGACAGCGCGTTGGGCAGCAGCGACGTGCCGACGAGTTCGGAGACGAACGCCTGCCGCACGGGCGTCTCCACCGCGTTGGCGACGCCGAGCAGGGCGGCGAAGACGAAGACGTGCCAGAGCTGGACGAGGCCGGTGAGCACCAGCAGGCTCATCCCGAACGACAGCACCGTCCAGAACGCGTTCGCGACGAAGAGCAGCAGGCGCTTGTCGTACCGGTCGGCGAGCCGCCCGGAGAGCAGGGTGAGCAGCAGCACCGGGGTGAACTGGAGGGCGGTGACCACGCCGAGGGCGGTGGCGGAGTCGTCGGAGAGTTCGAGGACGAGCCAGTCCTGGGCGATGAACATCATCCAGACGCCGATCAGTTTGATCAGCTGCCCGGACGCGAAGAGCCGGTAGTTGCGGACCTGCAGTGACTGGAACATCGTGCTCAGCTTCGCCTGCACCCTGGATGCGCCTCCTCGCTCGTACGCCTCATCGACGGCGGACGGCGCGGACCAGGCGGCGGCGCGCCCCGGTGGGCGCGGCGCGTCAGGCGCGGGCGAGCTGCTGCAGGATCTCGGCAGCCCGTTGCAGGGTCTCCCGGTCGGTCTCGGGCAGCTCGGCCAGCCGGCTGGCCAGCCACTCGTTGCGGGCCCGCTCGAACTGGTCGAGCACGGCCCGGCCGCCCTCGGTCGCCGAGAGGATGACCTGCCGGCCGTCGGTCGGGTGGGGGGTGCGGCCCACGAGGCCGCGTTCCTCCAGCTTCGCGACGATCTTGGTCATCGTCGGCGGCTGCACCCGTTCGACGTCGGCCAGTTCCCGGGGCGTCAGCGCGCCCGCCAGCACGAGGCTGGTGAGCGCGGAGAGCTGGGTGACCGTCAGGTCGCCGACCGGTCGGGCCTGTCGGACCCGCCGGTTGAGCCGGGTGATCGCATCACGCAACTGGGGAGCCAGCTGCGCCGGTGGCACGCGTCTCGCCGTCACCGTCCGCTCCGTCACGATAGTTAGCCTAACTAATGAGCCTGGCTAACGACAGCCGTTATGACCATGCTCACCAGGGGGTGTGCGCCCCGGAAGCCGGGGTACCTGTCCGGCACCCCGACCCCCGGGACACGTGGGGCGTCAGAGTACGACCGACTCGATCGGCCCGCGCAGGAAGTACAGGACGAACAGCGCCGCCACCGCGTACAGCAGGGGGTGGACCTCGCGGGCCTTCCCCTTCGCCAGCTTCACGATCACGTACGAGATGACGCCCGCGCCGATGCCGTTGGAGATCGAGTACGTGAACGGCATCAGGGTGATCGTGAGGAACGCCGGGATCGCGATCTCGTAGTCGGTCCAGTCGATCGTCCGCACCGCCGTCATCATCAGGAAGCCGACCACCACCAGCGCCGTCGACGCCGCCTCGAACGGCACCACCACCGCCAGCGGCGCGAGGAACATCGCCAGCAGGAACAGCGCGCCCGTGACCAGGTTGGCCACGCCGGTGCGGGCGCCCTCCGCGACACCGGCGGCGCTCTCGATGTACGACGTGTTGCTGGAGACGCTCGCCGCGCCACCCGCAGCCGCGGCGATCGAGTCGACCAGCAGGATCTCCTTGGCCCGCGGCGGGGTGCCCCGCTCGTCGAGCATGCTCCCCTCCTGGCCGATCGCGACCATCGTGCCCATCGTGTCGAAGAAGTCCGTGATCAGCAGCGTGAAGACGAACATCAGCGGCACCAGCCAGCCGACCCGGGTCCACGAGTCCAGCACGTTGAAGTTGCCGAGCAGCGACAGGTCGGGCACGTCCACGACCGTCTTCGGCAGCTCCGGCACGTTCAGCGACCAGCCCTTGGGGTTGGGCTTGCCGTCGACGAAGGACGGGCCGACGTTCGCCACGGCCTCCACCACGATCGCCAGCACGGTCGAGGCGAGGATGCCGATCAGGATCGCGCCGCGTACCCGGCGCACCACCAGCACGATCGTGACCAGCAGGCCCACCACGAAGACCAACATCGGCCAGCTCACGATCTTGCCACCGATGCCCAGCCCCACCGGGACCGTCGTGTTCGCCGCGTCCGGCACCCGCCGGACGAAGCCGGCGTCGACCAGGCCGATGATCGTCAGGAAGAGGCCGATGCCGACGCCGATCGCGGTCTTGAGCTGCGTGGGCACCGAGCGGAACACCGCCGTACGCAGGCCGGTGAGCACCAGGATCGCGATGAGCACACCCTCGATCACCACCAGGCCCATCGCGTCGGCCCAGGTCATCTGCGGGGCGATCTCGTACGCCACCAGCGCGTTCACGCCCAGGCCGGCGGCCAGCGCCATCGGGAACCGGCCGACCACCCCCATCAGGATCGTCATCAGGCCCGCGACGAGCGCCGTCGCGGCGGCCAGCGCCGGGATCGCCAGCTTCTTGCCGTCGCCGTCGACGGCGCTGCCGATGATCAGCGGGTTGAGCACCACGATGTACGCCATCGTGAAGAACGTCGCCAGGCCGCCCCGCACCTCCCGGCCCGGTGTCGAGCCGCGGGCGGTGATCTCGAAGAAGCGGTCGAAGGCGTTGCGGGGGTGAGCGGGATCGGGTGGAGTGCCGTTGTCCGGCGGCGCAATGGCCATCTGGTCCTCGCAGGTGATCATCCGTCTGTCGCGCGCATCGTCGCAGATCACACGCCAACTGGGAAAGTTGATCGCGTACGCTTGCCCCCGTGCGACAGGAGCAACCGCCGCGGCCCGAGCCGCTCGACCCGCCGATGGTGCCGTTCGCGGTCGCCGGGCTGGTCGCCTGGGCGGTCGCCGGCCTGGTGCTGCTGCTCTTCTTCCGTGGCTGGCTGACCGAGCACGGCCACCAGGACTGGCTCTGGATCTGCCTTGCCGGTTTCCTCTGGGGCTTCCCCGGTCTCGCCGTGATGATGCGTCACGACGCCAACCGGCGTCGCCGCCGCGCCGCCGCGCGGGCCGGTCAGCCCGCCGACACCCGCCGCTGAGCCCGCCCGGTCCGCCGGCCGCTGGCCGGCACTCGCTCAGGGGTGGCCGTAGGGCTCGCCCGGCTCCGCCGCCTCCACCGAGCCCGGGGCCCGGCTCACCGCCACCGCCTCGACGGCGCTGTCGTCGTAGATCGTGGGCAGCTCGTCGACCGGGCTCTCGGGCGTCTCGACCAGCGTCTCCGAGTGCGCGCCGCAGCCGTGGTCGGCGCTGACCACCCGACCGTCGTCGGGGGCGTAGAAGTTGCCGCACGCCCCGAACGCCTGCCGCAGCGCGCCGGCCAGCGGCAGGTAGAAGCCGCACGTGCCGCAGCGGGCGGCGGCCGGGGCGGCGGTGGAGATCGGCGCCGAGGGGCCGTGGTCGCCGTCGTACCAGCGCTGCGCGGCCTCGCTGCGCCCCTCCCGGGACAGCACGCGCGGCCGACCGAGGCCCAGCTCCCAGGCGGTCTCCTCCACCGCCGGGTCGTCGGACAGGACGTACCCCGGGGCGAGCCGCTCGTCGTCGGGCGGGGTCGGCAGGAGGTCACCCGGGCCCAGGTCGCCCGGCTTGAGCCGCTCCTGCCAGGGCAGCCAGCCCGGCGCGAGCAGCGCGTCCGAGCCCGGCAGCAGGACCGTCTCGCAGACGGTGACCTTGCGGCTGCGCGGCACCCGGGTCACGGTGACCGCCCACCGCCAGCCCCGGTAGCCGGACAGCCGGCACTCGAAGTAGTGGGTGACGACCCGGTCCGCCTCGGCGACGGCCTGGAGGTGGTCGCCGACGTCGGACGGCTCCACCTCGGTGATGGCGTCGCGGGCCACCTCGACGGCGGCGGCGCAGACCTGGTCGAGGCGGGCGGCACGAGCGGAGGCGGGCCTGGTCACCCGTCCATTGTTCCCCATGGGTGACGAAGACCGACAGGCACTCCCCGCAAGGTCGTTCTCCGGCGGTGCTGGCGCGGGGGTGGGGTACATGGGCGAGGATGGTGCACATGCCGTTGTTCTCCCGCTCCGATCGGTCCATGCTGGGGCGGACCGTCGGCACCGGCATCCGTGCCGTCCGCCTCCTGCTGCGCGGCTCCGCGCGCGGCGGGCGCTGGATGACCCGTCAGGCCGGCTCGGCCCGGGCCCGGGGCGCGGGCGGCGAGGTCGGCATGGTGCGCCTGTTCGACCTGCACGCCCTCTCCTGCGCGGGAGACACGCTGATCGCGATCGGCCTCGCCGGGACGATCTTCTTCAACGTCCCCCTCGGGGAGGCGCGCAGCAAGGTCGCGCTCTACCTGCTGGTCACGATGGTGCCGTTCGCGATGCTCGCGCCGGTGGTCGGGCCGCTGCTGGACCACTTCCGGCACGGCCGGCGGTACGCGCTCGCCGCCACCATGCTCGGCCGGGCCTTCCTGGCCTGGCTGATCTCCGACTACATGCACGGCTTCGGCCTCTACCCGGCGGCCTTCGGGGTGCTCGCGCTCTCCCGGGCGTACGGCGTGGCCCGCTCGGCGGCCGTGCCCCGGCTGCTGCCCGAGGGGCTCGGCCTGTCCCAGGTCGGCGCGCGGGCCAGCGTCTACGGCACGGTGGCCGGCGCCCTCGTCGCCCCGATCGGGCTGGCCGCGTTCTGGTTCGGGCCGCAGTGGCCGCTGCGGGTCGCCTCGGTGATCTTCCTGGTCGGCATGGTGATCGCGTTGCGACTCCCGCCCCGGGCCGACTCCGAGCCGCCCGAGCGGGTGCCCCGCCCGCTGCGCTCCCTGGGCCGGCGGGCCGCCGGGGACCGCCCGCTGGGGCGTGGCCGCCCGTCCGGCCGCCTCGTCATCGCCAGCCTGCTCGGCGCGGCGCTGCTCCGCGTCGTCTACGGCTTCCTGCTGCTCTTCCTCGCGTTCGCGCTGAAGAAGGGCGACCTGACCACCGACTTCTTCGGGCGCGAGCTGAGCGCGGAGATGGCGCTCGGCCTCGTCGGCGGTGCGCTGGCGGTGGGCAGCTTCCTGGCCACCGCGGTCGGCACCCGGCTGCGCATCCACCGCCCCACCGCGATCCAGTCCAGCAGCACGATCATCGTGGCCGGCACGGCCGTTCTCGCCACGATCCAGTTCTCGCTGCCGATGGTGGCCCTGCTCTGCCTGGTCGCCACGCTGGCCAGTGGCGTGGCGAAGCTCGCGGTCGACGCCTCCATCCAGGAACGCATCCCGGAGCGGCTGCGGGCCAGCTCGTTCGCCCACTCGGAGACGGCGCTGATGCTCGCCTTCGTGGCCGGCGGCGCGCTCGGCCTGGTCCCGTTCGACGGCCGGCTGGGCATCGCCGTGGCCGCCGGCGTGGGCGTGCTCGCCGCCGCCCGGGGCGCGTACGTCGCCGGCAAGCTCCGCGACCAGCGGCTGCTCGGCCGCCCGCTCGGCGACGACGAGTTGGCCGACGAGCCGGTCGAGGATCCCGCCGGGAAGCCGGCCGCCGGGGACCGCCCGGCAGCCGACGACCCGACGGCGCACGGGCCGGTGACACCCGACCCGGTGATGCACGACCCGGTGACCGACCACGACCCGGTGACGGACATCGCCCCGACCTCGCCCGCACCCGCCTCCTCCGCCCCGCCCGGCTACCACGTCTACCGGCCGTCCTCCGCGGTCGCCGGCGCCGGCGGAGCGGGCGCGGCCGACGACGAGGCCCGCCGGGAGCCCCGAGGGCCCCTCGCGTGACCGGCGGGACGGGCGTGACCGGCGGGACGGGCGTGACCGGCGGGACGGGCGTGACCGGCCCGACCGGCCGGATCGGCGGGACCGGCCTGCTCGGCGAGGCCGGCCTGCTCGTGGTGACGGCGGTGCCGGCCGAGGCCGAGGCGATCCACGCCGGCCTTTCCGCCGCCTCGCCCGGGGCCACCCCGCCCGCGGCTGCGCCGGCCGGGACCTCGCCGGCCGCCGCCGGGGTGACCGTGGTGCCCGTGGGGGTGGGCCCAGCCGTCGCCGGGGCGGCCACCGCCCGGCTGCTGGCGCTCGCGGAGGCCGCCGGCCGCCCGTACCGGGCCGTGGTCAGCGCGGGCATCGCCGGTGGCTTCGTCGGCCGGGCGGCCGTGGGCGCGACGGTGCTGGCGAGCCGCAGCGTCGCCGCCGACCTCGGTGCCGAGTCGCCGACGGGCTTCATCCCGGTGGACCAGCTCGGCATGCCCCCCGAGCTGCTCGGCGCCGGCACCGCCGTGCCCGCCGACCCGGGCCTGCTGGCCGCCCTGCGCGCGGCCCTGCCGGCGGCGACGGTCGGCGCGGTGCTCACCGTCAGCACGGTCACCGGCACCGCCGCCGGCACCGCCGCGCTCGCCGACCGGCACCCCGACGCGGTGGCCGAGGCCATGGAGGGGTACGGCGTGGCGGTCGCCGCCGCCCAGGCCGGCGTGCCCTTCGCCGAGCTGCGCACCGTCTCCAACCCGATCGGTCCCCGGGACCGCAGCGCGTGGCGGATGCGCGAGGCGTTCGCCGCCCTCACGACGGCCGCGGCGGCGCTGGGCTAGGGCTGGAGCGGCGCTGGGCCAGGAAGCAGCGCAGCACCGAGCCACGCACGGTCGAGGCGCATCGCGTAGTGCCCCCGCCCCTCGATCCGGTATCCACAGGCGAGCAGCAGGTCGACACCGCCGAAGTCCGCGACGGCGTGGGCGACCCGGATCCCGGCCCGTTCCATCTCCGCAGTCAGCGCCGCCACCAGCCGCTGCCCGATCCCCAGCAGCCGGCACGGCCCGGCCACCAGCACGCCGTCCAGCACGATCTCCCGCTCACCGGCGTCGATCAGGTCGCCGTACAGCAACCGGGGGTCGCGCTCGTGGGCGCGCAGCTCCCCGACCAGCCGGCCGTCGGGCAACTCCGCCACGAACCGCCAGCACGTCCCGGGCAACCCGTCGTCGGTGACCCGGCGCACGGTCACCTCGCGGCGGATCCGCTCGCCCCACCGGCGGCGGTCCCGACGCTCGCGGCTCAGCTCGTACGTCGCCGCGGGCAACCGCCGCGGCCAGTGCTGCGGCGGAAGGTTCCACCACCCCGCCCACCAGGCACCCGGCCAGTCCCTCGGGCCGTGCACCTCCCAGGCGTCCAGGTGCGGCGGGTACCGCCGCCCCGCCGCGTCCCGCAGCCCGTCGTGCGGCACCCCGGGCACCGGCACCACCTCCGGCACCCGGTCGTCGCTGGCCTGATCGCCGGGTATCCCGATCGCCACCCGCCCGCCGGCCGCCCGCACCAGCCGCTCGACCGTCCGGAACCGGACGTCCCCGGAGCGACCCGACTCGATCCGCGCCAACGTCGCCTGTGGCACCCCGGCGAGGTCTGCCAGCTCACGCTGGCTCAGGTCCGCGCGGCGACGCAATGCCCGAAGCGATCCGCCCAGATCGACCCGGTCCGCTGTCTCTGCCATGCCTCAATGCTGTCGCCCGCTCCCGCCGGTCATCAACAACCCCCGCCAGGCTGTGGACAACCTGTGGATAACTCCACTCGCTGTTGAGGACCGATACTGCGTTCCGCTCACTAGGGAGCTGAGTCACCTACGACATCAGGGCACCGGAGCACGACACCGGAGCCACCTGCCAGGCACGGGGCAGGGGGCGGCGCGAGACGAGGCGGCACGGCGGGCCCAGGAGACAGCGCGAGGCGAGGCGGCACGGCGGGGGCGCAAGACAGCGCGAGGCGAGGCGACGCGGGCCGGCAAGGCCGGAAGGCGACGCGCAGCGAAGGAGGGCCGGCAGGCCGATTCCCGGCATGTCGGGTACCGCCCTTCCCGGGACCAGGCTGCCTGGGGACCAGGCTGCCCGGCAACAGCCCGCCCGGGGACCGGCCTGTTCGGGACCGGCCTGTTCGGGACCGGCCTGTTCGGGACCGGCCTGTTCGGGACCGGCCTGTTCGGGACCGGCCTGTTCGGGACCGGCCTGTTCGGGACCGGCCTGTTCGGGACCGGCCTGTTCGGGACCGGCCTGTTCGGGACCGGCCTGTTCGCTGAGTCATCCACGACATCAGCTCCCTAGCCGGCGGAAGAAGTACCCGAGGTCCACCGACACCGCCGCCGCACGGTAGGCGCCCGCACCGAGCGGGTGGCGGGCCAGAACGGGGGCGGGGATACGGTGGGGGCGTGGCGCTCACCCTGGCGATCTCGCCCTGCCCCAATGACACGTTCGTCTTCGACGCCCTGGTGCACGGCCGGGTGCCCGGCGCGCCGCCGGTCGAGGTGACCTACGCGGACGTCGACGTCACGAACACCGCCGCCGAGCGGGGCGCGTTCGACCTGGTGAAGGTGAGCTACGCGGCGCTGCCGTGGCTGCTGGACGACTACCACCTGCTGCCCTGCGGGGGCGCGCTCGGCCGGGGCTGCGGGCCGCTGGTGCTGACCCGCCCCGACCGGGCCATCAGCGGGCAGGCCGGCAATGAGCAGCCCGACACCGCCGACCTGAGCGGGGCGACGGTGGCGGTGCCCGGGGACCGGACCACGGCGTACCTGCTGTTCCGGCTCTGGTCGGCCGAGCGCCCGCCGGCACGGATCGAGGTGGTCCCGTTCCACGAGATCATGCCCGCGGTGGCGGCCGGCCGGTACGACGCCGGGCTGGTGATCCACGAGGCCCGCTTCACCTACCAGCGGCACGGGCTGACCGCCCTGGTCGACCTCGGTGAGTGGTGGGAGGGCGACACGGGGCTGCCTATCCCGCTCGGCGCGATCCTGGCCCGCCGGGGCGTGGTCGACCCGGTCGAGGCGGCCGGCTGGATCCGCGAGTCGGTACGCCAGGCGTGGGCCGACCCGGAGGCCAGCCGACCGTACGTGCTCTCCCACGCGCAGGAGATGGAGCCCGACGTGGTGGACCGGCACATCGCCCTCTACGTCAACGAGTTCACCGCGGACCTGGGGGACGCGGGGTTCGCCGCCGTGGAGGCGCTGCTGGGCCGGGCCGCCGACGCCGGGCTCGTGCCCCGGGCCGCCGGCCCTCAGACCTCCAGCTCGCGCGCCACCGCGTGGACCAGCTGAGCGATCTTCTGTGCCGTCTTCTTGTCGGGGAACCGCCCCCGCCGCAGGTCCGGCTGGACCTTCGCCTCCAGCACCTTGATCATGTCTTCCACGAGGCCGTGCAGCTCCTCCGCCGGCCGGCGGCGCAGCTCCGCCACCGACGGCGGGGCCTCCAGCAGCTTGACCCCCATCGCCTGGGCGCCCCGACGGCTGTCCACCACGCTGAAGTCGACCCGCTGACCACCCTTGAGGTCGGTGACACCCGCCGGCAGCGCGCCCTTCGGCAGGAACACGTCGCCACCCTCGTCGCTGGTGACGAACCCGTATCCCTTGGCCGCGTCATACCACTTCACTCGACCCGTCGGCACCTGAGAACCCCTGCTTCACTTGAGACGTCTACTGCTCCAAGGCTAGCCGGATCATGGTGGCGAGCGCCGCCGGGAATCCGGTGAGGTCGGCCAGGACCAGGCTGGCCCCGGCCGAGCGCAGCTCGTCGGCCGAGCAGGGGCCCGTGGCGACCGCCACGCCCGGCACGCCCGCCGCCCCGGCGGCGACCATGTCGGCGGTGTGGTCGCCGACGTACAGGGTCGCGCCGTGCGCGCGCAGCGCCGTCGCCTTCTCCTCGGCGAACAGGTCGCCGGCCAGCTCGTCGACGGCCAGCCCGAGGTGGTCCAAGTGCAGCCGGGCCAGCCGGCCCAGCTTCGAGGTGACGACCACGACCCGGCCGCCGTGGGCGTGCACGGCCGCGATGGCCTCGACCGCGCCGGGCATCGGCAGGGTCGGGGTGATCGCGTACGCCGGATACAGCTCGCGGTACGCCTCGACGGCCGACTCGACCTGCTCGGGCGGGAACCAGCGGGCGATCTCCACGCGCAGCGGCGGGCCGAGCCGGGACACCGCCGCGTCGGCGTCCACGGGCACGCCGGTGCGCGCCGTCAGCGCCCGGTACGCCGCGGCGATGCCGGGACGCGAGTCGACGAGGGTCATGTCGAGGTCGAAACCGACGGTGAGCGGGGGCATGCCGAGAACCTACCCGGCCGGCGGGTCCAGCCGGACGTCCGAGGGGCGCGCGGGCCCCGTCCCGGGCTAGCGTGGAACGACGATGACGACCTCACTCGCCGACCACCTGCGGACGCTGCCCGACGAGTCCCTGGCCGCCCTGCTCCAGCTGCGGCCGGACCTCGTCGTGCCCGTGCCGGCCGACGTGTCCGCGCTCGCGGTCCGGGCCCAGTCCCGGGTCTCGGTGGCCCGGGCGCTGGACGGGCTGGACCAGTTCACCCTCCAGATCCTCGACGCCGCCCGGCTCACCCGGGACCCGGACGACGGCACCACCTCCACCGAGGCCGTCCTCGCCATGGCCACCGCCGGTCCGCGCCCGCCCGCCCCGGCCACCATTCGGGGCGCGGTGAACAAGCTGCGGGCGCTGTTCCTGCTGTACGGGCCCGAGCACGCCCTGCGCGTAGTCGACGGTGTCGACGAGGTCGCCCCGTACCCGGCGGGGCTGGGCCGGCCGGCGACGGAGCTGGACGCGCGCACGGCGGCCCTCTGCGCGGACCCGGCGAAGCTGCGCCGCACGCTGCTGGCCGCGCCCCCGTCGGCGCGGGCGATCCTGGACCGGCTCGCCGCCGGCCCGCCGGTGGGCAGCGTGCCCCCGGGCGCGCTCCAGGCCCCGCCGCTCGGGGCGGAGGACAGCGTCCCGCCGGACCCGACCAACGGCGGCGCGCCCACCGGGTCGCCGGTGCGCTGGCTGGTCGACAGCCGGCTGCTGGTGGCGGTGTCCGCCGGCACGGTGGAGCTGCCCCGCGAGGTCGGCCTGCTGCTGCGCCGCGACAGCGGCCCCCTGGGGCCACTGCGCACCAGCCCACCGCCGGTGGCCGCCGTCGCGCGCGAGGCGAAGGCCGTCGACTCCGCCGGGGCCGGGCAGACCATGGAGGTGGTACGCCACACCGAGGCGCTGCTGGAGCTGCTCTCCGCCGAGCCGGCCCCAGTGCTGCGCTCGGGCGGGATCGGGGTGCGTGACCTGCGCCGGCTGGCGAAGGCCCTCGCCCTGGACGAGGCGACGACCGCCCTGCTGCTGGAGGTGGCGTACGCGGCGGGGCTGGCCGGCGAGCTGGAGCTGTCCGGGGCGACGACCACCCGGTACGGCGCCGACCAGCAGGTCCTGCCCAGCGGCGGGTACGAGGTGTGGCGGGCCATGTCGCTGGCCCGGCGCTGGGAGCAGCTGGCCCGGGCGTGGCTGCTGATGACCCGCCAGGTGGGCCTCGTCGGGCAACGCGACGACCGGGACCGCCCGATCGGCGCGCTCTCGCCCGAGGCGGAACGGGCCGGGGCGCCCGCCGCCCGCCGGGCCGTGCTGGCGGTGCTGGCCGACCTGGAGCCGGCCGTCGCGCCCACCCCGGAGGAGGTGCTGGAGCTGCTCGACTGGCGGGCTCCCCGGCGCAGCCGGGGCCGGGAGGCCGCGCACCGGGAGGCCCTGGTCGAGGCGGCGCGGCTGGGCGTGACGGGGCTGGGGGCGCTCACCTCGTACGGGCGGCTGCTGCTGGCCGACGTGACCGAGGCCGACGAGCGGGGCGGCGACGACCCGCTGGGGCTGCGCGCCGACGCCGAGGACGCGTCCACGGCCGTGCGGGCGCTCGACGGGCTGCTGCCCGCGCCGGTCGACCACTTCCTGGTGCAGGCCGACCTGACGGTGGTGGTGCCCGGCCCGCCCGACCCGGCGCTCGCCGGCGAGCTGGAGGTGGTGGCCGAGCACGAGTCGGCGGGCGGGGCGAGCGTGCACCGGGTCACCACGGCCAGCGTGCGCCGGGCCCTGGACGCCGGCTACTCGGCCGACGACCTGCACGACCTGTTCCGCCGCCGGTCCCGCACACCGGTGCCGCAAGGACTGACGTACCTGGTGGACGACGTCGCGCGCAAGCACGGCGGGCTGCGGGTCGGCTCCGCCGGGGGGTACGTGCGCAGCGACGACGAGGCGCTGCTGGCGGAGGTGCTCGCCGACCGGCGGCTGGAGGCGCTGGCGTTCCGGCGGCTGGCCCCGACGGTGCTGGTCACCCCGTACCAGGTGAACCGGATGCTGCTGGCGTTGCGCGACGCCGGGTACGCCCCGGTGCCCGAGGACGCGTCGGGGGCGGCGGTGCTGTCGCGGCCGAGGACCCGGCGGGCCCCGGGGCGGGCCCCGGTGGGCCGGACGGTGGACCCGTTGGCGTCGCCGAAACTGGCCCTGCCCCGGCTGCTCGGGGTGGTGGAGCAGATCCGGCGGGGCGAGGCGGCGGCGCGGGCGGCCCGGCGGGCCCCGGCGGTGGTACGCGGCACGGCGGCACGCACCGGCCCGGCCCCGGTGCACGGTCACTCCGACGCCCTGGCGGTGCTGCAGCAGGCGGTGCGGGACAAGGCGCTGGTCTGGGTGGGCTACGTCGACGCGCACGGGGCGACCGCGTCGCGGCTGGTCCGGCCGGTGTCGATCGGGGCGGGCTACCTGCGCGCCGAGGACGAGCGCACGGAGATGCTGCACACGTTCGCGCTGCACCGGATCACCGCGGCGGTGCTGGAGGGCTCCTGAGCCGCCCGGCCGCCGGGTCGGGCGTCGCCGCCGGCGGTGTGGCGTCAGCGGCGGCTCCGGCGCACGGTGCCGACCACGGAGACGGCCAGCAGCAGGGCGAACCCGGCCCCGGCGGACTCGCCGACGGAGGCGACGAAGCCCTGCCGCTGGACCAGCCAGCCGTAGAGGAACCAGCCGACGAGGAGCACGGCGGCGGTCGCGTACGCGAGCAGCGTCGCCGCCGAGACCTCGCCGGCCGGCGCGGGCTCGTCGTCGCCTGTCACGTGCCGGGCCGGCGACCGAAGAGGACCACCCGGCTGCCGACCTTGCCCAACTCCCAGGCGCGGAGGGCGTCGGCGGGGAGGAGGTTGACGCAGCCGTGCGAGCCGATCGACTTGTCGTGCAGGTAGGTGGTGGTCTGGTGGTAGCCCATGCCCTGGGTGAAGTGCTGCCAGTAGGGCAGCCACACCTCGTACGGGTCGGACCACTCCTTGATGTTGCGGTAGTTGATGGTGAACGTGCCGGCGGGCGTCGCGTAGCCCTTCATGCCGGTGCGGGTCACCGTCGGGCCCCACACCACCTTGCCGCCGCGCAGCGCCCACGTGGTCTGGTGGGTCAGGTCGATGCAGAACGTGGTGCCGGAGGAGGCGGCCTTGCAGCGCTTCGTGTCGGTGGTGGCGAGGCGCTTCGCCACGTCGTACGTGGTGGGGCCGGCGCGACCGGCGGCGGGGCGGATGTCGTACCGCTGCTGGAACTTCTTGATGGCGGCGCAGTCGGCGGCGGACTGGCGGCCGTCGACGGTCACCCGCCCGAAGCCGCCCAGCCGGGCGAGGTAGGTCTCCACCTCGCGCTGGTGCTCGCCCAGCGGGCATCCGGCCGCCGCAGGCTTCGGCGCGGGCTTCGGCTTCGCCTTCGTCGGGGTGGGCTTCGGCTTCGGCTTGGACTTCGTGCGGGTGGGCTTCGGCTCCGGCCGGGTCCGCTGGTCGGAGCCGGACGAACCGCCCGCCCCCGTTTCCCGTTCCGCCGAGCCGGCCTGGGCGAGCCCTCCTCCACGGCCACCCGGGTCGGCTTGGCGTTCGGGCGTGCACGCACCGACGCCGACCAGCGTGACCACAGCCAGGGCGACGACCCGGGCGCTGAAGCGAACCTGTCTCATGGGGCCTCCCCGGGTCGGTCGTCCCACTGCCTAGACGCCGGACGTACCGGAATGGTTGCACCTGGTGTCCGAATTTTCGGCCCCATTCGGGCTTCGTGCAACACTGGTTGGTCGGCCCGGGGTGGGTAGCCGCCCGGCGGAGGGCCGTTGACCAGGCCAAAGAGAGGACGCCGGCGTGAGCGGTGGACCACTGATCGTGCAGTCGGACAAGACGCTGCTGCTGGAGATCGACCACCCCGACGCCCAGTCCTGCCGGATGGCGATCGCCCCGTTCGCCGAGCTGGAACGTTCGCCGGAGCACGTGCACACGTACCGGCTGACCCCGCTCGGCCTGTGGAACGCCCGCGCCGCCGGCCACGACGCCGAGGCCGTGGTGGACGCGCTGCTGAAGTACAGCCGCTACCCGGTGCCGCACGCGCTGCTGGTCGACGTGGCCGAGACGATGGACCGGTACGGCCGGCTCCAGCTCGCCAACGACCCGGCGCACGGCCTGGTGCTGCGCGCCCTCGACCGGTTGGTGCTGATCGAGGTCGCCAAGAGCAAGAAGCTCGCCGGGATGCTCGGCGCGAAGCTCGACGACGACACGATCGCGGTGCACCCGTCGGAGCGGGGGCGGCTCAAGCAGGCGCTGCTGAAGCTGGGCTGGCCGGCGGAGGACCTCGCCGGGTACGTCGACGGTGAGGCGCACCCCATCGAGCTGGCCGAGGCCGGCAAGGACGGCGGGAAGCCGTTCACGCTGCGCTCGTACCAGCGGGAGGCCGTGGAGGCGTTCTGGGCCGGCGGGTCCGGCGTGGTGGTGCTGCCCTGCGGCGCGGGCAAGACCCTCGTCGGGGCGGCGGCCATGGCGGAGGCGAAGGCCACCACCCTGATCCTGGTCACCAACACGGTCGCCGGCCGGCAGTGGAAGCGGGAGCTGATCGCCCGCACCTCGCTGACGGAGGAGGAGATCGGCGAGTACTCGGGCGAGCGCAAGGAGATCCGGCCGGTCACCATCGCCACGTACCAGGTGCTCACCTCGCGGCGCGGCGGCGCGTTCACCCACCTGGACCTGTTCGGCGCGCGCGACTGGGGCCTGGTCGTCTACGACGAGGTGCACCTGCTGCCCGCGCCGATCTTCCGGTTCACCGCGGACCTCCAGGCCCGCCGCCGCCTCGGTCTCACCGCGACCCTGGTCCGCGAGGACGGCCGGGAGGGCGACGTGTTCAGCCTGATCGGCCCCAAGCGGTACGACGCGCCGTGGAAGGACATCGAGCAGCAGGGCTGGATCGCCCCGGCGCAGTGCACCGAGGTGCGGGTGACCCTCACCGACGCCGAGCGGATGTCGTACGCGACGGCGGAGGCGGAGGAGCGCTACCGGATGGCGGCGACGGCCCGCACGAAGCTGCCGGTGGTGCGGGCGCTGGTCGACCGGCACCCGGACGAGCAGGTGCTCGTCATCGGCGGGTACATCGACCAGCTGCACCAGCTCGGCGAATACCTGGACGCGCCGATCGTGCAGGGGTCCACCACGAACAAGGAGCGGGAGCGGCTGTTCGACGCGTTCCGGTCGGGCGAGGTACGCACGCTGGTGATCTCGAAGGTCGGCAACTTCTCCATCGACCTGCCGGAGGCGGCGGTGGCGATCCAGGTGTCGGGCACGTTCGGGTCGCGGCAGGAGGAGGCGCAGCGGCTGGGCCGGGTGCTGCGGCCGAAGGCCGACGGGCGGCAGGCGCACTTCTACACGGTCGTCTCCCGGGACACGATCGACACGGAGTACGCGGCCCACCGGCAGCGCTTCCTGGCGGAGCAGGGCTACGCGTACACGATCGTGGACGCCGACGACGTCCTGGGCCCGCCCCTGCCCAGCGTGGACTGACGCTGGTGCGGCCGGCTCAACGACTCAGCCTCGTCTCCCGCGCCATGTGCGACAGCTTCTCGGGATTGCGTACGGCGTAGAGCCCGCCGATGCGGCCGTCGTCGACGTGCACGGCCAGCACGGTGTCGAGTTCCCCGTCGAGCCGGATGACGAGCGCCGGGCTGCCGTTGACCTGCGTCGGCAGCAGCGACGTGACACCGGGAACCCTGCCCCACCCGCCGGCCAGCAGGCGGGCCACCTTGTCGGCGCCCACGACGGGCCGCAGGACGGCCTGCTTGACTCCGCCGCCGTCGCCGAGCAGGACGACGTCCGGGGCGAGCAGGTCGAGCAGGCGCTGGAGGTCGCCGGTTTCGACCGCCCGCCGGAACGCGTCGAGCACGGTGCGGGTCTCGGCCGCCGACACGACCCGGCGCGGCCGGCGCGCCGCCACGTGCGCCCGGGCCCGGTGCGCGATCTGCCGGACCGTGGCAGGGCTCTTGTCGACGGCTTCGGCGATCTCGTCGTACCCGAGGTCGAACACCTCGCGCAGCACGAACACCGCCCGTTCGGTCGGCCCGAGGGTCTCCAGCACCAGCAGCATCGCCATCGAGACGCTGTCGGCCAGCGCGACGTCGTCGGCCACGTCGGGCGCGGTGAGCAGCGGCTCGGGCAGCCACGGGCCGACGTAGGACTCCCGGCGGCGGCCGAGCGCGCGCAGCCGGGTGAGCGCCTGGCGGGTGGCGATCCGGACCAGGTAGGCGCGCTGGTCCCGCACCGCACCGAGGTCGACGCCCGCCCACCGCAGCCACGTCTCCTGCAGGACGTCCTCCGCGTCGGCGGCCGAGCCGAGCAGCTCGTACGCGACGGTGAACAGCAGGTTCCGGTGGGCGAGGAACGCCTCGGTGGCCGGGTCGGGCGAGCCGGCGCCCCGGCCGGCGTCGGCTGCGGTCTGCGGTGTGCCGACCATGGGTGACCCCCGTTCGCTCTCGACTGCGTCGCCCATCAGACGCCGGACCCCGCCGCCGTGTGACACCTCCGGGTGTGGCAGTCGTCACCCATCCCGGCCGTCACAGGGGCCCGAGCGCCGGCATCTCTTGTTCGTCCCACTGCACGAGCGAACGAGCGAAGGACGGTAGCCATGGACACCCGATTCGACCTGTTCAGCAACGAGCTGGCCACGAGGTTCGCCAAGCGGTTCGCCAACGCCGGCATGGTGATCCACCAGTCGCCGCTGCCGAAGGCCACGCAGGAACTGGTGTCGCTGCGGGCCAGCCAGATCAACGGCTGCGGCTGGTGCATCGACATGCACACCAAGGAGGCGGCCGCCGCCGGTGAGAGTCAGGTCCGGCTGCACCTGGTCGCCGCCTGGCGCGAGTCGACGGTCTTCACGGAGGCGGAGCGGGCCGCGCTGGCGCTCGCCGAGGAGGGCAGCCGGCTCGCCGACGCCCACCAGGGCGTGTCCGACGAGACCTGGGCCCAGGTGCGCAAGCACTACGACGACGACCAGATCGCCGCGCTGGTCTGCCTGGTCGCCCTGATCAACGCTGCCAACCGGCTGGCCGTGATCGTGCACCAGCGGGGCGGCTCCTACCAGCCCGGCATGTTCGCCGCTGCCCTCGACTGACGCCAACCTGGCCGAGTCGTCCTGCGTGGGCACCCCGACGTCAGTCCACAGTGGCACAATCGGGGACCGTCACCGACACCCGCCGAAGGGACCCGAGTGAAGCGTCGAATCCTGCCCGCACTGACGGTCGCCACCGTCGCTCTCGCCGGCTCCGCCGTGGCCCCCACGGCCGCCTCGGCGAGCGACGCGTGGGGCATCGTCTGCAACCTCACGCAGAACACCTGGCTGCGGGCCGCCCCGCACGCCCAGGTCCTGCGCACCCTGACCGCCGGGCGGGGCTTCCGCTGGCACGGCCAGGTGTGGGCGGAGGACGACGACGTCTGGATCTACGGCCACGGCGCCGAGGATCCGGCCATCGACGGCTGGGTCCCGGGCGGCAACACCACCTGCTGACGCCCCACCCCTCTCACCGGTCGTAGCGCCCACGCAGGGCCTGGCCTGAGGTTGTTCGCCCGCCGTTCACGGCCGGGCCAGCTCCCGCTCGGCCCTGCGTGCCAGCCTCCGTCGCAGCGATATGACGGAGGACGACGTGACACCGAAACGCACCCCCACCCCGACGGCCGGCATCGCCGCCGCTGCGCTGGCCATCGCCGGCACGCTGGCCGTCACCGGCACGGCCGCCGCCGGCCTAACTGACGACGGCCGGCACCACCCCGCCGGGGGCCTCACCTTCGACCGCACCGCCACCTACCCCGTGTTCCAGAACCGGCCGGCCGGCGAGGACCCGGCGACGGAGACGGTCGCCGAGATCTCGGCGGTCAGCCCCGACGGCCGCACCCTGGTCTACACCGACGCGGCGGCCCGCCGGATCGGTTTCCTCGACATCGCCCGCCCGGACCGGCCGCGCGGGCTCGGCACGCTCTCCCTCGCCCAGCTCGGCGACGCCGAGGACGAGCCCACCTCGGTGGCGGTCCTCGGCCGGTACGTCCTGGTCGTGGTCAACACCAGCGCCAGCTACACCGCCCCCTCCGGCCGCCTCGACGTCATCGAGCTGGCCACCCGCCAGCGGGTCCGCAGCATCGACCTCGGCGGCCAGCCGGACTCGATCGCCATCAGCCACGACCAGCGGTACGCGGCGATCGCCATCGAGAACGAGCGCGACGAGGACGCCACCCCGCCCGGTCGGAAGAAGGGCGACCTGCCGCAGGCCCCCGCCGGCTTCGTGCAGATCCTCGACCTCGACGGCAGGTCGACGCCGCAGCGGTGGAAGCTGCGGACCGTGCCGCTGACCGCCGCCGACGGGCAGGCCCTGCCCGCGCTGGCCGCCGCCGGGATCACCGAGCCCACCGACCCGGAACCCGAGTACGTCTCGATCAACGGGCGCAACCAGCTCGCGGTCACCCTGCAGGAAAACAACGGCGTCGTCCTGGTGGACCTGCCCACCGGCCGGGTCACCCGGGCCTTCAGCGCCGGCACCGCCTCGGTCGGCGGCATCGACACCGTGAAGGACGGCCGGATCGAGCTGACCGGCTCGATCACCGACGTGCCCCGCGAGCCCGACGCCGTCGCGTGGGTGGACGACCGCTACCTGGCCACCGCCAACGAGGGCGACTGGCGGGGCGGCACCCGCGGCTGGTCCGTCTTCGACAGCCGCACCGGCCAGGTGGCCTGGGACGCCGGCAACACCTTCGAGCGCCTCGCCGTCCGTCACGGCCTGCACAACGAGGACCGGGCCGCGAAGAAGGGCACCGAGCCGGAGGGCGTCGCGATCGCCGAGTACGGCGGCGTGCGGTACGCGTTCGTCGGCTCGGAGCGGAGCAACTTCGTCGCCGTCTACGACCTCAGCCGGCCCACCGCCCCGGTCTTCCGGCAGGTCCTGCCCACCACCAACGGCCCGGAGGGCCTACTGCCGATCCCGTCGCGAGGGCTGCTCGCGGTCTCCAGCGAGACCGACGAGGCCGACGCGGGCGTACGCGCCTCCGTGTCGCTCTACCGGCTGGGCGGGGGCATCCCCGGCTTCCCGAGCATCGTCTCGGCCGACGACGCGCAGGGCGCACCGATCGGCTGGGGGGCGCTCGGTGCCCTCTCCGCCGCCCCGGGCCGGCCGCAGCAGCTCTACAGCGTCACCGACGCGGCGTACACCCCGACCCGGATCCTGACGGTCGACGCCGGCCGGTCCCCGGCGGTGATCACCGACTCCCTGCCGGTGACCGACGCCGACGGCAACCCGGCCGCCTACGACGCGGAGGGGATCTTCGCCCGCCCGCAGGGCGGCTTCTGGCTCGCGGTCGAAGGCGCCAAGGGCGCGGAGAACAGGCTGGTCCGGCTCGACGCCGCCGGGCGGACCCAGCAGACCGTGCCCCTGCCGGCCGAGGTCGCCGCCGGGCTCGGCAAGCAGGGCTTCGAGGGGGTCGCCGCCGGCACCGACCGGCACGGCCGGGAGATCGTCTGGGCGGTGCTCCAGCGCGAGGCGTCCACCGACCCGGCGGGCGTCGCCCGCATCGGCCGGTACGACGTGACCGCCGGGACGTGGAGCTGGTTCGGCTACCGGCTGGAGTCCACCGCCGTCGCGGGCGACTGGATCGGGCTGTCCGAGGTGACCGTGGTCGGAAACCGGCTCGCCATCATCGAACGGGACAAGCTGAACGGCCCGGCCGCCGCGCTCAAGCGCGTCTACACGGTGCCGATGCCCGCCGGCCCGGCCGCGCCGGGCCCACTGACGGTGCTGCCGAAGACGCTCGCCGTCGACGTGCTGCCGGCGCTGCGCGCCACCAACGGCTGGACCCAGGAGAAGCTGGAGGGCCTGACCGTGGCCGGCAACGGCCAGGTGTACGCGATCACCGACAACGACGGCGTCCAGGACGCCACGGGCGAGACGGTCCTGCTCCGGCTCGGCCCCGCCGCGAAGGTCTTCGGCCGCCGCTGACGCCCCGCTCCTCTGCTCGAATGCCGGGCAGGTGGCGGTATCCCGCCGTCCGGATACCCCCACCTGCCCGGCATGGCGTCGTCGGTCAGAGCACGCGGGTGATCTCCTCGGCGGCGACCCGGGCGTCGAGGCGGGACCGGTCGAGGTTGGCGCACACGACCACCGACGCGCCGACGGACAGCGGGGCCAGGAGCCACTTCAGCGGCTGCTCGTGCTCGGCCGCGTCGACCAGCAGCCGGTCGCCGGAGCGCAGCCCGAGCTGGTCGGCCACCTCCCTGGCGAGCCGGCCCCACGCGCCGAAGCTCGTGCCGTCGGGGGTGGCCGCCTCCGCCGGGTGGACGCCGGCATAGTCGGGCGGCGAGTCGGTGTGCCGCAGCACCTCGGCGTCCCAGTCGAGCCAGCCGACGGGCACGTCCGCCAGCGGGCCCGGCCCGGTGCCGACGAGGTACCGGTGCACCCCGTCGGGCACGTCCTCCAGCCAGTCGTCGAGCCGCTCCGGGGTGACGAACACAGCGTCGTACGGCCGGTCGCCGCCCGGCTCCAGGACCGGCAACCCGGCGGTGGCCCGGGGCCGGAACGACACGGCCAGCCCCACCGACCAGGCGCCCAACAACACTGCGGCGGTACGCCAGTGCGGCGGCAGCAGCACCGCGACGCGGCTGCCCGGGGCCAGCCCGCAGCCGTCGCGCAACAGCCCCGCGGTGCGCGCCGCCCAGCCGCCCAGGTCAGCGGCGCTCAGCGCGACCCGGTCACCGGTCGCGTCGTCGCAGAAGGTGAACAGCGGCCGGTCGACCTCGTTGAGCCCGGCGACCGGCTGGGCCACCACGTCCGGCGCTCCCATCGCGCACCTCCCTGTGAGCGCGGCCCGCTCGGGCCACGGAAGGTCACCGTACCGCCACGAGCTGACGCTACGACGACGGCATGTAGCGACTACGCACCGCGCCGAGCGTTCAGTGATCAGGCGGCCCTGAGCTTCCGAATGACGTACTGAGGATCACCCCCGCGTGCGCGGGGAGCAGGACGCCCAGGTGGTCGCCGAGCGCCCGGACCTGGGATCACCCCCGCGTGCGCGGGGAGCAGCTCCAGCACCTGGGTCCGTGCCCCGCGTTCCCGGGATCACCCCCGCGTGCGCGGGGAGCAGGTCCTCCGCGACGGCGAAGGACCCCTCCCTGCGGGATCACCCCCGCGTGCGCGGGGAGCAGTCCGGGTTCGGCGCCGCATCCCGGTCACGCCCCGGATCACCCCCGCGTGCGCGGGGAGCAGCTCAAGGTCAGGTCACCGCGGTTGTGGTCGGCGGGATCACCCCCGCGTGCGCGGGGAGCAGGGGAGGGGTTCTCGATCATCACGGATTGTGAACGGATCACCCCCGCGTGCGCGGGGAGCAGGGCGTCGCGGCGGACCTGGAGGCCCGGCCCAACGGATCACCCCCGCGTGCGCGGGGAGCAGCGGGGTCCGGCCGGCGCGGGCGATCAGGCCGACGGATCACCCCCGCGTGCGCGGGGAGCAGATGCAGAACGGGCCCCCGGAGGAAGGGGGCCCGGGATCACCCCCGCGTGCGCGGGGAGCAGGGTGTGTCATCACCATCAAGCCAAGCAATACCGGGATCACCCCCGCGTGCGCGGGGAGCAGCTGTCGCCGGGCCAGTGGCGAACGATCGAGGAGGGATCACCCCCGCGTGCGCGGGGAGCAGGTCCCCGGCGTGCCGAACGCCCTCCCGCAGCAGGGATCACCCCCGCGTGCGCGGGGAGCAGCTCAGGTGTGCGAGGTTGGCGGCGTTGCGGGCGGGATCACCCCCGCGTGCGCGGGGAGCAGATGGCCGCCGAGACGGGGCAGACCGCCGACGTGGGATCACCCCCGCGTGCGCGGGGAGCAGTTCCTGCGGACCCTGACCAACGCGACGAAGGAGGGATCACCCCCGCGTGCGCGGGGAGCAGGACGGCTATCAGGTCTACATCAACGACAAGCAGGGATCACCCCCGCGTGCGCGGGGAGCAGACGAGCTGCCCCGACTCCCCCGCGTCCAGCACGGGATCACCCCCGCGTGCGCGGGGAGCAGACCCGGAGCCCCGCACCGGCAGTCAGGTTGACGGGATCACCCCCGCGTGCGCGGGGAGCAGCGAGGTGGTGAACAACAGAGCCACCGGCCGAGCGGATCACCCCCGCGTGCGCGGGGAGCAGACTTCCTGAGCTGGGGCGCTAAAGATCAACTACCGCCATTTCCTTCACTTTGTTCGGAGGGAACGGACGATCCGCTGCCCCTATCTGGGGCCCTCCGCCCGAACTTCCGACGCTTGGACGCCTTGCTCCATCCCCGCCCCACTGCTGGGTTGTACGAACTCCGATCCGTAGGCCGACGCATGAGCGTGATCCCGTCGAAGTCCACCGGCTCCCAGTGATGGTCGTGTACCTCGAAGGTCAGTCGTTGCTCGCCTGGCCGCTTGTAGACGAGCAGTGCCCGGCCTGGCCCGGCCATCTCGACGACCTTGGCCCAGAGCCGCTGTCGGATCCGGCTGTTCACGTGTCCCACGTACACCCCGGCAGAGATCTCCAGCAGCCACTGCGTCAGGTGCCCACGCAGCCCTTCCGGGCAGGCGGTGAGGATGATGACGGTCATCAGAAGTCCACGTCCCCGGAGTAGTTCCGGCCGCCAGCGAGTTCGTAGCCTCCCTCGTCCCACAGGCGTACGGCATCGCTGCCGGCTTCCTCGTCGAGCTGTTCCTCGTCGATCGGCCCGGCCGAGCCATCGGTGAGCAGCAGGCTTCGGATGTCGCGGACGCACCGGTCGAGGAGCGCGCCGTCGTGGACCCGGTCACGGACGGCCCGACGGGTGTCCGAGCCGATGTCGGTCGACTCGCCGGCCGCGATGTCGAAGGCGACCGGAATGCTGATCTCGGCCTTGTACAGGTCAGCGATGTCGTAGACGAACGACCGCTCGTGGCCGGTGTGGACGAATCCGAGCCCCGGCGATGCGCCGATGGCGACGATGACCGTGTGCACGATGCCGTACAGGCAGGCGTGCGCCGCCGACAACGCCTGGTTGACTCGATCGCTGCCGTCGAAGTTGTCCGGGTCGTACTCTCGGTTGTTCCACGACACACCGGTGCGCAGCGAGTGCTCCCGGTAGCAGCGGCGGACCCTCGCCCCTTCCTTGCCGCGCAACTGTTGCATCGTGAGCCTGCTGGTGTCTTCCCCGGGAAAGCGCATCCGGTACATCGCGCGCGCCACCTGGAGCCGCCGGTCCCGGTGCGAGACGGCGGCGGCCTGGGCGAGGAGGAGGCGGCTTGACCGGGCGAGCGAGCGCCCGTGTGCGTAGTACCGGATGCCGTGCTCACCAACCCAGACGACCGTGGCGCCGTTGTCGGCGATCAGCATCATCGCCTGCTGGGTGATGCTGGTGCCGGGACCCAGCATGAGGACCCCGAGCGTGGCGGCCGGCAGATGCACGACGCCTTTCTCGTCGGTGGCCGTGATGGCGTTGCTGTCCCGGTGGAGGACGCATCGTTCGAGGTAGACGAAGCTGACCCGGTCCTGCGCACGGTTGAGTTCCGCCAGTTCGGCCGGCGGCACACCCGGGATCTTCTTCACGAGGTCGGCTGCGCGGGCGCGAGGGTCAGCAGCCCACACCCGTACGCCTTGGCGTGCCCGATCCCGCCGGTCAGGGCCCGCCGGAAGGTGTCCACGTCGGTGATTCGGAGCAGGCCGTCGAACGTCACCGTGGTGAGGGTGACGGTGCCCGTGCCACGCTTGAAGGTCTGTGTCTGGCGACGGTGCAGCCGCAGGTTGGGCCGCCTGTCGTGCTGGCTGGCCAGGGCGAACCCGTGCCGGTCGGCCCGCCTGGCCAGCCAATCGATCTGTTCCTGCTCGCGCAGGTAGCCGAAGCGCTGCGTCTCCTTGGCGTCGGCGGTCTTGCGTCCGCTGTGCGTCGGGTTCGCGGTGAGCCGGAACGCCCATTCCTGGCTCGCGCGCAGTGAGCTGAGCAATCCGTCGTACTCTCGGGTCATCCAGGTCTCGGTGGTGGGCCAGCCGGCCTGCTCGACCAGATGGGTGAGATCGGGTCGGCCGGGACTGGCGATGTAGAGGTGGACGGTCGCGGTGCCCGGCGTGTCGAGCCGCCACAGCGTACGGGCGTCGGGGCGCTCGTAGTCTTCCACGGCGGCGAAGGCGCTTCGGACCGCCGCGTGCATGGCGTGCGGTGAGGAGAGCAGCCTGCGCGCGTTCCGGCGAGCCGGGTTGATCTGGAATCGGGTCAGGAACATGCTCAGCCTCCCAGCAGGCTCAGCGGGTCGTGCTCGGCGACCCCGGCCCGCTCCGCGAGGTCGTTGGTGACGTCGACATGCCGGCGCAGCACCGACCGCCAGGTGTGCTGCCGGTGGGCAGGGTCGAAGCTGATCGGCTCGTCGGGCACTGTCTCGGCAACCGGCTCGCCCGGACGGGCGTCTCGGATGATCTCCAGCCGGACCGTCCGTGCTGCCCGGCGTCTGTACCACTCGGCCGCGAGCCACGGCCAGTCCTTCAGCGCCTCGTCAAGGGCCAGATCGTGTACGCCGAGGCTGATCGGACCGACCGGTGGGCACGACCGACGCCCGAGGTAGAGCGGGAATCGTGGCCGATCCAGCGCCTCTGCCAACCCATCCAACAGGTCCCGCTCGCCGCCGACGGCGACGAGGAAGGCCGCATCGGAGAGGTAGAAGCGGTACGTCAGCGGTGCGCTGTGGCGGCCGTCGAGACTCCGGGCGGTCTGGAAGTCGCGCAGAATCTGACCGGGCTGGTCCAGCCGTACTCCGAATTCCAGGCCGAGCAGGTCGGTGAGCGGTTCGGTGCGTCGGACCCCCCGGGCGGCGGCGAGCAGGCCGATCACCCCGCTCTTGGTCGGAGCGATCTCGGTGCCCCGGCGGGCGAAGCGGCTGGACGAACCCCAGGATTGCAGGGGGGCGGCCAGCCTCAGCAGCAGGACGCTCATGCCGGCTGTCCGAGCGCGACGGTGACCTGCTCCCCCACTCCGGTGACCAGTTCGGTGAAGCTGACCGCCTTGCCGAGGTCGGCCAGCACGGCGGTCTTCTCCCCGACCTGGGTGACCCAGCTTCCCACGGGCCGTTCCCCGTAGGCGTTTTCGACCGCGACGGTGTGCCGTGCCAGCGCGGCGGCGGCCAGCTCGACCCGCCCGGCGGCGTGCGTCTCGACGATCGGCGTCTCGAAGGCTCCGACCAGGTTGATCGGCTGGGTGTCGCGCAGCCGCACCAGCACGGCGTCGGGGAGCGTCCGGTGGGCGAACGTGTTCTGCTTGCCCGTCGGCATGCTGCGGGCGAACGCGGTCAGGAATGCCTCGACGGCTGCCCGGGTCGCGCCCTCGTCACCGAGGGTTCGGTGCAGCGCGTCGACGTCGACCGTCGCGTACCGGTACAGCGTGGACGAGTTGAACTCGATAGTGCCGATCATGCCGGCACCGGTCTCTGCGGCATCGGCCTTGCGGTCGTCGACCGCGGTGAAGTAGTCGAACTCGTTGTCGACCGCGTGCACGCTGATGGCGTGGGACACCTGGCAGGCGGCGTCGACGTTGATGTCTGCCATGTCGGCCACCATTCGGCCGAACATGGCGATGTCGACCGAGTGCTCCGTGTTGACCAGTTCCTTGAACCGGGCCTTGTCGAGGGCGCTGCCGGCCCGCGACGCGTCCAACGCTGCGGCGGCGAGATTGTCCAGTTGCCGGTGGCTCAGGAACAGTAGGTAGCCGGACTCGACGTCCTTCATCTCCCCCGTCTTCTTGTCGACCTTGGCCAGGCCACCGGTGACGAAGACCTCGGCGGCGAGGGCGGACGCCGCCTCGTCGGTCAGGCCGGGGTCGAGGGCCCTGATCCGAGCGGCGAGCGACTCGCCCACCCGCTTGGTCCGTTCGCCGAGCTGGGAGCGGTCGAGCAGGCCCGCGAAGGCGAGTCGGATCGCCCGCTTCCAGGCCTGGCTGGAGACCCGCGCGCGGCGTACGCCGCCGTAGACGGCGGTCTTCGGCGAGCCGGTGTCGTCGCGGTTCAGGTTGCTCGGGGGCACGGTCTGCAACGCGTAGACGTCGATGATGGCGCGGCTCATGAAGGGTCCTCCTCGGAATGGGTGGTGGCGTCGGGGCTGGGCCGGCTGCGGAAGAACTCCCGGCCCCAGCTGGCCTGGACCTTCGACGGTCCATCCGGCAGGCGCAGGGTCCGCAGGTCGTCGGCGAGCAGGCCGTAGTCGAGTGGGATCTGGTGCTCGCGCAGCATCGTGACGAGGCTGCGCAGGTGGTGGAGGCTCTCGTGGTAGGTGCTGGCGGTACCGAGCGCGGCGAAGCGCCGCCGCACGCCCTCCGGCCCGGCGGTCTTGCGGACGAGGTCGGCCAGAGCCTGGCCCAACCCGCGTCCGTCCAGGTGCATCCGCTCCCGGCGCGACTGCTGGTGCAGCGCGTACAGGGTCACCGCGTCGTGCACGGCGTACTCGGTGTCCGCCGCCTCCGCGTCGTCGTCCGGCCGGCGGCCCAGCAGCTCCTCGGGCACCTGGAGGTAACGCTCCAGCGTGAAGTCGAAGCCCGGAGCCCGGCCGATGCCGCGCCGGAGCCGGGCCAGCGCGCTGATCGCCTCGGGCTGCGGCACGGTGGCCAGCACCCGCGCCTGTAGGGTGCCGACCGTCCGGGCGACGTGGTCGCCGAGCCTGCTGCGACGTCGCCCCCACGGCCTGCGACCTGTGCCGGGCGGCTCGTCGCCGCCGAGCCGAGCCGGCGGCTCGGTGTCGAGCATGGTCATGCTGCGGTCTCCTGCCTCTGGTGTGGTGGCCCAGTCCCCGGCTCCCGCTCGGCCGTCATCGGTAGCGCCTTGGCCAGGCCCGAACGGAACCAGGCGTCAGCCTGCGAGCTGGAGTAGTGCACCTCCCGGCCGGCACGGTCGGTGCCCGTCCGGCCGACCCAGGCGGCCGGCCCGGCCGTTCTGACCAGCTCACGGCCGAGCTGGTCGATCGCCCTGAAGACCAGCCGCTGCCACCACGCGCGCTCGGCGGCCGGGTCGCGGTCCGGACCGAGCCGGGCCAGCCAGTCGCGAAAGGCGCGGTCCAGCAGGGCGTACGCGCGTTCGGCCGCCCGGTCGGCCTCGCCGACGTCGGTGGCCCGGTTGCCGGCGGCGCGGGCCAGGTTGTCGGCGAGCCGGCGCAGCACCCTCACCGCGGCCTCGGCGTCGGCGGTGGCATCGACGGCTGCGGCGCGCAGCGGCGAGTCCTCGACCAGCAGCAGCACGTTCATGGTGAGCGCGTCGCTGAACACCTCGTCCACCACCGCCTGTTGCGTGCCGTAGGTGACGCTGGTGGCGCGCGTCCGGGTCTGGAAGTCCGACCCGACGACACCGGTGACGGTCAACCGGGCCAGCCACTGCACCACCATCGGGGAGAGTCGCTGCGGTGCCTCGGCGACGGACGGTGGTGGTGCCGGCAGCAGGGTTTGCAGTCCGCGCCACAGCGCCCGGCCGTGGTCGTGCGGCCGGGGGAGGTAGATCGGGCTGCGCTTCTGCTTCTGCTCGCGCGGGGCGCTGCGTCCCCAGACGCTCATCGGCTCCAGCAGGTGCCGGTCCTGCCACTCGATCTGGTCGCCGTTGGCGATCATGGCACCGGTGACGCCGTCGGCGTCGCCGAAGAGCCGAATCCGGCGGGACTGCCAGGTGTAGAGACTCAGCACGCCGTACGGGCCGCGGGTGGAGTCAGCCTCCTCGGCAGCGGTCTGCGGCTCGCGCTCCCAGACCGGCAGGTCCCGTTCGTCGGCCGCCTGCCAGCCGGGCGCGACCGGCACCAGGTTGAGCAGCAGGGTCTCCAGCAGGGTCGCGCCTTCCAGGTGGACGCCGCCCAGGGCCCCGAGCGACGCGACGCCGATGGGATAGCCCTTGCCGCCCTTCACCCGTGGATCGCCGACCGCCCCGGTCTTGATGCCGGAGGGGTCGTACGCCTGGCAGTGCACCAGCCAGCGGGCCGCCTCGGCGGGGGTGATCGAGTCCATGCCCGGCCCGGCGCGGGTGGTCAGGAACGGCATGCCGTTCGGCACGTCGGCGATGAGCCGCTCCAGCCCGTACGCGTTGTTCTTCGCCGCCCGCAGGTCTGCGACCTGGTAGAACGGGTGCTCCGGGTGGAACAGGTCGAAGCGGTCGCGGAAGGCGTCGAGGTAGTCGGCGATGTCCGGGAGCGGCAACCGCCGCTGCCGCCACAGCGCTCGCCAGGCTGCCTCACCGGGTGGACCACCGGTGGTGCGGTGCAGGATCGCCAGCCCGAGCCGCAGGATCACGAAGGCCTGGGTGGGCAGCTCGCAGGCGATCATGCGTGCTTCACCGGCCTGCTCGAAGAGGCCGAGCAGCGACACGTCGCGGCGTTGACCCGTAGCGTCCAACACCGGGATCCACGGCTCGTCGACCAGCGAGAAGCCCGACCCTTGGTCGATGTTTGTCAAACTCGCTCCATACCGTCTACTGTCGACCACACGTAAGGCAAACTAGGCACACTGAGTGCCTGAGGCAAATCTCGGCTGCAGCAGCCCTCCCAGGGGAGGGGTGATCCCTAGGCACACTGGATCGCAGCCACGCTCCCCGCGTAGGCGGGGTTTCTCAATCAACGCGGACGACATGGAGACCTCCGTGCAGGTCGTAGTGAAGATCGAAGGGGCCCACGCGGGCATGGCCGTCACCGTCGATCTCAAGGAGGAGTTCCCCGGCGAGCCAGGGATTGTCCTGCCAGGCGCTCAGATCGATCCGACCCTCCAGCTCGGCGATGATCTCGTCGATGACGTCGGCCGCGGTCATGGCTCGTGGCAGTGGCAGGGTGCAGCCGGCGACGAGGCGGCTCAGCCGCCAGCCGGGCGCGGACGCGGCGGGGACGACCACCCCACCGCCGTCGATCCATGGGGGAACCACTAGCCCGTCCGGCGTGCGTACCAGCAACAGGACCTCAAGGGACTCGCCATCGGTGTCGCGGACGTGACCTTTCGCCGCGCGGTCGTCGGCGTTGCCGACGCCACCGGAGAGCCAGCCGATCAGTGGCACCCCGGCCTCGGCGACGGCGGCGAGGCGGAAGCCGTCGGCCTTGAGTTCCTTGGTGGTGATCTCGTCGCGCTGCTTCGCCTCCGCCTCGGCCATCACCGGCTGCCAGGACGGCGGGCCGAGCGCCGCGTCGCCGTAGGCGGCCTGGGTGAGCGGGGCGATGTCCGCCGGCAGCCGCAGCGGCATGCCGTCGAGGTGCGGCAACAGCACTGCGGCGCTGCGGAGCAGCATGGCCGGTTGGTAGACACGGCGTGATCCGGCGACCGGTTGCGGTGGCTCGGTCGTCCAGTCGGCACCGGTGATCCAGCACGTGGGCGTGGTGAGCCGGGCCGGACGGTCGTCGCGCGGGTGACGGTGCAGTCGGCCGATGCGTTGCAGCACCAGGTCGACCGGGGCAAGGTCGGTCACGAGCAGGTCGAAGTCGATGTCAAGAGACTGCTCGGCGACCTGGCTGGCCACGACGACGTGCCGGGCCGGGCGGCTGGCGGTGCCCGGCGGGCCGAAGGTGTCGCGCAACCAGCGGTCCTTCGTCGCACGGTCGATGGCCATGAACCGGGAGTGCGCCACCGACACGGGGGTCTCCGGTCCAAGGGCCGCACGCAGCGCGGCTGCGGTCTCCTGGACCCGGGCCACGGTGTTGCGGACCACGAGGGCACAGCCGCCGTCGGTCAACTGGTCACGCAGCAGTTCCACCAGCGCCGGTACGTCGTCGGCCAGGCGCCGCACCTGGACCTGGCTGACTCGCCCCGAGTCGGCGCAGCTCGTCGCGGTGACGCCGCGCTCGGGCGTGGAGACCGAAACCAGGGGATAACGCAGATCGGCACGGAGCGCGGCGTACGGATCGACGCGCGGCTTGCCCCGGTCGCGCCAGGTGAGCGGGGGCAGCGGCCCGAGCCGACCCGCGTCGTACGCCTTCATGAGCTCGGCCCGTCGGTGAGCCGGCAGGGTCGCCGACAGCACGACGACCGGCACGCCGTACGCCCCGAGCCACTCCAACGCCCGGTCGAGGAACCGCCCCATGTAGACGTCGTAGGCGTGCGCCTCGTCGATGAGGACGATCTTGCCGGCCAGGCCGAGGTGGCGCAGCACCAGGTGCTTGCTGCGCAGCGCCGCGAACAACAGTTGGTCGATGGTTCCCACGACGAAGTTGGACAGCAGGGTCCGTTTGGGGCCGGCGAGCCAGACGTGCACACCGATGTCGGCACCCCCGGCGTCCTCGGCGATGCCGCTCGGCATCGACCTCGTGCGTAGGCGGTCGTACTCGGGGTTGAGGGCCGCCTTGCCGTGTGCCAGCCGCACGTCGCGGTCGCCCCGGCCGACCTGCGTGTCGGGCAGCCGGCGCAGCCAGGACAGCATCCGCCCGAACATGGCGTCGCTGGTGGCTCGGGTCGGCAATGCCAGGTAACAGCCGGACGCCCCGGTCCGCCGGGCGAGGATCTCCACCGCCGCGAGGGCCGCCTCGGTCTTGCCCTCGCCCATCGTCGCCTCGACGATCATCATGCCGGGCACGGGCATGGTCGCGGCCAGCTCGGCGACCGTTCGCTGCACCGGGCGGGGCACCGCACCGGCGGGTAGCGCGAACCGCGCCGCGAACAGCTCGTCCACCGTCGACGGCGGTGCCACAGGCTGCCAGGGAACGGGCAGGTCCAGCAGCTCCCAGCCGGATCGCAGCCGGCCCTCGTCGGTGCTGTCCAGCACGTACGGGAAGAAGTCCTCGTTGCTGGCGATCCAGTCCGCGACGATGACGAGGCCGGTCAGGGCGGCCTGCACGGGCTGCGACAGCGCGACGCCGCTCCACTCGACGAGCCGTTCCCCCGCGCCCGACCGCTCCGCCATCCAGGTCAGCAGTTCCTGCTGCACCCGCTGCCAGGTTGGATCGCCGAGCAGGTGTGGACGCACCTGCACGTCGCGGAGGCCCTCGTCGGTCGGCGGCACTCCGTGATGGCCGCCGACGATGACGGCGTACGGGTGGGGGTCGGTCCAGCCCTGCTGGTCCAGCCAGTCCGCCAGCACGATGTGGCCCGCCGTGGCGTGCGGGGCGTATCTGCGGTCGGCGCGGATCAGGTCCCGGTGGTAGCCGAGCCCGTGGTCGCGCATCCGGTCCGCCAGCGCGTACGCCTGGCAGGCGAAGGCGGGGGTGGCCTTGCCGATGTCGTGCACCCCGGCGATCCAGACGGCCAGGGTGCGGGCGTCCGCCTCGCCCCCGGGCAGCTCGTCGGCGACGCGTCGACGAACCGCCCGGCCCAGCCAGTGGTCCCACAGTTCGCCGGTCACGTCGGCGGTGTCGGCCAGGTGCCGCCAGAGCGGCAGCCAGCCCACCGGGGAGGTGCCCCTCCGATCGGTCTTGCCCCAGACGGACCGTGCCGCGTCGCCCAGCTGGGGGCCGCTGGCGGCGGCGCGGACGCTCACCGGCCCGCCAGCGGCAGCAGCGGACTCGGCGTGCCACTGTGCGACAGGTAGAGCACATCCCGGGCGCGGGTCAGGGCGACGAAGAGGAGACACCGTTCGCGTTGCAGATCCTGCCGGTGGGCATGCGGGTCCTCGGCGGCGGAAGTGAGCGCGTTCGGCGCCGGTAGCACACCCGCGTCGAGCCCGACGACCGCGAGGCACTGGAACTCCAGCCCCTTCATACGGTGCATGGTCGCCACGTGCACCCCGTCGATGCCGCGCTTGTCGTCGGCGACGTCGATGTGGGCCTCGCCCAGGATTCTGCTGATCGCCCTGACGAGTTGGCCGGTGCGAACGGCCACGCCGATGGCGTGCGGTTCCACCCCCTGCTCCAGCCAGGTCCCGACCCGCTCGATCAGCGTCTCCCACTCGCCGTCGCGGCTGTCGGCCACCGCGATCTCGGGCACGCCGCCCCGAGTGATCGAGCGGTAGCCGCGCAACGTGTCGTCCTGCCCGTCCAACCCGACGGCGGCGTCGCCGTTGAGGACCCTGGTCGACAGTTCCAGGATCTCGTGGGTGGTCCGGTAGTTGATGGTCAGCCGCCGCGTCCGGCCACGCACCTCGATGCCGAGCTGGGCGAGGGAGACGTGGCTGTCGTAGATGCGCTGGTACGGGTCGGCGAGCAGGAACATGTCGTTCGGCCCGGGCGCGACGAGTGCCCGCAGCAGACGCCACTGCGCCGGGTGCAGATCCTGACCTTCGTCGACGACGACGTGCCGGTATCGGGCCGGCGAATCGCGCAGGATCGCCGCCGCGTCGTCGGCGAGCTGGGTGTGGGTGCGCAGGCGGCGTTTCGTCAGTTCCCGCACGAAGGCGTCGATCGCGGCCCACACCTGGGCCCGTTGGGCCGCGCGCAGCCCCGCTCCGCGGCCCTTGCGGGATGCGTCGCGATAGGCGTCCAGAGTGGTCAGCCGCTGCGCCAGCACGACCTGCTCCCACTCGTGCCGGAGGAAGGCGGGGCTGAAGGTGGTGACCTGGCCTGCGCGGTTCACGAAGGTGGGACCGGACTTCGCGGTGACCTGCCAGAGCTGGTCGACGATCTCGCTCTCGGCGATCGACAACCTCTTGCCGGCTCGGGCGACGGTGTCGTAGGCCAGCCGGTCGACGCTGATCACGTCGATGCGTGCCCGTACCGCCGGGTCGGTGGTGAGCCGGTGGAGCTGTCGGGTGAGCGCGTCGGCGAGCGCGCGGGTGAAGGTGGTCAGCAGGACCTTCTCGCCCTCCGGCAGCCGCTCGGCGAGGAACACCGCCCGGTGCAGGCCCGTCACCGTCTTTCCCGTCCCGGCGCTGCCGGTCACCAGCGCGGGGCCGCTGTAGGTCTCGCGGTAGGCGATGTCGCGCTGGGTCGGGTGCAGGAAGGTGCGCCACACGTCGAACGGGTGGGCGAGGATGGCGGCGAGTTCCACCGGGCCGGAGACGAAGGCGATCCGCTCGGGCGTACGCCGCGCTGCGGTCAGGAGGTCGTCGGTGTCCACGCCGGAGATGATCCGGTCGGCCTGCTCCGCCCAGACCTCTTCCACGGTCATCCCGCTGGCCAGGCCCAGCAGGATGTCGAGCTGCGCCTCCGGCAGCCGGCCGGCGAGGCTCTCCAGCTGTTTGTCCGTGGCGATGACGCGCAGCAGCGGCACCAGGTCCGCCTCGACGCCGAGGCGCACGAAGTCGGCGGTCGTGACGTGGTCGAACAGGCCGACGCTCGGGGGGTGCGCGGGCTCGGTGCGGGCGAACTCCTCGATGCCGTCCTGATCGCGCATCTCCAGCACGCCGAGGACCTGGTTGACCGTGAACCGGCGGCTCACCGCGAAGGAGATGGCGTCGTCGTGGGGCAGAACGTCGAGAAGCGCGTACTTCTCCTCGCCGAGGGCGAGCACCACGCCGCGATAGAACCTGCCGATCCGGATGGTGCGGATGTTGGGGTCCCGTGCTCCGGTCAGCTTTTCCAGGTGCAGGCCCGCGTGGGTGTGCTCGGCGAACCTGCTGATGGCCGCGAGAACGGCATGCTGCACGCGGCGTTCCAGCCTGGCAAAGGCGGGCAGGAAGCCCCGACCAATGGCCAACTCAGCCATACCAATCCCCTGTTTGCCTGGCGCCTGGGCGTGGGCGCGAGAGTCAGATTTGTCGCGAACCAGACACGCGACCGGCGCTCTTTCCCGCAACATGAACGGCGGCGCAGGCGAAGCCGTCCCCGCCGAGGCACATTGAAGCACCTTGTGAACATAGTTTGCAAGGCTGATCTTGTGTTCGGGGTTCACCAAAGTGCACACCCGGGCAGTCGACTATCGGCGGAGGCCGTCCGATTCAGGGGTTATGCTGGGCCCCGTGCTGACCGGCGAGCGCCTCAAGGACCGGTATGAGCTAGGCCGGAACCCCTTGGCACACAAAGGAATGGGCGAGGTCTGGCCGGCCCGGGACACCCTGCTCGACCGCCAGGTCATCGTGAAGTTCGTCAGCGCCACCCTCCCTGCCCCGGAGGCCGTACGCCGGTTCCGGCGGGAGGCGCTGCTGACCGCCCGCCTCGACCACCCTGGCGTACCGGCCGTCTACGACCTCGGCCACGAGGCCGGCCGTCCGTACGTCGTCTTCCAGAAGATCGACGGGCTCACGCTCGCGGACCTGGTCGCCGAGCAGGGCCCGCTTCCGTTCGGGTGGGTCGCCGCCATCGGCGCTCAGATCAGCAGCGTCCTGCTCGCCGCGCGGCGGATCGGCCTGGTGCACCGCGACCTCAAGCCGAGCAACGTCATGCTGGATACCAGCGGCGCGGTGCAGGTGCTGGACTTCGGCCTGGCGGCGATACACGGCGACGACCGATACTCGCGGATCACCCAGAGCGGGCAGAGCCTGGGCACGGTGGGTTACATGGCACCCGAACAGATCCTCGGGGAGCCCACCGACCACCGCACGGACTTGTACGGCCTGGGTGCCACGCTCTTCGACCTGCTCACCGGCTGCCCGCCATTCGACGGCGTGACCACCATGACGACGGTGCGGCACCAACTGGACGGCCCCCCACCGCGCCCCGCCCGGCTACGACCGGACACCCCCGCCGCGCTCGACGACCTGGTGCACACGCTGTTGGCGATCGACCCCCGGGACCGGCCGGCTTCCGTCGCCGACGTCTATCAAGTGCTAGCACCGCTCTCCCTGGACCGGCCGCCGATTCCCGGAGTGCTCACCGACACCGCCGAGGCGGTGCAGAGCTATGCCGCCATCGTGGGACGAGTCCCGCAGCAGACTCGCCCCACGACGACGACCAGCTCCGCCCAGACCGAGCCCAACGTGGAGCCGACCGCCAGGGAAGCAGACCGGCTGCACGCTGCAGGCGAGTTCCGGGCTGCCGCGCGACTGTGGCGACGGCTCGCCGACCAGCGCGCCGCACAGCACGGCGACGGCGATCCCGTCGCCTTCGATCTGCGGCTGCGGGTCGCTCGGGCGCATGTGGCGCTCGGCGAGCACGGCCGGGCGTTGCGCCAGCTCCAGACGCTGCTGGACGGCCGGGTTCGGGCCGACGACCGGGACCATCCCGAGGTGCTGGGCCTGCGGCAGGAGATCGCGCAGCTCACCGGGCAGGGGCTGGACTCCTCTCCACGCTCGCCTTCCACACTCGGCACGGATCACTGAAGGCCCGGGACAGCAACACCGCCTTCTGCTCCGGAAAGCGAGCGTCCGGGTAGTGGTAGACCCGGGCACAGTTCTGCCCGCGCGTCTCGGTCGCCAGAGCACGCCCCGCCAGCCGCGAGTACATCGCGCTGTGCTTCAACCAGGCCGCCTCCTCGCCGTGCCGATCGAAGCCACGCCCGGTCGCCGCGTGCCCGAACACGTCGTGGACGGCCCGGAACATGTCGTTCTCCTCGTCGCTGAGGAAGGGATGCGGGTTGCCGGTGGCCGCGCTGGCCCACACCTTCAACCGGTGCCGCCGCACGTCGTCGACCATCGACACGGCGTCCGGGTAGGGGTCGGCGTCGACGATCCGCACCGTCACCCCCAGGCCACCGAACTCGACCCGACCCACCAGGAAGGCGTACTGCCGGACCGTCTCCCGGCAGAACACGGCGTACGCGGCCCGGGCCCGCTCGTCCCGGACCGGGGCCGCCAGGTAGGCGTCCGCGATGGCGGCACCCACAACCGGGTCAAGGCGCACCCGTGCGTACGCCTGGGAGTCCATGCCGTCCGGGGCGCGGCAGCCATACCGCCGCGCGCCTCGGCGGACGTAGGGGATCGGCGGAAAGCACGACGACAGGACGGTTGACGGCGGCGGTACGAGCAAGGGTGTTCATGGTCCTCCTTCGGTTGTCGGTGCGGGTGCGGGTTCGGCCTTGCGTGCAGAGCTGGCCGGTCAGCTGGCTGCCGAGACCTCCCGCACGTCGGGCGGCGGTTGCGCAGCAGCGCCGGGGGCGTGGTGCCCTTCGCGGCGCAGCAACTCGCCGAGCACCCGGATCTCGGACACCCGACGGTCCTGGTGGAACTTGGCGAACTTCCCGATGGTCGTGCTTCGGCCACGGCGTGGCATGGGCCCTCCAAAGGCGTCAATCCAGGGGATCACCAAGGAAGATAGATCCTGTGAACCGAGTACACAAGACAGATCGCCATGCTAGCGTTCACGTGTGAGGAAAGCGCGGAGCACGGCCGCCTCCAGCGAGGCCACCCTGACCGCCAGCGACATCGCTCGGCTGGCCAACGTCGGCAGGGCGGCGGTCAGCAACTGGCGTCGCCGGTATGCCGACTTCCCGGCACCCGTGGGCGGCACCCCGGCCAGTCCGTCGTTCAACGCCGGAGAGGTGACGGACTGGCTGCGCCGACACGGCCGGCTGCATCAGGCGGGCACCGCACACTGGGCCTGGCGGCACATCGAGAGCTACCAGCCCGCCTCGCAGATCAGCGATGTGCTCGGCATCGCCGGCGTACTCCTGCTCGTCCGCACTGACCAGGCCGAACCCGGCGGCGACGACCTGCCGCCCCCGGGGCAGCTCGTCGACCACCTCCGCACCCTCGACCCCGACCTGGCGACGCTGATCGGCGACGTGCTGCCGCAACAGTGGACTCCGCAGCTCGCCACGCTCCTGCGCACGGTCGACGAACTCGGCGCGGAGCAGGGAGCAGAAGCCGCCTTCGAGCACCTGCACCACCGGTACGTGACCTCCGCCCACTCCCTGTCCGGCCTGGCCGGCACCCCGGACGCCGTCGCCGATGTGATGCTGACCCTTGCCGGCTCCGGGGCCCACGTCTTCGACTTCGCCAGCGGCACCGGGTCGATCCTGCGCATGGCCGCCGACCGGGCTTTGCGCGACGGCACCACCATCCGGTGCTACGCCCAGGAGATCAACCCGCAGTACGCCATGATCACCCTGCTGCGGCTGTGGTTCGTGCACCTGCGCGCCCGACAGGCGAGGCACGATGCGAAGCCACCCGTCGTACACATCGGAGACAGCCTGCTCGCCGACGGCCTGCCCGATCTGCGGGCCGAGGTCGTCGTGGCCAACTTCCCCTTCGGCGTCCACGACTGGGGCCACGACCGCCTCGCCTACGACCCCCGTTGGACCTACGGCCTGCCCCCGCGAACCGAGCCCGAGCTGGCCTGGGTGCAGCACGCCATGGCTCATCTCTCACCTACGGGCACCGCCGTGGTGCTGATGCCCCCGGCTGCCGCGTCACGCCCGGCCGGTCGCCGGGTGCGCGCGGAGCTGATCCGCCACGGGGCACTGCGCGCGGTCGTCGCCCTCCCCGCCGGCATGATGCCGCCAGCCGGCATCGGCCTGCACATCTGGGTCCTGGCCCAGCCCGACCCGCACCGGCCGCGCGCCGGAGAGTTGCTCATGGTCGACGCCACCGCCTCGGCGGACCGACCGCCCAGCGAGATCGTCGGCTCCGCGTGGGATTCCTACCGATCCAACCAGTACGCGGAGCTGCCCGGCGTCCACCGCGCCCTGCCGGTCATCGACCTGCTCGACGACCAGGTCGACCTGACACCGCAACGCCACCTTCCACAGGGCAGCGCACTGGCCACCAGCCCAGCGCAGGTCATCGCCGGCATCGCCGACTTCGGCAAGCTCCTCGACAGGCTGAAGCGCACGCTGCCCGCTGTGCAGGAAGCACCAGAAGCACCGCTACGCGAAGCGCCCCAGGCCGATGTCGCCGACCTGATCCGGTCCGGCAGCATCACCGTGCAACGGGCCGTCTCCCGCAGCCGATCGACCGCTGCCACCGGCAGCGCCGCCGTGCTGACCGTCTCCGACATCCTGTCCGGCGGCCCCGCGACCGGCTCGGCGGCCCGCAGGGCGGCCGACGGCTCCGGGCCGGAGGTGCTAGCCGGCGACATCCTCATCCCCGTGGTCGGCCACACCATCAGCGCCCGCGTCGCCACCCCGGACCAGGTCGGTGCCGAGATCGGGCCAGGCATCCAGTTGCTGCGCGTCGACACGACCCGCTTCGATCCGTGGTTCGTCGCCGGGGTCATCTCCCGCACGGACAACCTGCGCGTCGCCGGCCGTAGCTCCAGCACCGCAGGTGGCACACTGCGCATCGACGTACGACGCCTCACCATCCCGGTGCTGCCGCTGCACCAGCAGCAGGCGTACGGCCGCGCCTTCCGGCAGTTGGCCGAGTTCCGCAACGCCCTTGGGCAGGCGGCGACGACCGGTGCCACCCTGGCCCGCGAAATCGGCGACAACCTCGTCGTGGGCACCCTCGGCATCACGTCGCCCTCATCGGCCCATCCCGCCTGAGACCGACGGAGCCCGTGGCACCCCGGACCAGGACCCGAAAGGGATCCCACCGGTACGCTGAACTGACTGCGACCGATCGTCACACCCTTCGAACGGAAATGATCTTGCAAGGCAAAGTGAAGGAAAACGAAGTAGTTGATCTTTAGCGCCGCAGGTCAGGAAGACTGCTCCCCGCGCACGCGGGGGTGATCCGGTGAAGCTGTCCCTGCCGCCGCCGGAGATCAAGCTGCTCCCCGCGCACGCGGGGATGATCCGAAGCGTCTTGTGTTCGCCAAGACAAACAGCTTCTGCTCCCTGCGCACGCGGGGATGATCCGGACTGGGACTCGATGCAGTGAGCTCAGGTCATCTACTCCCCGCGCACGCGGGGGTAATCCACCCGACTGCACCACGGAGGCGACGTCCGCCCACCGCTTCCCGTGCAGCAGGGGGCGGCCCCTTGCAGATCAACTACGCACCGCCCAGGCCCTTCGAGACCATGCCCGGCCCCGGCATTGCTACGACTCGGCGACGAAGACGCCGCGCCCCGGCCGACCGACGAGGACGCCTCGCTGCCGCAGAGTAGCTATCGCCCGCTGGATGGTCGAGTGCGAGACGTTGTACTCGTCGGCCATGGTCCGGCCGGAGGGCAACTGCGATCCCGGCGGGTATTCGCCGCTCTTGATCCTCCTCACAAGATCGTCAAGCAACTCATCCATTGTGGGCGGTATAGGCACTTCATGCCCCTTGCAGTCGGTTGGCCCTCCCAGTATCGAGCCGCAATCTGAGGTAGGCAATGCACCTACTGAAGAAGGTGACGATGATGAAGGTGCCGACATAGCCGCAGGATCTGTACTTGACGTAGGTGATGCATGGCGCTAGCGTCGCCGAAAGTGACGTGCTCCATGCGGTCGGTTGGCGCTCTCCGTGCGGTCGCTCATCACCCCAGCGCATTCCCCCAGCCCGGGGTGGCCGGACTCCCCCGGCCCGGCCACCCCGGGCACCCCGACACGCCCTGCCGCCGTACCCGCCGAACGAGGCTGCGGCGGCAGGGCCCACCCCGACCTCCGAGCGGAAGGCGGCCCCGAGTGCGATCACAGCCCGTCCCGAGAGCATCCGACTCGTACGAGCCTGCGAGCCGCCACGAACCGGTCGGCCGATGAGAGGGCCGAACAGCAGGTGGGTGGTGCACGTGCCGATCGTCGTGCCGGACCTGCTCCGCGCCCGGATCCTCGCCCGCACGGCGGCGCGCGTCCTGGCCCAGCTCACCCGGTGTGTCGACGTCGGGGAGGTGACCGTGTCGACCGAGGACGACCAGCGCGTACATCATCGGGTGTTCTGTGACCGGCGGCTGGCCGGCGGCGCGCGGTGCGGCCTGCCCAGCGACCACCTCGCGCCGTGCGCGACCCGCCGCAACCAGCGGGCCTACGAGCGGCGCAAGCCACCGGGGGCGTAGACCTTGGTGTGTCCGGCCTAGACCTACGGCCGTTGCCCGACGACCGTCGACTCCGGACAGTGGACGGATGACTGGTCACGGGGAGCCACGGACCGCCTCACCTGCCGAGGGAAGCGAGCCACCACCGACGCCGGGCCGCTGGCGTCGGCTCGCGCCGGTGCTCGCCCTGTTCGTGCTCGCCCCGTGGGCCGCCGAGTGTTCCTGGGGCGGGTTCGTCGTCACCGACTACCCGCTGGTCCTGATCTTCCTGAGCCCGCTGTACGGCGGGGCCGCCCTGCTGGTGCGGGAGACGGCCCGGCGCACCGGCGGCGGCTGGCCGGCGATAGTCCTGCTGGCCGCCGCGTTCGGGGTGGTCCAGGCCGGGCTGGTCGACCAGTCGCTGTTCAACACCGGCTTCCTCGACGACACGGAGTTCGCGGACTTCGCCGCCGCTGCCGCGCAGACCCGGGTGCCGGTGCTCGGGTTCAGCGTCGGGCAGGCGTTCGACTACGTCGGGAATCATGTCGCGCTGAGCATCTGCGCGCCGATCGCGGTCGTGGAGTCGTTCGTCTCGCCGTACCGTCGGCACCGGCCCTGGCTGCGGTGGCCCGGCCTGCTGGTGGTCGGCGCGCTCTACCTGGCCGGCAGCCTGCTGATCTTCGCCGACAGCGAGGACGGCCGGAAGGGGTTCGTGCTCGCCCCGGCCCAGCTCGTCTTCGCGGTGCTGGTCGTGCTGGCGCTCGTCGCCGCCGCGCTGCTGCCGCGCTGGCGTCGCGACCGGCCCGCGCCAGCTCCGGGCCGGCGGGCGGCGCCGGCTCCGCTGTGGGTCGGCATCCTGGTGTACGCCGGGCACGCCACCGTCGGCCTGGTGCCCGGCTGGGCGGGGGTGGCGCTGCGCACGATGCTCACCGCAGGCATCGTGGCGCTGGTGGTCGGGTGGTCGCGGCGGGCTGGATGGGGTCAGCGGCACGTCCTCGCCGCCTGGTCCGCCGGCCTGCTCTCCGCCGCCAGTTTCGCCTACGTCGTGCCGAGCTACGCGCCGTCGTCGCCGGTGATGGCCCTGGTCAGCGACATAGCGGTCAGCGTCATCGCGGTTGCCCTGGTCGGCGGCGCGTTCCTGCGGCTGCGCCGCGAGCGGCGGTGAGAAGGGTGCCCTTCTATGCCGTATGCGTTAAAAGGGGGCCCTTCCTTACACCTCGGGGCCGGCGGTGAGCACGTCGGCGAGCAGGTCGCCGTGCTTGTCCACCCGCTTGAGCACCTCTTCCGCCGTGTAGGGGCGGGCAGCCGGGCGCTTCCCGGCCGCGCCGGCCGCCACCTCGTCCCAGGTCAGCGGCGTCGACACCGCCGGCACGGGCTGGGCGCGCAGCGAGTACGGGGCGACGGTCGTCTTCGCCGCGTTGTTCTGGCTCCAGTCGATGAAGACCTTCCCGCCGCGCAGGTTCTTCGCCATCTTCGACACGACCAGCTTCGGGTGGGTTTCCTCCAGCTCGCGGGCGACCCGGTGGGCATAGTCGGAGACCGTGTCCGAGGACTGGGTGCCGGCGATCGGGCAGCAGAGCTGCATGCCCTTCTTGCCCGACGTCTTCGGATAGGAGTCGAGCCCGTCGAGAGCCAGCCGGTCGCGCAGCAGCAGCGCCACCTGGCTGCATTCGCGCAGCCCGGCCGGGGGGCCGGGGTCGAGGTCGACGACCAGCAGGTCGGGGTGGCTGCCGATCTTCCACTGCGGGGTGTGCAGTTCCAGGGCGGCGAGGTTGGCCAGCCAGACGAGGGTGGGCAGGTCGTCGGCGACCACGTAGTCGATGGTCTCGCGGCCCTTGGTGGAGCCGGGGGCGGGAAGGTTCTCGGTGCGTACCCAGGCGGGGGTGGCGGCGGGGGCGTTCTTCTCGAAGAAGCTCTTGTCCTCGACGCCGTTGGGGTAGCGGATGCGGGTGAGTGCCCGGTCGGCGAGGTGCGGCAGGAGCACCGGGGCGATGCGGGTGTAGTAGTCGATCACCTCGCCCTTGGTGAAGCCTGCGGCCGGGTAGAGCACCTTGTCCAGGTTGGACAGCTCCAGCGCGCGGCCCTGCACGTCGACCTTGAGCCGGTCAGCCGGCATCGTCCACCTCCTCGGGCTGCTTGTCGGGGCGCAGCCGCAGCACCCGGGGGAAGCGCAGCCGGCCGTCGGGGGTGCGCTGGCCGTACTTCACCTCCACCACGACCCTGGGGTGTACCCAGTGTGCGCCCCGGGCATCCTCGCGGGGCACGTCGCTGGCGAACGGGGAGCTTCCCGAGCGCAGGGGCTCCAGCTCGCGCAGCAGCTCGCGTTCGAGGGCCGCGCCGATGCCGCCGCCGACGCGGCCCCGGTAGGTGAGCCGGCCGTCGGGGCGGGGCACGCCGACGAGCAGGCCGCCGATCTTGCGGGCCCCGGGCCGCCAGCCGCCGACGACGAAGTCGCCGGTGACCTCCAGCTTGACCTTGACCCAGTCGGGCGAGCGGACGCCGGGCCGGTAGGCCGAGCCGGCGCGCTTGGCCATCACCCCTTCGAGGCCGTGTTCGCCGGCCGCCTCGTAGGTGGCGGGCCCGTCGGCGAAGACGGGGGGCACGGCCCACCGGGCGCCGCCGAGTCCGAGGCCCTCCAGCAGGTCGCGGCGTTCGCGCCAGGGCCGGCCGGTGAGGTCCGCGCCGCGCAACCGCAACAGATCGAAGATCAGATACGTCACGGGTACGCTCGCCGCGAGCCGGGCCGCCTTCGCCGGATTGCGCACGTGCATCCGTTCGGCGAGCGCGGTGAAGGAGGGCTGACCGGCCTGGTCGAGCAGCACCACCTCGCCGTCGAGCAGGGCGTCGTCGACCTGCTCGGCGAGGGTGATCAGCTCCGGGTAGGCGGCGGTGATCTGCACGCCGGAGCGGGCGTACAGGTGTTGCCGGCCGCCGACGATGTCGGCGAGCGCGCGTACGCCGTCCCACTTGAACTCGTACGCCCAGTCGGCGCCGGCGGGCAGCGGGCCGGTCGTCGCGAGCATCGGCTTCAGCGGCGCGCCGGGCATTTCCTGACTGTAGTAGGGCAACAGAAGTCATCGCGCCCGCTTCGATCCTTTGCGATCCTGATCTGTAGCCGGGGAGAGGAGCGGGGGATGCGGGCGATCTGGAAGGGGGCCGTCTCGTTCGGGCTGGTCTCGATCGCGGTGAAGCTCTATTCGGCCACCGAGGAGAAGGACATCCGCTTCCACCAGGTGCACCGGGAGGACGGGGGGCGCATCCGGTACAAGCGCACCTGTTCGGTGTGCGGTGAGGAGGTCACCTACGACGACATCGCCAAGGGGTACGACATCGGCGGCGGCGAGATGGTGATCCTGACCGACGAGGACTTCGCGGACCTGCCGCTGACCACGTCACGCGCGATCGACGTGCTGGAGTTCGTCCCGGCGGAGCAGGTCGACCCGATCCTCTACAACAAGGCGTACTTCCTGGAGCCGGAGGGCGCGGCGACGAAGCCGTACGTGCTGCTGCGCGACGCGCTGGCCGACTCGGAGCGGGTGGCGATCGTCAAGGTGGCGCTGCGCCAGCGGGAGCAGTTGGCGACCCTGCGGGTGCGCGAGGGGGTGCTGCTGCTCAACACGATGCTGTGGCCGGACGAGGTGCGTACCCCCGATTTCGGTTTCCTGGGCGAGGACCTGAAGGTCCGGCCGCCGGAGCTGGCGATGGCCAGCTCGTTGATCGACTCGATGGCGGGCGAGTTCGAGCCGGAGGTCTTCACCGACGACTACCGGGCGGCGTTGCAGGAGGTCATCGACGCGAAGGTGGAGGGCCGGGAGGTCGTCGCGCCGGAGGAGGTCGAGGAGGCCCCGGCGGCGGCGGTGGACCTGATGGCGGCGCTGAAGGCGTCGGTGGAGCGGGCCCGGGCGGCGCGCGGGGAGCAGCCGGAGCGCGGCGGCGAACCGACCCCGATCACGTCGGCCCGGTCGGCGCAGAAGGCCACGAAGGCGGCGAAGGAGGCGAAGGCCCCGACGCGGAAGGCTGCCGAGAAGAAGCCGGCGGCGAAGAAGACCGGCGGGAGCGGCGGCGGGTCCGCCGGGGGCGCGAAGGCCACCGGGGGTACGCAGAAGGCGGCCCCCGGGAAGGCCACGACGAAGGCGGCGGGGGCGAAGGCCGAGAAGAAGGCTCCGGCGCGGAAGGCCGCCCCGAAGAAGGCGGCGCCCCGCAAGACCGCCTAGCCGGGTCGTTCCGGGATCGGCCCCGCAGTCAGCCCTGTTCGGCGAGCCGCCGGCGGTCGAGCCCCTCGATCAGCAGGTCGAGGGCGAACGCGAACTCGTCCTCGTCGTCGCAGCCGCCGAGGGCCCCGCTGTGCGAGACCGCGACGGCGAGTTCCGCGATGTGCGGCATGCTCTCGGCCCAGGCGGCTGCCTGCGCGGCGGCCGCCTCCCCGGTCGCGGCGGTGTTCGGCGAGTCGTCGAACAGGTCCTGGCTGAAGCCGAGGATCCGGCTGCCGAGCAGGTGCAGGGCGTGGTGGCTCAGGCTCACCGAGCAGCCGCCGCCCCGCAGCACGGCGAGCACCCGCTCGATGTGCCGCAGCACGGCCGGGGTGGGCGTGTCGCGGGCCTCCAGCACGCGGGCCGCCCAGGGATGGCGCAGCATCGTCCGGCGGGCCCGCATGATCAGCGCCCGCAGTTGGTCGGTCCACGGCCCGGGGGCACCTGCGCCTGCCGGGCCGCTGCCGGCCGCAGCCTCGCCGCCGGCCCCGGTCCCGCCGCCGAGTGCGGCGGCCCCGATCTCGCCGTCGGCCTCGATCTCGGCGGCGACGGCGTCGACCATCGCGGCGAGCAGGGTGTCCTTGTCGCGCAGGTGGTAGTAGATCGACATCGCGTCCACGCCGAGGTGCTGGGCGAGCCGCCGCATGCTCAGCCCGGCGAGGCCGTCCCGGTCGGCGAGGCCGATCGCGGCGACGACGATCGCCTCCCGGCTGAGGCGGGCGGGGGCGCGGGTCGCGGAGCGGTCGTCTGCGTGTCGGGGCACCTTCGGATCCTACTTGCCGCCCTACGGCGTAGGGCTTACCCTACGGTGTAGACCTACACCGTAGAAAAGAGGCTGCCATGGGCACGTCCCCCAAACCCCCGCCGAGGTGGTTCGTCCGCAGCGCCTGGCTGGGCCACAAGGCCCTGCTGCGCGTCACCGCCGACCGGGTGGGCCTGAGCGCCCCGACGCCGGGCGGCCGGTTCGGCATGCTGCGGCTGCACACGACCGGCCGCCGCTCGGGCCGGCCGCGCGCCGTCATCGTCGGCTACATCCGCGACGGCGACCGGTTCGTCACCCTCGCCATGAACGGCTGGGACGCGGCCGACCCCGCCTGGTGGCTCAACCTCCAGGCCCACCCGCGGGCGACCGTCGACCTCGGCGGCGAGTCCCGCGAGGTGACCGCCCACCGGGCCACCGGAGCCGAGCGCGACCGGCTGTGGTCGGCGCTGCACGACTACCGGGGCTACGGCGACCTGGACGGCCTCGCCGCCCACCGGGGCCGGGACACCGCGATCGTCGTCCTGACCCCGGTGCCCGCCTAGGCTGCCGCCCGGCGGCCGGACCGGCGACACGGACCGACGGCCGGACCGATCAGGAATCAAGAAGCACAGGTCAGTCGCCCGCAACTAGCGTGACCGGCATGGACATCACCATTCACACGAGCTTCCTGCCGCACACCGACCCGGAGGAGTCCCTCGCCTTCTACCGCGACGTGCTCGGCTTCGAGGTCCGCAACGACGTCGGCACGGGCACCATGCGCTGGATCACCGTCGGCCCCGCCGGCCAGCCCGGCACCAGCATCCTCCTGGCCCCGCCGGCCGTCGACCCCGGCATCACCGACGACGAGCGGCGCACGATCGCCGAGATGATGGCGAAGGGGACGTACGGCTGGATCCTGCTGGCCACGCCCGACCTGGACGGCACCTTCGAGAAGATCCAGGCCAGCGACGCCGAGGTCGTCCAGGAGCCGACCGAGCAGCCGTACGGGATGCGCGACTGCGCCTTCCGCGACCCCGCCGGCAACCTCGTCCGGATCCAGGAGCTGCGCTGAGCATGGCCGCGGAGACGGGGTCGGAGTCGACCGCGCGGCGCGGCGCCGGGGGTCACGACGTGATCCGGGTGCGGGGCGCACGCGAGAACAACCTGAAGGACGTCAGCGTCGACCTGCCGAAGCGGCAGCTCACCGTGTTCACGGGCGTGTCCGGCTCCGGCAAGAGCTCGCTGGTGTTCGGCACCGTCGCGGCGGAGTCGCAGCGGCTGATCAACGAGACGTACAGCGCCTTCGTGCAGGGCTTCCTGCCGACGCTGGCCCGGCCCGAGGTCGACGTGCTCGACGGGTTGACCACGGCCATCGTCGTCGACCAGCAGCGGCTGGGCGGCGACGTGCGCTCGACCGTCGGCACCGTCACCGACGCCAACGCGATGCTGCGCATCCTGTTCAGCCGGCTGGGGCAGCCGCACGTCGGGCCGCCGGCCGCGTTCTCCTTCAACGTGCCGTCGGTGCGGGCGAGCGGCGCGATCACGGTGGAGCGCGGCGGCGGCCGGACCGTACGGCAGACCTTCACCCGCACCGGCGGCATGTGCCCACGCTGCGAGGGCCGGGGCACGGTCTCCGACCTCGACCTCGCCCAGCTCTTCGACGACTCGAAGTCGATCGCCCAGGGCGCGATCACCATCCCCGGCTGGAAGGCCGACAGCTTCTGGACGGTGCGGGTCTACGCCGAGTCGGGCTTCCTCGACCCGCACAAGCCGATCCGCGAGTTCACGGCGCAGGAGCGGCACGACTTCCTGCACCGGGAGCCGACCCGGGTGAAGGTGGAGGGCGTCAACCTCACGTACGAGGGGCTGATCCCCAAGGTCCAGAAGTCGTTCCTCGCGAAGGACCGCGAGGCGATGCAGCCGCACGTCCGGGCGTTCGTGGACCGGGCGGTCACCTTCACCGCGTGCCCGGAGTGCGGCGGCACCCGGCTCGGCGAGGCCGCCCGCTCCGCCCGGATCGGCGGCGTCAACATCGCCGACGCCTGCGCGATGCAGATCAGCGACCTGGCCGAGTGGGTCCGCGGTCTCGACGAGCCGTCGGTCGCGCCGCTGCTGGACAAGCTGCACCAGACCCTCGCCTCGTTCGTGGAGATCGGGCTGGGCTACCTGTCGCTGGACCGGCCGTCGGGCACGCTGTCGGGCGGCGAGGCGCAGCGGGTGAAGATGCTGCGGCACCTCGGCTCCCCGCTCACCGACGTCACGTACGTCTTCGACGAACCCACGACGGGCCTGCACCCGCACGACGTCAGGCGGATGAACGACCTGCTGCTGCGGCTGCGGGACAAGGGGAACACGGTGCTCGTCGTGGAGCACAAGCCGGACACCATCGCGATCGCCGACCACGTCGTCGACCTGGGGCCCGGCGCGGGCGCGGCCGGCGGCGCCGTCTGCTTCGAGGGCACCGTCGAGGGGCTGCGGGCCAGCGGCACCGTGACCGGCCGTCACCTCGCCGACCGGGTCGCCCTCAAGGAGACGGTACGCACGCCCACGGGCCGGCTGCCGATCCGGGGCGCGTCGACCCACAACCTGCGCGACGTCGACGTCGACATCCCGCTCGGCGTGCTCGTCGTCGTCACCGGCGTGGCCGGCTCGGGCAAGAGCTCGCTGGTGCACGGGTCGATCCCGGCCGGCGCGGGGGTCGTGTCGGTCGACCAGGGCCCGATCCGGGGTTCGCGGCGGAGCAACCCTGCGACGTATACGGGGCTGCTCGACCCGGTCCGCAAGGCGTTCGCGAAGGCCAACGGCGTGAAGCCGGCCCTGTTCAGCGCCAACTCGGAGGGCGCCTGCCCCGGCTGCAACGGCGCGGGCGTGGTCTACGTGGACCTGGCGATGATGGCCGGGGTCGCCACGGTGTGCGAGGAGTGCGAGGGGCGGCGGTTCGAGGCGTCGGTGCTGGAGTACCGCCTCGGCGGCCGGGACATCGCCGAGGTGCTGGCGATGCCGGTCACCGAGGCGCGGGAGTTCTTCGGCGACGGCGAGGCCCGTACGCCGGCCGCGCGGGCGATCCTCGACCGCCTCGCCGACGTGGGGCTGGGGTATCTCACCCTGGGCCAGCCGCTCAGCACGCTGTCCGGTGGCGAGCGGCAGCGGCTCAGGCTGGCCACCCACCTGGGCACCGAGGGCGGCGTGTACGTCCTCGACGAGCCGACCGCCGGCCTACACCTCGCCGACGTCGGGCAGCTGCTGGGGCTGCTCGACCGGCTCGTCGACGCCGGCAAGTCGGTGCTCGTCGTCGAGCATCATCTGGCGGTCGTGGCGCACGCCGACTGGGTCGTCGACCTCGGCCCCGGAGCGGGCCACGACGGGGGTCGGATCGTCTTCGAGGGCACGCCGGCCGCCCTGGCCGCCGCCCGCTCCACGCGCACGGGCGAGCACCTCGCGGCGTACATCGGGGGGTGAGGAGGGGTCCCTTGTCAACGCAAACGGTGGAGAGGGGTCCCCTTCTCACCGCGGGTGTTGACAGGGGGCCCTTCCTTGCAGGTGGGGGTCAGCCGCGGCCGAGCTTCTGGGTGGGGGTGATCCGGACGATCACCCGCACCTCGCCGGGCTGCCCGAACGGGTAGGTCTCCTGGCCGAGGTACTTCTGCGCCATCTTGTCGATGTGCGCGTCGGCCCCCTCCTCGACGAACTCGGCGGTGCCCTTGACCCACAGGGTGCGGAAGTCGTTGGCCTTGTCCACCACGGAGACGGCCACGATCGGGGTCCGCTGGATGTTGTTGTACTTCTGCCGCCCCTTGGCGGTGTTGAACACGATGTGCTCGCCGTCCGTGTCCACCCAGACCGGCGTGACGTGCGGGCTGCCGTCGGGCTCGATGGTGGCCACGTGGGCGAGCTGCGGTTCGGCCAGCAGGGCCAGGTCTTCTTCGGTGAGGATCGCCATGGTCGACAAGCTACCCCCGTCGACGCCCGCGCGCCGGCAACCGCAGCCGGTCGGACCGGTGGGGTGGCGGCCGAGGCAGCACCGTGGGCAGCAGGGCGGGTACCGTGTGCGCTGGCCTAGGCAGCGGCCGCCGGGCCCCCCACCTCTTGATCAGGGAGTCGACGTGAGCGAGCGTGTGCAGAACCGGTCGGCGGGCCAGGGCCCGGGCAAGGCGGAGCGGCGACTGGCCGCCCAGCTGGCGGCGAAGAAGGCCGCCGAGAAGAAGCGCCGCCTCCAGTCGATCGTCGGCGCGCTCGCCGGTGTCGCCGTCGTCGGCGTGCTGATCACCGTGTTCGTGGTGGTCAACCAGGGCAAGGACGACGCGCCGGAGGAGGTCGCCTCCGCCCCGTCGGCGACCGCGCCGGCCGAGGAGCAGCCGCCCACCGCGCCGCCCGCCCCGCAGCTGCCCGAGGGGTCGGACCCGGCGCTGGCCACCAAGCCGAAGGTCGAGGCGGGCAAGGGCGAGCTGAAGAAGCTCACCGTCAAGACGCTGATCGAGGGCAAGGGCGCGGCGGTGAAGGCCGGGCAGCAGATCACCACCAACTACGTGGGCGTGTTCTACGCCGACGGCAAGGAGTTCGACGCGTCCTGGAACAGCGGCCAGCCGGCCACCTTCCCGATCGGCGTCGGCCAGGTCATCAAGGGCTGGGACCAGGGCCTCGTCGGGGTAAAGGTGGGCAGCCGGGTGCAGCTCGACATCCCCGCCGAACTGGCGTACGGCAACGACTCCTCGGGCGGCCGGCCGGCCGGACCGCTGCGGTTCGTCGTCGACGTGCTCGCCGCGCAGTAGCCCGCACCTGGTGCGGTAGTTCACAACAGTCTTTCTTCCCGTCGCCTACGACCAGTAGGTTCGGGGTCACCGTGGGCGGTCCCGCCCGCCGCACGGTGACCCCATCGACGCGGAGGTGCACGTGGCGGCGCTGGACGATCCGGGGATCGCCCGGTTGATGTGGACGCACTTCGAGCCGGTGCACACCGTGACCTATTTCCATCCCCGGGCGCGGGCGGCGTTCGAGGCGGTCGGGCTGCGCGGCTTCTGGCGGGGCTACTTCGCCGGCCGGGCCGCCCCGCTGGGCGCCGTGGAGGCCGCCCCGGTGGTGGCCGCGTTCTTCAGCTTCGCCCCGCCCGTGGTGGCGCGGGCCGTGCCGGCGGTGTGGCAGTTGGTGACGCCGGCCGAGGCGCTGCGGGCCCGGCTCACCGGTGCCGTGCAGGCGCTGGCGGAGCTGGCGTACGAGCTGCCGGAGCGGCACCTCGCGGAGGCCGCCGGGGCGGCGCGGCCGGAGGGCCGGGTGCTGGGTGCGGCCAACGCCGCCCTGCTGGCCGCCGAATACCCGCTGGCCCGGCTGTGGCAGGCCGCGACGACGCTGCGGGAGCACCGGGGCGACGGGCACATCGCGGCGCTGGTCGCCGCCGGCCTGGACCCGGTGGAGACGCTCGCCTGGCGGGTCGCCGAGGGCATGCCGGAGCTGAACCTGCTGGGCCGGGGCTGGTCGCCGCAGGAGTGGGAGGCGGCGGCCGGGCGGCTCGCCGAGCGGGGCTGGCTGACCGGGGACGGGAAGCCGACCGAGCACGGCCGGGCGGAGTTCCGGGCGGTGGAGGACGCCACCGACGTGGCCGCCCTGCACCCGTGGCAGGCGCTCGGCGCGGAGCGCACCGACCGGTTGCGGGAGTTGCTGGAGCCGCTGGCCCGGGCCGGGCACACGGTGATCCCGCCGGAGAACCCGATCCGCCTGCCGCCGCTGCCGGCCTGACCCGCCCCGCCGACGACGCCAGCCCGCCCGAGAGGCCGACAGTGGTCGCCGGGCCGCCCCGGGAAGCGGGCGGGTGAGGGCTCGGGCAGGATGGTGCCCGTGGCGGATGCGGTGGTCTTCGACCTGGACGGCGTGATCGTGGACTCCGAGCCGGTCTGGGAGGAGGTGCGCCGGGCGTACGTGGCGACGCACGGCGGCACCTGGCAGCCCGACACCCAGCGACGGCTGATGGGGATGAGCACGGGCGAGTGGGCCCGCTACCTCAGCGGCGAGCTGGGCGTCGACCGGACGGCCGAGCAGGTCGCCGTCGAGGTGGTCGACGAGATGGCCCGGCGGTACGCCGAGCGCGTACCGGTGATCGACGGGGCCGACGAGGTGGTGCGCCGGCTGGCGGCGCGGTGGCCGTTGGGGCTGGCCAGTTCCTCGCCGACGCGGCTGATCGCGGCGGCGCTGGCGGCGACGGGGCTCACGGAGGCGTTCGGCGCGACGCTGTCGACGGAGGAGACCGAGCGGGGCAAGCCGGCCCCGGACGTCTACCTGGAGGTGGCCCGGCGGCTCGGCGTCGATCCGGCGCGCTGCGTGGCGGTGGAGGACTCCTCGAACGGGGTGCGCTCGGCCGCCGCGGCGGGGATGCGGGTGGTGGCGGTGCCGCACGGGACGTACCCGTTGGATCCGGACGCCGAGGCGCTCGCGGCCGTGGTGCTGCCGGCGGTGGGTGACCTGACCCCGGAGGTCGTCGCCGACCTCGGCTGACCGCGCGGGCAGCCCGGCCATGCGGGCCGGGCGGCCGGTCTGCCTGAATCGCGGCCTTCACCCGGCTTGCCCGCCTACCGTCGGTGGCATGAGAGCTGTGGTGTACCAGGGGCCGCACGAGGTGGCGGTCAACGAGGTCCCCGATCCGCGGATCGAGGCGCCGAACGACGTGATCGTCAGGATCACCACGACCGCGATCTGCGGCTCGGACCTGCACATGTACGAGGGCCGCACGCTGGCCGAGCCGGGCATCGTGTTCGGCCACGAGAACATGGGCGTGGTGGAGGAGGTCGGGCCCGGGGTCGTGCACATCCGCAAGGGCGACCGGGTCTCGATGCCGTTCAACGTGGCGTGCGGGTTCTGCCGCAACTGCCGGGAGGGGAAGACGGGGTTCTGCCTCACCGTCAACCCGGGCTTCGCCGGGGGCGCGTACGGCTACGTCGCGATGGGGCCGTACCGGGGCGGGCAGGCCGAATACCTGCGGGTGCCGTTCGCCGACTTCAACTGCCTGCGACTGCCGCCCGGCACGGAGCACGAGAACGACTTCGCGATGCTGGCCGACATCTTCCCGACCGGATACCACGGGGTGGCGATGACCGGGCTGCGCCCCGGCGAGAACATCACCGTGATGGGCGGCGGACCGGTGGGGCTGATGGCCGCGTACTCGGCGCTGCTGATGGGCGCGGCCGAGGTGTTCCTGGTGGACAAGGTCCCGGACCGGCTGCGGCTGGCCGAGTCGATCGGCGCGATCCCGGTCGACTTCACCGCCGGCGACCCGGTCGAGCAGATCCGGGAGCAGACCGACGGGGTCGGCACCGACCGGGGCGTGGACGCGGTGGGCTACCAGGCGTCCGGGGCCGGCGGCGAGGAGCACCCGGCGGCGGTGCTGAACAGCCTGGTGGACGTCGTGCGGCCGACGGGGTCGCTGGGGGTGGTCGGGCTGTACCTGGCGCACGACCCGGGCGCGCCGGACGAGCGGGCGGGCCGGGGCGAGCTGGTGTTCAAGGTCGGCAAGTTCTTCGAGAAGGGCCTGCGGATGGGGACGGGGCAGGCCAACGTGAAGTCGTACAACGAGTACCTGCGGAACCTGATCATGGCGGGGCGGGCGAAGCCGAGCTTCGTGGTGAGCAAGGAGCTGCCGCTGGCCGACGCGCCGGAGGCGTACCAGCGCTTCGACCAGCGGGAGGCGGGCTACTCGAAGGTGGTGCTGAAGCCGGCGGCGTAGGCCGCCGGGCCCTGCGGGCTCAGATCGCCCGGCTCCGGCTCGTCCACGGCAGCCGCCGCCCGGCCGGGTCGTCGGGGGCCGGCGGGGGTTGGTCGCGCGGCGGGTCGGCGCGGCCCGCGTCCGACCTCACCCGGCCCGCGCCCGGTCCGGTCCGGCCCGTCGGGGGCGGCAGCGCGCCCACCACCGGTTTGTCCCGCATCAGCACTCCCCTACCTCCGTGTACCTGGTTATACGGTTCCGGTGGCGGGCGGGATCGGAATGAAGCGAGATCACCCGGGTAGCGGACCGGGGACGGGCCCGCGACGGGCCCGCCGCAGGCGAGGGTGAGGAGAGACGGCGATGCGGGCGATCGTGTACGAGAGCAACGGCGACGCCTCGGTGCTGCGCCTGGTGGACCGGCCGGTGCCGGAACCGGGGCCCGGCGCGGTGCTCGTCCGGGTGGCCGTCTCCGGGGTGAACCCGACCGACTGGAAGGCCCGCCGGGCCTCGCCGCCGCCGGCGGGCTGGCAGACGCCCGGCCAGGACGGCGCCGGGGTGGTCGAGGCGGTCGGGGCGGGGGTCGACCGGAACCTGATCGGCGAGCGGGTGTGGCTCTGGGAGGCCGCCTGGCAGCGCCCGTGGGGCACCGCCGCCGAGTACACGGTGGTGCCGGTCGGGCAGGCGGTGCCCCTCGGCGACGCCTCCTTCGACGTGGGGGCGGCCCTGGGCATCCCGTTCCTCACCGCGCACCGCTGCCTGACCGCCGGGGAGATGATGCCGGGCAAGCTGCACGCCGGGGCGCTGGCCGACCACACCGTGCTGGTGCAGGGCGGGGCGGGGGCGGTCGGCAACGCGGCGATCCAGCTCGCCCGCTGGGCCGACGCCACCGTCGTCGCCACGGTCAGCAGCGCGGAGAAGGCCAACCTCGCTGCGGCGGCCGGCGCGTCGTTCGTCGTGAACTACCGGGAGCAGGACGTCGTCGAGGAGGTCCGCAAGATCGCCCCGGACGGCGTACACACGATCGTCGAGGTGTCGGCGGCGCGCAACGCGGCGGCCGACGTGCAGCTGCTGCGGGCCGGCGGGGCGGTCTGCGTCTACGCCGACGACGGCGGGGGCGAGGTGACGCTGCCGATCCGGCCGCTGATGGCCCCGAACGCCCGCTGGCAGTTCGTGCTGGTCTACACCGCCCCGGCGGTGGCCAAGGCGCAGGCCGTCGCCGACGTGTCGGCGGCCGCCGCGCAGGGCGCCGTGCGGGTGGGCGAGGAGGCCGGGCTGCCACTGCACCACCACCCGCTGGCAGCCACGGCGGCGGCCCACGAGGCGGTGGAGAACTCGGTGGTCGGCAAGGTGCTGGTCACGACGGCCGAGGGGGCGAGCGCCGGATAGGACGGCCACCGACCGGACCGGCACCGAACGGGCGCGTTCACCGGCTGTTTTCCCCGTCGCCAGGACAGAGCCGAACAAGTTTCGCAAGAATGGAGGGGCGGGTGAACCGCCCCTGGGCGGGCGGCCCCGGCGCGGTGCGAACGCCGGGGCCGCCCTTGGGGGGAGGGAGGTCTAGGAGTACATCCCTGCCCATTCAGGCGACGGTGCGCCTGAAATTGTTACGGCGTTGTCAACTCCCGGACAGTCAGGCCCCCTTCGGCGTACCGGGACCGGACGACCTTCTTGTCGAACTTGCCGACGCTGGTCTTCGGCACGGCGTCGACGAACGCCCACCGCTCCGGCAACTGCCAGCGCGCCACCGAACCGGCCAGGAAGTCGCGCAGCTCCTCGGCGGTCACCTCGGCGCCCTCGCGGACCACCACCGTGGCCAGGGGCCGCTCGTCCCAGCGCTCGTCCGGCACGCCCACCACGCAGGCCTCCAGCACCGCCGGGTGGGCCATCAGGGCGTTCTCCAGCTCGACCGAGGAGATCCACTCGCCGCCGGACTTGATCACGTCCTTCGCCCGGTCGGTGAGGGTGAGGTACCCGTCGGGCGACAGCGTCCCGACGTCGCCCGTGCGCAGCCAGCCGTCGCGGAACTTCTCCTCGTCCGGGGCGTCGTCGCCGACGTACCGGGCGGTCACCCACGGCCCCCGGACCTCCAGCTCCCCGACGGAGGCCCCGTCGGCGGGCAGCGGCTCGCCCAGCGGACCCACGATCCGCGCGGCGACCCCGGCCGGGACGCGGCCCTGCGTGTACCGGTAGCGCCAGGCGTCCTCGCCGGTCGCCCCCGCCGGCGGCCGGGCGACCGAGCCCAGCGGGGACATCTCGGTCATCCCCCAGGCGTGGATGACGTCGACGTGGTGCCGCTCGTCGAACGCGTGCATGAGGGCGGGCGGGCAGGCCGAGCCGCCGACGATGACCTCCTTCAGCGAGGAGGTGTCCACGTCGTGCTCGTCGAGGTAGGCCAGCAGGTCGTTCCAGATGGTCGGCACCGCGCCGGCCAGGGTGGGCCGCTCGGCGGCGATCATCGCGGCGATGGGGGCGGCCTGGAGGAACCGGTCCGGCATGATCAGCGACGCGCCGGAGAGGAACGCCGCGTACGGCAGCCCCCAGGACATGGCGTGGAACATCGGCACGATGGCAAGCTCCCGGTCGGTCGGCCCGAGGCCGAACCCCTCCGGCATGCAGATCTGCAACGAGTGCAGGTAGATCGACCGGTGCGAGTAGGCGACCCCCTTGGGGTTGCCGGTGGTCCCGGAGGTGTAGCAGAGGGCGGCCGCGTCGCGCTCGTCGACCTCCGGCCAGTCGAAGACCTCCGGCCTGCCGGCCAGCAGGGCGTCCCAGTGGTGTACGGCGATCCGGTCGCCGGCCGCCGCCACCAGCGGTGCGGGGTCGCCCCCGCCGACGACCACCACGTGCCGCACCGTGGCCAGGTCGCCGATGACCCGGGCCAGCAGCGGGATCAGCGTCGAGTCGACCAGCACCACCCGGTCCTGCGCATGGTTGGCGATGTAGGCGACCTGGTCGGGGAAGAGCCGCAGGTTCAGCGTGTGCAGCACCGCGCCCATGCTGGGCACCGCGAAGTAGGCCACGAGGTGCTCGTTGTTGTTCCACATGAACGTGGCGACCCGCTCGTCGCCGGTCACCCCGCACTCGTCGCGCAGCGCGTGGGCCAGCCGGGCCGCCGCCCGCCCCACCTCGGCGTACGACATGCGACGGGGCTCGCCGCCGGTCCAGGTGACCACCTCGGCGGTGCCGTGCACCGTAGCGCCGTGTTCGAGGATCCGGGCGACCTGGAGGGGAGCGTCCATCATCGTGCTACGCATGGGTAACAAGCTAGTGTCGGCGGTCATCCGTTGGGAACCCCCGTTAGGTTGTCCGGGTGAGCATCTCCTGGGCCGACTCGTACGTGGGGCAGCTTCGCGCCCTCGCCGGTGACCGCACCCTGATGTTCGTCGGCGCTCGCGCGGTGGTCCGCGACAGCGCCGGCCGGGTGCTGCTGATCCGGCGCTCCGACAACGGCCAGTGGGCCCTGCCGGCCGGGGCGATGGAGCTGGGCGAGTCGATCGCCGACTGCGCGGTGCGCGAGGTGCGCGAGGAGACCGGGCTGCGCGCCCTGCGGGTGGGCGCGTTCGCCCTCTACACCGGTCCCGACCGGATCACCACCAACATGTACGGCCACACCTACCAGGTCTTCACCGTCGCCTTCCGCGTCGAGGACTGGGACGGCGAGCTGGTCCGGGCCACCGACGAGACCACCGACGCGGGCTTCTTCCACCGCGACCGGTTCCCCGCCCCGCTGTCGGCCTCCGTCACCGAGACCCTCGCCGACCTCGACGTCTTCGAGCAGGCCAACCGGATGATCCTGAAGTAGCCGCGGGTTCTCACAGCATCGTCTGGCTCTTGGCCTCCATCTCGGCGGCGGCCTCGTCCCGCGACTCCTTCGCCAGCGGCTTGCCGCCCGGGGCGGGGGCCTTCCCGCCCAGCGGGTCGGCCCCGCCCGACGCGCCGCGCGGCCCGGCCCCGCGCAGCTTCTCGTTCGGCAGCGCCAGGGTCACCAGCACCGCCACGACGGCGACCAGCCCGGTGGTGAGGAAGACCAGGTGCAGCGACTCCACGAAGGCGGCCTGGATGGCGGCGCGGACCGGGCCGGGCAGGGCCAGGATCGTCGCCGGGTCGTTGATCGACACGTTGTTCCCGCCGCCGGCCAGCACCGCCGCCCGCTGCTGCGGCGGGAGCTGCGCGAGCGCGGCCGGCATCCGGGCGGCGAGCTGGTCGGCGAGCCGGGACGACAGCACCGCCCCGAGGATCGCCACCCCGAACGAGCCGCCCAGCGACCGGAAGAACGTCGCCGAGGAGGTGCCCGCGCCGAGGTCCCGGGGGCCCACCGAGTTCTGCACGGCGAGGATCAGCGACTGCATGGACAGCCCCAGCCCGACGCCGATGACCGTCAGGTAGCCGAACGCCACCCACAACGACGTGTCGACGGCCAGGCGGGTGAACAGCAGCATGCCGGCGAGCAGCACCACCGACCCGGCGACCGGGAACCACTTGTACCGGCCGATCCGGGTCATCGCCCGGCCGGTGAGGATCGAGGTGACGATGATGCCGGCCATCATCGGCAGCATCAGCAGGCCGCTGCGGGTCGGCGACGCGCCCTTGACGATCTGGAGATACAGCGGGATGAAGATGATCGACCCGAACATCACCAGGCCCAGGACGAAGCCGGCCCCGTTGGCCAGCGCGAACGTCCGGCTACGGAACAGCCGCAGCGGCAGGATCGGCTCGGCGACCCGCGCCTCCTGGAGCAGGAACAGCCCGCCCAGCACCGCCCCGGCCACGAACAGCCCGACGATCACGGCGGAGCCCCAGGCGTACGAGTTGCCGCCCCAGCTCAGCGCGAGCAGCAGGCAGCTCACCCCGGCGACCAGCAGCGCCGCCCCGAGCCAGTCGATCGCGTGTTCCCGCCGCTGGAACGGGATGAGCCGCATGACGTGGTAGCAGACCACGATGGCCAGGATCGCCAGCGGCACGTTCAGGTAGAAGATCCACCGCCAGTTGGCCTCGGCGAAGTAGCCGCCCACCAGCGGCCCGGCCACCGAGGCGATGCCGAACACCGCCCCGAACAGGCCCTGGTAGCGACCGCGTTCCCGGGGCGACACCACGTCCGAGATGATCGTGAACGCGAGCGTCATCAGGCCGCCCGCGCCGAGGCCCTGCACGCCCCGGGTCACGATCAGCTGGGTCATGTCCTGCGACAGCCCGGCCAGCAGCGAGCCGAGCAGGAACGTCCCGATCGAGAAGAGGAACACCGGGCGGCGGCCGTACAGGTCGGCCATCTTGCCGTACAGCGGGGTGGAGGCGGTGGAGGCGAGCAGGTAGGCGGTGACCACCCACGAGTAGTGGTCGATCCCGCCCAACTCGCCGACGATGGTGGGCAGCGCCGTGCCGACGATGGTCTGGTCCAGCGCGGCGAGCAGCATGCCCGTCATCAGGCCGAACATGAGCAGGCGTAGCTGCCGGGGGTTCAACACCGGGCTTTCTTGCGTGGTCATCCCGCCTTCTTTCCCGCCCGGCGCGGATCATGCGGGCCGGGCGGGAGGAAGAAGGCGGATCCGGTCGTTGGCGGCTCTCGGCGGGTCGGTGGCGGCCCTCGGCGGGTCAGTGGCGGCCCTCGGCGAACTCCTCGACGATCTTGGCGCAGAAGGCGGGCAGGTCGTCCGGCTTGCGGCTGCTGACCAGCCCGTCGTCCGTGACGACCGGCTCGTCGACCCAGGTCGCGCCCGCGTTCGTCAGGTCGGTGCGCAGGCTCGGCCACGAGGTGATCCGGCGGCCCCGCACCACGTCCGCCTCGACCAGCGTCCACGGGCCGTGGCAGATCACCCCGACCGGCTTGCCGGCGTCGAAGAACGCCTTCACGAACCGGACCGCGTCCGGGTCGGTGCGCAGGAAGTCCGGGTTCGCCACCCCGCCGGGCAGCACCAGGCCGTCGTACCGGCCGGCGTCCGCGTCGGCGACGGTCACCTCGACGTCGTACGTCCCGCCGTGGTCCAGATGGTCGAATGCCTGGATCTTGCCCGGCTTGAGCGAGACCAGCTCCGCCGTCGCCCCGGCGTTCTCGACCGCCTCGCGCGGCCGGGTGTACTCGACCTCCTCCACGCCGTCGGTGGCCAGGAAGGCGATCCGCTTGCCCTGCAGTGTCGTGCCTGCCATGTCGTGTCTCTCCTCTCGGGGGTACCCCTGGACGGTTCCCGGGCCCGCCGCGGCGAAACTGGCCCAGGTTTGATCCCGCAGGGCCGGGGGACCCGGGGTGGCATGGCAGGAGCAGCAGCGGAAGAGCGCCGGCTCGCCACCGTCGTGGAGAGCTGGCTGGGCCGCCCCGTGCTGGTGATCGGCGACGCCATGCTCGACGAGTGGCGGTTCGCCGAGTCCGACCGGCTCTGCCGGGAGGCCCCGGCCCCCGTCCTCACCCTGCGCCGGCGCATCTCGGCGGCCGGCGGGGCGGCGAACACCGCCGTCAACGTGGCCGCCCTCGGCGGGCGGGCGGTGCTGGTCGCCCCGGTCGGCGCGGACGTCGCCGGGGACGAGCTGCACGACTGCCTCGACCGGGCCGGGGTCTGGGACCGCACCGTCGCCCAGCCCGGCCGGCACACCCCCGTGAAGCGGCGGATGCTCGCCGGCAACCAGATCCTGCTGCGCGAGGACTCCGGCGACCCCGACGACGCGCTCGACGGCGACGGGGTGCAGCGGCTGCTCACCGCCCTGGAGTGCGCCACCGAGGAGCTGCGGGCCGCCGCCGGGGGCGAGGCGCCGACCCTGGTGGTCTGCGACTACGGGCTGGGCGCGCTGCCCGCGCCCGTACGCGCCTGGCTGGTCGCCGCCCGCGACCGGTACGCCACGATCGCCCTCGACGCCCACGACCTGGCCGACTGGCGGGGGCTCGCGCCGACCGTGGTCACCCCCAGCTTCGCGGAGGCGACCCGGCTGCTCGCCCGCGCCGCCTCGCGTACCGACTCGCACCTGCACCTGGACCACCCGGCGGCCGACCCGGCGGACGGCCCCTCGGAGCTGAGCGTGGGCACCGCGCCGGGCGCGGCGGGATCCCCGGCGGTCGCCGCACCGGCCGGAGTGCCGGGGGCCGCGCCGCCGCCGGCCGGGGTGCCGCTCGGCCCGCCCACGGGCGGGACCGGCGAGCCGACGCCCGGCGAGGACCGGGTGGCGATGACCGGCGACGGGCTCAGCGTCACCGGCACCGGCGTGACGGTGAGCGCCCTGGCCGGCGAGGGGGTGGACCGGGCCGTGCTGGCCGAGGCCCGCCTCGCCGAGCTGCGCGCGCACACCGGCGCGGACGTGGTCGCGGTGACCCTGGACACCGAGGGCGCGGTGGTCGGCGGCGCGGACGGCGCCTCCCGGCGCAGCCACAGCACCCCGGTCCCGGCGAGCCACGCCGTCGGCGCGGGGGACGCCTACCTGGCCGCGATGACGCTGGCGTTGGCCGCCACCGCGCCCCTGCCGACCGCCGCGCAGCTCGCCCAGCTCGCCGCGACCATCACCGTGTCCGACACCGGCACCTGCGTGTGCCGGCGGGAGGACCTGCTGCGCGCGCTCGGCGCGCGCGGCGACGACGCCGGGCACCCCGTGCTGGTGGCCCCGGACGAGCTGGCGGCCATCGTGGAGACCCAGCGCGGCGCGGGCCGGTCGGTGGTCTTCACCAACGGCTGCTTCGACGTGCTGCACCCGGGGCACGTGCGCTATCTGGAGCAGGCGCGGGCCCTCGGGGACCTGCTGGTGGTGGCGGTCAACTCCGACGGCAGCGTACGCCGGCTGAAGGGCCCGGACCGGCCGGTCAACCCGGTGGAGGACCGGGTCGCGCTGCTCGCCGCGCTGGCCTGCGTGGACCACGTGGTGATCTTCGAGGAGGACTCCCCGGCGGACCTGATCGAGGTCGTCCGCCCCGACGTGTACGTCAAGGGCGGCGACTACCCGCCGGAGATGGTGCCGGAGGCCCCGCTGGTGCGCCGGCTCGGCGGGCAGGTCCGCACCCTCGGGTACGTGCCCGACCGGTCCACCTCCGCGATCATCGACCGCATCCGGGCGCACGGCCACGGGACCGTGCCGGGCGGGCCGGAGCGGGTGGACGCGCGCGGCCGATCGGCTGTCCCGGGCGAGCCGGAGCAGGTGGACGCCCACGGTTCCACGGCGTCGACGCCGGGCCGGCCGGCGTGAACCGACCGCTCGACCCCGGCACGGGTGGCGTCGACCGACCGCGTGCCTCCGCATCGGATGGCGTCGGCCGACCGCTCGACCCCGGCACGGCCGACGGGTTCCGCCGCCAGCGGCAGCTCGACGTGCTGATCCCGACGCGCAACCGGCCCGCCGAGCTGGCGGTCACCCTCGCCGGGCTGGCCGCCCAGGAGGGCGTCGCCGGGTTCGGCGTGGTGGTCAGCGACCAGTCCGACGGGGACCCCGCGTACGCCCATCCGGCCGCCGCGACGATGGTGCGGGCGCTGCGCCACCGGGGCCACCCGGTGCTGCTGACCCGACGGCTGCCCCGGCGCGGGCTGGCCGAGCACCGGGCGTACCTGCTGGACGCCTCGGTCGCCCGCTACGTGCTCTGCCTCGACGACGACGTCTGGCTGGAGCCGGGGACCCTGCGCCGGCTGGTCACCGCGATCGGCGAGCTGGGCTGCGGCTTCGTCGGCAACGCGGTGCACGGGCTGTCGTACGTCGACGACGTCCGGCCGCAGACCCACCGGCACTACGAGGAGTGGGCGGGCCGGCCGGTGCCGGAGCGGGTCCGCCCCGGCACGCCGCAGTGGGAGCGGGCGTCGATCCACTCGGCGGCGAACCTGCTGCACGTCACCGAGGGGCTGCGCCTGCCGGCGGGGGCGTGGCGGGCGTACAAGGTCTCCTGGGTCGGCGGGTGCGTGCTGTACGACCGGGCTGCGCTGGTCGACTCGGGCGGCTTCGACTTCTGGCGGCGGGTGCAGCCCAACCACCAGGGCGAGGACGTGGCCGCCCAGCTCGCGGTGCTGGAGCGCCACGGCGGCGCGGGCGTCCTGCCCAGCGGCGCCTACCACCTGGAGTCGCCGACCACGGTCACCGAGCGGGACGTCGAGGCGTGGGAGGTCGTGCTCGCCGACTCTCCCGAGCGGGTGTGAGCAGGGGACCCTTCTCGACCGTATGCGTCAACAGGGGGCCTTCCTTACCCGGCCAGCAGGTCGTGGGCCGCCTCCAGCACCTCGATCGCCGGCACGTCGGCGACGAACGAGTCCCGGTGCGGGCACTCGCCGTCGCCGGGGCGGTGCGGGTAGATCCCGGGGGTGCAGTCGACGCCGCAGACCGGGCAGCGCACCGTCCAGGAGGCGATCGGGCGGTGCCGGCCGCGCAGCAGGTGCCCCCCGTTGATCAGGTTGCCGATCCAGTAGACCCCCACCGTGGGGGTGCCGACGGCGGCGGCCAGGTGCAGCGGGCCGGTGTCGTTGGAGACCACCAGCGCGCAGCCGGCGTAGCAGGCGGCGAGCCCGCCGAGGCCGAGCGCGCCGACGAGCGGGCGCACCGGCACGCCGGCCGCCGCGACCACCCGGTCCACCACGTCGCGTTCGGCGGGCGTGCCGGTGACCAGCACCTCGTAGCCGTCGCCGGCCAGGGCGCGGGCCACCTCGGCGAACCGCTCGGCCGGCCAGCGCCGCCGTGTGTCGGTGGCCCCGGGGTGCAGGGCCACCCGGGGCCGCCCCGGCGGGCCGAGCACCGCGTCGGCCTCGGCCCGGTCGGCGTCGGTGACCGCCAGCACGGGGACGATCCCGGCGGGCGGCGCGCCGACCAGGCCGACCACCTCCAGGTAGCGCAGCACCTCGTGCTGGTAGTAGACGTAGCGGATCCACCGGTCCAGCGGCGGGGCGTCCTCGGCGCGCAGCCCGGCGGTGACCCGCGCGCCGAGCCCGCCGACGATCGGGTTGGAGTTGCCCCCGCCGCCGTGCAGTTGCAGCGCCAGGTCGAAGCGTTCGGCGCGGGCGGCGGCCAGGAAGTCGGCCATCGACGTCTCCGGCTCGCCCGCGCCGGGCTCACGGATGCCGGGCGCGGGCGGGACCACCAGCACCCGGTCCACCGGGCCGGGCCGGTCGCGCCAGAGCTGCGCGTGCCACGGCGCGCCGAGCAGCACGATCTCCGCCTGCGGGTACGCGGCGCGCAGCGCCTCCAGCGCGGGCAGGATGAAGATGAAGTCGCCGAGCGCGTTGGCGCGCAGCACGGCGATCCGCGCGACGTCGGGGACGCGCTCACCCAGCGCGGCCGGTGCGGCGGCACCGCCCTGCGGGCCGGACGTCGACGGGGTGACCATCTCTGCCCGACCCGCTACGGCCGGTCGATCTCGTCGACGGCCGTGTCCGGGTGGTGCAGCTCCCGGTCGGCGGCGGAATCGACGGGGGCGGGCGTGCCCGTCGAGCCGGTGCTCGTCCGGTGGCCCGGGCCGGTGCCGGCTCCCCGGTGGGCCGGGCCCCCGTCGGCTCCCCGGTAGCCGGTGCGGCCGACGGTGATGGTGCGCGGGGTGGGCCGGGCCGCCCGGGGCAGCCGGACCCGGAGCAGGCCGTGGTCCATCACGGCGTCGATGCGGTCGGGATCCACGCGGGCGGGCAGGCCGACGCGGTACTCGAAACCCCGGGTCTCGAAGCCGCCGGGGATGCCCTGGTCGGCGTTGACCTCGGCCTCCGATCGGGCCCGGACGCACAGCTCCCGGTCGTCCAGCTCGACGGCCACCTCCTCGGGGGCCACGCCGGGCAGCCGGACGACGACCTCCCAGCCGTCGGCGGTCTCGCCCAGTTCCACCTCGGGCGGGCCGGACCGGCCGCCGCCGACGAGGCGGCTCAGCTCGGCGCGCAGCGACTGGAGCTCCCCCATCGGGTCCCAGCTCTGCTGCCGGCCGCGCCAGCCACGGCCCTCGGACTGCTGGCTCATCGCACGTCTCGCATCCGCTGGCCGGCCGCCTGGGCCCGCAGCGAGCTGGGCGCGTCGAGGCCGGCGTCGGTGTCGACGCCGACGCCGAGCCGGTCGACCAGCTCGCCGCCGAGCCAGGCGCTCGCACCGAGGATGGCCAGCGCGACGACCTCGATGGCGATCAACGCGCCGCCAGCGGCCCGCGACTCGGCGTTGAGCCGGACCACCCAGACGGCGGCGAAGAGGAGGATCACCGCGAGGTTGGCGGCGGCGTGGGTGAGGCCCACCCGCTTCGCGCGGGTGCCGGTGGGGATGGCCAGCAGGTCGAACGCGCCGGCCGCCGCGGCCAGCAGGCCACCGATCAGGCCGACGGTGATGTTCCAGTACGCCACCTCGCCGAGGAAGGCCGGGCCGCCGACGGTGTCGACGACGTCGAAGATCACGGCGGTGACCAGCAGGCCGACGGGGAACGTGATCAGCATCGGGTGCACGGGGTGCCCGAGCACCTTGAGTCGGCTCTCCATCGCGGCCTCCGTCGGTCGGTCCGTGCACGGTTGCGGGCTGGGCTGCTGTTCCGGGCTGGGCTGCTGGTGGGGCTCGGCGGCGCTGCGTGGGGCCGTACCCGGGACGCCGGGTGACAAACCTCGCGCTCGCGGCGCTTCGCCTAGGCTCGACCCGACGGGCCGGGCAGCGCCGCCGCGGGCCGCCACCGGGGTCAACGGTTACGGGGAGGCTGACGTGACGGTGGAGATCACCTCGCACGAGGAACTGCGCGAGCTGCTGGGGGCGCCGCTGCCCCGGGCGGTGACCAAGGAACGGCAGGCCCTGCACGAGCGGGACCGCCAGTGGCTGGCGGCCTCGCCGTTCTGCCTGGTCGCCACGGCCGGCGCGGACGGGGCCTGCGACGTCTCGCCGAAGGGCGACCCGCCCGGCTTCGCCCTGGTCCTGGACGACACGACGATCGCGATCCCGGAGCGGCCGGGCAACCGGCGGGCGGACGGCTACCACAACATCGTGGACAACCCGCACGTCGGGTTGATCTTCCTGATCCCCGGCCGGACGGACACGCTGCGGATCAACGGCCGGGCCCGCCTGGTGCGCGACGCCCCGTTCTTCGACGACATGGTGGTCCGGGGCCACCGGCCCGTCCTGGCGATCGTCGTGGAGATCGAGCAGATCTTCTTCCACTGCGGGAAGGCGTTCCTCCGCTCGGAGCTGTGGCGGCCGGAGACCTGGCGGCCCGACGCGGTGCCGTCCCGGGCCCGGCTGGCCAAGGAGCTCGAGGTCCCGACGGAGAGCCTGGCGGACCTGGAGGTCTACTACGGCCCGGCGTACGAGCGCAAGATCTACGGCTGACGCGAATGTCGGGGAGGTGGCGGTATCCCCGTCTCCGGATACCGCCACCTCCCCGACGTGATCTCGTCAGCCACCCACGCTGTGCAGGTCCTCCAGCACGGAGGCCGGCACCGGCCTGCCGAGCATCGCGCAGACGGACGCGTCCGTGGCGGCCATGGCCACCCGGTAGTAGCGGTCCCAGCCGGCGTTGGGCTCGGCGTCGAACGGCTCCGCGTTGGCGACGCTGACCACGGTGCGCCGGCCGTCGGCGGTCGCCAGGGCGATGCTGTGGTGGCCGAGGGTGTCGCCGCCGTGGCCCCACACCGTGCCGCACGCCGAGTCGAGCCTGATCAGCCCGAGGCCGTAGCCGCCCTTCATGGGGAAGTCCGCCGGCAGCTCGACCGTGGTCGTCATCTGCCTGAGCTGCTCGGCCGAGAACAGCTCGCCCCGCAGCACGGCGGAGAAGAAGCGGGAGAGGTCGTCGGTGGTGGAGATGACGGCCCCGGCGGCGCCGCCCCAGCCGCCGATCGGCCAGGTGGCCGTGTCGACGTAGCCGGGCTGCGGGCCGGCGAGCCTGACCCCGTAGCCGTGGGCGTAGCCGGGGCCGGTGTGGACCGCGCGCGGGTCGGCGAAGTAGGTGTGCCGCAGGCCCAGCGGCGCGGCGATGCGCTGCCGCACCAGCTCCGGCAGGCCCCTGCCGGTCAGCTTCTCGATGATCATCCCGAGCAGCGTGTAGTTGGTGTTCGAGTAGGACCAGCCCGTGCCCGGCGCGAAGTTCGGCTCGTGCGCGAATGCCACGGCGAGCAGCTCCTGTGGGGTCCACACCCGCTGCGGGTCGCTCGCCAGGCCGGCCATGAACGCCTCGTCGCCGGTGTAGCTGAACAGGCCGCTGGTGTGGTTGAGCAGCATCCGGACGGTGATGTTCCGGCCGTTCGGCACGACCTGCGGCAGATACCGGGAGACCGGCGCGTCCAGCCTGAGCTGCCCACGGTCCACCAGCTGCAGGGCGAGCACCGCCGTGAACGTCTTCGTGTTGCTGCCCGCCTCGAACTGGTCGCGGGCGGCCATGCGTCGCCCGGTGGAGATGTCCGCGAGGCCGGCGGCCGTGCGGGTCACCCGGTGGCCGTCGCCGATCCGGGCCGCGTACCCGGGCGGGCCGACCGCCATCATCCGGCGGGCGACGTCCTCCAGCACGGGGTTGCCGCCCCGCTGGGCGGGAGCGAACGCGGCCGGGTGCCCGTCGGCCCCGGCGGCGGTGGCGACCCCGGGGGCGGTCAGCACGGCCGCGGCGGTCGCCAGGATCGCGGTGGCGCGCATCAGGCGGGACTGCTTGGGGGTGGTGTTCCGCGTCGTCGTCATGCATTCGAGCATGTCGACCATCCGGGGCCGGGTCATTGCCGCCCACTGCCCGACCGCCGTCCAGGGGACACCACCGTCCATGGTGGTGCCAGCACTACCGGCGCCGCCCTGCGGTAGCGTCGCGGGCGTGCTGATCCGGGAGTTCACCGACACGGACTGGCCCCGGGTGTGGGAGATCGTCGCCGAGGTCGTCCGGGCCGGGGACACCTTCACCTACGACCCGGCGACGACCGCCGGGCAGGCGTACGACATCTGGGTGGAACGCCCGCCCGGGCGGACCGTCGTGGCGGTCGACGGTGACCGGGTGCTGGGCACGGCCAAGATGGGCACCAACCGGCCGGGGCCGGGATCGCACGTGGCCACCGCGAGTTTCATGGTGGCCGCCGACGCCCGGGGGCGCGGGGTCGGCACGGCCCTGTGCCGGCACGCGCTGGACTGGGCACGCGGGCGTGGCTACGCCGGGATGCAGTTCAACGCGGTGGCCGAATCCAACCGCGCGGCGGTCGGGGTCTATCGCCGGCTCGGGTTCGAGGTGGTCGGCACCGTACCCGGCGCGTTCGCGCACCCTGCCCTGGGCCGGGTCGGCCTGCACGTCATGTACTGCGCGTTCTGAGCTACTGCCGCCAGCCGTCGGCGTTGCCGAACGACTCCCGGGAGATGCCCGACCCGGTGTGCGGCCAGTCGCCGAACCGCTTGTCGTGCAGGTGCGCGAACAGGTAGCAGATGCTCTCGCACTCGGCGTCGGTGACCGCCAGGTCGGGGTTGGCCCGCACCGCCTCGTAGAACTCGCGGCCGAGGGCGACGATGTGGCCCCGGGCGTAGAGGAAGCCGTCGTCGGAGCCGTCGGTGACGGCGTGGATGTCGGCGCGGTCGAGGTCGTAGAGCTTTCGCTCGACCACCCGGTCCAGGGCGGTCAGCTCCTCGCTCGACAGGTCGGCGGCGAGGGCGCGCAGCTGGTCGACGAACGGGTCCAACCACTCGTCGAGGGCGTACGGGTCGACGTCGCCGGCCGCCGGGTCCCGCTCCCGCAGGGCCCGGCGCAGCGCCGCCGGCTCGGGGCCCAGCCGCTCCCACGCGGCCTCCACCATGGCCCAGAACCGGGCCTCGTCCTCGACACCGGGCAGCTTCGCGACACCGTCCACCGACACGCTCATGAGCCGCAGGTTAGCGGGGGGCACCGACATCCTCCCCCGGCCGGCGGGCGGGGCGGCTACCGGTGGCGGGCCAGCAGGTCGGCCACGGTGGCCGGCGAGTACACCCGGCCACGGGCAAGCACCGCCACGACCAGCGGGGCGAGCACCGCGACCAGGCCGAGCAGCGCGGTCTGCTGGTCGGCCGACACCGGCAGCCCGAAGGCGACCAGCAGGCTGAGCACGGCGGCACCGGCGGCGGTGACCCCGCCGACGGTCAGCAGCGGCTCGGAGGCCGCCGCCGCGTGCGCGGGAAGGGGAACGGGAACGGACTCGGGCATGACGGGCCTCCTAGGGGCTCGGTCGCGGACATCGGTCGTTCATTCGGTCACGCAGGCGACGATGCGCTGCGGGCCGTCGGCGGTGACGACGGTGACGACCTGTGCGGTCGTACCGTCAGGGCACCAGGGCCCCGGCGGGCCGCTCGGGCCGCCCGGCCCGGCCTCGCCCTGCGGCCCCCGCTCCCCCTGCGGGCCCGCCTCGCCCCTGGGCCCCTCCGGACCGGGCGGCCCCGGCGGGCCACCGGGGCCAGTCGGACCGGTCGGGCCGGTAGGGCCGCTCGGGCCGACCGCACCGGTGGGGCCGGATGGCCCCTGCGGTCCCTGCGGGCCCTGCTCACCGCGCGGTCCCGGCAGACCGGTGGGACCGGCGGCACCGTCGAGGCCGGGCACCCCTGGTGGTCCCGGCGGACCGGCCGGCCCGGGATCCCCGGGTACGCCCTTCAGGTCTTCCGGGTCGAAGACGCACGTCCCGCCGAGCTGCCGGACCTGCTGGCACAGTTGCTCGGCACCGGACACGGCGGTGGCCGCCCGCTGCTGCTGCTGGACGGTCTGCCGCCCCATCGACGCCGCCCACCAGCCGATCGTGGCGGCGATGAGGGCGGTCGCCGCGACGGCGATCACCGCGCGGCGGCGGCCCAGACGGTTCATCCGTAGCCGTAGCTGAAGGGTCTCGTCGGTCACGCATCACCGCCTGGCTCGTGCGGACGCAGTCTCGTCAGTTCCCGCAGCAGGGAGTCGGCGTGGTCCTCGGCCGCCCGCCGGGCGGATCGCGCCTCGTCCACAGCCTGCTGGAGGGTGTCGAGCCGGGCCTCGGCGGCCGAGCGGCGCACCTCCGCCTCGTCGGCGCGCCGCTCGGCCCGGTCGATGGCCTCCTGGTACTCCTTGCGGTCGGCCCGGTTCGCGTTGAGGAGGTACAGGACGACCATGACGAGCAACCCGCCGGCTCCGACCGCACCGAGGCCGCCGGGCGGGACGAGAGTCGCCAGGTCCACACGACGTCAGCTCGACAGCCGGGCGGTCAACTCGTCGACGACCTTGCGGGCCATGTCCTGCGGCACCGCCGCCGCGATGGCCGCCGGGGTGAGCCCGGCGGTCGCCAGCGCCTCGGCGAGCCGCTGCGGGGACAGGCCGGCGAGCACCCCGGCGATGATGGCGGGCTCGTCCGTCCAATCCTTGCCCTGCAGGGTGGTGACCCCGGCGACGACGCCGTCCAAACGGGCCATCAGGTAGTCGAGCTTGGCGACGAGGCTGTTGCTGGCCCCCGCCGGACCGGCGCCGTCGGGGTCGACGGCTCGGCCCATGCTGCTCCCGCCGTAGAACGTGCCTAGGTAGACCTGGTGGATTTCGTTCTCGGCCTTCTCGCTCATGTCGTCCTCCGGTGTCGGGGGGCTGATCAGCCCAATTTCGGTCAGGTAGCGGCGGAACAGCGGGGTCTGGTCCCGGCCCGCCTTGGTCGAGTCGCGGAAGAAACTGAAGTGGGTGTGCCAGAGGTGGGAGCTGTCGCCGGTGCTGCGCTTGCCGAGCCGGTCCCACCGCTTGACCGTCTTGCCGTCGGGGGAATAGATGATCTCCCTGATGTCCCGCGTGTCGGCCGTGCCGGCGGTGCACTGCTGCACGCACCAGACCGAGAACGAACGCAGGTCGTGGGTGCGGCCGCCCGACTTCACGCTGAAGTCACCGACGTCCAGGCCGGACGCGTCGAGGGTCAGCCCCGAGCTGTCCCGGGTGGACTCCACCACGGAGTAGTCGCCGGACACGACGCGGTCGGAGCCACAGTGGTAGCCGCCCCGGTGGGAGGCGTCGCCCACGATGCCGACCTCCGCTGGTTCCAGGTCCTGCGGGCGTGAGGTCTTCGGGTCGACGTCCAGGTGGGTCAGGAGCAGGCTTCGGACGGCCATCAGGTTCGCCGGGGCCCGGGTCATGGGCGCTCCCTTCGGGTAGTTGGGAGCCGGGCCAGATGACTACCGAGTACGCATACCCTCCGTTAGGCACAAGCCCGACCAAGTGGTGCACAACGGCGGGCAGTTGACCCAAGGGTAACTAGATAATCACGCTTTCACCAGGGCAAACGCCCCAGCTTCGGATAGTGCTATCCAAGCCCTGACCTGCCCGAACACCTGGGGCGGCGGGGCGGCGGGGGGGCGGGGCGGGGGGCGGCGACATGGGGGCATCCGGCGGGCCGGATACCGCCACTAGGCCGACGTCGCCGGCGGGCGTCGCCGCCTCCAGACATAGGCAAGGACGAGGGCGGCCAGACCCAGGAGAGCCAGAGCGGCGGCGACGACCACGCACACGGCGAGCCGGCGTTCGGCCGCCGCGACGTTCGCGGCGTGCTGTTGCAGCATCTCGGGCGTCGGGTCCTGATAGGGCAGTGACGTCCCGGCCACCTGCAGCAGGGGCAGGCACGGCAGCAGGCAGGAGGCGAGGAGCAGGAGAACCCCGACGGACAACGCCAGGCGGCTACGGGACATCGCGACAGGCTCCCACAGCCCGTCGCCCCCCGGGCCCGCCGGTGCGCGGAGGCTTTGCTGCCAGCGCCACTCCCCGTGACCCTGCATCCACCCCCGCCCACGCCTCGCGCTCCCTTTGCTCTGCACCCATATCCGCAGCATCAGCGCCGACCTGCAGTTATGTACATTCGCGCAGAGCGCGGCAGGCAACGGCCGATCACTCCGGGTAAGCCGTTGCGCATCTGGGTGCAGAGCAAAGGCAGCGGGCCGGGGTGGCAGCGCTCGACGGAAGAACACGCTGTGTCACGCCGGGGTGGGAGAGATCGCGGCGCACGGCAGCCGCGCACGGCAGGGCCCAGCCCGGGCGGCGGTGCGACCGCTACCGGAAACGACGAAGCCCAGGCCATCTGACCTGGGCTTCGTCACCGAGCCGCCTGACGGAATCGAACCGTCGACCTACGCATTACGAGTGCGTCGCTCTAGCCGACTGAGCTAAGGCGGCAACGATCGTCAAGTGTACGGCACGCCCCGGCCGCCGCCACAGCGGGATGCCTCCCCGCAACGGGAACAGTCACGGCGACAGGCACCCGTGCCCGGCACCCGGGCCCAGTGCGACCGGGCCCGGGCAACCGGACATCCGGCCCGTCCCTGCTCACACCCGACAGCGGATCGGCGCTGCCCGGACTACGCTGCGGCTGGTGACCGACGATCGCACCCCAATCGACGGCCCGGCCCCCCTCGATGAGCCCGACGACGAGCGCGCCTTCGCCCGCACGGCCCGCCGGCCGCGCAGCATCGACCCGCCGGAGTTGGGCTTCACCCCGCGCAGGCCGGTGCCGTGGCTCGCGCCGCTCCTGCTGATCAGCACCGGCCTGCGTACGCTGCTGGCGATGCTGTTCGGGGCGTACCTGGACAAGCGGGAGCTGCAGAACTCGCTGGAGGCCCGCATCGAGCGCCAGGTCGGGCCGGACGGCGGGCTGTGGCTGGACTACGTGGCCGACCTCGGCGACGGCTTCGACGCCACCTACTCGGTCGCGTACCTGCTCGCCCAGCCGGAGCTGACCGTCGACGGGCACCGGCTGCCCCGCGCGCAGACCCTGGTGATGGGGGGCGACCAGGTCTACCCGTCGGCCTCCTACGAGGCGTACGAGGACCGCTGCAAGGGGCCGTACCAGGCCGCGCTGCCGGTCACGCCGCCCGAGCGGCCCACGCTGTTCGCGGTCCCCGGCAACCACGACTGGTACGACGGGCTGACCGCCTTCCTGCGGCTGTTCGTCCGCTCCCGGGACCGGCACTTCGGCGGCTGGGGCACCGGCCAGTCCCGCTCGTACTTCGCCGTCGAACTGCCCGCCGACTGGTGGCTGCTGGGCCTCGACGACCAGTCCGGCTCATACCTGGACGACCCGCAGCTCACCTACTTCGACACCGTCGCGAAGCGGCTGGGGCCGGACAGCCGGGTGATCCTGGCCGTGCCGGCGCCGACGTGGGTCAAGGCCGTCGACCACCCGACGGCGTACGACTCGATCGACTACTTCATCCGCACCATCGTCGCGCCGACCGGGGCGCGGGTGCGGCTGCTGGTCTCCGGCGACCTGCACCACTACGCCCGGTACGCCGGCCCGGACCGGCAGCTCGTCACCTGCGGCAGCGGCGGGGCCTACCTGTACCCGACCCACCACCTGCCCGAGCGGATCGAGGTGCCCCCGCGCGACACCCTGTCCCGGCGGGCCAGCCGCAGCCTCCCGTACGACCTCGCGGCCACGTTCCCCGACCGGGCCCGCTCCCGCCGGTACGGCTGGGGCGTCTTCGCCCGGCTACCGAGACGCAACCCGGGCTTCGGCACCCTGCTGGGCACCGTGCACACCCTGCTCATGCTGGCCATGGCCGGGGTGGCGGCGGGCCGGGCCGGCGGCACCGAGCAGCGGCTGCTGAGCGTCCCCCTGGTGGCGATGCTGCTGGTGACGATGCTCGGCGCGGTCTTCTTCGCGAAGCCGCCGAGCGCGGGCGGCAAGCGGCACGTGCGGCACTGGATCCTCGGCGTCACGCACGGGCTGGCGCAGGTGGCGCTCGCCGCCGCCGGCACCTGGGCCTGGCTGTCGGTGCCCCTGCACGACTGGCCGTGGCCGCTGCCCGTGGCCGCCGCGGCGGTGGTGTACGGCCCCCTGATCGGCTTCCTCTCCACCGAGCTGGTGGCGGCGTACCTGCTGGTGGCCGCGGCGTTCGGGGTGAACGTCAACGAGCTGTTCGCCGGCCAGGGCATCGAGGACGCGAAGGCGTTCCTGCGGATGCGCATCGACCCGGACGGCACGCTCACCGTCTACCCGGTCGCCGTGGACCGGGTCGCCCGCGACTGGCGGCCGAACCCCGACGGGTCCCCGACCGCCTCCTGGCTGACCCCGAAGGAGCCGCTGACCCCGCGCCTGGCCGAGCCGCCGATCGTGCTGGAGCCCTGAAGGCTCAGGCGTCGTAGCGCTGGTCGTGGGCGCGGCGGGAGCCGCAGACGTCGGCGCGGGAGCACATGGAGCGCGAGCCGTCGGCGTCCAGCCGGACGGTGACCGCGTCGCGGGGGACGCTGTGCCCGACGACCCGGCCGTCGCCCTCGGGGGTGGACACCCGGCTGCCGACGGGCGGGGCCGACTCCTGGAACTTCTGGTAGAGCGGGTGCTCGTACTTCAGGCAGCACATCAGCCGGCCGCAGGCCCCGGAGATGCGCAGCGGGTTGAGCGGCAGGTCCTGGTCCTTGGCCATCCGGATCGTCACCGGCTCGAAGTCGGTGAGGAAGGTGGCGCAGCACAGGTCGCGCCCGCAGGAGCCGATGCCGCCCTGCACCCGCGCGGAGTCGCGGGCGGAGAGCTGGCGCAGCTCGACCCGGCAGTGCAGGGTGGCCCCGAGGTCGCGCACGAGGGACCGGAAGTCGACCCGGTGCGGGGCGGTGAAGTAGACGGTGGTGCGGTCCCCGCCGCCGTCGGCGGTGGCGAGCACGTGGTCGACGGCGACCACCTTCATCGGCAGGCCGTGCTCGCGGATCAGCCGCTTCGCGGCCACCTTCGCCTCGGCCTTGCGCCGCCGCAGCAGCTCGTCGCGGCGCAGGTCGTCGTCGGTGGCGAGGCCGGCGAGCCGGGGGAAGCCGTCGGTGTCCTCACCGACCCACTGCGCGGCCCAGACGCACTCCGCGACCTCGGGGCCGTCGTCGGTGGGGACCAGCACCCGGTCGCCCACCTGCGGGCGGAACTCGCCCGGGTCGAGGTAGTAGAGGCGCCCGTACCGGTTGAAGCTGACCGCGCAGAGCATGCCCATGCCTTCACCCTACGACGCGGCGCGGCCCGGTACCCACCCCCGTGTCACCGCCCGGTCACCGGACCCGCAGCGGGGAGCCGTGGTAGGGGCCGCCGACCGTCGACCCGCGCCAGGTGGTCTCCGCGAGGCTCGGCGACCACTGGCGCAGCAGCGTCTCCGCCCCGTCGTACGCCACCCCGAGCACGGCCAGCACCCGGTGGGCGATGTCGGCCGCCGCGAGCAGCCCCGCCCCGCCCGGCCCGGCCCCGCCTGTGGTGGCGGTGGCGGTGGCGGCGCGCACCCGGACCGCCTCGGCGGAGCCGAGCACGTCGGCGAGCGCGCGGGCCAACGCGAGGCGGCTGCCCTCCACCCAGTCGGCGAGGGCGTCGGCGTAGCCGGCCGTGGCCTCCAGCCGGCCCACCAGGCTCTCGGGGCCCTCGTCGAGGTGGCGCAGCAGGACCGCGCGCGCCTGGTCGTACGCCGAGGCGGCCGGCCCGGACCAGGCGGCGGGATCGGTGAGGGTGCGGCTGACCTCGTCGTACGCCCGGACGAGCCCGCGCACCGCGTGGCCGGCGCCGGCCAGCGGGGCCGGGTGCAGGTCGAGGAAGCCCCGCACGGCGTCGCCGGGGAGCACCTGCATGCGGCGCAGCAGCGGCCAGAGCCGGTGCCCCTCGGGTGCCCCGCCGGCGAGCAGCGTGTCGACGCGGTCGAGCAGGTCGAGCCCCGGCTCGGCGAGGCGGTCGAGGGCGTCCATCAGAACTCCCGGCCCAGCCGGCGGCGGACGGCGTCGTCGACCCCCGAGTAGCGGTCGGCGGCGGTGCGCACCGCGGACGCGGCGGCGGCGAGGCGGGACGCGGCGACGGTCGCCTCCCGGGCCCGGTCGCCGGTGGCGTCGGTCCACCGCCGGTGCAGGGCCCGGCCGATCTCGCCGGGCCGCCCGGGGACGTGCGCGCCGAACGCCGGGTGCGGCGGGTCGGTGGCGGTCACGGCGCGGGCCAGCGCCTCCAGGGTGGCGCCGGCCTCGTCCAGCCGGGCGGCGAGGGCGCGCAGCTCGTCCACGTCAGGCCCCCGCGAGGGGCCGGTAGGCGGCGAACGTCTCGTTGTGCAGCTTCTCCCGGGCCCACTGGGCCGCGTCGGCGGCGGCGGCCACGGCGGCGCGCACGGAGGCGGCCACGTCGCGGTGGTGGCGCTGGTGCAGCGGGCCGAGGAAACGCACGTCGGTGATCCGGCCGTCGGCGGTGACCGCGACCTCGACCAGGCCGTCCGGGGAACGCACCGTGACCTCCACGGTCGCCACCGCCTGGTCGAACTCGGCCTGCAACGCCTCGATGCGGCGGTAGCGCCGCACCGCCTCCTCGATCCAGGCCTCGTCGATCTCCCCCCGAGGCATCGCGGACTCCTCCCGGCAGTGCACTCACTGAGTGTGCCGCCACGGTCACCACGGCATCACCGGACCGTACCGCACACCAATCGGGCCTGTCGATGCCCTGTGGACGGAGCAGGGGTGGGCGGTTCAGCCCTTCCAGAGGGCCAGCATCATCGCCTCCACGGCGATGCGCGGCTTGACGTTGGACTCGATGGCGGACCGGCACTCCAGCACGGCCTCCAGCCGGCGCAGCGCCCCCTCGGCGTGCCACTTCTGCCCGCCCGCCTCGGCCAGCGCGGCGGCGTCGGTGTGCACGGGGGCGACCGGCGCGCGCAGCGCCGCGACGAGGGCGTCGCGGTAGAAGCCGGCGAGGTCGACCAGGGCCCGGTCCAGGGCGTCGCGCTGGGCGCGGGTGGCCCGCGACTTCTGCCGCTTCTCCAGGTCCTTGAGCTGGCCGGCGGCGCCGCGCATCGCGCCGGCCGCGCCCCGGCCCGTGCCGCCCGCGCCGAGCGCCGTCTGCAACGCGGCCTTCTCCGCCTCGTCGAGTTCGGCGACGGACGCGGCGGCCTCCGCCTCGGCGGCCTCGATCAGCGCGGACGCCGCGTCGAAGGCGGCGCCCACCCCGGTGAGCCGGCGGGGCACGGCGAGCACGGCGTCGCGCCGGCTGCGGGCCTGCGGGTCGCCGGCGAGCCGCCGGGCCCGGCCCACGTGCCCCTGCGCGGCCGCCGCCGCCCACCGCGCCACGTCCGGCGCGATCCCGTCCCGGCGGACCAGCACCTCGGCCACCGCCTCGGGCGCGGGCTGCCGCAGCGGTACGACCCGGCAGCGCGACCGGATGGTCACCGACACGTCGTCGGGGTGGGTGGACGGGGCGCAGAGCAGGAACACCGTGCGCGGTGGTGGCTCCTCGACGGCCTTGAGCAGCGCGTTGCCGGCCGCCTCGGTGAGCCGGTCGGCATCGGAGATGATCACCACCTGCCAACGCCCGCCGGACGGGGTGCTGGCCGCCCGCAGCACCAGGGCACGCATCTCGCCGACGCCGATGCTGAGCCCCTCGGGCGCGACGAGCCGCACATCGGCGTGGGTGCCGGCCATCGTGGTGTGGCAGCCGGGGCAGGTGCCGCACCCGGTGCCGTACGCGCACTGGAGGGCGGCGGCGAAGGCGCGGGCGGCCAGCGAGCGGCCCGAGCCGGGCGGCCCGGTGAAGATCCACGCGTGGGTCATCCCGGCCCCGGGGTCGGCGGCGGGCTCACCGCCGGGGGCGGCCTGCCGGAGCTGGGCGGCGGCCGCCGCGGCGGCCCGGCGCAGCGTGGCGACCGCGTCGTCCTGCCCGACGAGGTCGGCGAAGACGCCCGGCGGGCTGGTGAGGGCTTCCGACGGGGCCGCGGTTTCCGGCGCGGCGGCTTCGGCTGCGGAGACGTCCGGCATCAGGTGCGGTGCTCCATCGTCACCAGCTCCGAGTCGGATAACTCGGGCTGCACGGAGGTGTCGGGCCCCTGGGCGGGCCGGGGGTGCACGATCCCGGCCGGGTCGACCAGGAACTCCTCCACCCGGCGGGCGACCAGCGCGGCGGTCTCCTCGACGGGGCGGGAGGCGTCCAGCACCAGGTAGCGCTTCGGGTCGTTCGCGGCGAGGTCGAGGAAGGCGTACCGGACCCGCTCGTGGAAGGCGACGGACTCGGCCTCCAGCCGGTCGGGCCCCTCGTTGCGGGCGGCGACCCGGGACAGGCCGGTGTGCGGGTCCACGTCGAGCAGCACCACCAGGTCGGGCTTGAGCCCGCCGGTGGCCCAGGAGGAGAGCCAGGAGACCTCGTCGACGGGGAGCGTCCGCCCGGCCCCCTGGTAGGCCAGGGACGAGTCGACGTACCGGTCGCTGATCACCACCGCGCCCCGGACCAGCGCCGGCCGGACGACGGTGGCGACGTGGTGCGCCCGGTCGGCGGCGTAGAGCAGGGCCTCGGCGCGCGGGGACGGGCCCTCGGCGGTCGCGTCGAGCAGCAGGGTGCGGATCCGCGCGCCGATCTCGGTCGCGCCCGGCTCCCGGGTGACCACCACCTCACGCCCCTGCCCGCGCAGCCGCTCGGCGAGCGCGGCGAGCTGGGTGGACTTGCCGGCCCCCTCGCCGCCCTCGAAGACCACGAAGAGCCCGCTGGAGACGAAGTGCTCGGCCGGCATCAGGGGGCGGCCCCGGATCGACCCCCACAGGTCGGCGAGGACCGGCACGCCCTTCTTGTCGTCCATCTGGCCGAAGGCGCTGATGCCGGCGAAGATGCCGGCGGCACCGGCGGCGAGCAGCAGCAGCCGGGTGGAGGAGACGGAGATGCCGAGGTCGGCGATGGTCAGCTTGCGGGAGCCGCCGACGCCGACGAGGAGGCTGCTCAGCGCGATGGCGAGGATCAGCACCAGCCGGGTGCCGATCTGCACCACCGCGAAGACCCGGCCGCGCACCTCGTCGGCGACCTCGCCGCCGAGCAGCGTGGTGCCGGCGAGGAAGGCCATGCCCGCGCCCGCGCCGACGAGGATCGCGCCGAGCATCGCCATGGACAGGTGCACGGCGAACGCGAGCACCAGCACCGACGCGCTGGCCAGCACGATGCTCATGCCGAACCAGCGCCGCCGGGACATCTCCCGGACGATCATCGGGCCGAGCCCGATGCCCAGGGCGAGGCCGATGAACATCGCCCCGAAGAGCAGGTAGAAGGCGGCGTCACCGGCACCGAGCGAGGCGGCGAAGAACTTGGCCGTGCCGATCACGATGCCGCCGCCGGCGAACGCGCCGAAGATGCCGAGCACCAGGCCACGGACCAGCGGGGTCTGGCCGATGTATTTCCAGCCCTCGGTGAACTGGCGCATGACGCCCTGTTCGGTGCGCGCGGCCTCGCCGGCCTGCGCCTGGCTGATCTCCTTGATCCCGAAGGCGACGACCAGGGCGGTGGCGAGCCGGGAGAACGCGTTGAACCAGAGCGCGAGCTGCGCCGGCTCGGCCCAGGACGGCATCTCCCCGCCGGTGGCCGCCCGGACGCTGCGGTCGAGCAGGGCGAGGCCGAGCGCGGCGGCGATCGGGGTCAGCCCGTACGTGGTGATCAGGGTGAGCTGGTTGGCCGCCTCCAGCCGGGCGCGCGGGATGAGGTTGGGGACCGCGGCCTCCTTGGCCGGGATCCAGAGCAGGGTGATCGTCTCGATCAGGAAGGTGGCGACCGCCGCCCAGCCGACCACCAGCCCGCCGCTGGCCCCGGTGAGCGCGAACAGCGGGATGGAGGCGAACAGCAGGAAGCGCAGCACGTCGCAGATGACCATGGTCCAGCGCCGGTCGAACCGGTCGGCGAGCACGCCGGCCACCGGGCCGAGGATCAGCGCGGGCAGCAGCCGGATCGCGATCAGGGTGCCGAACGCGGCGCCCTGGGCGGTGCTGCCGGAGACCTGGGCGGCGGCGAAGACCGAGGTGGCGAGCAGGCCGAGCCAGTCGCCGAAGGACGCGGCGCCGAGCACGATCCAGAGCCGGCGGAACGGTCGGATGCGCAGCACGGAGCGGATCGCGGCGGCCCCGGACCGGTCGGCCGGCTGCGTCCCGGCCGGCTGAGCGCCCGCCTGGGTGCCGGTGCGGCCGGTGTCCTCGGCGCCGGGCGGGCCGGCCGACGGCGACTCGCCGGGCGACTCGCCGCTGTTCTGGCTTTCGATGGCCGTACCTCCACGTGCCGGCCCAACGTTGGGCATCCCGGTGCAACACTCTAGTCCCGGCCGGGGGACTTCCCGCCCGTGACAGTGCCTGCTCGCCGAGCCTAGGCCGCAGACGCCACCCGCCGCCGCCCGTGTCCCCGGGCCGCCGGGAGGAAGACGGTCCGGCAGACGCGAGGCTCTTTCACAATTGACCGATCGACAGTTAGCGTGCACACGTGACCAGCGAAGGCGACAAACTGCGCGAACGCCTGGAACGGGCGACCGCCCACCTCGACCCGCCGTACGCGGTGGTCGACCTGGCGGCGTTCGACGCCAACGCGGCGGCGCTGCCCACCCGGGCCGGCGGCAAGCCGATCCGGGTCGCCAGCAAGTCCGTCCGGTCCCGCGAGCTGCTCCGCCGCGTGCTGGGCCGCCCCGGCTGGCGGGGGGTGATGGCGTTCACCCTGCCCGAGGCGAGCTGGCTCGTCCGCGCCGGCGTGACCGACGACGCGCTGGTGGCGTACCCGACGGCCGACCGGGGGGCGCTCGCCGAGCTGGCCGCCGACGAGGGGCTGGCCGGCGCGGTCACGCTGATGGTCGACGGGACCGACCAGCTCGACCTCGTCGACGCGGTGTGCCCGCCGGGCCGCCGGCCCGCGCTGCGGGTCTGCATCGACCTCGACGCTTCCTGGCGGCCCCTGGGCAGGCGGGTGCACGTCGGGGTGCGCCGCTCACCGGTGCACAGCGCCCGGGCGGCCGGCGCGCTCGCCGCCGCGATCGCCGCCCGGCCGGGCTTCCGGCTGGTCGGGCTCATGTCGTACGAGGCGCAGATCGCCGGGCTGGGCGACGCCCCGCCGGGGCGGGCGGCCCTCGCCGCCGCGATCCGGGCCGCCCAGCGCGGGTCGTACCGCGAGTTGCTGGCCCGCCGGGGCGCGGCGGTGTCGGCGGTACGCGAGCACGCCGACCTGGAGTTCGTCAACGGCGGCGGCACCGGCAGCGTGGCGGCGACCAGCGCCGATCCCGCAGTCACCGAGGTCACCGCGGGATCGGGCCTGTACGGGCCGACGCTGTTCGACGCGTACCGGGCCTGGCGGCCCACCCCGGCGGCGTTCTTCGCCTGCGCGGTGGTCCGCCGGCCGACGCCGGAGCTGGCGACCGTGCTCGGCGGCGGCTGGATCGCCTCCGGCCCGCCCGCCGCCAGCCGGCTGCCCACCCCCTGGCTGCCGACCGGGCTCAAGCTCCTCGGCGCGGAGGGCGCCGGCGAGGTGCAGACCCCGCTGACCGGCCCGGCGGCGGCCGGCCTGCGCGTCGGCGACCGGGTGTGGTTCCGGCACGCCAAGGCCGGCGAGCTGTGCGAGCGCGTCAACGAGCTGCACCTGGTCGACGGCGACCGGGTGGTCGAGACCGTCCCCACCTACCGGGGGGAGGGCCACGCCTTCCTCTAGCCTCGCCGCCGCCGGTTCAGGAGGCGGGGGCGGGGGCGGGGGCCGGGGTGGTGACGCCCGCAGCGGCGGCGGCCGACGCCTCCACGTGCCGGTGCAGGTATTCGCGGATGAGCGCCTTGGCTTCGGCGAGGACCCGCTCGTCGCCCTCGGCGTTGCGCCGGAACGCCAGCTTGATCAGGGCGTCGGCGGCCTCGACGGCGATCTCCAGACAGAACCGCAGGCGCGGCTCGTCGACCATCCCGAACCGCTCGGTGAGCACCCGGGCGAGCTGGTCGGCGATCACGCCGTTGTTGTCCCGCTGCTCGTCCAGCAGGTGCAGGTCGACCACGTCGCCGAAGTGCAGGGTACGGAACCCGGGGACGGTGCGGTGCATCGTGATGTATTCGTCGATCCCCGCGTCGACGCCGTCCCACCAGTGCGTCAGATCGTCCGAGGCGAACCGCTCGTCGAGCCGCTGGAGGTAGGATTCCATCGTGCGCAGGGTCAGCGCCTGCACGATCGCCCGCTTGTCCGGGAAAAACTGGTAGACCGACCCGATCGCCACCTCGGCGCGCTCGGCGAGCAGGGTCGTGGTCAGTCCCTCGTACCCCACCTCGTCGACGAGTTCGGCGCAGGCGTCCAGCATCCGCTGGACCCGCGCGACGCTTCGACCCTGGACCGGCACCCGGCGCAACGGCCCGGTCGTGGCGGCTGGTGTGGACACTCGGCGCCACCCCCCTTCGACGGATGAACATATCTGCACGTCACGAGTACGTGACTACCGGTACAACGAGCGGACCTGGATTGCGGTATTTACCAGGCACAACGTTCCTGATATGAAGACATCTCACGTTCACGTCGAGGAGCGCGCATGGGCAGCACGACCCCGCCGAGCCCCCACTGGAGCAACTGGGCCGGCAACCAGCGCAGCACCGCCACCACCATCCTCCGCCCCCGTACGATCGCCGACGTCACCGCCGCCGTCCAGGCCGCCGCCGACGCCGGCGAGCGGATCCGGCCCGTCGGCAGCGGCCACTCCTTCACGGCCGTGGCGTGCGCCGACGGCCACCGGATGGAGCTGACCGACCTCGACACCGAAATCCGGGTCGACCGCGACCGACGCCTGGTCACCGTACCGGCAGGAATGCCGCTGCACCGACTCAACGCCCTGCTCGCCGGGCACGGGCTGGCGCTGCCCAACCTCGGCGACATCGACGCGCAGACCGTCGCCGGGGCGATCTCCACCGGCACCCACGGCACCGGCGCGGCGTACGGCTGCCTGTCGACCTTCGTCGAGGCGCTCACCCTGGTCACCGGCACCGGAGAGGTGCTGCGCTGCTCCGCCGACGAGCACCCGGACGTCTTCGCCGCCGCCCGCGTCTCCCTCGGTGCCCTCGGCGTGCTGACCGAGGTGACCCTGCGCGTCGTGGACGCCTTCGTGCTGCGCGCCCACGAGCGCCCCGCCGCCCTCGACGACGTCCTCGCCGACCTGCCGTCACTGATCGCCGCGCACGACCACGCCGAGTTCTTCTGGTTCCCCTACACCGACCGGGTGCAGCTCAAGACCAACGACCGGGTGCCCGCCGACGACCGGCCGCTGCCCCGCTGGCGGGCCTGGCTCGACGACGACTTCCTCTCCAACACCGTCTTCGCCGGCCTCTGCCGGCTCGGCCGCGCCGCGCCGGGCCTGGTGCCCGCGATCAACGCGGCCTCCGCCCGGGCCCTCAGCGAACGCACCTACACCGGCCGCTCCGACGCGGTCTTCTGCACGCCGCGCCGGGTCCGCTTCATGGAGATGGAGTACGGCCTGCCGCGCGCCGCCCTCCCCGAGGCCCTGGCCGAGGTGCGCCGCATCGTCGACAGGCTCCCGTTCAAGGTGCAGTTCCCGGTCGAGGTGCGCTTCACCGCCGCCGACGACATCTGGCTCTCCCACGGGTACGGGCGCGACTCCGCGTACATCGCCGTCCACCAGTACGTCGGCGCGCCCTACGAGCCGTACTTCCGGGCCGTCGAGGAGGTCGCCGCCGGCCTGGGCGGTCGCCCCCACTGGGGCAAGCTGCACTGGCGCGACGCGGAGTCGCTCGCCCCGGCGTACCCGAAGTTCGCCGACTTCCAGTCCCTCCGCCACCGCCTGGACCCGCAGAGAGTCTTCGGAAGCCCCCACCTGACAACTCTCCTGGGCACCTGACGCGCGCCCCGCGCGAACGGGCCTCGCGAATCTTGGTACGAAATTGCCCTCAGGGGGGCGGATTCGTACCAAGATCCGGAGGTTGTCCACAGGGGGTGGAGAGGTGATCCCTCTGTGGGGAGAGTGGTGGGGTGAGGGGCGGGAGTGGGAGCGGGAGCCTGGGGCAGGGTGGGGGTAGCGGTGGGGGTTGGGCCCGGTTGGCGCGGGCGCTGCCAGGGGACGACGCCGACGAACTGACCTGGTTGCTTTTCCATCAGGACGATGTGATCAGCCTGGCGCAGGCACGGCGGTTCCTGACTCCCAAGGCGATCCGGCACCGGGTCACCGTCCAACGGTGGCGACAGGTGCACCGCGCCGTCTTCGTCACCCACAACGGCCCGGTGAGCGCAGACCAGCGCCGCTGGATAGCTGTTCTGGCCGCTGGAGCGGCGGCGGTGCTCGCCGGCCCTACCGCCGCCAGTGCCTGGGGCCTGCGCCGGTACGACAGCCGAGCCGTGCACCTGCTCCTGCCCGCCGCGCACCAGACCCGCTCGCTTCCGCCCGGCGTCCTTCTGCACCGCACCACCCACCTGCCTGAGGAGGACGTGCTACGGGTGGGTCAGCCGTGTCGCACCATGCCAGCACGTTCGCTGGTGGACGCCGCGCAGTGGGCGGCCACCGACGAGGACGCGCGGGCGATCATCGCGGCCGGGTTCCAGCAGCGGCTCGTCGCCGGCGACGACCTGCACCGCGTGCTCGACCGGCTACCGCGGGCGCGACGCCGCAGCCTCATCCGCCAAACAGCCGACGATGCGGCAGGCGGCTCCCACTCCCTGCCCGAGCTGGACTTCCTCAGGCTGACACGCCGCGCCGGCCTGCCCGAGCCGTCCCGGCAGGCGGTGCGACGCGACGCCAGCGGCCGACGTCGGTACCTGGACGTCTGGTTCGACGACTGGCGCGTGCACGTGGAGATCGACGGTGGACAGCACCTCGACCCGCGGGCCGCCTGGGCGGACATGCGACGACAGAACGACCTCTGGATCGAGGGCGACCGGGTGCTGCGATTCCCAGCCTGGGCGGTGCGCCACACTCCTGACGAGGTGGTAGCCCAGGTCCGCGCCGCTCTCCGCGCGGCAGGCTGGCCCGGTTGAGCCAGCCGCCGCCCTTGCTCAGGTGGTGGCCTTCTTGGGGGGTGTCGCCTTCTTGGCCGGGGTCGCCTTCTTGGTCGCCGTGGACTTCGCAGCCGCCGTCGTCTTCGTGGCGGCGGTGGTCTTCTTCGCGGTCGTCGTCTTCTTCGCCGTCGTCTTCTTCGCGGCCGGGGCCTTCTTCGCCGCCGCCTTCTTCTTCGGGGCCGGGCCCTTCGCGCGCTTCTCGGCGAGCATCTCGGAGGCTTCCTCGACGGTCAGCGCCTCCGGGGTCTGCCCCCGCCGCAGGGACGCGTTGAACTCGCCGTCCGTTACGTACGGGCCGAACCGGCCGTCCTTGATCACCAGCGGCTTCTCGGTCAGCGGGTCGTTGCCCATCTCCCGCAGCGGCGGCGCGGCGGCGCGACGCTGGCGGGTCTTCGGGGCGGCCAGCAGGGCCAGCGCCTCGTCCAGCGTGACGGTGAACATCTTGTCTTCCGAGTCCAGCGAACGGAACTCGTCGCCGCGCTTGACGTACGGGCCGTAGCGGCCGTTGTTGGCGAAGACCTCCACGCCGTCGGGGGCCACCCCGACCAGCCGGGGCAGGCTGAGCAGCTTCAGCGCCTCTTCGAGGGTGAGCGAGTCCGGCGACTGCGTGCGCAGCAGCGACGACTTGCGCTCGCCGCTGGCCACGTACGGGCCGAACCGGCCGGACTTGAGCAGGATCGGCTCGCCGGTCGACGGGTCGTCGCCGAGCTTGCGCTCGCCGCCCCCGCCGAGGAACAACTCGTGCACCTTCTCCGGGGTCAGCTCGTCGGGGGCCAGCCCCTCGGGGATCGGCGCCCGGTCGCCCTGGGCACCGCCCTCCTCGCCCTCCCCGTGGGCCGCCGGCTCCTCGCCGGGCACGCCCCGCTGGAGGTACGGCCCGTAGCGTCCCACCCGGACGACGACCTCGCGGCCCTCGTCGTCGGTGTGCAGGGGGATCGAGTTGACGCTGCGCGCGTCGATCTCGCTGAGGTTCTCCGTGACCAGCTTCTTCAGCCCGCCGGAGCGGGCGATGTCCTGGTCGCCGGCCCCGTTGGCGCTGCCGAAGTAGAACGCGGTGAGGAAGTCGACGGCGGCGTGGTCGCCACCGGCGATCTCGTCCAGCTCGTTCTCCATGCTGGCGGTGAAGTTGTAGTCGACCAGCCGGGGGTAGTGCCGCTCCAGCAGGCCGATCACCGCGAACGCCAGGAACGACGGGATGAGCGCCTGGCCGCGCTTGCTGACGTACCCCCGGTCCTGGATCGTCTGCATGATCGACGCGTAGGTGGAGGGGCGGCCGATGCCCAGCTCCTCCAGGGCCTTGACCAGCGACGCCTCCGTGTACCGCGACGGCGGCTGGGTGTGGTGACCCTGGGCGGCCAGCTCGTCGGCGGTGAGCGGCTGGTCCTTGACCAGGTTGGGCAGCCGGCGCTCGGCGTCCTCGGCCTCGGCGTTCTCGTCGTCGGACGACTCGACGTACGCGCGCAGGAAGCCCGGGTCGGTGATCGTCTTGCCGGTTGCGCCGAAGTCGGCCTCCTCGCTGGCGGAGGAGACGGCCCGGATGCGCACCGAAACGCTGGAGCCGACCGCGTCGGTCATCTGGGAGGCGATGGTGCGCCGCCAGATCAGCTCGTAGAGCTTGAACTCCTCGCCGGACAGCTCCCGGGCCACCTCGCCCGGGGTGCGGAAGTTGTCCCCCGCCGGGCGGATCGCCTCGTGCGCCTCCTGCGCGTTCTTCACCTTGCCGGTGTAGCGGCGCGGCTCCGGCGGCACGCTGCGCTCGCCGTACAGCTCGACGATCTGCCGGCGGGCCGCCGCGATGGCGGTCTCCGACAGGTTCACCGAGTCGGTACGCATGTAGGTGATGTAGCCGTTCTCGTAGAGCCGCTGCGCGGTGCGCATCGTCTGCTGCGACGAGAACCGCAGCTTGCGGGCCGCCTCCTGCTGGAGGGTGGAGGTGATGAACGGCGCGTACGGGCGGCGGCGGTAGGGCTTCTCCTCGACCCGGGTGACCGTGAACGGCCGCCCCTGCAGGCGGGCCGCCAGGCCGCGCGCGCCGCCCTCGTCGAGGTGCACGACGCCCGCGCCGGGCCGCACCCGGCCGGTGGTCGGCTCGAAGTCCTTGCCGGTGGCGATCCGGTCGCCGTTCAGCGCGACGAGGGTGGCGTTGAACGTGCGCGGCCCCTCGCCCGGCCTGGCCACGGCGAGGGTGGCCAGGATGTCCCAGTATTCGGCGGTGCGGAAGGCCATCCGCTGCCGCTCCCGCTCGACCACGATCCGGGTCGCCACGGACTGCACCCGGCCCGCCGAGAGCTTCGGCATGACCTTCTTCCACAGCACCGGGGAGACCTCGTAGCCGTAGAGCCGGTCGAGGATGCGCCGGGCCTCCTGGGCGTCGACCAGGTCCCGGTCGATCTCGCGGGGGTTGGCCACCGCCGCCTGGATCGCCGGCTTGGTGATCTCGTGGAAGACCATCCGCTTGACCGGCACCTTGGGCTTCAGCGTCTCCACCAGGTGCCAGGCGATCGCCTCGCCCTCGCGGTCCTCGTCGGTGGCCAGGAAGATCTCGTCGACCTCCTTGGCCAGCTTGACCAGCTTGCTGATCTGCTGGCGGCGGTCGGGCGAGACCACGTAGAGGGCGTGGAAGCCGTTGTCGACGTCCACCCCGAGCCGGGCCCACGGCTCGCCCTTGTACTTGGCGGGCACGTCGGCGGCGTTGCGCGGCAGGTCGCGGACGTGACCGAAGCTGGCCTCCACGACGTACCCCGGGCCGAGATAGCCCGAGATCGTCTTGGCCTTCGCCGGTGACTCGACGATGACCAGACGGGTGGTCCTGGCGTTGCTCGGCACGTCTCCTGCGACCTCACTCCTGCTCGTGGCCGGCCGATCCGGGGCGCGGACCACCCGCGGTCCGCCGGAACCGCCGGCGGTCCGGATGTCCAACGTAACGCGCCGCCCGCGTTCCGGGTTTCGCGGGCGGCAAACCGCCCACGTCGCTTCCCCGGGCACCGGCGACGGTCTTGCCGGACGGCGCCACCGTACACCGTGGGTAGGCCCTCGGGCGGGCCACTGTGACGACGCCGCCTCTCGGTGGAGGTCCGACCAGCCGCTCCGCCGCCGCCGTCCGACGGCCGGAGTGTCCTTGATCGGACACCCGGAGGAGGCCGACCAGCGACGCGCCGCCCGGCCCAGGGCGTGCCGCGGCACCCGGCTCAGGACGTGCCGCCCGCCCGGCTCAGGGCGCGGCGGGCCAGTCGGCAGCGGGGGCGGCGGGCGGGCGGTCGCCGATGAGGTCGGCGAGGCGGGCCAGCCGGCGGCGGCCCGTGATCCGGTACGCCGGACCGCCCGCCTGCGCGTCGAGCAGCACCGCCGGCAGGCCGACGGCGGCCAGGGCCGCGCCGACCGGTCCCCGGCAGTGCTCGTCCGCCGCGCCGAGGCGGAGCAGGAACCCGGGCGGCTCGGCCGCCCCGGCGGCGGCCACCCACAGCCGCAGCCGCCGGCCGTTGAGGTGGAACCCGGCGGGCGGCCGCTTCACCTCCCCCGCTGTCGGCGGGTCGAGCAGCCAGGCCAGCGCGAGCGGCGCCAGGGTGCTCGCGTACGAGGTGCGCACGAGGTGCCGCCCGTCGGCAGTCGCCTCCCAGGTCGCGGCGACGCCGCGCCGGGACAGCTCGGCGACGAGCACGTGCACCCGCCAGGCGGCGTCCAGCACGATCGACAGCCGGGCGGTGCCGCCCATCCGGGACACCTCACCGGGCCCGGCGAGCAGCCCGGCCAGGTCGGCGACGGACGGGTCCGCCGCCTCGGCGCCGAACAGGGAGAGCTGCCGCACCGGGTCGGGTGGTCGGTCGGGGGACGTCAGCGGCACTCCGGGACCTCGTCGAAGGCCTGCCTGAGCTCTTCGGAGTCGAGCCGGCTGGTGTCCAGCGCGCTGGCGTCGTACTCCTTGTTGAGGGTCTCCACGGCCGTGCGCACCCCGTCGTAGAAGGCGGTGGCCTCGCCGGTGCCCAGCCCGTCGATGGTGTCCCGGGCCCGGCCGTACGCGTCGCGCACCTTGCCCAGGGACGCCTGGAAGCGGGTCGAGATCTCCTCGCCGTGCTCGGTCTCGGGGACGCCGGCCTGGTCGATCTTGCGACGGGCGGTCTCGCTGGCGTCCTCCGCGCCGGCAAAGAGCCGCACCAGGTTCTCCTTCGCCTGCGCCGGGGTGGTCTGCGCGGTCATCTGCTGCTGAGTGCTGCTGGTCAGCTTGTTGATCTCGGCCCGCCACGGGGTGAGCGCCTCGCAGACCGACGCCGCCCACGCCCGCGGGCTGGGGCCGCCGCCGCACGCGGCCAGCGCCAGGACCAGCGTGGCGAGGACCGCCGTCAGCTTTCCGGCGGTCGCCGCCCGGCACGTGCGCATGCGTTGCAGCGTACGGCCTCCGCGCCGTTGTGCCACGGGTCGGTTTGCCGCCCCGGGCCCGCCACGGGGTGTGCGGGTTCCCGGCCGGCGGTGGTGGACCGGCCGGGAACCCGCTGTGTCACCGCTCAGGCGTTGACCGTCTCCGGCCGCTGGTCGGCGCTGCCGGCGCCGGTGCCGCTGTCGTCGGAGTCGCCCATCGCGACGCCCTTGCGCTTGCTGAACACCACCGCCGCCACGACGATCAGCGTGGCCACCACCGCGATGCCGACCCGGAGGCCGACGTTGCGGTCGTCGCCGACGCTCCACGCCACGACGGCCGGCGCGATCAGCAGCGAGACCAGGTTCATCACCTTGATCAGCGGGTTGATCGCCGGGCCGGCGGTGTCCTTGAACGGGTCGCCGACGGTGTCGCCGATGACCGTGGCGGCGTGCGACTCGGAGCCCTTGCCGCCGAACGCGCCGTCCTCGACCAGCTTCTTGGCGTTGTCCCAGGCGCCGCCGGAGTTGGACAGGAAGACCGCCATCAGGGTGCCGGCGCCGATCGCCCCGGCCAGGTACGCCGCCAGCGCGCCCGGCCCGAGGCCGAAACCGACGGCGATCGGGGCGAGGATGGCGAGCAGGCCGGGGGTCATCAGCTCGCGCTGCGCGTCCCGGGTGCAGATGTCGACGACCTTGCCGTACTCGGGGCGCTGGGTGCCGTCCATGATCCCGGGCAGCTCGCGGAACTGCCGGCGCACCTCCATCACGACGGCGCCCGCCGAGCGGGACACCGCGTTGATGGCCAGCCCGGAGAAGAGGAACACCACGGCCGCGCCGATGATCAGGCCGACGAGGTTGCGCGGATTCGCCACGTTCAGCGAGTTGAGGATCTCCGCGCCGACGTCGCCGACGCCCGCGTCCGAGTACGCCGTGCGCAGCGTGTCGGTGTACGAGCCGAACAGCGCCGTCGCCGCGAGGACGGCGGTGGCGATCGCGATGCCCTTGGTGATCGCCTTGGTGGTGTTGCCGACCGCGTCCAGCTCGGTGAGAATCCGGGCGCCGTTCTCGTCGATGTCGCCGGACATCTCGGCCACGCCCTGGGCGTTGTCGGAGATCGGGCCGAAGGTGTCCATCGCGACGATCACGCCGACGGTGGTGAGCAGGCCGGTGCCGGCCAGCGCCACCGCGAACAGCGACAGCGTGATGGAGCCGCCGCCCAGCAGGAACGCGCCGAAGACGCCCGCGCCGATCAGCAGCGCCGAGTAGACGGCCGACTCCAGGCCGACGCTGATGCCGGCGAGGATGACGGTCGCCGGGCCGGTCTGCGAGCTCTTGCCGATGTCCTGCACCGGGCGGCGGTTGGTCTCGGTGAAGTAGCCGGTGAGGGCCTGGATCGCGGCGGCCAGCACGATACCGATGATCACGGCGGCGATGGTCACCCCGCGCGGGCCCAGCGGCGGGTCGCCGCCCTCGACGCCGAGGCTGGCCCGCCACTCCGGCCCGAGCAGGTCGGCCCAGGTCGGCTTGAGGTAGACGAAGGAGGCGACCGCCACCAGCACCGCGGAGAACAGGGCGGAGAGGTAGAACGCCCGGTTGATCGCGGTGAGGCCGTTGCGGTCGGAGGCGCGCAGCCGGGTGATGAAGACGCCGACGATCGCCACCAGCACGCCGATCGTGGAGATGATCAGCGGGAGGACGAGGCCGTCGTTGCCGAACGCGGCGCGGCCGAGGATCAGCGCGGCGACGAGGGTGACGGCGTACGACTCGAAGAGGTCGGCGGCCATGCCGGCGCAGTCGCCGACGTTGTCGCCCACGTTGTCGGCGATGGTGGCGGCGTTGCGCGGGTCGTCCTCGGGGATGCCCTGCTCGACCTTGCCGACCAGGTCGGCGCCGACGTCGGCGGCCTTGGTGAAGATGCCGCCGCCGACCCGCATGAACATGGCGAGCAGGGCGGCGCCGAAGCCGAAGCCCTCCAGCACGGTCGGCGCGTCGCCCTTGAACAGCAGGACGACCAGCGCCGCGCCGAACAGGCCGAGACCGACGGTGAGGAAGCCGACCACGCCGCCGGTGCGGAAGGCGATCTTCATGGCGCCCTCCCGGCCGCCGGTCGCCTCCCGGGCTGCGGCGGCGACCCGCAGGTTCGCGCGGGTGGCCAGCCACATGCCGGCCCCGCCGATGAACGCGCTGAACAGGGCGCCCACCACGAAGAAGGCGGACCGGCCGATCTTCACCGCCAGCTCGCTGCCGTCGGTGTCGTGCACCGGCAGCAGGAAGAGCAGCACCACGGCGATCACCACGAAGATCGCGAGGGTCCTGAACTGCCGGAGCAGGTAGGCCGAGGCCCCCTCCTGCACCGCTCCGGAGATCTCCTGCATGTTGGTGGTGCCCTTACCGGCTGCCAGCACGGCCTTGGTCAAGGCGGCGGCGAAGACGAGTGCCACCAGCGCGATGACCGCGGCGATGACGACGTACGTCAGGTTGGCTCCGGTAAGGGACAGTGCGCCGCCGTCGGCGGCCATGGTCCCGGACATCTGTGTCCTCCTGTACCGAACACTCGCGCCGGCCGGTGGAGACGCACGGACCGACGCCTGGATGCGGACTCGCAAGCGCGCCAACCCACTCCAGCGGACCAGCGATGAACACCCATACCCGCTGGCTGCGGGAAGGATCACTTGCTGACAACCCGCGTACTGTAGCCCTCCGTAGTGCCAGAGGTCACATTGAGGGGCACCCTGTTCGGATGATCTTCGTCGCTGTGTTACGAGAAGAATTCTGATATAAGCCCCGACCACGACGAACGGGCCGCCCTCCCGGTCGGGAGTGCGGCCCTGAGCAGCCAATCAGTGGGTTGAGCGCGGAGTCAGTCGGGACGACTGACCATGCGATCAGCGGGGGTTGATCCGGGAGTCAGCGACCCACCGGCCATACCATGCGGACCTCCGTGCCGACGCCCTCCTCGACGGGGCGCACCTGAAGATCCTCGACGAAACCGGCCAGCAGCGCGAAGCCCACGCCGGTGGTCAGGTCGTCCTCGTTGAGCGACTCGTTGGCGAGCTGGTCGGCGTCCAGCGCGGCCAGGCCGATGCTCGCCTCGATCGGCGCCCGGTCCACCACCCGCACCGCGTACGCCCCGCTGTCGGACATCTCCACGAGCACCGGATCCGGCACGTTGTACTGCCGGTGCAGCGCCACCGCCCGGGTGCACGCCTCACCGATGGCCAGCCGCACCTCGTCGAGCAGGTCCTCGCGGACGCCGGCGCGGCGGGCCACCGCGACACCGACCAGCCGGGCGGTGCGCACGTGCACCGGGGCCGGCGAGAAGGAGAGCCGGACCGTCGCCATCAGGCGCCGGAGCCGGTCGGATCGGCCCCGATCGCCGCGTCGACGGTCGGGTACAGCGGGAAGACCTGATCCAGGGCGGTGATCCGGAAGATCTTGAGCAGCGGTTCCTTGCCGCAGACCAGCGCGAAGCTGCCGCCGGCCGCGCGCAGCCGCTTTAGCGCGCCCACCAGCACGCCCAGCCCCGTGGAGTCCAGGAAGTCGACCCGGCCCAGGTCGACCACGACGTGCCGGTCTCCGCCGTCGATCAGCTCCAGCAGCCGTTCCCGCAGCCGAGGGGCCGTGTAGACGTCGACCTCACCGCCGACCTCGAGCACCGTGTGCTCCCCCACGGCACGGGTCGCCAGCGACAGCTCCATCGGTCCTCCTCGCAAGAGTCGTAAACTCTCCTGGGCATCTAACCATCCCCGCCGGGGCCGTCCGCGAGGTCACCGGCGAAGGGCTCCCCCATACCCACACCCCCGCCGGTCAACTCCGAACACTTGTGCGAGAGTGCAGACATGCCCCCCGCAGCCACCGTAGCCGCAGGCCACGGCCCCGACCGCCCGCCCGGCGCGGCCCCGGCCGAGCTGCTGCGTCGGCTGCGCGCGCGCACCGGCGGCGACGCCGACCCGGTCACCCACGTCGAGCGGGTGCCGGCCCGGCCCGGCGAACAGGCACCGTGGCCGCAGTGGACCCCCGAGGAACTGCGCGCGGCGTTCGCCCGCCGCGGCATCGTCGCGCCGTGGCGGCACCAGGCCGAGGCCGCCGACCTGGCGTACGCGGGCACGCACGTCGTCGTCGCCACCGGCACGGCGTCGGGCAAGTCCCTGGCGTACCAGCTTCCCGCGCTGGCCACCCTGCTCGCCGACCCCCGGGCCACCGTGCTCTACCTCGCGCCGACCAAGGCGCTCGCCGCCGACCAGTTGCGCGCCGTCGCCGGCCTGGAACTCGACGGGGTACGCCCCGCCACCTACGACGGGGACACCCCGCGCGCCGAGCGGGAGTGGATCCGCCGGCACTCCCGGTTCGTGCTGACCAACCCCGACATGCTGCACCACGGCATCCTCCCCGGGCACGCCCACTGGTCGGGGTTCCTGCGCCGGCTGGCGTACGTGGTCGTCGACGAGTGCCACACCTACCGGGGCGTGTTCGGCTCCCACGTCGCGCACGTGCTGCGCCGGCTGCGCCGCCAGTGCGCCCGCTTCGGGCGTACCCCCGTGTTCCTGCTGGCCTCGGCCACGTCGGGTGACCCGGCGACGGCGGCCGGGCGGCTCACCGGCCTGCCCGTCGCGGCCGTCACCGACGACGCCTCGCCGCGCGGCGGGGTGACCTTCGCCCTGTGGGAGCCGCCGCTGCTGCCCGGCGACCAGGCTCCCGGGGCCGGCGGCCAGGCGGGCGGGGCCGGCGACCTCGCTCCGGTGCGCCGGTCGGCGCTGCGGGAGACCGCCGACCTGCTCGCCGACGCGGTCGCCTCCGGCGTGCGCACCCTCGCCTTCGTCCGGTCCCGCAAGGGCGCCGAGGTGGTGGCCGCCACCGCGCGCCGCGCCCTCGACGAGGCAGTCCCCGGGCTCGGCGACCGGGTGGCCGCCTACCGGGCCGGCTACCTGCGCGAGGAGCGGCGCGAGCTGGAACGCGCCCTGCTGCACGGCGACCTGCTCGGGCTCGCCTCGACCAACGCCCTGGAGCTCGGCGTCGACCTGGTCGGCCTCGACGCCGTGCTGATCTGCGGCTGGCCGGGCACCCGGGCGTCCCTGTGGCAGCAGGCCGGGCGGGCGGGGCGCTCCGGCGACGAGGCGCTCGCCGTGCTCGTCGCCCGGGACGACCCGCTGGACACCTACCTCGTGCACCACCCGGAGGCCCTGTTCGGCCGCCCCGTCGAGGCCACCGTGCTCGACCCGGCCAACCCGTACGTGCTCGCCCCGCAGCTCGCCTGCGCGGCGGCCGAGGCCCCACTCACTCCCGCCGACCTGGACCTCTTCGGCGACGGCGCGAAGGAGGCCGTCGACTCGCTCGTCGCGGCGGGCGCGTTGCGGCAGCGGCCGACCGGCTGGTACTGGCGGCACCGCGAACGCCCCGAGGTGGACCTGCGCGGCGAGGGAGGGGCCCCGGTCTGCGTGGTCGAGGCGGCCACCGGGCGGCTGCTCGGCACCGTCGACGGCGGGTCGGCCCACTTCCTCGTCCACGCCGGCGCGGTCCACCTGCACCAGGGCGTGTCCTACGTGGTCGACTCGCTGGACCTCGACGACGGGTGCGCGCTGGTGCACCCGGAGGAGCCCGACTGGTCCACCCACGCCCGGGACGTCACCTCCCTCACCGTGGCGTCGGTCCGCTCGTACGTCGACGCCGGGCCCGTCGGGCTCTTCCTCGGCGAGGTGGACGTGACCAGCCAGGTCGTGTCGTACCAGCGGCGCCGGATCTCCTCCGGCGAGGTCATCGACACCCGCCCGCTGGACCTGCCGGCCCGCGAGCTGCGCACCGTCGCCGTCTGGTTCACCCTCTCCCCGGAGTCGCTGGCGGCGGCCGGGGTCGAGCCGGCGGACGTGCCCGGGGCGCTGCACGCCGCCGAGCACGCCGCCATCGGGCTGCTGCCGCTGATGGCCACCTGCGACCGGTGGGACATCGGCGGGCTGTCGACGGCGCTGCACCCGGACACCGAGGCCCCCACCGTCTTCGTCTACGACGGGCACCCCGGCGGGGCGGGTTTCGCCGAGCGGGCGTACGGCACGGCCGCACAGTGGCTGCGGGCCACCCGCGACGCGATCGCCGAGTGCGGCTGCGAGGCGGGGTGCCCGTCCTGCGTCCAGTCCCCGAAGTGCGGCAACGGCAACAACCCGCTGTCCAAGCCGGGCGCGCTCCGGGTCCTCGACGTGGTGCTGGCCAACCTGCCCGGGCCGGGGGCCGCCGCGCTGCCCCGGCAGGGTGACCGGCGCGCCGAATAGGCGGCGTGCCGGATGGGCCGGTATCGGGAGGCGTGCATGACCAGAAGGCCTAGTGGGCATTGATGCATGGGAGCGCTTCCATGTCAGGCACCCGCCCCACTACCCTGAGATCGCCGTTTCCAGCCGCCGGAGGAGGAGTCGTGGCCGACACCATCGCCGAGACCGTCGACCTGCTCTACACCATCGACCAGGAACACCTCACCCCCGACCAGCAGATCGCCCTCGGTGCCGCCATGGCCACGCTCGCCCAGGCGGAGCGGCTGGAACAGATCAACGAGCGGCTGCGCGGCATCCACCAGGTGCTCAACGCGTGGGCGCTCAAGGCCACCGTCGACGGCGGACGCTGACGGCTGCCAGCGGGCCGGCGGCCGTCAGCCGGCGGGCGGGTGTCGGCGGGCTGTGCGAGACTCCGGCGACCCTTTGGAGGAGATCTCATGCAGCTCGACACCTTGCAGCACCAGCAGCAGTTCCACGTCCGGCAACGAATCCGGATGATGGTCAACCAGTACGAGGTCCACTCCGTCGCCCCCGACGGCTCGGAAGGCGGGCTGCTGGCGTTCGCACAGCAGAAGCGGCTGGCGTTCAAGGAACAGGTCACCATCTACACCGACGACAGCAAGCAGCAGCCGCTGCTCGGCTTCAAGGCCCGGCAGCGGCTGGACCTCGGCGCCACGTACGACGTGACCGACCACGCCGGCACCCCGATCGGGCTGTTCCGCAAGGACTTCGCCCAGTCGCTGCTGCGGTCCACGTGGCACGTCGAGCAGGCCGGCCTGCCGCAGATCACCGGCCAGGAACGCAGCATGCCGGTGGCGCTGCTGCGCCGGTTCGTCGACTCGCTGTCCTGGCTGCCGTACCACTTCGACTTCACCGCCGACGGCCAGCCGGTGTTCTCGGTCATCAAGAAGTGGGGCCTGCGCGACCGGTACGTCGTCGAGGTGCACAACCCGCAGATCGACCGGCGGCTCGTGATCGCCATGGCGATCGGCCTGGACGCCCTCCAGGGCCGCTGACCCGGGGCCGCTGGCCCTGACGTCGCCCCGGTCCGACGGCCTTCGGTCCCGCCGCCGGCTTTCGGTCCCGGCTCCGCTGAACGGCCGGGGCCGGGCCGGGACGGCCCAACACCACCACTCCCATCTGCTCGGCCAGGCGCAGGACGTCGGCGCTCGCCGCGGTGGCCGCCGGAGGACGACCGCCAGCAGCGCGTGCCCCACCGGCCCGATACGGACCTTGGCCGTCGCCACCCGGTCGGCGCCCACCACCGCCTCGGCCGCACCAGGCAGGTCACCGAGGCCACCCCGGGCTAGCCCCTAACCTCGACGTGTGTGGGGAATCAGGGAGATCTTGGAAGATTCCGGCCCCCGGAAGGGCCATGCGCTTCCAAGATCTCGCAGCTCCGAAGCTTGTCGGGCCAGTGGCCTCCCAAGCGGGTAGGAGGCAACACTCTCCCTGATCGAGCACGATCTTGTTGCGTGCCCGCCCGCTTACACCACGCCGAGGCCGGGTGAGCGACCGTGACACAGGTGCCAGGTGGAGGTCGGTGGGCGTTCACGCAGATCGCTAGGCCGACTCCGGCAAGGAAAGCACCGGCAGCGGCGGCGTTCAGGCGCGGGAGATGTGGATCAGCCGGTAGTTGGGGCTGTGCCGGGTTGTGAGCGGAACGCGGGTCCGGTCGAAGTCCGGGTTCCCGAGCTCGACCTCGGTGCCCTCCGGCACGTTGAACTCCCTGACGGTGAAGGTCAGGGGCACGTAGCCGGGCACGCTGGCGTTGCCGCTGTTTACCCTGTTGATGCCGTCGATGACGCTCTGCGCGAACCCCTGGCCGGGCTCGTTGTCGGTCAGCACATAGGCATGGCTTGCGGCCCCCATCACCTCGTCGAGGCAGGAAGCGAGGTCGTTCGGCGGCGCCAGCTTCGTCCACGGCCCCGGGTGCGGCACGAAGATGTCGGTGTGCGGCACGTGGTTGCCGAACGCGGTGATGGATGCCTGGTGAAGCGTCACCGCGTTGGCGGGCACGCCGACGCTCGCAAGCGTGGATTGCGCCGTCGGCGTCATGTCCGGGTCGTAGGCCGACACCTGACCACGCTGGCTCGCGAGGTCCCGCAGGAAGTTGGCCTCTCCCCGGCTGACCACGTTGATCCCACCGGTCAGCGTGTTCCGCACCACCGCCAGCGCCTCCTCGACGTGGTAGATCTCCTCGTCGTCGGCGGCCAGCGTCTGCAGTTGGGCGATCATCGGCTGGGGAAGGCCCGCGAACGCCGGATAGGTGGGGACATCGTTCGACTCCAGCAGGGTGGGGTCCGCCGGGTCCCCCGCAGCGATCATCCGCTGGACCGCCGGCGCCCCGACCCCGTGCCCGCCGGTGTCCGCGTCGTGCTGCTCCGACTCGGCGGCCGGGGACGGAGGTGCCACGGACAGCGCCCTGGTCGCGGTCTCCTCGGCCTCCCGCTCGAACCGGTCGGACGGATCGCTGATCCGCAGCCCGCCGCCGTGATCCGTGCCGTCCACCGCGCCCAGGCGCTGCTGGACGACGTGGGTCAGCTCGTGGGCGAGGGTGTGCCGGTCGGCACCGCCCTGGCCGATCACCACGTGGTTGCCCGAGGTGTAGGCCCGCGCCCCGATCTCGCCGGCCGACTGCTCCGCCGCCGTGCCGGTGTGCAGCCGGACGTCGGAGAAGTCGGCGCCGAGCCTGGCCTCCATGTCGGCCCTGGTCGTCTCGTCGAGCGGCGCCCCCGCAGAACGCAGCACCTCCGGCACCGTCGACCGCTGGACCGGCTGTCCTCCGGCCAGCAGGCGGCCGACCTCGGCGTTGCCGATGGCGCGCTGGAGCGCCGGCAGCGCGGCCGGCGTGAGGGCCTCCGGTCCCAGGTCGGCGTGGGCCGGGTGCGCAACCGCCGGTTCCTCCTCCCGGACGGGTCCCGTCAGCGACGCTGAGCCCAGCCGGCGCTGCCGCTCCGGGTCCTGCCGTGCGTGCATGATCGTCTCCGTTCGACGGGCTCCGCGGGACCGGTTCGGACGGGTGGGGCCGTTCTCGGGCGACGAGCCGGCCGGGACGAGCCGGGCGATCTTCGTCATCCCACCTAAGCGCGCGGGACGCCGCCCCGCGAGAGCCGCCGGGGCACACCTGTTGCCCCTGGGGGCGCGCGCCACCGTCGATGCGTCATGCCCGGGCCGGGCCGGCGCGGGCGGTCGCCGTGGCGACCCGGGTGAGGCCGGGCACCGGCGTGACGGTCACCTCCGTCGCCACCACGGCGTCCAGCCCGTCGAGCCGGCAGCCGGCCAGCCGCGCCCCGTTGGCCCGAGCGACGGCATCAGCGGACGCGCAGGCCACCTCGCCGCCGGTGAGCGCCTGCGCCGCTGCGGCGAGCGCGGCGAAGTCCGCCGCCACCGCGGCCCGCTGGCGCGCGACCCGGGCAGCCTCGACGGCCGCGCCAAAGACGCCGACGATCACGAACATCAGCCCGACGGCGAGCAGACACACGGTCGCCCCGCCCCGATCGCCGCCGCACCGCCGGCCCACCGCCACCCCACCCCGACCGCCACCGCACCGCCGGCCCACGGTCGCCCCGCTCGTCCCGGCCCCGCCGGATCGCCCGTTGCCCGGAGCGCTCGCTGCGCGGGCCGGTGCGCCCAGGGTGACTGAGCGCGTCCTCACGGCTGCGGGCCCGGGGCGCCGGGCTCGACGGCGGCGACCGCCGTAGCGGTCACGGTGATGAGGGGCAGTCGAGCGCCGAGGGCGCGCACGGGTGCCCGTACCGACGCGGTGACCCTTTCGCCGCCCACCGAGACCGAGACGTCGGCTCCGGCGGGTGCCGCCGCCTCGCCCGCCGCGACGCCGGGCTGGCCCCGGGAGGCGGCGAGCGCCGCCTCCCGGGCCGCCCCGAGGCAGCCGGCCTGCGTCGCCACCGCGTTGACGGCGGTGAGACCGGCGAGCAGGAGCAGCAGCAACGCCGGCAGGCCGGCGGCCATTTCGGCCGTGAACGACCCACGCTCCCGGGGCCGCCGGAGTGGACGCCGCCGCGCCCGACGGCCACGTCGACCGGATGCTGGCTGCCGCTCCGGCGCACCCCGATCGCGCACGGCCTGCCGGCGGCGCGTCACTTCAGCGCCCGGTCGATCACGGCGGTCAGCGCGGACTGGACGTTGCCCGAGGTCAGCACCTTGAGCAGGATGCCGGCGAACGCGACGGCGGCGAGGGTGCCGACGGCGTACTCGGCGGTGTTCATCCCGGCGTCGCCGCGCAGGCGCACGAGGAGCTTTCGCATGTGTGTTCCTTTCTCGACTTGTCGCCGCGCGGCCGGACGGCCGACGGCGCTCAGAGCACGTCGCCGAGGACGGCGACGATCACCGGCACCAGGCCGGCGAGAATGAAGGCCGGCAGGAAGCAGAGCCCCAGCGGCAGCACGATGAGGACACCGGCCCGGCGGGCGGACGCCTCGGCGGCGGTCGAGCGGTCGGCGCGCAGGTCGTCGGCCAGACGGGTCAGCGCGCCGGCGAGGGCGGCACCGCTGCTCGACGAGCGCAGCGCCGCCCCGGCCAGCCGCTCGGCCCCCGGTACCGCGGCGAGATGCGCCCACGCCTCCTCGGAGCCGCCGCCGAGGAGCAGGGTCCGGCCGACGCGGCCGAGGCGGTCCCCCAACGGTCCGCCGAGCGCTTCGGCCACCGCGAGCACCGAACGGTCGACGGGAGCCCCGGCCCGCATCGCGGACGCGAGAAGGTCCGCGGCGAGGGGCAGGTCGGCGGCCTCCCGCAGCCGCCGCTCCCGGGCGACGCGCGGCTCGATCCGGCGCAGTCCCCGGTCCGCCACGACGGCGGCGAAAGCACCGCCGAGCAGTCCCGACCAGCCGCCCAGCACGATCAGGACCGCCGCCCCGGCCAGCCCTGCCCCGAGGCGTACCGAGTCGGGCCACCACGCCGGGCGCGACCGCCCGGCAGGCTCGTTCCGCCGGCTCAGGCCGCGCAGCCGCCGGGCGGGGGCGGCCCGCGTACGGACGGACAGGGCGAGCACGGCCGCCACGGCGAGACAGCCGGCGGCCAGCGCATGGCGGGACATCAGCGGCTCCCGTCCGGTGCCGCGCCGAGCCGTTCGGCCCAGAACAGGCCGGCGAGCTGGAGGACGACGGCCACCACCGCGCAGCCACCACCGACGGGGGTGTGCAGCAGGACCGCGACGGGGTCGACGCCGACCCCGTACCCCAGCCCGATGCCGCCGAGGGGCAGCGCGGCGAGGAGCCAGGCGGTGGCCCGGCTCCCGGCCGCCTGCGCTGCGGCGGCCGCGAGTCCCCGATCGGTGGCCCGCGCGTCGGCCTCGATGCGTTCCAGCAGGTCGGCCAGGGGTGCCCCGGTCCGGTCGGCGAGCTGAACCGCCGCGCGGGCCAGCCGCCCTAGCCGATCGGCAGCTGCGGGGTCGACGGGCAGCGAGGCGGCGGCCGTCAGCACCGGAACGCCGGCACGCAGGTCCGCGGCGAGGGCGCAGAGCTGGTCCAGGCTGCGCCGTCGCGCGAGCTGCGCCTGCCGGGCCAGCCGCCTGCGGAGCAGACCACGTACGGCCAGCGCCCCGTACGCGCCGACCACCACGGCGGCCACCGGCCCGGCCAGCACGGCACCGGACGCCGCACCCGCCACGCCCCCGACCAGCGGGGCCCGCCGGGGCGAGGCCGACAGCCAGGCCGGGGCGCGCAGCGACCGGAGACCGGCCACCGACAGCCGGGCACGCCCACCGCCGCCCGCCCCGTCGCGCGGCGGAACCGTGGACGGGCCCGGGTGGGGCGGCGTCTCGGATCGGAGCAGGGCACCTGCCGGCCTGCGCGGATCACGCCGACCGGGCGGGCCGGACCGTCCGCCGGGCTCCGCCGGACCGGGAGCGCCAGCGGGGCCGACCGAGGGACGGTGACCGGTCGGGCCGGGCGAGGGACGGTGACCCGTCGGGCCGGACCGGCTGGAGGGCGGGCCCGGGGTGCACGGGCCGGCGGTGGCCCAGGCCGGGCGGGCGCCGGACGGCGCGGGGTCCCGCACCGGCCGACCGGCATCCGGCGCGCCGGACCCCGCCGGGTGCGGGGGCGGTTGCCCGAGCAGCGCGCGTCTCCTGGCCCGGCTGCTGCGCATCGGCCACACCACGGCCGCAGCAGCGGCGACGAGGAGGGCGGCCACCAGCCATTCGGTCGTGCTCACCCGAGCTCCCCGTGGCGGGCAGGGGCCCCGGCCCGGCCGTCCCGCTCGGTGCCGCCCCGCCACGCCTCACCCAGGACCGACGGGACGGGCACGTCCCGCTCCCGCAGCAGCACGCCGAGGGCCTGCGCGGCCCGACCGGGGCCGTGGCCGCGTACCCAGGCGGGGACGACCGTGACGAGGCGGTCCGGGCCGTCCGGGAGCAGCAGGCAGACCGACTCCAGGACGCGGCCCCGCGCGCCCCGGCGGACCTGGAGCAGCACCTGGAGCGCGGCGGCGACCTGGGCGTGCAGCGCGGCCCGGGGCAGCCCGCCCAGCATGCCGAGCGCCTCCAGCCGGGCCGGTACGTCCGAGGGCGCGTTGGCGTGCAGCGTCCCCGCGCCGCCGTCGTGGCCGGTGTTCAGCGCGGCGAGCAGGTCGACGACCTCCCCGCCCCGGCATTCCCCGACGACGAGCCGGTCGGGGCGCATCCGGAGCGCCTGCCGCACCAGGTCGCTGAGCCCGACCGCGCCGGCACCCTCCACGTTGGAGGTGCGGGCCTGCAGTCCGACCACGTGCGGATGCAGGGGGCGCAGCTCGGTGGCGTCCTCGACCAGCACGATCCGCTCGTTGCCGGGCACCAGCCCGAGCAGGGTGTTGAGCAGGGTCGTCTTGCCGGAGCCGGTGCCGCCCACCACCAGGTACGCGAGCCGAGCGGCCACTACGGCGGCCAGCACCGGTGCGACCGGCCGGGGCACGGTGCCCTGCCGCACGAGGTCGTCCAGCGTGAACGGGCGCTGCCGGAAGGTGCGCAGGGACAGGTAGGGCCCGTCCGTGGCCACCGGGGGCAGCACGGCGTGCAGCCTCGTGCCGTCCGGCAGCCGGGCGTCGGCGTACGGGGCGCCGTCGTCGAGGCGACGGCCGGCTCCGGCGGCGAGGCGTTGCGCCAGGCGGCGTACGTCGTCGACGGTGCCCACCGGCACCGCGACCTGGTGCAGGCCCTGGCCCCGGTCGACCCACACCCGGTTGCCGTTGACGAGAACGTCGGTCACCTCCGGATCGGCGAGCAGGGGTGCCAGCGGGCCCGCGCCGACCAGGTCGTCGTGCACCCGGCCCGCGATGCGCAGCACGGCGGTGTCGCCGAGGACCGCCGCCGCCGGCTCGGCGCGGACGGCGGAGACCACCGCCGCCGGCGTGACCGGGGCGGCCGTGGCGGCGAAGCGCTGCCGCACCCGGCTGGCGATCTCCTCGCCGTCGGCGTGGCCGGTCACGCCGCACCCGGCATCGGGACGCCGGTCAGCTCGCCGACGATCCGCTGGCAGAGCGCGGCGAGGGGGCCGCGCCCGTCGGCGGCGGGGGCCTCCCCGCGCTCCAGTCCCCGGCACAGCCCCGGCTCGGGGCGGAGCGTGCCGGCCAGCGGCAGGCCCAGCGCGCGGGCGACTTCGACGGCCTTGAGCCGGCCCGGCGCCGGGCCCCGCACGACGACGGAGAGTTGGGCGCAGTGCGGGGCGGCGGCCGCCGCCACCCGGGCCGCCGCGGCGGTGGCCCGCAGCTCGGCCGGCACGACGAGGAACGCCTGGTCGGCGGCCTGCAACGCGAGCACGGCCGGGTCGTCGAGGTGCCGGGGCACGTCGACCACGACGAAGTCGCGCCCGCGTCGGGCCGCGTCGAGGGTGGCCGCCATGGCCGGGGCGGGCAGCGGCAGGGGGTCTCCCCGGTCCCAGGAGAGCACCACCAGGTCGCCGCGGCTGGGCAGGGCCCGCACCAGCGCCGGCGGGTCGACCCGGCCGTCGGCGTCGGTCAGCGCCGGCCAGCGCAGCCCGTCCAGTTGTTCCCAGCCGAGCACCAGGTCGAGCCCGCCGCCGAGCGGGTCGGCGTCGACGAGGAGGGTGCGCAGCCGGGCCCGGGCGGCGGTGACGGCCAACCCGCCGGCGAGGATGCTGGCTCCGGCACCGCCCCGGCCGCCGAGCACCGCGACCACCCGGGCCACGCCGTCCCCGGCGCGGTCCGGCGCGCACTCGGCGAACCGGTCCACCAGCCACGGCTCGGCGGCCGGCAGCGTGGCGACGTGCTCGGCACCGATCAGCTCGGCGATCTCCCAGCCGGGGTCCAGTTGCCCCGTCCGGCCCACCAGGACCATGCGCGACCGGCGCGGCAGCCGCGCCCGCAGGCAGGGCTGGGCCTGGTCGTCGCCCACCAGCACCAGCGGGGCCGGTGACCACCGGGACCGGGCGGCGGCCGGGTCGGCGGCCACCTCGACCTCAGTGCCGCCTGCGGCGGCGAGCCGGAGCAGGTCGTCGAGCAGGCCGTCGTCCGAGGTCACCACCAGGGGCAGTCGGCGGCGCGGCGGGAGCGGGGTACGGGGTGGTGGCATCGCGGCCTCCAGCAGTCGGGCTCGGGGGTGCTGCCGGAGAGCGTGCCCGGGTGGGACCCGGCCCGGCCGCCCACGATGGCTTCCCTGTGGACAACCGGGGGCACTGTGGACAACGCCCGAAGCCCGAGTGGATCTGCTATGGCGGGCCGAAGCGGTGCAGGTCGGAGGGGTCAGCCACGGCAGGCGCCTGGGCCCCGTCGCACGTCCCGCGCCCGAATACGCCGCCGGCCCGGGTGCCCGATGGACGGCCGAGGCAGAATTCCCCCCGGCAACCATTGACCTTGGAGAACCCATTTCGCATAATTCGGTCCTCCGTGCCGCTGTTTCGAGCGGCACCGTGCGCGGATCGGGGCCATGACCCACTCAAACGATTTCGACGATCGGCGCAGGCTCGACATCTCCAGGGGGGCCGGGGAAGGCGCCGGGACGGTGGCGCGCCTGCGCATCGGCGGCTGGGTGCCGCCGTCGGTGGAGCGCGCGGCTCTGCCGTCCGCGCCCTACCAGGCGTTTCCCGTCGGGGACGGCTGGACCGGGGCGGGGCCGGGGGCGGCACCGGCCGCCCAGCCGGCGTCCGCGCCGTCGAGACGCGCCTACGGCAGCGAGGGGCCGCAGTTGGCCCTCGTGCTGACCTCCGTGGCGGTCGGGCTGGTGGCCACTCTGGTCATCACGCTGCTTCCGTTGTTCAACGCCTACCAGCCGTACCAGCCGGGGCCGATCGCCCAGGAGCCGATCCGGGTGGGCCTGCCGACCGACAGCGCGACGCCCACGCCCACCCTCTCTCCGGCGTTGGGGTCGCTGTCGAACCGGGCCTCGTCGCCGGCCCGGGCTTCCGCGTCGAGCCGCCCGTCGACCGACCGGCCCCGCGACACCGGCCCGACCCCGACCGCCCGCGCGACCACGAGCCGGCCCGCCCCGGCGACGACCGGGCCGCGGCCGCAGCCCAACCCGGCGGGTACGGCGGAACTGCAGGCGCTTCCGCCGTCTGCGGAGTCGCGCCTGCGGTCGACCGGCGGCGGCCGCTCGACGTACGTCGACTTCGTCAACGCCCGGCGCGAGCGGGTCGTCGTGTACTGGCTCGACTGGGACGGCCGCCGCCGGCAGTACCGGACGCTGGGACCGGGCGAGTCGTACCGGCAGCAGACCTACGTCGGGCACCCGTGGGTGGTCACGAACGACCGGGGGTGGGCGCTGGCCTGCTTCCAGCCGGAGCCCGAGACGCGCCGGGCCGTGGTGCGCTGAAACGACGGTGGCTCACCGTCGCGGCATCAGCCACGACGGTGAGCCACCGCGCCTCGCTAGTTGGCGACGAGGCGGAACTGCTGGTTGGCCTGCCCGTGGCAGTCGTAGAGCTGGACCTGCTGCCCGTTGCCGGTGCCCCACACGTCGAGGCAGCGGCCGGACTGGACGCCCGAGATGGTGCCGTTGGAGTTGACGTTCCACTGCTGGTTGGCCCCGCCGTTGCAGCTGTAGATCTGGACCGCCGCGCCGTTGCCGGAGCCGTTGGCGTCCAGGCACCGGCTGCCGCCGTACACGGTCAGTTGCTTGCTCGCGGTGTACGTCCACTGCTGGTTGGTCTGGCCGTGGCAGTCGTAGAGCTGCACCCGCGTGCCGTTGGTCTGCGACGAGTTCGGCACGTCGATGCACCGGCCCGACTGGCTGCCGACGATCCGGTTGGCGCCGCCGGACGGCGGCGGCGTGGTCGGCGTCGCCGTCGGGGTGCCGGTGGGACCGGGGCCGGCGGCGTTGAGGGCGTTGAGGACCGAGGTGTACGCGGCCTTCTTGTTGCCCCCACCGTCGAAGAGCAGCGGGTTCTCGTTGGAACGCCAGGAGTCGCTGTCGCGGACGCCCCAGACGGTGATGCCGATGCAGCGGGGCACGTTCAGGCAGGCCTGGGTGAGCCCGGCGTACTGGGTGGTGGAGGCGTTGGTGACGTCGACCTCGGTCAGCGCCACGTCGACGCCGAGCGCGGCGAAGCTGGACAGCGTGGTCTGGAAGTTGCTCGGCAGGGAGCTGCCGCCGGTGAAGTGGGTCTGCAGGCCGACGCAGTCGATCGGCACGCCGCGGGACTTGAAGTCCTGGATCATCCGGTAGACACCCTGCGTCTTGCCGTAGCTCCAGTTCTCGATGTTGTAGTCGTTGTAGCAGAGCTTGGTCGACGGGTCGGCCGCCCGGGCGGTGCGGAACGCCACCTCGATCCAGTCGTTGCCGGTGCCCTGGAGGTTCGACTGGCGGCGGCTGCCGTCCTCGTTGAACGCCTCGTTGACCACGTCCCACGCGGCGAGCTTGCCCTTGTAGTGGGCCATCACGCCGTTGATGTGGTTGATCATGGCGCTGCGCAGCGCGCTGCCGCTCATGCGCTCCATCCAGGGCGGCTGCTGGGCGTGCCAGGCCAGGGTGTGCCCCCGGACCTTCAGGCCACGCTGGGTGGCCCAGTTGTAGATCTGGTCCCCGGCGGAGAAGTTGAACTGGTTCTGGTTCGGCTCCGTCGCGTCCGGCTTCATCTCGTTCTCGGCCGTGATCATGTTGAACTCACGCCCGGCGATGGTGCTGTACGTGGAGTCGTTCAACCGACCCCCGGCGATGGCGGTGCCGAAGTAGCGGCCCGACTGCGCCGCCGCGGCCCCCAGCGTGGTGGCGGCCTGGGCCAGGCTGGGCACCACCAGCGCCGCACCGGCCAGCACCAGCGCGCTGGCGGCGGTGGCCACCACCGCGCGGCGGCGGCCGTTGCTCAGTAGACGTTTCATGACACTCCTTTGCATATCCATCGACGATGCGCAAAGTTGGAAGGAAGCGCGGATTCACGGCCTGTTTCCGAAACTTTCGGAAACTGCCGTAACTGGATTGCAACATACCCGCAACCGCCTGATCGGTCAACGTCGATGGCGCTGTCGTGCGAGGCAGGGGAGCGCGATCAGCCCTACACACTGACGGCACACCGGAAGCCCGACAGGAAGCACCTCCCCTGCCGGGCATGACCCTTACCCCACCAGAGCCCGAAACTTTCGGCGCAGCGCGCCTCGGTTCAGCCGAGGGCGGTGTGTTGCGGCGGGAACCGCAGTTCGAGTTCGACCGTCTGTACCGCGTCCTGGCTCACCGTGATCGGCTCGGGTCGGCCGGTCCAGTAGCCCTGGGCGAAGTCGACGCCGTAGCTCTTCAGGTGCTCGACGGTCTCGTCGTCCTGCACGTACTCGGCCGCGACGCGGATGCCGAGCGTCTGGCACAGTTCCACCAGCTTCGACACCACGGCCTGGTCCGCCGGCGACCGGCAGAGGTCGACGATGAACGTTCCATCGATCTTGACGAGGTCCACCGGGAGGTACTTCAGGTGCGCGAGCGCCCCGTACCCGGTGCCGAAGTCGTCAAGCGCCAGGTGGCAGCCCGCCGCCCTGATCCCCCGGGCGAAGGCCAGCGCCTCGTTCCGGTTCTCGATGAGCGCGGTTTCGGTGATCTCGAACGTCAGGCGCTCCGGCTTGACCCCGTACCGGTCGATCGCCTCCGTCACGAAGGTCAGCAGTCCCGGGTCGGCGAGGGACTTCCCCGAGATGTTGACCTGGTAGTGGGAGGTCTGCGCGCCCCGGCCGATGAACTCCAGGGCGTGGTCGACGACCCACTTGTCGACCGCGAGGATCTCGCCGACGCGTTCGGCCATGTCGAGGAAGGCCACCGGCGCGACCGGCTCCCCGGTGTCGCTGCGCACCCGCAGGAGGATCTCGTGGCGGGTGACCTGGTTGAGGTTGAGGTCGACGATGGGCTGGGCGTAGAGGGCGAACCTGCTGGCCGAGACCGCGTGCCGGACACGGGAGCGGCACCGGGCCGTCCGCTCGCCGTCCGCGACCGGCTGGTCGAGCACGACGACGGAGGCGGTGTCGCGGCGCGCGTCCCGGGCCGCGTGCTCGCCGTCGACGAGCAGGTCGAAGCCGGTGGCGAGCACGCCGCTGCCGAAGCGCACCACGCCCGCCGAGGTGTTGAGCCGCAGGGTGTTCTGCCGGATGCCGAACAGGTGGTTCCGGAAGGTCTCCACGATCCGGGCCGCCAGGCTCTCGGCGGCCTCCGCGCGCCCGTCGGCCGGCGCGAGCAGCACCCCCCACAATCCGGAGCCGACCAGACCTGCGGTCACGTCGTTGCCGACGACCGTGCGCAGCAGCCGGGCGACCGACGCCGTCAGGCGGTCGCGGTCGGCGTCGGTGAGCGCGTCCGGCAGCCGGGTGGCGGGTTCGGTCGCGACCACGACCAGGGCTCCGCCGGTGGTACGGCGGGCCCGGTCGACCTCGTCGATGACGTACCCGCGGTTCGGCAGCCCGGTGAGGCCGTCCAGCACGGCCAGGTCGGCACCGAGCATCTGGCTCCGGATGGCGAGCCGGCGGCGTTCCTGCCGGGCGAGTTCGAGCGCGGTGACGTCCTCGCCGGTCACGATGATCCCCGACGGTTCGCCCTCGCGGGTGGTGATCTCCAGGTGGCAGTGCACGTGGCGGATGCTGCCGCCGGGCTGGACCACCCGGAAGCCGACCTCGCCCGGCCGGCACCGCGTCCACGCCGTCCGGACGGCCCTGCGGACCCGCTCGGCGTCGGCGGGATGGACGAGCCCGAACAGCGTCTCGGGCGTGAGGCGCAGTGTCCCCGGCGCCTGCCCGAAGATCATCGCCATCTCGTCCGACCAGTGGAGCCGACCAAGGCCGTCCCGCCCGCCGGCCACCCAGGTGATGGTGCCCAACTTCGCCAGCTGGGCGGCGCGCGCGACCCTGGTCGCCTCGTCGACGTCCCAGGTCAGCGGGTCGACGAGGGCGGTGTCGACCATGATCTTGTAGCCCTCGGCGAGCGAGAGGTCGTACCGGCTCTGCGCCGCACGCGCGACGCGGCGCGCGCGGGCGAGTTCCAGCGGGCTCGGCCTGGTCTCGGCCAGCGCCAGGATGTCATCGAGGTCCACGACGTGCTCCCTGCCGCCGGTGACCGTCCGGGGCGACGTAGCCGGCCTCCTCAGCCAGCTCGCGCAGCCCTCGCCTCGCGGCGACCTTGTAGGAGCGGACGCTGTTCTCGGTCAGCCCGAGGATGCGGGCGATCTCCTGGTTGGAGAAGCCCTCCTGCGCCATCTGGAACACCTCGGCGTGCCGTGCCGGGAGCCGGTGCAACCAGCCCCGCAGCAGTTCCTGCGCCTCCCACACGTCGGCGATGTTCGAGTGCGGCGCCGTCGGCAGGTCCTCCGGTGCCATCGCAGCCTCCCGTAGGTGCCGCTGGTGGTCCTTGCGGATCTTGTGTCGCGCCGTGACGATGATCCAGCCGATCGGCCGGTCGTGGACGCGCAGCTTGGACCACTGGACGCGCCCGTGCAGGTACGCCTCGTTGAGCGCGTCCTCGACCACCTCGCGGTCCCGGCACGCCGACCTGAGGATCCGCTCCACCTGGTGGTAGGAGGCCTCGGTGAACGCGGCGAACTCCTGGTCGTGCGCGGCCTTCACGCGTGCGGCCTCCGCCTCGCGCGTCGCCTCGCAGTCGGCCTGCTCCGGTGTCAGGGCGGCGGTGCCCTCGAACTCGATCACGCCGCCTCCCTGGCGGCCTCGGAGTTCGACCCGCCACGGCCGCCCAGCTCCACCTCGCGGTGCCCGTCGCGGTCGCGCTCCACGATCCGCACCACGTCGTGGTCGGCCTCCGCGAGCCTGGTCAGCCACGTGACCCGGGCTGTCGTACGTGTCGTCACCTCCCGCTCCTGCTGTATCCGGGCCCGGTACGCGACGCAGGCGCGCGCCAGGCCGGCCAGTACCCCGGCGACGGTGACGGCCACGGCCATCACCTGGTATCCGGTGAGCGGTTCCGCCAGCGCTTCGTTCATCTTTCCCCTGCCCCTCTCGGTCGACAATTACTATCCGTGGCGGGCAGCGGTTGTAGACGCCCCAGCGTCCACAATGTTCGGGAAGATCAATGATCAAGCCTTTTACCTGGCAGTACGGCACAAAGTAGTGGCGACGGGACGCTGCGCGAAGGGTGCGTGACAATCCCATCGGGGCAATTTGCACACCGCCCTAAATCACTCTCAGCTATCGTCCCGCCACTCCGGACCGGCCCGTCCCGCGCGCCCGATCCAGCACCTCCTCGACGGTGAGCGGGCTGCGGGGATGATGCGTCAGCGAGAGCGGGGTCCGGATCTTCCGTGGTGCCGCGCCCTCGGCGGCGAGGTAGAACTCGCCCACCGTCAGCCGGGAGATGTCCGGCACGTCCCCGCCCTTGGCGCGGGCCATCTCGCGGGCCGCCTCGATCTGGATCGGGCTGTTCATCAGGCCGTACAACTGCGTCGCCGCGTTCCCCGGGATGCGGTTGTGCAGCCCCTTCGGCGCCTGCGTGGCGAAGACCAGCCCGAGCCCGTACTTGCGCGCCTGGGCGGCCAGCGCCAGCGTGCTCTGGGTGCAGGCCGTCATCGCCCCCGACGGGGCGAACGTCTGCGCCTCGTCCATGACGAGCAGCCCCAGCAGCGGCCGGTCGCCGGCCGGGTTCCTCTTGATCCAGGCGAACAGCGCCATCTGGAGCTGGTTGACGAAGCTCTGGCGCACGTCGTCGGAGGGCAGGCCCACGAGGCTGACCACCGATACCCGGGCCCGCCTGCCGGGGGCGGGCGTGAGCAGCACGCCGGGATCCATCGGGGTGCCCTCGCCCCCGAAGAGCGGATCGTTGACCATGGCCGCCGTCAGGTTCTGCGCCAGGCTGAGGCCGATCTTCTCGGCGTCGTCGAGGTCGATGATCCCGTCCGGCAGGTCGGCCAGCGTGTCGACGAGGCCCCTCAGCCGGGAACCGCCGCGCCGGCCGTAGTGCTCGACGGCCTTGCGCAGCACCGCCAGCCCCAAGTGCGCCCTGGTGGCCCGGCCGGTGACCATGGCGCGCGGCGCGAGGGCCGCGACCGCCGCCTCGACGGCCTCACCGAACTCGTCCGGGTCGTCGCGCACGCCGGTGAAGTCGGGCAGCGGCTGGAAGCTCAGCGGGCGGCCCGAGTTGCGGCGCGGCGTCCAGACCACCACGTCGGTGTACGCCAGATAGTCCCGCGCCCGGGCCGCGTCGCCCGGCCGCCACCTTGCGGGCTGCTCGGGCCATTCCTCCCCGAGGCGGGCGAGGTCGTTGTTCGGGTCGAGCACGATGGCGGAGACACCGGCGAGGGCGCACTCCTCGACGATGCGGCGGATGAGCACCGTCTTGCCCGAGCCCGAGCCGGCGAAGATCGTGGTGTGCTTCCGGAGCGCCTCCAGGGCCAGCGGCACGGGCGCGCCGTCGTCGTACCCGTACCCGACGACGAACGCCGGCTCGGCCGGGACGGTGGCCGCCGGGGCCGACTCGGCCGGCCCTGCCGACTCGGCCGACCGCGCCGGCTCGCTGGCCTCCGGGGCCGGAGTGACCGGGGTCGGGGCGGTGGGGGTCGGGGCGGCCGGGCGGGCGGCGGGTCCCGGCGGCGCGGCGTCCGTCGTCCAGCGGTCGACGTCGGCCAGCGCGTGCTGGAGGAACTTCAGGTCCCGGGTCGGGCGGCGGTCGATCAGCCAGCCCTGGAAGTCCATCGTGGCCTCGGCGAGCATGACCCGCAGCGCCGAGAGGATCCGCAGGTCCTCCTCGTCGACACCGATGGTCTGCCCGCCCGCCGCCGTGAACGCGGAGACGGCCTTCCGGGTGGCGGCGCTGGTCGACCAGCCGCGGTTGCGCAGCAGGAACAGCGTGCGCTTGGCCGAGCCGGTGTCGAGGGCGGCCGCCACACTCGCCTTGCGGAGCCGGGCCAGCGCCGCGTTGCCGTGGTGGTCGTCGCTGATCGCCCGGAAACACCAGTGCGCCTGGTCCTCGGTGCGCTCGTCGAGCGTCAGGCGCAGCCGGGCGTGCAGCGGCGGGTCGGTGCTCGGGGGCGGGTCGACGCTGAACGCCGCACCGGCGTCGCCGCGTTCCAGGATCCAGGCGGTGAGCCCGGCGGCGAGCAGCGGCGGCATCGCCTCGTCCTCCGTCGCCCGCCCGAGCGGGGTGGCGACGTCGGCGGCGTCCCGCAGCTCGGCGAAGCGGGCGTCGTAACGCTCCATCTCCTCGGCGGTGGCGGTGACCGGGGCGGGCCGGGGCGCTGGTGACTCCGCGACGGCCGGCTCGCCCAGCGTGGCCATCTCCCGCACCTCGTCGGCGGCGAGGCAGCCCCGGATGTGCCGGTCGATCTCGATCAGCAGTTGGCGCGGGGTGAAGGCCCCGGCCTCGGCGAAGGCGCGCGGGGACACCGGCCACGACGGGTACGGCGGCGCGTACCCGACCTCGCCGTAGCGGACGGTGAACCGCTTCTCGATGATCGCCCGCGCGAGATCGGCGTCGTCGATCCGGCGCAGGACCGGGGTCTCCCGGAACCGGTCGGCGACGGTGTCGGCGGCCGTGGACCGGATGATCGTCCACGAGTTCGGGATGCAGGCGAGGACGGTCAGCGTGCGCCGCGTCGCCTGCCGCAGCGACATCAGGCCGTCCGCCATCCGGGCCAGCATGAGCGACTGCTCCGGGCTCATCGCGGCGGCGCCCACCACGGCGGGGTCGCTCTGGATCGCCAACTGGGCGATCAGCGTGTCGACCTGGTCGATCGCCACCACCGACGGGCCGGTGAGCGCCAGCAGCCAGGACAGGTCCTGCACGATCTGCTGGGCCGGTCGGGGCGCGCGCCGCATCCCCCAGGCCGCGCGTTCGCCGGCCACGACCTCCTCGCCGGAGAGGAAGTAGTTCTCCGCCAGGTCGCGGTGGGAGATGTCCTCCGAGGCGGACAGCGCGAGGGCGCGGGCGGTCTCCTGGCAGGTGCGGGCCGCGTGCCGGTCGTAGTCGCCGAGGCCGGTGAGGAAGGCGTCGAGCGCCGGCCGGGTCAGCTCGGTGTCGCCCATCACGGCCCGGCGTGCCGTCCGGGGCGCGCCCACCAGCGCCGACAGCCGCCGCAGCAGCAGCTTGAGCTGCGTCTCGGGGCTGCCGGGCACCGGCCGGGCCAGGCCGTCCAGCAGGGCGGCGAGGACGTTGTCCCAGAAGCTGCCCGCGTCGAGCAGGCCGACCAGGAAGAAGTAGCCGCCCGCCTCCTGCACCCGCTGGCGGACCACGCCCAGCAGGTGGGTCTTGCCGGACCCCCGCTGCCCCTGCACGACGAGGCCGAGCGGGCTGCCGTGCGGGTTCGACGCGGCCTCGTCCACCCCGGCGAGCACCTCCCGGACGACCGGGACGTGCAGGCCCTCGACGTGGAAGGGCAGCGGACGCCACACGTCGTCGGGGACCGGCGCCCAGTCGAACCGCAGGGCCGCCAGCGCGGTCCGCTCCGCCTCGTCCATCACACGCCGATCGCCAGCAGATGATTGTCCTGCCCGCCGAGGCGCAGCGCGGCCGCGATGTCCGCCTCGGTGAGCGTCTTCTGGTTCGACTCCGGCGTGATGGCGACGCCCTCGGAGCGGCTGAGCCGACGCAGCGCCTCGTCCAGGTCCTCGCGCGGCACGTCGGCGAAGAACGGGCGGAGGCGGCGCAGGCTCACCCAGGCCCCCGGCGCGTCGGCCAGCGCCCGGTACGCGCTGACCACGCGCGCCGTCAGCGCGCCCGCCGGGTCGGCGGCGGCCGTGGGAGCCGACGCGCGTACGTCGGTCACGGCGAACAGCTCGGCCAGCGTGGCGCAGCCGCTGCGCGCCAGGACCCGGTCGCGCAGGTTGGCCTGGAGGGCGGTCAACGCGGCGCCGAGCGCCGACGCGCCGCGCAGCGCGAAGTCGAGGTCGCTCTGCATCCGCACCCAGCCCTTGTCGTCGAGCTGGAGGGCGTACGTCGATCCGCTCTTGCGGCTGGCGACGTAGTGCAGGCGGGTGAGCTTGTCGCGCTGCGGCTTGCGTACGTCGAGGTGGTAGAGCTCGCGGAGCTCGGTGTTCAGCACCTCGCGCGCCTCGGCCATGAGCACGACGAGGATCGCGCTCTCGGATGCCGTCAGATCATCGCCGGCCATGCTGCCGTCCTTCCGCCATGTCCCGCCGACGCTCCCGCAGATACGTGCCGATCTGCCGGACCACGGCACCGACGTCGTGGGTCACCCGGGCGTTGGTGAAGCGCAGGACGGCGTAACCATCCAGTTGCAACTGGACGTCGCGCTGCCGGTCGGCCTCGAAGTGGACCGGACGGCAGTGCTCCGGCCCGTCGATCTCCACCACGCACCGTTCGTCGGGCCACAGTAGATCCAGCCGGACCGGCGTGGCCAGATCATGCGACCGGTAGCTCTGGTTCCACCGCCGCCCGACGGCCCAGCTCTCGGCGGCGAGCGCCGCCTCCAGCCTCTTCTCGGCCTCGCTCGCCGGGTGCGGCCGGCCCACCACCGCCCCCGCGTCGGACGACAGTCCGCGCGGCGCGGGAGGCACGTCGCGCGCCGTGCGTGGCGGGGTGAGCGACGCGGATGGCACGTCGCGCGCCGTGCGTGGCGGCGCGAGCGACGCGGCGCGCGGCACGGGCGGCAGCGCGACCGAGAACTCCGGCACCGCCTCCAGCCCGGCCGCGCCGGCCCCGAGCAGCCAGGTGACCGGGCCGCCGTGCTGCACCAGCCAGGCGGCCCCCGCCGCAGAAACCGCGCCCGTGCCGGCGGCCGGCTCGACGAGCAGCACCACCCGACGCCGGCCGAACGCCCCCGCGACGAGCCGCGCCAGTGCCGCCGCCCGGGTGCGCAGCGGCAACTGCGTGCCGGCGGGACGCCGGGCCGTCACCGCGAAGACGGCCAGGTCCGGCAGGAAGGAACCGGGATAACGATCGCGGCGGGACCGCGCCGCAGCGGCGGCCCGGACCGCCGCCAGGCCGGACGTGTCCGGGCGGACGCCGTCCGCAGCCTCGGGCAGCCAGGCGGGCAGCAACTCGACGGCGACCTGTTCGAGCTGGCCCAACGCGGCGTACACGAAGTCCACCGGCAGCGCGATCCGGGCGGCCGGGCGGTGCACCACGGCGGCCAACTCCGCGTGGTCCCGCGCGATCAGCATGGCCAGCGCGTCGGTGTCCGCGTCGGGCAACGCGACGACCCGGTCGGCGGGGACGTCGGCGAGGCTCCGGTTAACCAGCAGCGTCCGGCCCTCCCCCACGGTCGACGGGACGTCCCGGACAGAGTACGAACGCGCCTCGGGTGACGCCACACCGTCGCGTGCCCGCTACGTAGGGCGTCGGGGGACGGAAAGGCCCTCCCACCAGCGGCGGGACGCTCAGGTGCCGCTGCAGAGTCGGCTTTCGGACCGTGGGGGGTGGACGTCCCGGCGGAAGCCGTTGCGCGGAGCCCGACGGCCGGCTTGACCGCCCGGACAGCTGTACAGCTACCGCCCGGCGTCCTCGTTCAGCAGCACTTGGACAGCGGCCACGACATCCGTGACGGTGCGATCAGGTGGGGCGAGTTCAGGCGGCCATTCCTTGCCCCGGCTGACCCATAGGGTGGCAAGCCCTGCCGCGCGGCCACCCTCGACATCAAGCACCGGGCTGTCACCGATCGCCCAGCCACCATCCCGCAAATCAAGACCGCACCCACGGGCCGCCGCCTCGAAGATCTCGCGTGCTGGCTTCCGGACGCCCACCTCTGCGGACACCGCCCAGGCGTCGACGCATCGGTCCAGCCCAGTACGCCTGATCTTGCCCAACTGGTTGTCCGCCTGGCCGTTGGTCACGATCGCGACACTCCAGCCATCGTCGCGCAGCAGTCTCAGCGACCCCAGCACTTCTTCGGGGCAACTCACCAGTTCCGGCATCCGGCGTCGGTACTGCCCCCACGTGGTGTCCACCGATGCCAGACCGAAACGGGCCGTCACCTCGCCAAAGAACCAGTCGCGGGGTACGGCACCGTCCTGATCAGTCGCGATCAGCCAGGCCAACGCGTCGTCTGACAGTCCGCGATCGGCGCAGAACTCGGCTGCCCAGCGTCGGAATGCTCCCGAACGGTCCACAAGCGTGTTATCGAGATCGAAGAGCGCCATCTGCTGCATGATCAGCAACCGTACCGGGCGGGTGAAGCCGAGCACTTTTCGTCCGAGCGCCGGCCACCGGACGTCGCTTGATTCGTCGCTCGGGGTCAGAGTGCCGCCGACGGGCAAGGCTCGCAGGCACAGGGAGAACTGCTGCCGCACCTCGCCATCGGTGTAGGCGATGACGTGACCGGGGTCGGAGTAGACGCCGATCATTCCGGCGACCTCGACCCGTAGGCCGGTCTCCTCCTGGGCCTCCCGGACCGCCGTCCCCGCGACCGATTCGCCGATCTCCTGGCCGCCGCCGGGCAGCGACCAAAGGCCGTTGTCGGTGCGCTGGATGAGCAGCACCCGACCGTCCTCGTCTCGGACGAAGACGGAGACGGCCACGACGATGCTGTTGGCCTTCGGCGCGTTCGGGTCGTAGTAGTGCTCAATTCTCGCCACGAGAATAGGCTGCCACCTCGCCGCCGGCTGCTGGGCATGATCGAAAGTCGCCACGCGGCACGGCCTTCGCTGCCGATCTGCTGACTTCTGCGCTGCGCACCGTTCCCGCCGAAGCGCCAGCGATCAATCGTGGTAAGCGCTACTGGCCGCGCGGCCCTGCTTGCGCCGAAGTAGCCAGCTCGGCTTCAATCCCCCAGGCATGCCGATGTGCTCGCACAACTTGCGTTGACTGTAGCCACCAGGAACGCCGCGTCCAACAGCCATCCAAAACGCCTTGGCCTGGCCCAGGTGCCCGCTGCCGGTGTACCAGTGCAGTCCTGGATTTCCTCGCGGAGCGCCCACAGTGCCACCGAGGCAAGGCCCTGACGCTGGTACTCCTCGGCGGTGTATGGCTTGTCGACCCATGCTATTCGGCAGTACGGGCACACGATGTACTCGACGGCAAAGGCGAACTCCCCGTTGAGGGTTGCCTGTCGGCACCGCCAACCGAAGTACCTACCTGATGCGGTGTCCTGCCAGGGCGTGTCAAGGGTCGGGAGCTGGCCGACCGAGTAGCGCGGACGCTTGTCGAGCCGCCCACGTGTCACGTGGTATAGGGCATCGCGAAGTGGAGCCCGCCCAGACCATCGACCAACGCCGGTGAGCGCCTGGTCACAAAGCCGCCGCACGGCTCGCTGAGCTTCTGCCGTCACAGGCCAACACTATCGGCAGTGCGACGCGCACTCTAGGCAGGAAGGCGGTCCGGTGCCGGGCAGTTAAGGACCTCGGCTTGAAGGATTGTTCCGGCTGTCATGATCCGCCCGGATCACCTGGTGGGCGGGGGTGTGGCTGTGCCCGATCATGACCGCTGGGGACCGTCTGGGACACGGTTTAGGAAGGCAACAGCGCAGCGGCAGCGTGACCACTGTGGGCATGCCCCGGGCGGGCCGGATGCTTACCGGCTCCGCGCGCCAAGATCGTTGCACGCATTCTGCACGAGGCGCTGCGGACGCCCGAGGACGGCCGGACCGCCCGCAGGGGAGGCCGCGAGCGCGGACGGCTTCGCCTAATCGTTGTGCACTGGCCGTAGGTGCTCTTCCTGTGGGTCGTAGCAGACAAGCCCTTGCTCGGCGGCCAGGCGGGCAGCCTCGGCCGACAGTTCGCCAGCCAGCCCGTATGGCATCGTCAGGTAGATCATCGGCCCGGAAGCATCGTCGAGCAGGGATTCCCAACCGGAAGTCTGATTATCGGTCAGGACGGCCCAGCGCTCAGCCAGCGCCTCGGCGTAGGCCAGGATGCCGGGAGTCGGGGCAACCTCCTCGCCAGCCATGTACTTCTCGTAGAGTTGGTCGTAGACGGCTCCGCCCTCGCCATCGTTCGACGGCTGCACGCCCTCCCACACCGCCAGGTCGTAACTCATGACCGGAGTCTGCCAGCCTTTGAGTCACGGGACAGTGACGGTGGCTCGCACCAGGGCCGCTGACCTGCTCATCCCGTCGACTTCCGTCGGCCTGCGGCCGGGTCCGTCGGCCGGCTTGGCTGTACGGATGGCTGTACAGCCACACAGACCATCAGAATCAGCGGATGGACTGGGCCGACCTGCAACTGAGCCTGCGAAACGTCCTCAACGAGTGGGACCCGATCGGAGTGGCGGAGATTGCGCCAGACGAGTACGACTGCATGCACGGACCACTGTTCGACAGGCTGCGGGCCGGTGCCGGCCAGACAGAGATACGGGGGGTTCTTCGGCACGAGTTGGGAGACCACTTCGGCCTAGATCCTGCGCGGTATGACCTCGACTATGTTGCGAGCCGGATCGTCGGCTGGTGGAACACAGTCCAACCGACCTTCTGACCCCTTCCGGATGGCCGCAGGAACACCGTCAGTTTGGAAGATCGTTCTCGGCTGTCATGATCTGCCCGGATCGCCTGGTCAGCGGCGGGATCGTGGTGCCCGATCATGATCGCTGACCGTCTGAGACACCGGCTACTGGCACGTCGCCGGCACGGCTGCACGGTGGGACGCGCAGCTCTGTCCGGCAGCGCGCGGCAGCCGATCGCCCCAACCTCGGCGGTGGTCAACCGCCCCGCGATCGTCACGACCGCGAGCCGGTGGTCAGTCGCTATGCGGACAGTTTCGAGGTCCGGTCTCCGGTACGGTCCCGCAGTGGACCTTCGATCCCGGCGAGCCGCTACCAGGCGAGTAGTAGGCACTGTGTCATCGCTGGCGGGCTTGCTGATCTCCGCGCTCACCGCGTTGAGCGACTCAGGGCAGACGGAACCTCACGTCCTCGCTGGCCTCCTAGGCTCGTCGGGGTTGGACTACGTATAGAGGCCGCGATCATTGCTCCCCAGGCGTAGCACGAGCCAGGGTTGGCCGCGCGCGGGTCGAAGGAGTCAAGCTCCTCCCGTCGGGCCACCGGGGCCCGCAAGCCCAGATTCTGGTACGCGCCAGCAAGCTCCCCCCGAGCGGCCCGGCTGATGAACACCTACGTGAACACGACGCATGATCCGCTTCGATCAGCATGAGTGGATCAGCGCACGCCGGACGATTACGCCGATCGGGTGCGGCTGACGTTCGCTGACGATTCGCTGACTTTCCGCCTGTCGCCCGGCCCGGCCGACCCGGGAAACGCGCCTTCACCTGGCCTGGAACGGGACCGGGAAAGGGACGACCCCCGTCGGGGGGAGACGGGGGTCGTCGGGAGGTTCGGCTCCGGGGGGGTTGAGCCGAACCGGCTCGGCGGTCACGGGGGGTGCGATCGCCGAGGGCCTGCTGTCGTACGACAACGCGAATGTGCGTCGCAAGAACAAGCATGCCTGAGCAAACCGGTATACGTCGAGTGGTGTCGCCTCCACTCCCTGCGAAATCATCGCCGGAGAGTGTGACCGCCGTCACTGACGGCAGGGGGTGGAGGAGGTCGCCGTAGGGGCCGGGCCGGAGTCCGTACCCCAGGCACCCGCCGACCATAGACCATCCGGCTAGACTTTCGCGCCGTGGGCCGAAGTGCCGCTTTTTTCGATCTGGACAAGACCGTCATCGCCAAGTCGAGCGCCTTGGCGTTTGGTCGGCCGTTCTACCGGGATGGGCTGATCACCCGGCGGGACGTGGTGAAGTCGGCGTACGCGCAGCTGATGTTCCGGCTGGGCGGCACCGACGAGCAGACCATGGCCAAGACCCGGGACTACCTGGCCGCGCTGTGCAAGGGCTGGCAGGTGGAACAGGTCCGCCAGATCGTCGCGGAGACACTGCACGAGCTGATCAACCCCTACGTGTACGCCGAGGCGGCGGCCCTCATCGAGGAGCACCAGGCCGCCGGGCGGGACGTCGTGCTGGTCTCCGCCTCTGGGGAGGAGATGGTCCGGCCGATCGGCGAGTTGCTCGGGGTGACCGACGTGATCGCCACGCGGATGGCGGTGGCGGACGGCCGGTACAGCGGTGAGGTGGAGTTCTACGCGGCCGGTCCGAGCAAGGTCGAGGCGGTCAGCGAGCTGGCCCGGCTGCGCGGCTACGACCTGGCCGACTCGTACGCGTACTCCGATTCGATGAGCGACCGGCCGCTGCTGGAGTGCGTGGGGCATCCGTCGGTGGTCAACCCGGATCGGGCGCTGCGCAGGCTGGCCACCGAGAACGCCTGGCCGGTGCTGGAGTTCCGGCACCCGATCCCGCTGGGCCGCCGGCTGCGGGAGCGCCCGGCGGTGCCGGTCGCCGCGGCGGCGCTGGGCGTCGGGGTCGGGGTGGCGATCGGCATCGCCTGGTACGGCCGGCACCGCCGCACGCGTACCACCCCGGTGGCCTGACCGGCAGCCCGCGACCGGTCCGGGCGGCCCGGCCAGGCCAGCCGGGCCAGCCAGCCGGGTCAGCCAGCCGGTTCAGGCGGCGGCGAGGATCTCGTCGCCGACGGCGGTGAGCTGGTCGGCGCCGAGTTCGACGGCGGCCATGTAGTGCCGCAACCAGGAGCGCAGCCCGTCGGGGGTGCCGGTGGCGAACGCCCCGGCCGCGCCGACGTACTCGGGTTCGCGCTCGCGGTGGCCGACGTCGACGCCGACGAGCCCGCGGGGGTCGAAACCGGTGGACATCAGGACGAGCCGGGCGGCTCCCCGGGCCACCAGGCCGGACGGCCCGGCGAACGGGCGCAGGTTGAGCAGCTCGCCGTGCACGACGGCGGCGAGCACGAGCGGGGGCACGGCGGTGCCGCCGGCGACGAGCCCGGCCAGGCCGTCGAGCCGGGCGGCGACGACCGGGTCGGCCACCGGCCGCCCCAGCTCGTTTTCGGGTACGACATCCCGGGCGGCGAGCACGTGCAGCCGGGCGAGGACCTGCCGGGGCGACGTCGGCCAGCGCTCGGTCAGGCCGGGCAGCGCCCCGGCGACCCGCAGCGCGCCCTGACTCACCGGGTCGGTGACCGTGCCGGCCCGGACGGACTCGCGGTCGTGGGCGTACCCCTCCAGGGCGGCGCTGGCCACGGCGGACCGGAGGCTGACCTCGGCCGCGACCTGGCCGCCGTGCCGGCGCAGAGCGCGGTGCCGCATGGCCTGGTCGACGCGGTCGCGGGCCCGCTCGACGGCGGGGGCGATGTCGGCGAGCGCGAGCAGGGGCGCGAGCGGATCAGCGGTCACGCTGCCACGCTAGCCACCTGCGGGGACGGCGGGTGAGAAGGGGACCCTTCTCTACCGTAGGCGTCAACAGGGGGCCCTTCCTGACAGCTCGGCGCGTGGCGGGGGCCGCTCGGCGCGCGTGGGTTCGGGGAGCTGTCGCGGCCTCCGGCCGCCCCGACTAACCTCTGCGGGGGTAGGAGACGCAGGTCACGCGAGCGACGAGGGAGTCACGGCATGAGCGAGGCACTGGCCAACTTGCTGAACGAGACGCGGCAGTTCCCGCCGCCGGCCGCACTCGCCGCGCACGCCAACGTGACCGCCGACGCGTACGCCGAGGCCGCCGCCGACCGGCTGGCGTTCTGGGAGCGGCAGGCCGGGCGGCTGGCCTGGGCGCAGCAGTGGGAGCAGGTGCTCGACTGGTCGAACCCGCCGTTCGCGAAGTGGTTCGTGGGCGGCCGGCTGAACGTGGCGTACAACTGCCTGGACCGGCACGTGGAGGCGGGCAACGGCGACCGGGTGGCCATCCACTGGGAGGGCGAGCCGGGCGACACCCGCACCATCACGTACGCCGACCTGCACCGGATGACCTGCCAGGCGGCGAACGCGCTGACCGACCTGGGCGTGGTGGCCGGCGACCGGGTGGCGATCTACCTGCCGATGGTGCCGGAGGCGGCGGTGGCGATGCTGGCCTGCGCCCGCATCGGCGCGACGCACAGCGTGGTCTTCGGCGGCTTCTCCGCCGACTCGCTGAGCAACCGCATCCAGGACGCCACCGCCAAGGTGGTGATCACCGCCGACGGCGGGTACCGCCGGGGCAAGCCGTCGGCGTTGAAGCCGACCGTGGACGAGGCGGTGGCGAAGTGCCCGTCGGTGGAGCACGTGCTGGTGGTCCGCCGCACCGGTGAGGAGGTCGCCTGGTCGGCGAAGGACCACTGGTGGCACGAGACGGTGGAGACCGCGTCGGCGGAGCACACCGCGCAGCCGTTCGACGCCGAGCACCCGCTGTTCATCCTCTACACCTCGGGCACGACGGCCCGGCCGAAGGGCATCCTGCACACCACGGGCGGCTACCTGACGCAGGCGGCGTACACGGCGCACGCGGTGTTCGACCTGAAGCCGGAGACGGACGTCTACTGGTGCACCGCCGACATCGGCTGGGTGACGGGGCACTCCTACATCGTGTACGGGCCGCTGGCCAACGGCGTCACCCAGGTCATGTACGAGGGCACCCCGGACACGCCGCACAAGGGCCGGTTCTGGGAGATCGTCGACCGGTACCAGGTGAGCATCCTGTACACCGCGCCGACGCTGATCCGCACGATGATGAAGTGGGGCGACGACATCCCCGCCGGGCACGACCTGTCCTCGCTGCGGCTGCTGGGCAGCGTCGGCGAGCCGATCAACCCCGAGGCGTGGATGTGGTACAGGCAGCACGTGGGCCGGGGTGAGCTGCCGATCGTGGACACCTGGTGGCAGACCGAGACGGGCGCGATCATGATCTCGCCACTGCCCGGGGTCACCGAGACCAAGCCGGGTTCGGCGATGACCCCGCTGCCGGGCGTCGTGGCGGACGTGGTGGACGACCAAGGCCAGTCGGTGCCGAACGGCGGCGGCGGCTATCTGGTGCTGCGCGAGCCGTGGCCGTCGATGCTGCGCACGATCTGGGGCGACGACGACCGGTTCGTCGAGACGTACTGGTCGCGGTTCGAGGGCATGTACTTCGCCGGGGACGGGGCGAAGAAGGACGACGACGGGCACATCTGGCTGCTGGGCCGGGTGGACGACGTGATGCTGGTGTCGGGCCACAACATCTCCACCACGGAGGTGGAGTCGGCGCTGGTGTCGCACCCGTCGGTGGCGGAGGCGGCGGTGGTGGGGGCGACCGACCCGACGACGGGGCAGGCGATCGTGGCGTTCGCCATCCCGCGCGGCTCGGTCGACACGGCCGGCGAGGCGGGCGAGCAGCTGATCGCGGACCTGCGCAACCACGTGGCGCGGACGCTCGGCCCGATCGCCAAGCCGCGGCAGATCATGCTGGTGCCGGAGCTGCCGAAGACCCGCTCCGGCAAGATCATGCGTCGGCTGCTGCGGGACGTCGCGGAGAACCGGTCGCTGGGCGACGTGACGACCCTGCAGGACTCCTCGGTGATGGAGCTGATCTCCTCGGGGATGGGCGGCGGCAAGTCCGACGAGGACTGACATAGGACGTACCTTTCGGAGGGTGGCGGGCCCCGCACGGGCCGCCACCCTCCGTGTCTGCGCTTGTGAACGGTGCGTGACGAAGGGGTGTCGGTCGGTCGGTTGAGGGGCACCGGCTGAACGGACACAGGGGACGCCACCCCCTGTCGGAAGGGTTCTTTCTCCTTTAGGTTCAGCCGCATCGGTCGGTTCGACGGATGTCTCTGCCGTGCGCGCCGGCCGGCTCCACGCCCATGCCCGAGAAACGGAGCGGCATGCACATGATTCCGCAACGACGGTCACGCCGACGCCTACTCGTCGCGCTGCCCGCCATCGCCCTCGCGGCCACGTCACTGACCGTGACGGGGACTGCGTCGGCCCAGACGTCCGGCCCGGCTCCTGCCACGATCGGGGCGGACGAGCACTACATCAACTACGCCGAGCCCGAGGTGCAGCCGGACACCGCCGGCAAGGAGGTCAAGGGCGCCGACGGCGTGTACACCACGGCGGCGGACGAGGCCCGGGCCTACGACCGCAAGTACGCCGCGGGCAACCCGACGACCGCCAAGCAGCTGGCGAAGCTGGAGGCCCAGTCGATCCGCTCCGGCAAGAGCCCCCGGTGGATCAAGAAGGCCCCGAGCACCCAGAAGGCGAAGCTCCTCACCCTGCTGGTGGAGTTCAACGACCAGGCCAACGACGACTTCACCGGCACGATGGTGCCGAAGACGGTCTTCGAGGACCGGACCTGCGTCCCCGGCACGGTGCAGAACGGGCCGAAGCACAACAACATCCCGAACCCGGCGAGCCTGCCGCACAAGGACAACAACTCGATGTGGGTGCCGGACTTCTCGCCGGCCCACTACAACAAGATGCTCTACACGAAGACGGGCATCACCGAGCGGGTCCGCAAGGACCTGAAGGGCCCGGACGGCAAGAAGGGCATCAGCCTCGCCGGCCGGACCATGCACAACATGTACCTGGAGATGTCCAAGGGCGCGTACACGGTGGACGGGCAGGCCAGCCCGTGGATCACCGTGCCGCACTCGGAGGGCTGGTACGCGGCGTCGCGCTGCTTCCAGGACGAGAACGGCAACTGGGTCGCCGGGCGTGAGCAGGCGATGAACGGCCACCCGGACAACCCGGCCGGGGCGGGCCGGCTGGCCACCGACGCGATCGACGCGCTGGCCGCCATGGACCCGAGCTTCCCGTGGGCCGACTACGACATCGAGGACCAGAGCGACCGCGACGGCGACGGCAACCTCTTCGAGCCCGACGGCGTGATCGACCACCTGGTGCTGGTGCACGCCGGCCAGGGCAAGTCCCGCGGCGGCGGCGCCGAGGGCACGTACGCGGTGTGGGCGCACTCCTCGACCGTTCCGGGCGGCTACACCATCCCCGGCACGCAGCTCAAGGTGTCGAACTACATCGTGCAGCCGGAGGACGCCGGCGTCGGCGTCTTCGCCCACGAGTACGGGCACGACCTGGGCCTGCCGGACCTCTACGACACGTCCGGCAACGCCGACTCCGACGTGGACTTCTGGGACCTGATGGCCTCCGGGTCGCACAGCGGCGAGATCTTCCAGGCGCTGCCCACCCACATGGGCATCTGGGACAAGTGGGTGCTCGGCTGGGCCGACCCGGTGACGGTCGCCCCCGGCTCCGCCCCGCGCACCATCAAGCTCGGGCAGACCTCCCGCACGCCGGTCGGCACGGCCGACGGCATCAAGGTGGACCTGCCGGACAAGGTGATCACCCTGGCCACCCCGCACAGCGGGTCGAACATGTGGCACAGCGGCGCCGACCAGAACTGGGCGGACGTCAAGCTGAGCCGTTCGGTGAGCGTCCCCTCCGCCGCCGACGCCAAGTTCTGGATGTGGAACAACTACATCATCGAGGAGGACTGGGACTACGGCTTCGTCGAGCTCTCCACCGACGGCGGGGCGACCTGGTCCGAGCAGAAGGTCTACGACGCCGACGGCACCGTCGTCACCACGCCGGACAACTACGCCGACCCGAACGGCCGGATGGCCGACTTCGGCGGCAAGAAGTACGGCCTGACCGGCTCGTCCGGCGGCTGGCGGCACGACTACGTCGACCTGTCGGCGTACGCGGGGCAGACCGTGCAGCTGCGGCTGCGGCAGGCCACCGACGAGGCGTTCGTGGAGCGCGGCTGGTTCGCCGACGACTTCTCGGTCACCGGCGGCGGCGCCACCACCTGGAGCGACGACGTCGAGGGCGGGGCGAACGGCTGGACCGCCACCGGCGGCAGCTTCACCGACACCACCGGCGCGGGTTGGAAGACCAACTCGGGCACCGAGGTCCGGGCGCACTACTACCTGGCCGAGTGGCGTAACTTCGACGGCTTCGACAAGGGCCTGAAGTACGCGTACGACACGGTGTACTCGCACGAGGCGTGGAAGGTCGACCGGATCTCCTACAACGCCCCGGGCATGCTGGTCTGGTACCGCGACACGGCGCTCGGCGACGTCAACCACGTCACCGGGCAGCTGACCGCCCTGCCGAGCTACGGCGCCAAGGGTGGCCTGCTGATCGTCGACTCGCACTTCGACCCGCTGCGGCGGCAGGGCACGGCGGCCGAGAAGGACCCGTCGGTGCTGGACAACCTGCCCAGCCGGCCCCAGTCGTCGAACGCGGCGTTCGGCCTGAAGAAGACGTACTCCTTCAAGGAGTGCCTGGAGGCGGCGGACGAGCCGTACAGCGAGTACTGCACGAGCTTCCCGGCGCAGCCGGCGGTGCCGCAGTTCACCGACTCCAAGGGCTGGTACCCGGGCATCGAGATCCGGGACGGCTCGCCGTACGCGCGGGACAGCGACGCCTCCGTGGTGCTGCCGTCGCGCGGCAACGCGCAGTACACGACCCGGGTGGTCAACCCGGACGGCACCCCGGCGCCCTCGTTCTACGGGGTCACCCTGGGTGGCGGGGCGATCGTCCTGGGCACGGGCAACCCCGGTGACGCGGGCGTCGCCTACGGCGTCTCGCTGACGGTGAAGAAGACCGCGTGGAACAACTCCGTCGCCACGGTGAAGGTGACCGCGGCGACCCCGTGACGACGGGCGGCAACTGATCGGAAGATCAACGAAGGGGCCGGTGGCGGCGACGCCACCGGCCCCTTCCGCATTTATCCGACCACACCCATCGAGATTCGTCGCTGCAATTCACCGTCGGGCGTCCGCGCTGCTCAGCCTGCCGCCGAAGGCGATCGGTGTGACGGTGAAAAGCGTTCTCAACAAAAGTTTGCAACAAATCGACGCACGCGTCTTCCCACCCGTCCCGCGAGACTCTATGTTCACCATTGGTCCCACAGTCGGGACGACTCACCGGCTCCTACCCCCGTTGGGCCGGTTCCCTCACACCGGAGGTACCACGTGCGGAAAGTCGCAGTGGGTCTGCTCGGGCTTTCGTTGACGGCGACGGGTCTGGTGGTCGCCACGACCGCCAACGCGGCGCCGACCGCGAAGCTCCCGACGGCCGCCCCGTCGGCCGCCGAGAAGGCCCCAGCGGATCACGATCTGCCGGACAAGCTCGAGGACAAGCGCCGCGCGCTCCGCCAGGAGGGCCTCAGCGAGGTCCTCTCCGGCCGGGCCAAGGCCCAGAAGATCAACGGCAGCACCGTCGTCAAGGTCGGCAAGACCGCCGGCGGCGCGGCCTCCGCGGCCGGCGCGCGCAGCGCCAAGAAGGGCCAGAAGGACCAGTACGTCGAGCTGGCCCGGGAGCGCACCGACAAGATCTTCGTCATCCTCGCCGAGTTCGGCGACGAGCGGGACCCCGCGTACCCGGACAAGGACACCAACCCGAACATCGCCGGGCCGACCACCTTCGACGGGCCGCTGCACAACGAGATCCCCCAGCCCAACCGGGCGGTGGACAACTCGACCGTCTGGCAGGCCGACTACAGCGCGGACTACTTCCGCCAGCTGTACTTCGGCACCGGGCAGGGCGACGAGTCGCTCAAGCAGTACTACGAGGCCCAGTCGTCCGGGCGCTACAGCGTCGACGGCATGGTCACCGACTGGGTGAAGGTCAAGTACAACGCGGCCCGCTACGGCCGCTCGGACGACCCGATCGCGGACGACGACACCGACAACCCGGCCAACGACCCGGCGGTCTGCGCGGACAACATCTGCCAGAACACCTGGGACCTGGTCCGCGACGCCGCCAACCAGTGGGTCGCCGACCAGAAGGCCAAGGGCCGCACCGACGCCCAGATCAAGGCCGACATGCAGTCCTACGACCAGTGGGACCGGTTCGACTACGACGGCGACGGCGACTTCAACGAGCCGGACGGCTACATCGACCACTTCCAGATCGTCCACTCCGGCGGCGACCAGGCCGACGGCGACCCGCACCAGGGTGAGGACGCCATCTGGAGCCACCGCTGGTCGGCGTACAACACCTCGCGCACCGGCCCGGCGAACTTCCCGATCGGCGGCACCCAGATCGGCAACACCGGCGTCTGGATCCGCGACTACACGATCCAGCCGGAGAACGGCGGCCGGAGCGTCTTCTACCACGAGTACGCTCACGACCTGGGCCTGCCGGACGACTACAACAACCTCAACGGCGGCGACAACAACAACGAGCACTGGACCCTGATGGCCCAGAGCCGGCTCTCCGCCAAGAACGACGCCGGCATCGGCGAGCGCGGCGGCGACCTCGGCGCCTGGAACAAGCTCCAGCTCGGCTGGCTCGACTACGAGGTGGTCAAGGCCGGCCAGAAGAAGACCCTGGAGCTCGGCCCGCAGGAATACAACACGGCCAAGCCGCAGGCCGCCGTGGTGGTCCTGCCGCAGCGGGAGTACACCTTCGACTACGGCGCGCCGTTCGAGGGCAGCAAGCAGTTCTTCTCCGGCAACGACGACGACCTGGACAACACCCTGACCAGGACGATCGACCTGACCGGGAAGACCTCGGCGGCCCTGTCGCTCAAGGGCCGGTTCGACATCGAGTCCGGCTACGACTACCTCTTCTTCGAGGCGTCGACCGACGGCGGCTCCACCTGGAACGCGCTGCCCGGCACCGTGAACGGCAAGCCGATCCCGCCGGTGTCCAGCAGCGACCCGACCCCGGGCCTCAGCGGCAGCAGCAACGGCGCGTGGACCGACATCAACATCCCGCTCAACGCCCTGACCGGCAAGAGCATCCAGTTCCGGTTCCACTACATCACCGACGGTGGCGTGGCCGAGGGCGGGTTCTTCGGTGACAACATCACCGTGACCGCCGACGGCCAGACGCTGTCCAGCGACGGCGCCGAGAGCGGCACCGGCGACTGGGCCGCCAAGGGCTGGAGCATCGTCGACGAGACCTACACCCGGCTCTTCGACAACTACTACATCGCCGGCCACCGGTCCTACGTCTCGTACGACCAGTACCTCAAGACCGGCCCGTACTACTTCGGCTACGGCAACACCCGCCCGGACTACGTGGACCACTACGCGTACCAGGAGGGCCTGCTGATCTCGTACTGGAACCTCCGGTTCGCGGACAACGACACGTTCGAGCACCCGGGCGAGGGTCGCAACATGATCATCGACTCGCGTCCGCAGCCGATCTACAACCTGACCGGCAACCCGTGGCGGGCCCGCGTCCAGGTGTACGACGCGCCGTTCAGCACGAAGAAGGCGGACTCGTTCACGCTGCACATCAACGGGCAGGCCCAGTACATCCGGGGTCAGGCCGCGCAGCCGCTGTTCGACGACACCAAGCAGTACTGGTTCCCGGAGCTGCCGAACCACGGCGTCAAGGTCCCGGCCACCGGCACCAAGATCAAGGTGCTGGAGCAGAAGGGCACCTCGATCAAGGTCCGCTTCTCCTGAGCCACTGATCGGCATGCGCTGATCGACCGTTCCACCGCGATGCCCGGGCAGGCCACCTGCCCGGGCATCGCCCTTTCGGCCCCGGTGCTCCGGGGTCCTAGGCTGGGGTCATGACCGAGCAGCGCGGCGGGGCCGTCGACGAGTCCTGTGTCCTGACCGAGGGGCCGTGGACGCACCGGTTCGTCGGGGCCAACGGCAGCCGCTTCCACGTCGTCGAGGCCGGCACCGGCCCGATGGTGCTCCTCCTGCACGGCTTCCCCGAGCACTGGTGGGCCTGGCACGACGTGCTGCCGGCCGTCGCCGACGCCGGCTTCCGGGCCGTCGCGGTCGACCTGCGCGGCTACGGGGCCAGCGACAAGCCGCCCCGGGGGTACGACGGCTACACCCTCGCCGCCGACGTCGCCGGCCTGATCCGGGGCCTCGGCGAACGCTCCGCCACCGTGGTCGGCACCGGTGCCGGCGGCCTGATCGGCTGGACCGCCGCCTCGTTCCACCCGTCGCTGGTCCGCCGGCTCGTCGTGCTCGGCGCGCCCCACCCCCTGCGGCTGCGGGCCGCGATCTTCGCCGACCCGCGCGGCCAGTTCGCCGCCGCCACCCCGGCCCTGAAGTTCCAGCTACCCCGCTACGAGCACGTGCTCACCCGCGACGACGCGGCGGCCGTCGAGGAGATGCTGCGCCGCTGGGGCGGCCCCCGGTGGGTCGACGGCCCCGACTTCGACGCGTACGCCCGGCGCTGCCGGGAGGCGATGCGGATCCCGCAGGCCGCGTTCTGCGCGCTGGAGGGCTACCGCTGGGCGTTCCGCTCGGTGCTGCGGCTGCACGGCTACCGGTTCGTGCGGCTGATGCAGAAGCCCCTGGTCACCCCGACGCTGCAACTGCACGGCGCGTTGGACGTCGCGTCCCTGCCGCGCACCGCCCAGGGCTCCGGCCGCTACGTGACGGCCCCCTACGAGTGGCGGCTGCTGGACGACGTCGGCCACTTCCCGCACGTCGAGGCGCGGGACGTGGTGCTCGGCGAGATCCTGCGCTGGGCGAAGTCCTGAGCGGCTCCCGCCCCGCCCCTGGCCGCCGGTCGGGTCAGAGCCGCTGCTCGCGCAGGTCGGCGACCGCGCCGGCCGGGGCCCAGCCCTGATAGACCCCGAAGTCGAAGACCTCCAGCCCCATCGCCTGCGCCACCGGCCACCGGCCACCCGTGTACTCGACCCGCAGCCAGCCGTCGTGCTCGGCGAGGACGATGAACGGCTGGCCCTGCCACGTGCAGGTGGTCCGCACGTACGCCAGCTCCTCCACCTCGGACGCGGGCAGCACCCGGACGTAGCGGCCGGGGCGGATCTCCTCGAACCCCTCGCCGGGCTCGGGCTGGTAGAGCCGCACGTCGTCGCCGTCGGGGCTGGCCTGGTATTCCCGGCCCCGCCAGCGGGCCACGTAGCCGTCGCGCATCAGTCCTCACCGGCCCGACGCCACAGCAGCGCGTCCGTGTCCAGGGTCGCGACCACCCGTTCGGTGCCGTCCGCCCCGATCCGCCACAGCTGCGCGCCGTGCGGCAGCCGGGCGCTGTCCACCTTGAACTCGGCCACCACGTCGCTGCTGTCTCCCGGTGCGAAGCCGTTGCCCCGGAACGGCGGACGCTCGATGACCCACCCCTCCATGGCCCGCATGGCGCCCTCGTTCTGGCCGCCGTACGGGATGCGGTAGAGGCTCGGCCGGTGGGCGGGCCAACGCAGGACGTAGATCTCCTCCGCGTCCCGCGAGAACGGCGAGCCCGGGTGGCTCAGGCCGAGCGCGTCGTGCAGCTTGGCCGGGGTGTTCAGGTGGGCCAGCTCGCTGGCCCGGTGCACGAAGCCGGAGACCCGGTCGTAGCCGCGCTCCAGGTAGTAGGAGAGCTGGCTCGGGGCGACGGCCTTCTGCATCACCACCGGCCGGTTCGGGTCGACCGGCGGCGGCGCCTGCCGGGACGCGCCGGCCGACGCCTCGGCCGCCGGCTGCGGCTCCGGCTCGCTCTCGACGTCGTCGCCGAGCCCCACGTCGGCGGCCCAGTTCGCCAGCGCGACGATCTGCTCCCCGGGCAGCTTCGCGCCCACCGGCGTGTTCGGGTTCACCGCGAACGACCAGGCGTCGTCGGGCCAGCGGCGGATGAGCTGGGCGAACTTGACCGACACGGTCTCCACCGGACCGTCGGCGTGGTCGGCCAGCCGCTCCGGGGAGGTGTAGACCACGACGTAGCGTTCGCCGTCCAGCCGCTCGGTCCGCCAGACGAAACCCGGCTCGCCGGGTCGGCTGCCGTCGGCCGAGTCCGGCGCCACGGGGAGCAGCACCCGGGCCAGCAGCAGGGTGGAGAGGAAGGTGTCGGTGCTGCCGGTGCCGGCGGCGGCGAGCAGGTCCTCCTCGACCTCGTTCGCCGGCTGGAACTCGGGGGCGGGCGACGCGACGGGCTCCGGGCCCGGATCCTGCTCAGGCACCTGCTCCGGATCGGCGACGACTCCGCTCGGTGCCGTGGCCCCGCCGGCCGGTGCGGCGCTGTCGGCCGGCGGGGGCCCGTCGGTGGGTGCGGGCCCGTCGGCCGCAGCGGGACCGTCGGACACGCCGGTCGACGTCGGCAGGTCAGGCGCGGCCGGGATCGGATCGGTGGGGGTGCCCGGCTGGAAGAGGGACCCGGCCGACGGGTCCGGCGTGGGCCGCCTCGACGGGGTGAACAGGGACACCGTCGCCTCCGCGTCGGCGGTGCCGACGGGCGGGGCGGTGGCTGCGGAGCCGGCCAGGGTGATGGGCGCGGTCACTCCGTCCGCAGGCCCGGCGACGGACGGGTCGACCCCGACCGGGTCGGGCACCGGCTCGGCCGGCACCGTCGTGCCCAGCGCAACGGTCGGCTCCGGCGGGACCGTCACGCCCAACGCGACGGTCGCGTCCGGCGACGCAGTGGTGCCCAGCGGAACGGTCGCGTCCGGCGAAGTCGTGGTGCCCAGCGGAACGGTCAGGTCCGGCGAAGTCGTGGTGGCCAGCGAGACCGTCGCGTCGAGAGAGACCGTCGCGTCCGGCGGGGCGACCGGGTCCGGCTCCGCGGCGGGCAGGTCGCGCGCCTCGATGATCGTGCCCTCGATGACGATCGGCGAGAAGGACTGGCGGGGCGCGGGCGGCGCGGAGACCGGCTCGGCGATCGAGGCGGTCACCTCCTCGACCACTTCCTCGACCGGAGCGGGGCCGGGACGCTCCCGCAGGGGCCGGGTCGGCTCCTCGTCGGCCGCACCGGGGCGGGGGCGCACGAACGCCGGCTCGGCCGCCGGCACGGGGCCACGACGCGGCAGGTTTTCCGCCACCCCGGCACCGGTCGTGCCGAAGGGGCGGGTCGGCTCGTCCGCGCCCGCGCCACCCGCCGGGCCGAAGAGTCCGGCCGCCGCGCCGCCGGCCGCCGCCGCGAAGGGACGGGTCGGCTCGTCGCCGGGCGGCACGGCCCGGAAGGCCCTGGTCGGCTCCTCCGCCGGCGACGGCCGGGGCGGCACCCCGGGCGGCACGGCGCCACCGGGACGCAGGAGACGGGTCGGCTCGTCGTGGGCCGCAGCGGAGCCAGGCGCGTCTGCCGGGGCCGCCGCCGGTGCCGCCCCGCCCCGGGAGATCGGCACCGTCGGCGGCTCCGGGGCGGGAGCCGGGGCCGGACGGAAGGGCTGGGTCGGTTGCTCGGCGAGCGGGTCCGACGCGGGACGCCGCCGGGGGAACGGCTGGCCACCGCCGCCGAATCCCCGGGACTGCGGCGCGGGCCGCTCCGCGGGACGGCGGGGTTCGCCGAGCGCCCGGGCCGCGCGGCTGCGGCCGGACGCTGGTTCGAAGAAGGAGCTGGGTTGTGGGGGTGGCCCCGGCGCAGCGGCGGGTGGGGGGTTGCCGCTCGGCGTCGCCTCGCCCGGCGGGACCTCCACGGGCGGCCGCCGCCGGGGGACGTTCAACCACGCCGAGCCGCCCGGCGCAGGCTCGCCGCCGGGCGTGCCGGCGGCGGAGGCGGGAACGGGGCCGGCGTCGCGGGGCCGGCCGCCCCCCGGCCCGTCCGGGCGCGGCGGTGCCGGGGGCAGGTCGGCCCCCTGTGGACGGGGCGGGGCCGTCGGCGACACGGTGAGCCGGGTGGTGGGCGTGCCGGCGACGTCGGCCGGCCCGGTGGTCGGTGTGCCCGGCAGCGGGCCCGCGGCCGCCGCGCCGGGCGCGGGCGACACCGGCGCGTCCCGGCCGGGGACCACCGCGGTGGCCCGGGCCTTCGCGGCGGACTCGACGCGGTCGAGGCGGGCGCGGGCACCGAGGGTGCGGCCCGGCAGCCGCACGTCGCCCCTGGAGAGCTGGGAGACGAACCAGGCGGGCAGGTAGCCCTCGATGGGCAGCCCCGGGTTGACCGCCAGCCACCACTCGTGGTTGGGCCATTCGGCGGCGAGGTCGGCGTACGCGCTGCGCCGGGTGGGCGCGGGGTTGCCGCCGAGGCAGGCCCGCAGCGCGGCGGGCGACGTGAAGGCCAGCACGTGCGTCCGGCCACCGGTGGTCCAGGTGCCCCACCCCATCGGGACCTGCCCGGCCAGGGCCTCCGCGGAGACCGGCAGCAGCAGGTCGGTGCGGGCCAGGATCCGGAAGTAGAGCTCCTGGTCGTTGGCGCGGAGGGCGTCCCGCATCGCCGCTTCGGCCTCGGTAGCCGGCTCCCAGTCGGTCACGGCCACCTCTCCTCCCGCCATCAGGCCATAGCCATCGCGTACAACCTACAAGGTGGTAACAAGATCACAATGGCTGGCCGGGGACGCCCCGCCGGACAATCCGGATGCGGATAACATCCGGTTTCGAAGCCGACACGATACGGAGGCGTGATGCCCCGGCCCACCGCGCGTCCGGCCCTCGCCGCAGCGGCCGCGGCCCTGTTGGCCGCCCTCCCCGTCGCCCCGGCGCAGGCGGCCGGCGCGCATCGCGCGGCCCCCGGCTGCGCCACCCCGCCGGCCCCGGCACGTCCGGTCGCGGCCACCCCGTGGCCGCAGCAACGGTACGCCCCGCAGCGGCTCGCCGCGCTGGCCAGCGGGGCCGGCGTCACCGTCGGGGTGATCGACTCGGGCGTGGACCGCCGGCACCCGCAACTGGCCGGGCGAGTCACCGCCGGGGCCGACTTCCTCGACCCGGGCGGCGACGGCAGCGGCGACTGCGCCGGGCACGGCACCGGTGTGGCGAGCATCATCGCGGCCGAGCCCCGCGCCGGCGTCGCGTTCCAGGGCCTCGCGCCGGGCGCCCGCATCCTGCCCGTACGCGTCAGCGAGCAGCAGGTGGTCGAGGGGCGCGAGTCGGGGCGCACGGTCAGCGCCGCCGACTTCGCCCGGGCGATCCGCTGGGCGGTCGACCACGGGGCCGACGTGGTGAACCTCTCCGTCGTGCTCTACACCGACAACCCGGCCGTCCGGGCGGCGGTCGGCTACGCCGTCGCGCGGGACGTGGTCGTGGTGGCCGCCGCCGGCAACCTGCACGACAGCGGCGACCCGCGACCGTACCCGGCGGCGTACGACGGGGTGCTGGGGGTGGGTGCGATCGGCGCCGACGGCCGGCGGGCCGACTTCTCGCAGACCGGCCCGTACGTCGACCTGGTCGCCCCGGGCGGCGAGGTGCTGATGGCCGCCCCGGGGCAGGGTCACCGCCGGGCCGAGGGCACCAGCTACGCCGCCCCGTTCGTGGCGGCCACCGCCGCCCTCGTCCGGCAGTACCGGCCGGAGTTGACGGCTGAGCAGGTGACGCGGCAGATCCTCGCCACGGTCGACCCGGCACCCGGCAACGACACCGGCGGCGGGTACGGCGCGGGGGTGCTCAACCCGTACCGGGCGGTCACCGAGACGTGGGCGGGCCCGCAGGGGCCGGCTCGCCGGGCCGTGGCCCTGCCGGCGGGCGAGGTCGACCCGGCGCTGGGCGCCCGTCAGACCCGGCGGGCGGCGGCCCGGGACCGGGCGGTGGTCGTCGCGGCCGTCGCCGGGGCGGCCGTGGCGACCGCGGTGCTGCTGGCGGTGGTGCTGCCCCGGGGCGGTCGCCGCCGCTGGCGGCCGGCGGCCTGACCGGCTGCGGTGGCGGCGCCCGGCGTTGCCGCCGAACGCCGCCGTCGCCGCCGCTCACCGGAGCGGGCCGCCGCGCTCACTGGAACAGGTTGACGTTCCGCTTCTCGGTGTCGAGGTAGTCGTGCGCGGAGTCGTCGACCGCGAGCTTGATGTCGCGCAGCATCGCCTGGAGGTCCTGCGAGGCGGAGCGCCACCGGGCCTGCCGCTGCTCGTACGCCTGGCGGGCCTCGCCGTCCCAGCTCGCCACCAGCGGGGCGGCGTCGCGTTCGAGCTGGCCGAGCTGGCTGTCCAGCGTGTTCAACGCCCGCTGGATGTCGGCGCCCGCCTGCTGCAGCGCGGCGAAGTTGACGACCAGAACCCCATGGTCCATCGGATGATCCCCTTTCCGGGAGGTGCTACAGCGGCAGCTGGATGCCGCGGTTGGTGCCGGCGACCCGGCTGGCGGCTTCGTTGTCGGACACGTCGTACTGCTGGCCGGCGGTGCGGATGGCGGTGGCGGTCTCCCGCAGGGCCCGCTGCAACGCCGCCTGGTCCTGCGACCACTGCCGCTTCACCTGCTCGAACGAGCGCCCGCCGGCACCCCGCCAGGCCTGCTGCAACACCTCCAGCTCGGCCAGCAGGCCGGTCAGCATGGCCTGCAGGGACTGGTCAACCTGCTCGAACTTCGCGGCGGTCTGCTGCATCACCGCGGCTTCTGCCTGGGTCTGGGACACCCCGGACGTCACCTCGTCTCCTCGATCGTGGCTGGCCGTCGGACGCGCCCGCGGCGGACGCGCCGCTCGCCTGTCCCGGCGGCGCGCCGGGTCGGGACGGGGTCAGCCAACTCGTCGCTGACGGTAGCGGCCCGGTGGCGGTTCTGCTACCCCGCCCCGCTCCCCTGTGGACAACCTCGGCTCCCGTGATCTCGGGGTGGAACCATACGATGACGCTGCGGAACCGCCCGCGGTCACGCCCCGGGCCACGGCGGCGTTCCGGGCGGGCGTTGAGGAGGCGCGGTGACGGCCAGCACGACCACGGCCCCGGTCCAGCCGGCGCACCGGCAGCCGCTGCCCCCACAGTGGATCCCGGCCACCACCCGGCGGGGCCCGGCCGGGGTGCGGGTCGGTCAGGTGGTCGCCACGCAGGCGGCGGTGGCGCTGGTCGCCGCCGGGGTCGGCCGGGGCGCGGTCGTGACCGTGGCCGCCGTCGCGGTGGCCGCGCCGCTGCTGGCCGGCGCCTGGGTGCGGGTGCGGGGGCGCTGGCTGTTCTCCTGGCTCGGCGTCGCCGCCGGCTACCTGTCCCGCCGGCGGGCCCTGGCGGCGACCACCGGCCCGGGGGCGCTGCTGGGGCTGCTCGACCCCGGTGCGGTGGTCCGCGCGGCGGAGCTGGCCGGCGGCCCGGCCGCCGTGGTCGACGACGCCGAGGGCCTGACCGCCGTGCTGGAGGTCGGTGACCCGGGTGACCTGCTCGGCGACGGGCCCCGCGCGCTGCCCCCGCCGTCGATGCTGCTGCCGCCGGTCTCCCCGGAGCTGCCCCCGGTCCGGCTCCAGCTCCTGATCAGCGGCTCTCCGGCACCCGCCGTCGCGGTCGGGGGGAGCACGGTGGCGACGTCGTACCGGCAGCTCACCGACGGGCTGCTGGCCGGGCGCGACTCGGTGCTGCTGGCGGTGCGGGTGCTGCGGGTGGACGGGTGGACCGACGAGGACCTGCGGGCCGCCCTGTCCGGGGTGGTCCGGCGGATCGTGCGCCGGCTGGGGCCGGTGACCGCCCGTCCGCTCGGCGAGCACGCCGCGCCCCGCGTACTCGCCGAGCTGGCCCACCACGACGGCGGCGGGCCGATGGTGGAGACCTGGCCGGCCGTGCGGACGGGGGCGCTGTGCCAGACCACCCTCCGGGTGCGGCGCGGGCCGGACCCGGCCACCGACGCAGGGCGGCGGCTGGTGCCCCGGCTGCTCACCCTGCCGGCCGCCGCGACCACGGTCTCGCTGTGCGTGGGGCCGCGCGCCGGTGCCGGCGGCGTGACCGTGCCGGCCGAGCTGACCGTACGCCTGGCCGCCTGGACCCCGGCCGAGCTGGCGGCGGCGACGCAGGCGTTGCGGCGGCTGGCCGACGGCGCGGGCGCGGAGGTCGACCGGCTCGACGGCCAGCAGCTCCCCGCGTTGGCGGGCACGCTGCCCCTCGCCCTCGCCGTTCCGGGCGCGGCGGTCGACCCGGCGGCCCTCGACGAGCTGGAACTGCCGGTCGGCGACGCGGGGCTGATGGTCGGCGCGAACCGGCGCGGGGCGGCGGTGACGATCCGGCTGTTCCGGCCGGAGGGCACCCGGTTGATGCTGGTCGGCGGGGTACCCGTCGCGCAACTGCTGGCCCTGCGGGCGCTGGCGCTGGGTGCCCGGGTGGTGGTCCAGACGACCCGGCCCCGGGCGTGGGAGCCCTTCGTCCGGGGCGTCGCCACGCCCGACGGGCCGATCCCGGTGCTGCCGCCGGGCCGCGCGGTGGGCGCGGCGGCCGGTTCGGCGCTGCGTCCGATGCTGCTCGTGGTGGACGCGGGCCCGCTGCCCGCCGACGCCGATCCCGGGTCGGCCTGGCGCTCCACGCTGGTGGTCCGGGACGGCCTGACCACGTCCGACGTCGACCAGCTGGGCCGGGCCGACCTGGTCGTGCTGCAACCGCTGCGTCCCGCCGAGGCCGCGTTGGCCGGTGCCGCGCTCGGCCTCGGCGGCTCGGCCGAGTGGCTGACCCGCATCCGGGAGGACATGGTGGCGGTGGTGAACCGCCGGGCGCTGCGCTGGGCGCTGCTGTCGCCGACCCCCATCGAGTCGCAACTGATCGGCCGCCCCGGTCGGGGTTGACGCGGCGGGTTCCGCCGGTGGCGGGACCGTGGCACGATCCGTGGCCATGGGTTTCCTGAAGGGTCTTCTGATTCGGCTGGGCAGCACGGCGGTGGCCTTCTGGCTGGCCACTCTGCTCATTCCGGGCATCACGCTCGACACGGGTTCGGCCACCGAGGCGATCGTCACGCTGCTGCTCGTCGCGGTCATCTTCGGGGTCGTCAACGCCGTGCTCCAGCCGATCGTCAAGACCGTGGGCTGCGGCTTCTACCTGCTGACGCTGGGCCTGATCGCCCTGGTCGTCAACGGCCTGCTGTTCCTGCTGACGAGTTGGATCGCGGGCGAGGCCGGGCTGCCGTTCCACGTGGACGGCTTCTGGCCGGAGGCGGTGCTCGGCGCCCTGTTCGTCGGTGTCGTGACCTGGCTGCTGGGCGCGGTCCTCGACCGCGACTGAGGCGAGCGGGGGCGGTCCCGGCCGGAGCGGGGTGGGCGGATTCACGGCGCGCGGGGCCGAGCGGGCACGCTAGCGTCGCAGGGTGTTCACCCTGACCCGCGATGACGGCCACCAGCTCAGCACCGACCCCGCCCGGCTCGACCTCGACCTCGTGCACCACTGGCTCTCCACCGACGCGTACTGGGCGCTGGGGCGGGACCGGGAGACCGTCGGGCGGGCGTTCGCCGGCTCGCTGCCCTACGGGGTCTACCGCCCCGGTGACGGTCGGCAGGTGGCGGTGGCCCGGGTGGTGACCGACGGCGCGACGTTCGCCTGGCTCTGCGACGTCTACGTGGACCGGGCGGCCCGGGGGCGCGGGCTGGGCACCTGGCTGGCCGGTGGGGTCCGCGACCACCTGGCCACGCTCGGCGTACGCCGGATCGTGCTGGCCACCTCCGACGCGCACGGGGTCTACGCGAAGATCGGCTTCACCCCCGTCGACCCGGGGCGCTGGATGGAGTACGACGGGCGAGGGCAGGCGTGAGCCCGCTCCGCCTCGGCTACCTCTACGGCATCGGCGCGTACCTGCTCTGGGGGTTCTTCCCGCTCTACCTCAGGGCGCTCAAGCCGGCCGGCCCGCTGGAGATCCTGGCGCACCGGATCGTCTGGTCGGTGCTCTTCGTCGCGCTGCTGCTCGCCGCGCTGCGCAACGTGGGCTTCCTGCGCCGGCTGGCCCGCCGGCCCCGGGCGCTGGCCGGCATCGCCGTGGCCGCCGCGCTCATCGCGGTCAACTGGGGCACCTACATCTACGGCGTGAACTCGGCGCGGGTGGTGGAGACGGCCCTCGGCTACTTCATCACCCCGCTGGTGTCGGTGCTGCTCGGGGTGACCGTGCTGCGGGAACGCCTGCGCCCCGGGCAGTGGCTGGCGCTGGGCATCGGCACGGCGGCGGTGGCCGTGCTCACCGTCGACTACGGCCACCTGCCCTGGCTCGCGCTCGTCCTGGCCGTCAGCTTCGCCGCGTACGGGCTGGTCAAGAAGCGCCTCGGGCTGCCTGCGGCGGAGGGGCTGTTCGTGGAGTCGGCGGTGCTCGCCCTGCCCGCCCTCGGCTATCTCGGCTGGCTCGCCGCCGCCGGTGGCCTGGCCTTCGGTCACGTCTCGGCCGGGCACACGGCGCTGCTGGTGCTGGCCGGCGCGGCCACCGCGACCCCGCTGCTGCTCTTCGCCGGTGCCGCGAACCGGCTGTCGCTGACGGCGCTGGGCATGCTCCAGTACCTCGCCCCGATCCTCCAGCTCGGCTGCGGGGTGCTGATCTTCCACGAGCCGATGCCCCCGGCCCGGCTCGCCGGCTTCGCCCTGGTCTGGCTGGCCCTGCTGACCTTCACCGCCGACGCCCTGCGCCATTCCCGCCGCTCACGCCGCGCCCGCCGCCCCGGTGCCGCCCGGCCGCTCGCGCCGTCGCCGGTGGGGCAGGGGAGGACGGCCCCCTGAGCGCCCGCCGCCGCACCCCGTCGCTTTCCGTCGCTTTCCGTGATGGGATGCGGTGCCGATCGCGGCGCCCCACCGGGCTTACCGTCAGTCACCACCGCTCGACCTCGCCACGGACCTCACGCCCCCTTTGCTCTGCACCCATCCACGCAGCACCACCCGCGAGCTGGGAACATGAGGATCACGCCGCTCGCGGCGACCCCGCCGGCCGGTTGCGCCGCGTGACCGTTGCGTATTCGGGTGCAGAGCAAAGGAGTGCATCCAGGGGTGGCCCGGTCGGGTAGGGCAACTACGCGCCGCAACATCGCCGAGGCGAGCAACGCGCACGATCACCGCCCCGCGCGGGGGCGCAGTCCCCCGGCGGAGCCCCGACGGGGCTCAGCGGACGTCGTAGGCGAGGACCGGGGTGCCGTCGGCGCGCAGGAGTTCCAGGCGGACCAGTTCGCCGTCGGTGAAGTGGGTGGTGGCGGTCAGGCTCAGCTCGTCGCCGGGGGCGGCCAGCCAGGAGCCGATCTGCTCCGTCGCGCCGTCCGGGCCGTGCGCCATCAGCCGGAAGGTGTACGCCTCGCGGTGCCCGGCCCGCCGGTCGTACCCGCAGCGCATGGTGACCTCGGTGCCCCACGGCGTGCCGGTCAGCGCCACCTCGGCGCGCACCGGCACCGTGCCGGCGATCGGCCGCATGGACGCCAGCGCGATCTGCGGGGTGGGCGTCGGCGTGACCTCGACGGGCGGCCGGAGGGTGGCCGCGCCGAGCCCGGCGAGCACCGCCAGGACGGCGGCGGCCAGCGCGGTCAGGGCGTACCGGCGGCGGGCGGCCGACCGCTCGCGGCGTCGGCGGCGACGGGCGGCGTCGAGCAGCGCGGGCACCCGGGAGATCTCGGCGGGCGGCTCCAGGAACTGCTCCAGCCCGGCCGGGTCCAGCCGGCCGAGCAGCCCGGGGAGCACGGCGATCTCGGCCACCGCGTCCCGGCAGGAGGCGCAGCCGCCGAGGTGCCGCTCGTAGGCGGCCCGGTCGGCGGGGGCGAGCGCGCCCAGCACGTACGCGCCGTCGTCGTGCGCGAACTCGCAGCGGGTCATCCCGTCACCCCCATCTCGGCCAGCGCCAACCGCAGTGAGCGCAGCGCGTAGTGGGTACGGGACTTGACCGTCCCCGGCGGCACGCCCAGCCGGACCGCCGCCTCGGACACCGAACGCCCCTGGTAGAAGCACTCGATCAGCACCTCGCGGTGGGTCGGGCTGAGCCGGTTCAACGCCTCGGCGACCGTCCACGCCTCCACCGCGCGCTCCGCCTCGTCGATCGTCTCCGGGGGTTCGGGCAACTCGTCGGTGTAGATCTCGCCGACCCGGGTCGAGCGCCGCCGCCACGCGTCGATGGCCAGGTTGCGGGCCGTGGTGAACAGCCACGCCCGCACCGACCCGCGCGTCGGGTCGAGCGACTCCGGGTGCCGCCAGGCCCGCAGCAGCGTCTCCTGCACCAGGTCCTCGGCCCGGGTCCGGTCGCCGTTGACCAGCCGCAGGGCGTGCGCGTAGAGCGCGTCGGCATGCTCGTCGTGCAGCGCGCGCAGCAGTTGGGCGTCGTGGTCGCTGATGACGACCTCCTCGCTGTCGCCGGAGTCCAGCGGCTCCCGCTGTCGAACGCGTCCAGCGGTGCGTTCGCCGGACAGTACGTACGGTGCCGCCGATCGGTTCATCCGCAGGTCGACGGGGAGGTCAGGCGCAGGTGTTCACATCCGGTTCATGTTCGGGCCGACCCGCGCTCACCGCGCCCTCCTAGCGTCCGCCGGGTACGCACGTCGGAGGGCTGACCCCGGCGTGCACCGACTTCCTTGGAGGCACCTCCCGATGAGCGACCGACCCCGGCTGCTCCCCCTGCTGGGCGCCACCCGCCACGGCAGCCGTGACGCCATGACCTGTCTCTACCGGTGCGGCAACGCCTGTGACCACCCGGTGCCCAACACGTCCGACAACCCGTACCTCGGCGACATCGTGGACGCCGAGGTGTCCCGGCGCGGCGTGGTCCGGGCCGGCGCGGTCGGTGCGCTCGTCCTGGGCTTCGGCGGCGCGGCCGCCGGGGCGCTGGCCGGCGCCGGCGCCGCGTCCGCCGCGCCGGCCGACCCGGTCGTGCCGGAGGCCGCCGGGTTCGGCCGCCCGGCCGGCGGGGTGGGCAGCGGGGCGCTGACCTTCCGGCCGATCCCGCCGAACAAGCTCGACACCCTGGTCGTGCCCAACGGGTACGACCACAGTGTCGTGATCCGCTGGGGCGACCCGGTGGTGCCGGGCGCGCCCGAGTTCGACGTGCACGCGCAGACCGCCGCGAAGCAGGCCAAGCAGTTCGGCTACAACAACGACTTCGTCGGCGTGCTGCCGCTGGACAAGCGGGGCCGCCGGGCGCTGCTCGTGGTCAACCACGAGTACACCAACGAGGACCTGATGTTCCCCTGCTTCACCAGCCTCGACGCGCTCACCGTCGAGCAGGTGAAGGTCGCCATGGCGGCGCACGGCATGTCCGTGGTCGAGCTGGAGCGGGTCGACGGCACCGGGCAGTGGCGGCCGGTCGAAAGCGGCCGGCGGCCGTACAACCGGCGGGTCACCGCACTGGCCACGAAGTTCGAGCTGACCGGCCCGGCCGCCGGCTCGGCGTGGCTGCGTACCGCCGCCGACCCGAAGGGCCGGACGGTGGTCGGCACGCTGAACAACTGCGCGGGCGGCGTCACGCCGTGGGGCACGGTGCTCTCCGGCGAGGAGAACTTCAACCAGTACTTCGTCGGCGGGGACGCCGCGCCGGAGGAGCTGAAGCCGAAGCTGGCCCGCTACGGCATCAACACCACCGAGCGGTACCCGAGCGGCAACCGCAAGTGGGACCGCGCCGACGAGCGCTTCGACCTGGCGAAGAACCCGTACGAGGCGCACCGCTTCGGCTGGGTCGTCGAGATCGACCCGTTCGACCCGGAGAGCCGGCCGCGCAAGCACACGGCGCTCGGCCGGTTCAAGCACGAGGGCGCGAACGTCATCGTCGCCCGCAGCGGCCACGTGGTGGCCTACATGGGCGACGACGAGCGGTTCGACTACCTCTACAAGTTCGTCTCCGACAAGAAGTTCATGGCCGGCGACTCGTGGGTGGCCCGCAAGCACAACCTGACCCTGCTGGAGTCGGGCACCCTGTACGTGGCGCAGCTCGAAGGCAACTCGGCGGCCGAGATCGACGGCTCCGGCAAGCTCCCCGCCGACGGGGCGTTCAACGGCCGGGGCCGCTGGATCAAGCTGGTCAGCGGCAACCGCTCGTACGTCGACGGGATGACCGCCGCGGACGTGCTCACCTTCACCCGGCTGGCCGGCGACAAGGTCGGCGCGACCAAGATGGACCGCCCGGAGGACGTCGAGCCGAGCCTGCTGACCGGCAAGGTGTACGTGGCGCTGACCAACAACACCGACCGCGGCAAGGCGGGCAAGGCCCCGGCCGACGAGGCCAACCCGCGCAACCTCAACAAGCACGGTCAGATCCTGGAGCTTGTCGAGGACGGCAACAACAACGCCGCCGAGACGTTCGCCTGGTCGCTGCCGATCGTCTGCGGCGACCCGACCGACCCGTCGACCCACTTCGCCGGGTACGACAAGGCGAAGGTCTCCCCGATCTCCTGCCCGGACAACGTCGCCTTCGACGCCACCGGCAACCTCTGGATCTCGACCGACGGCAACGCGCTGGGCAGCAACGACGGCCTGTTCGCCACCGCCGTGGAGGGGCCGGAGCGGGGGCACCTCAAGCAGTTCCTCACGGTGCCGCTGGGCGCGGAGACCTGCGGCCCGTTCATCACCGGCGACAACCGCTCGGTGTTCGTGGCGGTGCAGCACCCGGGTGAGATCACCGGGGCGACCGTGGAGAACCCGGCGTCGACGTGGCCCGACGGCGACTACGCCAAGCCCGGCGTGGTGGTCACCTGGCGGCTGGACGGCGGCCCGATCGGCAGCTGACCCCGCTGGGCATCGCGGCGGGCCCCCTCCCCACCAGGGAGGGGGCCCGTCCCGTTTCGGCTCTCGACGGCGACGGCGTCGGTCCTCGACGACGACGGCTCAGTTCTCGGCGGGGCCGGCTCAGCCCTCGGCGGCGACGGCGTCGGCGATGGCGCGGGCGGCGGTGAGCAGCTTGGCCCGCACCACCCGGGCGGAGGTCATCATCTCGCTGGCCGGCAGCGAGCAGGCCAGCACCATCCGCCGTTCCATGTCCTTGTCGGGGATGACCAGCACGGCGGCGCACGCGACGCCCTGACGGAACTGCCCCAGCTCCAGCTGCATGCCCCGGCGGTCGCCGGCCGCCACGTCCGCCTCGAACGCCTCGGGGGTGGTGAGGGTGGCGTTGGTGAACGGGCGCATGCCGTATTCCCGCAGGTAGCGGAAGCGCTGCTCGGCGGTGAGGGTGGCCAGCAGCGCCTTGCCGAGCGCGGTCGCGTGCGCGCCCTCGTCGAACCCGGGGACCAGGTCCTCCAGGTGCGGGGAGCGGTGCCCCTCGGCCACGGCGGTCACGGCGACCTGGCCGCCGACGAAGCGCCCCAGGTAGTGGCTGTAGCCGGTGTCCAGGGCGGCGCGGCGCAGGCACTCCCCGACCGCCGCGGGCCCGCGGAACGCGGTGACCAGCTCGCGGTAGCGGTCGGCGATCTCCAGCCCCACGATGTACGTGCCGTCCTCCCGGCGGATCACGTAGCCCTCGTAGGCCAGCGTGCGGACCAGGTGGTAGGTGGTGGCCACGGTCAGCTCGCAGCGCCGCGCGATCTGCTTGACGGTCAGCCCCTTCGGGGCGCGACCGACCGATTCGAGCACGCGTAGCGCGCGGGAGACACTCCGGATGAGGTCCGAAGGTTCCGCCAAGGGGTCGCGCACAACCACCTCCGCCGCCGGGGACTTACACCATATGAAATCCAGGCGTCCGGCGAAATGCCTGTTCGGGTCGACGCTGCCAGATCATCCTAAACGGTCAGTGCGTCGAGCGACACGGTGAGTTGTCCGAGTCGGACTCGCGAAGGGTTCGCGGAACCCGCACCGGGACCCGGGAAGGGTCAGCCGGTGCGGTCGGCGATGTAGTCGCAGAGGGACTCCAGCGCACGGCGGGACGACGTCTCCGGCAGCAGCGCGAGCTGCTCCCGGGCCTCCTCGGCGTAGCTGCGGACGGTCTCCCGGGCGCGCTTGAGCGCCGGGGACTCGCGGAGCAGGCCGAGGGCCTCGGCGTGCAGGGCGTCGTCGACGAGCGGGCCCGTGGCCAGGATCTCCCGCAGCCGCACCGAGGCGGCGTCGGAGTCGTCGGAGGCGAGCGCGTAGAGCACCGGCAGGGTCGGCACGCCCTCGCGCAGGTCGGTGCCGGGGGTCTTGCCCGACTGCACCGACTCGCTGGCGATGTCGAGCAGGTCGTCGGAGAGTTGGAAGGCGACGCCGATCGTCTCGCCGTACCCCGCCAGGGCCTCGGTGTGCGCGGCGGACGCCCCGGAGAACAGGCCGCCGAAGCGGGCCGAGGTGGCGATCAGCGAGCCGGTCTTCTCGGCGATCACGCCGAGGTAGTGGGCCACCGGGTCCTGCCCGTCCCGGGGGCCGACCGTCTCGGCGATCTGGCCGTGCACCAGGCGGGCGAACGTGCGCGCCTGCAGCCGCACCGCCTCCGGGCCCAGATCGGCCGAGAGGTCCGCGGCGCGGGCGAAGAGGTAGTCGCCGACCAGGATCGCCACCGAGTTCGTCCAGCGGGAGTTGGCGCTCGGGGCGCCCCGCCGCACGGCGGCCTCGTCCATGACGTCGTCGTGGTAGAGCGTCGCCAGGTGGGTGAGCTCCATCACCACGGCGGCGGAGACGACCCGGGGGTCGGCCGGATCGCCGAACTGGGCGCCCAGCGCGACCAGCAGCGGGCGGAACCGCTTCCCGCCGGCGTCCACGAGGTGCCGGGCGGCCTCGGTCACCAGCGGGTCGGCGCTCGTCACGGTGGCCCGCAGCTCCGCCTCGACGGACTCCAGCAGGCCCAACACGGACGCCTCGACGCGGGCATCGGCTAGGTGCAGGCCGAGCGCGCCGAACTGACCCATGCTCTCCCGACCCCGCCGAGCGGAGCCGGTGGCACCTGAACGCTCGCCAGCCGGATTCACCACGCTATCCACCATGCCACACCCGTTCGACCTGCTCCGGGGCGGGGATGCGGCGACGGGGCCGGCACGCTGTCGCGTGCCGGCCCCGTCGCGGGGAAACGTCGGTCATCGCACGAATTCGGCGGCGCCGTTGGCGAGGTCGAGCAGCGGGCCCGGAACGACGCCCAGCACCAGCGTGGCCAGCACGCCGATCATGAGCGCCGCCGAGGTCAGGCCGCCCGGCACCGTCACCGTCGGGGTGGACTCCCCGGGCTCGGACAGCCACATCATGACCACGACCCGCAGGTACGGGAACGCGAGCACCATGCTGGTCAGCACGCCGGCCACCACCAGCCACGCCTGGTCGGCGTCGAGGGCCGGGGCGAAGACGGCGAACTTGCTCATGAACCCGCTGGTGAGCGGGATGCCGGCGAAGGCCAGCAGGATGAAGGTGAAGACCGCCGCGAAGAACGGCGAGCGCTTCCCCAGCCCCGCCCAGCGGGACAGGTGGGTGGCCTCCCCGTCGGCGTCGCGGACCAGGGTCACCACCGCGAACGCGGCCAGCACCGAGAAGCCGTACGCGGCGAGGTAGAACATCGTGCCGGCGAGCCCGTCCCGGCTCGGCGCGAGCACCCCGACCAGCAGGTAGCCCGCGTTGGCGATCGACGAGTAGGCCAGCAGCCGCTTGATGTCGGTCTGGGTGACCGCCAGCACCGCGCCGACCAGCATGGTGAGCACCGCCACCGCGCCGAGGACCGGGGTGAAGTCCCACGCCGCCCCGGCGAACGCCACGTGGAAGACCCGCAGCAGGGCGCCGAACGCGGCGACCTTCGTGCAGGCCGCCATGAAGCCGGTGACCGGCGTCGGGGCGCCCTGGTAGACGTCGGGGGTCCACACGTGGAACGGTGCGGCGGCGGCCTTGAACAGCAGGCCGATGGAGAGCAGCGCCATGCCGGCGAAGAGCAGCACCTGGCTCGCCGGGGACTCGCCGACCGCCGCGTGGATGGTGGCGAAGTCGACGCCGGCCGGGCGGCCCGGGATGCCGGAGGTGAAGCCGTACACCAGGGCCACGCCGAACAGGAAGAACGCCGAGGCGTACGCGCCGAGCAGGAAGTACTTCATCGCCGCCTCCTGGCTCAGCAGCCGCCGGCGACGGGCCAGCGCGCAGAGCAGGTAGAGCGGCAGGGAGAAGACCTCCAGGGCGATGAACATGGTCAGCAGGTCGTTCGCCGCCACGAAGATCAGCATGCCGCCGATGGCGAAGCTGGCCAGCGGGTAGACCTCCGTCGCCCCGTTGCTGCCCTCGGCCTGCCGCCGGTCCTCCACCGACTCGGCGGTGACGGCGGCCTGGGCGACGAACGCCCCGCCCCGCTCCACCGAACGCTCGCCGATGAGCAGCAGCGACATCGCGGCGAGGACCAGGATCGCGCCCTGCAGGAACAGGGTCGGCCCGTCCACGGCGAGCGCGCCGCCGGCGGTGATCAGCCGGTCGTCGGCGTTGAAGATCACCATCACCAGCGCGGCGAGCACCGCGAGCAGCCCCAGCGAGAGCTGCACGAGGTGGCGGTGCTTGCGGGGCACGAACGCCTCGACCAGCACGCCCAGCAGGGCGGCGCCCAGCATGATCAGGATCGGAGCGAGCGCCGCGTAGTCGATCGACGGCAACTTGAGCTCGGTCACTTCGCGGCCTCCTGCACGACACCGCCGACCTCAGGGGCCGGATCGGTCCTGCCGACGTCCTCCATGGTGGCCCGGACGGCGGGGTTGATGACATCGGTGACCGGCTTGGGATAGAAGCCGAGCAGCACGATCAGCGCGATCAGCGGCGCGACCACGACCTTCTCGCGCAGGTTGAGGTCGCGGCGCATCGGCTCGACCTCGGTCAGGGCCGGGTTGAGGGTGCCCTGGGTCGTCCGCTGAACCATCCACAGCACGTACGCGGCGGCCAGGATGATGCCAAGCGTGGCGATCACCGCGACCGGCTTGTTCACCGTGAAGGTGCCGATCAGCACCAGGAACTCGGAGACGAACGGCGCGGTGCCGGGCAGGGCCAGCGAGGCGAGGCCGGCGAAGAAGAGCACCCCGGCCAGCAGCGGCACCAGCTTGCCCGCGCCGCCGAAGTCACTGATCAGGGCCGAGCCGCGCCGGGCCACCAGCATGCCCACCACCAGGAAGAGCAGGCCGGTGGCGAGGCCGTGGTTGAGCATGTAGAGCACCGCGCCCGTGCCGGCCTGCGTGGTGAAGGCGAAGATGCCGACCCCGATGAACCCGAAGTGCGCGATCGAGGTGTACGACACCAGCCGCTTCAGGTCGTTCTGGCCGACCGCCAGCAGCGCGGCGTAGATGATGCCGATCACCCCGAGCGCGAGCGCGTACGGGGCGAACCACTTCGACGCCTCCGGGAACAGCGGCAGGCAGTAGCGCAGGATCCCGAACGTGCCGACCTTGTCCAGCACGCCGACGAGCAGCGCGGCGGCCCCGGCGGGGGCGGCCCCACCGGCGTCCGGCAGCCAGGTGTGGAACGGGAAGAACGGCGCCTTGATCGCGAAGGCGAGGAAGAAGCCGAGGAACAGCCAGCGCTCGGTCCCGGTGGAGATGTCGATCTGGGTGAGCGCCTGCCAGTCGAAGGTCTTCCCGCCGACGACCCACAGGCCGATCACGGCGGCCAGCATGAACAGGCCGCCGACCAGCGAATAGAGGAAGAACTTCACGGCCGCGTACTGCCGCTGGTGGCCGCCGTAGCTGCCGATCAGGAAGTACATCGGCACCAGCATGACCTCGAAGAACACGTAGAACAGGAAGACGTCGGCGGCGGCGAAGACGCCGATCATCGTGGATTCGAGGACGAGCAGCAGGGCGAAGTAGACCGGGATCGAGCGCTTCGACGACTCGGCGTCGTGCCAGGACGCGAGGATCACCAGCGGCACCAGCACCGCGATCAGCATCAGCATCACCAGGGCGATGCCGTCGGCGGCGAAGGTGAACCGGGCGTCCCACTGCGGGATCCAGGTGTACGACTCGCGGAACTGGAGCCGCTCACCGCCGGTCTTGAACGCCAGCCACATGACCACGGACAGCGCGAGCACCAGCAGCGACCACCCGAAGGCCACCTGCTTGGCCAGCTCCGGCCGGCGGCGCGGCAGGACGGCCACGACCAGCGCGCCGACCAGCGGCGCCACGGTCAGCACCGAGAGGAACGGGAAGTTGGACATTATGCGGCCTTACCTCCGTCGTCACTGCGTGGTCCGCCGGCGGGGGCGGCCGTAGAGAGGTCGATCACGCCAGCCACCCCGCCTGCACGGCCAGGAACGCCGCCACCACCAGCAGCGCGCCGGTCAGGATGGACGTCGCGTACGACCGGACGAAGCCGGTCTGCAGCCGCCGGAGTCGGCCGGAGCCCCCGCCCACGGCGGCGGCGAGGCCGTTGACCAGCCCGTCGATGCCCCGGTTGTCGAGGAAGACCAGCGCCCGGGTGAGGAAGATCCCCGGCTTCTCGAAGACCGCCTCGTTGAAGGCGTCGGTGTAGAGGTTGCGCCGGGCGGCGGTGACCAGCACACCCGCCGGCTGCGGCTCGGTGGCCGTGCCGTTGCGGAACAGCGACCAGGCGAGCCCGGCCCCGGCGATCGTGACGACCAGCGACAGGATCGTGATCACCGTGTGCGACAGCACGGCGTGGTGCTCCTCGCCGGCCTCGCCGAGCACCGGCGTCAGCCAGGAGGCCAGGCCGTCGTTCCACACCATCAGGCCACCGGCGACCACCGAGCCGATCGCCAGCAGGATCAGCGGGATCGTCATCAGCTTCGGCGACTCGTGCGGGTGCTCGATGTCCTCGGTCCACCGCTTCGGGCCGTGGAAGGTGAGGACGAACAGCCGGGTCATGTAGAACGCGGTGAGCCCCGCGCCGAGCAGCGCCGCCCCGCCGAACAGCCACGCCGTCCAGTCGTCCCGCGTGAAGGCGGCGACGATGATCGGCTCCTTGGAGAAGTAGCCGGACAGCGGCGGCAGGCCGATGATGGCCAGCCAGCCCATCATGAACGTGATCCAGGTGACCTTCATGTACTTCGACAGCCCGCCGAAGCGGCGGATGTCCACCTGGTCGTTCATGCCGTGCATGACCGAGCCGGCGCCGAGGAACATGTTGGCCTTGAAGAAGCCGTGCGCCAGCAGGTGGATGATCGCCAGGGCGTACGCCCCGCCGCCGAGGCCGACGCCGAGGAACATGTAGCCGATCTGGCTGACCGTCGACCAGGCCAGCACCCGCTTGATGTCGTCCTTGGCCGCGCCGATGATGCAGCCGAGCAGCAGGGTCAGCGCGCCGACGCTGACCACCACGAGCTGGAGCGTCGAGTTGGCCGAGAAGACCGGGTTGGACCGGGCGATCAGGTAGACGCCGGCGGTGACCATGGTGGCGGCGTGGATGAGCGCCGACACCGGGGTCGGGCCCTCCATCGCGTCCGGCAGCCACGCCTGCAGCGGGAACTGGCCGGACTTGCCGGCCGCGCCGAGCAGCAGCAGCAGGCCGAGCACCAGCACCGTGGTGCCGGTCAGCGAGCCGACCCCGTTGAACACCTCGTCGTACTGGGTGGTGCCGAGGGTGGCGAACATGATGAAGATGCCGATGGCCAGGCCGGCGTCGCCGACCCGGTTCATCAGGAACGCCTTCTTGCCGGCGGTGGCCGCGCTCGGCCGGCCGTACCAGAAGGAGATCAGCAGGTACGACGCCAGACCGACGCCCTCCCAGCCGAAGTAGAGCATCACGTAGTTGTTGCCGAGCACCAGCAGGAGCATCGCGGCGACGAAGAGGTTGAAGTAGGCGAAGAACCGCCGCCGACCCTCGTCGTGCGCCATGTACTCGACCGCGTACAGGTGGATCAGGAAACCCACCCCGGTGATCAGCAGGACGAAGACCGCGGCCAGCGGGTCGAACAGCAGGCCGAAGTCCACGTGCAGGTCACCGACGGCGATGAAGTCCCACAGGCTCAGCTCCGCCGACTTGTTCTCCAGGCCACGGAGCTGGAAGAAGTAGGTCAGGCCGAGCACGAAGGCGGCCCCGATCGCGGCCACCCCGAGCCAGTGCCCCCACCGGTCGGCCCGCCGCCCCAGCAGCAGCAGGACCGCCGCGCTGGCCAGCGGAATCGCCACCAGCAGCCAGAAGCTGCCCAGCAGGCCGCTCGCCGCAGCGTAGGCGACTTCACCTGCCGGCTCAGCCGGGGCGTTCATCAGAATCGTTCCCACCGCAGGGCCCCTTAGTACTTCAGCAGGTTGGCGTCGTCGACGCTGGCCGAGCGCCGGGTCCGGAAGATGGACATGATGATCGCGAGGCCGACCACGACCTCCGCCGCGGCCACCACCATCACGAAGAACGACATGATCTGGCCGTTCAGGTCACCGTTGATCCGGCTGAAGGTGACCAGGGTCAGGTTGGCCGCGTTCAGCATCAGCTCGACGCACATGAACAGCACGATCGCGTTCCGGCGGACGAGCACCCCCACCGCACCGATGGTGAACAGCACCGCGGCGAGCACGAGATAGTAGTCCGGGGTCACCGGTCCGTCCCCTTCAGCGTGGTCTCCTCGGCGGTCATCTCCCGGGCCGGCATGATCTCCGGGATGCTGCGCTCGGTCAGCCGGCCGTCGGGCAGGCGGGCCGGCGTGGCCACCGAGGACGAGGTGGCGAAGACACCCGGGCCGGGCTTCGGGCCGGGGTAGTTGCCCGGGGCGAAGCGGGCCTTCATGGTGGCGATCTGGTCCATCTTGTCCTCCCGACGCCGCTCGATGTGCGCCAGCACCATCGCGCCGACCGCCGCGGTGATCAGCAGCGCCGAGGTCAGCTCGAAGGCGAAGACGTACTTGGTGAACAGCAGCCGGGCGATGCCCTGCACGTTGCCCTCGGCGTTGGCCTGCTCCAAGCCGACGGCCGAGACGCCGCCGAGGCCCCGGTAGAGGCCGCCGCCGACCAGGCCGGCGAAGCCGAGGCCGAGCACCACGGCGGCGACCCGCTGGCCGCGCAGGGTCTCGATCAGCGAGTCCGAGGAGTCCCGGCCGACCAGCATCAGCACGAACAGGAAGAGCATCATGATCGCGCCGGTGTAGACGATGATCTGCACCATGCCGATGAACGGCCCGGCCTGCAGGACGTAGAAGACGCCCAGGCAGAGCATCGTCAGCACCAGCCAGAGCGCCGAGTGCACGGCGTTGCGGGCCGCGATCATGCCGATCGCGCCGAGCAGCGCCAGCGGGGCGAGGATCCAGAAGGTGACCTCCTCGCCGCCGGAGACCCCGCCCGCCGCGGCGAGCACCGTCTGCGTGGTCATGCCTCGTCCCCCTTGCCCGCCGCCGCCCGCTGGGCCTGCTGCTCGGCGCCGGGGAAGGTCACCCCGGGGTGCTCCTCGACCTGGTAGCGACCCGGGCTGTTCGCCGCGTGCTCGGCCCCGGCCGACGTGCCCGGGTTGCTCAGCGCGCCGACGTAGTAGTCCTTCTCGCTGTCGCCGAGCCGCATCGGGTGCGGCGGCTGCTCCATGCCCGGCAGCAGCGGCGCGAGCAGCTGCTCCTTCGTGAAGATCAGGTCCTGCCGGTTGTCCCGGGCCAGCTCGTACTCGTTGCTCATGGTGAGCGACCGGGTCGGGCAGGCCTCGATGCAGAGCCCACAGAAGATGCAGCGGGCGTAGTTGATCTGGTAGACCGACGCGTGCCGCTCACCCGGGGACAGCCGATTCTCCTCGGTGTTGTCCCCGCCCTCGACGTAGATCGCGTCGGCCGGGCAGGCCCAGGCGCACAGCTCGCAGCCGATGCACTTCTCCAGGCCGTCCGGGTGCCGGTTGAGGATGTGCCGCCCGTGGTAGCGCGGCGCCGAGACCGGCGGCTTGAACGGGTAGTCGGTCGTGACGACCTTCCTGAACATGTGCGAGAAGGTGACCCCGAAGCCCTTGAACGTTCCGGTGATCGCGCCCACGTCACACCTCCCTGGAGTCCGAGCCGGCGGCGATGTTGGCCGGCTCCCGCTCGGCGACCACGCGCTTGGTGCGCGGGCTCGGTGGCACTTGCAGGTCCATCGGTGGCAGCGGGAAGCTGCCGTGCGGGCGGCTGTTGACCTGCTCCTGCAGCGTCGGCCGCGGCTCCTTCTTGCGGCTCGGCCACAGCAGCGTCACCAGCAGCAGCACACCCGCGCCGAGGCCCGTGGCGAGCAGCCGGTCCCGGGTCTGCCAGCCCTCGATCGAGCGCAGGCCGGCCAGGACCAGGATCCAGACCAGGTTGATCGGCAGCAGCACCTTCCAGCCGAACCGCATGAACTGGTCGTAGCGGAGCCGGGGCAGGGTGCCCCGCAGCCAGACGAAGACGAAGACCAGCGCCAGCACCTTGCCGAAGAACCAGAGCATCGGCCACCAGCCGGTGTTGGCGTCCGCCCACAGCGTGATCGGCCAGGGGGCCCGCCAGCCGCCGAGGAACAGCGTCGTGGTGACCGCGGACATGGTCACCATCGCCACGTACTCGCTGAGCATGAAGAGCGCGAACTTCAGCGAGCTGTATTCCGTCATGAAGCCGGCGACCAGCTCCGACTCGGCCTCGGGGAGGTCGAACGGCGCCCGGTTGGTCTCACCGACGGTGGCGATGAAGAAGATGATGAAGCTCGGCAGCAGCAGGATCGCGTACCAGCCCGGGGCGGGGATCTCGGTGCCGGCGATGGTCAGCCGGGTGGCGTCGCCCTGGGCGGCGACGATCCCGCTGGTCGACATCGTCCCGGCGGTCATGAACACCGCCACGATGCTCAGCCCCATCGCGACCTCGTACGAGATCATCTGGGCGCTGGAGCGCAGGCCGCCGAGCAGCGGGTACGTCGACCCGGACGCCCAGCCGCCGAGCACGATGCCGTAGACGGCCAGCGACGAGCAGGCCAGCAGCACCAGCACCGCCACCGGCACGTCGGTGACCTGCAGCGGCGTCCGGTGGCCGAAGATGCTCACCATCGGGCCGAACGGCACCACCGACAGCGCGGTGACCGCGCAGACCACCGAGATGACCGGCGCGAAGAAGTAGACGACCTTGTCGGCGGCCTTCGGGAGGATGTCCTCCTTGAAGGCCATCTTCAGGCCGTCGGCGAGGGTCTGCAGCAGGCCGAACGGGCCGACCTGGTTGGGGCCGGGCCGCACCTGCATGTAGCCGACGACCCGCCGCTCGAACCAGACGCCGAGCAGCGTGGCCAGCAGGCCGAAGACGAAGGCGAACAGGACCTTGATCAGGACCAGCCACCACGGGTCCTTGCCGAAGTCGGCCAGCGTCGGGTCCTGCGCGAGGTAGACCGCGTTCACTGGGAAACACCCCCGGTGTTGAGGAGGGGACCCGGGCGGCCGGCCGCATCGGCGGCGACCTCGCCGGCCGGGGCCGGTCCGGTCGCCGTGGCGGCGGAGATCCGCACCACCGTGCCGGACGTCGCGCCGAGGCCGCGCCGGACGGTGGAGCCGGGTGAGTTGGTCGGCAGCCAGACGACGCCGTCGGGCATCTCGGTGATCGCCGCCGGCAGGGTGATGGCTCCCCGGTCGGTGCCCACCGTCACCGGGTCGCCGTCGGCCACGCCGAGGGCCTCCGCGGTGCCCTTGCCCAGCCGGGCCACCGGCGGGCGGGCGGTGCCGCCGAGGTGCTCGTCGCCGTCGGTCAGGCTGCCCAGGTCGACGAGCTGGTGCCAGGTGGCCAGCACGGCCTCCCCGGCGCCGGGCTGCGGCACCGTGGCCGGCTGCACCGACGGCGTGGACGGCCGGTCGGCCCGGGTCGGCGGCAGGCTGCCCAGCTCGCGGCGGACGCTGAGCACGTCGCCGGTGCCGAGCTGCACGTCGAGCAGCGCGGCGAGGGCGTCGAGCACCCGGCCGTCGGTCATCGCGGCGGTGTGCAGGACCGCCTCGAAGGGCCGCAGGCGGCCCTCCCAGTCCAGGAAGCTGCCGGCCTTCTCGACCACCGGGGCGACCGGGAGGACCACGTCGGCCCGGCGGGCCACCGCGCTCATCCGCAGCTCCAGGCTGACCAGGAACGGCACCGCGTCCAGGGCCTGCTCGGCCAGCCGGGGGTCGGCCAGGTCGGCCGGGTCGACGCCGGCGACCACCAGCGCGCCGAGCTGACCGCCCGCCGCCGCCGCGAGGATGGCGTCGGTGTCCCGGCCGGCCTGGCTCGGGATCACGCCGGCCGGGATGTCCCACGCCTCGCCCAGCTCGGCCCGCGCGGCCGGCTCGGTGACCGGACGGCCGCCGGGGAGCAGGTTCGGCAGGCAGCCCGCGTCGACCGCGCCCCGGTCGCCCGCGCGCCGCGGCACCCAGGCCAGCTTCGCGCCCGTACGCCGGGCCACGTCCGCCGCCGCCGACAGGCCGCCGGGCACCTCGCCCAGCCGCTCGCCGACGATCAGGATCGCGCCGGGGGTGCTCAGCGCCTCGGCCACCGTGGCGTGCTCGGCGAGCACGCTCGCCTCCTCGCCCGGCACCACCCGGGCCAGCTTGGCCCCGAGCTTCTCCAGGCCGCGGGTGGCGAACGGCGCGATCGCGTACACCGTCAGCTTCTTCTTCAGGTACGCCTTGCGCAGCCGCAGGAAGAGGATCGGGCACTCCTCCTCCGGCTCCAGGCCGACGAGCACCACGGCGGGGGCGTTCTCCACGTCCGCGTAGGTGACGTCGGTGCGCCCGGCGACGGAGCTGGCCAGGAAGTCGGACTCCTCGCGGGAGACCGGCCGGGCCCGGAAGTCGATGTCGTTGGTGCGCAGGGCGACCCGGGCGAACTTCGCGTACGCGTAGGCGTCCTCGACGGTGAGCCGGCCGCCGGTCAGCACCGCCGTGCCCCGGGCGGAGTCCCGGGCCGCGGCCAGCCCCTCGGCGGCGACGGTCAGCGCCTCGCTCCACGACGCCTCGCGCAGCTCACCGGTCTCGGCGTCGCGCACGAGCGGGTTGGTGATCCGGTCGAACGCGCGGGTGTACTGGAAGCCCCAGCGGCCCTTGTCGCAGTTCCACTCCTCGTTGACCTGCGGGTCGTCGCCGGCCAGCCGGCGCAGCACCTTGCCGCGCCGCCAGTCGGTGCGCTGGGCGCAGCCGGCCGAGCAGTGCTCGCAGACGCTGGGGCTGGAGACCAGGTCGAACGGGCGGGCACGGAACCGGTACTGCGCGCCGGTCAGCGCGCCCACCGGGCAGATCTGCACGGTGTTGCCGGAGAAGTAGGAGTTGAACGGGACGTCGCCGCTGTCCTCGCCGGCCTCCGCGCCGTACTCCTCGTCCCGGTAGATGTTGATCTCCTCGGCGGACGACCGGCCCATCAGGTCGATGAACTTGTCGCCCGCGATCTCCTCGGAGAACCGGGTGCAACGCTGGCAGAGCACGCAGCGCTCGCGGTCGAGCAGCACCTGGGTGCTGATCGGCAGCGGCTTGGGGTACTCCCGCTTGTGCTCGTGGAACCGGGAGTCCGTGCGGCCGGTGGACATCGCCTGGTTCTGCAGCGGGCACTCGCCGCCCTTGTCACACATCGGGCAGTCGAGGGGGTGGTTCATGAGCAGCAGCTCCATGACCCCCTCCTGCGCCTTCTTGGCGACCGGCGAGGTGAGCTGGGTGCGCACCACCATGCCCTCGGCGACGGTCTGGGTGCAGGAGGCCACCGGCTTGCGCTGGCCCTCCACCTCGACCAGGCACTGCCGGCACGCGCCGGCCGGGGCCAGCAGCGGGTGGTCGCAGAAGCGCGGGATCTCGGTGCCCAGCTGCTCGGCGACCCGGATCAGCAGCGCGCCCTTGGGTGCGGTGACCTCGACGCCGTCGATCGTGAGGGTGACGGTCTCGGTCTGCTTGGCTACGTCGGTCATCAGTGCGCTCCCACCAGCTGCTTGTCCGACAGCTTCGGCGCGGTACGTCCCTCGATGTAGTCGAGGTAGTCCTGCTTGAAGTACTTCAGCGACGAGGTCACCGAGCTGGTCGCACCGTCACCCAGGCCGCAGAACGAGCGGCCGAGGATGTTGTCGCAGGTGTCGAGCAGGGTGTCCAGGTCCTCGTGGGTGCCCTGGCCGGCGAGGATCCGCCGGTAGACCCGGACCATCCAGTAGTTGCCCTCGCGGCACGGGGTGCACTTGCCGCACGACTCGTGGTGGTAGAACTCCAGCCACCGGTAGGTCGCGTAGACCGGGCAGTCCTGGTCGGAGAAGATCTGGGTGGCCGTGGTGCCCAGGATCGAGCCGGCCGCCGCCACCCCCTCGAAGTCCAGCGGCACGTCCAGGTGCTCGGCGGTGAGCAGCGGGGTGGACGAGCCGCCCGGGGTCCAGAACCGCAGGTTGTGGCCCGGCTGCATCCCGCCGGCCAGCTCCAGCAGCTCGCGCAGCGTGACGCCCATCGTGCACTCGTACTGGCCGGGGTTGGCGACCCGGCCGGAGAGCGAGTAGATCATCGGCCCGGACGACTTCTCCGTGCCCATGGTCTTCCACCAGTCGGCCCCGCCGAGCACGATGTACGGCACGCTGGCGATGGTGCCGACGTTGTTGACCACGGTGGGGCTGGCGTACAGGCCGTGGGTCGCCGGGAACGGCGGGCGCAGCCGGGGCTGGCCCCGGAAGCCCTCCAGCGAGTCCAGCAGCGCGGTCTCCTCACCGCAGATGTACGCCCCCGCGCCCGAGTGCACCACCAGGTCCAGGTCGAACCCGGAGCCGAGGATGTTGCGCCCGAGGTAGCCCTTGGCGTACGCCTCCTGGACGGCGCTGCGCAGCCGGCGCGCGGCGTGCACCGCCTCGCCCCGGATGTAGATGTACGCCCGGCTGGCCCGGATCGCGTACGACCCGATGATCACGCCCTCGACCAGCGAGTGCGGGTCGTGGGTCATCAGCGGCAGGTCCTTGCAGGTGCCCGGCTCGCCCTCGTCGGCGTTGACCACCAGGTAGTGCGGCTTGCCGTCGCCCTGCGGGATGAAGCCCCACTTCAGGCCGGTCGGGAAGCCCGCGCCGCCGCGACCGCGCAGCCCGGAGTCCTTGATGAGCTGGATCAGGTCGTCCGGGTGCGCCTTGAGCGCCTTGCGCAGGGCGGCGTAGCCGTCGAGCTTCTCGTAGGTGCCGATCCGCCAGGCGTCCGGCGACAGCCAACGCTTGGTGAGCACGGGGGTGAGCTTGGCCAGGGTCTCCGGCCGGGGAGTCGTCACTGCTGGGCCTCCGCTTCCTTGAGGGAGCGCTCCTGGGCTTCGGCGTCGTCGCCGGCGGGCTTGCGGTCGCCGGCCGGCGGGTTCGCGGCGGCGCCCGCGGCCTGGGCCTGCTGGGCGTCGCGCGGGACCGGGGGCGCCCCGTCGACCGGCACCGCCACCCCGGGCGCGGCCGGCGCGGGCTCGGGCTCGGCTGCCGGAGCCGGCTTCGCGGCCTGGGCCTTCGCCTCGGCGGCGGCCTTCTCGGCCTCGGCCTTCGCCTTGGCCTCGGCGGCGGCCCGGTCGGCCTCGGCCTTGCTCCGGATCGGGGTGTTCGGGTCGTAGCCCGGCACCGAGATGCCGTGCTGCTCGGCCAGCCGCAGGCCCCGCAGGGTGGGCTCGCCTGGGCCGCCGTCGGCGACCGCGCCCTCGCGCTCGTCGGCGAAGCCGGCGAGCTGCACCGACATCTCCTTCAGCGTGCAGAGCCGCGCGCCCCGGGTCGGCATCGGCCGGCCGCCGGCCCGCAGCTCCTCGACCACCCCGACCGCGGTCTGCGGGTCGACGCCGTCGAAGAAGTCGTAGTTGACCGTCATGACGGGGCCGTAGTCGCAGGCCGCGAGGCACTCGGCGTGCTCCAGGGTGACCTTGCCGTCGGCGGTGGTCTCGTCGTGCCCGACGCCCAGGTGCTCGGCGAGGGTGTCGTAGACCTCCTGCCCGCCCAGCACGTTGCACATCGTGTTGGTGCAGACGCTGACCAGGTAGTCACCGGTCGGCCGGCGCTTGTACATCGTGTAGAAGGTGGCGACCGCGCCGACCTGGGCCTTGTTCAGGCCGAGCACCTCGGCGCAGAACTCGACGCCGGCCGGGGAGACGTACCCCTCCTCCGACTGCACCAGGTGCAGCAGCGGCAGCAGCGCCGACCGGGACCGGTCGGCCGGATAGCGGGCGATGATCTCGCGCGCCCGCTCCCGCGTCTGCTCAGTGAAAGTCGTCGTCATCGGTCACAACCACCCATCACGGGGTCCAGCGAGGCGCCGCCGGCGATCACGTCGGCGATCAGGCCGCCCTCGGCCATCGCCGGGAGGGCCTGGAGGTTGACGAAGCTCGGCTCCCGGTAGTGCACCCGGTAGGGCCGGGTGCCGCCGTCGGAGACCGCGTGCACGCCCAGCTCGCCCCGGGGCGACTCGATGCCGACGTACACCTGGCCCGGCGGGACCCGGAAGCCCTCGGTGACGAGCTTGAAGTGGTGGATCAGGGACTCCATCGACTGGCCCATGATCTTGGCGACGTGCTCCAGCGAGTTGCCCATGCCGTCCACGCCGATGGCGAGCTGCGCCGGCCAGGCGATCTTCTTGTCGGCCACCATCACCGGGCCCGGCTTGAGCCGGTCCAGCGCCTGCTCGACGAGCTTCAGCGACTCCCGGATCTCGGCCAGCCGCACCAGGTAGCGGCCCCAGACGTCGCCGTCCGGGTGGGTGGGCACGTCGAACTCGTAGGACTCGTAGCCGCAGTACGGCATCGTCTTGCGCAGGTCCCAGGCGAGGCCGGCGGAGCGCAGCACGGGGCCGGTGACGCCCAGCGCCAGGCAGGCGGTCACGTCGAGCACCGCCACGTGCTTGGTGCGCTCGGTCCAGATCGGCTGGCCGGAGAGGAGGTCCTCGTACTCCTTGAGCTTCTTCGGCATCATCTTCAGGAAGTCGCGGATCTTGCGGATCGCGTCGTCCGGGACGTCCTGCGCCACGCCGCCCGGCCGGACGTACGCGTGGTTCATCCGCAGGCCGGTGATGGTCTCGAAGATGTCGAGGATGTACTCCCGCTCGCGGAAGCCGTACAGCATGATCGAGATCGCGCCCAGCTCCATGCCGGTGGTGGCCAGCCAGACCAGGTGCGACGAGATCCGGTTGAGCTCCATCATCAGGACCCGGATCGTGGTGGCCCGCTCGGTGATGTCGTCGGTGATGCCGAGCAGCTTCTCCACCGCGAGGCTGTACGCCGTCTCGTTGAAGATCGGGGAGAGGTAGTCCATCCGGGTCACGAACGTCGAACCCTGCACCCAGTTGCGGTATTCGAGGTTCTTCTCGATGCCCGTGTGCAGGTAGCCGACGACCGACCGGGCCTCCCGGACGGTCTCGCCCTCCAGCTCCAGGATCAGCCGGAGCACGCCGTGGGTCGACGGGTGCTGCGGACCCATGTTGACGACGATCCGCTCGTCGTTGATCGGGTCCGTGCCGGAGACCACCTGGTCCCAGTCCCCACCGGTGACGGTGAAGACCTTGCCCTCGGTCGTCTCGCGCTCGGTGGCGTAGTTCGACGTCGTCACTGGTACGACCTCCGTCGGTCCGGCGGCGGGATCTCCGCGCCCTTGTACTCGACGGGCACGCCGCCGAGCGGGTAGTCCTTGCGCTGCGGGTGCCCCTCCCAGTCGTCCGGCATGAGGATCCGGGTCAGGTTGGGGTGGCCGTCGAAGACGATGCCGAACATGTCGTACGTCTCCCGCTCCTGCCAGTCGGCGGTCGGGTAGACGGCGGTGACGCTCGGCAGGTGCGGGGCCTCGACGGAGACCGCGGCCTCCAGCCGCAGCCGGCGGCGGTAGGTCATCGAGGTGAGCTGGTAGACCACGTGCAGCCGGCGCTCGTCCGCGCCCAGGTAGTCCACCCCGGACACCGAGGAGCACAGCTCGAAGCGGAGCGCGAGGTCGTCGCGCAGCACCTGGCAGACCTCGGCGATGCGCTCCGGGCGTACGTGCAGGGTCAGCTCGCCCCGGTCGACCACGACCTTCTCGATCGCGTCGCCGAAGTGCGGGTACGCCTCCTCCAGCGCGTCGCGGACCTCGTCGAAGTAGCCCCCGTACGGCCGAGGGGTGTCCTCGATCGGCCGCTGCTGGCGGACCAGGCCGCCGAAGCCGGAGACGTCGCCGGTGCCGTGGATGCCGAACATGCCGCGCCCGGCCGGGCTGGACGGCGGGTGCTCGGCCGGTGCGCCGCTGGTGGCGCCGGCCGGCGTCACCGGCACGGGCACGCCGCCGGTGCTGTACCTGTCGTTCGGTGCGGTCACTTGGGGCCCCCGTGCGGGTGGAGGTGGTTCTGCGCGTTCATCCAGTTCTCGATCCGCAACTGCTCCTCGCGCCCCTCGCGGACCGCCCGGGTCCACTCGGCGCGGCGGGCCTTGTCGTTGCGGTACGACGAGGGCATCGAGCCGTACGGCACGACGGGGACGTCGCCGCGCTCCTGGCGGGCCTGGAGCATCTTGCGACCGTTCGGGCCCAGCGGCTCATACATGATCTTCTCGCGGAGCTTGAGGATCGCGTCGATGAGCATCTCCGGCCGGGGCGGGCAGCCCGGGAGGTACATGTCGACCGGGACGATGTGGTCGACGCCCTGCACGATGGCGTAGTTGTTGAACATGCCGCCGCTGCTGGCGCAGACGCCCATCGAGAGCACCCAGCGGGGCTCGGCCATCTGGTCGTAGATCTGGCGCAGGACCGGGGCCATCTTCTGGCTCACCCGGCCGGCGACGATCATCAGGTCCGCCTGGCGGGGCGAGGCGCGGAACACCTCCATGCCCCAGCGGCCCATGTCGTAGTGCGGGCCACCGGCGGCCATCATCTCGATGGCGCAGCAGGCCAGGCCGAAGGTGGCGCCCCAGACGGACGACTTCCGCGACCAGTTGACCAGCTTCTCCACGGAGGTGAGCAGGACGCCGGCGGGAAGCTTCTCCTCGATACCCATCTGACGTACCTCCCTCAGTCCCAGTCCAGGCCGCCGCGCCGCCACACATAGGCGTACGCGACGAAGACCGCGACGATGAACAGGACCATCTCCACGAAGCCGAAGATCGGCAGGGCGTCGAACGAGACCGCCCAGGGGTAGAGGAAGATGATCTCGATGTCGAAGACGATGAAGAGCATCGCCGTCAGGTAGAACTTGATCGGGAACCGGCCGCCCCCGACGGGCTGCGGGCTGGGCTCGATGCCGCACTCGTACGCCTCGAGCTTGGCCTTGTTGTACCGGCGCGGGCCGGCGAAGCGGGCGGCGGCCACGGAGAACAGCGAGAACGCCGCGGCGAGGGCGAACAGCCCGATAATGGGTGCGTAAGGCGAGAGCGTCATCGTGGTCTCCTGCTCGTCCTTCCCTGCCCTCGGCGGTGGTGGGCCAAAATCACACTATTCACGTCCCTCACGACGGCTGTCGGCGGGGGTCGATCTCTGCCTGGCCGGTGTCCTCGTCGACCTCGGCCCGACGGCTCACACGGCGGGTGCCGCCTTCGTCATCGCGTTGATGACCCGGTCCATCGCGTCCCCGCCGCGCGGGTCGGTCAGGTTGGCCAGCAGCTTGAGCACGAAGCGCATGAGGGCGGGGTGCGGCATGCCGTGCTTCGTGGCGATCCGCATGATCTCCGGGCGGCCGATCAGCTTCACGAAGATGCCGCCGAGCCGGTAGTAGCCGCCGAAGCGGGCCTTCAGCTCCTGCGGGTACGCCATGAGCGCCCGCTCCCGCTCGGCGCCGGCCGGCCGGGCGAGGGCCTGCACCGCGACCTCGGCGGCCAGTTCGCCGGACTCCATCGCGTACGCGATGCCCTCGCCGTTGAACGGGTTGACCATGCCGCCGGAGTCGCCGACCAGCAGGACGCCCCGGGTGTAGTGCGGCACCCGGTTGAAGCCCATCGGCAGCGCCGCGCCGAGGATCGGCCCCTCGGCGTTCGTCTCGTCGGTCAGCCCCCACTCCTCGGGGGTGTTGGCCAGCCAGTCGGTCAACAGCCGCCGGTAGTTGGTCTTGCCGAAGGCGGTGGAGGAGTTGAGGATGCCGAGGCCGGCGTTGACCCGCCCGTCGCCGAGGCCGAAGATCCAGCCGTAGCCGGGCAGCAGCTCGCCGTTGCCCTTGCCCCGCAGCTCCAGCCACGACTCCAGGTAGTCGTCGTCGTGCTTGGCGGGCGAGCGGTAGTAACGCCGGACGGCCACGCCGATCGGCCGGTCCTCGCGCTTGGCCAGCCCGAGGGCGAGCGGGAAGCGGCCGGAGACGCCGTCGGCGGCGACCACCAGCGGCGCGCGGAAGGTGGCGGGCTCCTTCTCCGGGCCGACCTCGGCCACCACGCCGATCACCCGGTCGTCGGCGTCGAGCACCGGGCCGGTCACGTTCACGCTGGTGCGCAGCTTCGCCCCGGCCGAGACGGCGCGCTGGGCGAGCAGGTCGTCGAAGTCGAGCCGGGTGCGGACCAGCCCGTAGTTGGGGAAGCTGGCCAGGTCGGGCCAGTCCAGCTCCAGTCGGACGCCGCCGCCGATCACGCGCAGGCCCCGGTTGTGCAGCCAGCCCGCCTCGGTCGAGGTGTCCACGCCCATCCGGATGAGCTGCCGGACCGCGCGCGGGGTCAGCCCGTCGCCGCAGACCTTCTCCCGGGGGAACTCGGTCTTCTCCAGCAGCAGCACCCGGACGCCGTGCCGCGCCAGGTGGTACGCCGTCGCCGAGCCACCGGGACCGGCGCCCACGACGATCACGTCGGCGTCGTTCTCCACCGCGGTCATCTGCGCCTCCTCCCCATGCTCGTGAAATGCTTCACAAGCCAGTCGGGTGGAGTCTATGACCGGCGTAACACGCGCGCCCGGTTAGGTGGCCCTAACTTACCGAGGTGAGGGCCACCAAGGTCCACTTCTCCGGTCAGCAGGGTCCACTTCGGTCGTCAGCGCGGGGCGGGGGCCGGGGCGTCCAGCCGGGTGTCGGCCGCGTCGTCCAGTCCGGCGTCGACCCGGATCGACTCGGGCAGATGGTCGCGCAGCGCGCCGCCGGCCACCCGGTCGAGCGCGGCCAGCACCTCGGCCACCACGCGGCGCACGTCGGCGGGATCGGCACCGGCCAGGTCCCGGAGCTGGGCGACCAACTCCGCCGCGTCGTCGTCCGGCGGCGCGTCGCCCGCCTGATCTGCTCCGGTCATGCCGCGAGCCTAAGCGGCAAAGTGGACTATTTCCCCACAATTGGGAAAGGTGTGGGCGACTCGGGTCAGGCGCGGCGGGTCGCGCGGTGCAGCGCCACGACGCCGCCCGTGAGGTTGCGCCACGCCACCCGCTCCCAGCCGGTCGCGCCGATCCGCCCGGCCAGGGCCGGCTGGTCCGGCCACGCCCGGATCGACTCGGCCAGGTAGACGTACGCCTCCGGGTTGCTCGACACCGTGCGGGCCACCGCCGGCAGCGACCGCATCAGGTACGACAGGTAGACCGTCCGGAACGCGGGGTTGACCGGGGTGCTGAACTCGCAGACCACCAGCCGGCCGCCGGGCCGGGTGACCCGGGCCAGCTCCCGCAGGGCGGCGTCGGTGTCCGACACGTTGCGCAGCGCGAAGGAGATGGTCACCGCGTCGAAGCTGGCGTCGGCGAAGGGCAGCCGCAGCGCGTCCCCGGCCAGCAGCGGCACCGCCGGGCGGGACCGCTTGCCGGCGTGCAGCATGCCGAGGGAGAGGTCGGCGCCGACCGCGTACGCGCCGGACTGGGACAGCTCCTCCGTGGAGACGCCGGTGCCCGCGCCCACGTCCAGCACCCGGTCGCCGGGGCCGAGCCCCAGGGCCGCCCGGGTGGCCCGCCGCCACGAGCGGTCCTGCCCGAAGGAGAGGACCGTGTTGGTCAGGTCGTAGCGGGCCGCCACCCCGTCGAACATCGCGGCGACCTCGTGCGGCTGCTTGTCCAGGCTGGCGCGCTGGCCCTGCGGGGTACGGCTCACCCCTCCACTCTGCCAGCCGCCGCCCGGACGCGGTACGGGCGGGGTGGTCGCCCACCCCGCCCGTACCGTCGTGTGTCGCCGCTGACCGGCTGTCGCGCTCCGGGTCAGTCGGTCGACTTCTCGTCGCCCGGCGTGACCAGCACCACCCGGCGACGGCGGGCCAGCACCAGCAGCACGCCGCCGGCCAGCAGCACGGCCGCGCCGACGCCACCGATCAGGCCGGCCTGCACGCCGGTCACCGGCAGCCCGCCGCCGCCACCGCTGCTGCTCGGCGAGGGGGTGACGCTCGGCTGCCCGGAGGGCGCGGCGGTCGGCGTGGCGCTCGGCTCACCGCTCGGGGTGGGGGTGGGGCTGGGCTGGGCCGACAGGTCCACGAACACGTCGAACACGGCCTGGTTGTCGACGTCGTCCGTCTCCATGAAGGCACGACGCTGCGCCGAGGAGGCGACCTGCGGCTCCTCCTCGGGCTCGCCCTCCGCCCCGTCCAGCCCGTACGCGAACAGCTCGCCGGGGCGCAGGACCGGCTCGGCCGCGTCGTCGGCGACCTTCACCTGCACGTCGTCGGTGTAGTACTCGCCCGGCTTCAGCACCGCGCCCGCGTCCTCGCAGAGCGCCTGGGCCAGCCCGCCGATCTCCTGCTCGACGCAGTTGTCGGGGAGCTTCGCGAAGCTGACCTTGGCCGGCAGGGTGAGCATGTAGAAGATGCCCGTCGCCCTGCGGCTGCCGTCGTTGTAGACCGCCCAGTCCAGCGGGGCCGTGCCGCCGCGCGGGATCGGCTTGAGGTCCGGCTCGCTGTTCTGCGCGCCGTCGACCACGACGTTGGCGTACCCGTCCTGCACCCACGAGGTGAGGTCGTAACCGGGGCGGGTCACGGTGATGTCGACGGTCTCGGAGTTGTCGTCGGCGTTCGGGTCGGCGGTCGCCGAGGTGATCGTCACCGTCAGCGAGCCGCCCTTGCCCCTGAGGCCCGCGCTGAACAGCGGGATGCCGAAGTCCTCGGTGGTGCCCCCGGCCAGGTCGCCGAGCAGGCAGGTGAACGTGGTGCCGGCGACGTCGCAGCCCTGCGGGACGACGAAGCCGACCCGCTGGGTCAGCCCCTTCGTCTCCACGGTGACCCGGACGTCGCGGGCCACGGCCGAGCTGCGGGTGTTGTCGACGGTGAACTTGAACGGCTTGGCCTTGGCCGCCTGCACGCCCCGGGCAAGGTTCTGGCTGAGCGGGACGAGCGCCAGGTCGGCCTGGTCGGCCGCCTGCGCCGGAGCGGCGACGGCGGCGAGGCCACCGGCGGCCAGCAGCGCCGCGGCGCCGACGCGGGTCAGCGCCGAGCGGTGAAACGAGGTCATTGATCCCCCGAGACAGGAAAGAGGGAGGTTGCGGAATCGAGCGGACGTTATCCGAGGTAGATCGTTCGCGCCAGCCGCAGCGCGCGATGTTCATCGCTTCGACCACGACCCGTATCGACAGTGAGGGCGGGATGGTCGCCCATCCCGCCCTCACCGCGGTGCGTTATATGAACGGCCCTCATGGGCCGATGGAGGATGTGGCCCGCCGGCCGTTCCACCCCGGCCGACCCGCTCCGACCTGCGTCGGAGGGTGCGCGCCGCACGTTATCGGCCCCCGGGCGACGCCGCCACCCCCCGCGCCGACGATGCCCGGACCGTACGTTCGGTCACCTCCGGGGATTGTCGGGATTGGTCGCTTGTGGGCGGGCCCTCAACCCGGTGCGTCCCCCGAACGGCGACCACTAATGCCCTCCCGACGACCGGTCACGGGACTTTCGGCCGGTCACGCTGCGATCCGGGGCCGCGACCCGGCGTGAGGGCCGGCCAGGGGCGTGCGCAGCCGCCGCGCCGCTCGTCGGTTTGGGGTCAGCCGTCGCGCCGCTCGTCGGTTGGGGCCACCAGGACCACCCGGCGGCGACGGGCCAGGACGAGCAGCACACCGCCGACGGCCAGCACCGCCGCGCCGACCCCGCCGATCAGGCCGGCCTGCGGGCCGGTCACCGGCAGGCCGCCGTCGCCGCCACCGCCGCCGTTGCTCCTGGCAATGACGAGCACGGCGAAGTCGTCGCTGTTGTCGCTGCCGTCGACCTCGTGCGCCGGCACGAGGGTCAGGCCGGACGGCAGGGCCGGCGCGGTCGCCTTCCGCGACCGCTGCTGCTGCGGCGTGAGCTGGCCCAGGGCCTCCGCCGTCACCGTGCCGGGCTTGAGGGCGACCGGCCCCCGCACACCGGCATCGACCGTGATCGGCACCACGAAACTCAGGGCGTCGCCGCCGTCGGCGAGCCGCAGGTCCTCGATCTCGCAGGTCACCTTGCGGTTGCCGGCGGAGTGCGTGCAGTCGGTGAACTCCGCCGCGAAGGTGACCCCCTCGGGCAGCAACATGGTGAGCCGGAGCCCGTCGGCGGCGAGGTCGCCCTGGTTGAAGACCTCACCGACGAGCACCGTGGTCTGGCCCGGTTGCAGGGCGGGGAATCCCTCGGTGTCGGGGTCGTACTCGTCCGGCCGGATGTGCCGGGTCACGTCCGGGACGCGGACGCCCAGGTCGACGCCGCTCTCCTCGGTGAACTCGACCCGTACGGTCCTGGTGTTGTTCTCCGGGGTGGTGTCGTCCGGCGAGGCGAGGGTGAAGGTCACCGGGGCCGAGCGGGGGGCGCCGCCGTTGTTCTTGAACACCAGCAGGGGCACCTCGACGGTCCGGCCGGGGGCCGGCAGCTCGTCGTCGAGCAGAGCGCAGTACCAGCGGTCCTCGCCGATCTCCTCGCACGCCTCGCCGCGCGGGATCGCCTCGGCGTCGAGCGGGTCGAGGTCGCTGACGTCCACCTCCACGCTGGCCTTCGAGACCGGGTTCGTACCCCGATTGCTGATCTTGATGAAGGCGGTCTTGCCCTCGACGCCGGCGGCGACCCGGGTGCCCGCGACGTCGAGCGAGAGGTCGGTGCCCGCGCCCTCGGCGTGGGCCGGGGCGCCGAGGGCGGCGAGCGCGCCGGAGGCGAGCAGGGCGGCGGCCCCGAGCCGCACCAGCGGTCGGTAACGCAAGGTCATGACTTTCCCCCGTGGAAAGAGCGGAATGTACGCGACCGCACGTTAGCGCTCGCCGCTCCGTCCCGCCGCCCCGTGCCGGGGTGGGTGGGGGTTCGGTCAGCGGGCCTCGACCAGCGGCAGGGTCTTCCCGACCCCGCCTCCCGGCAGCGCGATCGAGGAGAAGTGCGACACCACCCGGTCGTCGGTCGGGTCGTCGGCCGGGGTGTGGTGCACCGCGAGCCGGCGGTAGAGGGTGTCCCGCTGGGCGGGGATGCGGTCCGCCGAGCGGATCATGCCGATCAGCTCGTGCAGGTTGGACCGGTGCCGCGCGCCCGCCGAGGAGATCACGTTCTCCTCCAGCATGATCGAGCCGAGGTCGTCCACGCCCATGTGCAGGGCGAGCTGGCCGACGTCCTTGCCGGTCGTCAGCCAGGACGCCTGCAGGTGCGGCACGGTCTCGAAGAAGAGCCGGGACACCGCGACCAGGCGCAGGTATTCCAGCGTCGTCGCCTGGGTGCGGCCCTTGAGGTGGTTGTTCTCCGGCTGGTACGTCCACGGGATGAACGCCCGGAAGCCCTTCGTGCGGTCCTGCACGTCGCGGATCATCCGCAGGTGCTCGATCCGCTCGGCGGCCGTCTCGCCGGTGCCCATCATCATCGTGGCGGTCGACTCCAGGCCCTGCCGGTGGGCCAGCTCCATGACCTCCAGCCAGCGCGCCCCGGACTCCTTGAGCGGGGCGATCGCCTTGCGCGGTCGGTCCGGCAGCATCTCCGCGCCGGCCCCGGCGATCGAGTCGAGCCCGGCCGCCTTGATCCGCGCGATCGCCTCGTCGAGGCTCACGCCGGACACCTTGGCCATGTGCAGGATCTCGCTCGGCCCGATGGAGTGGATGGCGAGCTGCGGGTACGCCTGCTTGACCGAGGAGAACAGCTCCTCGTAGTACTCCACGCCGTAGTCGGGGTGGTGGCCGCCCTGGAGCATGACCTGGGTCGCGCCCAGCTCGACCGCCTCGCCGCAGCGGCGCAGGATCTCCTCGGTCGGGTGGGTCCACCCCTCCTTGTGCTTGGGCGCACGGTAGAAGGCGCAGAACTTGCACGCCGTCACGCAGACGTTCGTGTAGTTGATGTTGCGGTCGATCAGGTAGGTGACGATGTTGTCGGGGTAGCGCCGCCGGCGCACCGCGTCGGCCGCCTCGCCGAGGGCGTGGAAGGGCGCCTCGGTGTAGAGCAGCAGGGCCTCCTCGGGCGTGATCCGCCCGCCGTCCGCGCCGCGTTGCAGGATGTCGTCGATCTCCCGGCTCACCGTCACGCCTCCGAGGGTACGCCGGGCGGCCGTCCAGGCCCGCAGGGGTGCGCGGCGTCGTGACGCGTCCCGCACCCGGACACTGCCGGAGACCCACGCCAATCTTGGACAGTTCCCGTCAGCTCCGGACGGGAACTGTCCAAGGTCCAGGGGTTCCGCCAGCGGGACCCTCTCAGGCCCGGCCTGGCAGGCCGGCGACGAAGGCGGTCCAGGCCCGCCGGTCGAAGGCCAGCACCGGCCCGGCCGGGTCCTTCGAGTCGCGTACGCCCACCGCCCGCGCGCCCGTCGCCACCTCCACGCAGTCGGCGTTGGAGCCGCTGCGGGTCGACTTGCGCCAGGTCGCGCCGGACAGCTCAGGGGTGGTCATCCTCGGCTCACTCTCGCTCGTGCTCCGCCGCGTAACGCGCGACGAGCGCCACCGAATCGACGGGGCTCAACGCCGCCCCGGTCAGCCTATCCGCCTCCCGCCGGAAGTGCGCCACCTGCGCGGCCTCCTCCAGGAACAACCCGGTCAGCTTGTGGTCGAGATAGACCACCGACCGGTTGCGCGGGAAGTCGAAGAGCGCGAACGAGCCGTCCAGGCCGGTGTGCGCGCCGACCGCCAGCGGCACCACCCGCAGCGTCACCGTCGGCCGCTCGGCCGCCTCGACCAGGTGCCGGAGCTGCCGGGCCATCACCCGGGGGCCGCCGAGCGCCCGGCGCAACACCGCCTCGTCGAGCAGAGCGTGGAGAGCAGGCGGGGTGGGGCGGCTCAGGATCGCCTGCCGGCCCAGCCGGGCCGCCACCCGCCCCTGCGCATCCTCGGGTGGCACCCCGCAGCCGACCATCACCGCGTGGGCGTAGTCCGGGGTCTGCAAGAGCCCCGGCACCAGCAGCGGCTGCCAGTTCACGATGCCGGCCGCCTCGGCCTCCAGCCGGATCAGCGTGCGCGACTCGTCGGACAGCCCGCCGATCGACTCCCACCAGCCGGTCTCGGCCGACCGCTCGGCCATCGCGAGCAGCCGCTTGCGCTCGTCCCCGGTGATGCCGTAGATCACCAGCAGCGAGGCGACGTCGGCGGCCTGGATGCCCTGGATGCCGGTTTCCATCCGGGACAGCTTGGACGGCTGCCAGTCCAGCCGGATCGCCACCTGCCGCAGCGGCAACCCGCGCTTCCTCCGCAGCTCGCGCAGCTCACCGCCCAGCCCGCGCCCGACGACGGTCGGCAGATTCGCCTTGGCCATGCCATCCCCTCCACCACACCGCCGGCCGTCACTCTGACGACACGCGCCGTGGCGTTGAGTATTGACTCCAGGCACCTGGAAAGCAACCATGACAAGCAACGTTGCTGAGCATCGTCGCCACGAGTTGAGGAGTTGCGATCGGGGATGCCTGCGGCGAGCCGGTCGTCCTCACGGAGCACCACTCCGACCTCACCTACTGGACCGCCCACGTACGCAAGGGCTGAAGCCCGCGTCGCACCCTCACAAAGAGGAGATCTTGGAAGAATGAGGCCCCTCCAGGGGCCGGAATCTTCCAAGATTCACGCCGGTCCGGAGGGCCGCGCCTGGAGGGCGGGTCAGCGGAGGGTGAGGTCGGTGGCGGGGAAGTCGTACCAGGACAGTTCGAGCGACGAGCCGGCCTGCGGCGCCACCGGGAACACGGCCCAGCTCGCCAGCTCGCGGCCGGGCGCGAGGTCGAACGACTCGCCGGGCCGGGTGGAGCAGTAGGTGCTCTCCGGGCGCACGGTCCTGCCGTCGGCCAGGGTGAGCAGCACCAGCTCGCGGTCCTCGGCGACGGTCGAGCATTCCAGCCCCCAGGGGACCACCGAGCCGTTGCGGTACCGGAGGTTCAGCCGCAGCTTGCTCCCGGTGACCTCGGCGCTGACCAGGGTGACCGTCATCGACGCCTGGTCGTAGAAGGTCCGGTCGAGCCGGTACGTCCGCGACCCCCCATCCGAGGAGCCCGAGGAGCCTGAGGAAGCCGACGAACCCGTGGGAGCGCCGGACGACGGCCGCGTCGACTGCTCGACCGGGGCGGCTCCCCCGCCAGCCTCGGGGCCGCCCGTCTGCCGGCCCGCATCGACGGTGCTGCCGGCGTCCACGGTGCGCTCCGCCGTCGCACCGTCGCCCCGGGTGGCCAGGTAGGTGCCGACGACCGCCACGACGGCCAGTACGACGACCAACGTGCCGACGTGCCTCTTCTCCATCATCGCTCCCACTCCGACCGGCGCTGCTGGCGCGACCGTAACAAAACCAGGCCAGCCGCCGGCGCGGCCGACCTCACCGGCGCGCCCGCATGTTCAGCACCACCCCGGCGGTACGCGCCAGCGCCGCCATCCGTCGAGGCCGGGAGACGACCGCCGCGCGGGTACGCAGGCAGTCCAGCACCACGTCGGCAGCCTGGTCCACCGAGAGCATCATCGGCTTGACCCGCGCCTTGGCCATCTTGGTGTCCACGAAGCCGAACCGGACGACGCTGACCCGCACCCCGTGTGGCCGCAGGGCCCCGCCCAGCCCCAGCAGGTACGACGACAGCCCGGCCTTGCCGGCGGCGTAGCCGGGCGCCTCGGCCGAGGGGGCCACGTCGGCGAGGCTCGACAGGCCGACCACGTGCCCCGCCCCGGCGCGCGCCATGGACGGCACCACCACCTCCATGGTGCGCGCGGCGCCGACGAGGTTGACCTCCAACGCCCTGGTCTGCGCGGCCAGGTCGTCCACGTCGAAGAAGTCCCCGATCCCGGCGGCGTAGATGCATGCCTCGACGCCGCCGAGGGTGTCCAGCGCCCCGGCGAGCACCTCGCGGTAGCCGACGTCGGTGACGTCGGCGCGGTGGTGCTCGTAGCCGCTGGACGTCAACGGGCTGCTGCTACGCGACAGGCCCGCCACCGTCCAGCCGTCGTCCAACAGCCGGCGGGTGACCGCCAACCCGATGCCGTCACTGTTACCGACCACGATGGCCCGCTGCTTGTCCACAGCGCATGTCATACCAGCACGGCGGTCAGTCCACGAAGCGGCCAGCGGCCCCGCCGCGCCGGCTACGCGTCGTAGTCGACCGTGAGGGTGTCGGTCGTGGGGGTGGACTGACAGGTCAGCACGTACCCGGCGGCGACCTCGTCCGGCTCCAGGGCGTAGTTGCGGGCCATCGTCACCGCGCCGGAGACCACCTTCGCCCGGCAGGTCGAGCAGACCCCGCCCTTGCACGCGTACGGCAGCTCGCCGCGCACCCGCAGCGCCGCGTCGAGGACCCGCTCCTCGCGGCCCATGGGGAACGTCGACGCCCGGCCGTCCAGCACGATCGTCACCTCGGCGTCCCCGGTCGACCCGGCGGGGCGGCGCTGCGCCGGGGCGGGCGTGTCGTCGACGTGGAACAGCTCCGCGTGCACCGCCGACTCCGGCAAACCCCGCGCGGCGAGCACCGCCTTCGCGTCGACCACCATCCCGTACGGGCCGCAGAGGAACCACTCCTCGATCGCGTCGCCCGGCACGATCGTGCCCAGCAGGCGGCCCAGCCGGTCGGCGTCGATCCGCCCCGACAGCAGCGGCGACTCGCCGGGCTCCCGGGACAGCACGTGCACCAGGTGCAGCCGCGTCGGGTAGCGGTCCTTCAGGTCGGCCAGCTCCTCGGCGAACATCACCGAGTTCGCCGTGCGGTTGCCGTACACCAGGGTGAAGGTGCTGGCCGGCTCGACGGCCAGCGCGGTGGCGACCAGCGCGAGCACCGGGGTGATGCCGGAGCCGGCGGCGACCGCGCCGTAGCGGCGGGCCCGGCCCGGGTCGAACGCCGTGGTGAAGTGCCCGAGCGGGGGCAGCACCTCGACGGTGTCGCCGTGCCGCAGCACCGAGCAGGCGTAGGCGGAGAACGCGCCGCCGGGGACCTCCCGCACCCCGATCCGCAGCCGGCCGTACCGGGCCAGGTCGTCGGGCGTCGAGCAAATCGAGTACGACCGCCGCACGTCCGCCCCATCCGCATGGTCGGAGTTGGCGGGCAGGCGCACGGTGAGGTGCTGGCCGGCGGAGAACGCGAAGAGCGCCCGCAGCTCCTCCGGCACGGCGAAGGTGATCGCCACGGCGTCGGCGGTGAGCCGGTCGACGGCGGCGACGGGCAGCGGGTGGAAGGCCGGCCGGCGGCGGACCGGGCGGGTGATCGTGACAGTCACAGCGCCTTCAGGTGGTCGAAGGGTTCACGGCAGGCGCGGCAGCGCCACAGGGCCTTGCACGCGGTGGAGCCGAACCGGCTGACCTGCTCGGTCTCCGCCGACCCGCAGAGCGGGCAGCGGACGGCGAGGGTCAGCGGCACGACCGTGCCGGCCCGGGTCGCCGGGGCGGTGCCGGCGTCCCGGGTGGCCGGCGGCGGGGCGATGCCGGCGGCGGCCAGCTTGGCCCGGCCGGCGGCGGAGATCCAGTCGGTGCTCCACGCCGGGCTGTAGACCGTGCGGACGTCGGCGTCGGGGTGTCCGGCGGCGGCCAGCGCCCGCCGGATGTCGGCCCGGATCACGTCCATCGCCGGGCAGCCCGTGTAGGTGGGGGTGATGGTCACGGTGACCCGGCCGGTGGCCGGGTCCCGGTCGACCGCCCGCAGGATGCCCAGCTCGTCGATGGTGATCACCCGGATCTCCGGGTCCACCACCGCCGCCACGGCGTCCCTCGGGTCTACCACGTCGCCCCCGGGTGGGCGCGGTGCAGCACCTGCATCTCCGCCAGCAGGTAGGACAGGTGCTCGGTGTGCACGCCGTCCCGCCCGCCGGCCGGGGCCCAGCCGTCCGCCGGCCGGGTCAGGGTCGCCTCGGCCAGCACCGGCCCGACGTACGTGTCGAAGTCGCCGCGCAGGCCGGCCGGGTCGACCGGCGCGCCCGGCCACGGCGCGAACAGCTCGTGCGCGTACGGCCAGACCTGGTCGACGGCGGCCTGCATGCGGCGGTGCGACTCGGCGGTGCCGTCGCCGAGCCGGCGCACCCACAGCGCGGCGTGGTCCCGGTGGTACGCGGACTCCTTGCGCGCCTTCGCCCCGATCGCGGCGAGCCGCTCGTCGGCGCACCCGGCCAGCGCGGAGTAGAGCGGGAGCTGGTAGGCCGACAGGAACAGCAGCTTCGCCATGGTCACCGCGAAGTCGCCGTTGGGCAGCTCGACCAGCAGGCAGTTGCGGAACTCCCGGTCGTCGCGCAGGTACGCCAGCGCGTCCTCGTCGCGGCCGGCGCCCTCCAGCTCGCCCGCGTAGGTGAGCAGGAGCCGGGCCGCGCCGAGCTGGTCGAGGGCGATGTTGGCCAGCGCGACGTCCTCCTCCATCTCCGGGGCGCGGCTGGTCCACTCGCCGAGGCGCTGCGCGGCGACCAGCGCGTCGTCGCCGAGGGCGAGGGCGAAGTCGAAGGGGTTCCTCACAGGTGGGCCACCCCGTCCGGCACCTCGTAGAAGGTGGGGTGGCGGTAGACCTTGTCGGCCGCCGGGTCGAAGAAGGCGTCCTTCTCGTCGGGGCTGGACGCGGTGATCGCGGCGGCCGGCACCACCCAGATCGACACCCCTTCCTGGCGGCGGGTGTAGAGGTCCCGGGCATTGCGCAGGGCCAGCTCGGCGTCGGGGGCGTGCAGGCTGCCGACGTGGGTGTGCGCCAGCCCGCGCCGGGCCCGCACGAAGACCTCCCACAGGGGGCTCGGGCTGTCGGTCCCGCTCATGCCGCAACCGCCTCTCTCGCAGTCGACCGTTTCGCGGCGTACGCGGCGGCGGCCTCGCGGACCCACGCGCCCTCGGCGTGGGCGCGGCGGCGGTGCTCCATCCGCTGCCGGTTGCACGGGCCCTCGCCGGAGATCACCCGCATCAGCTCGGCGTAGTCCGGCTCGGTGAAGTCGTACGCCTGGCGCTGCTCGTTCCAGCGCAGGTCGGGGTCGGGCAGGGTGAGGCCGAGGATCTCCGCCTGCTGCACGCACATGTCGACGAAGCGCTGGCGCAGCTCGTCGTTGGAGAACCGCTTGATCTTCCAGGCCATCGAGCGGGCGGAGTGGGTGGAGTCGCCGTCGGGCGGGCCGAACATGGCCAGCGACGGGTACCACCAGCGGTCCACCGCGTCCTGGGCCATGGCCTTCTGCTCCGGGGTGCCGTGGGCCAGGGTGTGCAGGATCTCGTAGCCCTGGCGCTGGTGGAACGACTCCTCCTTGCAGACCCGGATCATGGCCCGCGCGTACGGGCCGTAGGAGCAGCGGCACAGCGGCACCTGGTTGACGATCGCCGCGCCGTCGACCAGCCAGCCGATCACTCCCACGTCGGCCCAGCTCAGGGTCGGGTAGTTGAAGATCGAACTGTATTTCTGCCGCCCGTCGAGCAGGAGCTGCACCAGCTCGTCCCGGCTCACGCCGAGGGTCTCGGCGGCGGCGTACAGGTAGAGGCCGTGCCCGGCCTCGTCCTGGACCTTGGCCAGCAGGATGGCCTTGCGCTTGAGCGAGGGGGCGCGGCTGATCCAGTTGCCCTCCGGCTGCATCCCGATGATCTCGGAGTGCGCGTGCTGGGCGATCTGCCGGATCAGCGTCCTGCGGTACGCCTCGGGCATCCAGTCGCGGGGCTCGATCTTCTGGTCGGCGTCGATGACGTCGGCGAAGTAGGCCTCCAGGTCGGCGTCCGGGCCGGGGCCGCCGCCCCGCTGCCGGGTCGCCGCCTCGCGCAGCGCCGCCTCCGCCGCCGCCACCTCGCCGAGCAGGCCACCGCCGGGCGCGTCCTCCGGGGCGGAGAAGTCGTTGCCATACATGCCGACAAGTGTTACAGCTCGCGCCAGCCCACACCAGAGGGTGTCACAGGTTTCCGAAAGCACCTTCCGTCACGAGTCGACCCCTTTTCGTATTGCCCCAGGTCAGGGCGCAGGTATGACATGGCTCACTAAGCAGAGATGAATCCCCCCAAGGCTGGCATAACAGGCCACAATCCCGCCTTCATAGCGACTTGACAGGCGCCGGTTCCTGGCGTGTCGGCCATCCGGACGTAGACTTTCCCGGTCACACCGACCGGCTGCGGACGACCGCCGGGCGTATGACGCGGGCCACTTCCCCCGGCCCCCAGCGATCAGGACGAACCAGTTCGGAAAGCAGTCGGTCCCCCGGCCCCTGACATCTGGAGCTCACCCACTCATGCGACCTCGCGTGGCCATGGTGCTCGCCGTCGTGGCGATCCTCCTCGGCAGCGCCATGTTGGTGCCCGCCGCGTACGCCAAGCTCTCCGGCGACGACGGCGGCGAATCCGACGGAAGCGGCATGCAGATCGTGGCGGCCCCCGAGCCCACCGCCCCGCCGCCGCCGACCCTCGCCGCCGGCCCCGTCTCGGTGACCTTCTCCGGCGAGTTCTTCTCCTGGGCCCTGATGGACCGCGAGAGCGGCAGCATCTCCGGCTCGAAGAACCTGACCAAGACCAGCTCCACCGAGTCGATGATCAAGTCCTGGTTCGCGGCCGACTTCCTCCGGCGGCTCGGCGACAAGGAGCCCACCGGCGTGCAGAAGAGGCTGATCAGCACCGCCATCCGGGACAGCAACGACGATTCCGCCAACTCGCTGTACGTGGCCAACGGCAGGGGCGACTCGATCAAGCGGATGATCAGCACCTGCGGGCTGACCGACACCAAGCCCGGGACCGTGCCCGGGTACATCGGGTGGTGGGCCTTCACCCAGATGTCCCCCCGCGACGCCGTCCGGCTCGGCGACTGCATCGGCGACGGCAAGGCCGCCGGCGCGAAGTGGACGCCGTACCTGCTGGACGAGATGAGCAAGGTCCGCGGCAGCGTCAAGGACCAGCGGCAGCGCTCCGGCGGCGGCAAGTGGGGGATCGTCGACGGCCTGCCCGCCGAGATCAAGGCCCAGGGGCCGGTCAGCATCAAGAACGGCTGGACGCCGTTGAACTACGACGGCAACTGGCACGTGAACTGTCTTGCGGTCACCGAGAAGTGGAGCCTCGCCGTCATGTTGCGCTACCCGCAGAAGAAGGGGCTGTCGTACGGCGCGAAGGTCTGCGCCAGCGTCGCCACCCAGCTGGTCACCCCGCAGCCCGGCGCCGCCCTGAAGGTGCCGCAGCAGCCGATCGGCAAGCTCTGATGGCGGGCAGCCGCCGCCGGGCCGGCGGTGGAGGTGCCGGGCGGGGCGAGGCGTCGCCGCTGCGGCTGATCGCGATCGCGGCCGTCCTGATCGGGCTGGTGCTGGTGTCGCTGCGGCTGCTGCCCGGCTCGCCGATGGCGTCGACCGCCGCCGCCCAGTGGGGCGACGCGTCCGCGCCCGTCGACCGCGCCGCCGGAACGGCCTCGGACCGCAAGTCGCGTCCCACCGCCTCGCCCAGCCCCTCCCCGACGCTGGAGCCGCTGCCGTTCGCGGACAAGCAGATCGACCTCGACATCGAGGGCTGGTACGCCTGGAGCGTCCTGGACACCCGCACCGGCAAGATCATCGGCTCGAAGAACATGGACGAGACCAGCACCACCGCGTCGCTGATCAAGTCCTGGATCGTCGCCGACTACCTGCGGCGCACCGACGAGCAGGGGCAGAAGCCCAGCGACGCCAAGCTCGCCGACGCCACCCGGATCATCCGCGACAGCGACAACACCCGCGCCGAGCAGTTCTACAACACCGTGGGACGGTCCGCGTCGATCAAGCGGATGATCTCCATCTGCAAGACCACCGACAGCAGCCCCGCCGCCGACGGCGGCTGGAGCCGGACCAACCTCTCCCCCCGGGACACCGCGCGCCTGGGCGCGTGTATCAAGGACGGCCGGGCGGCCGGGCCGGAGTGGACCAAGTGGCTGATCAACGAGATGCGCCTCGTCCGCGGCTCCGGTGACTTCGGCATCCGCAAGGCGTTCCCGGCGGCCGAGCAGAAGAAGATCGCCATCAAGAACGGTTGGATCGACCGGACCCGCGAGCAGGAGATGCACATCAACTGCCTCGCCATCGGCGACAACTGGACGATGGGCGTGATGGTCCGCTACCCGATCAACATGGGCTACGAGTACGGCATGAAGAACTGCCAGAAGATCACCGAGGCGGTGCTGCGCTCCGGCACCTGACGGGCGCCCCGTGACCGCCGTCGGGCGGCGGCGGTCACGGCGTACGTCTGGTGGTCGGCCGACTCAGCCGGCGAAGAACCGGGGGCCGTCCGCCGGCAGCGGCGGGGCCTCGCCGATCTCGGCGGCCCGGCGGGCGAACTCGCGCAGCCCGGCCACCTGCCGCTCGCCGAGCGAGAAGTCCAGCGCCCGGAAGTACGTGGCCAGGGTCGCGGCGTCGAACGACTCCCACCGGGCGGCGGCCTCGGCGACCTGGTCCAGCTCGGCCAGGCACAGGTCGCGGGAGCGCAGGAACGCCTCGTGCACCTCCTTGACCAGGCCGGGGTGGGCGGCGGCGAAGTCCCGGCGCACCGCCCAGACGGCGAAGACCATCGGCAGCCCGGTCCAGTCGCGCCAGGCCTGCCCGAGGTCGGTGACCTCCAGCCCCCGCTGCGGGGCCTCGTACAGCGCCCGCAGCGCCACGTCGCCGATCAGCACCCCGGCGTCCGCCTCCAGGAGCATCTGCGTCAGGTCGGGCGGGCAGCGGAAGTAGTCGGGGTGGACGCCGTACCGCTCGCCGAGCAGCAGCCGGGCGAGCAGCACGCCGGTGCGCGACGTCGAGCCGAGGGCCACCCGGCCGCCGCCCAGCTCGGCGAGGGGCTTCGTGGACACCATGTTGACCGAGAGCACCGGGCCGTCGCTGCCGACCGCCAGGTCGGGCAGGAGCAGCAGCTCGTCGGCGTGACGCAGGTATTCGACGTGCGAGATCGGCCCGATGTCCAGGTCACCGGCGACCAGCGCGGCGCTCAGCCGGTCCGGCGAGTCCTTGTGCAGGTCGACGTCGATCAGCGCGCCGGAACGCATCAGGCCCCAGTAGATCGGCAGGCAGTTCAGGAACTGGATGTGTCCGACCCGGGGACGGGCGATGCGGTCAGCCATGCTGCGACCGTATCCCCGCCGTGGGGGGCGGGCTCAACGGGCGGCCCCCGGAGTGGCCAATCCCGCACCGGCCGCTCGACCGCCGCCCGGGTGGGGCGACGGTCGAGCCGGGTGACCGCACCGGCGAGTCGTGCGGGGCGGCGGGCCACCGGCCGCCGTCCGCGCCGGGGGTGGCCCGGCGCGGACGGGTGGTGCTGGCGGGTGGTGCGGGCGGGTCAGCTTCCGACGTAGAGCAGCCGGTTCGGGGAGCCGGCACCGGGGTTGACGACCACGTTGGGCGTGGCGGCGGCGACGATCGCCGCGTTGACCGTGGCGGGGCTGGCCGTGGGGTTGTTCCGCAGGTAGATCGCGGCGGCGCCGGCGACGTGCGGTGCGGCGAACGAGGTGCCGCTGCCGGTGTAGGTGGCGGTGTCGCTGGTCCGCCAGGCGGCGGTGATGGAGACACCGGGCGCGAAGAGGTCGAGCGCGGTGCCGTAGTTGGACCAGCTCGCCCGGGTGTCGGTCTGGTCGGTCGCGCCGACGGTCAGCGCCTCGGTGACCCGGGCCGGCGAGGTGCCGGTGGCCGGTACGCCGGAGTTGCCGGCCGCGATGCTGTAGGTGACACCAGCGGCGATCGACCGGCGGACCGCCGCGTCGAGAGTGGTGCTGGCACCGCCGCCGAGGCTCAGGTTGGCCACGGCGGGACGGGTCGCGTTCGCGGTGACCCAGTCGATGCCGGCGATGACGCCGGCCGTGGTGCCCGAGCCGCTGTTGTCGAGCACCCGGACGCCCACGACGGTGGCGTTCTTGGCCACGCCGTACGCGGTGCCGGCGGCGACCGAGGCGACGAAGGTGCCGTGTCCGTTGCCGTCGTCGGCGTTGTTGTCGTTGTCCACCGCGTCGTACCCGCTCACCGCCCGGCCGCCGAGGTCCTGGTGGGTCACCCGGACGCCGGTGTCGACGACGTAGACGCGTACCCCGTTGCTCGGCCCGTAGGTGAAGGACCGGTTGAGCGGCAGGTTGCGCTGGTCGATGCGGTCGAGCCCCCACGAGGGCGGGTTCGTCTGGGTGGCGAGGGCCTGCACCCGCTGGTCCTGCTCCACGTAGGCGACGGCGGGGTCGGCGGCCAGCCGGCGGGCCGCCCGCTCGGTGAGGTGGGCAGACCAGCCGTTGACGGTCCGGCCGTAGACCCGGTCGACCCGGCCGTTGCCGTAGCGCGAGGTGAGGGCCTCGGCGCGGGCCCGGTCGGGCCGCTGGCCCTCCTTCAGCACCACGAGGTAGCTGCCGTCGACGGCGGTGGGCCGGTCGGCACCGAGGACGGTGCCGGTGGCCGGGGTCGCCGCTGCCGGGTCGACCCCGGCGGTGGCCAGCAGCGCGCCGGCGAGGGCGGCGGTGCCGAGGGTGCCGATCCAACGGCGGGTGACGTACGGGGTGAGCCTCACTGGGCTGCTCCTTCCTGGGCCGGTCGACAGCGTCGACCGGCGGCCTCCCGCGCCAACGGGATGTGTGGGGCGGAGGGCCTTCGTGGTACGTCGGGTTCGACGTGCCCACCACGCTAGGGGTCGGACAGCCATCGAAGGTTGCCATCCTTTGAGGCGATTGTTGTCAATGGGTTCCTTCCGTAACAGGGACGGAACATCCTCGCGCATCTCGCCGGTAATAGCATCGCCATGATGGACAAGTAGGTATGTTTATCCATCGATGCTCGTCTTCACAGGATCCCCGCAGCGGACGATGATCTCGCTATCGATAGATGCGAGTGCATCTCGTATTGGGGAGGTCATGTTGAGATCAGCCCTAGCGCTGGCCGGCGTCACCATGCTGGTCGGCAGCGGTCTCGTGGTCACCACCACGAGCGCGTCCGCCGCCCCGCCATCCACCCCGGGGCCGGCGCTGGTCGCCGCCGCCGACACCGCCCTCAAGGAGCACTCCCGGGCCGTCAGGTCCTCGGCGAAGGACCGCTACGCGGTGCACAGCAGCAAGCGGGACGCCGAGGGCCGGGGCACGGTCCGCTACACCCGCACGTACGACGGGCTCCGCGTCTACGGCGGGGACGTCGTCATCCGCACCGAGGCCGACGGCGACTACGCGGGCAGTTCGGTCGGCCTGGCCGCCCCGCTGAGCCTCGCCACCACCCCGAAGGTCAGCGCCGCGAAGGCCCGCAAGGCGGCGATCGCCGAGTTCTCCGGCCGGGTCACCGGCACCGGCGCGGCGGAGCTGTTCGTCGACGCGAGCAGCGGGACCGGGCGGCTCGCCTGGGAGACGGTGGTGACCGGCTGGGCCCCGGACGGCCAGACCCCCTCCAAGCTGCACGTGATCAGTGACGCGCTCACCGGCGCCCGGATCGGCTCCTTCGACGAGGTCGAATCCGTCGTCGGCACCGGCAACAGCATCTACGCCGGCCCGGTGTCGATCGACACCACCCTGTCCGGTTCGACGTACAACATGATCGACCCGACCCGGGGCAACGGGCGCACCTGCGACATGAACAACGGCACCTCGACCTGCACGACCTTCACCGACGCCGACAACGTGTGGGGCACCGGCGCGGCCTCGAACCGGCAGTCCGCCGCCGTCGACGCGCACTTCGGCGCGGCCACGACCTTCGACTACTTCACCGAGGTGCACGGCCGCAACGGCATCTTCGGCAACGGCACCGGCGTGCCGAGCCGGGTGCACTACGGCAACGCCTACGTCAACGCCTTCTGGGACGGCGCGCAGATGACCTACGGCGACGGCGCGGGCAACGCCCGGCCGCTGGTCGCCCTCGACGTCGCCGGCCACGAGATGTCCCACGGCGTCACCGAGAACGTGGTCCCCGGTGGCCTGACCTACTCCGGTGAGTCCGGCGGCCTGAACGAGGCCACCAGCGACATCTTCGGCAACATGGTGGAGTTCTACGCGAACACCCCGGTCGACCCCGGCGACTACCAGGTCGGCGAGAAGATCAACATCAACGGCAACGGCACCCCGCTGCGCTACATGTACGACCCGACGCTGGACGGCTCGTCGCACGGCTGCTGGTCGACCGGCACCAACAGCCTCGACGTGCACTACTCCTCGGGCGTGGCCAACCACTTCTTCTTCAACCTGGCCGAGGGCTCCGGCGTCACCCCGTACGGCACCTCGCCGCTGTGCGGGTCGGCCCCGCCGGTGACCGGGATCGGCCGGGAGAAGGCGGAGAAGATCTGGTTCCGGGCGCTGGACGCGTACTTCGTGTCGAACACCCGCTACGTGAACACCGCGCAGCCGACCAACACCGCGCGGCTGCACACCCTGTCGGCCGCCACCGACCTGTACGGCCTGTGCAGCACCGAGTACAAGGCGGTGATGGCGGCCTGGACGTCGGTGAACGTCACCGGCACCGAGTCGTGCGCGGCCAACGACTTCACCGTCTCGGCCACCCCGGCGGCGCTGACCCTGGACCCGGGCACCTCGGGCACCGCCACGGTCGGCACCACGGTCATCCGGGGCACCGCCGAGGAGGTCACCTTCTCGACCGGCCCGCTGCCGGCCGGGGTGAGCGTGTCGTTCGCGCCGCCATCGGTCACCGCCGGCGGGTCGACCACGGTCACGGTCAGCGCTGCCGCCACCGCCGGCAGCGGCACGGTGGCGATCACGCTGGTGGGCACCTCCCCCTCGGTCGCCCGGACGACCACGCTGAGCCTGACGGTGAACGGGCTGCCGGGCTGCTCCGGCACCAACGGCACCGACGTCGCGATCGCCGACAACTCGACGGTGGAGAGCACCATCGTGATCAGCGGCTGCGCGGCGACCCCGTCGACCACGAGCAAGGTCGAGGTGCACATCGTGCACACCTACATCGGTGACCTGGTGGTCAGCCTGATCGCCCCGGACGGCAGCGTGTACACGCTGCAGAGCCGCTCCGGTGGCAGCGCCGACAACATCGACCAGACGTACTCCGTGAACCTCTCCTCGGAGGTGGCGAACGGGAGCTGGCGGCTGCGGGTCCAGGACGCGGCGAGCCTCGACACCGGTTACCTCAACAGTTGGAGCCTGAACCTCTGACATCGGCACGGCGAGCGGGCCATCCGGGTCTCCGGGTGGCCCGTTTCGTGGGCCGAAACCGGTAGACAGCGCACGCCGGCGGCCGAACCCGGTAGACAGCGCACGCCAGCCGCCGGTGCCGACCGCCGACCTGGTGGACCGGGCCGGCGCGGTCGACCTCCGCCGTACGACGTCACGCGTTCTCCTCCACCTGGCACAACCGACGCCCGGCGGCCGGGTGCACGGCGTGTGTGGTGGCGGAGCGTTCGGCGCGGGCCGCCCGGACGACCGGGACGGCGAACGCGGCCACCGCGAGCACCCCCACCGTGCCGCACGCCGCCACCAGCGGCCGGGGGTCGGCCAGGTCGAGCAGCAGGCCGCCGGCCGCGAGACCGACCATGCCCGCGCCCTGCACGGCCGCGCCGAAGACGGCGTACGCCCGGCCGCGCGCCGCCTCGGGCACCCGGCGGGCGAGCAGCACGTTGCAGACGACGTTGTTGCCGCCGTTGAGCAGCCCGCCGAGCAGCCAGATCGGCACCAGCAGCCAGGCGGACGGCACCGCGGCGGAGACCAGGACCGCGAAGCAGCACCCGCCGAGCAGGAGCAGGCCCACGCCGAGCAGCCGACCGTCGTCGGTGAGCCGGCGGGCCAGCGGGGCGAGCGCCCACGCCCCGGCCACGATGCCCAGCGGCCAGGCCCCGGTGACCAGCCCGTAGACGGTGGTGGAGCTGCCCAGCGTCTCGCGGATGAAGAACACCTCGATCACGTTGATCGCCCCGACCGCACCGACCACCCCGGCGAGCGAGGCCACCATCGCGAACAGCAGCCGGTCCGGGCGCAGCCGCCAACCCCGGGCCGGCCCGTCGGGAGTCGGCGTCGGGTGGGCGTCGGCGGCCGGGCGGGGTCTGGCGGTCGGGTGAGGGCCGCCCCGGCGGGTGCGGATCAGCAGGCCGGCGGCCACCAGGGCGAGGTAGCTGGCGGCGTCCAGCAGCAGCGGCACGCGGGTGCCGAACTGCCCCACCAGCAGCCCGGCCAGCGCCGGCCCGGCCAGCGCGCCGAGGGTGCCGGCCGTCTGGTTGAGCGCGCTGGCCCGGGGCAGGTCCCCGGGTGTGACCATCGCCGGGACGAGGGCGGCGAGCACCGGCTGGGTGACCGCGAGCCCGGCGGCCAGCAGCGCCACCAGGCCGATCGCCAGGGCCGGGTGTCCGGCGTACGCGAGGGCGAGGCAGATCACCGCCTGCGCGACGCCGGCCGCGACGAGCAGGGTGCGGGAGTCCACCCGGTCGGCGAGCCGGCCGGTCAGCGGGGCGAGCGCGACGAGCGGCAGGCTGGCGGCGATCAGCAGCCCCGCCACGGCCGGGCCGCCGGCCCCGGCGGACTGGAGGGCGAGGGTGAGGGTGCTCGCGGCCAGGAAGTCACCGCAGCTGGAGATGCCCCGGGCGGCGGTGGCGAGCCAGACGTCGGGCCAGCGCGACCGACCAGGTGTGAAGGACATACTTCGAAAATAATCCTTCACACCTCGGCCGGGCAATCCCCGTCGCCGCCCGTTCAGTCCACGGGCACCGACCGGTACTGGATGGCCACGGGGCGCGCCCCGTCCGGCGGAGCGGTCCGCACCCGACGCCGGTAGGGCGCCATCAGGTCCTGGATCGCCTCGTTGAGCGCCAGCAGCTCCTCGGCGGTGAGCAGCAGCACGCTGTCGCTGAACCACCCGGCGCGGTACCACTCCGGCGGTTCCTCGGGCCCCCGGCGGAACCAGTCCCGGGTGCGCTGCGCGTCCCGGGCGAGGTGCGCCTCCACGAGAGCCAGCTCGGCCGCCCGCGCCTCGGAACCGGCCGCCTGCCCCGCCTCCACCTGGTACGACGGGCTGAACGCCCGCCACACCCGCTCCCGGGCGTCCCCCCGGCTCGGGGCCTGCTCGACCAGCCCGAACTTCGCCAGCGCCCGCAGGTGGTAGCTGGTCGCGCTCGGCGACAGGCCGGCGATCTCCGCGCACTCGGTGGCGGTGGCCCCGGACTCGATCGAGGCGAGATGTTCCATGATCGCGAGCCGTGCCGGGTGGGCCAGGGCCCGCATCACCTGCGGATCGCTGATCGTCACCCGCTGCCGCTCGGGCGGTGCCTCGCTCATGCCCCCATGATCCCGCCCGCCACCCGCGCCTGCCATCGACCCCGCCGCTACGCTCGGCGGCGGCGCAGGGCGCGACCGCCGACACGGTGCCGAGCGAGGCCCACGATGGACACGACTCCCGACGACCCCGCCGCACAAGGCGACCCGGTCGCCTCCGGCGATCCCGCCGCACCCGTCGCCTCCAACGACCCCACCGCACCCGTCGCCTCCGACGTTCCCGCCGCACCCGCCGACCCGGCCGCCTCCGACGATCCGGCCGCGCCCCGGAGCGCCGTCGAGATCGCCGAGCTGGTCAACGCCGGCCGACTCCGCCCCGTCGATGTCGTCGAGGCGACCCTGGCCCGCATCGGCACCGCCGACGCCACGCTACGGGCCTTCCGCGAAACCTGGCCGGAGCAGGCCCGGCACGCCGCCCGCGAACTGGAACGCACCCTCGCCGCCGGACCGCTGCCGCTGGCCGGCGTGCCGCTGGGCGTCAAGGCCGCCGAGGGCGTCGACTCGCTCCAGACCCGCCGGCTCGTCGCCGCCGGCTGCATCCCGGTCGGGGCCACCGCCGTCCCCCGGGGCACGCCCTGGCAGACGTGGGGCCACACCGACCGGGGCCCCACCGCCAACCCCTGGCGCGCCGACCGTACGCCCGGCGGGTCGTCGGCCGGGTCGGCAGCCGCCGTCGCCGCCGGGCTCGTGCCCCTGGCCACCGGCAACGACGGGGCCGGTTCGGTGCGTATCCCCGCTGCCTGGTGCGGGGTCATCGGGATCAAGCTCACCAACGGGCGGCTGCCCGCCATCGACGCCGCCGGGCTCAACGCGCCGGGACCGCTCGCCCGTACGGTCGCCGACGCCGCCGCGTATCTCGACGCTCTGCTCGGCACCCGGCTCGCCGGGCATCTCGGCCCGGCGGGTGGCGGGCCGCTAAGGGCGGTCTGGTCGGCCACGCTCGGCCACGCCGAGGTCGACCCCGACGTCGCGGGGCCCGCCCGCGCCGCCGCCGACCGGCTCGCCGACGCGGGCCTCCTCCGGTGGGTCGCGCACGACCTGACGCTCGCCGATCCCGCGCCCGCCTGGCGGGCCCTGCGAGCGCCCGGCGACCGGGCCGCCGCCGCGCGCTTGCGGGCCGGCAACGACGCGCAGCTGGCCCGACTCTTCGACCTTGCCGACCTGCTGCTCACCCCGACCACGCCCGGCCCGGCGCACGGCCACGCCGGGCCGGGCGAACGGATGAGCGTGGCGCTGACCTGGGCGTTCAACCTCAGTGGGCATCCCGCCGCCAGCGTCCCGGCCGGGTTCGCCCCCGACGGCACCCCGGTCGGCCTCCAGATCGTCGCCCGCCACCACCACGAACACCTGCTCGTCCACACGGCCGCCGCCCTGCAGTCCCTTCACCCCTGGCCCCCACCCCGCCCCCATCCCCACCCCCCAGCCCGGTGATCAAGAGGTTTGCGTCATCGCCGAGATCGACTCTGACACTTTTCTCTTGATCACCGGG